>NZ_JBFAJQ010000001.1:851215-1282589 GCF_040655315.1 Kribbella sp. NPDC050459 | reverse complement strand
ACACCACCATCAACCAGCCTCAGCAGACACCCCAACTCCTCCGACAACGACACGGTCCCCGCAACTCCTCAACTCGAGGTGTTGCGAGGACCGCGTGAACCCGCCGAGGGGACGGGCCCTTTCGACGACTCACTCGAGGCAGATCCGGAACGGGTGTCCCGCCGGGTCGGCGTAGATGCGCCAGCCACGTGCGTTGTCGGCGGGCGGTGGGTCCAGCGGGTCGAGCGGCTCGGCCCCGAGAGCGACCACGGTGGCATGACCGCTCGAAAGGTCCTCGACGATCAGGTCGAGATGGAGATCCTGCGCGTCGGTGCCGGGCCACGTGGCCGGCACGTACTCCTCCGAGCGCCGGAAGGCCAGCGTCGAGAACCCCAGCGAGGAACCGGGGCCGGTCAGGCTCCGCCAGTCCTCGTCACCGTTCTCGTCGATCTCCAGCCCCAGCAGCGCCGAGTAGAACTGGGCGAGCTCGAGTGGGTCCGGGCAGTCCAGAACCACCGAGCCGAGCCGCCCGGCAGTACTGCCCGGCTGCTCTGCCACCTGCGTCATCTGTCCTCCACTTTCTGGTACGTCAGCCTGCCCCTGGTCCCGGGGCAGGTGCGGGCAGGGCCCTCTCGTCGGAAGGCCCGGCCGTCTACGATGACAGGTCGCGGGGACAGTTCGCATCTTTCGACACGCGTTCTCGCCGACTGAGCCGGTCGCTGACAGTGAAGAGACGATTTCTCTACCACTGAACCCGCTAAACACCGGTAGCGCGGCGGCGTTCGCCGAGCTTGCGGATCTTGGCCCGGGTCCCGCAGTCCTCCATCGAGCACCAGCGCCGGGAACCGTTGCGGCTGCGGTCCAGGAACAGCCAGCCGCACCCGCCGTCGTCGACCGGGCAGGCCCGCAGCTGGCGCAGCTCGACGGTCCGGATCAGCTCGACCGCCGCGACCACCAGCCGATCGGGGATCAGCTGCGCCGGCGACGTCCCGACCACCAGCTCGGCGATGCCGCGGTCGCGGGCCGGGTCCGGGATCAGCATCGACCGCGCGGCCGCCGCGGACCAGCGCAGCATCAGCCGCTCGAACGCGGAACCTTCGCTCTGCTTGACGCCGTCGGCCGCGATCACCGCGTGCGCGGCCCGCGGCGCGAGCACGTCGTACGTCGCCTCGCGGATCTCGAGCGTCGCGTTCAGCGCCTTCACGGCCAGCTCCGGGGCCGAGCGCCAGGTGCCCTCGACGGCGCTGTAGTCGCGAAGGTCGATCAGTCCGCTCCGGCGGCTCCAGGCCAGCAGTTCAGCGGGAGAGGTGAGGTGGTCGAGCTCCGCGGCGCCGCCTCGCGTGCGCGGGCTGACCGTGTTCACGAGGTCGAGGGCCGGGTGGCCGCCCACGATGCGATATTCCCCGCGAAAACTGTCGGTCATGGATGAGACGCTACCACTGTCCGACATTTTACCGGGATCAGGTGACCCATGACCCTCTCGTCCCGCCGAGCCGGCGCCGCGCTGGCGTTCCTCGGCGTCTCGACCTTCTCGTTCGTGACCGTCGAGGTCCTCCCGATCGGTCTGCTGACCGTGATCGCGGACGACCTCGGGCGGTCGCGTTCGCAGGTCGGCCTCCTCGTCACCGGGTACGCCGCTGTCGTCGTGCTCGCGTCCATCCCCCTCGCCCGGCTGACCCACCACCTCCCCCGCCGCCTGGTGCTGGCCGGCACGCTCGGGGTCCTCACCGTCGCCACCGCACTCTCCGCCGCCGCCCCGTCGTACGAGTTGCTGTTCGCCGCGCGCCTCGTGATCGCTCTCGCGCAGGCGCTGTTCTGGTCGATCGCGCCGCCGATCGCGACCAGCCTGTTCCCGCCGGAGCTCCGCGGCCGGGTGGTCGCGCGGCTCGCGATCGGGACGGCGCTGGCGCCGATCCTCGGCATCCCGCTCGGCACCTGGCTCGGCGAGCAGGCGGGCTGGCGGGTGCCCTTCGTGGTGATGACCGTGCTCGGCGCGGCCGCCTGCGCCGGGATCGCCGCCCTGCTGCCGCGCACCGAGGTGCAGGACAGCCCGTCGCGCCGGGGCAGCTCCCCCGACCTCCGGCGGTACGTCGTCCTGCTCGTCACCTCGGCCGTCGGCGTGACCGGGTTCCTCACGTTCAACACCTACGTCACGCCGTTCCTGCTCGACATCTCCGGGTTCTCGCCCCACGTGCTCGGCCCGATGCTGCTGGCCAGCGGCGCCGGAGGCCTGGCCGGCACGCTGATCGTCGGCCGCATCCTCGACCGGTATCCGTGGGGCACGACCGTGGTTCCTCTCGCGCTGATCGCGCTCGGCCTCTTCGGCTTGTACGCGCTGGGACAGGTGCAGGCCGTGACGGTCGCACTGATAGCACTGATCGGTCTGTCCTTCAGCGGCCTCGCCGTCGCCGTCCAGAGCAGGACGCTGCAGGTCGCCCCGGGCAGCACCGACATCGCCTCGGCCGGGACAAGCTCGGCGTTCAACGTGGGCATCGCCGCCGGCGCCTTCGTCGGCGGCGCGCTGATCGACACCACGACTGTGCGCGCGGTTGCGCTCGTCGGCGGTCTGCTGGCCGCGGCCGCAGCCCTGGTGATGCTGAGCGAGCCCCTGCTGGTCCGGCGCCGGTCCAGCGTGCCAGAGTGCGCCCATGACCTTTGTGAAGAGCCGGCCTGACGCGCCGGCGGGCTTCTTCGAGGTCGAGGCCGCCGGTCTGCGCTGGCTCGCGGTGCCTGGCGGGGTCCCTGTGGCCGAGCCGCTCGATGTGTCTCCCACCCAGCTGACGATCACCAGGCTGGACAGCGCACCGCCGACCGAGTCCGACGCCGAGGACTTCGGTCGGCGGCTGGCTGTCACGCACGACGCCGGTGCCCGCTACTTCGGCGTACCGCCGGACGGGTGGCGCGGCGACGGCTACATCGGCACGGTCCCGCTGCCGCACGCGTCAGAGCCGGTGACGTCGTGGGGCGAGTTCTACGCCAACCTGCGCCTCCGGCCGTACCTGCGTGCCGCCCGTGACGAGGGCATCTACCTCGACGACGTCGAGCGGGTCTGCACCCGGCTGGAGGCGGGTGCGTACGACGACCCATCCGACGAGCCATGCCGGATCCACGGCGATCTGTGGTCCGGCAACGTGCTCTGGACGCCGGACGGTGTCCATCTGATCGATCCGGCCGCGCACGGCGGGCATCGCGAAACCGACCTCGCGATGCTCGCGCTGTTCGGGCTGCCGCGGCTCGACCGCGTCCTTCGCGCGTACGACGAGGCGCACCCGCTCGCGGACGGCTGGCGGGACCGGATCGGGCTGCACCAGCTGCATCCCCTGGTGGTGCATGTCGTTCTCTTCGGCGGCAGCTACGTGACGCACGCCCTCGAGCTCGCCCGGCGGTATTGAAGCCTCTTGACGTAAAGCCGCCGCCCGCGAACACTCTCGATCATGATTCCGCAGCCCACAGCGCAGCAGCCGCTCCTTGACGAGACCTTCATCCTCCAGGCGGACGCCACCATCGGCGTCGACGACCCCGCTGCCCAGCCGATCGCCGAGCGGTTCGCCGCGCGGCTGCGGCGGTCGACCGGCTTCGCGCTGCCGATGCAGGACGGCGCCGGCACCATCACGCTGTCGACCGGCGGCGCCGAGTCCCTGGGCGCCGAGGGCTACGAACTCCGCGCGGACACGTCCGGCGTCACGATCACGGCGGCCGGCGCCGAGGGCCTGTTCCGCGGCGTCACGACGCTCCGCCAACTGCTCCCGGCCAAGGCCGAGGCCGGCAGCGCCCAGGACGGCCCGTGGGAGATCGCCGGTACGACGATCACGGACACCCCGCGGTACGGCTACCGCGGCGTGATGCTCGACGTCACCCGGCACTTCTTCACCGTCGACCAGGTGAAGAAGTTCATCGACCTCGTGTCGCTCTACAAGATCAACCGGCTGCACCTGCATCTGTCCGACGACCAGGGCTGGCGGATCCAGGTGGACTCCTGGCCGCGCCTCACGGAGTACGGCGGCAGTCTGCAGGTCGGCGGCGGCGCGGGCGGCTCCTACACGAAGGAGGACTACGCCGAGCTGGTTCGGTACGCCGGGGAGCGGTACATCACCGTCGTGCCCGAGATCGATACCCCGGGGCACACCAACGCGGCACTGGCGTCGTACCCGGAGCTGAACAAGGGCGACCAGGCGCCGGAGCTCTACACCGAGACCGAGGTCGGGTTCAGCTCGCTCACCATCGACAAGGACGTCACGTACGAGTTCCTGGACGACGTGTTCCGGGAGGTCGCCGAGCAGACGCCGGGTGACGTCCTGCACCTCGGCGGGGACGAGGCCCACTCGACGCCGCACGGGGAGTACCTGACCTTCGTCTCCAGAGCGACCGAGCTGGTCGTGAAGCACGGCAAGCGGGTGATGGGGTGGCACGAGATCGCCGACGGGGAGCTGCCGGCCGGGACCGTGGTGCAGTACTGGGGCACCGAGGACCCGAAGGCGCAGGGCCTGGCGCACAAGGCCGTCGAACAGGGTGCGACGCTGGTGCTGTCCCCCGCGAACCGGGCCTACCTCGATATGAAGTACCACGAGGAGACGCCGCTCGGCCTGCAGTGGGCCGGCCTGGTCAGCGTCGAGCAGTCCTACAGCTGGAACCCGGCGACGCTGATCCCGAACGTGCCGGCAAGCGCCATCGACGGCGTCGAGGCGCCGCTGTGGACGGAGACGCTCGACGACCTGGACAAGGTCGAGTTCATGACGTTCCCGCGGCTCCCCGGGATCGCCGAGCTCGGGTGGTCGCCGGAGTCCGCGCTCGACTGGACGGCGTACCGCGACCGGCTGGCCGAGCAGGGGTCGCGGTGGGAGGTGCTCGACGTCAACTTCTACCGGGCACCGGAGATCGACTGGCGCTGACCCGACCCGGCCGAGTCAGGCCTCCGAGCCGAGGACCCGGTCGAGCAGCCACGCGGTGGCCTCGTCCAGGTCCTGCTCGGCGACGATGTGGATCGTGGTGTCTGCGTCCCGCACCTCCAACCGGTACACGTACCGGTCCGGCTGCGGCCGGCCGGAGCCGAGGTCCTTGGCGCCCAGTGCGCGAACCGCGGCCTCCAGCCGGTCCGCGTCCGGCTGGCCCGTCGTGTCCAGTTCGCCCTGGTGGATCAGCCCGGCGAAACCGCCGCTGCGGGTCACGCTGACGATCACTGCTGCCTCCTCGTGGTTGCGTGCCCTGCAACTCCAGCGCACCTGCCCCGCACCTGTCCACAGCCGCGCGACACGCCGGGGAATCCGATCAGAATTCTGCGTCCATCACCCGGCGTACCGGTGAATTGTCCTTCGTTGCCAATGCCCGGCGGCCGCCGCCGCCTGCGAAACAGCAGGTCGGCGCGTGATTTGCGGGGCCGGACCGCGACCCTCACGGCGGGATGCGGCCGGGCACGGAGCGTAACGACCGGCGACAATCAGCGACACGTGTTTGTGGTCACCCCTACCATCAGCCCGCAGAACGGCTACAGTTATGGCGTTGCAAGTTTGGACTCCCTGACTTTTGCTGTGCTGCATGGCCGGTCTGTCGTCTGGGGCCTTTCGGCGACGCGCGGCTCATGAGGTGTGGGTCGCGGATTGTTAATAGCCATCGAGGAGATAGACAATGGCTGTCGGTACTGTCAAGTGGTTCAACGCTGACAAGGGCTTCGGCTTCATCACCCCGGATGACGGTGGCGCGGACGTGTTCGCGCACTACTCGGCCATCCAGATGTCGGGCTTCCGCTCGCTGGACGAGAACCAGCGCGTCGAGTTCGAGATCACCCAGGGCCAGAAGGGCCTGCAGGCGGAGAACATCCGCGCGATCTGATTCGTCGGATCACCCTTCTAGAACCTACGAAGGGGCCGCACACCGCGATTGGTGTGCGGCCCCTTCGCCGTTTCCCGGGTCTAATGGAAGCGTGACCGAAGACCCGCGGTACAGCCGGCCGGACGAGGATCCCGGCGAGCGCCTCGACCGCCACTGGATCGAGCTCCTCCAAGAGCTGCGGCTGGCCCAGACCGGCACGCAGATCCTGTTCGCGTTCCTGCTCGGGATCGCCTTCCAGGCCCGCTTCCAGGACGCGGGCAGCTTCGTCCACACCGTGTACGCCGCCACGCTGATCGCGTCCGCCCTGTCGGTCGGCCTGTTCGTGGCGCCGGTGTCCTTCCATCGGCTCATCTACCGCCGCCAGCTCCGGCACCGGATGCTCCCGATCGCCAGCCGGATGGCGATCGCCGGCCTGATCTTCCTGATCCTGGCGGTCGCCGGCGGCCTGCTGCTCGCCCTCGACGTCGTCCTCCCCCGGGGGATGGCCGTCCTCGCCGTCGCCTTGATCCTGATCTGGTTCATGATCTTCTGGTACGGCGTCCCCGCCTACATCCGGCGCACTAGCGGAGACGAGGAATGACCTCGGTCGCGATCGTCTCCAGCACCGCCTCCGAGCCGGCGTACACGCCTTCGGAGCGGGGCCAGTGGGTGATGACGTCGGTGAAGCCGAGGGCGGCTGCGCGGCCGGCGGCGTCTTCGAAGGCGGACGGGCTGGACAAGGCGTAGACCTTGGAGTCGAGGGACAGATAGCGGTCCAGGTGGCGGCCCTCGAGGAGGTCGTCGAGGCGGTGGCTGAGGTCGGCGACGGACGTGAACCAGCTGTCCAGGTCGTCGGCCGCTCCCCCGGTCGTCATCCAGCCGTCGCCGTGTTCGGCGGCGAACCTGACCGACCGCGGACCGTTGCCGGCCAGGATGAAGGGGACGCGCGGTTGCTGCACGCAGCCCGGCAGCGTCCGGGCGTTGCGCGTCTCGAAGTACTCGCCCTTGAAGTCCACGCCGTCCGTGGTGAGCAGCGTGTCGAGCAGGTTCACGAACTCTTCGTAGCGGTCCTGCCGCTGCCGCGGTGTCCGGTCCGGCCCGCCCTGGATGGTCGCGTCCAGGCTGCCGCCGGCGCCGATCCCGCAGAGGAGGCGGCCGTCGGAGACGTCGTCGATCGCCAGGATGTCGCGGGTCAGCGCGAGCGGGTGCCGGAAGTTCGGCGACGTGACGAAGGTGCCGAGCCCGATCGTCTCCGTGGCCAGCGCGGCCGCCGTCAGCGTCGGCGTCGTCCCGTACCACGGTGAGTCCTGGAGACCGCTCCAGGTCAGGTGGTCGTACGTCCATGCATGGTCGAACCCGTACTCCTCAGCCCGCCGCCACCGCGGCGCGGCGTCCCGCCACCGGTACTCCGGCAGGATCGCGATCCCGAAACGCATGGACCGCACCCTACCGAGTGTGGCCGAGACCACGATTGTTGCGTTTTGCCACGATCTCCGACACGGTCGTAAGGCCCTACCCCCGACACAACAGAACGGAGGCGCGCCGAAGCGCGGCGTGACTTACCTGTGGCCATCGACATCGACAGCCAGACAGAGACTCCCGACCACGCAGCACATCCCGCAATCGCCACTCCACCACCACCCGGCAGCCGAAGTCGCGGCTCCGGACTCGACCGCGTCACCTTCGGGGTCACCGCGGTCATCGCCCTGGCGTTCGTCGCCTGGGGCATCGTCGACGCCACCGGTCTCGGGACGGCGTCCACCTCGGCCCTCGGCTGGGTCGAACAGAACACCGGCTGGCTGTTCGTCCTGCTGGCCTCCGGCTTCGTCGTCTACGTGATCTGGCTGGCGGCCGGACGCTACGGGCGGATCCCGCTCGGCCGCGACGACGAGGAACCCGAGTTCAAAACCGTGTCCTGGGTCGCGATGATGTTCAGCGCCGGCATGGGCATCGGCCTGATGTTCTTCGGCGTCAGCGAGCCGCTGTCGCACTTCGCCTCTCCCCCGCCCGGCACCGTCGAGGGCGGTACGTCGCAGGCGCTGGAGACCGCGATGGCGACGACGCTGTTCCACTGGACGCTGCACCCGTGGGCGATCTACGCGGTCGTCGGCATCGCGATCGCGTACGGCACCTTCCGGCGCGGCCGCTCGCAGCTGATCAGCGCGGCGTTCGCCCCGCTGCTGGGACGTCGTACCGAAGGGCCGGTCGGCAAGGTCATCGACGGGCTGGCGATCTTCGCGACGCTGTTCGGATCGGCCGCGTCGCTCGGGCTCGGCGCGCTGCAGATCGGGTCCGGCGTCCGGATCCTCGGCTGGCTGGACAAGACCGGCAACGGCGTCATGGTCGGCGTCATCGCCGTACTGACCGCGGCGTTCGTCGCGTCCGCCGTGTCCGGCGTTGCCAAGGGCATCCAATGGCTCTCGAACATCAACATGGTGCTGGCCGTCGTGCTCGCGGTCTTCGTGTTCGTGGTCGGCCCGACGGTGCTGATCCTGAACCTGGTCCCCACCGCGATCGGCGACTACTTCCGCGACCTGGCCGACATGGCCGCCCGGACCGAGGCCAGCGGCGGCGACGCGATGGCGACGTGGCTGTCCGGCTGGACGGTCTTCTACTGGGCCTGGTGGATCTCGTGGACGCCGTTCGTCGGCATGTTCATCGCCCGGATCAGCCGCGGCCGCACGATCCGGCAGTTCGTCACCGGCGTGCTGCTGGTGCCGTCGCTGGTCAGCCTGCTGTGGTTCTGCATCTTCGGCGGGACCGCGATCGACATCCAGCGCGGCGGCACCGACATCGCGGGCGCGTCGACCACCGAGGGCCAGCTGTTCGGCATGCTCGACCACATCCCGCTCAGCGCGGTCACCACGATCATCGTGGTCGTCCTGGTCGCGATCTTCTTCGTGTCCGGTGCGGACGCGGCGTCGATCGTGATGGGCACGCTGTCCGAGCGCGGCGCGATCGAGCCGAAGAAGCCGCTGGTGATCTTCTGGGGCGTGCTCACCGGCGCGGTCGCGGCGGTGATGCTGCTCGCCGGCGGAGGCGGCTCGGATGCCCTGCAAGGCCTGCAGAACCTCACGATCGTCGCGGCGTTGCCGTTCGCGGTCGTCATGGTCGGGCTGGCGGTCGCGCTGGCCAAGGACCTGCGCACGGATCCCCTGATGCTGCGCCGCGAGATCGGCTCGGAGGCGGTCGAGGCGGCGGTCATCGAAGGCGTCGGTCGGCACGGCGACGACTTCGCCCTGGTCGTCTGCAACGGCAACGGCAACGACGACCAGCCGCAGGACGAACCTACGAAGTAGGCGTGGGGAACGTGGCTAGGGAGCTGGTGCCGATACTTCCTAGCCACACCTTGCCGTCGCGTTCGCGGACGCCGGTGGGCATGTGGAAGTCCGGGTGCTTGGCGCGCAGGTCGTGGACCAGCTCGCCGGCCTCGTCGTACGCCTGGATCTCGATGATGTCCGCGGCCTTCGGCTTCAGCGCGTCCGGCAGCGCCCAGACGACCTTGCGGAGCGCCGGGTGCTTGGGCAGCAGCAGGTCGAGGACGGCGTTGCGCGGCGAGCCGACCGCGACCCAGATCAGGCCGTCGGAGCCACGCGCGATGTTGTCCGGCAGCCCCGGTATCTCGGCGATCTGCACGGGCTCGGCGCCGTCGGTCGTGAGGTCGAGCTTGTACAGCCCGTACATCGCGGTCTCGGCCCAGAACAGCGAACGGCGGTCGCTGCTCAGCGCCACGCCGTTCGGGAAGCCGCGGCCGGTGGCCAGCCGGGTGATCTCCCCGTCAGGCGTCCGGCGGTACACGCTGCCGGTGGTGCTGTGTTCGAGGAGGTCGGCCATCCACTCGTCGATCCCGAACCGGGTCGAGGAGTCGGTGAAGTAGATGGTGCCGTCCTCGGTGACGTCGGCGTTGTTGCAGAACCGCATCGGGCGGCCGTCGATCTCCGACAGCAGCGTGCTGATCCGGTGGTCGCGGTCGAGGGTGAGCAGACCTCGGTTGGCGTCGCAGATCAGCACCTTGCCGTCCGGCAGCCACTCCAGCCCGAGCGGCCGGCCGCCGGTGTCGGCGAGCGTGCTGATCGTCAGGCCGTCGGCGCTGACGCGCAGGATGCGGCCGTCGTACAGCCCGGTGAGGACGCTGCCGTCCTCGTCGATCAGCGTGTCCTCGGGGCCGGCGCCCGGCAACGCGACGACCGACACCTCGATCCCGGTCGGCGTCCGGGCCGGCGGCGCGGGCGGCGGGGTCCAGCGGACGGGCGCGATCGACGACTTCATGCCCAGACCCTAGCGCTTCGCAGTCGGCCGGCCACAAACGGTACAGCCCGGACCGACACTCGATCGGTCCGGGCTGCTCGTCGTACTGGTCAGAAGATGACCTCGCCGCGGGCGCGGCGGGCGCGGAGCTTCTCCAGCGCCTCGTCGAGGATCTCCTGGGCCTCCTGCTCGGAGCGGCGCTCCTTCACGTAGGCCAGGTGCGTCTTGTAGGGCTCGATCTTCGGCGGCGGAGGCGGGTTGTTCACATCGGTGCTGGTCGGCAGACCGCACCGCGGACAATCCCACTCCTCCGGGATGGCCGCCTCGACCGCGAACCAGGTCGCGGTCTCGTGGCCGTTCGCACAGAAGAACACGATGCGCTGCCGGGGCGCGGTGTCGCCGCGCTCCGCCTCGCCCATCGGTCCGGCGCCGACCCGGCTGCCACGAATCGCACTGCCACCACCAGCCACGGGAACCTACTCCCCCTCAGCCGAGCTTGTAGAGCAGGCCGAGCGCGACGATGGCGGCGAACCAGATCAGACCGACACCGATGGTGATCCGGTCCAGGTTCCGCTCGGCGACCGACGAGCCGCCCAGGCTGGACGACACACCGCCACCGAAGAGGTCCGAGAGGCCGCCACCGCGGCCTTTGTGCAGCAGCACCAGCAGCGTCAGGAACAGGCTGCAGACGATCACGACGATCGAGAAAGCGAGAATCACGAGGAGTAGCCTAACTGAAGGTCCAGGTAACGGCAGATGCCGGCGAACTCGTCCACCTGGAGGCTCGCACCTCCGACCAGGCAGCCGTCGACATCCGGTTGGGCCATGATGCCACCTGCACTGGCCATCTTCACCGATCCGCCGTAAAGAATCCGTACCGAGTCGGCCACCGAGGGTGAGATCGTCTCCTCGATCCGGCCCCGGATCGCGGCGATCACCTCCTGCGCGTCCTCCGGCGTCGCGACCTCGCCGGTGCCGATCGCCCAGACCGGCTCGTACGCGATCACGACCTTGCGGACGTCGTCCTGCTTCAGCCCGGCCAGACCGGCGTCGACCTGACCCAGGCAGTGCGCGACGTGACCGTCGGCCTTCCGGATCTCCAGGCCCTCGCCGACGCACATGATCGGGGTCAGGCCCGCCTCGAGCGCCTTCGTGGTCTTGGCGTTGACCAGCTCGTCGGTCTCGTTGTGGTACTGCCGGCGCTCGGAGTGTCCGGTCAGCACGTACGTGCAGCCGAGCTTGGTGAGCATCGCCGCCGAGATCTCGCCGGTGTACGCCCCGGAGTCGTGCGTGGACACGTCCTGGGCGCCGTACCTGATCTTCATCCGGTCACCGTCGACCAGCGTCTGCACGCTGCGGATGTCGGTGAACGGCGGCAGCACCGCCACCTCGACCCGGTCGAAGTCGTGCTTCTTGTCCTGCAGCGTCCAGCTCAGCTTTTGCAGCAGGTGCACGGCCTCGACGTGGTTGAGGTTCATCTTCCAGTTGCCCGCCATCAACGGCGTACGGGCGCTGTCGGCCATCGGTTTCAGTCCTCTTCCAGTACCGCGAGACCCGGGAGCTCCTTGCCCTCCAGGTATTCGAGCGACGCACCGCCACCGGTGGAGATGTGGCCGAACGCCTCGTCGGCGAAGCCTAGCTGCCGGACGGCGGCCGCGGAGTCACCGCCGCCGACGACACTCAGGCCGTCCACCTCGGTCAACGCCTGCGCGACGGCCTTGGTTCCGCCGGCGAACGGCGCCATCTCGAAGACGCCCATCGGGCCGTTCCAGAACACGGTGTGCGCGCCGGCGATCCCGGCGGCGAAGGCCGTGCCGGACTCCGGGCCGATGTCCAGGCCGAGCTGGTCGGCGGGGATCGCGTCGGCGGCCACCACGGTGGCCGGCGAGTCGGCGTTGAACTCGGGCGCGACCACGATGTCGGTCGGCAGCACGATCTTGTCGCCGGCCTCCTTCAGGTACCCGCGGACGACGTCCAGCTGGTCCTCTTCGAGCAGGCTCTTGCCGACCTCGTGGCCCTGCGCCTTCAGGAACGTGAAGACCATGCCGCCGCCGATCAGCAGCTTGTCGGCCTTGGCGAGCAGGTTGTCGATCACCGCGAGCTTGTCCGACACCTTGGCGCCGCCGAGCACGACGACGTACGGCCGGGCCGGGTCCTCGGTGAGCTTCTTCAAGACGTCGACCTCGGCGAGCACCAGCCCGCCGGCCGCGTGCGGCAGCTTGCGCGCCACGTCGTACACGCTGGCCTGCTTGCGGTGCACGACACCGAAGCCGTCGCTGACGAACACGTCCGCGAGCGCGGCGAGCTCCTCGGCCAGCGCCTCGCGCTGCGCCTCGTCCTTGCTCTCCTCGCGCGGGTCGTAGCGGACGTTCTCGAGCAGCAGGACCTCGCCCTCGTCCAGATCCTGTACGGCGGCCTGCGCGGCGTCGCCGGTCACGTCACCGGCGAACCGCACGGTGATGCCCTCGGGCTGGAGCAGCTCGCCGAGCCGCTTCGCGACCGGGGCCAGCGTGAACTCCGGCTTCGGCTCGCCCTTCGGACGGCCCAGGTGCGCGGTGACGATCACCTTCGCGCCGGCCTTCGCCAGCGTGATCAGCGTCGGCAGCGAGGCGCGGATCCGGCCGTCGTCGCCGATCACCTCGCCCTTGATCGGCACGTTCAGGTCGGAGCGGACCAGCACCCGCTGACCGGCCAGGTCGCCGAGATCTTCGATGGTCTTCACAGTGTCAGATCCTCAGGAGAAACAGGCTTGCGTCCGAAGGAGGACACCAGGGTCACCTTCGGACGCAAGCACCGGAACGGAACGTCAGAGCGAGGCGCCGACGTGGTTGACCAGGTCGACCAGGCGGTTCGAGTAGCCCCACTCATTGTCGTACCAGCCGACGACCTTGACCTGGTTGCCGATCACCTTGGTCAGGCCCGCGTCGAAGATGCAGGACGCCGGGTCGGTGACGATGTCGCTCGAGACGATCTCGTCCTCGGTGTAGGTCAGGTAGCCCTTCAGCGAGCCCTCGGCCGCGGCCGCCTTGTAGGCCTCCTTGACCTCTTCGACGGTGACCTCGCGGCCGACCTCGACGGTCAGGTCGGTGGCCGAGCCGGTCGGGACCGGCACCCGCAGCGCGTAGCCGTCCAGCTTGCCCTTGAGCTCCGGCAGCACCAGGCCGATCGCCTTCGCGGCGCCGGTCGAGGTCGGGACGATGTTCAGCGCGGCGGCGCGGGCGCGACGCAGGTCCTTGTGCGGGCCGTCCTGCAGGTTCTGGTCCTGGGTGTACGCGTGGATCGTGGTCATCAGACCCTTCTCGATCGTGAACGCGTCGTTCAGAACCTTGGCCAGCGGGGCGATGCAGTTCGTGGTGCAGGACGCGTTCGAGATCACGGTGTGCTTCTCGGCGTCGTACAGGTCGTGGTTCACGCCCATCACCACGGTGAGGTCCTCGTTCTTCGCCGGGGCGGAGATGATGACCTTCTTGGCGCCGTTGTCGGCGTGCGTCTTGGCCTTGGTGGCGTCGGTGAAGAAGCCGGTGGACTCGATCACCACGTCGGCGCCGACGTCCGACCACTTCAGGTTGGCCGGGTCGCGCTCGGCGAACGCCTTGAAGCTCTTGCCGCCGACGGTGATGTCGTCGTCGGTGGCGGAGACCTCACCCGGGAAGCGGCCCAGGATCGAGTCGTACTTCAGCAGGTGAGCGAGGGTCTGGTTGTCGGTCAGGTCGTTGACGGCGACGACCTCGATGTCGGCACCGGACGCCTGCACGGCGCGGAAGAAGTTACGGCCGATGCGGCCGAAGCCGTTGATACCTACGCGTACGGTCACGGGTCTGCGTCTCCTCAGAACTAGCTTTGGCACTGCCGCTACAGCCCGAACACTAGCCCAACAGCCCACTCGATCAACTGGTAGCGTCCAGATGAGACCACCGGTAGTTTTTCACTGCTTCAGACCAGACCACTGGCTGGTACGACGAACGGCGATTTCCGGAAAGTCTCTCCGGAAACCGCCGCTCGATCAGATGTTCATCCCGTTACGGCAGAACGTTCACCGCGGCCCACGCCTTGTCGACCGCGGCCCGCTCCGGGCTGCTCGCGCCGTACAGGTCCGTGGCGGCGTTCAGCGTCGCCGTCCGGGCACCGTGGTAGTCGGTCCGCGACGTCATGTACGTCGTCAGCGCGCGGTACCAGATCTTCTCGGCCTTGGTGATGCCGATCCCGGTGACCGTGACGCCGCCCGCGGTCGGGCTGTTGTACGCGACGCCGTTGATCGTCTTCGCGCCGCTGCCCTCGGACAGCAGGTAGAAGAAGTGGTTGCCGACACCGGACGAGTAGTGCACGTTCAGCCGGCCGACGCTCTTCGACCACGCGTCCGCGCTGGCCCCGTCCATCGACGGCTTGTCCATCCGCCGGATGTAGTTCACCGCCGGGTTGTAGTCGGTGAAGATCTCCTCACCCATCACGTAGTCCGGGGTGTCCTGGCTGTTGGCGGCGTACCACTCGACCGCCGTACCGAAGATGTCCGAGGTGGACTCGTTCAGACCACCGGACTCGCCGCTGTAGCGCAGGCCGGCCGAGCGGCTGGTGACACCGTGGCTCATCTCGTGGCCGGCGATGTCCAGCTCGACCAGCGGGCCGATGCCCTGGCTCGCGTCGCCGTCGCCGTACCGCATGCAGAAGCAGGAGTCGCTCCAGGACGCGTTCACGTACGCGCCGTCGTGGACGTACGACTTCGCGCCCTGACCGTCGTTGGCGATGCCGTTGCGGCCGTGCACGTTCTTGTAGTAGTCCCAGGTCTCCGCGATGCCGTAGTGCGCGTCGACGCCGGCGGTCTGGGCGTTGGAGTTGCTGCCGGTCCCCCACACGTTGTCCGCGTCGGAGTACAGCGTGCCGGCGTTGTACGTCGAGTTGCCGCCACGGACCGGGTCGACCATCGTCCAGCTGGTGCCGGACTTGGTGGTGTCGAGCCCGACGGTGCCGACGTACAGGCCGGTGCCGCTGCCGAGGTCGTCGTTGACGGTCGCCCAGCTGTCGAGAACCTTGCCGGTCTGCGCGTCGACGTACGTCTCGGTGCCGGTCGGCTCACCGTTGGCCTTGCGGCCCTCGCTGACGACCTTGTAGGCGAGCTTGGACTGGCCGGCGTTCGTCACGAAGACGACGAGCTGCTGCTTGCTGCCCTTGGTCTTGGCGGCTGCGAACGCGGTCGCGGCGGACACGGCCGGCTTCGTCGACAGGCTGAGCTTGCCGATCCCACCGGTGGACGAACGGGCCTTGCCCGCCTTGTCCTGGTGGACGACGACATCGCCGCCGACGACGGGCAGACCCTGGTACGTGCGGTCGAACCGGACGTGGCTGCTGCCGTCCGCGTCCGTGACGACATCGCGGACGACCAGGTCGCCGCCGTCGCCGAGGCCGAGCTGCGCGGCGTTGGCACGGGCGGCCGCGACCGGCGACGCGGCGGGGCCGCTGCCGGGCTGGGCGGCCTGGACGGTGGCGGTGATGGAGGCGACGGCCAGGCCGGCGATCGCCGTCGCGGCGAGACCGGCGCGATGGATGCGCTTCATGGGAACTCCCTTGGGCGGAAGACGCGCACGCACCGGGACAAGGTCGTGCGCGAATGGGCACGCACACCCTGTGCGAGCCGTCCGCCAAAAGGAACCGATCGGCGTCGAAAACCCCGAAGTCCCGGGTAATCCTTCGACGCCGGGCCGATCACCCCGCGCCGACGGCAGCGGCCCCGGAAACAAGTTCCGGGGCCGCTGGTTCGTGCGGGAAGTCGCTGCCGGTCAGGCCGGGTCGAGCATCTCCGGGGTCAGGTTGGCCTCGGTGTTCGGGATGCCGAGGTCGCTGGCGCGCTTGTCGGCCATCGCGAGCAACCGGCGGATCCGGCCGGCCACGGCGTCCTTGGTGAGGGCCGGCTCGTGCAGCTGGCCGAGCTCCTCGAGGCTGGCCTGCTTGTGCTCCAGCCGCAGCTTGCCCGCCACCTGCAGGTGGTCCGGCACGTCGTCGCCGAGGATCTCCAGCGCCCGCTCGACGCGCGCACCCGCCGCCACCGCCGCGCGGGCCGAACGGCGCAGGTTCGCGTCGTCGAAGTTGGCCAGCCGGTTCGCGGTCGCGCGGACTTCGCGGCGCATCCGGCGCTCCTCCCAGGCCAGCACCGACTCGTGCGCACCGAGCCGGGTCAGCAGGGCGCCGATCGCGTCGCCGTCGCGGATCACCACGCGATCGACGTTGCGCACCTCGCGGGCCTTCGAACCGATGCCGAGCCGCCGCGCCGCACCGACCAGTGCGAGGGCCGCCTCCGGCCCCGGGCAGGTCACCTCGAGCGAGGACGACCGGCCGGGCTCGGTCAGCGAACCGTGCGCCAGGAACGCACCCCGCCAGGCCGCCACCGCGTCACAGGAAGCCCCGGACACGACCGCCGGCGGAAGACCGCGGACCGGACGGCCGCGGTTGTCGACCAGACCGGTTTGCCGCGCGAGCGCGTCACCGTCCCGGACCACGCGCACGACGTACTTCGTCTGCTTGCGGATCCCGGACGGGGAGATCACCACCACGTCGGACGGGTGGCCGAAGATCTCGGCGATGTCCTTGCGCAGCCGCCGGGCCGCGGCGCCGCTGTCCAGCTCGGCCTCCACGACGATCCGCCCCGACACCAGGTGCAGCCCGCCCGCGAACCGCAATATGGACGACACCTCGGCCTTGCGGCAACAGGGTTTCGTGACCTGGATGCTGGTCAGCTCGGACTTCACCTGTGCAGTCATCGCCATAGAAGGCATCCTCCCACCCATGTCAAAGACCCTCGGTGGGTCACACCCCTTCCAACGCCGCGGCCGGCCGCCCGTTACGAAGTCTGCAACCTTCGGCAGCATTGGCTGCGTTCCCTCGGCAACACTGTGGAACGGAGGGGTATGCACGCACGTGACGAAGCCGAGTTCACCGAGTTCGCCGCCATCATGCTGCGCCGGTTACGACGTACGGCGTACCTGATGTGCGGTGACTGGCATCGGGCCGAGGACGCGGCTCAGGACGCGCTGGTCAAGATCTACCGCCGCTGGACCCGGATCGACCGGACCCAGGGGCTGAACAGCTATGCGCACCAATGCCTGGTGACGGCCGTGTTCGACCAGGCCAGGAAGCCCTGGCGGCGCGAACGCCTCGCCGACACCGAGGAGCCGTCCGCACCACTGCCCGATCACGCGACGTCGGTCGACGACCGCCTGCTCGTCGTCCAGGCCCTCGCCTCCTTGCCGGCGAGTCAGCGGGCGTGCGTCGTACTGCGGCACTACGCCGACCTCAGCCTCGAACAGACCGCCGAAGTCCTCGGCATCGGCGTCGGCGGGGTGAAGAGCCAGTCCTCCCGTGGCCTCGCCCGCCTGCGCGACCTACTCGACCAGACCGAAAGGAGCGCCCCATGAGCACCGACCTCGAACGACTGCTCGCAGCAGCCGCCGACGACACCGACCAGCCGTTGCACACCGACGTCGACGAGATCCTGGTCCGCGGCCGGCGCTCGGTCCGGAAGAGCCGGATCGCCACCGTCTCCACTGCGGTGCTCACCACCGCCGCGATCGTCGGCGGGATCGCCGCATGGTCCACCACGCGCCCCGAGAGCGCAGAACCAGCGGGTACGCCGAACGGCCAGACCATCACCATCGACGTGAAGACCGGCCGGATCATCGACGACGAGACCGGCAAGACGGTCGTGCCGGCTCCGCCGGTGAGCCCGTTGTCCGACGCCGAGGTCCTCAGCCGCTGCACGAAGTACGACCATACGTACCAGCACTTCAGCCAGGCCCACCCCGGCAAGACGCTGGACAAGGCCGGGCCGGTCGATGCCCGCTGGAAGATCGTGGTGAAGAGCGGCGATCGGTCGGTGCTGAACGCCCTGTTCCTCTCACCGGACCAGTCGATCGTCTCGACCTGCACCATGGACGGCCCGGAGAAGCCGGACTCCTTCGGGCGCACCCGCACGGCCGCGATCTCGGCCAAGGGTCAGATCCGGCATCAGATGCAGCCGCAGGACGGCCTCCGCGTTCCGGTCCGCGGTGTCACCCGGGTGCTCGTCGACCTCGCTGGTGAAAGCAGTCCTCGTGAGGCCCTGCTGGGAACTGATGGCTTCCTCACCCTCGGCCACCCCGGCGAGAACGCCAAGCTGATCACGGTGGACCGGATCCGCGGCTACGACGCCGGCGGCACGAAGATCTACGAACACGTCCCGACCCCGATCACTCCCCCGTCGATGCCGGCCGTCGACCCGTCGGTGACCGTCAGGACCGCCGACCCGATCACGCCGCAGGTCGTGCTCACGAAGGATCCGGAGACCGGCAAGCCCCTCGCTCCCGCGCCGCTGGTGAGTGCGCTGACCGACGAGCAGATCACCACCCGCTGCCGTGGGGTGGACGACATCTACTTCAAGGACAGCGCGGGCCATCCGGCCGACCCGCGGATCAAGGCGGCCGGCCCTGTCACGAAGGACTGGCAGGTCGCGCTCAAGACCGGTACCGGCAACAAGCTCACCGCCGTCCTTGTCTCTCCGGACAAGCGGGTCCTCGCGTGGTGCCACATGCTGGCGGCAACGGCCAACGGCCCGTACGACTACGCCCGGAGTGCGGTGCAGTCCAACGGGACCTTCAAGGACGACGGCACGTTCGCCATGGTGCCTAACGGCGTCGCGCAGATCATCGTCGACCTCCCGGGACAAGGCCCGACCCGCGCGCTGATCTCGAACGGCTTCTACATCTGGGGCCTCACCGGCGGGAACTCGGACATCCAGAGCGTCCGGGTCCGCGGGTACGACGCGCGCGGCAAGCAGATCTACGACACCAAGAAGGACGTCGACGCCGACTTCGACTAGAGCTCGTCGTCGATCAGGCTCTTCGGCAGACAGCCGTTGGTCCAGAGGATCGCTTGCCACCGGCAAATGGCGGCGACATTCGCCACACCCTCGTCGTTCCAGTCGTCGTACATCGGTCGCCGCGCAGAGCGGAAATCCCTGCCCCGGTGGAAAAACGCGCGTCTTCACTGATCCTGCAGAAGGATTCCATTGAGTCGCTGAACGTGTGGTGACGTGATCCGCCGGCCCGGGCACGTCACCGCTCGTACAGCGGGCCAGGTCCATTTGCTGCGGGCAACTTCAATCTCTGGCGAATTCTCCGAAAGGGGTCTTCGGTCGGCATTCGCTGGTGCTTGTGGAAGGCAACCAGGCGCTGCTCGAAACACAGCAAAACCTGGGGATGTGCGGCGTTCCGCCAATATCGAACCGCCAGCGTTCAGTAATGGTGGGAAGTTCTCTTGTGGTTAAAGGTGTCACTTAAGCGGTTTTATGCAGTACTCTCTGCAATTGCAGGGGTGGGGAGCTGGTGTTGGGGGCGCCGAATGGTGAACAATGCCGAGCGGCCGGGGGACTTCGCGGACGCCGGGATCGTGGCGAGGATCGTTCCGATCCTGGTGGCTTTCGGGCCACCGGTCGCTGTCAGCGGCTGGTTGTGGTCGAAGGTTCAGCAGAATCCGGTGGTCAGCGTCGTCGTTCTGATGGGCTATTGGTTCCTGGTCGCGGTCGTACGATTCGTCTTCCGGGTGAGCAGTGAGGTCGGGGATTTGTGGATTCCCCGGACCGCCGCAGCCGTCGACCGGCGGGTGAGTGCGTTCCTGAAGAGCTACCGCGCGCGCTATCTGAACCAACTGCTCGCCAGCGTGCGCGATGTCGAATTGCTCGGCATGGCCACCCAGGGAGAGTTCTCGCTGCAGCTCCGGCATGTTTATGTCGACGTCAGCCTGGCGCCGTCGCCGTTGCAGACGGCGACGCACGCGCCGTTCGTCGGAGCCGAGACTCCGGCCGGCGAGCGCCGGTCGCTGGACTCGTTCCTGGACAGCCGTCAGCCGCGGGTCTTCGCGGTGATCGGTGGCCCGGGTTCGGGTAAGACGACCCTGCTGCGCCGGACGGCGATCACACTGGGACAGCGGCGCGGCCACAAACGCGGGGTGCCGGTGATCCTTTACCTGCGCGACCATGTCCAGGAGATCATCCGCGATCCCGGGGTGTCGATTCCCGAACTGGTCGCGAGCGTTACCTGGTTGAAAGGTACGGTCACAGCGGACTGGTTCGAGCGCGGCCTGAGGAAAGGCCGTTGTGTCGTCATGCTGGACGGTTTGGACGAGGTCGCGGTCGAGGAACAGCGGCAGTTGACATCCACATGGGTACAGGACCAGGTCGCGCGCTATCCGGCGAACCATTTCATCCTGACGTCGCGGCCGCACGGCTATGAATCGAATCCGGTCCGGGGCGCCGACGTACTGCAGGTCCGGCGGTTCACCAGTGACCAGATCTTCAGGTTCGTGCACAGGTGGTACTACGCCATCGAGTGCCGCAGCACCGGCGAGACCGGCGAGCGAACCCGGGAAATCGCGAAGGATCATGCCGCCGATCTCCTCCGCCGGATGCGCCTGCAGCCGGCTCTGTACGACCTGGCGGCCAACCCGATGCTGCTCACGATGATCGCCAACGTCCACAAGTACCGCGGCGCGTTGCCCGGCAGCCGGTCGGCGTTGTACGGCGAGATGTGCGATCTGCTGCTGCACCGGCGGCAGGCGGCCAAGCACCTGTCCGCGGGATCAGGTCTGAAGGCCGAACAGCGGGCCAAGGTGGTGCGCAAGTTGGCGCTGGCGATGATGACCCGGGAGGTTCGCGACGTGACGCGGGAGTCCGCGAGTGACATCGTCGGGCCGACACTGGCGAGGATCCCGCGGGCCGCGACGGCCGATGTGTTTCTGGCCGAGCTCACCACGAGTGGTCTGTTCGTCGAACGCGAGGTCGGTCTGTACGCGTTCGCGCATCAGACCCTGCAGGAGTACCTCGCGGCCGCGGAGATCCGTGATCATCCCGAGGTGAACGCGCTGGCGACGAAGGTCGACAACGCCTGGTGGCGCGAGACGATCCTCCTGTGGGCGGCGAACGCGGACGCGTCGCCCGTCATCGAGGCGTGCCTGAAGTCAGGCACGGTCGGCGCACTGGCGCTGGGCTTCGACTGTGCCGACGAAGCCCGCGAGGTCGACGTGGATCTCGTCGAACGCCTCGACGCGATGCTGTACTCGGATCCGCCGGCATCCGACGTCCTGGCACGCGACGCGCATCGCCGGCTGATGGCCGCGGTTCGCGCGTCGCGCACCCTTCGCCACACCGTGACCCTCAGCAGTGGCGCTGTGGCGTGCGCGCAGCCTTTCCCGCTGTCGCTGTATCGCCTGTACGTCGACTTGTCGGGCGATCCGGGCGGTTCGGTTCGCAAGCCCGCGAAGGACGACAATGCAGAGGCGGTCGGGGTCTCGGCCACCGAGGTCGAGAAGGTCGTCAGGTGGGTCAACGGTCTGTTCGACGACGGCACCGCCTACCGGCTGCCGGTACGCCGCGAGCTCGCCGATCCGATCACCGACGTCATCGTCGACCTGACCCGCCGGACCGTGTGGTACGCCGAGGACCCGTCCGCGGGAGCGGCTCCGCTGCCCGCAGTCCGCACCCGGAAGGGATACGCCGGACCACGGCTGTTCGTGCCACCAGGGGTCTCGCATCCGTACGTCGCGAGCGACGGTCTGCTCGCGGAGACCATCCGGCGCGATCTGCGCTCCGTCGTCGGTGCACTTCCTTATGTACTGAGCCTTGCTCTCGAGCGGGATCTGGAGCGGGCACGGACCCGAGACTTCACGGCGACTCTCGACCGGCTCGATCTGTTGAACCACAGCATGACGCCGGCGCTGGTCAAGGACGCGATCCACGTGGATCGAGCGCTGGCGCGGAGTCGTGGCGGAGACTTGTCGCAGGATCGCGACCTGCACCGGCGGCTCGACCGCCTCAGGGATCTGGCTGGTGGCTTGGCGGCGGTCACGGACTTCCCCGTCCCGCCCGTGCTGGTGCGCGAGTTCCGGCGTACCCTCCGTCGGGGGCGCGCCGTCGACGAAGCGATCAGTCAGGCGCTCGACATCATCTTGACGCACTCGTTGATCTCCGACGACGTGTCGATGCTTGTCCAGGAACTGCAGGATCCGGCGACGCTGCCCACCACCGCGCCGGCGGGGCGAACCGTGCTGCAATGGGCCCCTTCGCGCATTCATCGCGACCAGTTCGAGCTCACGGTCGTGACGCTCAGCCTGCTGCTGTCGCTCTGGGATCCGCACAAGACGAAATACCGCCACAGCCAGGGCTGGGTGCAGTTCGAGCGGTTCCTTGTCGACCTGTTCGCGGCGTCGAGCGAACTGACGCCGGCCATCCCCGATGAGGTCGAAGGTGTCCTGCGCCGGCTCGAGCCGTTGTTGCTCAATGCAACCTGGAGCAGTGGGTCGGCCTTCGCGGGAGCCGACGCGGACCGCGACGAGCGATGCTGGCGGATCCTGGCCCGGCGGATCGTGGTCGTGTCCGCGTCCATGATCGCGACGACGGTCCACCACCCCGATGCGCCGTACACCAGCAGCCCGGCGATTCGGCTCGGCCTGCTCGCAGCGGCCTGCGTCGCGGACAGATTCACCGACGCCGCGATCGCACAAAGCCTTCGCGGACTGCACAGCAGCCTCACCTGCCTGGACGCCCGTCTCGAGAATCCCAGCCTGCCCTCAGAGGTCCTGCTCCTCATGCGCGCGTAGGCGTTGCGGTCGCCGTGCTTCGCGACGAGCTCCGTCCTCGAGCAGCGGCTCCCACGATCCGGCCTAGCCGAAGATCTCCCGGTACACCTTCGCGAGCTTGTCCGGCGCGTGGTGCAGGTCGCGCTCTTCGTCGGCGATGTCCGCGATCACCAGCTCGGCCCCGAGGGACTGCGCCGTACGGCGCAGCGACTCGGGGTCGGGCACGTGACCGGTGTCGGCGAGCACGACGTCGATCCGCAGATCCGGCGCGTGCCCGGCCAGGACCTCGAGATGCGTCTCCGGCGAGAACCCGTCCGTCTCCCCCTTCTGCTCCCCCAGGTTCAGGGTGAGCAGCCGCCGGGCGCTGGTCTGCTCCAGGCCGCGGCACAGCTCGGGCACCAGCAGATTCGGGATGACGGAGGTGAACCACGACCCCGGCCCGACCACGACCCAGTCGGCTTCCGCGACCGCGACCAGGGCCTCCGGACAGGCCGGCGGGTCGGCGGGGTCGAGGGCCACGTCGACCACGTGTCCCTCGGTCGAGGCCACCTCGGCCTGGCCGCGGATCTCCGTGATCCCCTCCGGGTGCGCCGGGTCGAGCCCGAGCACGCGGGCCTTGATGTCCAGCGGTACGGCGGACATCGGCAGCACCCGGCCCTGCGCGCCGAGCAGCCGGGCGACCCAGTCGAGTCCGTCGACCGCTTCGCCGAGCAGCTCCCACAGCGCGACGATCAGCAGGTTGCCGACCGCGTGGTCGTGCAGCTCACCGTTGCTGCGGAAGCGATGCTGCAGTACGTCGGCCCACGTGCGGCCCCATTCGTCGTCGCGGCACAGCGCGGCCAGGGCCATCCGCAGGTCACCCGGCGGCAGCACCCCCAGCTCCTGGCGCAACCGGCCCGACGACCCGCCGTTGTCCGCGACGGTGACGACCGCGGTCAGCTGGTCGGTGACATGGCGGAGTGCGGACAGGGACGCCGCCAAGCCGTGTCCCCCGCCCAGTGCGACAACCTTGGTCGATCTCGTCACTCACGCCCCAGATCCCGGTGCACGACCAACGTCGGTGACCCTCTCTCGCGCAGCCTCCGGGCGATCTCCTCGGCCATCGCGACACTGCGGTGCTTACCCCCGGTGCAGCCGATCGCGACGGTGACGAAGCGCTTGCCCTCGTTCAGGTAGCCGGTCCGCAGGGTGTCCAGCACGTCCACGTAGTTCTGCAGGAACTGCTGGGCCAGCGGATGGCCGAGCACGAAGTCTGACACAGGCTGGTCCTGCCCGGTCATCGGGCGCAGGTCGGGCTGCCAGTACGGGTTCGGGATGAAGCGCATGTCGGCGACCACGTCGGCGTCCACCGGGATGCCGTACTTGAACCCGAACGACACCACGGTCGCCCGGAGCTCGGCGTTCTCCTCGTCGCCGAAGGCGTTCACGATCTTCGCGGCGAGCTGGTGGATGTTCAGGCTCGAGGTGTCGATCACCAGGTCGGCGCCGGCCCGGATGTCGCCGAGCAGTTCCCGCTCGCGCTGGATGCCGTCCAGCAGCCGGCCCTCGCCCTGCAGCGGGTGCGGCCGGCGGACGCTCTCCTGCCGGCGCACGATCACGTCGTCGGACGCCTCCAGGAACAACGTCAGCGGCCGGTACCCCTTGAGCCGCAGGTCGTGGATCGCCGAGCTCAGTTCGTCGAAGAACAGGCCGGTCCGGACGTCGACGACGACCGCGAGCCGCGGTGCCGCGCCGGTCCCGACGACCTGCTCGACGATGGTGGTCAGGAACATCGGCGGCAGGTTGTCCACCACGAACCAGCCGAGGTCCTCCAGTACGTCGGCGACCGAACTCCGTCCCGCGCCCGACATCCCGGACACGATGATCAGGTTGCCGCCCGTGTCGTCCATCAGTTCTCAGTTCTCCCTGGGTCCCCGTCGGGCGCCCCGGCCGGCGCCGGGACGTCGTCGCCCAGTATCTCGCCTGTCGCCGTGTTGACCGACGGGGCCCGGCCGGTTTCCGCCTTCGTTGCAGCAGCGTTAACCGCCAGTACGACGGACTCCGCCAGCCGCGGCCCGAAACCGGGCAGGTCCGCGACCTCGCCGACGGTGGCGGCGCGCAGCTTCTTGAGCGACCCGAAGTGCCGCAGCAGCGTCTTCCGCCGCACCTCGCCCAGTCCCGGGACCTCGTCGAGGGTGCTCTCGACCATCGACTTCGACCGCCGGTTGCGGTGGTGCGTGATCGCGAACCGGTGCGCCTCGTCGCGGAGGCGCTGCAGCAGGTACAGGCCCTCCGACGTCCGGGAGAAGATGACCGGGTCCTCCTCGTCGGGCACCCACACCTCCTCCAGGCGCTTCGCCAGGCCGACGACCGGGATGTCGCCGACGCCGATCTCGTCCATCGCCTGACGGGCCGCCGCCACCTGCGGCGGACCGCCGTCGACGACCACCAGGCCCGGTGCGTAGGCGAACTTCTTGGCCCGCCCGGTCTCCGGGTCGATGAGCGCCGCGTTCGGGTCCTCGTCCTCGGTCATGGTCGCGCGCTCGTCCAGGAGGCGCTTGAAGCGACGGGTCAGGACCTCGGCGATCGAGGCCACGTCGTTCTGCCCCTCGACGCCCTTGATCACGAACCGCCGGTACTCGCTCTTGCGCGGCAGGCCGTCCTCGAACACCACCATCGAGGCGACCACCTCGGTGCCTTGCAGGTTCGAGACGTCGTAGCACTCCAGCCGCAGCGGCGCCTCGGGCAGGTCGAGCGCGGCCTGGATCTCCTCCAGCGCCTGGTTACGCGTAGTCAGGTCGCTGGCGCGCTTGGTCTTGTGCATCGTCAGCGTCTGCAGCGCGTTGCGCTCGACGGTCTCCATCAGCGCCTTCTTGTCGCCGCGCTGCGGGACCCGGATCGACACCCGCGCGCCGCGCAGCTCCTCCAGCCAGGCGGTCAGCGCGTCCGCGTCGTCGGGCATCGTCGGGACCAGGATCTCCCGCGGGATCGTGTCGCCCGAGTCGCCGGCGTACGTCTGCTGGATGAACTGCGAGACCAGGTCGGCGGTGGTCGCCGTACCGTCCGCCTTGTCGGCGATCCAGCCGCGCTCGCCGCGGATCCGCCCGCCGCGGACGTAGAAGATCTGCACCGCGACCTCGAGCGGGTCCTCGCTGAGCGCGATCACGTCGGTGTCGGTGCCGTCGCCGAGGACCACCGCGTTCTTCGCCAGCGCCTTCTCCAGCGCGGCCAGGTCGTCGCGGATCTTCGCGGCCCGCTCGTACTCCAGCTCGGCGGCCGCGGCCTGCATCTCCTTCTGCAGCCGGCGCACGTACGTCGCGGTCTGGCCGGAGAGGAACGCGGCGAAGTCGTCGACGATCTGCCGGTGCTCCTCCTGGGTCACCTGACCGGTGCAGGGGGCCGCGCACTTGCCGATGTACCCGAGCAGGCAGGGCCGGCCGATCTGGCGGTGCCGGTTGAACACGCCCTTGCTGCACGAGCGCATCGGGAACACCCGGAGCAGCAGGTCGACGGTCTCCCGGATCGCCCACGCGTGACTGTACGGACCGAAGTACCGCACGCCCTTCTTCTTCTGGCCGCGGCCGACCATCACCCGCGGATACTCCTCGTTGAGGGTGATCGCGAGCCACGGGTACGACTTGTCGTCGCGGTACTTCACGTTGAAGCGCGGGTCGTACTCCTTGATCCAGGAATACTCCAGCTGCAGCGACTCGACCTCGGTGGCGACCACCGTCCACTCGACCTTCGAGGCCGTCGTCACCATCGCCTGGGTGCGCGGATGCAGGTTCACCAGATCCTGGAAGTACGACGACAGCCGGGCCCGCAGGTTCTTCGCCTTGCCGACGTAGATCACCCGCCCGGCGGAGTCGCTGAAGCGGTAGACGCCGGGCGAGTCGGGGATCGATCCCGGAGCGGGACGGTAGGAGGACGGATCAGCCACCCAACCACCCTAGTTCGCCCGCCCGACAAATCCGGAATCCGCGCAAAGTCTCTACCGCTAGTTCAATGACAGACTTGAAGGCATGATGCTCGACGAACTCGATCGGACGATCCGCGCGTACGACGGTGTCCGGGTGCTCGAGGCCCAGGACGACCTGTTCTACCTCTACGACCCAGCGGGCGACCTGCCACCGGAGCGGCAGCAGCCGTTCGCCACCGTCGTGACGGGCGACCACTACGAGACAGTGTCGCAGCTCGACCGGCCGGGATCCTGGCGACTCAACCTCGGCCTCACGAAGACGACGTACACCGATTTGTTCGGTCCGGTCCCGACCGAGCGCGACGCCGACTGGGTGCTCGACTCTGGCCACGACTACGCCGCCCGCGACGTACTGATGCCGCATCCGTTCTATGCCGGTCAGTACTGGGTGGCGATCGTCGACCCGACTGGTCTGGACCAGCTGCTGCCGTTGATCGACGAGGCCTACCAGTTCGCGGCGCGCAAGTATTCCAACCACCAGGCCAGGCAAACCGGCTGAAGATTGCGGTCGTATTGCGGGTTGGCTCATAAGCCTGAGTTGACCCCCGGCTGGGATGGGCGCGCTCCCTACCGTGTGAACCAGGGTAGGTGTGCAGGTCCTTTGCGTGAGGCAACAAGGCCTTGCGCTGACTCGAGGGAGTTCCGCCCATGTCCCCCAAGAATGGACACCGCCTTCGGAGGCCGCGCGCCCTACTCGGTGCCGTCGCCGCATCCGCGCTCGCCGTCACCGGGATCGCCGCCACAGCGGCCGGCAGTGACGCGTCGCAAACCGCTCCGGTGAGCATCCGCGGCGCCGGCAGCGCGAACGCCATCCCCGGCAGCTACATCGTCGTCCTGGCCGGCCAGAACTCACGGGCCCAGACCCGGGCCGCGACGCAGAGCCTGGCCACGAGCTACGACGTCAAGGTGCACCAGCAGTTCGACTCGTCGCTCAAGGGCTTCTCGGCCGGCATGACCGAGGAGCAGGCGAAGAAGCTCGCCGGCGACCAGCGGGTCGCGTTCGTCCAGCAGAACCAGAAGATCACCGTCAGCCAGGACGATCCGCCGTGGGGCCTGGACCGCGCCGACCAGCGTGACCTGCCGCTGGACAAGAAGTACGAGGCGTCCACCACCGCCGACAACGTGAACGTCTACGTGATCGACACCGGCATCTACGCCGCCCACAAGGACTTCGGCGACCGTGCCTCGGTCGGCACCGACACCGTCGGCGACGGCCAGAACGGGGTCGACTGCATGGGTCACGGCAGCCACGTGGCCGGCACTATCGCGGGTACGACGTACGGCCTGGCCAAGGGCGCGAAGGTGGTCGGCGTCCGGGTGCTCGACTGCCAGGGCTCCGGCTCGACCGAGTCCGTGGTGGCCGGGATCGACTGGGTGACCAAGAACGCCAAGAAGCCGGCGGTCGCGAACATGAGCCTCGGAGGCGGCGCCGACGACGCGCTCGACGCGGCGGTCAAGGCCTCGGTCGACGCCGGCGTCACCTACGCCGTTGCTGCCGGCAACGAGAGCGCGGACGCCTGCCAGGGCTCACCGGCCCGCGAGCGTTCGGCGATCACCGTCGGCGCGACCGACGACCAGGACAAGCGCGCGGAGTTCTCGAACTTCGGCAAGTGCGTCGACCTGTTCGCGCCGGGTGTCGACATCACCTCGGTCGGCATCACCGACCCGGACTCGACCGCGAAGATGAGCGGTACGTCGATGGCCACGCCGCACGTCGCGGGCGGGGTCGCGCTCTATCTGGCCGATCACCCGGACGCCACGCCGGCCGACGTCGCCAAGGCCCTCGTCGACGGGTCGACGGCCGACAAGGTCGGTGACCCGGGCGCGGGCTCGCCGAACAAGCTGCTGTACGTCGGGGCTGCTGACCAGTCCTGATCACCTGACCGAAGGCCCGGCCACCGGATTCCTCACCACGGTGGCCGGGCCTTCGCACGTCGTCGATCAGGCCTGGACGATGTTGCTGCCCTCGACCTTCACATTCACGGCCGGGAGCGCCGCCTGGGCCGGGCCGCTGACCGGGCTGCCGTCGGTGATGCTGAAGTGGCTGTTGTGGAACGGGCAGACGATCTGGCCGTTCTCCACCGAGCCGATCGGGTTGCCCTGGTGCGTGCACACCGCGGAGAACCCCTTGTACTGCCCCGCGGTCGGCTGCGTCACCACGACCTTGGCGTCCTTGAACACCGCTCCGCCGCCGACCGGTACGTCGGACGCCGGGCCGAGCACCGCACCACCACTGGCCGGCGCGCTGGAGGACGCGCTGCCGCTCGGCGAGGCACTGGTGTTCGGCGCGGAGCTCGAGCCGCTCGCGGACGGCGTCGTACCGCCGCCGGAGGCGTCGTCGCTGCCACCGCAGGCCGCGAGGATCGGCGCGCCGGCACCTACCAGGGCGGCCATCGCCGCGCACCGCAGCACCGTCCTGCGGTCACGCAGTTCGCCGTCCGCGGATGTCGCCGGTGCCATCGTGTCATCGCTCATAGATCTGGTCCTCCAGAAGCCTGCTGGTCGAGGTGGTTGAACGCTATATACCGACTCAAACGACCGAGTCACCCGATCGGTTCAACCCGGTGCAGATTGAACCGCAGTTTGAGGGTTGCTGTGAATCAGCTGACAGCTGCGGTCGCGATGCCGACCACACGGGCCGCGAGGTCCAGCACGGCGCGGCGGCTGTCGGCGTCCAGTGCGGCTGCTGACCAGCTGCGTTGGGCTTGGCCTGGGTGGGCTTGGGGTTGCGTGGGGGGTGGTGGGGCTGCTGAGGTTCGTCGGGTGATTTCTTGTCTGGCGCCATCCGGTGCAGCAGGTTCGCCTGGCAGGCAGATTCGGTTACTCGGGGCGCTCCGGCCTGCGCGGAACGCGGGGGCGCTTGGCGCGCGCTCGGTTGCGGCCCGGCACACTTTAGGGGTGGGAGAGGCCTGGAGATGACTGGGACGACGAACGACTCGACGGTGCTGAAGGCGATCGCGGACCTCGCGCCGCTGTGGCTGCCGGGGTGTGTCGTCGACACCGCGGACCGGACGGTCGAGGTCGGGTGGGGACGCGGCGCGCTGCAGATGTCGGCGGTCGTCGGGCTCGGCGAGATCATCGACCGGTGCCGTCAGCTGCCGCAGCAACTCTGGGCGGAGCAGATCGAGGCGTGGCTGCGGGCGGTCGTCGCGGAGGGTGAACTGGCCACCGAGGAGCACCGCTTCGGCGACGTCGCGGTGCGGCAGCGCGCGATGCTCCTGCAGCGCGGCTGGTCCGCGCGGACGTCCGGTCCGGTGGCGGACGCGCTGATCCCGTTCGGCGACCACTTCGAGGTCGTGGTGTTCATCGGCACCGGCGCGGACTACCGGCGGTTGACCGTCGTCCGGCGGTCGATGCTCGGCCTCGGCGACCCGGACGTCCCGTCGCCGGTGCAGTTGACGCTCGAACACATCGCGGATCTGCGGCCGGTCGAGCACGACGGCTTCTCGGTGCTCACCCGCGACGACGACCCGCTGGTGTCGATGGCGATCGTCGACCGCGAGAACCTGCTGCCGGCGGCCGCGATCGGGCTCGGCGTGCTGGTCGGCGTGCCGCGGCTGAGCACCGTCGCGTTCTGCGCCGCCGACGCCGGGCAGGAGGCTGCGGACCGGCTGGCCCAGTACGTCGCCGACACCTATCGCGACGCACCGGACCAGTGCAGTCCCGACCTGTACTGGCTCCAGGGCGACCGCATGGTCCAGGTCCCGGTGACGCTGGCAACACCGCCGACAGTCATGCTGCCGGCGGCATTACTCCCAACCCCGCGGCGCACCTGGCTCCGTCACCTCTGGCAGCAACTCTTCCGCCGCTGACCAGTGGCCGGCTGATCAGCCGGCTACACGCTTCCGGGTCGTCGCCGTCTTCTTCGCCGGAGCCTTCTTGGCCGCCGTCTTCTTGGCAGCCGCCTTCTTCGCCGGGGCAGCCTTCTTCGCGACGGCCTTCTTCGCCGGCACCGACTTCGCCGCGGCCTTCCTCGCGCTCGGCTTGGCCGCCCGGCCCTCGAGGATCTCGGCGAGGAACTGCCCGGTGTACGACGCGGGGTTGGCCGCGACCTGCTCCGGGGTACCCTCCGCGACCAGCGTGCCACCGCGGCGGCCGCCGTCGGGGCCGAGGTCGATGAGCCAGTCGGCAGTCTTGATGACGTCGAGGTTGTGCTCGATGACCAGCACCGAGTTGCCCTTGTCGACCAGCCCGCTGAGGACCCCGAGCAGCTTGCGGATGTCCTCGAAGTGCAGACCCGTGGTCGGCTCGTCGAGCACATACACCGTGCGGCCCGTCGACCGCCGCTGCAGCTCGGACGCCAGCTTGACCCGCTGCGCCTCACCGCCGGACAGCGTCGGCGCCGGCTGACCGAGTCGCACATACCCCAGGCCGACCTCGACGAGCGTCTTCAGGTGCCGCGAGATCGCCGGGATCGCCGCGAAGAACTCCGACGCCTCCTCGATCGGCATGTCCAGCACGTCGGCGACCGTCTTGCCCTTGTAGTGCACCTCGAGCGTCTCGCGGTTGTACCGCGCGCCGTGGCACACCTCGCACGGGACATACACGTCCGGCAGGAAGTTCATCTCGATCTTCAGGGTGCCGTCACCCGAGCACGCCTCGCAGCGGCCGCCCTTGACGTTGAACGAGAACCGGCCCTGCTGGTACCCGCGGACCTTCGCCTCCGGCGTCTCCGCGAACAACTTGCGGACGTGGTCCCAAACCCCGGTGTACGTCGCCGGGTTGGACCGCGGCGTCCGGCCGATCGGCGACTGGTCGACGTGGATGACCTTGTCGACCAGCTCCATCCCGGAGATCTTCGTGTGCCGGCCGGGCACCGCGCGGGCGCCGTAGATCTGCCGGGCGAGCGACGTGTAGAGGATGTCGTTGACCAGCGTCGACTTGCCCGAGCCGGACACGCCGGTGACCGCGACGAACACCCCGAGCGGGATGGTCACGTCGAGGTCCTTCAGGTTGTTCTGCCGGGCGCCGTACACGGTCAGCTCGCGGCCCTCGGTCAGCGGCCGCCGGACCTCCGGGATCGGGATCTCCCGCCGGCCGGAGACATACGCGCCGGTGATCGAGTCCGGGTGGTTGCGCAGGTCCTCGACGGTGCCGGACACGACCACCTGGCCGCCGTGCTCGCCGGCGCCGGGGCCGATGTCGACGACCCAGTCCGCGTGGTCGATGGTGTCCTCGTCGTGCTCGACGACGATCAGCGTGTTGCCGAGCTCCTTGAGCCGGACCAGAGTGTCGATCAGCCGCCGGTTGTCCCGCTGGTGCAGGCCGATCGACGGCTCGTCCAGCACATACAGCACGCCGACCAGGCCGGATCCGATCTGGGTCGCCAGCCGGATCCGCTGCGCCTCACCGCCGGACAGCGAACCCGCCGGCCGGCTGAGCGCGAGGTAGTCCAGGCCGACGTCGAGCAGGAACCGCAGCCGCTCGCCGATCTCCTTGACCACCCGCTCCGCGATCTGCTTCTCCCGCGGCGACAGCTCCATCTGCGACAGGAAGCCGTGCACCTCGTCGATCGACATCGCGCTGATCTCGGCGATGTTCTTCCCGCCGAGCGTGACCGCGAGCGAGATCGGCTTCAGCCGCGCACCGTTGCAGGCCAGGCAAGGCACCTCGCGCATGTACTCCTCGAAGCGCTCCCGCCCGGTGTCGCTGGACGCCTCCGCGTGCCGGCGCTCGACGTACGGGATGACGCCTTCGAAGCTCGTGTAATACGACCGCTCGCGGCCGTAGCGGTTCTGGTACGAGACGTGGACCTGCTTGTCGTGGCCGGTGAGCAGCGCCTTCTTCGCCTTCGCCGGCAGCTCGCCGAACGGCGTGCTGGTCTTGAACTTCAGGTCCTTCGCCAACGCGTCCAGCAGCCGCTCGAAGTACTGCGAGACGTTCTGCCCCGCCCACGGCTGGATCGCGCCCTCGTCGAGGGACTTGGACGGGTCCGGCACCAGCAGCTCCGGGTCGACCTCCATCCGGGTCCCCAGACCGGTGCAGACCGGGCACGCGCCGTACGGCGAGTTGAACGAGAACGACCGCGGCTCGAGCTCGTCGATCGCGAGCGGATGATCGTTCGGGCAGGCGAGCTTCTCGGAGAACCGGCGCTCGCGGTGCGGGTCGTCCTCCGGGAGGTCGACGAAGTCCAGCACCACCAGACCGCTGGCCAGCCCGAGCGCGGTCTCGACCGAGTCGGTCAGCCGCTGCTTGGCCGACTCCTTCACCGCGAGCCGGTCGACGACCACGTCGATGCTGTGCTTCTTCTGCTTCTCCAGCTTCGGCGGGTCGGTCAGCTGGATGGTCTCGCCGTCGACCCGGGCCCGCGAGAACCCCTGACCGGTCAGCTGCCGGAAGAGGTCGACGTACTCCCCCTTGCGGCTGCGGACAACCGGCGCGAGCACCTGGAACCTGGTACCCTCCTCCAGCTCGAGCACCCGGTCGACGATCTGCTGCGGCGTCTGCCGCGCGATCGGCTCGCCGCACTCCGGACAATGCGGCCGCCCGGCGCGCGCGAACAGCAGCCGGAGGTAGTCGTACACCTCGGTGATCGTGCCGACCGTGGAGCGCGGGTTCCGTGAGGTGGACTTCTGGTCGATCGAGACGGCCGGCGACAACCCCTCGATGAAGTCGACGTCCGGCTTGTCCATCTGGCCGAGGAACTGCCGCGCATACGCCGAGAGGGACTCGACGTAGCGCCGCTGACCCTCGGCGAAGATCGTGTCGAAGGCCAGGCTGGACTTCCCGGACCCCGACAGGCCGGTGAAGACGATCATGGCGTCCCGCGGCAGGTCGACCGAGACGTCCTTCAGGTTGTGCTCACGCGCTCCGCGCACGATCAGACGGTCAGACACAAGCTCACTCTCAGCCGTTCTCGAGGGGTTCCAGGTGGTTCTCCGACTTGCCCGGTCATGCTAACGAGGCCCACCGACAAAAACTTCCGCCGCCGGATCCGGCGACCGTTTCGAAAGTATATTCGATCGCGGACCGTGCTCGATGCAACCGGGCCGGAGGTGCAAGGATCGGCGGTGACATCTGGATGTCACCGAGAGCAGGGAGAGGCGAGAGATGCCGGAGTACCACGGGAACGTGAAGGTCGGCGGGCCGGCGCAGACCCACGAGCTGGCCAAGCTGATGATCACCAAGGTCGCGGTCGGGCCGATGGACAACAACGCCTACCTGCTGCGCTGCCGACAGACCGACGAGCAGGTGCTGATCGACGCCGCGAACGAGGCGGACACGCTGCTCCGCCTGATCGGCGACGGCGGCCTGGCGCGGGTGATCACCACGCACCGCCACCAGGACCATTGGGAGGCGCTCGCCGAGGTCGTCGCCCGGACCGGCGCCACCACGGTCGCCGGCCGCCACGACGCCGAGGGCATCCCGGTCCCGACCGACCAGCTCGTCGACGACGGCGACCACATCGCGGTCGGCAGCTGCAGCCTGCGCGTCATCCACCTGGTCGGCCACACCCCCGGCTCGATCGCACTGCTGTACGACGACCCGGACGGCGCGCCGCACCTGTTCACCGGCGACTCGCTGTTCCCCGGCGGCGTCGGCAACACCCAGGGCGACGCCGAGCGCTTCACGTCGCTCATCAACGACGTCGAGACCAAGCTCTTCAACGAGCTCCCCGGCGAGACCTGGGTCTACCCCGGCCACGGGTCCGACACCAGCCTCGGCGCCGAACGCCCCCATGTCGCCGAATGGCGCGCACGCGGCTGGTAGTCGTCAGATCCGTGCGCGCGCCGCTTCGATCTGCTCGCTGATCTTCGCGGCGCCGGCCGACGCGGCCAGGGATGCGGCCTCGTCGGCCAGGGCGCGGGCGTCGTCTGGGCGGTTCTGGGCGACGGCCAGGTAGACGAGGCCGACCAGGTTGGCGGCGACGCCTGCGGTGAAGCCGAGGGTGCGGCGGAGGGCGGTGGACTCCTCCAGCAACTCGCGGGCCTCGAGGAGGTTGCCGGACATCTGCGCGGCGACGCCGAGGTGGCGGAGGGCGTAGGAGAGGGTGAGGTCGTCCCCGGTCTTGCGGGACAGCTCGACGGACGCGGTCAGGAACGGTACGGCGGTCGCGTTGTCGTCGCCGACGACCTGGTGGAAGCAGCCGATCCAGAACCGCGCCAGGGCCTCGCCGCGGTCGTCGCCGGCGCCGCGGTACAGCTCGGCCGCGCGTTCGAAGTACCCGAGCTCCTCCGGCGGTTCGACGCCGGACTCCATGAAACCGCAGTGCAGGATGCGTCCCCGCTGGAGCAGCAGCGCCGCCTCCACCCGGTCGAGCGCACGATCCGCCTCGGGCAGGTCGTCGTACTCACCGCCGAAGATCGCCCGCTCGTACAGTCCGTCGACCTGTCGCATCAGCTCGTCCACCCGCCCGATCCTAGGGTGATACGGGCTCGACGCGGTGCTCGACCTCTACCAGAGCTTGAGGTTCCGCGGGCTCATCCGTCACCTCACGTTCTCCTCGAGGTCCACCAGAGCCTGGCGGCGGCGTTAGCATCGCGTTCATGACGACCTGGCAGGACGTTTGTGCGCTGGCCGAGCGGCTGCCTGACGCGCGGCTCAGTGAGGCGCACGAGGGGTCGCCGGCCTGGTTCGCCGGCCGACACCAGTTCGCGCGGCTCCGGTGGGACGACGCCGGCCGCGAACTGCTGCAGGTGTGGACCGGCGACATGACCACCCAGGCCGCGCTGGCCGAGCGCCGGGACGTGTTCCGGTCGTCCACACCTTCCAGTACCGGGTTACGTGCTGGGGCTACCTCGACCGGATCGATCTGCGCGAGGCCGCCGAGCTGCTACTGGACTCGTACACGATCCGCGGCGGACCGAAGCGCGGGCAGGCCGTCGATCCGGCGGAGTTCCTGCCGCCGCCAAGCTAGCGGTCGGTGAGTTCGGCCGGATAGGCGATCACGTCGACGAGCGCGTTGTTGCGGATCGCGGTGATCTCGGTCCGGCGCGCGATCGCGTCCTCGAACAGCTGCCGTTGCAGCGACTGCGCGTCACGGAGCGGTACGCCGTTCACCGCCAGCACGAGATCCCCCTGACGCAGCCCCGCTGCCGCCGCCGGGCTGGCGGGGATGACCTCGACGACCCGGAGCGCCGCCCGCTGATCGAAGCGCTGCGCGAGTGCTGGGTGCAGCGGCGCGGGCGTCGTCACGAGCCCGAGGTACGCGCGCCGTACGCGGCCGTCGTGGAGCAGTGCGTAGATGATCCGCCGGGTGGTCGGGTTGACCGGGACCGCGAGCCCCAGCCCGATCCCGGCGACCGCGGTGTTGATGCCGATCACCCGCCCGTTGCCGTCGGCAAGCGCCCCGCCGGAGTTGCCCGGATTCAGCGCCGCGTCCGTCTGGATCACGTCCTCGATGATCCGGTGCGCCGAGCCGCTGCGGACCGGCAGCGACCGGCCGAGGGCGCTCACCACGCCGGCGGTCACGCTGCCGGCCAGCCCGAGCGGATTGCCGACGGCAACCACCAGGTTGCCGACCTTCAACAGGTCCGCGTCGCCGTACTCGGGCGGGTCCGGGATCTCCCGGTCGGCCCGCAGGACGGCGAGATCGGACAGCTGGTCCACGCCGACCACGCGCGCCTGCGCCGTCGTACCGTCCGCGAACTCGGCTGACGCCTCGGACCCGTCGCCGACCACATGTGCGTTCGTGAGCAGGTGCCCGTCGCCGGTCAGCACCACGGCCGAGCCTGACGAGTCGCCGCGCCGGCTGTGGATCCGCAGGCTCGCGACCCGCGGGATCAGGTGGGCCGCCACACCCGAGACCACTCGGGAGTAGGCATCCAGGACGTCGTCCCCGGCCATCTCGTCAGCCATCGCCCTCACCTCCTGAATTACATCATTACACCGAAAGCAAGAACGTGAACCCGGCCACAAAACTGACCGATCGGTTGAAAACTGGCCGATCGGTCAGTCAAGATGCGTGACATGGCAGTCACCACCCCCGCCCGGGAGCGGACCAGGCGCGAGATCGTGCGCCAGGCGATGGCTCTGTTCCAGGCCGGCGGCTACAACGCGACGTCGCTGCAGGACATCGCGACCGCGGCGGGCTGCTCGAAGGCAACCGTGCTGTACCACTTCAGCGGCAAGCCCGCCGTGCTGGCCGCCGTGCTCGAACCGGCCGCCGCGGACCTGGCCGAGCTGGTCGCCGCCGCGGCCGAGCTGCCCCGCGCGGCGGCACAGGACCTCACGATCCAGCGCTTCATCGACCTCGCCGTCGAGCACCGCGGCGTCGTGGACGTGCTCCAGGACGTGATCCCGGTGATCGAGCAGATGCCCGAGGTCGCCCCGCTGGTGGCCGACGGCCTGCGCATGACGGAGTACATGGCCGGATCCGACGACCCGCTCGAGCAGGACCTGGCCAAGTTCGCGATCAACGGCCTGCTCGGCGAGTGCCGGCACTCCGACGAGCGCACCGACGACGACCTCCGACGACTCTGCGACATCGCGCTGCGAAGACTCCTCCGCCGCGCCTGACCGCGACACCCAAACGACCCGCCGCCGCGCGGGTGGTCGACCCTGCCCTGAACGACACGGAAACGGAACCCGATGGCCAACTTCCTGTACCGGCTCGGCCGGTTCTCGTACCAGCGTCGCCGCCTCGTCGCCGCCGTCTGGGCGCTGTTCCTCGTCCTGCTGGGCGTCGGCGCGCTCACGCTCGGCGGCAAGACCGCGAACACGTTCTCGATCCCGGGCACCGAGTCGCAGCGCGCGCTCGACGCGCTGAAGCAGGAATTGCCGGCCGCCAGCGGCGCGTCCGCGACGGTCGTCGTGAAGGCGCCCGACGGCAAGACGCTCGCCGACCCGACCGTGAAGGCCGCCGTCGGCGCCACCGTCGCCAAGGTCGCGAAGGTGCCCGAGGTGATCGCGGCGATCGACCCGTTCACGAGCAAGGCGATCAGCCCGGACGGTACGACGGGGCTGATCAGCGTCCAGTTCGACAAGCCGGCCGACGAGCTGTCGCACGAGAGCAGCGACGGGTACGACGGGCTGAGCGCGCTGAGCTCGGGTGATCTCCAGGTCGTGCCCGGCGGGCAGATCAAAGCCGGGGTCCCAGAGATCGGTGCGACCGAGGTGATCGGCGTGGCGGTCGCGGCCGTCGTATTGGTCGTGACGTTCGGGTCGCTGGTCGCGGCCGGGATGACGCTAGTGACGGCGTTGCTCGGCGTGCTGGCCGGGATGGCGGGCTTGTTCATCGTGACCGCGTTCACCGATGTGTCCTCGACGGCGCCGATCCTGGCGCTGATGCTCGGCCTCGCGGTCGGTATCGACTATGCGTTGTTCATCAGCTCGCGGCACCGGTCGCAGCTCGGCGAAGGCATGGATCCGGAGGAGTCGGTGGCGCGGGCGACCGCGACGGCCGGGTCGGCGGTGCTGTTCGCGGGCGCGACTGTGGTCATCGCGCTCGCCGGGCTGTCGGTCGTCGGCGTACCGTTCCTGACCGCGATGGGCCTGGCCGCGGCGGCGACGGTGCTGACCGCCGTACTGGTGGCGTTGACGTTGCTGCCGGCGCTGCTCGGCTTCGTGGGGAACCGGGTGCTGCCGCGCAAGCTCCGGAAGGCGCCGGTCGCTGTGGCGCCGGTCGAGGGCTTTGGCTTCCGATGGGGGCGGCTGGTGACGCGGTTGCGGGTGCCGATCGTTGCTGTCGGCATCATCGGCTTGGGGTTGCTGGCGATTCCGGCGAAGGACATGCAGCTCGCGCTGCCCGACGGCGCCTCGGCGGCGGCCGGGAGCAATCAGCGGGTTGCGTACGACCTGACCGCCGCGGCATTCGGGCCGGGCGCCAACGGGCCGCTGGTGGTTGTTGTGAAGAGCAACGACGCGGCGACGTCGAACACGCTCGTACAGCAGGTGCTCGGCAAGACGCAGGGGCTCCCCGACGTGGTGGCGGCCCAGCCCGCGGCGGCGAGTCAAGACGGTACGACGCGGTTGCTGCAGGTGATCCCGCGGAGCGGGCCGGCGAGCGAGGAGACCGCCGACCTGGTGAAGAACCTGCGGTCCGCGGTGAAGCCGCTCGCCACGGGTGACGCCGGTATCTCGGTGACCGGGAACACGGCGGTCGGCATCGACGTGTCGAACAAGCTGTCCGATGCGTTGCCGACGTACCTGTTCGTGGTGATCGGGCTTTCGTTCCTGCTGTTGCTGCTCGCATTCCGGTCGGTGCTGGTGCCGTTGAAGGCGACGCTCGGGTTCGTGCTGACGATCGGGGCGACGTTCGGCATCACGGTCGCGGTGTTCCAGGAAGGGCACCTCGCGAGCTGGGTCGGGGTCGACTCCCCCGGTCCGCTGGTGAGCTTCCTGCCGATCATCATGATGGGCATCCTGTTCGGGCTGGCGATGGACTACGAGGTGTTCATCGTGTCCCGGGTGCGCGAGGAGTTCGTGCACGGCCGGCACGCGAACGACGCCACCGTCCAGGGCCTCGGCCACGGCGCCCGCGTCGTCACCGCCGCCGCCCTGATCATGGCGTCGGTCTTCGCCGGCTTCATCCTGGTCGAGGACCCGATCATCAAGGCCATCGGCTTCGGCCTCACCATCGGCGTCCTGATCGACGCCTTCGTGGTCCGCATGACCCTCGTCCCCGCCATCCTCAGCCTCCTCGGCGACCGAGCCTGGTGGTTCCCCCGCTGGCTAGACCGCCTCACCCCCCGCGTAGACATCGAAGGCGAAACCCTGCGGGTCGAAGCTCCGAAGCCCAAGGAACTCGCGGACGTACGCTGACCCGCGTGTTGGGGCGTCGGCGTCCGCCGCCGCCCCACCACGCAGCAGGCTCGACGCATCACCCACGCGGTAGGCCGTGTAGCTCTCAGCCGAGATGCTTACCCGCCCCGCCAGCACCGAGCTCGGGATGACGTAGATGCTGCCGTCACCGAGCACGATGAAGAACAGGTCGATCGTGTCGGGATCGTAAGGCATCTTGCCGGCCGTTTTGTCGAGCACATACGGCCGTCTTCCGATCCCGACATCCCAGTACCCCCGCCCGTTCCGTGAGGCGCACGACTTCACCTGCACGCGCTGGATGCCGTCCGTCGTGGTCACCAGCAGGTCGTAGACCTCCGGCTCCATCGGCAGCGCCACCGCACAGCCGTGCAACGTGAACCAGGCCATGGCAAGTGCCGGCGCCGCCGCTCGCAGCATCTCTGGACGGAGCGTCAACTGGAACGGCTCGGCGGTCGGCTGGGAAGACGGGGACGGCCGCAGCTTCGAACTGTCCAGGCCTAGCCGGACCGCGTGCCCCTTGATGCGGACGCGGGACTCGGCACCGTCGCTGACGCCCAGTCCGGCGATCACGTCGGCCCAGCAGGTCGCGTCGCGCATCACCTCACGCAACTTCCGGTCGGACCACTGCCGCTGGCCGGTGAAGTGCGCCGTGTCGAGCGCGAGCCGCTCGGCGTGCTTCTTCAGCGAGCGCACAGTGCCTGCAGATGTGCCTTTCAGTCCCAGTGCGCGGGCGACGCCACGCCATGAATGGTTCTCGGCTGCAGCCTGGCGGAGGTCGTCGTCGTTCCAGGTTCGTCTGTCACCCCAGGTCGTCATGGGGCCAACGTAACGAGGGGCACCGACAGAATCGGTGCCCCTCGAGGGGTCGGGCTGACAGGATTTGAACCTGCGATCTTTCGGCCCCCAGCCGAACGCGTTACCAAACTACGCCACAGCCCGCCGAACCGCCCCGAAGGGCGAACCGGGGTAAACCATACCCCATCAACTGGGGCAGCACTTACCGGGTCCGGTCAGCGTTTCTTGTTCTTTTGGCGGGCTCGGATCTGGACGTGGACGGGGCTGCCGACGAAGCCGAAGTCCTCGCGGAGGCGGCGTTCGATGAAGCGCTGGTAGGAGGGTTCGATCTGGCCGGAGGTGAAGATCGCGAAGGTCGGGGGCATCGTGGTGGCCTGGGTGCCGAACAGGATCTTCGGCTGCTTGCCGGAGCGGACCGGGTGCGGGTGCGCGGCGACCAGGCGGCCGAGGAAGGCGTTCAGCTGGCCGGTCGGGACGCGGGTCTGCCAGCCCTCCAGCGCCGCCTCGATCGCGGGCACCATCTTCTCCATGTGCCGGCCGGTGAGCGCGCTGATGTTGACCCGCGGCGCCCAGCGGAACTGGACCAGGTCGCGGTCGATCTCGCGCTCCAGGTAGTAGCGGCGCTCCTCGTCGACCAGGTCCCACTTGTTGTACGCGATCACGAGCGCCTTGCCGGCCTCCTCGACCGCGTTCATGATCCGCAGGTCCTGCTCGGAGATCGACTCCGAGGCGTCGATCACGACCACCACGACCTCGGCACGCTCGATCGCCGCGTTGGTCCGCAGCGAGGCGTAGTACTCGTGGCCTTGGGCGTTCTTCACCTTGCGCCGGATGCCGGCGGTGTCGATGAACCGCCACTCCTGCCCGCCGAGCGTGATCAGCTCGTCGACCGGGTCGACCGTCGTCCCGGCGACGTCGCTGACGACGACCCGGTCCTCCTTGGCGACCTTGTTGAGCAGTGACGACTTGCCCACGTTCGGTTTGCCGACGATCGCGACCCGGCGCGGGCCGCCGACCTCGTCGTCGCGCTCCGCGGGCGCCTCGGGCAGGGCGGCCAGTACGGCGTCGAGCATGTCACCGGTCCCCCGGCCGTGCATGGCCGAGATCGGGAACGGTTCGCCGATGCCGAGCGCCCACAGGTTCATCGCCTCGGACTCGATCCGCTGGTCGTCGACCTTGTTCGCGGCCAGGACCACCGGCTTGCCGGACTTGCGCAGCACCCGGACCACGGCCTCGTCCGCGTCGGTGATGCCGACCACGGCGTCGACCACGAACAGCACCGCGTCGGCGGCGTTGATCGCGACCTCGGCCTGGGCCGCGACCAGCGCGGCCATGCCGACCGCGTCCGGGTCCCAGCCGCCGGTGTCGACGACCGTGAACTCGCGGCCGGCCCAGTTGGCGTCGTACGACACGCGGTCCCGGGTGACGCCCGGGGTGTCCTCGACGACCGCCTCGCGGCGGCCGATGATGCGGTTGACCAGCGTGGACTTGCCCACGTTCGGCCGCCCGACGATCGCAAGGACGGGCAGCGGCCCGGTGTCCTCCCGGTCGTGCGTCGGTACTTCGGTGGGCAGGTCAGTCATCAGGGTCCTTCGGGTCTCGCCAGCCCGGGAGCGGGTGGCCGGTTTCTTCGACGGCCGCCTTCACATGGGCGCGCAGCACGTCCCCGATGTGGCCGGTGACCGCCTGTACGTCGGAATGTCTCCTGGGAAAGGGTACGCGCTCGACGGCGAAAGGCTCGCCGTACACCACGTCGATCCGGCTTCCGGCCGGCGGATAGCCCTCCACGTCGCCGCCCGCCAGCCGCGTCCCCATCAGCGCGACCGGCAGGATCGGCGCGCCGGTGACCATCGCCAGGTACGCCAGGCCGACCTTGATCCGGCTGAAGTCGCCGGGCCCGCGGGTGCCCTCCGGGTAGATGTTCAGCACCCGCCCGTCGCGCAGCACCTGGATCGACTTGCGGACCGCGAGCGGGTCGTACGACGAGCGGTCGACCGGGATCTGCCCGATCAGGTGCAGGAACCTGCCCTGCAGCCCGCCGAACACCTCGATCTTGCCGAGCTGGTGCAGCATCCGCGGCGCGAGCGCGCCGAGCAGCGGCGCGTCCAGCAGGCTCAGGTGGTTCGGGGCCATCAGCAGCGGCCCGGTCAGCGGGAACCGGTCCTCGTGGTGGATGGTCAGGTTGTACTTGCGCCGGAAGTACGGCGCGGCGACCTTCCGCAGCGGGACCGCGAACCGGTACGGCAGCGCGGGCAGGTCGTCGGTGCGAGGCAGATCCTTGTGCCCGGTGACTTCCGCGGTCATAGGGCTTCCCGGTCTGGACTGAGGAGCGCAGGGAGCGCAGCGACCGGAGCGACGAGGGAAGACCGGAAATCAAAGCCCCATGACCCACCGCGCCGGAGGCGCGGCATGGGTACAGTCATAGCTCCCGGCCCTGAGGAACGGTCTCCTTGGCGAGCCGGCTGATCACGTCGATGACCTCCTCAAGGGTCAGATGGGTGGAATCGACGGTGACGGCTCCGTCGGAGGCGACCAGGAACTGCGAGACCGTCGCGTCGTCGGCGTCGCGGCGGACGATCTGGTCCCGCAACTGCTCCGCGCTGACCGCACCGGACCCCAGCTCGGCGCCGCGCCGGGACAGCCGGGCGTCCTGGTCGGCGGTCAGGTGCACCTTGAGCTCGGCGTCCGGGGCGACCACGGTGGCGATGTCGCGGCCCTCGACCACGATCCCGCCGCCGTCCTGCGCGGCGTCGATGACGGCTCGCTGCCGCCGGACCAGCTCGTGGCGGACGTCCAGGTTGGTGGCGATCTTCGACACCACCTCGCTGATCCGGGGCTCCCGGATCGCGGCGGTGATGTCGGTCCCATCGGCGATCACGAACTGGCGGCCCGGGTCGGTGCTGATCTCCAGCTCCAGCTCCCGCGCGCGCTGCGCGACCGCCGCCGTGTCGTCCAGGTCCAGACCGCGGTCGACGGCCGACCAGGTCACCGCGCGGTACGTCGCCCCGGTGTCCAGGTAGCGCAGTCCGAGCCGGGTGGCCACTCCGCGCGCGGTGCTCGACTTACCGGAGCCGCTCGGCCCGTCCACAGCGATGATCATGCCCCGAAGATTACCTTCGCGCGGGGACAAGCTAGCGGTGGACTACCCACCCGCGCTCGGTGAGGACGTCGACCAGCTGGTCGACCGAGCCGGGCTTGACGGCGAGCTCGACCTCACCGGCCGGGCGGCCGGGGCTGTGGTCGATGCGCAGGTCCTCGACGTTGGCGCCGGACTCGGCGGCGTCGGCGAACAGCCGGGCCAGCTGACCCGGGCGGTCCGGGATCGTGACGAGCACCGTGACCAGGTCGATGTGCGGCGTACCGTGTTTGCCCGGCACCCGCACGGCGCCGGACACGCCCTGGCCGAGGATCGCGGTCAGCTCGTCGGCCGCCTCCTCCTTGCCGAGGGCAACGAGCAGCCGGTCGAGCTCGCCGCGGATCTGCTCCAGCAGGCCGGTCAGCGCGGTCGAGTTCGCCGACACGATCTGGGTCCACAGCCGCGGGTCGCCGGCCGCGATCCGGGTCACGTCGCGGACGCCCTGACCGGACAGCTCGAGGTGCGAGGACGGCGCGTCCGCGAGGGTGCCCGCGGCAAGCGCCGACATCAGATGCGGAAGGTGCGAGACCCGGGCGACGCCCAGGTCGTGGTCCTCGACGGACAGCTCGACCGTCCGCGCGCCGCAGGCCTCGGCGAGCCGCCGGACCAGATCGACCGCCTCCGGGGCGCTCGTCGCGTGCGGGGTGATCGCCCAGGTGGCGCCGTCGAACAGGTCCGCGCGGGCCGCCAGTGGGCCGTTGCGCTCGGAGCCCGCCATCGGGTGGCTGCCGACGTACCGGCTGACGTCGTCGATCAGGCCGCGCGCGTCGGTCAGCGGCTTCGACTTCACACTGGCCGCGTCCGTGACGATCGCCCGGGTCTGCTGCAGCTGCTCGGCGACGACGGCGCCGACATGGTCCGGCGGTACGGCGACCACGACCAGCTGCGGCTCGATGTCGACCGTCCGCGCGCCGGCGCCGATCCGCTCGGCCATCAGCGCGTTGTCCGGGTTCCCGTCGACGAGCTCGACGACCACGCCGAGCCGCGCCAAGGCGAGGCCGATCGACGTGCCGATCAGCCCGGTGCCGACGATGCGGACCGGGCCGCGAAGCTCGGTCATTGGGCGCCGGTCAGGTCCGGACGGAGCGCGACCGCGCCGTGCAGGTAGACGTGCTGGATCTTGTCCCGGGACCGGGATGTCTCGGTGTGCACCATCAGCCGGACGACCCGCGGCAGCGCGTGCGGCACCGGGATCTCCTGCATGCACATCAGCGGTACGTCGGTGAGCCCGATCTGCCGCCCCGCGACGGCGGGGAACTCCGAGCGCAGGTCCGACGTGACGGTGAACAGGATGCTGATCAGATCCTCGTTCTCCAGATCGTTCGCCTCCAGGACCGCCTTCACCAGCTCCGCGGACCGCTCGAGCAGGTGCTCGCGCTCGTCCACGTCCAGCTGGGTGGCACCCCGGATCGCCCGTACCGCCACGTGCTGCCTCCTTCTTTTCGTCTCACCCAACCCTAGGCCACGGTCGCCAAGGACTGGACAGCCGTCTCGGATCGTGCACGCTGGGTCAGCTGTTCCGGGCGGCGTCGAGGAGCCGGCGGGCCATCGGCAGCAGTCCGGCCGCGCGCACCGGCGCCAGTGGATCGGACAGCTGCCGGCGGCGACGGAACGTTCCCGGCGGGTCGCCGTACGCCAGCGAGAACCGGCGCGAGAAGTGGTACGGATTGCTGTAACCGCAGTCGGCCGCGATCTCCGCGATCGTGGCGTTGGTGCCCAGCAGCGCGGTAGCGGCCCGGGCCAGCCGGATCAGATCCAGCGCGTACGCCGGTCCGCACCCGTACTCCTGCCGGAACAGCCGGTGCAGATGCCCCGCGGACAGATTCGCCGTGCCTGCCAGCTCCGCGACGCCGACGATCCGGGGACCACCGTTGGCCCACACGGTTGCCACGTGATCGACCAGGCGCCGGACGGCGGCTGGCAGGTCGGCATGTGGCGGGCCGGCCGGAGCGCTGACGAAGACCTCGAGCATCGTCGCGACCAGCCGGTCGCTGTGGCCCCGGGCCGGCGTCGGAACGTCCAGCAAGTAGCTGCACAGCTCCGCGAGCAGGCCCGGATCAGACATCGACCGCACCCAGGGCCAATCAGCCGGATCGCCGAGGTCGCCGAGGTCCTCGATCTGGAAGTGCACGTACGCATGCCGCGATCCGCGATCACAGTCCCAGCTATAGGCGTCCCGATTCCCGCGCTTGGCGAGTGCGAGCGAGCCGGGCCGGAGCTCGCGCTCGACCGTCGCCTGCCGGACACCCGCGTCGTCGTACACCTCGGTTCGCCAGAGCGCGGAACCGTGGAGGATCCAGAGCAGTTCGAAGTTCGGCAGGCGGCGCGGCCCGTAGGTCGCTCCGGGAGCGTAGTCCGCGATCTGGATCGGCGAGTTCACGCTGATCACCGGCGATCGCAAGATCATGAACAGATAGTAGAGCGCTCGTCTGCGACATTGGCCGGCTCCGCGTGCTCCGCGACAGTGGCTGAATGCACTTCACCGAGATCACCGACGAGCTGGTCGAGTCCTACCGGCGGGACGGCTTCGTCGTCCTCGATCAGGCCCTCCCACCCGAAGAGGTCACCGCGCTCCACACTGCCGCCGAGCAGCTCTGCCGCGGCGACCTCGGCACCGTCGAGGGCGCTCCGGACACGGAGTCCACCGACGACGTCCTGCGGCAGTTCCTCTGCATCCACCACCCGCACAAGGCGTCCGACGTCGCGCTCGCCGCCCTGCACGCGCCGCGCGTGGTCGAGACGTTGACCGCGGTCATCGGGCCGAACGTCAAGGCGATGCAGTCCATGCTGTTCATCAAGGCCGAGGGCAGGCCGGGCCAGGCGTGGCATCAGGACGAGTTCTTCATCCCGACCAGGGACCGCTCGCTGACCGCGGCCTGGATCGCACTCGACGACGCCACCGTGGAGAACGGCTGCCTGTGGGTCTTGCCGGGCTCGCACCGGCGTGGGGTCATCTATCCCGATCGGGAGCAGGACGATCTCCGCTTCGACTGCACGGTGGAGGCATTCGACTTCCCGTACTCCGACGACGACGCCGTACCGGTCGAGGTGCCGGCCGGCTCGGCGGTGATCTTCAACGGCTACCTCCTGCACCGATCACTGCCGAACACCGGCCGCCGCGGTCTCCGCCGCGCGCTCGCCAACCACTACATGAGCGCCGAGTCGCTGCTCCCCTGGCACTCCGTGCCGGACGGCGTTCACGTCGCCAAGCACGACTACCGCGACATCGTCATGGTCGCCGGCACCGACCCGTACGCCTACAAAGGCCTCGACGACATCGCCCGGCCGCACTCCCGCCCGGACAAGGACGGCGGCTGCGACCGCTAGGACACGCCCTACCGCAGCTGGGCCTCGGCGGCGTCGGCGGTTTGCTCCAGGAGGAGGGCGATCGTCATCGGCCCGACGCCGCCCGGGACCGGCGTGATCAGCCGGGCGACCTCGGCCGCCTCCGCGAAGTGCACGTCACCGACGTTGCCCTCGTTGTAGCCGGCGTCGACCACCACGGCGCCGGGCTTCAGCCAGTCACCGCGGACGAAGTTCGCCTTGCCGACGGCGGCGATCACGACGTCCGCGGTCCGGACCAGTTCCGGCAGGTCGCGCGTCCGGGAGTGCGCGTACGTGACGGTCGCATTCGATGCCAGCAGCAACATGCCGGCCGGCTTGCCGAGGATCGGGCTGCGGCCGATCACCACCGCGTGCGCCCCTTCGAGCGGGACGTCGTACGCCGCGAGCAGTCGCATGATCCCGCCGGGCGTCGCGGACCGGAACCCCGGGTCCTTGGTGTCGTTGAACGCCATCGCCGCGAACGAGCGCATGGTCACGCCGTCGACGTCCTTCGCCGGGTCGATCGCCTCGAACGCGGCCCGCTCGTCGATCTGCGCCGGCACCGGGTGCTGCAGCAGGATCCCGTGCACCGCCGGGTCGCCGGACAGCTTGGTGATCTCCGCGACGAGTTCGGCGGTGGTCGTCGTGGCCGGCAGTACGACGCTGCGCGACGCGATCCCGGCCTTCTTCGACCGGTTCTGCTTCATCCGCACGTACGTCGCCGACGCCGGGTCGTCACCCACCAGAACGGTCGCCAGGCACGGCTGGACGCCGTACTGCTCCTGCAGGGCGCGGGCGCGCTCTGCAGTCTTGGCGACCATCTCGGCCGCGAGATCGGTCCCGATCATGAGATCAGCGGTCATCTGGAGCACTCCTGTGTCGCAGAAGGTGCCCAGGCGCGCGGCGAAGCCGGATGGCAGACCGTTCCCCGGTGGTCGTCCACCTCAGCGCCAGTCGCGGTCCGCCGCCAGGATACCGGCCCCTTACGCGCGCTTCAGCGCGAGGACGGGGATGGTCCGGACACCGGCGGTCCGGCGTTCGTAGTCGGCGAAGCCCGGGTAGCGGCGCGCCTGCTCGGCGTAGATGCGGTCGCGCTCGCCGCCGGTCACGTCGGTGACCGTGACGTCGTGCTTCTCGGTGCCGATCTCGACGGTGCCCTTACCGGCGGCGACGAGGTTGCGGTACCACTCCGGGTCGGTGGGCGCGCCGCCCTTGCTGGCGAAGACGTAGATCACGTCCGGGTCGGTCTCGTCGGCGAGATACATCGTCGGAGCGACGTACTCCTGCCCGCTCTTGCGGCCGTAGTGGTGCAGCAACACCATCGGTGCACCCTCGAACTGGCCTCCGACCTTGCCTTCGTTGGCCCGGAACTCCTCGATGACGTTCGCGTTCCAGTCGCTCATATCGATCCTCCGCAGTGTGTCAAAGCAATCCTGCGTGGTCCAACGCCAGATAGGCCGCGTCGATTCCGGTCATCGCACCGGGAGTGCGCAGCTCGGCGCGGAACGCGTCCACGGTCAGCTCGACCGGGACACAGTCCTCGGTCTCGTCCAGCTGCTGCTTCCCGTCCGGGCGGCAGCCGCGCGCGATCCCGACGTACTTGCGGTACGTCGAGGACGCCGACGACCACTGCCAGCCGACGATGTCGAGCGACTCACAGAGGTAGCCGGTCTCCTCCTCGAGCTCCCGGGCGCCGGCGAGCGCGGGGTCTTCGCCCGGCTCGACGTAGCCGCCCGGCAGGTTGGTGACGACCCGGTCCGGACCGGCCCGGAACATCCGCACCGTCACGATCCGGCCTTCGGGGGTCAACGGCAGCACCGTCACACCGGACGTGATCCCGGCCGCGGACCTCGGGCCGAATACGTCCCAGTCGACCTCGCGACCGTCCGGCATCCGGTAGCGGCGCAGGTTCACCGTCAGGAACCGGTGGAAGCCGGGCTCCTCCCCCAGCAGCTCCCACGGCTCCGGATCCCCGACCCGGGCGACAGTCAACTGGCCCGAGAACTGCTCAGCCGCCACCTCGTCGGTAGCGGCTGAGCTCTCGTTCCGGTCCGTCACAGCGGACGGTCGGTGTCGGGATCCTCCGGCGGCGCGACCGGCGCGTCGTCCTCCGCCGGGGCCACCGGAGCCTCGTCGGCCGGCGACTCGCCCGATGCCTCAGACTCCTCCTCGGCCGGCTCCGTGGGAGCCTCGGCCGGGCGGGACTCGCTCAGGATGCCGGCGAGCGTCTCCTCGGACATCCGCTTGAACTTGCGCACCTGCGACCGGGTCCGGTCCAGAACCGCGACCTCGAGCTGGTCCGGCGTCAGCTCCCGGACCTCGGTGCCGTCGTGGCCGAGCGCGTCCACGGCGAGCCGGAGCGCGCCGGCCAGCGAGATGCCCTCGCTGTAGTGCTCGCCGACGTAGTCCGCGACCTGCTCGGCCGGGCCGCCCATCACGGCGTACCCCCGGACGTCGGCGATCGAGCCGTCGTACGTCAGCCGGTAGATCTGGTCCTCGGCCGGGCTCGCGCCGATCTCGGCGACCAGGATCTCGACCTCGAGCGGCTTCTCACCGCCGGAGGAGAAGATCGCGCCGAGGGTCTGCGCGTAGGCGTTGGCCAGCGCCCGGCCGGTGACGTCGCGGCGGTCGTAGGAGTACCCGCGCATGTCGGCGAGCCGGACGCCGGCGATCCGCAGGTTCTCGAACTCGTTGTACCGCCCGACAGCGGCGAACGCCATCCGGTCGTAGATCTCCGCGACCTTGTGCAGTGCAGGCGAGCGGTTCTCCGCGACGAACAGGATGCCGTCGGCATATTGCAGCGCGATCGCGCTGCGGCCCTTGGCGATGCCTTTGCGGGCGAAGTCCGCCCGGTCCCGCATCAGCTGCTCGGGCGAGACGTAGAAGGGAACGCTCATCGAAGGTGTCGTCCTCGTCAGTCGATCGAGATCTTGGTCAGGTCAGGGACGCCGAGGCCGGGCCGTCGGGACGCTGGTGCCGCTGGCTCCAGGCCGCGTCGACGAGCGTCGCGACCTCGTCCTCCGGCAGCCGCCGGTACCCGTCCGCGGTGACCACGCCGACCACCGGGAAGATCCGCCGGAGCATGTCCGGGCCGCCGGTCGCAGAGTCGTCGTCGGCCGCGTCGATCAGCGACTGGATCGCCACCGTCGCGCAGTCGGTCTCGGACAGGTCCTCGCGGTACAGCTTCTTCAGCGCGCCGCGGGCGAACAGCGAGCCCGAGCCGACGCTGTAGAAGTGGGTCTCCTCGTACCGACCGCCGGTCGGGTCGTAGGAGAAGATCCGGCCGCCCTTGATGTCCTCGTCGTAGCCCGCGAACAGCGGCACCACGGTGAGGCCCTGCATGGCCATCGGCAGATTGCCGCGGATCAGCGCGCTCAGCCGGTTGGCCTTGCCGTCGAGGCTGAGCGTGGCGCCCTCGAGCTTCTCGTAGTGCTCCAGCTCGACCTGGAACAACCGGACCATCTCGATCCCGAAGCCGGCCGAGCCGGCGAACGCGACCGCCGAGTACTCGTCGGCGGGGAAGACCTTCTCGATGTCACGCTGGGCGATGATGTTGCCCATCGTGGCCCGCCGGTCGCCGGCCATGATCACGCCACCGGGAAAGGTGGCCGCCACGATCGTCGTGCCGTGCGGGACTTCGCTGGACAGGTCACCCTGGCCCAGGGACCGTCGTCCGGGCAACAGGTCGGGCGCGTGCCCGGCCAGGAAGTCCATGAACGACGAGCCGCCTGGGGTCAGGAAGGCTTCCGGCAGCCGGCCGGAGGCATCAGATGTCATCGAGCGGTTCACTCCCCACCCTTTTGCACGAAACCGCGGACGAACTCCTCGGCGTTCTCCTCGAGCACCTCGTCGATCTCGTCCAGGATCGAGTCGACGTCCTCGTCGAGTCGCTCTTTGCGCTCCTGGACGTCCTCCGACGCCTCGACCTGCTCGACCTCTTCCTCGGTCGACGAACGCTTCGGCTGCTTGTGCTGCTGACCGCCGTCCTTCGCCATGGCACACCTCCTAGAACCGCTGGGAGGGCCGCCCAACCGACCCTCAAGAGCGACCCTACCCGGCGGCACCCCCAGTAATGGTGCGAACCAGGTCACTTGCGGTGTCGCATTGGTCAAGAAGTGCCCCGACATGCGCTTTCGTGCCCCGCAGCGGGTCCAGCGTCGGGATCCGCTGCAGCGACTCCTTGCCCGGCAGATCGAAGATCACCGAGTCCCAGGAGGCGGCCGCGACCTGCGGCGCGTACTGCTGCATGCAGCGGCCGCGGAAGTACGCCCGGGTGTCGGTCGGCGGGTGCGCGACGGCCATCCGGATCTCCTCGTCGGTGACGAGCCGCTGCATCCGCCCGGACTTCACCAACTTGTAATACAGGCCCTTGTCCGGGCGGAGGTCGGCGTACTGCAGGTCGACGAGGTGCAGCTTCGGGTCGTCCCACTCCAGGCCGTCCCGGTCACGGTAGGACTGGAGCAGTTTGTACTTCGCGACCCAGTCGAGCTGGTCGGACAGCTTCATCGGGTCGGTCGCGAGCTGGTCGAGCACCTGCTCCCAGCGGTGCAGCACGTCCTTGGTCTGCCGGTCCGCATCGTCGCCGTACTTGTCCTCGACGTACTTGCGGGCCTGCTCCAGGTATTCCGTCTGGAGCTGCACCGCGGTGAGCTTGCGGCCGTCCTTCATCGTCAGCAGATGCGTGCAGGTCGGGTCGTGGCTGACCTCGTGCAGCGCGGTCACCGGGCGGTCGACGCCCAGGTCGTCGGTCAGCCAGCCGTCCTCGATCATCGCCAGCACCAGCGACGTCGTGCCGACCTTGAGGTACGTCGAGATCTCGGACAGGTTCGCGTCGCCGATGATGACGTGCAGCCGGCGGTAACGGTCCGGATTCGCGTGCGGCTCGTCGCGGGTGTTGATGATCGGCCGCTTCAGCGTCGTCTCCAGGCCGACCTCGACCTCGAAGTAGTCCGCCCGCTGGCTGATCTGAAACCCGTGCGCGGCGCCGTCCTGGCCGATCCCGACCCGCCCGGCGCCGGTGACCACCTGACGGCTCACGAAGAACGGCGTCAGGTGCCGCACGATCGACGCGAACGGCGTCGAGCGGCGCATCAGGTAGTTCTCGTGCGAGCCGTACGACGCGCCCTTGTTGTCGGTGTTGTTCTTGTAGAGGTTCAGCTGCGGCGCCCCGGGGATCAGGCGCGCCTGCCGCGCGCCCTCCATGATCACCAGCTCCCCGGCCTTGTCCCACACCACCGCGTCGCGTGGGTTCGTGGTCTCGGGTGCGGAGTACTCCGGGTGGGCGTGGTCGACGTACAGCCGGGCGCCGTTGGTGAGGATCACGTTCGCCAGGCCGGTCTCTTCGTCGGTGAGCTGGCTGGAGTCGGCCACCTCCCGGCTCAGGTCGAAGCCGCGCGCGTCCCGCAGGGGGTGCTCCTCGTCGAAGTCCCACCGGGTCTTGCGCGCGAGCGGCTGCGTCTGGGCGTAGCCGTTCACCACCTGGCTCGAGGTCAGCATCGGGTTGGCCCCGGGCTGACCCGGGACCGAGATCCCGAACTCGGTCTCGGTTCCCATGATCCGCCGAACACTCATGGAGTTGAGCCTACGCGGTACCGGCGACGAAATGGGGTTGCTGTGTCCACAGGGTTACCTGTGAGACTGCGCCCATGGACGAATTGGTGGCGATTCTCGACGACGACAACCACGTCACCGGATCGGCGCCCCGATCGGTCATGCGCCGCGACAACCTGCGACACTCCGCGACCGGCGTGGTCGTCCGGAATCCGGCCGGCGACATCTACGTGCACCGGCGGACCACCACGAAGGACGTCTACCCGGGCCGGTACGACTTCGCCGCGGGTGGTGTCGTCGCGGCGGGTGAGGACCCGTTCCACGCCGTCGTCCGGGAGCTGGAGGAAGAGCTCGGGATCTCCGGCGTCGAGCTGACCCGGCTTCCGGAGGGCGACTACGCGGACGAGAACACGCGGTACCACGCGTACCTGTACACGTGTGTCTGGGACGGCCCGGTGCGGCACCAGCCGGAAGAGGTCGAGTGGGGCGACTGGATGTCCCCCGCGGAGCTGGTGGCGAAGTTCGACGAGTGGCCGTTCATGCCGGACACCGTCGGGCTGCTCGGTTCCTACGTCCGCGACCTGGTGTGACGCTCATCGAGGGCTGGGACAGCCACGCCTGGATCGACGGCCCGTGGATCCACCGGTCCCCGCGCCGCCCGGAGGTCCGGCCGCGGTTGCTCGCCGAGGTCAGCCTCCTCCCCTGGCTCGCCCCTCAGCTGCCGCTGCCGGTGCCTGTCCCCGAGCGGACCGCGGACGGCGTACGTCACCTCCTGCTGCCCGGCTCGCCGCTCACGGGCGGCGACGAGGCACTCGGGCGCGAGCTGGGGGCATTCCTGAAGGCGTTGCACGCTGTTGACCCGGCAGAAGCTGTCGCGTACAGCGCCCTGGACGCCGAGACCGCGTCGGCGGCGAAGGCTGTCGAGCTGCACGAGTTCCGGACGCAGATCGTGCCGTTGCTGCCGACAGAGGCCCAGACCGCCGCCCACGAGCTGCTCGATCGCGTCGCCGCCGTCCGCAACTGCTTGATCCATTGCGACTTCGGGCCGGACCACATCCTGATCACCGACGGCAGGGTCACCGGCATCATCGACTGGACGGACGCGGTCATCGGCGACCCCGCGCTGGACCTCTGCTGGGTCCTCAACGGCGCCCCGAAGGCTGTTGCCGCCGGCGCGGCCGAGGTCTATCGACCAGGCCCTGAGCTGGTCGAACGCGCCGAGGACTGGGCCCGGCTGTCGCCGTGGTACGGCGTCCACCGCGGACTGCGCCTGAACCTGCCCGACGACGTGGCGAACGGCCTGCGCGGCATCGTCTCGCTGTTGTGATGCAACCATTTGGCCGGCGACCGGTCACTAGCCGGTGTGAAGATCACCCTGACTGACGATACGGAGCCGTTCATGGCCACCGGCCCCGGAGGCCTCGATCCAGGACCGGACGAGGAGCTGTGGCAGCGTCTGCGCGTCGGCGACCACTTCGCGCTCGGCGAACTGTTCGACCGGTACGCGGACGAGGTCCGTGCCTTCGCGTTCCGGCGGACCGCCTCCTGGAGCGCCGCCGACGACGTGGTCCAGGCGACGTTCCTGAACACCTGGCGACGCTTCCAGCGCAACCCACCGGGACCGCTCACCGCGCCGACCGCCCGCGGCTGGCTGCTCCGGGTGGCCGGGCACGAGTGCAACTCGCTGTTCCGTACGGCGAACCGGCTGCGCAAGCTCGTCGATCGCCTGCCCGAGCCGCCCCCTGACGACGACCACGCCGCCGACGTCGCGCGCCGCCTCGACGACGAGCGCCGGATGTCCGTGATCCGTCGCGCCGTGGCCAAACTCCCCCGGCACGAACGCGAGACCCTCGAGCTCGTCGTCTGGTCCGGACTCACCACCGCCGAGGCCGCGGACGCGCTCGGCGTACCGGTCGGAACCGTCAAGGCCCGGCTCCACCGCACCCGTCGTCGCTTCCCCGACCTGCTGACCCGGGTCGACCTCACCGAGGAGCTGTCATGAACACCGATCTCGAACCGCCGCGCGTTCCGCCGCTGACCGCCGCCGAGCACGCCCGCCTGCGCAACCAGTTGATGGACAAGACGCAGCCCGCCATGCGTCGCCCGGCCCGGCATTGGGCCGCCCCCATGGTCGCCGTCGGAGCGGTCGCGGCCGTCGTCGCCGGCACGCTGGTCGTCACCAACGGTTCACCCGACGACGCCGGCGTGGCCGGCACGTCGACTCCGCAGGCCTCAGCCGGGGCGAAGGTCGGTGTCGATCTCGGCGCGGTGCCGCAGCGCGACCTGGCCAAGGTCGTCACCGAATGCCAGTTCCCGGAAGAGGGCGGTCCAGCCCAGATCATCTGGAGCCGCCACGTCCGCGGCATCACCAGGGACAGCACCGCGCTGGTGGCAGTGGCGCTGAACACGAAGAAGGCTCCGACCCCGAAGACCACTGTGACCCGCGGCGGTCGCAAGCCGGGAACGGGAGGCGCGCCCTCCGGCGCCAAGCTCGGGTACCGGTACTGCCTGACACGCACACCGGCGAGCGCGAAGCTCGGATCGGTCGGATCGGTCGGACGGGTCCCCGACAAGAATTGGCAGACTCAGCCAACGGATCAGCGCGCTCTGGTGACCCTCGGCAGTGAGGACGCCAACTTGACGTACGCACGCACGACCTTGCAGGCGTGGGCCGTCTACCGGGCGCTGCCGAGCGTCGCCACGGTCGAAGTCCGCTACGTGCTGGACGGACGGCGCGGCCCGTGGACCAAGGGCGTCGTCGAAGGCGGCTTCGCCTACACGGAGGTCCAAGCCAACGGGAAGTTCACGGTCGGCCAGCGCCTCAAGACCGAGGTCCGCGCCTTCGACGCCCGGGGCAAGCAGATCCCGGTCGGCTAGCGGCGGCGCGCCATCGTCCGGGCGAAGTTGATCCCGAGCAGGCCCAGCCAGCCGATCACGACCCCGAACGGGCCGATCATGCCGGCCATGATCGCGGTGATCGGGATCGCGGCCACCACGGACACGATCGCGAGCGCCAGGCCGCCCGGGTCCGGCTCCCGGCTCGGGCGGCCCGGTCGCGCCGGCTCCGGCAAGCCGGGCTGGGCGTACGGCCCGTAGGACCCCGCACGGCGCTGGACGTCGCGCTGGTCGAGCTTCTCGAGGAAGCTGTCGATGATCTCGGCCTCGTACTCCGGGCCCAGCTCCTGCCGCGCCGCGACCGCGGCCCGCAGGTCCTTCCGCACCTCATCCGTCGCCATACGAGCAAATTAGCCCCGCCCACCCACCCCACCAATCAGGGAAACCCCCCGATCCCACCGGGTGTTAGACCTACCCCGTGCCCGACACAGCTCCGCCGGCCGTTCGCCGACTCGTGGCAATCGGCTGGGCCGAACGACCACGATCCACGACTCGGCGAACCCGACGCGAACCGATCGCCACGACTCGACGGCAACCCGGCCCCGGAGGATGCCGCGGGCCCGGCCGGGACGCCGAAACGCCCGGCTGCCGGGGCAGCCGGGCGTTTCGGGTGCGGCCTTACAGGTACTGACCCGTGTTGGTCGCGGTGTCGATCGAGCGACCCGGCTCGGTGCCCTGCTTGCCGGAGATGAGGGTACGGATGTAGACGATCCGCTCGCCCTTCTTTCCGGAGATCCGGGCCCAGTCGTCCGGGTTCGTGGTGTTCGGGAGGTCCTCGTTCTCCTTGAACTCGTCCACGCACGCCTGCAGCAGGTGCTGCACCCGCAGGCCCTTCTGGTTCTCGTCGAGGAAGGCCTTGATCGCCATCTTCTTCGCCCGGTCGACGATGTTCTGGATCATCGCGCCCGAGTTGAAGTCCTTGAAGTACAGGATCTCCTTGTCGCCGTTGGCGTAGGTGACCTCGAGGAACCGGTTCTCCTCGGCCTCGGTGTACATCCGCTCGACGGTGCGCTGGATCATCCCGTCCACGCAGCCCTGCCGGTCGCCGCCGAACTCGTTCAGGTCGTCGGCGTGCAGCGGGAGCCCGGCGGTCAGGTACTTCGAGAAGATGTCCCGGGCAGCTTCCGCGTCCGGGCGCTCGATCTTGATCTTCACGTCCAGCCGGCCGGGCCGCAGGATCGCCGGGTCGATCATGTCCTCACGGTTCGAGGCACCGATCACGAGGACGTTCTCCAGGCCCTCGACACCGTCGATCTCGCTCAGCAACTGCGGGACGATGGTGTTCTCGACGTCGGAGGACACACCGGAGCCGCGGGTGCGGAACAGCGAGTCCATCTCGTCGAAGAACACGATCACCGGCATCCCCTCGGACGCCTTCTCCCGGGCCCGCTGGAAGACCAGGCGGATGTGCCGCTCGGTCTCGCCGACGTACTTGTTCAGCAGCTCCGGACCCTTGATGTTCAGGAAGAACGACTTCTGCTCGGCGATCCCGGTGCGCTCGGCGACCTTCTTGGCCAGCGAGTTCGCGACCGCCTTCGCGATCAGCGTCTTGCCGCAGCCCGGCGGGCCGTAGAGCAGCACGCCCTTCGGCGGCTTGAGCTCGTGCTCCAGGAACAGGTCCTTGTGCAGGTACGGCAGCTCGACGGCGTCCCGGATCTGCTCGATCTGGCCGGACAGGCCACCGATCTGGGTGTAGTCGATGTCCGGGACCTCTTCGAGCACCAGCTCCTCGACCTCGGACTTCGGGATCTTCTCGTAGACGTAGCCGGAGCGGGGCTCCAGCAGCAGCGAGTCGCCCGACCGCAACGCAGCGTCGAGCAGCGGCGACGCGAGCCGCACCACGCGCTCCTCGTCGGCCTGCGCGATCACCAGCGCCCGCTCGCCGTCGGCGAGCAGTTCCTTCAGCATCACCACGTCGCCGACGACCTCGAAGTCGCAGGCCTCGACGACGTTGAGTGCCTCGTTCAGCATCAGTTCCTGGCCGAGCTTGAGCGCGTCCAGGTCCACCGACGGGCTCGCCGCGACCCGGAGTTTCCGGCCGCCGGTGAACACGTCGAGCGTGTCGTCTTCGTTCCGTCCGAGGAAGGTGCCGAATCCGGACGGCGGTTGTGCCAGCCGGTCGACCTCCTCCTTCAGGGCGATGATCTTCTCTCGCGCCTCCCGCAGCGTGTCCGCCAGCCGCTCGTTCTGAGCGGTGACACTCGCCAAGGAGGCCTGGGTTTCGGACAGTCTGCTCTCGAGCGACCGGCTGTCAGCCGGGTGCTCGAGCAGCCGACGTCGCAACGCCGCGACCTCGGCTTCCAGGTACCGGACCTGGTTACGCAGTTCTGCCGCGGTAGGACTCTCGTCTCCAGCCACGATCATCACCTCACCATGTGGGGCTCGACCCTATGGACCTTACCCAGAAAACCTCGCCGGGCAAGCTGAATCCCATCACGTGTCGGTTGCGGATGAGTCCGTTGCCTACGGCATGTCGTCAGAAGTTTCGGACGACGGCTCGGCGCGGCGCGGGCCGGAGTAGTCGTCGCCGTACGCACCCGGTGCCGGACGGCGCTTCTTGCGGGGTGCCTGTACCCCGTGCGCCATCCTCCGGGCGGTGACCAGGAAGGCTGTGTGTCCTTGCATCCGGTGGCCCGGACGGACGGCGAGACCCTCTACGTGCCAGTCTCGCACGAGCGACTCCCACGCGCGCGGCTCGGTGAACTCCCCGTGTGCCCTCAGCGTCTCCACGACGCGGCTCAGCTGCGTCGTGGTGGCGACGTAGGCACAGAACACCCCACCGGGCGAAAGGGCCTCAGCGACCACGTCGACGCACTCCCAGGGCGCGAGCATGTCGAGCACGACGCGGTCCACGTCCTGCTCGTTCAGCTTCTCGACCAGGTCGCCCACCTCGAGCCGCCAGGCCGGGTGCTCGCCGCCGAAGAAACCCGTCACGTTCTTGCGCGCGACCTCGGCGAAGTCCTCGCGGCGCTCGAACGAGATCACCTGGCCGTGGATCCCGACCGCGCGCAGCAGCGCGGTGGTCAGCGCGCCGGAACCGGCGCCCGCCTCGACCACCTTCGCGCCCGGGAAGATGTCGGCCATCGTGACGATCTGCGCGGTGTCCTTCGGGTAGATCACCGCGGCGCCGCGCGGCATCGAGACCGAGTAGTCGGCCATCAGCGGCCGCAGCGCCAGGTACTCGACGTTGCCCTTGGAACGGATCGTGACCGCGTCCGGGCCGTCGATCAGGTCGTCGTGCGCGATCCCGCCCTTGGTGGTGTGGAAGATCTTCCCGCGCTCCAGCTTGACCGAGTGCCGGCGGCCCTTGGAGTCCTGCAGGGTGATCCACTCGCCCTCCTGCAGCGGTCCGTGGTGGACGCCGGAGAACGCCTGGTCGGGAAAGTCACGCAAGTCAGCCATAAGGCGCTCACCTTAACTTTCGGTCACCGCAACCCTGTAATCAGCGGCCGCGGAAGGCGCGTTCCACGTCCGACGTCGCGAGGACGCCGTACACGCCGCCGTCGGCGTCGAGCACCAGGTACTCCGACGCGGGGTGTTCACGCAGTGTGGCGAGGATCTCCTCGCCGGTGTCGTTGACGCCGATGATGTGGCCCGCGGCGATCCGGCTGGAGACCTCGGAGACCGTGGTCCACGGGCGCTGGTTCGGGGCCACCGCGGCGACCGCGGTCTCCGACACCAGCGCGTGCGGCTTGCCGTCGCCGTCGATCACCACGACCGCTCCGGCGTGCGCCTCGGACGCCATCCGGACCGCCTCCGACACCGGCGTGCCGGAGTGGACGGCGATGGCGCGCCGGGCCATCGTGCGGACCTGGAGCGCGGGCAGCTTGCGCCGCAGCCGGGCCTGCATCAGCGAGGCCGTCGATCCGGACCAGAGGAAGAACCCGACCAGCAGCGCGATGACGAAGTCGATCATCGATGGTCGCCGGCCCCAGATCTCCTCCAGCAGGACCGGGAGCACCAGCACGCCCATCGCGAGCAGCCGGCCCGCCCAGGCAGCCGCGATGGTGCCGGTGTGCATGTTGCCGGTGAGCTTCCAGACGATCGCCCGCAGCACCCAGCCGCCGTCCAGCGGCAGGCCGGGCAGCAGGTTCGTGACGCCGACGATCAGGTTCGCGATGCCGAGCTCCCACAGCGCGACGTACCCGACGCCCTCGTCGACCGCGCGGGAGCCGAGGTAGGCCAGCCCGCCGACGATCAGGGACGCGATCGGCCCGACGACCGAGACGGCGAACTCCTCCAGCGGCGACTTCCGCTCGCCCTCGATGTGCGTACCGGCCGCGAAGAAGCCGAGGTTGATCTCGGACACCGGAATGCCGAACTTCATGGCCATCAGCGCGTGCGCCAGTTCGTGGATCAGGATCGAGACCGTGAACGCGACGACGAACGCGAACGCGGCCACGTACCGCCAGCCGCCGAGCTCCGGGAACTGCTGGCCGATGATTGCGGCGAAGCCGATCGCGAGCAGCATCGCCACCGGCAGCCAGGTGAAGCGCATGGTCAGCCGGATGCCGCGGACGCGACCCAGTACCCACGTTCCGGGCGGCGGCGGACCGGCCGGCTGGGCGGGGTTCTGGGATTCGCGCGAGCCTGGCATCACCCCAACGCTACTTGGCCGGTGTCAACGCTGCGCTACACACCCACCGTCAGCGTGGCGACGTACCCGCCGGAGACGTCTCCGGTGACGGTCGCGAGCTGGTGTACGCCGTCGTCGTCGCCGAACACGTTGTCGTTCTCCAGCGAGGTCCGGCTGAGGTTCTCCGCGCTGCCGTCGTACCCGTCGGTGGCGTAGACCGTGCTGCAGACGTCCTTCGGGAGGGCGAGCTGGGAGGTGCGGGTGATCTGGCCGGCCTTGGTCGCCTCGTCGGCGCTCGCGTAGACCTCGAAGTGGATGTGCGGCCAGCGGCCCATGTACGCGGCCGGGAAGATCGTGGTGAAGGTGACCTTGCCCGATGCGTCGGCCGACTGGACGCCGCGGAGGTAGTTCTCCTCGGTCACGCCGTCGGAGTACAGCGAGTACCGGCCCTGGGCGTCGCAGTGCCACAGGTAGACGGCCGCACCTTCGAGAGCCTTGTCCTGGCCGGCGTCGACGACGGCGAGTTCGACGGACAGCGGTACGCCGGTGGCCACGCCGGACGCGGAGCCGAACGACTTGGTGATGTCGCTGCGCACGATGCCGGACTGGGTGAGGACGTTCGGGCCGTTGGAGCCGTCGCCCGGGTACGGTCCGCCGGTCTCCTGCGGGATCTCGTCGACGTCGGTGGCGGCGCTCGTCGTCGTACCGGAGGTGGCGGACGACGAGGCGGACGGTGAGGCACTCGTCGATGCGCTGGTCGATGTGCCGGTCTGTGTGCCGGCCGTCTGTTCGTCGGCCGAGCAGCCGGCGACGGCGGCGAGGCCGGCCGCGGTGAACAGGCCGAGGAAACGGCGGCGGTGCAGGGTCGCGAGGTCGTACTCGAGACCGCGGTCGTGGTTCGGAGGCGGCTGCGTCGGTGGCGTCATGTTTCGAGCATGGCAACGCCCGCCGCAGGCCGGCCGTGAGTTCGCTGGGAGTTCGCTGGGAGGCGGTTTTCCACAGGCACGGAGTGGGGTGCGGGCGAACTGTCCGTGGTTGTGCCTAGGGTTTGAGGCATGAGCGTTGCAGCTGCTGCCGATCCGCATGAGCACCCGCGGGGCGCCTTGTCGCCCTCTCGAGCCGCGGACTTCATGAGCTGCCCGCTGAAGTACCGGTTCCGGGTCGTCGACCGGCTGCCGGAGAAGCCGTCGTCGGCCGCGGTCCGCGGGACGGTCGTGCACGCGGTGCTGGAGCGGCTGTTCGACCTGCCGCGCGGCGAGCGGACGCTGGAGCAGGCGGCGCAGATGCTCGAGCCACAGTGGCAGCGCCTGCTGGAGGCCGAGCCGGAGGTCGCGGAGCTGTTCGCCGAGGATGCGAGCGGCGAGGAGCTGGCCACCTGGCTGGCCGAGGCGCACGACCTCCTCGGGAAGTACTTCACGCTCGAGGATCCGAATGCGCTGGAGCCCGCCGAGCGCGAGCTCTATGTCGAGACCGCGCTGGACTCCGGGCTGGTGCTGCGGGGGTATGTGGACCGCCTCGACGTGGCTCCGACCGGGGAGATCCGGGTGGTCGACTACAAGACCGGTCGCTCGCCGTCGGAGTTCTTCGAGGCGAAGGCGCTGTTCCAGATGAAGTTCTACGCGCTGGTGCTGTGGAAGCTGCGCGGTGTGGTGCCGGCGATGCTGCAGTTGGTCTACCTGGGCAACGGCGAGATCGTCCGCTACGTCCCGGACGAGGCCGATCTGCGGGCCTGCGAGCGCAAGGTCTCCGCGCTGTGGGTCGCCATCACCCGCGCCCTCGACTCCGGCGACTGGCGCCCCAGCCCTGGCCCGCTGTGCGACTGGTGCGACCACAAGCCGCTCTGTCCGGCGTGGGGCGGCACACCGCCGCCGCTGCCGACCCGCTCCGTCGAAGAGGTCGCGGCCGAGTCGGCAGGCATAGACCTGATCACAGTCGACGGTTAGGTCCCACCTGCACCCGGGCGGAGGAACCCTGGGTGGATACGGTTCGTCGCATGAGCGTGGGTGATGTCGCGGTGCGGGCGGCCGATGTCTGGAAGCGGTACGGCGGTGGGCTGACGCAGGTGGACGCGCTGGCCGGTGTGAGCGCGGACTTCGGGAAGGGCCGGTTCACCGCGATCATGGGCCCGTCCGGCTCCGGCAAGTCGACCCTGCTGCACTGTCTGGCCGGCCTCGACAAGCCCACCGACGGGAAGGTGTTCCTCGGTGACGTCGACCTGACCACGCTGCCGGAGAAAAAGCTCACCCATCTGCGCCGCGACCGGATCGGGTTCGTGTTCCAGGCGTTCAACCTGGTGCCGACGCTGTCCGCGCTGGAGAACATCACGCTCCCCCTCGATCTCGCCGGTCGCAAACCCGACCAGGACTGGCTGACCACGGTCGTCGACACGGTCGGTCTGATGGACCGCCTCCGGCACAAGCCGTCGGAGCTGTCCGGGGGTCAGCAGCAGCGGGTCGCCTGCGCCCGGGCGCTCGTCTCCCGGCCGGACGTGGTGTTCGCGGACGAGCCGACCGGCAACCTCGACTCGCGGGCGTCCGGTGACGTCCTCGGGTTCCTGCACCGCTCCGTGCGGGACTTCCAGCAGACCGTCGTGATGGTCACCCACGACCCGACCGCGGCGTCGTACGCCGATCGCGTGCTGTTCCTGGCCGACGGCCGGCTGCGGTCCGAGCTGGTCGACCCGACCGCGGAGTCGGTGCTCGACACCATGAAGGAACTCGACCTCGAGCAGGAACACGGCGACACGACCGACCGGGCCGGCAGCGCCGCCGGTGAGCTGGCCGGCTGATGTTCAAGCTCGGCCTCCGCTCGGTCCTCGCGCACCGGCTCCGCTTCGTGCTGTGCACGCTCGCCGTCACGCTCGGCGTCGCGTTCGCGGGCGGCGCGATGGTGTTCACCGACACCCTCTCGACCGCGCTGAAGAAGAACTTCCAGGTCAGTACGGCGGACATCACCGTCACGCCCGCGTCGCCGATCGAGACCGGCACGGACCGCCCAGCGACCTTCCAGTCCGACGTCGTCGACCGCGTCCGTACCGTGCCCGGGGTCCAGGACGCGGCCCCGCAGCTGATGATCAGCAACGTCCAGATCCTCGGCCCGGACGGCAAGCTGCTGCAGAACTACGGCCTGTCGTCCTTCGGCGCGAACTGGCCGCGGGACCCGCAGAACGCGCCGTTCAAGCTACTCACCGGCGTACCGCCGTCCGGCAGCGGCCAGCTCGCACTCGACGAGTCCACCGCGGACCGCGCGGGCTATTCGCTCGGCGACCAGGTCCGGATCGTCACGCCGACCCGGGCCGTCACCGCGACGCTCACCGCGACCACCACGCCGGCCCAGGCCGGCGCGGCGGCCGGTGCCCCGCTGGTCAGCTTCGACGGCGCGACGGCCCAGCTCCTGCTGCTCGGGAAGCCGGGCTGGACGTCGGTCACCGTCTCGGTCCAGCCCGGGGCCGACCCCGGCACGGTCAGCCAGGCGATCGCCAAGGCCGTCGGCGACTCGGTGCAGGTCCGGACGGCGAAGCAGGTCACCGCCGACGGCGAGCACGACCTCGACAACACCTTCGGCGGGTTCGGCACCGTCCTGCTGCTGTTCGCCTTCCTCGCGCTGTTCGTCGGCACGTTCCTGATCGTCAACACGTTCGCGATGGTGGTCGCGCAGCGCTCCCGGGAGCTCGCGATGCTGCGCGCGATCGGCGCGTCCCGCGGCCAGATCACCGGCACGATCCTGGCCGAGAGCGCCGTCATCGGGTTCGTCGGCGCCACGCTCGGGCTGCTGATCGGGATCGGCGTGGCGGTCGGGATCCGGTTCTTCTACGAGCGGCTCGAGCTGCGGATCCCGACGGCGGCGCTGCAGGTCACCCCGACCACGATCATCGCCTGTTACGTGATCGGCATCGGCGTCACGATGGCGGCCGCCGCACCCGCCGCGCGCCGGGCGGGCAAGCTGCCGCCGGTCGCGGCGATGCGCGACGACATCCGGGTCCCGGAGCGCTCGCTGCTCGTCCGGGTCCTGATCGGCGCGTTCATGCTCCTGATGGCCGTCATGTTCTACGCCATCGGCGTGAACGCCGGCGGCGTCCCCGGAGCCGTCCTGATCACGCTCGGCACCGGCACCGCGGTGCTCGCGATCGTGATGCTCAGCCCGCTGGTCAGCCGGTACGTCGTCCGCGCGCTGATGTACCCGTTCGGCCGCAAGGCGCCGATCACGCTCGGGCGCCGCAACGCCGAGCGGAACCCGCGCCGTACGTCGGCGACCGCGGCGGCGCTGATGATCTCGGTGTCGCTGATCTCCGGCCTGCTGGTGATCGGGGCCTCGGTGAAGGCCTCGATCGACCGGAGCATCGTCGAGGCGCTCGGCACTGCCGACATCCTGGTCAGCAACGACGGCGCGCCCAGCTTCAGCACCGAGGTCGGCGACCGGGCCGCGAAGGTCCCGGGGGTCAGCTCCGTGCACCGTGTCCGCCAGCAGACGGGCGAGGTCGGCAAGGCGAGCGTCCGGATCAGCGGGGTCAGCGACGGCACCCTGGCCGGGTCTGTCACCACGCACTTCGACGCCGGCTCCGCCGCGGCGCTCGATTCCGGCCAGGTGCTCCTCCCCCGCAACCTCGCCAAGACCCTCGCGCTCACGGTGGGCAAGACCTTCGCCCTGAAGACCACGAGCGGCACCCACACCCTGACCGTCGGCGGCATCCTGGCGCCGAACCGGCAACTGAACGCGGTCGTCGTGTCACTGTCCACGTACGAGACGCTGGGCGGCTCGCCGAGCGACAACCTCCTGTACGTCGGGGTTGCCGACGGCAATCAGGTCGCGCAGGTCCGGACCGCGATCCTCGACCAGCTGCGGACGGACTACCCGGCGCTCCAGGTCCGCGACCAGCAGGCGTACGCCGCGGTCGCGCGGGAGCCCGTGAACGGCGTCCTGGCCGCGGTCGGGTTCCTGCTCGCGATGGCGATCCTGATCGCGCTGCTCGGCATCGTGAACACGCTCGCGCTCGGCGTCGTCGAGCGGACCCGGGAGATCGGGCTGCTGCGCGCGATCGGGATGGACCGGCCGCAGCTCGGCCGGATGCTCCGGGTCGAGTCGATCGCGATCACGCTGTTCGGGGCGCTGCTCGGGCTGGCGATCGGCGTCACGTTCGCGGCCTCGGTGCAGGCGGCGATGGTCGACGACGGGCTCGCCGTCCGCGACATCCCGGTGCTGCAGCTCGTGATCGCGGCCGTGGTCGCGATGGTGTTCGGCGTACTCGCCGCTGTCTGGCCGTCACGCCGTGCTGCGCGCCTCGACGTCCTGCGGGCCATCGCGTCGGAATGACCGCAGGATGACACGTGGCGTGACGCCTGAGGTGGAGCCAGACCAGTGATTCACAGGTAGCCTGCCGGTGTGCCGGGGACCGTACAGTCGATCGAGCGGGCCGCGGCGGTGCTGCGACTGCTCGCCGCCGCGCCTGACGGGCTGGGGGTCGCCGATCTGGGCAACGCGCTCGGGCTCGCGAAGCCGACCGTGCACGGGATCCTCCGGACGCTGCACCAGGTCGGCTTCGTCGACCAGGACCACAGCGGCGCGCACTACCACCTGAGCGACGCCTTCGGGCGCCTCGGTGAGAGCTACCTGGACCCGAACGAGCTGCGCAGCCGCGCGATCAACTGGGCCGACTCGCTGGCGTCGCGCAGCGGTGAGGTGGTCCGGGTCGGCCGCCTCGTCGAGGGCAAGGTCGAGGTCGTGCACCACGTGTTCCGCCCCGACGACAGCGACCAGGACCTCGACGTCGGTACGACGCTGCCGCCGCACGCGACCGCGCTCGGGAAGGCGGTGCTGGCCTTCGACGCGAGCGGCGCGACAAGGCCGCGCAAACTCGAGGCGTTCACCACCCGGACGATCACCGACCCGGCGCGGCTGGCCGAGGAGCTGGCGACGGTCCGGGCGCGTGGCTGGGCGACCGAGTTCGAGGAGCACACCGTCGAGCTGGCGAGTATCGCGGCGCCGATCCGGGGTCTCGGCGGGCTGGTCGTCGGCGCGGTCGGCCTGGCCGGCCGGGTGGAACGGATCTGCGACAGCCGGCTGCGGCACCGCGGCGACCTGATCAGCATGGTCCGCGCCACCGCCGATGCGATCGCCCGCGATCTCCGCGACGACACATGACCGGGGGCGGCCGGGTGAATGAGGGGTGGGGGGATGGCTGAGCAATATGTGGCGGCAGTGGACCAGGGGACGAACTCGAGCCGGTGCATCCTGTTCGACCGGCGCGGGCGGCTGGTGTCGGTGGCGCAGCGGGAACACCGGCAGCTGTTCCCGCGGCCGGGCTGGGTCGAGCACGACGCCGAGGAGATCTGGCGGAACGTGACCCGCGTGGTGCCGGCGGCGATCCGGCAGATCGGCGCGGCGCCGTCCCAGGTCGTTGCCATCGGCATCACCAACCAGCGCGAGACCAGCCTGCTCTGGGACCGCCGGACCGGGCAGCCGATCGGTCACGCCGTGGTCTGGCAGGACACCCGGACCGACCGGCTCGTCACCGAACTGGCGGGCGAGGAGGGCCCGGACCGGTTCGCGGACCTGTGCGGCCTGCCGTTGACGACGTACTTCTCCGCCCCGCGGATCCGGTGGATGCTCGACCACACCCCCGGGCTGCGGCAACGGGCCGAGCGCGGCGAGATCCTGTTCGGCACCATGGAGACCTGGCTGATCTGGAACTTCACCGGCGGCCCGGACGGCGACGCCCAGCACGTCACCGACGTCACCAACGCCAGCCGCACGATGCTGATGAACATCGAGACCCTCGACTGGGACGACCAGCTGCTCGAGGCGTTCGACGTACCGCGGGCGATCCTGCCGGAGATCCGCCCGTCGTCCGGGGTGCTCGCGACCGCGACCGAAGTCCTGCCCGGGGTCCGGATCGGCGCCGCGCTCGGGGACCAGCAGGCGGCGCTGTTCGGTCAGACCTGCTTCAGCGCCGGCGAGGCGAAGTGCACGTACGGCACGGGGTCCTTCCTGCTGATGAACACCGGGCAGGAGATCGTCCGGTCCAAGCACGGGATGCTGACGACCGTGGCGTACCGGATCGGCGACCAGCCCGCGTCGTACGCGCTCGAGGGCTCGATGGCGGTCACCGGGTCGCTCGTGCAGTGGTTCCGCGACGGGCTCGGCATGATCCACACCGCGGCCGAGATCGAGACGCTGGCGCGCACGGTCGAGGACAACGGCGGCGCGTACATCGTGCCCGCGTTCTCCGGGCTGTTCGCACCGCACTGGCGCAGCGAGGCGCGCGGGGTGATCGCCGGGCTGACGGGCTACATCACCAAGGGGCATCTGGCCCGGGCGGTCCTCGAGGCGACCGGGTTCCAGACCCTCGAGGTGGTCGACGCGATGAACGCGGACTCCGGGATCGCGCTGACCGCGTTGAAGGTCGACGGCGGGATGACGGCCAACAACCTGCTGATGCAGTTCCTGGCCGACCTGCTCGATGTCCGCGTGGTCCGGCCGATGGTGACCGAGACGGTGTCGCTGGGAGCGGCGTACGCCGCCGGGCTCGCGGTCGGGTACTGGCCCGATCTGGAGGGGCTGCGCAGCAACTGGCACCGCGCCGGCCAGTGGGTGCCGCACATGGATCCGGCCCGCCGCGCGACGGAGTACGCGAACTGGCAGGCCGCCGTCCAGCGCACCTTCAACTGGATCCGCACCGAGGACCACGAGCTGTAGCAACCCCTTCGTGCACCGCCGAAGAGCGTCAGCCGGACCGCTCCGGCAGCCGGCCGCGGAACAGCTGGATGCTGACAGCAACGACCCAGATCCAGAAGATCGAGTACGGGATCAGCCACACCGGTGTGGTCCGAACGCGTACCGGGCGATCTGCGGGTCAACGCCCTCGCCGGTCCGGTACCCGGCCAGCTCCCAGCCCGGGCTCATCAGCAGGACGACGAAGGCGACGCCCGACGTGAGCGCGATCGCCGATCGCCAGGCCGGCTGCCCCTCCGCTTCGCGAAGGACCACCCGGCTGTGCCGTCTCCCCCATGTGTCGTCCCTCCCGCTCCGAGTAAGGCACGGGAGGGACGACGGCGTCCAGACGTCAGGCGGGCGAGACGATGTCCGGGGCCTCGAGGCGGACCTTGTCGGCGGACTCGTCGTCGGGCTGGTCCTGGGAGTCGCGCTCGGACTGGACACGCTGGAGGTAGAACGACACCTCGCGGTCGATCGTCGCCTCGTCCCAGCCGAGGATCGGCGCGACCAGCCGGGCGGCAGCCTCGGCGGCGCCGACCCCGCGGTCCCAGGCCTCGATCGAGATCCGGGTCCGCCGGGCCAGGATGTCGTCGAGATGACGCGCCCCCTCGGCCTTGGCGCCGTACACGATCTCGGCCTTCAGGTAGTCCTGGGTGCCCGGCAGTTGCTCGCCGAGCGACGGGTCCTCGGCGACCAGTTCGAGCACCTCTTCGATCAGGGCGCCGTACCGGTTCAGCAGGTGCTCGATCCGGGCCACGTGCAACCCGGACCGGTGCGCGATCAGCTGCCGCTGGTTCCACAGCGCCTGGTAGCCGTCGGCGCCGACCAGCGGGATGTTCTTCGTGACACTGCGCGGCACCCGCCCGTCGAGCGCGTCCGCGGCCGCGTCGATCGCGTCCTTGGCCATCACCCGGTACGTCGTGTACTTGCCACCGGCAACCACCACGAGGCCCGGCGCCGCGTGTGCGACGACGTGCTCGCGGGACAGCTTCGACGTACTCTCCGACTCGCCCGCGAGCAGCGGCCGCAGACCGGCGTACACGCCCTCCACGTCCTCGCGGGTCAGCGGCGTGGTGAGCACCGCGTTCACGTGGTCCAGCAGGTACTCGATGTCCTTGCTGGTCGCGGCCGGGTGCGCCTTGTCCAGGTGCCAGTCGGTGTCCGTGGTGCCGATCAGCCAGTGCCGGCCCCACGGGATGATGAACAGCACGGACTTCTCGGTCCGCAGGATCATCCCGGTGCTGGACTGGATCCGGTCCTTGGGTACGACCAGGTGGATGCCCTTCGACGCGCGGACGTGGTACTGCCCGCGCTCCCCCACCAACGCCTGCGTGTCGTCGGTCCAGACACCGGTCGCGTTCACGACCTGCTTCGCCCGGACCTCGAACTCGCGGCCGCTCTCCAGATCCTTCGCCTGGACCCCGGTCACCCGCTCGCCCTGCCGCAGGAAACCGGTCACCTTCACCCGGTTCGCGACCAGCGCGCCGTACGACGCCGCGGTCCGGGCGAGCTCCATCGTGTGCCGCGCGTCGTCGACCTGCGCGTCGTAGTACTGCAACGCGCCGACCAGCGCGGACTTCTTCAGCGACGGGACGAGCCGCATCGCACCGCGCCGGGTCAGGTGCCGGTGGATCGGCAGCCCGGCCCCGAGACCGGAGCTGACCGCCATCCCGTCGTACAGCGCGACGCCGGCGCCGGCGTAGAACCGCTCCCACCAGCGGTGCTGCAGCGGGTACAGGAACGGAACCGGCTTCACCAGGTGCGGCGCCAGGCGCTGCAGGAGCAGACCGCGCTCCTGCAGCGCCTCGTGCACGAGCCGGAAGTCGAGCATCTCCAGGTAGCGCAGGCCGCCGTGGATCAGCTTGCTGGACCTGCTGGAGGTGCCGCTCGCGAAGTCGCGGGCCTCCAGCAGTCCGGTGGTCAGGCCGCGGGTGGCGGCGTCGAGCGCCGAGCCGGTGCCGACCACCCCGCCACCGATCACCAGGACGTCCAGTTCCCGTCCGTCGGCCAGCGCGTCGATCGCGTCGGCCCTTGCTTGCGGTGACAGAGCCACTACAGCCACTGTGTTCGTCCTTCCGATTTCGTTGGTCGTGCTCAATCAGTCGACGTCGACCCAGTCAAGGGTGCGCTGGACGGCCTTCTGCCAACCGGCGTACCCCTGAGTGCGCTGTTCGTCGTTCCACTGCGGCTCCCACCGCTTGGCCTCGTTCCAGTTCTGCACCAGCTCGTCCTTGGACTTCCAGAAGCCCACGGCGAGCCCGGCCGCGTACGCCGCGCCGAGCGCGGTGGTCTCCGCGACGACCGGCTTGCTCACCGGTACGCCGAGGATGTCGGCCTGCATCTGCATGCAGAGCTCGTTCGCCGTGACACCGCCGTCCACCTTCAGCACGTCGAGCTTCACGCCGGAGTCCTTCTCCATCGCGTCCGCGACGTCCTTGCTCTGGTAGCAGATCGCTTCCAGTGTTGCGCGCGCCAGATGTGCGTTGGTGTTGAAGCGGGACAGGCCGACGATCGCGCCGCGGGCGTCCGAGCGCCAGTACGGCGCGAACAGGCCGGAGAACGCCGGGACGAAGTACACCCCGCCGTTGTCCTCGACCTGCCGGGCCAGCGTCTCGGTCTCGCTCGCACCGGAGATGATGCCGAGCTGGTCACGCAGCCACTGCACCGCCGAGCCGGTGACCGCGATCGAGCCCTCGAGCGCGTACACCGGGGCTTCGTCGCCGAACTTGTAGCACATCGTGCTGAGCAGGCCCGCCTTCGAGCGGACCAGCTCGGTGCCGGTGTTCAGCAGCATGAAGTTGCCGGTGCCGTAGGTGTTCTTCGCCTCGCCCGGGTTGAAGCAGACCTGGCCGACGGTCGCGGCCTGCTGGTCACCGAGGTCGCCGGTGAGCGGTACGACGCCGCCGAGCGGACCGTTGGCGAGCGTCTCGCCGTACTTGTTCGGGTCCGACGACGGACGGATCTCCGGCAGCATCTGCCGCGGGATGTTGAAGAAGCTGATCAGCTCGTCGTCCCAGTCGAGGGTCTCGAGGTTCATCAGCATCGTGCGGCTGGCGTTCGTGACGTCGGTGATGTGCACGCCGCCGTCCGTCCCGCCGGTCAAGTTCCACAGCAGCCAGGTGTCGGTGTTGCCGAACACCGCGTCCCCGGCCTCGGCCGCCTCCCGGACCCCGTCGACGTTCTCCAGGATCCACTGCACCTTGCCGGCCGAGAAGTACGTCGCCGGCGGCAGACCGGCCTTCTGGCGGATCACGTCGCCCTTGCCCTCGCGCTCGAGGGCGGACGCGATCCGGTCGGTCCGGGTGTCCTGCCAGACGATCGCGTTGTAGTACGGCCGGCCGGTCTTCCGGTTCCACACCACCGCGGTCTCGCGCTGGTTGGTGATGCCGAGCGCGGCCAGGTCGCTCGACTGCAGGCCTTGGGCGTTCATCGCGGTCCGGATCACCGCGCTGGTGCGCTCCCAGATCTCCACCGGGTTGTGCTCGACCCAGCCTGCCTGCGGCAGGATCTGCTCGTGCTCCAACTGGTGGATGCCCACCTCGTTGCCCGAATGGTCGAAGATCATGAAACGGGTGCTCGTGGTGCCCTGGTCGACGGCGCCGACGAAGTCAGCCATGGAAAGTCCTCTCCTCACAAGTCCTGATGCTCATGCGGTCTTCTCCTGCTCGGGCTCCGGGACCCGGCCAGGTTCCTCGTCCGCGTCACCGACCGGCAGGTACCGGCCGACCAGCAGGTCGTAGAGCAGGGCGCCGACGAGCGCGCCGATGATGGGTCCCACGATCGGGACCCAGAAATAGGGATCCCCGAACTGGTCCTTGAAGGCTCCTCCGTAACCGGTCAGGTAGGAGGCCAGCCGCGGGCCGAAGTCACGCGCGGGGTTGATCGCGTAGCCGGCCAGGGTGCCCCAGGCCATCCCGATGCCGACGACCAGCAGGCCGATGATGAACGGGCCGAGGTTCGCCGCCGGCGCGGTGTTGCGCAGGTCGACGATGGCCAGGATGACCAGCATCAGGATCGCGGTGCCGATGATCTGGTCCAGGAAGCCGCTCCACATGCCGGCCCCGAGCTCGGTGTTGCCGTTGCCCGGGAGGGTGGAGAACACACCCTGGCTCTTGATCGTCAGTCCGGGGTCGAAGTGGTGCAGCACCTTCGAGTAGTTCCAGCGGACCACCAGCGCCGCCGCGAACGCGCCCAGGAACTGTGCGCCGATGTACGGCAGCACCTTCCGCCAGGCGAACCCGCGGAAGACCGCCAGCGCGATCGTCACCGCGGGATTGATGTGGCCACCGCTGAGCCGGGCGGAAACGTAGACGCCCATGATCACGCCGATACCCCAGGCCCACGCGATGGAGTCGTGATTCCCGATGCCGCCCGCCACCACTTGGGCGACCACCCCGACACCGAACAGGATCAGGATGAACGTTCCGGCGAATTCCGCCGAACACTCCCCCAGAAGGGTTCTTTGTTTGACCGCTTCGGTCGTAGCCATGCTTGGCCTCCCTTCAAGCCGTGACGACCACGGCTGGCTGGAATGTAAGATCCAACCCCCCTCGGTACAACGCCCGCCGTTCGACATTGTCGAACGATGCCCACCGACCGCCCAGCTACGACACTCAGTAAGCGCCTGATTGCTCACAGACAGCGGTAGAGACCACCCGGCCCGGCTTCGGGTCCAGCGGTTCCGGCATGAGTCGACCGTACGACGCTAGGTTGTTCTTCCGCGTCCGATCCGCGTCCGATCCGCCTCCGGGAGCTCCGTCTATGGCTCTGTCGCCGTACACCTTTCAAGGTGCGCTGTCCGTCCTCGACATCGACGACCGGAACCGATCGGCACTTGAGCGGTTGTTCGGTACGGCGGTCTTCGCCGGCGCCGCCACCGCGACGCTTGCGGGCGGACCGGTCGCCGGGCTCACCGCCGCCGCCTGGCTGTCGCTGATCGACCCGAAGAACGAGGCCGTGAGTCTGCTGGACGCCCTCGTCAGCAAGGTGTCCAAGAGGCTGCGCGGCACGAAGGACAAGACCCAGCTCGAGCTCGTCGTGGCCGCCCACACCATCACCGCCGTCGCCTCGTTCTTCGACGCGCTGCCGCACATCATCGGCCCGAACTACCGCGACCTCGGCCTCACCGACAGCGAGCGGCGCCGACTCCTCGCCGTCCCCGGAAGCGATCACGACGAGCTGTTCGATGTCGTCGTACCCCTGTCGTCGCCGGAGCTCGGCCTCGAGGCGAACCTCCAACGCAACCTCGAGCCGTACTACGAGGCCCTCGGACGCCGGTGCCTCGACTTCTTCACCGGACTGGAGGCGTGGAGCCGGCTCGAACCCGTGCCGGTGGCCGGGCTCCTCGACGCGATCGTCGAACGGGCCGCATTCCTGTACCGCAGCCGGATGCTGGAGCTCAGCGCGTCCGCGCCGTTCGGCCTGTGGGTGACACTGAACGAGTTCGCAGGCACCCGCGAGCTGATCCGGGCACAGACCGCGGCGCTGGGTGAGCTCACGACGATGCTCTCGATGGTGATGCCCGGTACTCCCGCGCCCCGGAACGGCTACCGCGAGAAGCTGGCGCTCGCGGCCCGGGAAGTGCTCGACGAGCCGCTGCTGCGGTCCCGTACCCAGTCGATCGCTTCCCCCACGGTCCGGGACGGGTTCGTCGAACCGTCCTTCCACTACGCCGTCGCGGACGATCGGTCACGGCCGTCCGACGAGGGCTGGTGGTCGGAGCAGCCGAAGCACTCGTCCCTGGTCGAGTACCTCGCAAGCTACCTGGCCGGCCCGGACGGCGCGCGCCGCCCGCTTCTCCTGCTCGGCCATCCGGGCGCCGGCAAGTCGTTGCTGACCGAGGTGCTCGCTGCCCAGCTGCCCGAGGACGCGTTCGCGGTCGTCCGCGTGCCACTGCGCTCGGTCAATCCGGACGACGATCTGACGCTTCAGGTCACCAAGGAACTGCAGCGCGCCCTTCAACGACCGAATGCGGATCTGGACGAGCTGCGCCAGGAGTGCGGCGCCTGCGGGTCCTGCCCCGATCCGGGCAGCTGTCCGCACCGCTGCCACCTCGTGGTCCTCTTGGACGGCTTCGACGAGCTCGTGCAGGCGACCGGCGTGACGCAATCGGCGTACCTGTCGAAGGTCGAGGAGTTCCAGAAGCGGGCCCGAACCCTGGGTACGCCGACGTCGGTGATCGTCACGTCCCGAACCGTCGTCGCCGACCGCGCCGAGATCGCGACCGACACGCCGATGATCAAGCTCCGCGAGTTCGACCGGCCGCGGATCGAGCGGTGGCTCGGAGCCTGGAACGCCGCCCATGCCGGGATCGCGTCGTTCGTCCCGCTCGAGATCGACGAGATGACCGCCTCGGACGAGATCGCCGAGCTGACCGGCCAGCCGTTGCTGTTGCTGATGCTCGCGGTCTACCTCGCCGAGCTCGGCACGAACCAGCTGGGCGGCGCCGATCTGACGCAGAGCGAGCTGTACCAGCGGATCCTGGACCGCTTCATCACCCGCCAGATCACCGAGAAGACCGCGCCCGGCGCCTCGGAGGCCGAGCAGAAGCTGCTGCAGCGTCAGCGACGGCGGCAACTCCAGTACGCCGCCATCGGCATGTTCAACCGCGGCCGCCAGCACATCACCGACACCGAACTGAACGCCGACCTCGCCGCACTCGACCCACCCGCCGCCACCTCGGCCGCCATCCAGCCCCTGAGCGCAGCCGACCGGGTCCTCGGCGAGTTCATGTTCGTCCACAACCCCCGGGCCGACCGCGAACAACGCAGCGCCTACGAGTTCCTCCACGCCACCTTCGGCGAGTTCCTGGTCGCCGAACTCGTCCTCGAACTCCTCGTACAGCTCACGCGCCACCGCGAACTGGAAGCCACGTCGCTCGATCTGCAGCCGAGCGGCCTCGACGACACCCTGTTGCGCCGCCTCCTGAGCCACCAACCGGTCAGCACCCGCACACCAGTCCGCCTCTTCATCGTCGAACTCGCCGAGCGGCTGCCCGACGAACAACAGGCATCACTGCGCGCCACGATCGTCGACCTCCTGCGCCGGGAACTCATCAGACCGGACACCGGTGACCAGCTCTACCACCCGATACCGTACGACCCGGTCCGCCGCCGAGCGTGCTACACCGCGAACCTGACGCTCCTCCGCGTGCTCCTCGACGACGAACCGGTCCCGATGGGTGACCTGCTCGACCTCGACGGACATGACCGCTGGAGCCCGATGGTGCGCCTCTGGCACGCCGGCATGGACACGCTTGCCTGGTACACGGTCATGCAGGCTCTGGCCGTCGAGGCTTCTGAAGAGCGACGCCACTGGTGGGAGCTTCGGGTGTGTCTGCGCCTCGAGCTGAGCAGCAACCCGATGCTCAACGAGGCAGAGCTTCTCGGCGACCTCGAGGCACAGGCCGTGCTGATGGTCGGCGAATACATTGCAGGAGTCAGCCGCGACCCTTGGGTGCCTGCCGATCTGAACGCCATCGCCGAGATCGCGAGGATTCACTTCGACACCACCGGGACCCCGCATTTCGGCCGGCCTCTGCCGTATGACCTGAACTGGTACGCAAGCCTGCTCGCCATGGTGTCAGCTCGGCCGGGCATCAGCGGGAGTGTCAAGCGATCGATCTTGATCCTGCTCTCCCAGGCAGCCGTGGATCTCCCGACCGACCTCGTTTCCGACCTCCTGGCTCACGCGTTCCCGCCGCCCGACGGCGCCGACTACGAGGTCGAACTCGCGGCCATCGCCGCCTGTCATCCCGCAGTCTTCGATCGCCTACCTGGGCTGCGGGAGCACCTCGGCGCCGCCCCGGGACTCTATGCGCCGACAGTCGTTGCCTTGCTCTGGTACGCCGAGCAGCAAGCCTCCGGCACCGAGCGAGATCAGCTCGAGCAAGTCCGGCTCGATCTCGACCGACGGCTGGCGGAGGGGAGGCTGGATCCCCTGGACACCACCTACTTCGCGCCGGAGTTCGTCACCTACCTGAGGATGGCGCGGCCGTCACATTGGACGCCGGACGTTCCCCTCCCGTGGATCTTCGACGCACTCGCCGGTCCGATGCTTGCGACGATCGCGCCGGAGGACGCGCTGTACGTCGCCGAGACCTGGGGGAATCACCACGGCGACTTCGCCCAGAGATACCTGGCGAGCCGGGACGTGCCTCTCCATGCTCGGCAGGATCCGCTCGACGTGTTGCGGGCGTACGTCGCTTCCTGAGACGGGGCTGAGTGTCGCGGGGTGCTTGCCAACCAGTTGGGCCCGGTGGGCGTCTCGCCTGTGGGTCTGCTCGGTTGGAGGGTCGGATGGGTGTGTCGTTGCTCCAGGGATGGTTTCCGGTGGTGCTGCAGGTGGTGGCCGGCATTGTCGTGATGGCTGCGGTGGGGTGGCGGGATTCGCGGTGGCGGCGGGTGGTGCCGTTGGTGGGGGTGGGGGCGGCGTTGGTCACGTTGGTGGCGGCTTATCCGGGGGCGAAGCTGGTGGGGCTGACGGATCCGTTGCCGTTCGTCGTGTGGTTGTGGTTCGGGGTCGCGGTCGGGGCCCTGATCGTGCTGGGGGCCGGGTGGCGGTCGGCGCGGTGGTGGCGGCGGGGGGCCGCGGTGGTGGCGGCGGTGCTGGCGGGAGTGGTATGTGCGAACGGGATCAACCAGTTCGTGGGCTACTACCCGACGATCGACTCCGCGGTGAACGACTGGACGAACACGCCGCTGCCGGGTCAGGTGTCGATGTCCGGCATCGCGCGCGACGCCGGTACGACGAAGATGCCGGCGGCGGGGCGGCTGGTCGCGGTGGACATTCCGGCGACGTACAGCCATTTCAAGCACCGCCAGGAGCTGGTCTACCTGCCGCCGATCTCGTTCCGCGGCGCGCACCGGCCCGCGCTGCCGGTCGTCGAGCTGATCGGGGGCGAGCGGGGCGGCCCGGGCGACTGGGTCCGGCTGGGCAACGCCGTCCAGGTGTCCGACGCGTACGCCCACCGCCACCACGGGTACGCGCCGATCCTGGTGTTCGCCGACGCGACCGAGCGGTTCGACAACGACACCGAATGCGTGAACGGTCCGCGCGGGAACTCCGCCGACCACCTTGACCAGGACATCCCGCGGTACGTCGAGAAGACGTTCGGCGCGTCCCGGGATCCGCGGCAATGGGCGGTCGCCGGGTTCTCGATGGGCGGCACCTGTGCCATCGACCTGGTCGTCGAGCACCCGGACGTCTTCGACCACTTCGTCGACATCTCCGGCGACCTCGTGCCGTACACGAGCACACCGGCCGCCAGCCTGCACGACCTGTACGGCGGCAACGTGGCCCTCGAGAAGGCCAACGAGCCGCTGCTCGTGATGCGGGCCCATGGCAAGTACACGAACGTCGACGGCCTGTTCCTGACCAGCACCCAGGAGCTGCGCCACCAGCACGAGGCCGAGGAACTGTCCAGGGCCGCGGCCAAGGCCGGCATCTGGTCGCGGGTCGAGATCTCCCCCGGCACCCACGTCTGGCAGTTCGCCGCGCCGGCCTTCGCGTCGGCCTACCCGTGGCTGGTCAACCAGCTCGCCCTCCCCCAGCACGAAGGGAGCCACCCGAGGCCGGCGTGATCGAGAATCTGCGACGGCTCGCCGCCGGTCTGCTGGTGGTCGCGCTCCTCAGCGTGATCTCCGGCGCGGACACGGTCGGCGAGATGCGAACCGGCGGCGACGTCCGGGTGGTTGCCCTCGGCGACTCGGTCACGTCCGGCTCCAACTGCGACTGCACGCCGTTCCCCCAGCTGTACGGCGACCTGCTCGAGGACCGCTCCGGCGCGGCGGTGACCGTCGACAACCTCGGCGTCGGCGGCCTCGACTCCACCGGGCTGCTGCAGCAACTGGGTCAGCGCGGCGTCGCGCAGGCCGTCGGCGCGGCGAACGTCGTTCTCCTCACGATCGGCGCGAACGACTTCGGCGACCACCACGACGACGTCACCAGCGGACAGTGCACGGGCGACTGCGTCGCGGACGAGTTCGAGCAGCTGACCGCCAACCTCGGCCGGATCCTGAGCCGCGTGCGCACACTCCGGGCCGGCCGGCCCACCACCGTTCTGATGACCGGCTACTGGAACGTCTTCAAGGACGGCGAGGTGGCCGAACGGCAGTACACCCCGGGCGGCCGGATCGCCAGCGACCAGCTCACCGTTCGTACGAACGCCGCGATCGCCGCCGCGGCCCGCGCCGGCGACGCGACGTACGCCGACATCTACACACCCTTCGAGGACAACCCCGACGTCACCGCGCTGCTCGCCTCCGACGGCGATCATCCGGACGCGGCCGGTCATGCGCTGATCGCGCGGGTTCTGCTGGCCGCAACGCCCAACCCTTTGCCCGCGTCCCCACGTCAGGGAGGTTAGAGACCGAGGGGGAACCAGATGGCCGACGCGTTCGCCGAGTTTGCGACCAGCAGGCATGGTGCGCTGTTCCGGTACGCGTACCTGCTCACCGGCGACCGCGGCCTGGCCGAGGATCTCGTCCAGGAAGCGCTGGTCAAGACGTACGTCGGCTGGCACCGCCTGCGCGACCCGAGCAATGCCGAGGCCTACACCCGGCGCGCGATCACCACCACCGCGATCGGCTGGTGGCGCCGGAAATCCTGGCGCGCGGAACGGCCGAACGACGACGTACCCGATCGCGCCGCGGCCGGGGACGACGCGACCGCGCGGATCTGGTTGTGGCGGGAGCTGCAGAAGCTCCCACCGCGGCAACGAGCCGCCCTGGTCCTGCGGTACTACGAGGACCTCACCGAACCGCAGACCGCCGAGATCCTCGGCTGCAGCGTCGGGACCGTGAAGAGCCAGGTCTCCGACGCGCTCAAGAAACTCCGGACCCGCCTGGGCTCCGACGTCGTGCTGAAGGCAGGGATGACCGAATGAACGACCTCCTCAGGGACACCCTCCACGAACGGGCCGACGCCAGTGCGCCGCCGCCGCTCGATCTGGACGGCATCGTGGCGGCCGGCAACCATCGGATCACCCGCCGGCGCGCACTCGGCGTCCTCGGCGGGGCGGTCGCCGCGGCCGCCGTCACGATCGGCACCGCGACCGTCGTCCGTCCCCGCGACACCCAGCCCCAACCGGCCAAGCCCGCGCCGTTCACACAGCGCCAGGCGACATACGCGCTGGGCGACACCATCCACTACGGCGACGAGACCATCTCGGTGGCGCCGCACGAGGTCACCGCGTTCGTCCAGACCGATGCCGGTTTCGTGTTCCTGAACGCCGACAACGCGATCCACGTCGTCGACCGGTCCGGCGTCCGCGCCCTGGGCAAGAGCGCGTGGCGACTCACAGCCGATGTCCGCGGCTCCCTGGTCGGGTGGGTCGAGACCTTCAGCGATCACGGCGAGTCGGTGGTGTACGACGTCGCCGCGCACCGCGAGCTCGTCCGCACCCCGATCGGCAACAAGATCCCGAAGTACGCCAGCGTCGCGGTCGGCCCGCAGATCGTGGCGCTCGACGGGAACCTCGCGTACTTCGGCACGCTGGACGGTCTGTACCGCTGGGACGTGACCACGGACAACGGTGAGCGGATCGCCAAGGTGGGCCCGACCGCGGTCCGCACCGTAGCTGCCGGGCTCTTCGTGTACCAGCAGCCGCTCGACCGGTTCGGCGGCACCAGCCTGGCGATCGCGAAGACCGTCTCTCCGGACGAGCCGGCCAGGTTCACCGGCGAGCTGGCGTTCCTCTCCCCCGAAGGGAAACATCTCGTCACGGAACCGGAGGACGCCAAGCCGGGCATCCAGCCGCTCTGGGCCGATCTGCTGATGTACGACGTGCCGACCGGCGGACTGAAGCGTGCGCCGCGTACGTACGTCAGCACCTACTTCGGTCAATGGCTCGACGACAAGACGTTCACCGCTGTGGGAGAACGGACGACCTCGCGGGCGGCCGACCTGCTGCTCGTCGACGCCGCGACCGGCACGGTGCAGGTCGCCGCACCGAGCTTCTCCGAGGTCGCGTTCCGCACGAGGGCGCCGCGGACGGCGCCGTTCGCACTGCCGACCGGCCGGCCGATCATCGACCGGGGCTGACCGGGAGGATTCCGGCTAACCTGTCCGGCGTGGAACAGTCGTTTGCCGCGACCCTGCGTGCAGCGCGAGTCGCCCGTGGACTGACGCAGGAAGGGCTGGCGGAGCGTGCCGGGCTCAGTGCTCAGGCGATCGGACTGCTGGAGCGCGGAGTACGGCGCTTCCCGCAGCTCACGACCCTCGACAAGCTCGATCGCGCGCTCGGCCTGAGCCACTCCGAACGCCGTCTCTTCCGGCGGCTCGCGGCACGCGGCGCGGTGAGCGCACCGGCCACTCCGGCCGCGGGCAGCGATCCGTCCTGGATCGTCGCCCGGCAGGCGCAGCGGGCAGCGCACCAGCGGTTCGTCGGCCGGCGCCGCGAGCTCGACCTGTTGGTCGAGCTCCTGACCACGTCACCGGACCGCATCGCACCGAACATCGTGACGATCCGCGGCATGGCGGGTGTGGGCAAGACGGCGCTCGCGACCGAGGCGGCGCAGGCCAGCGCCGACCACTTTCCGGACGGAACGCTGTTCGTCAACCTGCGCGGGTTCGGTCAGCCGATGAGCCAGTTGCAGACGGCCGGTCAGCTCCTCAGGGCGACCGGAGTGCCGCCTGAGGTAGTGCCCGGTGACCGGGCGGAAGCTGTCGCAGCACTCCGCTCGCGCTTGATGAACCGTCGGGTCCTCCTGGTGCTGGACAACGCTCGGGACGTCCAGCAGGTGACTGACCTGATTCCTGCGTCCGCGGGGGCGGCGGTGCTGATCACCAGCCGCGACACCCTCGCCACGATGCCTGCCGCGGTGCACCTCCAGGTCGATCCGCTCGCTGCGAGCGAGTCGGCCGCTCTGCTCACCTCCATCGCCGCGGACGGCCGCCTGACCGAAGCGGCCGACCGGATCGCCGAGCTGTGTGGTCACCTCCCCTTGGCACTCAGCATCGTCGCCGCCTGGTCACTCACGCACCCGGCGGCCGCACCTGCCGAGCTCGTGGACCGGCTCGCCGACCAGTCTCACCGCCTCGACCTGCTGCACGGCGACGACCGTGGCGTTCGAGCCGGGTTCTCCTCGTCGGTCGAGCAGCTCCGCCGGATCGATCCACCAGCGGCCGAGGCCTTGCCGATCCTCGGCCTGAGCGACGCCCAGGACTTCACCGCGCGGACCGCCGCCCCGCTCCTCGCCGCCACCCCGGTCGAGACGAACCGCATCCTGGAACGGCTGACCGACCTTCACCTCGTCGAATCCTGGACCCCTGGCCGCTACCAGTTCCACGATCTCGTCCGCGCCTACGCCCGCGAGCTGGCCGCTCGGCTCCCACCCGCGACGCAGGAGGCATCTCTCGACCGCCTCCTCACCTTCTACCTGTCCGTGGCATGGCGTGCGGTCGTCCTGAACGGCCCGACAGCCCTGCGGACGGCGTGGCCTCATCAGCCGCCCCCGCCCTCCGGTGCCGACTTCGCGACGCATGACGCGGTGTTGAGCTGGATCGACCGCGAACTGCCCAACTACATCGCCTTGATCGAACAGTTCGGCGCCGGTGGCGAGCGCGACGAGCGCGTCGCCGGCCTGGTGATCGGCCTCTACGAGTACTTCGTCAAGCGCGGAAATCTCGTCGACTGGCTCCCGTCGATCGATCGCGTCGTCACCGGCGACATCACCGAGTGGACCCGCGCACAGCTGCACGCCGACGCCGCGATCGCGCTGGCGGAGCTCGCTCGGTACGACGAGTCGGCGGACCGGTTCCGCCTCGCGCAGCGAGGCTTCGAGGCCGCCGGGAGCCTGCGCGGCATGTCCCTCGCGGCCAACAACAGCGCGCGCCTGCTCATCAGGATGCATCGGCACCGGGACGCCCTCCCGTTGGTGGAATCCGCTCTCGCGGTCAACCGGGAGCTCGGTGACATCCGCGGGCTCGCGGCCGCCTACGGGACGCGCTGCGAGGTTCTCCTCGAACTGGGCGATCCGGTCGCCGCGGAGGCGGACGCCAGGGCTGCGTTGCAGCAGTGGGAGGTCCTCGGTGACGCGGACGGGGTTGCCAACGCCAGAATCGAGGCAGCCTGGGCACGGGTGAAGTCCGGCCACCCCGAACTCGCCGTCGACGACCTGCGTCTGTCACTCCTGGAGCTCGAAGGACTGGGGCACAGCAAGGGCGTCAGCGACGCGCACTGGGTGCTGGCACTCACCTTCAAGGAGCTGCGCGACCACGACCGCGCCATCCAGCATGTCGAGTCCGCACTGGAGATCGCCAAGGCAGTCGGCGACGAGCGCCGGGAAGCGCAGAGCCGGCTGACCCTGGGCGAGGTGCTCACCGAGATTCGCGAGTACGACGACGCACTCGCGAACCTCCGGTTCGCACTCGACTTCTACCGCGGGCACCACCCGGGCCATGCCGAACAGGCCCGGCGACTGCTCGAGACGGCCGAAGCCGGCTCACGCGTCTGACCACGCAGACACGTGTTGCTCAGCTCTTGGCGGCGGCGTCCCGGGCCGTTTTCTCCTGCTCCGGGGTGGCGTTCTCCGGGAAGTGGCAGGCGGTCTGGTGGCCCGGGCCCAGCTGGATCAGCGGGGGCTCGACCGTCTTGCAGATCTCCTGGGCCTTCCAGCAGCGGGTGTGGAAGCGGCACGCGGGCGGCGGGTTGATCGGGCTCGGGACGTCGCCCTGCAGCCGGATCCGCTCCTGCTTGCCCTTCCGCTTGGTGTCCGGCACCGGTACGGCGGACAGCAGCGCGACGGTGTACGGATGCATCGGCTTCTCGTACAGGCTGACCCGGTCGGCCAGCTCGACGATCTTGCCGAGGTACATGACCGCGACCCGGTCCGACACGTGCCGGACGACGGACAGGTCGTGCGCGATCATCACGTACGTCAGGTCGAACTCGTCCTGCAGGTCCTCGAGCAGGTTCACCACCTGCGCCTGGATCGACACGTCCAGCGCGGACACCGGCTCGTCGGCGACGATCAGCTTCGGCCGCAGCGCCAGCGTGCGCGCGATCCCGATGCGCTGCCGCTGGCCGCCGGAGAACTCGTGCGGGTATCGGTTGTAGTGCTCCGGGCTCAGGCCGACCAGCTCGAGCAGCTCCTGCACGGCCTTCTTCACGCCGTGCTCGGTCTTCACGTTCTGCAACTTGAACGGCGCGCCGACGATCTTGCCAACCGTGTGCCGCGGGTTCAGCGAACCGTACGGGTCCTGGAAGATCATCTGGATGTCACGACGCAGCGGACGCATCGCCCCGTCACGGAGATGGCTGATGTCCCGCCCCTCGAGCACGATCTTTCCGTCGGTCGGCTCCAGCAGCCGGGTCAGCAGCCGGCCGGTGGTGGTCTTGCCGCAGCCCGACTCCCCTACCAGCGACAATGTCTCGCCCCGAGTGACGGTGAAGTCCAAGCCGTCGACCGCCCGGACCGCACCGGTCTCGCGCTGCAGCAGGCCGTGACGGATCGGGAAGTGCTTCTTCAGATTGGTGACGGCCAGCAGCTCTTCACCCACCGCGGGTGGCGTGATGGATGTATCGGTCTCAGTCGCGCTCACAGTTGCTCCGTCGTTCACAGCTTCGGCTTGATGTCGGTTTCCCAGCTCTTCCGGCGTTGCTCCGCCGTCAGGTGGCAGGCGACCCGATGGCCGTCGCCGACGTCGAGCAGTTCCGGCACCTCGGACTCGCTGGCGCCACCGGTCAGGCTCGCGTAGTTGCAGCGCGGATGGAACGCGCAACCGGACGGCACGTTGATCAGACTGGGCGGCGTGCCCTTGATCGGGACCAGCCGCTCGGTGCGCTCCTGGTCGATCCGCGGCATCGACCCGAGCAGACCCCAGGTGTACGGGTGCTGCGGGCGGTCGAAGATGTCCTCCGCGGTGCCGTACTCGATCGCGCGGCCGGCGTACATCACCTGGATGTCGTCGGCGAGCTCGGCGACCACGCCGAGGTCATGGGTGATGATGATGACGGCGGAGTTGAACTCGCGCTGCAGGTCCCGGATCAGGTCCAGGATCTGCGCCTGCACGGTGACGTCGAGCGCCGTGGTCGGCTCGTCGGCGATCAGCAGGTCCGGGTCGCAGGACAGCGCCATCGCGATCATCGCGCGCTGCCGCATACCGCCGGAGAACTGGTGCGGGTACGCGTCCACGCGTCGGTCGGGCTGCGGGATGCCGACCCGGTCCAGCATCTCGATCGCGTGCTTGCGCGCGACCTGCTTGCTGACCTGGTTGTGCACCCGGTACGCCTCGATGATCTGGTGCCCGACGGTGTAGAACGGGTGCATCGCGGACAGCGGGTCCTGGAAGATCATCGCCATCCGCTTGCCGCGCAGGACCCGCACCTCGTCCGGCGTGGCCCCGACCAGCTCCTGACCGTCGAGGAAGATCTCACCGGAGATCCGGGCAGTACCGGCCTTGTGCAGGCCCATGATCGACAGGCTCGTCACACTCTTGCCGGAGCCCGACTCGCCGACGATCCCGAGCGTCTTGCCGCGGTCGAGGTGGAAGGACAGGCCGTCCACCGACTTGACCAGCCCGTCGTCGGTCGGGAAATGGACCCTGAGGTCCTTGACTTCGAGGAAGCTCACGCACGTCCTGCCTTCGGTTCGAGATCCGTCACTTCAGCCGCACTCTCGGGTCCACGAAGGCATACAGCAGGTCGACCACCAGGTTCGAGAGCACGATGAAGAATGCGGCCACCAGCGTGACACCCATGATCTTGGGCATGTCCTGATCGGAGATGCCGATCACCGCGTACTTCCCGAGACCGTTGAGACTGAACACGTTCTCGGTCAGTACGGCGCCGCCGATCAGCAGGCCGAAGTCCAGGCCGAAGATCGTCAGGATCGGGGTCAACGCCGCCCGGAGCCCGTGCTTGACGACGACGTCCCGTTCGACCAGGCCCTTGGCCCGCGCGGTCCGGATGAAGTCCTCGTTCATCGTCTCCAGCATGCCCGCGCGGGTGAGCCGCGCGTACTGTGCCGAGAACAGGAACGCCAGCGTGATCCAGGGCAGCATCAGCGCATAGGCCCAGCGGATCGGATTCTCCGTGAACGCCACGTACGAGCCGCCGCCGGGGAAGAGGCCCCACCTGTAGCTGAAGAACGACAACGCCATCAGGCCGGTCCAGAAGATCGGCATCGACACGCCGGCCAGCGCCACCATCATCGCCGTCCGGTCCAGCACCGTCCCGCGCCGCAGCGCCGACAGCACACCGACCGCCAGACCGCCGGCCAGCCACAGCACCGACGCGCCGATCGCCAGCGAGAGGGTCACCGGGAAGCGGTCGAGCAGATCCGGCCACACCGGCGTCCGGCTGATGAAGGAATAGCCCAGGCAGGGCGCCGGGCAATGCTCCACGCCGGTGCCCAGGTTGTAGTCCGCGCCGACGAAGATGCCCTTCGCCCAATGCCAGTACTGCACCGTGACCGGGTCGTAGAAACCCAGGGCGTTCGCGGTCGCCTTCACGGTCTCCGCGGTGGCGGAACGGCCGACGTACCGGCTGGCGAGCGTCTCCGGTGTCGCACCGGCCAGCCGCGGGAACATATAGAAGATGCCGAAGGTGAGCACGCTGACGACGAACAACGTGCCGGCGGCGGCGAGCAGGCGCCTGATGATGTATGCGATCACGGATCCTGGCCTCGGTGGCCGGCCGGGGAAGCTGTCCCCGGCCGGTCACCTGCAGCCTTACCTTCCTACTTGAGCGAGAAGCGTTACGGCTTGCCGAGCGAGAGATAGTCGTACATGCCGTACTGGTCGTTGACGAACACGTTCGTCAGGTTCTGCCCGCGCACCATCAGGGTCTTCGCCCACAGGCCCGGGTAGATGACCGCCTGCTCCATCACCTTCTTGTCGATCTCGACCCACAGGGCCTCGCGCTTGGACTTGTCCAGCTCGACGCTGGCCTGGTCGAGCAGCTTGTCGACCTCCGGGATCCGGACGCTGGTGTTCGACGAGCCACCGGTGTCCCGGATGACCCGCGAGTCGACGATCTGCGACAGGAAGCCGAAGCCGTCGTTCCAGTCCGCGCCCCAGCTGTTGACGACCAGTCCGAGGTTGTTCTTCACCACGTACGGCGGGTTGCCGGCGTAGGTGGAGAAGTAGTCCTTGCGCGGGAAGCCCTTCGGCGTCAGCTTGATGCCGATCTTGGCGAGCGACTGCTGGAACGCCTCGGCCGCTGCCTTCTCCTTCGGCCGCTCGGTCCGGAAGGTGATGTTGGTGGAGAACCCGTTCGGGAACCCGCACTTGGTCAGCGCGTCCTTCGCCTTGGCCTCGTCGCCCTTGCTGTCCGGCGTCTCGTACATGTTGAACTTCTGCTGCCCCGGGATGACCGGCGGCATCAGGTTGCTGGCCAGCTCGCCACCGGCGAACTCGCCGCCGTACGCAGTCTGGTAGGCGGTCTTGTCCATGCCGTACATGACGGCCTTGCGGCACTCGATGTTGTCGAACGGCTTCACCGTCGGGTTGATGCTGACGTACTGGAAGCGGCCCAGCGTCGGGTTGTCCGCGCGCGACTTGAGGTTCGGGTCGCTCAGCACCCGGGTCTGCGTCGCGGGCGTGACGCCGACGCCGGTCACGGCGACGTCGAGGTCACCGGCGATGATCCGGTTGTCGATGTCCTCGGCGTTGACGTTCATCGACATCTCGATGCGGTCCGGCAGCGCCTTGCGGTTCGCGTCGGTCGACTGGTCCCACTGGTCGTTCCGCACCAGGACGTAGCCCTTGGCGTCCTGGTAGGAGTCGAACTTGTACGGGCCGGACGAGATCACGTGTTCCTTGTACTTCGCACCGGTGTCCTTGGCCTGCGGGACCGGGATCGTCTGCGGCGTCATGGCCAGGTAGTCGAACCCGGCGAACGGCGCCTTCAGGTGGAACACGATCGTCAGGTCGTCGGGCGTGGTGATGGCCGAGTCGGTGTTCATCCCCTTCGACAGGTACGCACCCTTCCAGCCGGCCGGCCAGTTGAGCATCGTGTCGAAGTACGCCGGGCCGTCCGGGTGGACCTCCTTGGCCGTGGACCGCTCGACCGCGTACTTGACGTCCTTCGACGTGATCGGGGTGCCGTCCTCGTACTTCAGGCCCGAGCGCAGCTTGTAGGTCCAGGTCTTGGCGTTGTCGCTGGCCTTGCCCAGGCCGTCGGCCAGGTCGCCGACCAGCTCGTTGCTGGCGTCACCCGGAGCGACCTTGAACATCGTCAGCGAACGGCCCCAGTTCCGGATCATGTCCCACTGACTGCCGTAATAGGTGTCCCCCGGGTCCACCGAGTCCGGGGCGCTCTCGTCGGCGTACTTGATCGTGCCGCCCTTTTTGTCCGACGCGTTGAACACCTTGTTCATGGCTGCGTTGAACTCAGCCTTGCTCGACGAGCCGCTGTTGCTCGTCGACCCGCCGCTCCCGCCACAGGCGGTCAGCGCGAGGGCGAGCGCCGACAACGCGGCGATCACCGTCTTCCTTCTGGCGTTCATCGTTCTCCGATCCACCCCTTCGTGTCAGGAGTCAGGTCCAGCCGGCGCATCCGTCGCGCGCTAGCGGGCTCGTGGGTCGAGGGCGTCACGCAGACCGTCCCCGAAAAGGTTGAAGGCCAGCACGGTGATGAAGATCGCCAGACCTGGCCAGAGCATGAAGTGCGGCAATGTGTAGAAGGCGACCGCGTCGGACAGCATGCCGCCCCAGGTCGCGGTCGGCGGCCGGACGCCGACGCCGAGGAACGACAGCGCAGCCTCGAACAAGATGTTCGTCGGGATCAGCAGCGTCGCGTAGACCAGGATCGGACCGAGCAGATTCGGCAGGATCTCGACGAACAGGACGTAGGGCCGCCGGGCACCGAGGCTGCGGGCGGCGTCGACGTACTCGCGTTCCCGCAGTGACAATGTCTGGCCACGGATGATCCGGCCGATATAGGGCCAGTTGAAGAAGCCGACGATGAAAATCAGCAGGCTCACCCGGAGCGTGTTGCCCTGCAGCCCGAACGCGTTGTCGGGCATCACACCGGCCAGTGCGATCGCGAAGACCAGCAGCGGGAAGGCCAGGAACATGTCCATCAACCGGCTGATGACCGCGTCGACCCAGCCGCCGAAGAAGCCGGCGACAATACCCATCGTGGTGCCGATCACGACCGACAGCAGCGTCGCGAGGAAGGCGATCAGCAGCGAGATCCGGGAGCCGTAGACGACCCGGCTGAAGATGTCCCGGCCGTTGACCGGCTCCACGCCCAGCAGGTGGTCCCAGCTCATGCCGCCGAACGTGCCGAGCGGGGCCAGCGTGCCGCCCTTGGTGTCGATCAGATCCTGGTGGAACTCGTTCGGCGGATCACCGAACCACTTCACGATCAGCGGCGCGAAGATCGCCATCAGGATCAGCAGGCAGACCACCACCAGGCCGGCCATCGCGACCTTGTCGCGCTTCAGGCGAATCCAGGAGATCTGCCACAGCGACCGGCCCTCGATCTTGCCGACACCTTCGAGTACGGCCTCCGGCTGCGTCGCCGACGACCCCGGCTCGACCTCGAGTGGCGTGCTCACGCGATGAGTTCCCCTGCCTGGTTCGGATGAACCGGAACGAAATCCGGAATGGCTGCCGCCTTAACCTGCCGCCATTACAGCCCGGAGTCAAACGCGGAAAGTGCTGCGTTGCCCGATCGTGATCGTCAGGAAATCGTCCCGTATCGTGGACTTTCCGCAGTAAACCACGGCGTCGCACCCAGGGTCGCCAGGACCTCGCGAACCGTTACTGCCATGGCATTTTTGTGTCACCGGGCGGCAGCCCGAAGGTCACCGTCGAAGGCCGGAAAGATAAAGGAACGACAACGGGTCGAGAGCCGTCGCGAGGTTCTCCACGCCCTTGCCGGCGACCACCGTGACGCGGCCCTGCCAGCTCGGGATCACCGGCGCGTCCTGCGCGATCACTCCTTGTAGTTGCCCGATCAGATCGTCGCGCTTCAGCCCGTTCTGCTCGGTGCGTTCCTGCTGCAGCAACTTCGTGGCCGCCGCCGACCGGTAGCCGTTCTGCAACGGAACGTCGGCGACGAACGGCGCCAGGTAGTCGTCCGCGTCCGGGTACTCCGGGGTCCACCCGGTCTGGTACAGGTCGTACGCCCCGGCCTTCGTCGCCTGCTGGTACTGCGGCCACTCCGCACCGCGCAACGTCACCCGGAACAACCCCGACGCCTCGAGCTGCCGCTTCAGCTCGAGCACCTCGGCCTTCGCGCCGACGCCGTACCGCGACGGCGTCCAGCCGACGGTCAGCGGCACCGGCGCCGCGATGTTCGCCTCTCTCAGGATCGTCGCGGCGGCCGCCTTGTTCGGCTGCTTGTACTGCGTCTTGAACGCGTCGGCCTGCCCGCCGTACCCGGGCGGCACCACCGAGTACAGCGGCGACACGCGGTCGCCGTACGCCTTCTTCGCGATCGCCTGGCGGTCGATCAGCTGCGCGACCGCCCGCCGGACCGCCGGCTTGCGGGCCAGCAGCGACTTCATCTGGAACGCGTACAGCCGGATCTCCGCCGAGCCCTTGTCGGCAATCTGCACCTGGTCGGACTTGCGCAGCTTGTCCAGCAGGCCGGGGCCGAAACCGTGGAACGCGAGGTCCGTTTTCCCGGTGGTCACCGCCTGGTACAGCGCGTTCGAGTCCTTCAGCAGGCTGATCGTGACGCCGTCGTTCTGCGCCGCCCGCGGTCCGCGATAGCCGGCGAACTTCGTCAGCGTGACCTCGGTGCCCGGCTCGTACTTCGACAGCTGGTACGGCCCGCTGCCCATCGCCTTGGTGTCGAGCAGCTTGTTCGCCGGGTAGGTCTCCTCGTCCACGATCGACGCGGCGGTGGTGGTCAGCAGGTACGGCAGGCGGGCGTCCGGAGTGGTCAGGTTGAAGACCGCGGTCAGCTCGTCCGGCGTACTCACCGATTTCACCGAGGAGAACAGCGCGGCCGCTCCCCCGGGCGTCTTCAGCCGGGCGAGCCGGTCGAAGCTGAACTTCACGTCCGACGCCGTCAGCTCGTGCCCGTTCGGGAAGGTCAGGTGCTCCTTCAGGCTGCACGTGTACGTCGTCGGCGAGTCGAACTGGCAGTCCGCGGCGTCCGGCACCGGGGTCGGCTTGTCCGGCAGGATCGTCAGCAGCGTCTGGTACAGGTTCGCCTGGACGGTCCGCGAGCCGACGTCGTACCGGCCCGCCGGGTCCAGGGACGCGATCGTGTCGGTGGTCGCGAGCCGGAGCAGCATCAGCTTCGGCGTCGGCTCCCCCGGGTGCGGGGCGTTGTCGTCCGGCTCACCGCAGGCAGCAAGGGACACCCCGAGGGCACCCACTGCCACGGCCGCCGACACCCGGCGCACCCACTCGCTCACCGTCTCACCTTTCCCCAGCCCGTTACCCGAAACAACGCCCCCGATGGGCTCAAGTGACGTTAGCTGGTCAACGGAGCAGCGCCCGCAAGGATTCCGGAGTCAGCGGCTCCAGCGATTTGACCACGAGCCGGCGCGGCGCGTCCGGGATCGTCACCCACTGCGGTACGGCGACCACGTACATGCCGGCCGCCGTCCCGGCCTGCGTGCCGGTCATCGAGTCCTCGATCACCACGCAGTTCGCCGGGTCCACGCCGAGCCTGGCGGCACCGGTCAGGTACGGCTCCGGGTGCGGCTTGCCCAGCGTCACCTCGTCACCGGCGACGATCACGTCGAACGGGTCCGGCGGCAGGTGGCCGAGGACCGCGTCGATCATGCTCCGGTACGACGCCGACACGAGCGCGCACGGCACCTCTTCCTTGCGCAGCGCCTGCAGCAGCTCCAGGGCGCCCGGCTGGAAGCTGACCTCCCGGCGGAGCGCCTCGACCACCTCCGAGAACATCCGGTCGGCCAGCTCGTCGGCGGTGATCACCCCCTCTGGGATCCGCGCCATCCACACCTGGACGGCGTCCCGCAGGTCGCTCCCGATCAAGGTCATGCAGTCCTCGATCGTCCAGGTCGCGCCGAGCCCGGCCAGCAGCTCGAGCTGCACCTCCGCCCAGACCTTCTCGGAGTCGACCAACGTCCCGTCCATGTCCCACAGCACCGCTTGCAGGGCCGGCAACTACCGCTCCTCTACGTCGTCTCCACGATCAGGTCGCCTCCATTCTCCCTGGTCGGGCACGACACGTTCCGCCTGGGGTGAAACCGGGCACACCGGAGCGGCCGAGCACGTAGGCTGGCAGTCCGATTGGCTACAGAGACGACAGGGGGCCTGCGAGTGGTTGACCTCGCGAACCTGAGGGACCCGGTCGTGATCGCCGCGTTCGAGGGCTGGAACGACGCGGCCGAGGCGGCCACCGGAGCGGTCGACCACCTGATCGACGAGTGGGACGCGGAGCTCGTCACGGCGATCGACCCCGAGGACTACTACGACTACCAGGTGAACCGGCCCCGGGTCAGCATCGACGAGGACGGCGGCCGGCAGCTCACCTGGCCGACCACGCGGATCTACCTGGCTCGTCCGGAGGACACCGGCCGCGACGTGCTGCTGATCCGCGGCGTCGAGCCGAACATGCGCTGGCGGGCGTTCTCCCGAGAGCTGCTGGAGATCGTCGACGAGTCGAATGCGCAGCTCGTCGTCGTGCTCGGCGCCCTGCTCGCGGACTCCCCGCACACCCGGCCGATCCCGGTCTCGGCGACCTCGTCCGACGAGGAGCTGACCGCGTCCTGGAGCCTGGAGCCGTCGACGTACGAGGGCCCGACCGGGATCACCGGCGTGTTCGCCGACCTGTGTACGACGCTCGGCGTCCCGGCGGTGTCGATCTGGTCCGCGATCCCGCACTACATCGCGGGGACGCCGTGCCCGAAGGCGTCACTGGCGCTGCTCAGCAAGATCGAGGAGCTCCTGGACCTGGCCATCCCCGAAGGTGAGCTGCCCGAGCTCGCGCGGGCCTGGCAGCGCGGCGCGGACGAGCTCAGCGAGGAGGACCCCGAGGTCGCGGAGTACGTCCACTCGCTCGAGGAGCAGCGCGACACCGCAGACCTGCCGGAGGCCACCGGCGAGGCGATCGCGGCCGAGTTCGAGCGCTACCTGAAGCGCCGCAACAAGAACCGGCCGGGCGAGTAGATCTACAGTTCCCGGGCCGCGGTGGCGATCACGTCGTCGAGCACGGCCCGGGACGTGGCCAGGTCGGCGATCATCCGGTCGATGCGATCCCGCTCGGCGGTCAGCTCGATGACCAGCTCCGGCGTGGCCCGCTCGTTCGGGCCGCCGTCGGGGTCGCGCATACACGGCAGCAGCTGAGCGATCTTCTTGCTGTGCAGCCCGGCCGCGAACAGCTCCTGGATCAGGATCACCCGGTCGACGGCGCGCTCGGCGTACTCACGCTGTCCGCCCGCCGTGCGCTCCGAGACGAGCAGCCCCTGCGCCTCGTAGTACCGCAGCGACCGCACGCTCACCCCGGTCCGGTCGGCCAGCTCCCCGATCCGCACGGTCACCTCCGGGACTTGAACCTGACACTGATGTCAGACTCTACCGTCCCGGTATGACGCTCTACGACTCCCTTTACGACTACAGCCCGCTCCCCTCCCGGCCCCGCCTGACCTGGCCCGACGGCAAGCGCGTCGCGTTCTACGTCGGCCTCAACATCGAGCACTTCCTCCCCGGCAAGCCGTCCACGAGCATCTGGCCGCTCGACCTCGATCCCGATCCGCTCAACCACGGCTGGCGGGAGTACGGCGCCCGGGTCGGGATCTGGCGCACCATCGACATCCTCGACCGGTACGGCGTCCGCGCGAGCGCCCTGCTCAACTCCGACGTCGCCGAGCACACCCCGCAGATCGTCAAGGCCGGCGTCGAGCGAGACTGGGCCTGGCTCGCCCACGGCCGGACGAACTCGGTCCTCCACACCGGATACGAGGCCGACGAGGAACGGCGCGTCCTCACCGACATCACCGACACCATCGAGACCGCGACCGGCAAGCGCCCCAAAGGCTGGATGGGCCCCGCCCTGACCGAGACGCACAACACGCCACAGCTGCTCTCCGAGCTCGGCTACCAGTACGTCCTCGACTGGACCAACGACGACCAGCCGTACCGCCTCAACGTCCCCGGCATGCTCAGCGTCCCGTACACCGTGGAGCTCAACGACCTCGGCCTGTTCCTCCGCGGCCTCAGCGGCCCGGACTTCCTGCAGATGGTGAAGGACCAGTACGACGTCCTGCGCGACGATTCCGCGGACACCGGGCGGGTGATGGCGCTCGCGCTGCACCCGTTCGTCATCGGGCAGCCGTTCCGGGCGAAGTACCTGGACCTCGCGCTCCGGTACATCGCCGCGCAGCCGGACGTCTGGATGACCACCAGCGACGAGATCGCCGCGCACTACGCGGCGGCGTAACCACCGCGGGGTGTGGACCGTTGTTACCAACGGGTTTATTCTCGACCGGACAACTGGGGGGTGACGGTCCGCCGTCACCGCAAGCACGGGGAGCAACGACATGCGCAGGCGCGACGAGCGGGGCGGTAGCTCGGTCCCGGCGCTGGCCGTGCTCCTGCTCCTCGGCGTGGTCGCCACGGTCGGCATCCTCGGCAACAAGAAGCACGAGACGGTCGACCTCACCACCCTGACCGCCTCGACGACCGCCACGACCATCACCACCGCACCCCTGGACGGCGAGCCGTACGCCGGCACCACCGGCCTGGTCGTGCACCCGCGGACCGAGGCCGCGCTCTACAGCGCCCCGGACCCCGACAACCCCGACGCCTTCGGCAAGATCGGCCCGACCCAGTTCGGGCCGACCTGGCTGCCGGTGGTGGAGCAGACCGATGGCTGGGTCCGCGTCCTGCTCCCCTCCAAGCCGAACCGGTCCACCGGCTGGCTCCGCGACGAGGACCTCGACCGGGCCACCTCGTCGTACCTGATCCGCGTGCACACCAGCTCGCGGACGCTGGAGCTGTTCCTGAACAACAAGAGCCTCGGCAGCTGGAAGGCCGGGGTCGGCGCGCAGCAGACGCCGACGCCGCCCGGCCGGACGTTCCTGCTCGGCTCGATCATCGACCACAAGCGCTCCGCCTCGCCGATCGTGCTGCCGCTGGGTGCGCACAGTCCCACCTTGGACACGTTCGGTGGCGGGCCTGGTACGGTCGCGATCCACGGCTGGCCGAATCCGCGCGTGTTCGGAGCGGCCATCAGCGCCGGCTGCGTCCGGGTGCCGCGGACCGCGCTCGCCCACCTGCAGAAGGTTCCGCTCGGGACGCTCGTCCTGATCGACAGCAAATAGAGGAGATCCGATGCGACGACCATTGAGGAGGCGTCTGACGCCGACCGTGCTGACGGCCGCGGCCGTGGCGGGCGTCGTGACGTTCAGCCTGGTCGCGAGCGCCCCCGTCGGCAACGCGGCAGCCCGCCCCTCCTCGGCGTACGCCGTGAGCGCCGAAGGCCAGGTGCCGATCCCGAAGACGCCGTACGCCGAGTCGCTCGACGGCAAGCGGCACACGACGTCGGCGCTTGAGCTCCCGCAGAACCCGCTGCTCTCGGTCCGGGCCGGTACGGCGACCGCGGGCAACGACTCGGCCTCGGTCGAGCTGTTCGACATCGTCGTCGGCCCGGACATCCTCAGCCAGGTGACGATCCCGGCGGAGCTGAAGAACCAGTGCACGTCGCTGCCGACGACCGGCGCCGACAACCTGCCGATCCCGGACATCGCGCTGCCCGACCTCGGCCTGCCGCTGCCGCAGCTGAGCACCAAGGACCTGCCGGTGAAGAACCTGCCGGACCTGTGCAACCTGCTGCTGAACCCGCCGAAGTCGCTGCTCGGCATCGACTCGCTGAACGTCTGGTGCTCCGGTGACACCGGCGGCGTCGACATCGGCTCGCTGACGCTGCTCGGCCGCACCATCAAGGCGCCGAGCACCAAGCAGGGCGCGTCGCTGCCGTCGAACTCGCTGGCGACCATCAAGGTCAACAGTCAGGGCAAGCACTCCGACGGCGCGTTCACGGTGACGGGCCTGAGCATTGATCTCGGCGGCGGGATCGAGGTCATCACGCTCGCCTCGGCCACCTGCGCCACGCCCGCCGCGAAGCCCAAGCCCACCCCGAAGCCGAGCCCGCCGGTCGAGGCCCCCGCCCAGGTCAACACCCCGCCGGCGGCCCCCGTCCCGACCCCGGTCAAGACCCACCACCCGGTCACCGGCTGACCGCAGCCCCTGGGCTAGAGCTTCACACCCAGCAAGGCATCACAAGCCTGAGCGATGAGGGCGGGGGCCCCATGGTCCTCGCCCTCGCTCTCTGCCCACGCGTCGACAGCTGCCAACGCACCGGCGGTGTCCAAGTCGTTGGTGAGCGCCGCCCGTACGGCGTCAACCGCAGCCGCCCCGTCCGGCCCGGAGCCGCGCCCAATGGCCCCCCGCCACACGTCCAGCCGCGCCTGCGCATCCGTCAGATCCGACGCGGTCCAGAACCAGTCGGTGCGGTAGTGATGCGTCAGCAGCGCCAACCGGATCGCCATCGGATCGGCGCCGGCGGTCCGCTCCTTCGACACCAGCACCAGATTGCCCTTGGACTTCGACATCTTCTCGCCGTCCAGCCCGACCATCGCCTGGTGCACGTACGCCCGCGCGAACGGGTACTCCCGGGTCGCGACCTGCGCCCCGCTCGCGGACATCTCGTGGTGCGGGAAGATCAGGTCCGACCCGCCGCCCTGGACGTCGAACGTCATGCCCAGGTACTTCAGCGCGATCGCCGAACACTCGACGTGCCATCCCGGCCGGCCGCGGCCGAGCGCGGAATCCCACGCCGGCTCCCCCGGCCGCTCGTGTCGCCACAGCAGGCTGTCGAGCGGGTCCCGCTTGCCCTCGCGGTCCGGGTCGCCGCCGCGCTCCGCGAACAGCTCGCGCATCGTCTCGCGGTCGTAGTTCGACACACTGCCGAACGCCGGGTCCGCCTTCACCGCGAAGTACAGGTCGCCGTCGACGGAGTAGACCGCGTCCGCGCGGCGCAGGTCCTCGACCGCGCTCGCGACCAGGTCGATCGACTCGACCACGCCGATGTAGTGCTGCGGCGGGATCACCCGCAGCGCGGTCATGTCGTCGCGGAACAGCTGGATCTCCTGCGCCGCGAGGTCGGTCCACTCGACGCCGGTCGCGGCCGCGCGCTCCAGCAGCGGGTCGTCGACGTCGGTGATGTTCTGCGTGTACGAGACGTCGTACCCGGCGTCGCGCCACAGGCGGTTGATCAGGTCGAACGTGACGTACGTCGCCGCGTGGCCCATGTGCGTCGCGTCGTACGGCGTGATGCCGCACACGTACATCCGGGCCGTCCCGCCGTCGCCCGGCGGGACCTCGACCAGGCCGCGCGACGCGGTGTCGTAGAGGCGTAGCCGCCGGGCCGGGCCCGGTACGACCGGGATGTCTGGTTTCGTCCACGCCTGCATGTGTCGGAGCTTATGCCAGTCCGATTTTCAATGACGCGACACGGTTCCATTCCGTGGTCCGGACGGCGACGTGCACCCCGGCGGCCGCTAATCTCGCCGAACGATGAGTGCAGACTTCAGTCCCGAACTCCAGGCGTACGGCGGCTGGATCGCCGCCGCCGCGATCCAGCAGCAGGACCTGTTCAACGACGTGGTCGGACCGGACTCGCTGGAGGCCGACCTGGACGCGCGCACGCTCAGCAGCGAGCGCGGCGTACTGGGCGGGATCTCCCTGCTCGGGAGCTTCTCCGAGCTCGACCGGACCTGGCTGTGGGGCTGGGCGAACCCGGGGTTCGGCCCGGACGCGCCCGCGGTCGCGCCGACGCTCGCGATCCGCGAGTTCGGCGAGCGGCACGGGATCGCCGAGTTCACCACCGACAGCCCGGACCTCGGCGGATTCGAGCAGCCCGCACAGGCGGCGATCACGCTGGCGATCGCCGCCGGGTCGGTGCTCGGCGGCCGCGGAGTCTGGTCGACGGCGATCAACGAGGGGCGCGGGCACGTGTACCTGCACGTCGCCGACGAGCAACTGCCGCGGGCAGACTTCGACGCGATCGCCACGCCGCGGCTGCTGATGACCGCGGTCAGCGTCTTCCCCGCCGACCACCGCCAGGTCGTCCGCGGCTACCTGCAGCACTTCGGCCTGCGGTACGACGAGAGCGCCGAGGCGATCCGCGGTACGGCGCCGGACGGCGGGCCGGTCGTGGTCGAGTTCGACGACCTCGGCCGGATCGGCAACATCAGCGTGCAGCCGCGGTCCTAGAAGGCCGGCCAGGGGATCGCGGGCCAGTCCTCGCTCGGGTACGGGAAGGTTCCGGTCTTGAGCAGGGTCGAGCAGCGTTCCCTGGTCGCGGTCAGCTCGACGGCGGTGACGAGCTCGCACAGTTGCTGGCCGAGACCGCCGGCCAGCTGATCCGCCAGCCGCCGGACGTCGTCCAGCAGGTCCGCCGGGATCGGCTCACCGGCCCAGCCCCAAAGGACCGTACGGAGCTTGTCGTCGGCGTTGAACGTGACGCCGTGGTCCACGCCGAACACGCGCCCGTCGCCCGGGTTCAGCACGTGGCCGCCCTTGCGGTCGGCATTGTTGACCAGGGCATCGAACACCGCCATCCGCCGCAACGCGTCGGTGTCGGCGTGCACGAGAGTGACCGGGTTGTGGCGGCCGTCGAGCGCGTCCAGGACACCCACCCAGCCGTCGGGGACGCGGCCCTGCGGCACGATGTCGACCAGCTCGGTCTCCCCCGCGCCGAGCTCGGCCTCGTCGATCCACAGCTGGACCATGCCTTCGCCGAGCGGCCCGTCGCGCAGCAGCGTCGGCGGCACGATCGACCAGCCGAGCGCCTCGGACACGACGTACGCCGCGAACTCGCGCTGGGCGAGCGTGCCGTCCGGGAAGTCCCACAGCGGCCGCTCCCCCTCGACCGGCTTGTAGACCACCGTTGCGGTGTCGCCGGCCAGGCTGACCGAGCCCTGGTAGGTGCCGTTCGAGGCCGCGACCAGGCGGCCGTGCAACGACAGCTCCCCGAGGGCGAGCAGCTCCGGGTCGGCGCTCATCGTGGCGTCATTCCGGCAGGTGCCTGCGGTAGCCGTTGGCCCGCGGGCAGATGTGACCGTCGGCGTCGATCGGCCGCCCGCAGAACGGGCAGCTCGGCCGCCCGGACGCGACCAGCGCGACCGCCCGGCGGGCGAACGCCCGGGCCTGCTCCTCGGTGATCCGGACGATGAACACCTCGGCGTCCTCGGACTCCATCGCCGCGGCCACCGGGTCCGTCTCCTCCAGGTCCGCCTGGTCGCCCGTGACGACCGCGAAGACCTCGATCACGACCCGCTCGGCGTCGGCCTCCCAGGCCAGCGTCATGGTGCCGGCCCGGAACTCCTCCTCGATCGGCTGCTCGAGCGGCGCGGTGTCGTCGACCGCGGTCTGCGTGACCGGGTCGCGGTCGAACCGCCGCGCGACCTCGTCCAGCATCACGTCCAGCCGCTCGGCGAGGGCCATCACCTGTTCCTTCTCGCACGCCACCGAGGTGAGCCGGTGCCCGGCCCGGGCCTGCAGGAAGAACGTCCTCGCACCGGGTTCGCCCACGGTGCCGGCGACGAACCGCTCGGGGTCGTCGTAGGAGTGCACAACTCGCGCCATACCCAGACCCTATTACCGTCCACCGACCACGGCGTCCGAGGACTGCTTCTTGGGCTTGCCTTTCGCTGACGGCTTAGGAACCAGCGAGGCCAGTTCGCTGCCGGAGTCGTTCAGCCGGACCAGGAACGGGCGGGTCTTGGTGTAGGTGATGATCGTCGTCGACGCGGTGTCCACGACGATCCGCTGGAACGTGTCCAGGTGCTGACCGAGCGCGTCCGCGACGATCGCCTTGATCACGTCGCCGTGCGAGACCGCGACCCAGATCGCGTTGTCACCGTGGCTTTTCGCCAGCTCCGCGTCGTGCCCGCGGACGGCGTCGACCGCACGCTGCTGCATCGCCCGCATCGACTCACCGCCCGGGAACGTGACCGCGGACGGGTGCTGCTGCACGACCGCCCACAGCGGGTCCTTCGCCAGCGTCGCGATCTGCTGTCCGGTCCAGTCGCCGTACCCGCACTCGGTCAGCCGGCGATCCGTTGCCGGACGCAACCCGTCGTGCTGCTTCGCGATCGCGGCCGCGGTCTGCTTGCAGCGCTCGAGCGGGGAGGTGACGATCGCGGCCAGAGGCAGCTCGGCGAGCCGCTGCGCGACCGCCGCGGCCTGCTGGACGCCGGTGTCGTCCAGCTTCACGCCGGGCGTCCGGCCCGCCAGCGTGCCGGACGTGTTCGCGGAGCTACGACCGTGGCGAACCAGGATCACGGTGGGCATGGAGTGCACGTTATCCCGTCCGCGCAAGTCCTGATGCGGTGCCCGATGCCATGATGGTGACGTGATCGTGGATTGCGGGGTGTACGCGGCGGGCGAGCGGCAGGCCCTGCCCAAGGACCCCGAGACCGTTGCTCACGCCATCGAAGACAGCGCCGGCAGCTTCGGGTGGATCGGGCTGCACGAGCCGTCGGACGCGGAGATGGCGCGGGTGCAGCGGCTGTTCGGTCTGCACGATCTCGCGGTCGAGGACGCGCTGCAGCTCCACCAGCGCCCGAAGGTCGAGCGGTTCGGTGACACGCTCCTCGTCGTCCTGCGGACGCTCTGGTACGTCGACGAGGGCGACGCCGTCGAGACCGGGCAGGTGACCGCCTTCGTCGGACCGCGGTACGTCGTGACCGTGCGGCACGGGAAAGGCGGCGAACTGGCCACCACCCGGCACGAGCTCGAGGAGCGGGCCTCGATGCTCGGGCACGGCCCGGCCGCGGTGCTCTGGGCGGTCTCGGACGCGATCGTCGACGACTACGAGCGGGTTGCCGAGCAGGTCGAGATCGACGTCGACGAGATCGAGAGCTCGGTGTTCTCCCCCGAGCGCACCAGCGACGCGGAGCGGATCTACCGGCTGAAGCGCGAGGTGCTCGAGATGCGCCGCGCGATCGACCCGCTGCGGGAGCCGATGGAGCAGTTCGCGCACGGCGGCGGCGGGCTCGGCCCGAAGGCCGGCCCGTTCTTCCGCGACGTCGCCGACCACCTCAGCCGGGTCTCCGACCAGGCCGAGGCGATCGACACCCTGCTCACGTCCGCCCTCAACGCGCATCTGGCGCGCGTCTCGGTCCAGCAGAACGACGACATGCGCAAGATCTCCGCCTGGGTCGCCATCGCCGCCGTACCGACGATGCTGGCCGGCATCTACGGCATGAACTTCGACAACATGCCCGAACTCCGCTGGCACTTCGGCTACTACGCCGTCCTCCTCCTGATGGCCCTCGTCTGCTTCACCATGTACCGCTTCTTCCGCAAGGTCGGCTGGCTCTAGGTCCTGTCTGGATTACCAGACAGGGCCTAGGTCGCGGTGATCGTGCTGGTGGCCAGGAGGATGATCAGGACGATGCCGAGGAGGACGCGGTAGAAGGCGAAGACCGAGATCGAGTGTTTCGCGACGAAGCGGAGCAGCCAGGCAACCGACGCGTAGGCGACGACGAAGCTGACGATCGTGCCGACGATCAGCGGGACGGCGCCGACGTCGCCGCTGAGGGCGTCCTTCAGCTCGTAGATGCCCGCGCCGACCAGGGCGGGAATGCCGAGCAGGAAGGAGACCCGCGTGGCAGCGACCCGGTCGAGGCCGCGGAACAGGCCGGCCGAGATCGTCGCCCCGGAGCGGGACACGCCGGGGACCAGCGCGAGGCACTGGACGACACCCATCACGATCGCGTCGACCATCGTGATCCGGGTGAGTGGTCTCGACTTGGAGCCGAGCCGCTCGGCCGCGACCATCACGACCGACCAGCCGATCAGTGCGCCGGCCACCCACCAGAGGCTGCGCAGCGGTCCCGAGATCACGTCCCGCGCCAGGAAGCCGACGATCACGATCGGCGTCGAACCGACGATCACGTACCAGCCCATCCGGTGGTCGAACTCGCCGCGGTGTTCGGGCTTGACCAGGCCGCGGACCCAGGCGACGGCGATCCGCCGGATGTCCTGCAGGAAGTAGAGCACCACGGCCGCGATCGCGCCGATCTGGATCACCGCGGTGAAGCCGGTGATCGACGGGTCGTCGATCTTCAGCCCGAGCATCTTCGCGACGATGGTCAGGTGCCCGGTGCTGGAGACCGGCAGAAATTCGGTCAGCCCCTCGACGATGCCGAGGATGATGGAGTCCCAGATCGTCATCAGTGGCCGGCTCCGGACAGTTCCAGCGCCTCCGCGGCGGTCCGCAGGTCGGCGATCCGCTGCTCGACGGTCGGCGCGAACGGCGTCAGCGACACGGTCGTCGCGCCCGCCTCGGCGTACGCCGTCAGCTTCTCGGCGATCCGCTCCTTGCCGCCGAGCAGCGAGATCGAGTCCAGGAAGCCGAACGGTACGGCGGCCATCGCCTCGCGGTGCTTCTTGGCCAGGTACAGGTCCTGGATCTCCTTCGCCTCGTCGGCGTACCCCATCCGCACCGCGAGCGCGTTGTAGAAGTTCTTCTCCCGGCTGCCCATGCCGCCGACGTACAGCGCGGCGTACCCGCGGACCGGGTCGGCCGCGGCCTGGATGTCGTCCCCGGTCATCAGCGGGGTGGTGACCACGACGTCGAACCCGTCGAGGTCCTCCTGACGATTCTGACGGGCGGCACGGCCCGTCCTGATGTGCGCCAACTGCTCTCCAAGGAAGCCTGGGTCGTTGAGGATCCCGAGCCAGCCGTCGGCGATCTCGCCGGCCAGCTCGAGGTTCTTCGGGCCGACCGCGGCCAGGTACACCGGCACGTGGTCGCGGATCGGCCGCACGGTCAGTTTCAGCGCCTTGCCCGGCCCGTCGGGCAGCGGCAGGGTGAAGTACTTCCCCCCGTACACCACCGTCTCGCGCCGCAGGGCCGCGTTCACGATGTCAACGTACTCACGGGTCCTGAGCAGAGGCTGAGAAAACCGGACGCCGTGCCAGCCCTCCGACACCTGCGGCCCGGACACGCCGAGGCCGAGCCGGAACCGGCCGTTCGACAGCCGGTCGAGGGTGGCCGCGGTCATCGCGGTCATCGCCGGCGTCCGGGCCGGGATCTGGAACACGGCCGCGCCGATGTCGATCGTGGTGGTCTGGGCGGCGATCCAGCTGAGCAGCGTGGCGGCGTCCGAGCCGTATGCCTCCGCGGCCCAGGTGACCGAGAATCCGAGTGCCTCGGCCTCCTTCACCAGCCTCAGGTGGTCCAGATGGTCGTCGCCGCCGTAGACGAAGCCGATGTTCAGTCCGAGTCGCATGACTGGCGAGCCTAGCGAGCCGTTGTCGGTGGCTCGCAATAGGCTCGGTGCATGCAGCAGCGCTATCTCGGTCACAGTGGCTTGGCGGTGAGCAGGCTCGGCCTGGGCACCATGTCGTGGGGCCGGGACACCGACGAGCACGAGGCGCGCGAGCAGCTCGCCGCGTTCGTGTCCGCGGGCGGCACGCTGATCGACACCGCGGCGGCCTACGGCGACGGCGACAGCGAGCTGCTGATCGGGTCGCTGCTCGGCGACGTGGTGGACCGCGACGACCTGGTGATCGCGACCAAGGCCGGGTTCAGCGTCCGCCGGGGCGAGCGGATCACCGACACCTCCCGGGGCGCGCTGCTGCGCGATCTCGAGGGCTCGCTGCGGCGGATGAAGGTCGACCACATCGACCTCTGGCAGCTGCACACCTGGTCCGACGACGTGCCGCTGGAGGAGACGCTGTCGGCGCTCGACCACGCCGTCAGCTCGGGCAAGGTGCGGTATGTCGGCGTGTCGAACTACGCCGGCTGGAAGTCGGCCCGCGCGGTCACCTGGCAGCAGGCCTGGCCGGGGCGCGCGGTTCCGGTCAGCAACCAGGTCGAGTACTCGCTGCTCGCCCGGGACGCCGAGGTGGACGCCCTGCGCGCCGCCGCCGGCCTCGGGATCGGGGTCCTCGCCTGGTCCCCGCTCGGCCGCGGTGTGCTGACCGGGAAGTACCGCACGGGCATCCCGGCGGACTCCCGCGCGGCCTCTCAACATCTGTCCAGATTCGTCGACCCCTATCTCGACGCCCGGGCTTCGGGCATCGTGGAAGCGGTCGCACGAGCCGCCGACGGGCTCGGCTGGACCCCGCTCGAGGTGGCGCTCACCTGGGTGCGGGACCGGCCGGGGGTGTCGGCGGCGATCGTCGGGGCCCGGACAGCGTTGCAACTGAAGTCGGTTCTGGGTGTGGAGGAGCTCACATTGCCGCCCGCCATCGTCGCGGCACTGGAGGATGTTTCCTGAGGGCGTAGTACTGGAGGTGCGGATGGCCGAATACGAACTGCAGCAGTTCGAGGTGTCCAGGACGGAGTCCCGCGGTGCGGTGCGCAAGCTGCTCACCGAGCACGCGGAGTACGGCGGGTGGGAGCTGGCCAGGCTCCGGCGCTACCCGGACGGATCGCGGCGCGTCTGGTTGCGCCGCCGCATCATCCGCGTGATGCGGACCCTCTGACCGGCCCGGAAAGTCCGGGCCGTTCTCGCGGCGCAATATCTCTGCCCCAGAGGTATTCTGGACGGCGTGAGCGAACTCCTGGCCGAGGAACTGATCGCCGCGATCGGGCTCGTCCGCCGGCGGCTGCGCCGTTCCGCGGGACGCCCGTTCCCGTTGTCCGCGCTCACCGATTCGCAGGCCGAGCTGGTCCGCACCGTGCGCCGCAATCCGGGCATCTCGGTCGCCGAGGCCGCCGCCGAGCTCGGCCTGGTCGCGAACACGGTGTCGACCCTCGTCGGGCGGCTCACCGAGCGCGGCCTGCTGCAGCGCACGCCCGACGCGTCCGATCGGCGCGTCGCCCGGTTGACGCTCACCGAGCCGGCCCGTGAACAGGTCGAGGCCTGGCGCGACCGCCGTACGGCGCTGGTGTCCGGTGTGCTCGACGACCTGACGCCGGACGAGCGCGACGCGCTGGTCGCCGCGCTGCCGGTGCTGACCGGGCTCGCGGAGCGCCTGCATCCCGAGGAGCAGCTCAGGAAGGAGCGCGTATGAGTGCGGAACCCGCGGTGTCGGTGGCGGGTCTGAGTCACCGGTTCGGTGACCAGCTCGCGGTCGACGGCCTCGACCTGACCGTCTCCCCCGGCGAATGCTTCGGCCTGCTCGGTCCCAACGGCGCCGGCAAGACGACGACGCTGCGGGTGCTGAACACGCTCTACCCGCCGCAGTCCGGCACGGTCCGGGTCTTCGGCCTCGACGTCCGCACCGACGCCATGCGGGTCCGGCGGATGCTTCGGGTACGTCCCGCAGCAGCTGTCCATCGAGGGTGCGCTCACCGGCCGCGAGAACGTCTCGTGGTTCGCGCGCCTGTTCGACGTACCGCGGCGGGAGCGGGCCGCGCGGGTGGCCGAGGTCCTGCAGATCGTCGACCTGACCGATGCCGCCGACCGGCTCGCGTCGACGTACTCCGGCGGGATGGTGCGCCGGCTCGAGCTCGCGCAGGCGCTGGTGAACCGGCCCGCGCTGCTCGTGCTGGACGAGCCGACGGTCGGGCTCGACCCGGTGGCCAGGGATTCGGTGTGGGCGCGGGTGCAGGAGATGCAGGAGCGGTACGGGATGACCGTGCTGCTGACCACGCACTACATGGAGGAGGCGGACATCCTCTGCGACCGGGTCGCCCTGCTGCACCTCGGCCGGCTCCGCGCGGTCGGTACGCCGGAAGAGCTGAAGGCCGCGCTCGGTCCCGGCGCGAGCTTGGAGGACGTGTTCCGGCACCACACCGGGGAAAGCCTGGAGGGTCAGGCGAAGGGAGGTCTGCGCGATGTCCGTGGCACCCGCCGCACCGCCCAGCGCCTGGGTTGATTCGCGCCCGCGCGCGGCGCTCCGGCTGTTCTCCCGGATCGGGACGTTCTGCCTGGTCGAGCTGCAGAAGCTGCGGCACGACCGGACCGAGCTGATCACCCGCGCGATCCAGCCGGTCCTGTGGCTGGTCATCTTCGGCCAGACCTTCAGCCGGATCCGGGCGATCCCGACCGGCGACGTCCCGTACCTCGACTACCTCGCGCCCGGCATCATCGCGCAGTCGGCGCTGTTCGTCGCGATCTTCTACGGGATCCAGATCATCTGGGAGCGCGACGCCGGGATCCTCACCAAGCTCCTGGTCACGCCGTCGCCGCGCTCGGCGCTGGTCGCCGGGAAGGCGTTCGCGGCCGGGGTCCGGACGATCTCCCAGGCGATCGTCGTCCTCGTCGTCGCCGCGCTGCTCGGCGTCAGCCTCACCTGGAACCCGTTGAAGCTGCTCGCGATGCTCGCGGTCGTCGTGCTCGGGGCGGCGTTCTTCTCCTGCCTGTCGATGACGATCGCCGGCCTGGTGCTGCGCCGCGACCGGCTGATGGGCATCGGCCAGGCGATCACGATGCCGCTGTTCTTCGCGTCCAACGCCCTCTATCCGGTCGCCATCATGCCCGGCTGGCTCCGCGCGCTCTCGCACGCCAATCCGCTCACGTACGAGGTCAGCGCCCTCCGCGGCCTGCTGATCGGCCAGCCCACCAACTACCTGCTCGACTTCACCGTCCTCATCGCCGCGGCCATCGCCGGCATCTGCGCGGCCTCGGCGCTGCTCGGACGGCTCGCGCGTTAGAGATCGAAGTCGTCCATCCGCTCCAGGTACTCAGGCCGCTCGGCCGGCGTGGTGATCTCGGGCAGGCGTCGCAGTCTGGCACCGAACCAGGACCAGCAGGGCGACGGCCGCGGTGACGAGCCCGGACCCGATCAGCGCGAGCTCGGCACCGACCGCGCCGATGATCGGCCCGCCGGCGAGCATCCCGGCCGCGCTGCCGGCGCTCACGACGACGCTCTGCCCGGACAGCAACGCGCGCCGCTCGGCACCGACGGACGTGCGCGTGATGAGGACGGAGATCGCGGCGATTCCGATCACCACGGTCACCCCCGACAACGCGCCCATCACGGCGACCACCGGCGGCGTCGTCCACACGCCCATCCCGACCCAGCACAGCCCGCTCCAGGCCCAGGCCAGCGACGCGGTCGCCGTCGGCCTGGTACGCCGGACCACCGCCAGCGACACCGCGGTGCCGACGAGCGACCCCACGCCGTACCCGGTCATGCCCGCGGCCAGGTAGACGCCGGGCTGCCCGCGTTCCTCACCGACGACCGACAGCCCGAGCGTGAACGCGAACCACGTGACGCATCCCGTGCCGCGGACGACCCATCCGTAGGCGACCTCGGTGCGCCCGCGCAGACTGCCGCGGATCGACGGCGTCACCAGACCTGCTGGAGCCCGCTCGGACCGGACGGCGCACGCCAGGAGTCCGGCGCCTGCGACGCTTGCGGCTTCGATCCACAGCAATCCGTTCGTCAAGCCGGTGGAGATCGCGAGCGCTCCGACGGTCGGGCCGATCAGCATCCCGAACCGCCGTAGCCCGTCCTGCCAGGTCAGCAACTGGACCGCCCGGCCATCGCCCCACCGGTCACCGGTGTCGGCGAGCAGCGCCGAGCGGCCCGGGTTCGACAAAGCGTCGCCGCACCCGAGCAGCAGCCCGCTCAGGATCAGCCACTCCGGCGACAAGATGCCCAATCCGGCGGCCGCGGGAACCGATGCCAGCGCAATCGCGGACACAAGCGCCACGACCGCGAGCCGCGGGCCGGAATCGACCCACTGCCGCGCCCTCCTTGCCCACCACGGCGACAGCACCACCGGTACGCCGGCCGCGCCCGCGACCAGTCCGGTCGCCGCGACGGACCCGGTCTCACGCAGGATCACCAACGGCAGCGCGACCTGGGCAATCCGGAACGCGAAGTCCGCAGTACCACTTCCGGCCAGCAGGACCAATGCCTCGGATCGCGCCTTCACGCCTTGCATTCTTGGCGTTCCGGCGGCACCCAGGTAGCCGGCGGATCTTGCCCGCTTGCCATAGGCTCAGCCTATGGCCTCATTACCTTCGGTTGAGGACCTCCGGCTGGTCCAGGCCGTCACCCGCACCGGCGCCGTGGGGACCGCCGCACGCGAGCTGCGCATCTCGCAGCCGTCCGCCTCCCAGCGGCTCGCCCGGCTCGAACGGCTCTGCGGCACCAAGCTCTTCGAGCGCGACACCCGCGGCGCCCGCCCCACGCGGGCCGGGGCCGAGCTCAGCCGCCGCGCCGACCACATCCTCGGCCACCTCGAGGAGGTGTACGACGCCACCCGCGCGGCCGCGGTCACCGAGCGGCTCGTGATCGGCACCTTCGCCAGCCTCGCGCCGATCCTGTTCCCGGTCCTCGACGCCGACCTCCCCGACCTGGAGATCCAGCAGCAGGTCGACCACGGTCACTTCCTGGTCGAGCGCGTCGCCGAGGGCACCATGGACGCCGCGTTCATCGCCATCGCCGACCAGATGACGCTGCCGCGCGGCACTGTGTCCCGCCGCGTCGGCCGCGACGAACTCGTCCTGTTCGTCCCGCCCGGCGCCCGCCCACCCGGCCGGGGCCGCCGACCGTTGAAGGACCGCCAGATCGCGTTCTCGACGTACGACCGGGGCGCCGAGGACATCCACTCCCGGCTTGCGGCGCTGGGCGCGATCCCGCGCCGCGGCGTCACCCTCAGCACCACGGTCGCCATGGCCCGTCGCAGCTCCCACCTGGCCCTGGTCCCCCGCAGCGCCCTCGCCACCGAACTCCGCGCCGGCGAGCACCTCACCCCCGCGCCGTTCCATTACCGCCTCACCCTCTCGGTCGTCACCACTCCCTCGCCTCCGCAACCTCTGATGAAGCACCCTCCCCCAGCTCCGCGCCACGCTGAACCTGTCGTGAACGCCCGGGTGTCATCACTGCGCAGGACGATCTGACCGGTACTGGTCAGCGGCGTTGACCGCGCGCCGCCCGCGGCGGTGGGGTGAAGAGCATGGCGACCGTCGACGACGTCCGACGACAGTTCCGGAACCCGCCGCCCGAGGCGCGGCCGATGATGCGCTGGTGGTGGTTCGGTCCGTCCGTCGAGCGAGACGAGATCGACCGCGAGCTGGAAGCCATGGCCGCGGCGGGGCTCGGCGGCGCCGAGGTCGCGTTCGTCTACCCGATGGGGCCGGTGACCGCGCCGTTCGGATCGCCGGAGTTCCTCGAGCTCGTCGGGCACGCGGCCCGGACGGCACGCCGCCTCGGCCTGCGGTTCGACGTGACGCTCGGGAGCGGATGGTCGTACGGGGGCCCGCACATCGGCCCCTCGTTGGCTGCGCGGCACCTGCACTGGGACCGCCGCGAGATCGGCGCCGCGGCGTACGACGTACCGATCGTGGATGCCTGGCCCGGTGACGAGTTCGTGGCCGCGTACGTCGGTGACGGGCCGGCGGGCGCGCCGTCGTCGTACGTCGAGGTTCCGGTGCGGGACGGGATCATCCGCGTACCGGCAGGCGGTCAGCCGCGCGAGGTGCTGATCGCGACATCCCGTGTGACCGGCCAGAACGTGAAGCGGGCCGCAGCGGGCGCCGAAGGGCTGACGCTCGACCACTACTCGGCGGCCGCGGCCGAGGAGCACATCCGGCGGGTGGCGGAGCCGCTGGTGCAGGCCGCGACGCCGGAGCTGCTCGGGTCCGTGTTCTGCGACAGCCTCGAGGTGTACGGCGGCGACTGGACGCCGGCGATGCTCGACGAGTTCGCGAAGCGGCGCGGGTACGACCTGCGGCCGCGGCTGTACGAACTGCTCGTCGGCACCGACGGCGCGCGGCAGCTACGGATCGACTTCGGGCGGACCCTGTCGGAGCTGTACGAGGACAACTTCCTGAAGGTCTTCCAGCGCTGGGCGGCCGGGCACGGCGTACCGTTCCGGATCCAGAGCTACGGCGAACCGCCGGCGACGATGAGCAGCTATCGCCACGCGGACCTGTTCGAGGGCGAAGGCTGGGGCTGGACCCGCCTTCCGGAGACCCGCTGGGCGTCGTCGGCCGCGAACATCCACGGCCGGCCGGTGGTGTCCGCCGAGGTCTGGACGTGGGTCCACTCGCCGTCGTTCCGCGCCACGCCGCTGGATCTGCAGGGCGAGGCCCACGAGCATTTCCTCTCCGGCGTCAACCAGCTGATCGGCCACGGATGGCCGTACTCGCCGTCCGGCGGACCGGGGCTCGGCTGGATCTTCTACGCCGCGGGCGCACTCGACGACCGGAACCCTTGGTGGCCGACGGCAACTGCCTTGTTCGGTTCCCTGCACCGCCTCTCCTGGGTGCTCCAGCAGGGCGTACCGGTCCGGCCGGTGAAGATCTACGTCCCGACGTACGACGCGTACGCCGCACGCGCCGGGCACGCCGAGCCGCTCAACCTGTACCGCGTCGTGCGGCAGCTGATCCCCGAGAGCGTTCCCCGGATCATCCGCGAGGCCGGGCTCGACTTCGACCTGATCGACGACGACGCGCTGGCCGTGCTGGATCCGTCCGACGCGCCGCTTGTCGTCGTACCCGAAGGAACCACGACCCCACCGGAGACCAGCCGGTGGCTCGCCGCCGTCGAGGCGTCCGGCGGACAGGTCGTCACCGACATCAGCACGCTCGCCGGTCACCTTCCCCCGCCCCCGATCCAGCCGCAGCAGGACATCGGCATCGTCCACCGCCGCCTGGCCGACGGCGACCTCTACTTCGTCGCCAACACCGGCACTCAGCCCCGCACCCTCACCTTCCCGCACCCGATGGAACGCTGGAGCCCGCTCTCCGGCAAGGTGACCGTCACCCGCACGACGACCCTCGCTCCGTACGAGGCGGCTGTCCTGACGCCGGCCGGGCTCGAGGACGACGTACCGGAGCAGCGTGAGCGCCTCGACGGCGCAGTGCAGGGCGACTGGTCGGTGGCCTTCGATGGTGAAAGACGTCCGGTTTCGCTCCCGCACCGGTGGGAGGACGACCCGGCGTTGGCGACGTACTCAGGCTCGGCCACCTATCGCACCGAGCTCGAACTCCCGGACACCACCGACCACCTCCTCCTCGACTTCGGCCCGGGCGAGCCGGTCGCACCGGGCAGCGAGCCCTACCTCCCGGCCAACTCCTATCGCGCCCTCGTCACCCCGCCCATCGGCGTCGCCGCCGACATCTGGCTCAACGACGTCCACTGCGGTTCGCTCTGGGCCCCGCCGTACGAGGTCGACCTCACCGACGCCGTGCGCCCCGGCACGAACGACCTGCGCATCGACGTACACAACACGGCAGCCAACGCACTCTCGGCGGACCGCCACCTTCTGCAGGCGGCCGCCGACGTGACAGCCGAGTTCGGCCGCCGCTTCGATCTGCAACACATCGAGCACGCAGCGGACTTCTTGGACTCAGGTCTTCTCAACCGGCCGGTGGTCGTACGACGCTCGAAGGAGGACCAGAGCGAACGAAGGTGAGTGAGATGTCAACGGTGCGGAACTGGGTCGTGGACATCGAGATCGACGAGCAGGGCGACGAACGGGTGACGCGGGCCGAGGCGCGGCTGCACACCCATCAGGAGGAGCAGTTCTCGGCACGCGGAACGGCGTACCGGCACCCGCACGACCGGGAGGTGCCGCGGATCGGCGACCAACTGGCGGCGGCGCGGGCGCTGTCCGAACTCTCGCACCAGCTCGTGCTGGCGGCAGCCGAGAACATCGAGCAGGTGACCCACCGGCCGAGTCACCTGCAGGGGTGATGCCTCAGGCCTGATCGAGGAAGCGGTCGAGGACCCGCGAGCCGAACTCCAGCGCGGACGTCGGCACCCGCTCGTCGATGCCGTGGAACATGCCCATGAAGTCCAGGTCCGGCGGCAGCTGCAGCGGCACGAACCCGAAGCAGCGCACGCCCAGCCGGCTCCACGACTTGGCGTCGGTGCCGCCCGACATCAGCAGCGGCGCGAACCGGCTCTGCGCGTCCTCGGCCTGGATGCACGCCTTCATCGCCTCGACCAGACCGCCGCTGAACTCGGTCTCCAGCGCGATGTCGGTGACGACGGTCTCGCGCTGCACCTTGTCGCCGAGCAGCTCGTCGATGGTGGCGTAGAACTCGTCCTCGTACCCGGGCAGGAACCGCCCGTCGATGTGCGCCTCGGCGTCGCCCGGGATCACGTTCACCTTGTAGCCGGCGTTCAGCATCGTCGGGTTCGCGGTGTTGCGGATCGTGGCGCCGAACATCCGGCTGAAGCTGCCCAGCTTGGCCAGCGTCGCGGTCATGTCGTCCGGGTCGAGCTCGACCTGGAGCACATCCTCCAGCGTCTTCAGGAACTCGCGGACGGTCGGCGTCACGCGCAGCGGCCACTCGTGGGAGCCGATCCGGGTGACCGCCTCGACCAGGTTGGTGACCGCGTTGTCGGTGTTCACCATCGACCCGTGGCCGGCCGTGCCGCGGGCCTTGAGCCGCATCCAGTTCATGCCCTTCTCGGCGGTCTCGATCAGGTACAGCCGCAGGTCGTCCTTGACCGTGATCGAGAAGCCGCCCACCTCGCCGATGCCCTCGGTGCAGTCCGCGACCGTGTCCGGGTGGTTGTTGATCAGCCACTGGGCGCCGTACACCCCGCCGGCCTCTTCGTCGGCCGTGAACACCAGCCGGACCGGCCGCCGCGGCTTCACGCCGGCCCGCTGCCGCGCCCGCACGACGGAGAGCACCATCGCGTCGAAGTCCTTCATGTCGACCGCGCCGCGGCCCCACACGCACCCGTCGAAGATCTCCCCGGCGAACGGGTCGACCTTCCAGTCCTTCGGGTCCGCCGGCACGACGTCGAGGTGCCCGTGCACGAGCAGCGGGTCCGCACTCTGGTCCTCGCCGTCCCAGTGCGCGACCAGCGTCGCGCGGCCCGGCTCCGACTCGTAGATCGTCGACTCGATCCCGACCTCGTCCAGCTTGGCCGCGACGTACTCCGCCGCCACGCGCTCGCCGTTGCTCTTGCCGTTGCCGTAGTTCGTGGTGTCGATCCGGATCAGCTCGCTGCAGAGCTCCACCACCTCGGCGTCGGCGGCGTACGACGTACGGTCACTGGAGGTCGTCATGGGGCCCATCCTCCCCCACGGCTGGTTCGTGAGCAGAGTCAGGTCAGAGTGATGGTGTCGCCGGTGATCGTGATCTGTTTCGGGGGCAGCGGGCGGGGCGCCGGCCCGGCGACGACGGCCCCGGTCGCGACGGCGTACTTGCTGCCGTGGCAGTCGCAGTTGATGGTGCCGCCGGAGACGCTCGCGACGGGACAGCTCTGATGGGTGCAGATCGAGCTGAACGCCTTGAACGTGCCCTTGACCGGCTGCGTCACCACGACCTGGTTCGGCGCGAAGATCTTGCCGCCGCCGACCGGGATGTCGGCGATCTTGCCGAGGACGGTATTGGCCGGCGCGGGCGCCGGGGTCGCCGTGGGTTCGCCGTACTTCTGGCACCCGGTGAGGCCCGCGAGCCCGGCGGCGGCTCCGGCCAGGATCGTACGGCGGCTTGGTGCGTCCACATCTGCTCCCTTCAGCGGATGATGCCGAACGTGGTGAAGAACCACAGCGAGGACGTCAGCCACAGGCCGACGAGTCCCGTGAAGACCGCGCCACCGGCGACGGGCAGCAGCCAGCGCGGTGCGTCGTTGCGGGTGAGCGACAGCATCTTCACGACGAAGGCGCCGTAGAAGAAGCAGCCGAGCAGCGAGTGGATCAGTACCCGTGGCGCGCCGTACTGGAAGCCCAACGCGTAAAGGCAATGGGCGACGACCGGCAGGGTGAAGGCGACGGCGGCCCGGCCGGACCAGCGGTGCAGCGGTGCGAGGCCGGGTCGGCCGCGGTACAGGGCGATCGCCGACAGGATCTGGACGAGGCCCAGCACCGCGGCGACTGTTGCCAGCCAGGTCTTCACCGACCGGAAGCTCGAGAAGCCGGCGATGTCGATCGCGACACCGGTCGGGTCGTGCAGGCGGCCGTAGACGCCCAGCGCGACGGCCACCGCGGCGCCGGCCGCGAACGGTACGACGACTGTGCTCGCCTTGGGGCCTGTGGTCGTGGTCATCTCAGAACGTCTCGTCGCCGGTGATCGTCAGGGCTGTGACGGACACGCCGTCGACCGTCGCTGTGCGGTTGGCCGGGTCGAGTGGCGGGGCGGCTGCCGGCGTACCGTCGTCGTCGACGCCGACCTGCTGGCCGTTGGGGAGGACGATCCAGCCGATCGTTCTTGTGCTGTTGCGGGCTCGGTACAGGCCCGCCGGCGGACCGGCCGTGGGGATCGTGAAGCGCAGCGTGCGGCCGTTCAGCGTGAACGTTCCGGTCGCGGCTGTTGGGCTCAGGGTGGCGGTCAGGTGGTCGCCGGTGCGCGACCGGAGGACGGCTCGGTCGTTCGCGACGGTTCCGGTCAGCCAGGCTTCCAGGGTGCGGCCGTCGCAGACGTAGCTGACGGCGTGGGTGCCTTTGACGGCTAGGGCTACGGCTTCGCGGGTCGGGGTGCGTCCGGCGTACACGACTGTGCGTGCGGCGGGTGGTTTCGTGGTTGCCGGTGCTTTGGTGGTTGCCGGTGCTTGTGTGGTCGGCGGGGCGGTCGTCTGCGGTGGGCTCGTGCTCGTCGGGCTGATGGTTTGGGTGCCGGTTTGAGCGCTCGTCGGGGTGCTCGTCTGGGTGCTGTTCACGACGAGCAGGACGACCAGCCCCGCGGCGGTCGCCGCCAGTGTCACCAGTGGACTTCGCTGCCCCATCTCACCCCCAACCCCGACACGAGGATCCCGCCGGCGCGGCGGCCCGGTCAACGGCTGGGACGAGTACGTTGGATCCATGAAGGGCGATCGGGTCGAGATCGTCGTCGACACGGGCAACGGCGTCTCGTCGTACGAGATCACGGCCACCAAGGCCGGCCGCCGCGTCGAGGTCACCACGAATCGCAGCGTCACCGAGGTCGTCGAGGTGACCCGCTCCGGCACGCCGATCCGCACCGCCCGCTTCCTGTCCGCCCGCGTGATCGCCCTGGTCGAGCACCCGGCCGGCGAGCCCTCCCCCGACGGTTCCCGCACCGCCGGCTGAGGCGCCCCGGCCAGGGCTCAGAGGACCTTGAGTCCGTACATCTCGCCGAGCGGGTCCGAGATCAGCTCGATCCGGGCGCCGTCGGGGTCGCGGAAGTAGATCGACGTACCGCTCTCCTCCAGGTACTCCACGCCCGCCTCGTCCAGGTTCTGCTTCAGCCGCTCCCACAGCGCCGGCTCGACCGAGATCGCCAGGTGGTGCAGTCCGCCGAGCACCTCGGCGTACGGCCCGAGGTCCAGCCCGGGGAAGTCGAAGAACGCCAGCAGGTTCCCGTTGCCGATGTCGAAGAAGAAGTGCGTCGACCCCTCGTAGTCCCGGTTGCCGACCATCTCGGTCAGCGGGAACCCGAGCACGTCCTGGTAGAACCGCACCGTCCGCTCGACGTCCGCACTCAGCAGTGCCGTGTGATGCAGGCCGCGCGCCGTCGACGTCCCACCGGGCTTCAGGTACGCCGACCTGATCCGGTCCCGCTCGGCCTCGATCGTGGACAGGTCGATCTCGGTCATCCACTCCCCCTCAGATCCGGAAGAACAAGTTCAGGTACCGATCGGCGACGGCCCGGTCGCCCCGGATCGTACCGGCGTTGCTGCGACCGAACGCGGTCAGGACGAAACTGCCCGGATCGAACTCGATCACCGCCGGCAGATCATCGATGTCGCCGGCCGCGTAGTCCATACCGTCCGGGCCGACCGTCACGCGCGTGTCGCCCGCGTTCGGGCCGCTGGTGATCCGGATGCCGAGCTCGCACGGATCCTTCGCCCCGGTGGTGTACTTCCACAGCACGAACATGAACGGGACCAGCAGGTCGGCGGCCTCGCCGGACAGCCCGTGCGCGCGGCCGGTGCCCTGCCGGATGTCCCAGGAGTGGACGCCGTAGTCCATCAACTGGAACGCCGGGTAGAAGAACGCCGGCAGCGGACCCATGTAGAAGTGCTGCACCGTGAACCCGCCCCAGTCGTCCGGCCCGAGCGCGTCGAACATCCCCATCATCTTGTCGAAGTCGGTCCGCAACCGCTCCACCAACTCGTCCTGTGGCACACTGCGCAGCGCGAGCGCCTGCTTGTCCACCCGCTCGGCCATCCCCGGCAGCCCGTACGCCGCAGGCACCTCGGCGTGCGACCGGGCCGCGTCGAACGCCACGAAGTACGACTCGGTCGTGTCCGCGAGATGCGCCACCACGTCCCGCACTTCCCAGTGCCCGGCCCCGGTCGGCGCCTCCCAGACCCCGTCCCGCTCGGCCATCCCGAAGAACAGCTCCGCCTCCTGCCGCACCACCCGGAGCATCGTCTCCTTACCCGCGTACGCCATGCCGTTCCACTCGTCCACGGCGTCCTCACCTCCACCCCAGAGGCCACTGTTTGAATTTCAAACTACGCCCCCGACACGCCACCGTCACCACCCCGGAGCCCCGATGTGAATTCCACCCCTGGAGTTTGCTACTGTTCTCCGGTCGGCACCGCCCAGGCGGTACGATCACTCGTCCGGGTGGCGGAATAGGCAGACGCGCTAGCTTGAGGTGCTAGTGCCCGTTTTAGGGCGTGGGGGTTCAAGTCCCCCCTCGGACACGCAACTTATCCACACGGTCCCCCAAGGGGTCGACCTCCACATCGACACTCTGTTCGACGTGGTGATACGTCAGCGTCAGCCGGAATGATGCGTAGAGCTCACTCAGCTCATCGGGATCAGCTCTGTCCAAGGCGGTCGCGATGTCTCCAAGCTGATCGACATACGCCTCGATGTCCCCACGGCTCAGCCCTCTCGCTTCGGGCGCGGCGGCAAGCGCGGCTTCGGCCGCTCGCTTCTCCGCGACCGCCGAGTTGTACTGCTCACGCAACTCGACGGGATCCCAGCCGGCATCCAACGCCTTATGCAACTTCTCCATAACGGTCTCAGCCGCCGCGACCCGATCCCGCAATCGTTCCGTTTGCTCGCGCGCCAGGTCAGCCGAGTCGTCGGCCTCCAGAAGTGTGGAGATCGTCGCGCTCCGATGGACCGGGTCGAACAAGCTGCCGATCCATCGATTGATGCGCGGAGTAAGCGCATCCTCTCGAAGGTAGATCTGCGGAGGATGCGCGATTGCCATCGCTGACCCTGGCACCAACGTGCGAGCGTTACACCGGTAGTAGATCGTGTCCTGCCGACGAGCCGCCCCCTCCATCCTCCTGGCGCACAGCCCGCACTTGATGCGCCCGCGGAACATGTACTGACGCTTCTTCGACACACGCCGCCGGTCGACCCCAGACCAACTCGCCTTACCGCCCGACTTTCGCCTACGTTGCGCGAGCTGCACGGCGGTAAACATCTCGACCGAGACGATCGCCGGATGAGCAGGCTGTCGCGAGCGAACGATCTTCGCCTGCGGCGACCGACGAAACTTCACGACATATCCAGCCGCGACATCCTCAGGATCGAGCAGCTCCTCGACCTTCTGCCACCGGCCGTAGACCGCGTAGCCGGTGTACCGCGGGTTGTCCAGGATCGCCACGATCGTCGAATGCTGCCAACCGTCCATCTTCCGATGACGGTTCTGCCTCGGCGAGTGCGCCGACGGACACGGCACACCCTCGCGGTTCAGGCACTCCGCGATCGCCTTCTTGCCCCATCCCTCCAAGTAGAGCTCGAATACCCGCCGAACTACGGCCGCGGCGAACTCATCGACTACCAGCACCTTCAGCCGGAGACCCTCCTGAGCTTTCCGCGGATGTGGATGCGGTCCGCCGTCCGCGACCACATACCCATACGGCGCACGCCCACCTTGGTACCGCCCGTCGATCAGCACTTGCGCAGCCATCGCGGCCCGAACCCGCCGCTGCACATGCTGCCGCTCCGACTTCGACAACCCACCCGTGATCGTCATCGCCATGTCGTGCACCGTGTTCTCCGGATCGAACCGCCCACCCAGACTCGGTATCCACAGGGACACGCCATACCGATCGAATTTCGGCCAAGCCAGACTGAACTGGTTGCTGAACCAGCACCGAGTCGCCTCCCCCACCACCAACCCATCCCAGCCGCGCCCCGGATCCTTCAAGGCCCGCAAAACCTCGCTCGCCTGCTCCCGCCGCTCCCAAGGCAACGACCGCGACTGACCGATGTCGAAGAACTCCTCGACAACCTCACCCCCAAGCGGTCCCACAAACCGCTCCGCCTCCCCAAGTTGCCAGGCCTTCGACGTCGCCGGATCCTGATTGTCCTCCGTCGAACACCGGCCATAGAACGCCAACCGCCCGATCCCGCCTCCACCCGCAGGCTGATCCGCCAACGCCTCCATCCCGAGCAGGTCATCCAAGGTCGCCCACTCATCAGCCCCACTCACGATGCATCCTCCTCCGCTCGGGACCCGTCACTCGACTCTCGCCGCGATCGTGCCAGCCGAACGATCATCCGCCGAAGCACACGAGCGGCCTGTGGATAAAGCACCGGCATCCGATCAGGCATACCCACGTTGATCGACGCATCTCGCGGCTCCTCCTGACCATCCACCGTGACCACTCAACGCCGGCAACAGCGAAGAACCCTGCAAGTGACAACTGTTGCGCAATGCTGCGAGTCCTCGCGCAGTCCCGCCGCTCTGGACGGTCACCGACATCGACCTTCCAACTGGACGACCACGATGAATCAGGCCGGTCCCACCAAGATGTCGATGATCTCGGTGGTGGCAACCCGGCCCACAGCAAGAAGGACTCGACATCGAAGGACTGCTCGACGGAACCACTGCCACGGTCGTCGCGATCGACGCCGCCGTCCCCGCCGCGTTCCTGCTCGGCCTGAATCGGCCCGAGCTCGTGGACCGGCTCGTCCTGATCGAGTCGACCCTCGGCCGGCTCCCCGGTGCCGAGGACTTCTTCGCGGCCGGACCGCCGTGGTGGTTCGGCTTCCACGCCGTCCCCAGCCTCGCCGAGACCGTCCTGGCCGGACATGAGGCCGAGTACGTCGACTGGTTCTACGACCAGGGCACGCGCAACAGCGGCGTACGCCCGGACATCCGGGCCGCGATCGCCGCGGCCTACTCGAGACCCGGCGCGCTGCGGTCCGCGCTCGGCTTCTACCGCGCGCTCCCCCGGACCGCCGAGCAGCTCCGCGACGCGGTCCGGCACCCGGCGCCTCGCCGTACCCACAACCGCCATCGGCGCCGCACCAGTAGGCCGCGCTCTCGAGCAGCAACTCCGCCCGATCGTCGACGACCTCACCGCACACCTCATCCCCGACTGCGGTCACATCGTCCCCCTGGACCGGCCGCACGAACTGCTCGCCGCAATCCCCTGGCCGGCCGCCGCGCCCATTTCCGAGGACGGCTGGTCACTCGCCTCAGCGGACGATGCCTGATTCCCAGGCCCAGACGGCGATCTCGGTTCGGTTGCGGGCCTGGATCTTGCGCTGGATCGAGGCCAGGTGTGACTTCACCGTCGACAGCGAGATCAGAAGTTCGTCGGTGATCTCGGCGTTCGTCCGGCCGCGGGCGACCGTCCGCGTCACTTGGAGCTCGCGTTCGGTCAGCGGTGGTGCGGCTCGGCGTGTCGTGCCGCTCGGCGAGCTGAAGTGCTGCAGGAGCCGGGCCGTGATCGACGGCGACACCAGGGAATCCCCGTTCGCAGCGGCATGCACGGCTTCGACCAGCAGCCGGGGACCGGCGTCCTTCAGCAGGAAGCCACAGGCGCCGGCCTGCAGGGCCTCGTGCACGAGTTCGTCGAGATCGAAGGTCGTGACCACCAGCACGCGCAGCGGGTCGGCCACCTCCGGTCCGGCGAGCAATCGGGTCGCGCTGAGGCCGTCCAGCTGCGGCATCCGGATGTCCATCAGCGTGACGTCAGGCCGCAGTTCCCGAGCCAGCGCGACCGCCTGCTTGCCGTCCTCAGCCTCGCCGACAACCTCCATGTCGGCCTCGCGCTCCAGGATGAGCCGGAAGCCGGTACGCACCAGTGCCTGGTCGTCCGCGAGCAAGATCCGCAAAGTCCGCGACGTCACGATGCCGTTCCCTTCTCCGGTCCCGCCGCCACCCCACCAGGTAGCGGGAGTTCGGCGAGGACGCGCCACCCGCGCTCGCCGTCGTCGTCTGCACCCGCTGTCAGCCTGCCGTCCAGCGCACCGATCCGTTCCTCCATGCCGATCAGTCCGTAACCGCCGGCGGCGCGCCGGGCACGTCCTGGCCGAAGACCGTCGTTCCTGACCTCGACGCGGAGCAGGGGCTTGCCCTGCCCGATCGTGGGCTCCACCGCGACCGTGACCGTTCTCGCGTCGGGCGCGTGCTTGCGGACGTTCGTCAACGACTCCAGGACGACGCGGTGCACGGTCGACACCGTCTCCGGCGCGACTGTGAGGTCCTCCAGGCTCGGCGCCAGCCGCAGGTCCACGTTCGCGTGACCTTCAACGGCCGACTCCACAGCCGCGACCAGATCACCGGAGGTGAGTGGCATGGCCGGCTCTGGGCTCCGAAGCATCGTCACCAGGCGCCGTACGGCGGCCAGTGCCTCGGCGCCGGCGCCCTCGATCTCACGCAGCAACTCCTGTTCGGGGCCCTCGGCAAGTACCACCTGGGCTGCCTGGGTCCGGACCACCACCCCCGTGATGTGGTGTGCGACCAGGTCGTGCAGCTCCCTCGCGAGCGCGAGCCGCTCCCGGTTCCGCGCCGCCGCCAGCGCGACCTCGCGCCGCGCGTCGGCGTCCCGCAGCATCAGCCCGATCGCGACGCTGCAACCCCAGACGATGGTCCAGAACACCGCAAGGGTGAGCGTGGTCGAATCCGTCCCGTAGCGGAGCATCGGCGCGGTCACGATCGCCAGTCCGCCGACGATCGCGACCGCGACCGCCGGCAACGGCCGCAGCCGATGGCAACCGGCTCCGATCAGCAGTGCCAGCGCGAGGGTCTCGGCGTCACCTCCGAACGGCGCGGCCGGCTTCGCGAAGAAGCCGACCGCGCTGCAGATCAGCGAAAGCGCGAACGCGGCCGCGACGAGCTCCACGATCGCTCCCGGATACCGGCGCCGCAGCAGCACCAGCGCGCTGATCACCACCCCGGACCCGAAGAACACGAGACCGCCCGGAGTGACCTGGTCGTGCAGGACCAGTCGGCGTACCGCTTCGTCACCGTTGAAGCCTGCCAGGGCCACCACCTCGAGGACGACCAGGATGCGGCCCAAGGTCCGGTTGGTACTTCGGATCACTGGGTACGTCGCCCTTCCTCGTCCTGCGGAACGACCATCATCGCGGCCCACGCCTCACGAACCGATCATCGGGGTGTTGCATCCGCGGAACAGTGGTAGTCGCGCTCCGGCAGCCGGCCGGTCAGGAGGAAGGCTGTCGCGGCCGTGTTCGCGCACTGGTTCTTGTTGAACAGGTAGGCGCCGTGGCCGCCCTGATCGGCCGTCACCATCCTGGCCCGGTCGCCGAACGCCCGCCGCAGCTGCTTGGCGCCGGCCAGCGGCGTCGCGGGGTCGCGGAGGTTCTGCACCATCAGCACGTTCGACGGGCCGTCGTCGCCGACCTTCACAGGCTCCTCGCTCGGCTTCGGCCAATAGGCGCACGGATTGATGTTCGCTCCGGCCGCACCGAACAGCGGATGCCGGATCCGGTCGATAACCACGTTCCGCTGGTACGACTTCAGCGATGTCGGCCAGTCCGAGTCGTTGCAGATCATGTAGTACCGCGCGGAAATGAGGTTGTCCGCACCGGCCGCGATCGCCTTGGCGGTCTCACTGGCGGGCAGCGGCGGGGGTGGCTGGTTCGCCTCGAGCGCCTTGACGACCCCGGCGAGGGTGGGCAGCTGCGTCGCGGCGTACGAGTAGCCGAACGTGATCAGCCGGAGCAGCGCCCCGTCCCACATGACATCCGGGCCCTTGACCGGCGTCCTGTCCAGGCGCGCGGCCAACTGCAGGTACCTCGCCTTCACCTGTGCGGCGGTCCGGCCGAGGCCGTACTCGCGATAGTTGGCGGCGACGTACTTCGCGAAGTCGGGGAAGCGGTCGTCCACGCCCTGCGACCACAGCCGCTGGCTCTCGTAGTCCCAGCCGGCCGGACCCAGGTTGCTGTCCAGGACCACCCGGTCGGTACGCTTCGGAAACATCGTGGCGTAGACGGCGCCGAGGTAGGTGCCCCAGGACGCCCCGAGGAACGACGCCTTCTCCTCGCCTAGCGCGGTCCGGATGCTGTCCAGGTCGCGCGCGGTGTTCTTGGCGCTGACGTACGGCAGCATCCAGGCGGTGTCCGAGGCCGCGCACTGCTCAGCGATCTGCTGGGACTGCTCGGCCCGCTTCGCGACGTCGGCCGCGTTCCGCGCGTACGGCGGGATGTTGCCGAAGAACTGCTGTTCCTCGGTCAGGTCACACCTCACCGGCGTACTCCGGCCCATCCCCCGCGGGTCGAAGCCGATGAGGTCGTAGCTGTCCAGCACAGCCTGCGGCATCTTCGCTGTCACCAGGAGCGCCAGGTAGCCGAGCCCCGGGCTCGGACCGCCCGGGTTGGTCAGCAAGATGCCCCGGCGCTTCTCCGGCTTCTTGCTGGGGAGCCGCGAGACCGCGATGTCGATCGTGCGGCCCTCGGGCTTCTGGTAGTCCAGCGGGACCTTCAACGTCCCGCACTGCATTCCCTCCGGCAACGGCAGTCCGTCGCCGACGTCCTTGTCGCACTCGCCCCACTCGATGTCCTGCTTGGGCGTGGCAGTGTCCGCAGCGGTCACCGTCCTCGCCTGCGAAACCCCCGAAACCGTCGCTGTTGCCACTAAGGCAACCGCGACGGCGATGGTCACGACCTTTCGCATCCTGACTTTCCCTCCAGCCGGCACACGTTTCTGACGGCAGTCACTCTGCCGATCAGCACCGTCCGTCCACATCAAGCGCGCGACTGGTTCGCACCCCGGCCGAAAGTACTAGGCCACTTTCCGTGCCTGGCTCCGGAACTGTGCCGGCGACGAGCCGACCACGCGGCGGAACGCGGTGCTGAACGCGCTCTCGGACAGGTAGCCCGTGGCCCGTCCGATCTCGGAGATCGACAAGGTGTCGCGGGCGAGAGCGTCGCGCGCGAGGCTCATGCGCCACTGGATCAGGTACTCCAAGGGCGGAACGCCGACGTGGCTCTTGAAGGCCTGGGCGAACGCCGAACGCGACATGCGGCTGATCTCGGCAAGCTCCTTGAGACTCCAGGAGTGGGCCATGTCCGCGTGCACGGCGCGCAGCGCCGCACCGATACCGTCCTCGTTCAAGGCGCCCAGCCAGCCGGTCGGCCGGTCCGTCTGCCCGGCGTGGGCACGCAGCATGTGGACGAGCAGGATTTGTGCGAGGTGGTTCTGCACCAGCGGGCCGCCGGCGGCGGTGATCCCGACCTCGGTGGCCAGGAGATCGATCAGCTGCCCGAGCCGCCTGCCGTGCGGGTCGGACTCGCGGACGAGCACGAGCGGCGGCAGGAGATCGGTCAGGAGGGCCGCGTTGCTGTCGTCGAACGCGATGTGCCCGACACACAGGTACAGGTCGTCCTCGGACTCCGGGCCGATCCGCACGAACCCGTCTTCGGCACCCGCCCACATCGTCGCCGCAGGACGCGGGCTCGCGTCGAGCGTGCTGGCGAGCACGTACGGCGGAGGGTTGCCCAGCATGAACGTGTCACCTTCCTGCAGGAGCACAGGTTCGTGTCCTTCGAGGATCAGCCAGCACGTGCCGCGCACGAGGCCGCCGATCCGCACGTGCAAGAACGGGTCGAAACGCAATGCCCACTCCCCCACGGCTCGGAGGTTGGGCCCGATCACTGTGCGGGGCCTGAGAAGACCGATCGCGTCAGCCACTGGATCCCGAAAGCCGAGCACCAGCCACCCCTCCTGGACGATACATAAAGAACTCCGGACTGTGCGTTATGGATCGTACTCGACTCGTCCAGCACTATCGATGTCGAACGATCTATCGATAGTGACGGAGAGACTCATATGGGACAGCTGGAAGGCAAGACGGCTGTGGTCACCGGAGGAAGCAGCGGCATCGGTCTGGCCACCGCCGTACGCCTCGCGGACGAGGGCGCGTACGTGTTCGTCACCGGACGGCGCGAGGCCGAACTGGAAGCCGCGGTCACAACCATCGGACCAGACAGGACCACCGCGGTCGCCGGCGACATCTCGAAACTGGAGGACCTGGACCGGCTCTATGCCGCGGTCCGGACGCGAGGCAACGGTTTGGACGTGCTCGTGGCGAACGCGGCAGTCGGCGCGTTCGTGACGCTGGAACAGACCACCGAGGAACACTTCGACCAGACCTTCGACATCAACGTCCGAGGCACACTGTTCACTGCGCAGAAGGCGTTGCCGCTGCTCAACGACGGAGCCTCGATCGTCCTGATCGGTTCGACCGCCGCCGATCGCGGAGTCGAAGCGTTCGGCGCGTACGCCGCGTCGAAGGCAGCCGTCCGGTCCTTCGCGCGGACCTGGTCGAGCGAACTCAAGGACCGCGGCATCCGAGTCAACGTCGTCTCGCCGGCCTGGATCGAGACTCCCGGGGGCACGGCCGCTTTCGGCGACGAAGAGACCGCCCGGGCCGTGAAGGACAATGTCGCCGCGACGGTAGCGAGAGGCCGCATGGGCCGACCTGAAGAGGCCGCCGCAGTCGTGGCCTTCCTGGCCTCGGAAGAGAGCAGCTACATCGTCGGCGCGAACCTCTACGTCGACGGAGGGGCGAACCAGATCTGAGCGGCAAGATCTGGCCGCGGTGGGGCCCAGTCGCGAACGATTGACTCAGTGAGCGAAATCCACTACGAGTCGAAGTGGCGGCTCCACGTGGAGCCCGCGCACGGGCGGCAGATGATCAAGAGCATTCTGCCGTCGGAGGTTCCGGTCCGACTGACCGATCTCAGAGGTGCTTTACGGGCCGTCGACCGCCAGGAGCGTTCCTCGTGCTCAACGGGTGTTTCGAACTCGCCGTCGCCGACGAGCTCATCGAGCGCAATCCGGACAATCGAAGAGACCGCGGCCCGGCAGGCGCGACGTGATGTATTTCCCTGCCCTCCTCACTGGTCCGAGTCATAGGAGCCGACCCGATACGTGGTCGGGCCGTGCAGCAGGGGGCAAGATGACTGACTCGCGGGCACAGGGGAATCCGGCGCCACACTCGGCTGGGCCGGCGCTGCGGCGCAAGCAGGTGTGGATCCCGCTGGCTGTCGGCGCGGTGATCGTGTTGGGATCGACGTTCTTGGGCGGCGACGTACCAACAGTCGTTTACGTCGCCGCCGGGGTCGGCCTGATCGTGTTGGGTCTGCTGCGACTGCTCGGCTCGATCGACGAGCGATCACGCCACAGCAGGGACCTGTGGCTGGCTACTGCGGTATGGCTCAGCGGATTTGTGTTGATCGGCATCTGGCTGGTGGCCAAGGTCGATGGTCTTGGGGTCATCGGATCGGTCGTCGGGTACGTCGCCTTCGGGCACCTGCTGCTCGCGGCCCGCGCCAGTACCCGCGGCGCACCCTGGCGAGGCGCCGTCATCCTTGCGATCTGTATGGGGGGATTCGTCGCCGGGCTCTTGTTGATATCTTCGACGGATCCCGGCGCGTGGTGGCCCTGGGTTCCGCTGGTCCTCCTGAGCGGCTCGGTCCTGGCCGCACCGGTAGGCGTGTCCCTGTTGTCCGCAGACTTCCTCCGCCGGCCAGGTGTCATGGCTCGCCGCACCCGAAACATCCGGACCTTCACCGTGCTCGGTGGTCTGATTGTCGTCATTCTGACAGCTGTCCTGCTGCGGCAGCTCGCACAGGTCTATTGGCCCGTGCTGGTAATCGGTGTTGCCGGGTTCTTCCTGCTCGGCCTGATCGCGGCAAGAACGCAGGCCGATACCGTGCTGATCGCCTTGATGTTGTTGGTCCTGGCGGCCATCGCAGCGCATCCGAGCCCCGTCGCGCCCGCGCCGGGCGCCGGCCGGATTATCGTCGCTCTGGGCGACTCATACATGTCCGGAGAGGGTGCTGGTTCGTTCTTCAGCGGCACGGATGGCGCCGGCGCAAACGAGTGTCGCCGGGCTCCTACCGCCTATCCCTTCGTCTTTGCCAAGGATCTCGGCGCCAAGGACTATCCGGGCGGCGTAGTCTCGTTCGCCTGCTCGGGTGCCCGGGCCGCGCATCTCAACCTCCCTGCGGCCAAGGGGGTTCCGCAGTATCCAGGCGAGCCGGTGGGCGGCTCCGCCGGCCAGACCCAATTCCAGCAACTCGAGGACTTGCTTGGCCGGCGCGGCGCGGATGTCGATCTCATCCTGCTCGACATCGGCGGCAACGACTCTGGCTTCGCCACCATCGGGACGACGTGCATGGCCCCCGGACACTGCGACGAGTTGGAGAAGCTCTGGACCGGAAACCTCGGCAACGTCCGCCGCGCGATCCGGACCACCTATGCCTCGCTCAAGTCGATCCTCGAACAGCGCGGCCTCCGGATCCCGGTCCTGGTCGTGCCCTACCCTGACCCGATCGCGCCGCGGAGGTGCCCGGATATCGCATTGGCTCAGACCGAGATCGATTTCCTGCACCGGTTCATCACCCAGCTCGACACTGTGATCAAGGGCGAGACCGATGCGGCCAAGTTCCTCTACATGGACTCGATGCAGACCGCGTTCGTCGCGAACAAGCTGCGGCTGTGCGACGGTGGACCGAAGACTGGAGTGAACTTCCTCAGCGCGCAGTCGATCAACGGCTCAGTCGAGGCACAGGTGTATCCCAAGAACTGGGTGCACAACAGTCTCCATCCGAATGAGGAGGGCACAATCAGATGGCGGCCACCCTCTCAGCATGGCTGACCGCGCATCCGCCGCACGACCAAACCTACGTCGACGCACCGACAGTCGGTCCGCCGGAGGCCACCCCACCCTGCGGTCTGGCTGAGCTCGACGTGCAGACAACCGGCAGGCGATGCGACAGCGAGGCACAGCGCTGGGCGCTCGGCAAGATCAAGAACGGATTGCTACCAAGCGTGCCCGTCATCACAATCCTCGCCGCCGGCGCGTGGCTCCTCTGGATCGCCGAACTCGGCAGGTACCGCAACGGCACCGGGATCCTGCGCCGCGTTCATGACCGCCTCCGTCGATTGCTAGGAAGCTCCGCGAAGCGGGAACCGGGCACTGCGCCGTCGGGCTGATCCGGCACTCACACAACCGGCGTTACACCGAGCCTACTCAGCTCCGCCGAGGTGTCAGTCGTGAAGCAGTGGACGTTCGGTGGGGATCGTCACAGGAGGCGTTTCAGACAGCTGGGCAGGGCGGATCTCGCTGAAACATCCCGAGGACAGGGCCACCTTGTCGCCGTCCGGGAAGATGACTTCGGCAGTGGAACCAGGTGGCACGTCGACGGTGATCTCGAAGGCGCCGTCCTCGATCTGCCACGCGACCTCGATGGTGCCTTGAGGACTTTCGTAGGTGCCTCGGGCCCACGGGATTTCCGGATGCGGGACCGGTTCAACCACGAACGACTCCCACGCGACAGAGCCCTCGGCCTGACGCAGGCCGAGGACGTGCGTGTGCAGGAAGTGCACGACGGCGCCCTTGCTGTAGTGATTCAGCGACGCGTGCGGGTATCCGTCGTCGTCGATCCCGTCCCATTCCTCCCAGATCGTGGTCGCGCCACGATCCAGCATCGCGAGCCACGACGGGGGCGTGCGCTGGAAGAGCAGGTCGTACGCGACATCGGCGTACCCGTTGTCCGCGAGCACCGGGAGCAGCTCCCCCGTCGACAAGAAGCCGGTCCCGAGATGATTGCCCGCGGCCCGGATCAGTTCGACGAGCCGGCGCAGCGCCGCCTCGCGCAGCTCCTCCGCCACCAGGCCGAACGACAATGCGCGTACGTAGCCTGCCTGGGTGTCGCCGGACGTCCGGCCTGACTCGTCGAGGAACTCCGTACGCCACGCCGCCCGTACCTGATCCGCAAGCTCGGCGTATCGGGCGGCATCGGCCGATCGGCCCAAGATCTCACCGATCCGCGCGAGCGCGGCGCTCGATCGGTAGAGGTAGGCCGTAGCGACCTCGCCCTTGTCGGACTCCTGCCACGCCGCCCACCCGGCCGGATCGCTCAACGGCGGATTGATCCACGGTTCGGCCCATTCGCCCCAGTGATAGGTACCGTCCCAGATGAACTGCTCGTGCGGCAACGGTACGGCGGAACGCTCGACGCGCGACGGGTGCCGGTGCGTGCGCGCGGCGTCGGCCGACCACTCCACCCAACGCACCATCGCGTCCCAGTTCTCGGCCAGTACCTGCTGGTCGCCGTACGTCGCGTACAGCTCTAGAGGGACGTAGACGATCGCATCTCCCCATCCGGCCGAGCCGGTGGACTTCGCCAGGCGCTCTTCGAGGTTGAGCTTGGTACGCCGGCCGTCCGGTGAGAAGTTCGCGATCCGTCCATCGGACAGCTGGTCGTCCCGGACCGATCGCAACCACTTCCGGCTGAACCCGTGAACGTCGTACAGCCGTGCCGCGGCCGGCGCGAAGACCTGGTAGTCGCCGGTCCACCCGAGCCGCTCCCGGGTCGGACAGTCCGTGGGTACATCGACCGCGTTCCCGCGGAAGCTCCACACCGCCACGTCGTGAAGACGGTTGAGGTCGGCGTTACCGCATTCGAAGGTCGCGGTCGGCGTGAGGTCGGAGTGCACCACGTGCATGGTCACGCTTGCGGGGTCGAGCGCCGCACCGTCGCGGCGGATGCGTGCGTACTGGAATCCATGGACAGTGTGGCGCGGCTCAAAAACCTCGCGTCGCCCGGCGGACACGACCTCATCGCGTTGCACGAACACGATCGGTGGGCTTCCGGTCAGGAACGAGTCGAGATGAGCGAGGTCCAAGTCGCCGTCGGCGTCGACGAACTCGCCGTGGTCGATGACCGTACGGCTGCCGGCCGGTCCGAGGTCGTCGAGCGAGATCCAGCCCGCCGCGTTCTGCCCGAAGTCCGCGACCCAGCTTCCAGGCTCGACCTGCCGCAACGAGACGGGCGGCCGGGACTCGATCCGGCGGACCGGGGGCGCGGGCGACCAGTCGATGTCGGGGGCAACTACCTGTTCGACCCACACCGGGTGCGGTACGTCGGGCAGCGCCCCGAAGTCGACCGCTTGCCCCTCCATGAGGTCGGCGCGCGTGATCTTCGATCGGGTGCTGGTCCAGGTGCCGTCCGTGTGAACCACCTGCCGCGTCCCGTCGGCGTAGCAAAGATGGAGCTCCGCGCGAGCAGCCGTCGTCGTGCCCCATCCGGACGGCAGGCGGAAGCCGCCGGTCTTGCCGCGGAACCAGCCGTCCGACAGCAGAATCTCGAGCTCGTTGGCGCCTCGGTGAAGCGAAGCCGTGACGTCGATCGCCTGCGCGTACACCGTGCGGTCATACGACGTGGATCCCGGCGTCAGCTCGGCGGTACCGGCCCGCCGGCCGTTCACGAACGCCTCGTAGACACCGAGCGCGGTGGCGTAGAGCCGCGCGGACTTCACGTCACTCGGGAGCTCGAAGCGCGTCGACATCAGGTAGGCGGGGCGGTTGCCGTAGCCCTCGTCAGCACCTTCGACCGGGGAGATCCATCGAGCGGTCCAGTCGTCGGTGAGAAGGCCGGCCTCGAACGCGCTCGGCTCGGACCAGTCCGAGTAGCCGTGATCGTCCTGCACCCGGACACGCCAGCTCACTCGCTGGCAGCTTCGGAGCGCTGCCCACGGCCACGGGATGAACAGGTGGTCCGCCGACTGCTGAGTGACCCGTGCGAGCGGCGTGTCGTCAACGGTCGCTTCAAGTTCGTACGCCGACTGTCCCGTGGCTGTCCGCGGGAGCCGCCACGAAAGCCTCGGAGACGGGCCTGACACGGCGAACTGGTCGCCACCGCTGTCGATCCGGAGCCGATCCGGAGCTCCACTCATGTGTTCCTCGCTCTGTTGGCAGGCATGCCGCAGAGACTCGGCCGGAGACGACCGAGTCGCGCGTTGGGCTGTATGGATGTCAGCGCGAACGCTGACGTGCAGACTCTCTCCGTGGCGTCCGCCGCGGAATACGCGCCGTACTGGCACGGATGATCAACTCGTGAGGCAGGATGGTCGACTGCGCTGCCGGCTCGCCGTTGACCTGCAGCATGAGTTGCGCGACAACCTGCCGACCGTACTCGGCGTCCTCGACCCTGACGGTTGTGAGGGGCGGCAGGAAGTGGTCCGACCCCGGCGCATCGTCGTAGCCCGCGACACTGACATCTTCCGGAACCCGGCGTCCGGACTCGGTGAGTGCGTGCACAACTCCGAGGGCCATCTCGTCGTTGGCCGCGAAAACCGCAGTCACCGAAGGATCCTCGGCGAGCTGCCGACCTGCCCCGTACCCGGAACCGGCGGTCCAGTCACCCGCCAACGGCTCAGGCACCTCCGCACCAGCCCGCCGTAACGCATCCTGCCAGCCGACGAGGCGGCGCTGGCTCGAGATCCAGTTGAGCGGACCTGCCACGTGGTGGACCGTCGCATGCCCGAGCGACAGCAGGTGGTCCACCACGTCTCCTGCCGCCTGCGCCGCGTCGGCGTGGACAGCAGGACCGTCGTACTCGGGAACCTCACTGGTGGCCACCAGGGGCAGGGTGGTGTCTAGTGCTCGCAAGGTCTTCGCAGCGGACAGCCACGGGGCCATGAAGATCACGCCGTCGCATCCGGCCCGGGCCAGGCGATCGATGCCGGCCTGAACAGTGGCTCTATCGAAGCTGGCGAACGTGGCGACGCTCACGCCGAGGCCAAGTTCCGCGGCGGCCTGTTCGACGCCGATCATGATCGAGATGGCGCCCAGCCCCATCTGCCGGTCGGTCAGCTGATGGGTCAGCAGGCCGACGCTGTGCCCGCGCCCGGTGGACAACGCTCGCGCGATCGGGTCCGGACGGTAGCCGAGGGCCTTGATCACACGCCGCACGCGGGCGGCCGTCCGCGCGTTCACGTTCTCGCCGCCGCGGGCGACCCGGGAGGCGGTCTGGCGCGAGACCCCTGCCGCGCGGGCCACATCGGTCAGTGTGGCCCGCACCACGGGACCCCGGTTTTCTGACGGCACCTCGTTCAACTCTTCCCCGCCTTTCTCCCGACCACAGCAGCCTACTTGACCGCGCCGCTGCTGATTCCTTGCACGACTTGCCGCTGGGCGAGTACGTAGAACACCACTACCGGCAGCACCGAGATCGCGGTCGTGGCCAACAGGATGTTCTGCACGGGCGTCTCGGCCGACACGAAATTCATCAAACCTCGTTGCACCGGCATCAACGTGTCGTCGTCGAACAACACCAGGGCCAGCAGGTACTCGTTCCATACCGACAGCCCTTGAATCACCGCGACGGCAACCAGGCCAGGGCGCGCCAGCGGCAGAATCACCCGCGCAAAGGTGTTGAAAGCCGAGCTGCCATCGATGGCAGCCGCTTCCTCGAGGTCCTTCGGCAGGTTCGCGAAGAATCCACGCATGATCAACGAAGAGATCGGAATCCCCGCGGAAATCAGAATCAGCACGTAGCCGAGCCGGCTGTTCGTCAGCCCGAGATTGACCATCAGCTTGTACTGCGCGATGAACGACGCCGGCGCGGGAATGATCATCACCGCCAGCAGCCCGAACGTGACCGCGGACTTGCCCCGGAACTCGATCCGGGCCAGTACATATCCCGCCATGCTGGACACGAGCAGGATGCCGGCCACCGCTGACACCGTGTAGATCACGCTGTTCGGCAAATAGGTGCCGAGATCGCCGTCCGTCCACGCCGTCACGTAGTTCGACCACTGCGGCTTCGCCGGCAACAGATCCTTACCGCGGTAGAGCTCGCTGCTCGTCTGCAACGAACCGACCAACAGCCAGACCATCGGGAACAGCGCCCCTATCGCGGCCACCACCAGCAGACCGTACAAGGCACCTCGACCAGCCAGAACTCTCATTTCCGCCTCCGGGACAGCCAGAGATGCAGCATCGCGAGGAGGACCAGCGCGCCACCGAAGATCACCGACATCGCCGCCGCCGACCCGAAGCGTTGATTGGTGAACGCTTCCTGATAGATGCGCAGCGTCGGCACCATTGTGTGATGGCCCGGTCCACCGTTGGTCAGCACCTGCACGGTGCCGAAACACCTGCAGGGCTCCAAGCAGCGTCAGCAGCGACACGATCGCCGTCACGGGTAACAGTTCAGGCCACGTGACATACCTGAACTTCGCCCATCCCCGGGCGCCGTCCAAGCTGGCCGCCTCGTACAACTCCACCGGCACGTCCTGAAGTCCGGCCAGGTACAGAATGAACCCGAACCCCCAGTGGTACCAGAGGAACACAGCCGCCACCGTAGGCAATGCGGTCCCGGGATCCTCCAGCCAGTTGTGCTGCAGCCCGGACAGACCCACCGCCCCGAGCAGGCGATTCAGGATCCCCGCGTTCGGGGCGAGCAACCACGAGAACATCATGCCGATGACCACGACGGAGAACACGCCGGGCAGGTAGAACGCCGTACGGAAGAACGCCTTGCCACGACGGACCCGATTCACTGCGATCGCCATCCCCAACGACAGTGCGTTGCCGACGACGAACCCGACCAGGCCGAAGATCAGCACATTGCGCATGGACGACCAGAAGATCATGTCGTGCAGGACGAACCGGTAGTTGGACAGCCCAACGAATGGCGCGGACGTGCTGACGCCGTCCCACTGCTGGAGGCTCATCACGAGCGCCTGCACGAACGGCACGAGTGTGAAGACCGCGAGTAGCAGCACCGCCGGTAGCAGGAACGCGTACGCCATCAGCTCCCGCCGGCGGGCGAGCGGACTGCGGCGGCCGGTTCTCGGGCGGGCTCGAGCGAGCTCGACTCCTTCGAGCGGACGGACGGTCACTTGACCCTCTTCTGCGCCGTCTCCATCTCGCCGAGCACCTGGTCGACCGTCTTCTCCTTCAGCACCAGGCCCTGCACGCCGCTGACCAACGCCGTGCGGACGTCAGCGACAAGCGGCGACGGGACGATCTCGATCGCGTCGACTAGCGATGCGAAGCCGGCGACCTGCGGCGGCAGATCCGTCGCCTTCACCTTTGGGTTCGCCGGGATCAAACCGACCTCGTCGGCGAACACCTTCGCCTGCTCGGGCTCGGTCAGCCACTGCACGAACTTCACCGCGGCGTCGACGTTCTTTCCCTTCGGGTTGATGCACGCGCCCTTGCCGACGCCGCCGTAGACCCGCGGCTTATGCGTCCCGTCGGTCGCCTTCGGAACACCCATCGAGACGTACTCCGTGAAGTCCGGAGCAGTCGCCCGCGCCACCCCGATCGCGACCGACGCGTCGAAGATGACCGGCGTGTCCTGGACGTTGAAGAACCCCTTCTCCACCGTCGGGTTGTCGCCGTCACCACCCGGCAGCGTCTTGTTCACGATGACCCCGGCGTCCCTCAACTCGGCAAGCAGTTGCAGCCCCTTGCGCCAGCCGTCTGCCGTCCAGCTCGCCTTCCCCGCGAGCGTCGCATCGATCTCGGCATCGCTCAGCCAATTGGACACGTGGCTGAACAGGAAGCGGTCCGCCAGGGACGACGCCATCAAGAACGCACCGTTGCCGGACTTGGCGGAGATCTTCTTCAACTGCTCGATCCACGCGTCCGTCGTGGCCGGCGGAGTCCTCGGATCGACCCCGGCCGACTCCAGCGTCTTGGTGTTCAGCAGCAGCCCCATGGTCTGGATCTCCCAATGCGCCGAATAGATCCCGGGCGCCAGTCCGCTTGCTGTTCCCGCCTTCACCGTGGTCAGGTCCAGCGCGATCGGAGCGAAGTTGTCCTTCCACTCCCCGGTCAGCTTGGGCTGCAGGTTCATCGCCCAGCCGGCCTTGTAGTACGGAACCATCTCGGACAACGTCAGCGTCGAGTAGATGTCCGGCATGTCGCCCGACTGCGATTTCGCCTGCAGCTTCGCCGGGAAATTCGACGGTCCGGGACTGTCGATCGTGACCTTCACACCGGTCTGCTTCTGATACGTCTCGACCAACTTGTCCAGCGCCTTCGCCTGGCCGCGAGACTGGTTCATGAACGTCAGCGAGGTCGAGCCACCACCTGCACTCTTGGTGGAGTCCTTCCCACACCCGGCCAACGCCGATCCGGAGAACGCAGCGCCGGCGGACACGGCAGCCAGCCCGAGCAATCGGCGGCGCGTCAGTCGATTTCCTACGCCTGGTTTGGGCATTGTCGTCCCTTTCTCGCCGTACGCCATGAACACAGTTCCCGGCCGCGGCCCCCGAACCCGCACGGAAACACGCTGCGCAAAACCACCTCCACGGACGCCTGATCGCCGTTGGCAGCCTTGCTGATACCGGTAACATCTTGTTACCGGTATCAATCCCTGTCAACACCGCACATTGACCGGATCCGGACGCTGGCGAGCCTCCCTTCAGTCGGCCGGCACGCGCCCGGGGCGGTGGCGGTCACACGAACACCCGGGGGTCCAACTCTTCGGCGAGGCCTTGGCGAGGGCGGTGAGTGCTGCCTTGGCCATGCTGTAGGTGGCGGGGGCGCCTGCGGGCATTCAGGCGACGGTGGAGGAGATGTTGACCTCGCTCCGCGGCGTTCGATGAGGCTGTGCAGTCGACATCGAGGAAGTCTTCCGTTCGAGCAGGCAGCCGAGGCCCACCGGCGGGGCGAGGAGGGGCCATACCCGCCGCAAGCTGGTCCTCCGCGTTGCCGCCTGGTTCGACAGGCGGGCCGGGTAGTTGGCCAGCTCTGTTCGGGACCGGACGGCGAGTTTGCGATAGACACGCGTCAGGTTGGCTTCGACGGTTTCACAGACAAGAAGAGCTGGTCCGCGGTCTCCTGGTTCGATGCGCCCGACGCCACCTCCATGCCATACCGGATATCAACCGGGTAGAGGTCTTCAATGAACTGCTCGGTGTTGATGAAAGAGTACGCCTCCGCAGCCGCCGCGATCGGCGCCGAGCTTGGAACCGGCTTCCAGAAGACGGCCTTGCATTTCTTGTTCGCGCTAGATTTCTCACCCGCGTCGATGGCGTCCAGACTGACCTCAGACGCTCTCTTGGTCTTGCGTCGGAACAGCTTCTTCACCCGCACTCGCTGGCGGCTCGCTACTGCGGCGTAGAACTCGCGGTTCTCCTCTTCGGAGAGGAACTTGAAGAAGTCGCGGGCCATCAGGCCGTAGCTCGACGTCGACGCCTCGTCGTAGTCGAGTTCGAGGGCAAAGAGGCCGGTGTAGCTGTTGCAACACTTCGTCAGCAGACCGGCGAGCCGATCAAGGCCTGAGGCCGATCAGTCAGTTCTCGCCACGCGCGCGAGCACCGCCGCGATTGTGGCGTCGAGGGTGAACTCGAACTCGGCGTGACTGTCGAAGCGGGCGAGATGCTGGGCCGATTCGGCGACCGCAGGGAAGGTCGAGCGTTCCAAAGCCCGACGTCGCTCGCTGATGCCTTCGGTGTCGCTGACGCCGAACGTCGCTCCGGCGTGCACCTCGCGGAGGACGGCGCCGACAACGGTGGCGACCAGCAGGCGAAGCAGGTGGACGGATTGCTCCGGTGACGCTCCGGCCCCGCGCAGGACGGACAGGACCGCTTCGATCGGGGCGAGGGCAGGCATCGACAGCAGTTGGCGGGTGAGCACAAGGGTTGCGGCCTGCGGATGGGCCAACGCACTGTCGCGGAACGCCTGTGCGATGGCGCGCAGGTCGGTCGCGGCCGAGCCGGTGAGCTCGGGGACCCGCATCTCGTCGAGGATGCGCTCGGCGACCGCGTCGAGCAACGCATCCTTGCCGTCGACGTGGTTGTAGAGACTCTTCGCGTCGACACCGAGCTTTCGGCCGACGGCCCGCATGGTCACCGACGCGACTCCGTCGACATCGATGACCGCGATCGCCGCGTCGACGATTGCGGCCCGCGACAACTGCTCCGCGCCTTTCGGCGGCCGGCCGCGACGGACCGGCCGGCTGGGCGTGCTGTCGCGGCTGATCGGGCTCATGCGGTTCATCATGCCGCACACTTGCCGAAACCCACAACGTGGATTAATGTCGGCAGTAGAAACCCACGCTGTGGATAAGGTTGCTGGAAGGAGGGTGTGGGCCATGTTGTTTCCATGGACTGCCACCGAGGTGGCCGACCTGCCGACCACCGGGACCCGGGTCGACACCCTGACCGACCTCTCCGCGGCGCCCGGTGGTCCGGGCGCCCGGCTCAGCAAGGGTCGTGAAGAGGCCGCCGCGTTCCGTCGTGAGTTCCCCGGCACCGGGACCCCCGACGACGTCGTGACCTGCGACCTGGTGACGTTGCCCTACCCGACCCGCTTCGGCCTGTTCCGCGCCTCCCGTGCCATCGCACCGTTCTTGTCGATCACGAACCGGATGCTCGTGATCCGCTGGCGCGACAGCGACGGGCGCCGGCGGGTGTTGCTGTTCGAGCCGAGCGACGTCGAGTTCGGCCGCTACACGCCGTACTTCGACGACTTGGTGCAGCGAACGCCGGGCTTCGTGACACGCGTCATGCTGACCGAGCACGGCACCGTTCTGGGGCACCTGGCCAGGCTGGGCATCACACCTGAGCAGGTCGATTACATCCTGTTCGACCACCTGCACACACAGGATCTGCGGCGCTGGATCGGTACGACGGCGTACCAGAACGACCTGCACGGGCAGCCGGCCGCGACGTTCCCCAACGCCAAGGTGATCGTCCAGCGTGACGAACTGGCCGGCATGGCCGACCTGCACCCGTTGCAGAAGCCGTGGTACCAGCCGGACACCTACCGAGATGTCCCCGCCGAGGCGTTCCTGCCGATCGAGGGTTCTGTCGTTCTGGGCCCGGGCGTCGCTGTGATCAAGACGCCCGGTCATGTGTTCGGCAACCAGAGCCTGGTGCTGAACACCTCGACAGGCATCTGGGTCAGCAGCGAGAACGTCATCGCCGCAGAGGCGCTGACCCCAGAACACTCACGCCTGCCAGGCCTCGCCAAGTGGGCGGGCGCGTGGCAGCAGGAGGTCGTACTGAACGCCAACACGATCGAGACCACCGCCGATCAGTACAACTCGGTGATCCTGGAGAAGACGCTGGCCGACCGCAGTCAGGCCGACTCCCGGTTCCTGCAGTTCTTCCCGTCCAGCGAGCTCACCGGAGCCTGGACGAACCCCGGTACCAGGCCGACGTTCTCGCACGGCCACATCACTCACCACTGCTGACGAGGTCATCATGAGCCGATTCACCCTGCCCGCCGAGGACATCCTCCGGGCCCGCGAGAAGCTGGTACTCGACCACTTCCGCGACGAGGTCGCCCAGAACTGGGACGCGACGCTGTCGACCTTCCCGCATCCGCACTACGAGCTGATCGCGCAGATGACCGTGCACGACGGTGACGGCGAGGTTCGCGAGTACTACCACGACACCCGGATCGCGTTCCCCGACCAGGACCACGAGGTCATCGCGCTGCGCCATACCGTCGACGCGGTGGTCGTCGAGTTCTGGCTGCTGGGCACCCACCTCGGCCCGCTGGTCAAGATCCCGCCGACCGGCTCCACGCACCGCACCCGGATGACGGCGTACTTCATCTTCGACGAGAACGAACGCCTCGTCACCGAACGGATCTACTTCGACCAGCTGACCATCCTCAAGCAACTGCTCAGCGGGATCGACAAGCTGTCACCCGGCGGCCTGCTCACGCTCGGCCGTGCCGTCGTCGGCCTGCTCGCCATGACCGGTGCCGAACCCGATCCACGACTGCTCGACACCACCCCACCAGATCTCGGCGAAGGAGAACGACCATGCGCGCACTGATCGGCGGCCTCGGCCCCGACTGGAAGCTGCAGGACAAGGAGCTCCCGGCAATGCAGCTCGGCGCCGTTCGTGTCCGGATCGCCGCGGCCGCACTCAACCGGGCCGATCTGTACATGCTGGAAGGCACCTACAGCCCAGCCTCGAAGACCACCGACGTCTACGGCGCCGGTATGGAATTCGCAGGGACGGTCGAGATATCCAGCCCGGAGGCGCCCCACCTGCCGGCCGGCACCCGCGTCATGGGCGTGACACTCGGCGCCTTCGCCGACTACACCCTCTGCCACCCTGGCACCCTCCTGCGCATCCCGGACGACGTCTCCTTCGAGGAAGCAGCCGGCCTGCCGGTCGGACTCGCCACCGAACACGACGCGCTGGTCACCCAGGCGGGGTTCACGGCGGGCCACAGCGTTCTCATCACCGGCGGTACGACGGGAGTCGGGTTGCTCGGCATCCAACTCGCCAAGGCCCTCGGAGCGAGTCTCGTCATCGCAACCACGACCAGCGAGGGCAAACGCGCCGTACTGAAGGACGCCGGCGCTGACGTCACCGCCAACACCGCCACCGAGGACCTCGCGAAGACAGTGCTCGAAGCAACCGCGGGACGAGGCGTCGACATCACCCTCGACCACGTCGGGGGCGACCTGTTCGCTTTGTTGCCAGCCGCAACGAGTGTCGGAGGCACCATCGTCAGCATCGGGCGGCTGGCCGGCGCCACCGCAGCGGTCGATCTCGACAAGGTGGCCTTCCGCCGGCAGCGACTGATCGGAACGACGTTCAGCGTTCGTACCGCCGACGAAATTGCGGCCGTGTGCCGCGCGCTCGTACCCGAGGTCCTGGGGGCAGTCGAGGACGGCCGCATCGAGGGGCGCGTCGATCGGGTGTATGCCGCCGAGGACTTCGTCGCCGCCGCCGACCGCCTCCGCGCGAACGAGGCGCTCGGCAAGATCGTTCTTCGCTTCGCAGACCCGGACGCCGCACCCGGGCCGGCACCGCGGATCGCCAACTTCTTCGGCAGCATCGCCCAGCTCGGGTACGTCGTACGCGATGTCGAGGCGGCCATGCGGCACTGGATCGGCCTCGGTGTCGGGCCGTGGTTCTTCACCAAGGGAGTCCGGCTCGAGGACTTCAGCTACCGCGGCCGGCCGGCCTCCCCGGTCATCGACGTCGCCGTGGCCAACAGCGGTGATATCCAGCTCGAACTCATCCAGCAGGTCAACGACGAACCGTCCATGTACGTGGACTTCCTCGAAGCCGGTCACGAGGGACTGCAACACGTCGCCTACTGGACCACGAAGTACGACGACCTGCACGCGCGTGCGCTCGACGCCGGATTCACCGTCGGCCAGGAAGGATCCCTCGGCGGCCCACAGGGGAGGTTCTGCTACCTCGACACCGGCGATCAGCCCGGCACTGTCGTCGAGATCTCCGACGTCAGCGGCCCCAAGGCCGCACTGTTCGGGTATGTGAAGAAGGCAGCCTCCACCTGGGACGGCTCGCAACCCATCGTCGTCGTCGACCCCGCGATGCTGGCCGCGGCGAAGGACAACTGACATGCGAGTCCACCACCTCAACTGCGGGACGATGCGGCCGCCTGGCACGCCGGACGGCCTGATCTGCCACGTCCTCCTCCTCGAGACCGCCACTGGACTTGCCCTCGTGGACTCCGGATTCGGGCTCGCGGACGCCTTCGCTCCGGCCCGCCGCTTCGGTCCCGCACGGCACTTCGTCCGGCCGGTCTTCGATCCGGGAGAAACTGCGGTCCGCCAACTCCAATGGCTGGGCTTCGACCCGTACGACGTACGTCATGTCGTGCTGACCCATTTCGACGCCGACCATGCCGGCGGTCTTTCCGACTTCCCGTGGGCGCAGGTTCACTTGACCGCCGCGGAAGCCTTCGCGACCGGACGTCCCCGGACTCCGACCGAGAGAGGGCGTTACCGGCCGGCGCAACGGGAGCATCGGCCCCACTTGGTCGAACACACACCGGATCAGGCCGAGTCCTGGCGAGGCTTCCCCGGGGCCAAGGAACTCACCGCCATCTCGCCCGGCGTCGTACTGATCAACCTGCCAGGCCACACCCGCGGTCACGCCGCGATTGCCGTCGACGCAGGCGATCGATGGATCCTGCACGCCGGCGTCGCCTTCTACCACCGCGGACAGATCGACGGCACGGGCACGGCACCGCGCGCACTGACCACCATGGAACGCCTCCTCGCCCACGACTGGCGCAAAGTCCAGGGCAATCACCGACGACTCACCGATCTCTGGACCGCCGACGATCCAGGTCTCCTGCTGGTAAACGCCCATGACCCAGCTCTACTACCCAAGGAAGTCTCATGAAACTCACCGTCCTCGGCGCCACCGGGCAAACCGGACTCCTACTCGTCGAGCAAGCTCTCAGCGAAGGCCATCAGGTCACCGCCCTCGTCCGGCGCAAAGGCAACCTGCCCGACCACCCCAACCTGACCATCCGCCTCGGCGAACTCAACGACAGCGAAACCATGACCGATGCGATCACCGGCTCCGAAGCGGTCATCTCCTGCCTCGGCCCGGCACCGGGACGGTCCTCATCCCTCAAGAAGCACAGCCTGATGCGGACCGCCGTACCAGCCATCCTCGCGAGCATGACCGCTGCCGGTGTCTCCCGCCTGATCCTGCTGTCGGCGCTCGGCGTCGGCAACTCCGCGCGGATAACCAGCCCGGTTGCTCGCTTCGCCTACAAGACCGTCGCCAAGACCGCGTACGACGACAAGCAGGTCTCCGAGCGGTCGCTCACCACGTCCAACCTCGACTGGACCCTCGTCTACCCAGGCGTCCTCACCAACGCCCGAACCAAGAAGTCGGCCGTCGTCCGCGACCTCAGCACCATCACCAAGATCCCCGGCCTCCCCAAGGTCACCCGCAGCGCAGTAGCCGCAACCCTCCTCGACGTCGCCGCCAGCCCCGCATGGATCCACAAGACCGCCGTGATCACCAGCTAGGAAGCGAGCCCCCGGCCCTCAGTCTGTTGCCGGTGCTGGTGCTGGAGCAACGGCGGGAGGCGTTGCGGGGTTCGGTTGCGTCATCGACGGCGGAACCCTTCATGGGCCGGTACGGCGCCATTCAGCACCTGGTGTATCCGCACCGTGTCGAGCTGGCCTTCGGCGCTCTTGATAGCCCCGTCAAGGGTTCGGCCCGATCCAGATTTGCTCGTAGCGGTGCCGGCACCGGTCGTGCGCGGGGTGGTCCGGTGCTGACGACTCCACGGCCATCAGGGCGAGCAGTTCTCAGCATCTCGGGCCGGCCGACGTTGCGGCGTACGTACTGCAGTACGGCGTACACCGCGCCCTATTCCTAACTATCGGCCTGGAACGAGTCCCGCGTGCGCAGAATCGGCATTTTCGAGGACCGCGGCCAGCAGTGCGCTCGTGCTGGGGAGGTGGTGGACGCTGGTCAGACTGAGGTCGAGCTGCTTCGCGATCTCTCGCAACTAGCCGGCGCGGTACCGAACTCGCCCTGTACGCCATCGTCGGGCTGGGTCGACTGCAGCCGCCACCGTCCCTCTCCTGGCCGAGCTGGTCAGCGGCCAATTCGTTCCTCGACGCAACATCCATCAACCGATCATCGCGGACGCTGGTAACGCGCTGGCCGGGCCGGCTGGCGGGTCAGTGCCTCAGATGGGCCTTTGATGCTCGAGCGAGGCGGGTGGCGATGGGGCCGATGATGTCGTGGAGCTCTGCCGGTTCTTCGATGTCGAAGTCGAAGCCGAGCAGTGCGACCCAGACCGCCAGCTGTTCGAGGGACGGCGAGCCGACGATCAACCGGCAGGTGCGGTCGTCGATCGGCTCCACCACAGCCGCGGTCGGCGGGACCACCTCCTGCACGTTCGCCGCCGGAGCGTGCAGGAGGAAGCGGCCGTGAACGCGGTAGACCGACGTCGAAATGCTGGTCGACGTCAGTCGCGCGACATCCTCGTCGGACAGTTCGCGGGGCGTGAAGCGCGGTCCGGTCGGGACACGCGGAGACATCCGGTCGACGCGGAAGGTGCGCCAGTCGTCGCGATCGACGTCCCACGCAACGAGATACCAGCGGCGGCCGGTGTGGACGAGCCGGTGCGGCTCGGTGGTGCGGATGGTTGACGTGGCCGCCTGGTCCCGATAGTCGAAGCGCAGCCGCTGATGGTCCCGGCAGACCGCAGCGATCGCGGTCAGTACCTCCGGGTCGACGGTGGGCGCGCCACCCGCCAGCGGAACGGTCATCTGCTGCAGGGCGCGCACCCGGTGCCGAAGTCGCGACGGCAGAACCTGCTCGAGCTTGGCCAGCGCCCGCAGCGACGTGTCCGCGATGCCCGCCACGGTGCCCCCGGCGGCAGTGCGCAGACCGACCGCGATCGCCACGGCCTCATCGTCGTCCAACAACAGCGGCGGCAGTTGCGCACCCGCACCCAGCCGGTAGCCGCCGGCAACACCGAGCGTCGCGTTCACCGGATAGCCGAGGCCGCGGAGCTTGTCGACGTCGCGGCGCACCGTCCGCACTGTCACGCCGAGCCGCTCCGCGAGCTGTTCGCCGGTCCAGTCTCGCTGCGACTGCAGCAGCGCCAGCAGCTTGAGCAGTCTTCCGGAGGTCTCCAGCATGACCTGAATTCTGTCACCGAAAGAGGACCGAAGCTGTCCTGTTTCGATTCTAGAGTCAAGACATGGACATCACCACGGACATCCGCCCCTTCCGCATCGACATCCCCCAGGCCGACATCGACGACCTGCGCGCCCGGCTCACCCGAGCCCGCTGGGCCGACGACCTGCCCGGCGCCGGCTGGGAGCGCGGCGTGCCGGCGTCGTACCTGAAGCAACTCGCGGACTACTGGGCGACGTCGTACGACTGGCGCAAGCACGAGGCCGAACTCAACAGCCACCCGCAGTTCACCACCACCATCGACGGCGAAGACATCCACTTCCTCCATGTCCGCTCGGCCGTCGAGAACGCGACTCCCCTGCTGCTCGTCCACGGCTGGCCGGGCTCGGTCGTCGAGTTCATCGACCTGATCGGCCCGCTGACCGACCCGGTTGCCCACGGCGGCAACGAGGCCGACGCCTTCCACCTGGTCATCCCCTCGCACCCCGGCCACGGCTTCTCCGGACCGATCTCCCACACCGGCTGGACCGACACACGCACCGCCGCCGCCTTCGCCGAACTGATGAAGCGCCTCGGCTACGACCGGTACGCCGCCCAGGGTGGCGACGTCGGCGCGTTCATCCTCCCCGCCCTCGGGCGACTCGCCGCGGACAGAATGATCGGCATCCACCTCAACGCCCATGTCACATTCCCCACCGGCGATCCCGCAGACATGGCCGCGCTCACCGAGTCCGAGCGCGTACGGCTCGCCGCGTTCAAGGACTTTCAGGACGACAAGTCCGGCTACATGCAGGTCCAGGGCACCCGGCCGCTCACGGTGTCGTACGGGTTGATGGACTCCCCGATCGCCCAACTGGCCTGGATCACGGAGAAGTTCAAGGACTGGACCGACCCAACGGCCGAACTCCCCGACGACGCGGTCGATCGCGACCGGCTGCTGACCAACATCAGCATCTACTGGTTCACCGGTACGGCGCTCTCCTCGGCCAACTCCTACTACGAACGGTTCCACGACGCGGCCGCCTGGGCCCCGAAGGAGCCCTCGACGGTACCGACGGCCGTCGCGGTCTTCACCACCGATGTGGCGATCCGCCGCTTCGCCGAGAAGACCGACACCATCGTGCGCTGGACCGAGTTCGACCGCGGCGGTCACTTCGCCGCCATGGAAGCCCCCGACCTGCTCCTCGGCGACCTCCGCGCCTTCATCCGCTCGCTGACGTAGTCGACGAGCAGCCGTCGCCGACGGCGTCAGCTGAGGGGTACGACCCGGCGCCAGCCGTCGAAGACAAGCGTGGGTGTCATGCCGACGGACAGGTAGAGGTCCAGGGCCGGGGTCGGGTTGTTGGTGTCTACATGGAGGATCGTGCCGGTCCGCCCGGCCGCCGTATCCCCTGCGAACGCGTCACGCAGCAGGAACTTCGCCAGTCCCCTCCCCCGGAACCCTTCGACGACGCCGAGCATGCCGACGCAGCCGCAGTTCTCGGCCTCGACGAACTCGTCACTGCAAACGCGCACAGCCACCGCCCGCCCGTCGACCTCGAGCACCGTCATCTGGGACCAGGCAAACGTTGAACTCGCCTCGAGTGCCTCGATCCACTCGCTGTGCGGGCGAGGCACGAAGCCGAACTGGCCGCGGAAGCTGTCGATGATGACCTCGTGAGCTGTCCAGCGTGCGGCGTCGTCGAACGCCCCGCGGCGTACCACGACGCCCGTGGGTCGGTTCGGGGTAGCGACCGGTCCGGTGTGGTCGAGCCTCATCCGGTGGTACGTCGTACCGGCGGTGAAGTCGTGGTCGACCAGCAGAGCGCCCAGCGAGGCATCGGCGCGGTAGGCCCACACATCGACAGTGATCTCGGTGTGGCCGCGCTCGCGTCCCATCTCCCGGGCGCGGCGCATCGTCTGTCCGAGTAGCCGGGCGGCGACCGTGGGCTCCTGCGATACCGTCTCGATCTCGACCGTCTGACGGTCGCCCTTGCCGAACGCTGTCCCGTACCCCACCGGCAGGCCGTCCGCAGCGAGCACGAGCCAGCCGTCGGTCACGCGGTCGAAGCCGGGCTCCACAAGGCCGTCGGCGACTTCGTCCAGCACGCAGTCGGCGAATCCGACGATCGCAGTGTTGTAGGCCGAGAGCAAGCCGAAGATCGACTCCGCATCACCAGGCTCAGGAGGACGAACGGTGTAACCGTCAGGCAGTACGACGGCGGTCTTCATGACTCACCCGCAGCCACACGGGGTCGATCGGTGAGTGCGGCTGGCGGTCGGTCGTTGCGGGTTGCTACGTTGCGGCCGTGACCATGTGGGCCGCGAGGCTGGCGTGAAGGCTGTTGTTTACGACCGGTACGGCATGCCTGGCGTGCTGCGGGTCGAGGACGTCCCGATGCCCTCGGCCGGCCCCGGTCAGGTGCGAGTCAGGATCGTCGCGACCTCCGTCAACCTGAGCGACTGGGAGTGCCTGCGCGGATCGCCTGCCTACGCGCGGGTGGGCGGGTTGCGGATCCCGGCTCGCCGTATTCTCGGATCGGACATCGCCGGCGTGGTGGACGACATAGGCGATGGAGTGACGCGCTTTCGGCCCGGCGACGAGGTGTACGGCGACAACCGCGGGCTCAAGGGCGGCTTCGCGGAGTACGGGATAGCACCCGAGTACGCGCTCTCCCACAAACCTGCTCAGCTCACCTTCGCGGAGGCCTCGACCATCCCGCAGGCGGGAGCGATCGCGCTGCAGGGCACCAAGGGGGCCGCAGCAGGTCGTCGGATACTGATCAACGGCGCCGGAGGCGGGTCGGGGGCATTCGCGATTCAGCTCGCCAAACGACTCGGCGCGCACGTCACCGGTGTCGACAACGGCGCCAAGCTCGACTTCATGCGGTCGGTCGGCGCCGACGACGTGATCGACTACCGCCACCACGACTTCACCAGGACGTCCGATCCGTACGACCTCATCCTGGACCTGGTCGCGCACCGGTCGGTGTTCGCTTACCGGCGTGCCCTGGCGCGTGGCGGGAAGTACCGGTGCGTTGGTGGGTCGGCGCCGACCCTGTTGCGCGTCCTCACCGCCGGATGGCTGGTCGGCCACCTCACCGGCCGCGCCATCGGCGTCCTCGCCGTCAAAGAGGGGCCGGCTCATTTCCAGCCACTCGCCGAACTCTGCGCGACGCGACAGGTGACCATCCACATCGACCGCACTTTCAGGCTCGACGAGGTCCCCACCGCGCTCGCCCGCGTGGGCCAGGGCCGCGCCCTCGGCAAAGTGGTCATCAGCCTCGCCTGACAACCACAACCTCACTTCGCCGTCCGGCCTACAGCCGACCAGACCAGTTCACTAGTCACCTCAGTGGATCAGCCACCGCGGGGTGCGAAGCCGCTGCACTGCCGTCGAGCTCGAAGCGTGTGGTTAAGGTCCGTGTTCGTCCTCGGACACCAACGCTAAAGCCACGCAGAGCGGGGCTCATGGCGACTTCAGCTGATCTCGTCTCGTGGTTGTAACTCACTTGCAGACCGAGCGCTTCGTACAACGCTCGCATGTCGCTAGCGTCGGTCTGATCGAGGGCCGCCGTCATGTCGCCCAGCTCCTCGACCATCTTGCGGATGTCCTCGGCCGATACCCGCTCCGGCACCTTCAACGCGCCGAGCTCGGCCTCCGCGGACCGCTTCTCGGCCGCCGGCGCGTTGTGGCGGGGCCGACAACACCGCCGCCAAGCGGGTCCTCCACTGGTACCCGTCGTTGCGTCGGTGTTTCGAGGCGGAGCTGGCTGCGGACGGATCTGTCGAGTAGCCGAGGATGCCACGCCGGGTCGGCACAACCTGTGGGTAGTCCGCCCCACGGTTGTGCCGACCCGGCGGTCTAGAGGGATGCCGCCGAAGGCTGCGTGGACGCGGTCAGGTCCGCGAGAACTCCGCGATAGGCCTTCTCGAAGCCGGCGATGCCGTTGTCCTCGAGCACGCGTCCCACGGCGGTCATGTCGATTCCGAGAGCCGCCAGTCGCTCCATGATCTCAGCGGCCTCCGGCACGCCGTTGTCGACGGTACGAGCGATCGTGCCGTGATCCTCGAAGGCCTCGATGGTTGCCTCGGGCAAAGTCGTGACGGTCTCCGGGCCGATGAGTTGCTCGACATAGCGGGTGTCGCGATCCGCCGGGTTCTTGGTGGACGTCGAGGCCCACAGCGGCCGCTGGACATCCGCGCCCAGGACGGCGAGCCGGTGCCAGCGTCTGGTGGAGAACCGCTCGGTGAACATCCGGTAGGCGAGCCTGGCCTGCGCGACCGCCGCCTGGCCGCGCAAGGCGAGCGCCTCGTCGGTACCTAGCGCCTCGAGTCGCTGGTCGACTTCGACGTCCACCCGGCTGACGAAAAACGAGGCGACGCTGCTGACAGTCGAGGGATCACCGCCGTTCGCGCTGAACTTCTCCAACCCGGACAGGTACGCCTCAATGATCTCGGCGTACCTGGACAGGGAGAACAGCAGCGTGACATTGATGCTGGCGCCCTCGGCAGTCAACGTTTCGACGGCGGACACGCCTTCCGCAGTTGCGGGAATCTTGACGAGCAGATTGGGCTGGGCCAGGCGATCGTGCAACCACCGCACGGCGGCGATCGTGCCGGGCGCATCGTGGGCCACCTCGGGAGACACCTCCACAGAGACGAACCCGTCAGCGCAGTCACCCGCGTCGAAGACCGGTCGCAGGATGGTGAGGGCCTGGTCGGTGTCGGAGATCACCAACTCCCAGTAGGCCTCCTCCACCGACTTGCCGGCCGCCGTCAGCGCGGCGAACTGTTCGTCGTAGTCGTGGGAGCCGGTGATACTCCGAGCGAAGATCGTCGGGTTCGCGGTGACACCCCGGATCCCGTTGTCGACCATTCGTGCCAGGGTTCCGTCACGCAGGGCGGCGCGGGTGAGGTTGTCCAGCCAGGGACTCTGCCCGCAGTAGCTGTAGAGATGTTCCAGCTTGGTCATGGCGTTCTCGATCTTCCCCGGCCAACGCCGGAGTCGTAGTCGTCTATTTTTCCATGTCGTGGAGCAGGTCGTCCCAGTCGATGCGGGCGCGGCCTGCCGCGCCGTCGCCCACGACGAACCGGCTGGGGTCTCCAGCTGCTCGAGGTCCAGAAGCGAGCCACGCCGCCATACCGTTGGTGGTACGGCGCTCGATCTCGTCGAGATACGCCCGGCGCTCGTCGACGATCCGCAGCCGCTGCGCCGGTGAGCCGGCCTTTTGCAGAGCGGAGAAGCTGGCCCGCCAGGCCAGGCAGAGCGCTTCGTCGCTGAGGGCGTCAGGCGCACTGTGAGGCCTCATGTCCGAGTCTGGTCCGGTCCTCGTCATCGGCAGTACCGCAGGCTCCGCGGCTCGGTCGGCGCGGTCCGGGTGGTGAGGTTTCGGTGACGCGGCGTCGAGATGGCCTTGTTCGGTGAGCCAGCGCACGCACTGGATCGCATACGGCGATCCGCCCACGACGATAACCGCCAGCAATACCGCGGTGGGGGCGCCCAGCAAGGTGCCCAGGCCAATGAACGAAAGCGTGCCCGCGGCGCTGAGGGCTGCGCTGCGGCCGATGATGCGTCGTCGCTCCAACGTAGGCCTGGGCGGTTCGTCCGGGTTCGCCAAGACGACCATGGCCACCACTCCACCCATGAGGGCAGCGAGGGCAACCAGCAGCGCGACGTTCGAGAGTGACCAAGTGAACGCCATGACGGCTCCCGCGACGCCCAGCACACTACTGAAAACCAGCCAGAGGACTCGATAGGCTTTCATGGCGCTTTCGCCTGCGTCGTAGCGCTGGTTCGGAGGACGACTGGTTGGTCCACGACAACCTCCTTGTTTCGTGCAGTCCCAACCTTGCATCCGACGACGAACAACTTGTACGGTGCCGACCGGCGAACTGCGGTCGTTCTCATCGCCGACGTCCGGCAACCAGGGGCTCCCGCACGAGGGCACGATGCCTCCTGTCAGGAACGCGCCTCGGCGCGGTGAGGGAACTCACTCCCGGGCCAGTCGAGCAGTCGTGCACCGAGCCCCGTTCCGCGGCGCGACGCCCGAGCTCCCGGACGATCGCCAGCTCGTGTTCACGAGGCTGTGGTACTCGACCAGCAGTTCCAGCGGTGCCTGGGAGTCTCCGGCGGCCGCCTGCACGATCGCCGTCAACCACGCTTCGTCCGCGCTGCTCGCGGCGGAACCCGGCCACGGCGGCCCACCGGATCCGCTCATTGCACTCCCCCGAGCCCGGCCGCACACAGGTACTGAGCCATGCGCATTCTTGCCGGACGTCGGCCATCAGGACGATCGCAGGTTCGCCGATCACCGCACTACCTGTCGCAGCGCTGGAACGGCACAGTCGAAATCGCAGGTACCGGACAGCTGAATCGGAGCGGCGACGATGACGAAGGCAATCGCAGTGAACAATCGGCGTCGTCGACCGGTTCTCGTCGGGATCGACGGGTCGGTGTCGGCGCAGGGCGCGCTGTCCTGGGCCGCTGCCGAGGCGGCGTCGCGACACTGCCCTCTGCACATCGTGCACGCCTTCAGCTGGCCGGTGATCGGCAACGCCCTGGAGATGGGCTTCACCGTGGACACGAACCTCGGCCTCCGGTCGGCCGCCGAGTGGGTCCTCGCCGAGGCGGCGGCGCGGGCACGCGAACTGGCCCCTGATATCAAGGTCACGACTGCCCTGATCGCCGGTCCCGCCACGTCGACGCTGCTCAGCGAAGCGCAGGATGCCGATCTGGTGGTCGTCGGAGGCCGGGGTGTCGGTGGCTTCCGCGGACTGCTCGTTGGGTCGGTGAGCGCCACCATCGCAGCCCACGCCCCGTGCCCGGTGGTCGTCGTTCACCCGCATGCACACGGTACGGCGTTCTCCGCCTCACCGACCGGGCAGATCGTGGTCGGCGTCGACGGCTCGGAGCTCTCGGCCGCGGCACTCCGCTTCGCCTTCCAGCAGGCGGTGCGCCGGCGGATCGGCGTCACCGCCGTACACGCCGCGAGGCCGGCTCGACGCGACGCGGCACTCTGCGTTCCCCCCGAGATCGTCGACCAGGTCGAGCGGCAACTGTTCGCCGAAGCGATGCAGAGCAAACGCGTTCTCGTCCCGGGCATCGACGTACGCACGAAGCTCATGCACGGGCACCCCGCACAGGCACTGATCGACGCATCGGCCGCCGCGGAAATGGTCGTGGTCGGGTCGCGCGGCCGCGGTGGCTTCGCCGGCATGTTGCTGGGTTCGGTCAGCCAGGCCGTGCTGCAACACGCCACCTGCCCCGTCGCTGTCGTCCGGCCGTACAGCCCGCCGTCGGTCGTCGCGCCTTCCCCTGGGCGTCTTCGGCTGGCGGCGGCCACGGCTCGCGACGGAAGCTCGGACCTGAAGGAGCTCTCGTGACACCGACACCACAGGGCCTTCCGGAAAGCCTCGGTCTGCACAGCCAGCTGCTCGATCTGGACCCGTCCGAGACCCAGGAGTGGCTGGAATCGCTCGACCAGGTGGTCGACCACGCCGGGCAGAACAGGGCCCGGTACCTGCTGCTCAGCATCCTGCAACGCGCGCGTGACCGGCGCGTGGGCGTCGCGAATCTGCGCGGTACCGACTACATCAACACGATCGCTCCCGCTGCCGAGCCCGAGTTCCCGGGCGACGAACACATCGAGCGGCGAATCCGGGCCTACAACCGCTGGAACGCCGCCGTCATGGTCCATCGTGCGCAGCGACCCGGCGTCGGCGTCGGCGGGCACATCTCCACCTACGCGTCCGCGGCGGCGCTGTTCGAGGTCGGGTTCAACCACTTCTTCCACGGCTCCGAAGCACCTGGAGGCAGCGACCAGATCTACTTCCAGGGACACGCCTCTCCCGGCATCTATGCGCGAGCGTTCCTGGAAGGCCGGCTCAGCGGTGACCAGCTCGACGGGTTCCGACAGGAACTGTCCCACGGCGGTCTCGGCGGCGGATTGCCTTCGTACCCGCATCCGCGGCTGATGCCGGACTTCTGGGAGTTCCCGACCGTGTCGATGGGACTCGGGCCGATCAACGCGATCTACCAGGCCCGCTTCAACCGCTACTTGTACAACCGCGGCCTCAAGGACACCAGTCGGCAGCGCGTCTGGGCGTTCCTCGGCGACGGCGAGATGGACGAACCCGAGGCCCTCGGCGCCATCGGGGTCGCCGCCCGCGAGGAGCTCGACAACCTCACGTTCGTCGTCAACTGCAACCTGCAGCGCCTCGACGGCCCCGTGCGGGGCAACGGCAAGATCATCCAGGAACTGGAGTCGTACTTCCGCGGCGCCGGCTGGAACGTCATCAAGGTGATCTGGGGCCGCGAGTGGGATCCGCTGCTGGCCAACGACACCGACGGCGCGCTTCTCAACCTGATGAACACCACGCCGGACGGGGACTTCCAGACCTATAAGGCCGAGTCCGGCGCGTTCGTCCGGGAGCACTTCTTCGGCCGCGACCCCCGCACCGCCGCCATGGTCGAGCATCTGTCCGACAACGAGATCTGGAATCTCAAACGCGGCGGGCACGACTACCGCAAGCTGTACGCCGCATACCGGGCCGCAACCGAACACACCGGGCAGCCGACGGTGATCCTGGCCAAAACCATCAAGGGCTGGACACTGGGGTCCCACTTCGAGGGCCGCAACTCCACCCATCAGATGAAGAAGCTGACTCTCGAAGATCTCAAGGCCTTCCGGGACCGGTTGTTCCTCGACATTCCCGACTCGGCGCTGGATGCGGTCAAGCCACCGTATTACCGACCGCCGCAGAACTCGCCGGAGCTCGAGTATCTGCACGAGCGGCGCCGCGCACTGGGCGGTTACCTACCGGCCCGCAGAGTCAGCAGTACGCCGCTTGCGCTGCCCGCCGAGGCGGCTTACGCGGTCGCGCGCCGTGGCTCGGGACGGCAAGCGGTCGCGACCACGATGGCGTTCGTCCGTCTGCTCAAGGACCTGATGAAAGACCCTCAGATGGGTCACCGGTTCGTGCCGATCATCCCCGACGAGGCCCGAACGTTCGGGCTGGACTCCCTGTTCCCGTCCAAGAAGATCTACTCACCGCACGGACAGACCTACCTGTCGGTCGACCGCGACCAGATGCTCAGCTACCAGGAGGACATCCACGGCGTCCTCCTGCACGAGGGCATCACCGAGGCCGGTTGCGCCGCGTCCTGGACCGCGGCCGGCACGTCGTACGCGACCCACGGCGAGCCGATGATCCCGCTCTACATCTTCTATTCGATGTTCGGGTTCCAGCGCACCGGCGACCAACTCTGGGCCGCGGCCGATCAGATGACCCGCGGGTTCCTCCTCGGGGCCACCGCCGGCCGCACTACTCTCAACGGCGAAGGTCTTCAGCACCAGGACGGCCACTCGTTGCTACTGGCATCGACCAACCCCGCCTGTGTCGCCTACGACGCCGCCTATGCCTTCGAACTCGGCCACATCACCGCCGACGCGCTGCGGCGGATGTACGGCGTACCACGGCCGGGCGAGGACCAGAACGTGTTCTACTACCTCACCCTGTACAACGAACCGATCCCGCAACCGGCCGAGCCCGATCACGTCGACGTCGACGGGATCCTCGCCGGTATGCACCGCTACTCCCCCGCCCCGGACGGCGACGGGCCGAAGGCGCAGATCCTTGCCTCCGGCATCGCCGTGCCCTGGGCGCTGGAAGCGCAACGCCTCCTGCACGACGATTGGCGGGTGCAGGCCGACGTCTGGTCGGTGACGTCCTGGACGCAACTACGTCGAGACGCTCTGGCCGTCGAGGACTGGAATCTGTCACATCCTGACCAGGCTCCCCGCATTCCGTACGTCACGGAGCGGCTCGGCGAGACTGTCGGCCCCGTGCTGGCGGTCTCGGACTGGATGCGCGCGGTTCCTGACCAGATCGCCTCGTTCGTTCTCAGCCCGTGGGCGTCGCTCGGCACCGACGGATTCGGCCACTCCGACACCCGAGCAGCGCTCCGCCGCCACTTCGAGATCGACGCGCAGGCGATCGTCGTACGGACGCTGCAGCAACTGGCCGACTGCGGAGAAGTGGACGAGTCGGTCCCAGGGTCGGCCAGAACGACCTACCTGACCGCGCAGGAGTAGGCGGTCACGGAACACCCAGCAGCACAGCGGCGCTACGAAGGAGCAGATCATGAGCACTGAAGGGCACACCGCCCACACACCAAGCCGGGAGACACTGTCCGATCCGGCCTACCAGGCCTTCGTGGTCCTGCGAACCGGCGTCGCCGTCGCCCTGATCCCCCGGTACGGCGCGTTGCTCGTCGCAGCCTGGCTCGCGGGCATCATCCTGAATCTGCTGACGCTCTCGGGCTTCTACGACGTCGCCCTGCGCGACTTCGGCCTCCTGGTCGCCGCCGTTGCGCTCGCTCGCCTCGCCGCCAAATACGCGCCGGTCTCAACGGAGAAGAAGAAGTGATCGTCCTGTACGTACTGCTCACAGCCGTGGCTGTCGGCCTGATCGCCGCGGCGTCGTGTGTCCGCGTGGTCAAGCAGTTCGAACGTGGCGTCGTGTATCGGTTCGGCCGGGTGCGTGCCGAGGTCCGCCCGCCCGGTCTCGCCTTGCTGGTGCCGATCGCCGACCGGCTGCAGAAGGTCAACATGCAGATCATCACGATGCCGGTCCCCGCGCAGGACGGCATCACCCGCGACAACGTGACGGTTCGAGTCGACGCTGTCGTCTACTTCAACGTAGTCGATCCGGTACGCGCGGCCGTCGACGTCGAGGACTACATCTCGGCTATCGGCCAGGTTGCACAGACGTCGCTGCGCTCGATCATCGGCAAGAGCGAACTGGACGACCTGCTGTCCAACCGGGAGCGCCTCAACCAGGGCATGGAACTGATGATCGACAGCCCGGCACTGGACTGGGGCGTGCACATCGAACGAGTAGAAATCAAGGACGTCGCGCTGCCGGAGACGATGAAGCGATCCATGTCCCGCCAGGCCGAGGCCGAACGCGAGCGCCGGGCCCGCATCATCACCGCGGACGGCGAGTTGCAGGCCTCGGAGAAGCTGGGCCAAGCCGCCGAGGTGATGACTGAGCATCCGGCGGCACTGCAACTCCGTCTGCTCCAGACCGTCGTCGAGGTCGCCGCGGAGAAGAACTCCACGCTGGTGCTGCCCTTCCCCGTCGAACTGCTCCGGTTTCTCGAGAGATCCACACCGGCCGAGAGCCCTCAGCCCGCTACTGCCGAGGATTCCGCGAACGCGGTCACCTCGTCCGAGCTGCCGAACGGTCGCGAGATCGCGCAGTCATCACCGGACGCGGAGCCTGGCTCCTCAGGACGGCTGCAGTCGACCGGTCGCAGCGCGCCGTTGCCGGGGATCGGCAACGGTGCGACCGCCGGTGCAGTTATGTCGTAACGCGATATACTTGAGTCAGTGCTGGGCTCTCCCGGTGAACCACTGAGGACGTGATCACATGCCGTCTGACGCGATGCGCGACGCCCACGCCGCTGAGCCGTTGACGAAGGCGGATTTCGAGGCGCTGGCCCGCTTCCGTTTCGGCCTCCGCCGGTACCTGCGCTTCAGCGAGCAGGCCGTTCGCACGCACGGACTGACCCCGCAGCAGTATCAGTTACTGCTGGCCTTGAAGGGGTTCCCCGGCCGCGAATGGGCCACGATGAGCGAACTGGCCGATCGCCTGCAATTGCGCCATCACAGCGTCGGCGAACTGGTGACCCGGGCCCAGGCACAGAACCTCGTGACCAGGGCATCACACCCGACGGACGCCAGGGTGGTCCGGGTGCAGTTGACGCGGCACGGCGAGCGGGCGTTGGCCCAGCTGAGCGCACTCCACCGTGACGAGCTTCGACGCATGGGCACCGCCCTCGCCGTACCGGACTGGAGTGAGCCCGCCGACGACGTCGGCACGGCCCGCCACACGGTGCGGGTTCGCAGAATCTACGACCAGGCCGACGCCGGCGACGGCACCCGGGTCCTGGTGGATCGGGTGTGGCCGCGCGGGATCCGGAAGGAAGCAGCCGCTGTCGACGAGTGGGCCAGGGACGTTGCACCGTCCACCGAGCTCCGGAAGTGGTACGGGCACGTGCCGGAGAAGTTCGCGCAGTTCGAGGCGCGCTACCGCGATGAGCTGGCTACCCAGGCCGGCCGAGCCGCGCTGGAGCACCTGCGCACCCTGGCAGAACGCGATGACCTGACCTTGGTGACGGCGACCAGGGACGTGGACCACAGCCAGGCGACGGTTCTGGCCCGACTGCTGAATGAGCCGCGTTGACCTTTCCGAGAGCTGGGCAGCTCGCCGGACTACTCCCCGGGTCGTTTCCTGATCTGCAGGCCTGGCCGACGGCGATGGACGGTCAGGTACGACAGGCCCTCGCCGCCGGCGATGAGGCTGCGGGTCGAACCGCGGGGCAGCCAGACGACATTGCCGTCAGCAAGCATCTGCTCTCCGTCGGGCGTACTGGCGATGCCGCCACCGGCGACGACGACGAGTACGACGTCGAGGTCCGGCTCGGTATGGGTGTCCACGCGATGACCGGCAGGTAGGTGGATGAGATTCGCGTCGAGCTGGCGTCCTGGCTCGGCAAGAGCCCATCGGGCACCGGACGGCACGGACGAATCGCCGACGAGTTGATGCACGTCGGCGAGGACCTGGAGCCGCGGCTGCTCTGCCGGTACGCCGGTGGCGTCGACAGAGCGAGCCCCAGGGCGGTCAGGCATCTGCGGCGACCCGGCCGATGCGGACCCGCCACTCCTCCGGACCGGCTTGCAGATAGTCCCAGCTGAAGCGACCGGAGAATCTCGACTCGAACTCCCGGCGCAGCGGCTTGGGGTCGTGGCTGTTGACCAGGACGAAGGACTCGCCGGGCGCCAGCCGCGCGTAGCGGGCGAAGACCCGCGGATGGCGTCCACCGCGCGCGATCTGCCGGACATCGATGACCGCCTGCGGATCTGCGACAACGAGCGATGGATCGACGTCGGCAAGCTCAGCAATGGCGGGCAACACCGACTCTTCGATCCGCAGGTAGAGATCCAGTGCTCCGGCGATCATCGTGGCGATCCGGAACGCTTCGCTCGGACTGGCGACAGCCAGGTCGTTGATCTGCTGGTTGAGCACCGCGCTGCCGACGCGAAGGGCGTCCGCCAGTTGTCGCGTCTCGGCAACCCTCGACGCCGGGGCATACAGGTCGCGATCGGTGCCGGCCAGATAGCCGCGCAGCTCGTGACGACAGAAGTCGACCAGCTCCGCGGTCAGCCGCGGCTCCGAGTCCGTCGTCAGCTCGGCCAGCCGTTGTCGCAATTGCTGGTGGGCCTCCCGCACCGCTGCCCGGGCGATGACCGCCGGACCCGTCTCGGTCGCCTGGATGAAGATCTCCGCAGCCGGCATGGTGCCACTCTCCTCGACATCGCTGTTTTCAATAATTATTACATGTGCTATTTGTATTAATTACAAGCCTCTGTGAGGGAGTTCGCTGTGACCTACGTGATCGCGCTGCCGTGTGTAGACCTCAAGGACCGCGCCTGCGTCGAGGAGTGCCCGGTCGACTGCATCTACGAAGGTGGGCGATCGCTGTACATCCATCCCGAGGAGTGCGTCGACTGCGGCGCCTGCGAACCGGTGTGCCCGGTCGAGGCGATCTTCTATGAAGACGATCTGCCCGAGCAGTGGAAGGAGTACCAGACCGCCAACGCGGGATTCTTCGATGATCTCGGCTCTCCCGGCGGCGCCTCGAAGCTGGGCGTGATCGCACACGACCACCCCCTCGTTGCGGCGCTTCCGCCGCAGGAGCAGGCAAGCTGACCTCCATGACCAGGACTGACCAGGCGTCCGGCGACCAGCCGCGCCGACAGGCATTGCTCGAAGCCCTCCGAAGCTCTGGGGCACCGTTGGGTGTCACCGAACTCGCTGAACGGCTCGGCATCCACCCCAATACGGTCCGGTTCCACCTTGACGCGCTCGTAGCGGAGGGACTGGTCGACCGCCGGCTCGAGGAGCCGACCGGTCGGGGCCGGCCCCGCACCGTGCACACACCACATCCAGGAATGGACCGCGGAGGTCGGCGTCAGTACCAGTTGCTGGCCAAGATCCTGCTCGGTCAGCTGTCCACAGCACCCGATGCCGGCGCCGCGGCTGAGACCGCCGGCCGCAACTGGGGTGGCTATCTCGTCGAGCAGATCCCCCCGCCCCGTCAGCCTGACATCGCCGAGGCCACCCAGCGACTGAACGCGATGATGACCGACCTGGGATTCGCTCCGGAACCCGACGGCGAGCCGGCCGGGCGCATCAGACTGCGGCACTGCCCCTTCCTGGAACTCGCGGAGGAGTACTCCACCACGTTGTGTCCGCTGCATCTGGGACTGATGCGAGGCGCACTTGCCGAGATCCACGCACCGATCGAGGCGACACGATTGGAACCGTTCGCCGAGCCCGACGCCTGCATCGTGCACCTCTCCCCCAGCCGCCGACCGAACGTGGGTACCCGCCCGCATCAACGCGAGCAGAGGAGCACCTGATGTACCTGACCAGGGTCGGCACCACGCCCCCAGTGCCGGGCGCGCATCCCCGCAGGTCCGACGATCGAAGTCCCGGTCGGCGCCGAGACCTCTGACAAGATCGCCAGGTACCGACCGGATCCTGGCCGGTCGGCACGCACCCCGCTCGAGCGTGCATCTGTACTACCGTCGGTCTCGAAGCAGGCAAGGTACTCACACTGGCGGCACTCGGAACCTACCTCCTCGCGGTGTGATCCGCCGCTAGACCACGACGTGTGCGGCCAAGGGAACCGACACGTCCGCGAGCTGGTCCGGATCGACCCGGTGCCGGCCGCGGATCAGTTCCTCGACAGGCCCGATCCCGTCGTCCCACAAGTTGACCTGCATCCCTGCCACGACCCGGTCGCCGGCCAGCCAGAACGCGTGAAATGCGTGCCCGGCGATATCGCCGCGGGTGACGAGGCGGTCGTACCCGTCCGGCCCGAGCCAGCCGGTGAACTCCATCCCGACGTCGTACTGGTCGGTGAAGAAGTACGGAAGCTTGTCGTACGCGACCCGCTGGCCAAGCATTGCCCGGGCCGCGACGGGTGCACCGTGCAACGCATTGGCCCAGTGTTCGCTCCGAATGTGCCCGCCATAGAAGGGACGATACGAGTTCGCGACATCGCCCACGGCGTAGATGTCGGAGTCCTGGGTGCACAGCATCTCGTCGACGACGATTCCGTTGTCGCAGCTCAGCCCAGCCCGCTCCGCAAGCTCGGTGTTCGGCACCGCGCCAATCCCCACGATGACCGCATCGGCCCCGAACTCACTGCCGTCCTGGGTCCGGACTCCACGTACGTGGCCCGTTCCCCACAGCTCGGTGACACCCTGACTCAGCCGCAGATCGACACCGTGGCGCAGGTGCAGCCCAGCGAAAAACGCGCCCATCTCACGTCCGAGGGCCGCGCGCAGCGGTTCCCGCTGCGGATCGATCACGGTCACATCACAGCCGGACTCACGGGCCGCAGCGGCCGTCTCCAGGCCGATCCAGCCGCCGCCCACGACGACGATGCGGCCACCGGTGCGGATCGTCTCACGCAACCGGTCGGAATCCTCGACCCGGCGCAGGTAGTGCACCCCCTCGAGATCGGCGCCCGGCACCTGAAGGCGGCGGGGAGACGAGCCTGTTGCCAACAACAACTTCGCGTAGCCGATCCGCTCGCCGGTATCGAGCTCCACCTGGCGGTTGGGGCGGTTCAGTGAAGTCACGCGCCGGCCGAGCAGCAGTTCCACCGAATGTTCGGCGTACCAGGACTCCTCGTGGACAAAGATCTTCGCTCGCTCATCGGTGCCCAGCAGATAGCCCTTCGACAGCGGCGGCCGCTCGTACGGCAGGTCGGTCTCGTCACCGATCAGGACGATCCGTCCGGTGAAACCCTGCTCCCGCAGCGCCTGAGCCGCTGTCGCTCCGGCCAGGCTCGCCCCGACGATGACGTAGGTGGGTTCGTTGCTCATGATGACCTTTCCACTCCCGCTAGGAGCTGTGCCGTGCCGGGGCGTACCTGACCGCGAGGCGGGCCAGCGCGAGCATGGCCCTCCATCTCTCTAAAGATGAGATGTTTTGACTTTAGAAGCGAACGAGGTTTTCGTCAACGAGAGTTAGCTTTAGAGTCGGTGTGTGGACGACAAAGCGGCCCGGATCTCAGCTGTCGCAACGTTGGACGAGCCAACGCGGCGGCGCCTGTACGACCACGTCGTACGCCAGACTGCCGCGGTGACTCGGGACGAAGCGGCGACCGCGCTCGAGCTGCCCCGCGCCACCGCGGCGTTCCATCTCGACCGGCTCGCCGCCGAGGGCTTGCTCGATGTGGTGTACGAGCGCCGGACCGGCCGATCGGGCCCGGGTGCGGGCCGGCCGTCGAAGCTCTACTGTCGATCGGAGCGGCAGGTCGAGGTGTCCCTGCCCGAGCATCGCTACCGCCTCGCGGGAGACCTGCTGGCGGCGGCTATCCAGGACGCCGAGACCAGCGGAGAACCCCCGCGAACTGCCCTTGAGCGGCGCGCCCGGCTACTCGGCAACGAACTCGCCGCCGGTGCCCCGAGTCCCACCCGCGCGGAAGCTGACTCCGACGCCGTGATGCGCATCCTCGAAGAGCAAGGCTTCGAGCCTCGCGTCGAGGGCAACGCGATCGTGCCTGGCAACCGCCCCTTCCAGACGCTCGCCCAGGACCACACCGACCTGGTCTGCCAGATGAACCTCTGCCTGCTCGACGGGCTCCTGGAAGGGCTCAACGCCAGGCAGTTGCGGGCCGAGCTCAAGCCCGGACCAGGCCACAGCTGTGTACGCATCGAGCCGACTTCCGAGTGGCTCACGTCGCGTCTTCTTCCTCGGCCTTGCTGTCGGTGGTCTCGTCGAGATGCCCTACGCCACCACCGTCCTCACCTGCATTCAGAAGGTTGTCGTTGCCGGCCCGGTTGTCCGGGTACTCCGCCAGCGCGACCAGCGGATGATGCTTGTCGAACGCCGGGCTGTCGGAGCGGATGCGTGGCAGCTTCTCGAAGTTGTGGCGGGGTGGCGGGCAACTGGTCGCCCACTCCAGCGAGCGGCCCCAGCCCCATGGGTCGTCGACGCCGACCGGCGGTGTCTTGCGCGATTTGTGGATGTTGTAGAGGAACGGCAGGGTCGAGGCGCCGAGGATGAAGGCGCCGACGCTGGACACCTGGTTGAGGGTGGTGAAGCCCTCGTTGGCGCCGTACGACGCGTAGCGCCGCGGCATGCCCTCGACGCCCAGCCAGTGCTGCACCAGGAACGTGGTGTGGAAACCCACGAACAGCAGCCAGAAGTGCAGCTTGCCCAACCGCTCGTCCAACATCCGCCCGGTGAACTTCGGCCACCAGAAATAGAACCCGGCGAACATCGCGAACACCACCGTGCCGAACACGACGTAGTGGAAGTGCGCAACGACGAAATAGGTGTCGGTGACCTGGAAGTCCAATGTCGGTGAGGCCAGAATGACGCCGGTCAGGCCACCGAAGAGGAACGTGGTCATGAACCCGAGCGACCACAGCATCGGCGTCTCGAACGAGACCGAGCCGCCCCAGATCGTGCCGATCCAGTTGAAGAACTTCACACCGGTCGGGACCGCGATCAAAAACGACATGAACGAGAAGAACGGCAGGCTGACCGCACCAGTGGCGAACATGTGGTGCGCCCACACTGCCATCGACAACGCGGCGATGGCCAGCGTGGCACCGACCAGACCGAGGTAGCCGAACACGGATTTGCGGCTGAAGACCGGCAGGATCTCGGTCACGATGCCGAAGAACGGCAGCGCGATGATGTACACCTCTGGATGCCCGAAGAACCAGAACAGGTGTTGCCAAAGGATCGGTCCACCGTTCGCGGCATCGAACACATGGGCGCCTAGGGCCCGATCCGCCTCCAGCATCAGCAGCGCGCCGGCCAGGATCGGGAACGCGACGAGCACCATCATCGACGTGATGAATGTGTTCCAGGTGAAGATCGGCATCCGGAACATCGTCATGCCGGGTGCGCGCATGGTGATGATCGTGGTGATGAAGTTGACCGCACCGAGGATCGTGCCCAGGCCCGCTATCCACAGGCCCATGATCCACAGGTCCCCGCCGATGCCCGGCGAACGGACCGCGTTCGACAGCGGCGCGTAGCCGGTCCAGCCGAAGCTCGCCGCGCCGCCCGGGGTGAAGAAGCCGCTGAATGCGATGAGTCCGCCGAACAGGAACAGCCAGTAGCTGAACATGTTCAGCCGTGGGAACGCGACGTCCGGGGCGCCGATCTGGATCGGCATGATCACGTTGGCGAAGCCGACGAACAGCGGCGTCACGAACAGCAGCAGCATGATCGTGCCGTGCATGGTGAAGAGCTGGTTGTAGACCTCTTCGTTCACGATCTGCAGGCCCGGCTTGGCCAGCTCGGCGCGAATGATCAATGCCATCACGCCGCCGATCAGGAAGAACGCGAACGACGTGACCAGGTACATGTGCCCGATCACCTTGTGATCGGTGGTCGTGAGGATCCTCACCAATGCACGGCCCAGCGGACGGCGAGGTAATGCCGCGCCTTCGCCAGACCCCTCCCTGGCCGTCACTGACCAGGGACGGTCCTGGTGGGCACCGACATGTGTCAACTGCTCCTGGATCGGGTCGCCGTCACCGGTCTGCGTGGTTCCCACCGGCCGGCTCACCAGTTCGCCGGCGGGTCGCTGGCGGGAAACGAGTCCTCGCCCCACACCTCGACGATGTCGCGCGGCGGCCCCGACGGCGAGGTCGGTCGGACCGTACCTGTACGCCGGGCCCGCAGGACGGGATACGCCGATCCCTCGGACAGTTGGCATCGTGGGCAGAGGCTGACCGCCGGGACGGCACGCAGCACGTCCTCCGGGATCACGCGCCCACAGCGTTGGCAATTCCCGAAGCGGCCGATCGCGAGCCGGAAGAGCGCGGCGTCGACATCTGCCAGGGCGGCTCTGGCCGCTCTCATCAGCGTCGCCGTCACCTCACTCAGGGCATCGTCGGAGACTGCCAGCGCGTCGTACGCAAGGTGAGTCACCTGATCGAGACGAAATCGCCGCTGCTGCTCCAGCTCGTGGCGATACCACTGCAGGTCGACGGGGGCCGCCTCATACGGTGCCCCTGTTGGTCTCACCTGATCCAGGTCGGTCATCGAAACCTCCTTGTCGGCACGGATCGCGGAGCCGCGATACCCGCGTCTCCATGTCCGGACGGTTCCAACGATGCCGACTCGCCCGTGGGCGGAACATGTACCCGATCGGCGAACGCCGCGCTCGATCGTTGCCGTGTATCGGCAATCTCAAGGACCGGGCTACTGGGGCACTCCTGCGCGACACGCATGACCTTGGTTTCTATCGCAGTACGACATAGTTTCTGAGTAGAGCCTTGGTCGTGACGGTGCCTCGGACGGAGTGCGGCTAGCGAGAGAGCTGGGTCTCCCTCGGTGCACCGTCCGGCAGGGTTCGATGAATCCAGCCGTGCGCGCTAGCCAGGCGGTGGCCAAGGCTCGTGCTGCGACCTGTCGGTGGTCGATCGGCTAACGGGGACGCGGGATTGTTTGGCCAATGCTTCCTCTTTGAGCCGGTACTCGCGTGCGGCAACTCGGATCGTCGTGATGACAACCGTCACCCCGAGCAGCCGGCGCCGCGCAACCTGGCTTCGGCGACCGCCTATTCGAGCGCCTGCTGAGCGGTCTCACTTCCGTCGATACCGACAACGATCTTGTCCAGGTCATTCCTCCTCAGAAGATGTTCGTGCGCGGTCCGCGTTCTTCTTGGCCGAGGCACGCTCCTGCGCCCGGTACGCGAGCCCGATACCTCCGGCGAAGATCACGGGCACTGCCACCGCGACGACGATCAGCAGTGCCAGCTCGAGGGCACCGAACGACATCGTGTTCATGCTTGCTCCTCCATTTCCGATACATATGATGTAGCGTAATTGCTAGCACTTCCATTCCCGGCAGACTGGACCCCATGCCCCAGACCACGAGCAATCGCGGCCGGCCCCGGCTCGAGTCGACGGACGAGCGCATCTTCCAGGCGGCGCGCGAACTGCTCCGCCTGAAGGGACCGGCCGCGGTGAACATCGATTCCGTCGCGGCCCGCTCCGGTGTCGCCCGGACGACGATCTACCGCCGTTACCGCAGCCGGGACGAGATGCTGCACGCGATCCTGGAGCACCTCATCGACCCGGGGCCTCTGGCGCCCGATCTTCCAGTCGACGAGAAGTTGCGATGGGTCATGGACCAGGTCAGCGACATCCTGGAGAACCGGCTCGGACCGGGCGCGACCGCCGCGATCATCGCCGACAGCGACCCCGAGTTCACGACGGCCGTCAGGTCACGACTGGCCGGCCGATTGAGCTCGCTCGCCGACCTGATGAACGTCGACATCAAGGCTAGACGCCTGCAGCCGACGACCGATCCCGACACGGTCCTCGGCGTTCTCGTCGGCGCCTACCTCGCAGAGGTCCTCAGATTCGGCTCGCCGCGCAAAGGCTGGATGGACCGCGCCGTAGCCCTTCTGGCTCCAGCGGTCGTCAACAACTGAGCCACGGGGCCTGCCACTCAAGAACGCCTGGCCGCGCCAGACCTCCGGCTTGTCCCGGTACGCTCGCGCAGCGACGCGGACCATCAGGAACACCACGGTCGCGCCGAGGAGCAGCACGAGGATTGCTTCACAGTCCAGCCCGAGGGTGCAGGCAGCCATCGAGATCGAGCCGGCGGTATGTCCGTCGACCAGCAGATCCAACGGCTCGTCGTCAGCCGACACCCCGAAACTCGCCAGGCCTCGGTGTAGCGGTTCGTCTGCAGCGCGTTCATCGGGTTGCCATGGCCGAGGAAAGCAACGAGCCTCCTGGTCTGATCCACGGTCATCTCCCGATTCGAGTCCAGCTCGATCTGACGCCGGTCGCAGCCGATCGGGAATAAGTTCCCGAAGCTTTTCGCTACAGCCTATGTATCGAAAAGCTTCGGAGCGAGGGCGCCCCGGGGCACGGATGCCTTCCCGCGAGTGGGATGGCCGGACCGCAACGGATCGTGGAGGACCTCATGGTTGACAGTTCGACTCAGCAGCGCGGCTCTATCGGCAGCGTGACCCAGCTCGGCATTCCCGACGAGGTGGACGTGGCAATCGTCGGCTCGGGCGGGGCCGGGCTGATGGCGGCCCTCACTGCCGCGAAAGAGGGGGCTCGAGTCATCGTTGTGGAGTCCCGGGAACTCGTCGGTGGCGCCACCGGTATTTCGGCCGGCGCGGCGTGGATCCCCAACCATGGCTTCTCCACCGCGGACCTCAAGGTGACCGACGACCTGGACCAGGCCCGGCGCTACATCTACGGCGAGGGCCGAGACAAGATTCTTGATCACGACCTGGTGGAGCAGTTCCTGCACACCGGCCCTGAGGTCGCCCGGTTCATCGAAGAGCACACCTCCTTCGGGTGGATCCCGACGATCTGGCCGGACTACCGTTCCGACATCGACGGCGCTTCCGTCGGGCGGGCACTCTTTCCCGGCCCCTACTCCCCCGCCGGACTCGGCGACGCCGCGAAGTACGTACGACCGGCCCTGACGACGGGCATGGCGAAGAACCCGCTCCCCTTCTGGTTATTGGGTGGCATCGGCATCAAGGACGTCTGGCTCGCCGGCCCGGCGTTGGTAGGAGCCTTGCTCGAGGCCGGCCTGCGTCATGGAGTCGACGTACGCGTCGAGGCGCCCGCGGTCCGGCTCATCACGGACGGACCGGCCGTGCAGGGCGTCGTGATCCGGTCCGACGGTGTCGAGCACCCAGTGCGCGCCACCAGGGGCGTCATCCTGGCCAGCGGCGGGTTCGAGAGTTCGCCCGATGTCACCACGACCTACCTCGGCGCGCCCCTCGGCGTACAAGTTTCTCCCGAAGGCCACGACGGCATCGCGGTGCAACTGGCTCAGGAAGTGGGCGCCGATCTGACCGGCGTGGAGGACGCGTGGTGGATGCCCGGCGTCCAGCTGCCCGGTGAGGAACTGGAGGGTCGCCCGCTCAGTCGAGTGTTCCTGGGTGAGCGTGCGCTGCCGCACAGCATCATGGTCAACAGCAAGGGTGAGCGCTTCGCGAACGAAGCCCTTCCGTACGACCAACTCGGCAAGATCATGCGCGAGGTCGACAGCGAGACCGGGACCATGCCGAACGCCACCGCCTGGCTGATCTTCGACCAGACCTACTGGACGAAATTCGGGATCTTCGGCGTCCCACCTGGCGGAGACGTGCCCGACTATCTCTACCGGGCCGATACCCTCTCGGAACTCGCGGCCGAGATCGGCGTCGACGAGGTGGGGCTGCTTCGCACGGTCGACCGCTTCAATCCCGAGGCCGCTCACGCTCGGGACCCGCAGTTCAACCGCGGCGACACGGTGTTCGACCGCTACTTCGGCGCCTTCTATCCCAGGCTGGGTAAGTATTCGCCGGACGTACGGTTCCCCGCCGCCACCGCGAAGGTACGGACGCGCATCGCCGCGGCGATCGGGCCGATCGTCAGCAAGCTCGCCGGCCGAGTGGCGAAGAAGGACGATCCCGACCGCGTGCGTTCGATCCTGGTGGGGCCGCTGGCGAGGATCATCCGGCCCGTGCTGAACAGCCCGAAATCGAGCGTGCTGGGCCCGGTGGACACCGCGCCGTACTACGCGCTCGAAGTCGAGGCCAGCGCGCTCGGCACCGTAGGCGGTCCGAAGACGGACGCACTCGGGCGCGCGCTGGACACGGATGGAAGGGTCATTCCTGGCCTGTATGCCGCCGGCAACGCAGGCGGCGCACCCACGAAGGGCTTTTACGGAGGCGCCGGAGGCACCATCTCACTGGGCCTCGTCTTCGGCCACCTCGCCGGGCGAGATGCCGCTCGTCGACCGCACGTCGAGCTTGCCAAGGGGGTCTGACGAAATGATTGATCTACTACCGCCGCAAGTATCCGCAGGCGATCTCGACGCCGGCACACCGACGCCGTCGCAGAAGACGGTGCTGGTGCCGCAGGAACGCGCGTCCCGGGACATCGTCGAAGTTTGGGGCGTCGACTCGTTTCCAGCCAGCGATCCGCCGGCGAACTGGTGAGCGTCGGCCGGTCATCGGCGCGGCTCGTCGATAACCGGCCGGCCAAGCGGGCTGACGAGGTTCTTGGTGTGGCGGCTGTTGCCGGAGTCCAGGCCAGGGTTCCGACGATTGTCAGCTCGCGACGCTGCCAGTCGTCGTACCTCACCGTGGGCTGCTGCAGCGGATAGCCGAGCGACGTACCGCAGCAGCAACTCGCTCGAGGTGAGCGACGTGCCGTCGAACTCGGGGATGTGCCCGTCACGATCGAGGCCGTAGTTGCACGTGTCGATGACCGTCGTCCCCGCCGGCGGCGCGGCGGGGACGTCGGGAAACGCCGCGACCGGCACCGTGACCACGACGATGTCACCGGCCGCCGCGGCTTCCTCGCGCGTCGCCGCGGACACCCGCGGCCCCAACTCCGCGACCGTGTCCGCGACCGTCTCGGGACCGCGCGAGTTGCTGAGCACGACCTGGCGGCCGGCCTCGACGGCAAGCCGCGCGATGGCTCCGGTTGCCATGAGGTCCCTGGCCTCAGATGGCGGGGACGTCGGTCGACGGGAAGTAGTGACCGTTGTCCAGATCGACAAGCAGGCCGGGCTGAGCGGGTTCCCAGCCGAGGGTCCGTCGGGTGATGGCGTTGGACGCCGGGTAGTTCTGCGTGATGACGTTCGTGAGGAACCCGAAGTAGCCCGGCAGCATCAGTTCGTCCAGGGGTACGCTCACGACGGGCAGGCTCAGGCGGCTGCCGATGGCCTCGGCGATCTCGCGGACCGGAATGCCCCCGTCCTCCACAGCGTGCCAGTACTTGCCGGCCGGGCCTTTCTCCAGCGCCAGACGGAACAAGGAGGCGAGGTCGCGGACGTGTACGGCGTTCCACAGGTTCGTGCCGTCTCCGGGGTAGCCGGCGAAGCCCTTGTCCTTCGCGAGCGCGATCAGTGTGGGCAGGAAGCCGGCACGATCAGTCGTGTCGTGCGCGATATTGGCAATCCGCACGATCGACGACCGCACTCCCCGCTCGGCGAGCCCGATGACGGCGGTTTCCACGACGTTGCGCGCCCGCAGGGTGCCCTTGTGCTCATCGCCGACAGGAAGGGCTGGGTCGTCCTCGGTGGCCGGCCGGCCCAACAACTGCCCGGGCGAGCCGATGCTCCCCGCCGCGACCAGCGGCTTCCCGGTTCCCGCGAGCGCCTCGCCGTACGCGAGCATGATCGGGAGCTCCGCGGCGGCCACCGCGTCGATCCCGCCGGACGGAAGCAGGTCTTGCCGGTGCGCGACGTGGATGACGCCGTCGGAATCCGCCGCCGCCGCCTTGAGCCCGTCGAGGTCCTGGAGGTCGCCGCGGCGCACCTTCGCGCCAAGCGCGGACAGCACCCTGGCGGCCGTGTCCGACCGGGCCAGGCCGGTGACCTGGTGCCCGGCGGCGACGAGCTCGGGGATGATGTGCGAACCGGAATGGCCGGTCCCGCCAGTGACGAAGACGTGCACGTTTGCTCCTTGTCAGTGATGCGGCGTGAGTGATGTGGCGGTGCGGAGTGCGCTCAGCCGGGGAAGTCGACGCTCAGGGCGACGTCGAAGGTCCCCGCGCCGTTGCGGGCCAGGCCCATCAGCAGTGGCCCGACCCCTTCCAGCCAGCGAGCCATCTCGAGGCCGCCGACATCGAGGGGACGCAGTCCGAGGCTCTCGATGAACGCCGACACGCTCGCCTTGGCCTGCAGGTCATCTCCGGCGAAGAGCACGTCCAGCGGACGATCCTTGACCAAGACGTGGCCGAAGACCGTGTTGAACGCCTTCACGACGTGCGCGCTCGCCGGGGCCGCCTTGGCGATCTCTTGCGCACCGGACGTGCCATCAGGGACGACCAGCGCGGTGGCATCGGCGTTGAAGGTGTTGGAGATGTCGATGATGACCTTGCCGGCCAGGGCATCCCCGTAGTGGGCGACGACCGGCACCGCGCTGGTGTACGGCACGGCCAGGACGACGATGTCGCCGGCGGGTACGGTGCCGAATGTGCCCACCGTGGCCTCGACGCCGAGTTCGGCAGCCAGGCCCTTGGCGTTGGCCGGGTCGCGGCCGATGAGTTCGATCGAGTGGCCGCCCGTGACCGCGCGTGCGGCGATGGCGTGGGCCATGCCACCCACTCCGATGAAACTGATGCTGCTCATGGTGAGTGCTCTCTTCCTTCAATGGTCGTGTCTTCGGTGGTCACAGCCGACCGGTACGCGCGATCACCTGGCCTGCGAAGTCGAGCAACTGGTCAAGACTGGTGAACATTGCGAAGGCATCGAAGTACGCCTCATCAACACCCGAGTCGGCGTACCGCTTCAGCTGGTCCGCGACCGAGTCGACGGACGCGCCCGGCTCGAGGTTGATCCGCATGGCCGTCTTCAGTGCGTCGGGATCGCGGCCGGCGTCCTCCGCCGCTCGACGCGCGATCGACCACAGGCGGCCGGCACCCTCGTCCTGACTGCTGACCGACGCGGCGGGCGCCGGCCCTTCGCCCCCGAGCTAGCCGAGGTCCTCGAGGCCGCGGACGAAAGCGCTCACGGCGGAGGCGTCACCAACGGAGGGCCCGACAAGGGGAATCATGAAACCGAGTTGCATTGCGATGCGCCTCCGCAGGCGAAGTTTTTCGCCACTGTTGATTTCCGACGTCTGCGAGTTGGTGGCGGTCCATCAACCGTCAGAGCGCACGGCGCTCTGTTCACCGAATTCTCAGCCCGGGAGGTCAGCCCGTGAATTCGTTGACACCCAGGGCGAAATTCCCGTGGCCGACGCCATTGCCCGCCAGGCCTACCGTGAGCACACCCGCTCCTTCCAGCCAGTGCGCCATTTTCAGGCCGCCGACGTCCAACGGGCGCAGTCCGAGGCTCTCGATGAACGCCGCCACGTCCTCCTTGGCCTGCGGGTTGTCGCCGGCGAAGAAAACGTCAGGCCGGCCCTCCTCCAGGACGCTACGGAAGATGGTGTTGAAGGCCTTGAACACCATGGCACTTGCCGGAGCGATCTTGGCGACCTCCTCCGCGATCGAGGTCGGCTCACTGTGGGCCAGTCCGTCGAACGTGGCGTTGAAGGGGTTGCTGATGTCGACGATGATCTTGCCCGCGAGGGCGTCTCCATACTCGGCGACGGCCGAAACAACACCGGCGTACAGCACGGCGTGATGACGATGTCCCCGGCCGGGACGGCACCCCACTTACCTGCCGTGGTGCCGCCGCCCAGAACCTTGGCCAGGGCATCGGCCTTGGACTGATCGCGCGCCATGATTTCGACGGTGTTGCCGCCCGCCAGCGCGCGAGTGCCGATGGTACGGGCCATGTTCCCCGCACCGATGACCGTGATGCTGCTCATGAGCTGCACTCTCTTCCTTGCTCAGGGCGCCTGTTCTCCAGGCGCCGCTCGGACTCGTTCGTGTGTGGTTCAGATGGCGGTGGTGCCGCCGTCGGCGACCAGTTCCAGGCCGTTGACGTAGCTGGAGTCGTCGGAGGCAAGGAAGAGGGCGATGCTGGCGATCTCCTCGGGACGACCCATCGTTCCGCGGGGGATGAGGGACTCGAATGCGGCCCTTGTTGCCTCGTCGAACAGCTCTTCCTGCTTGGCCGTGCCGACCTGGCCGGGAGTCAGGACGTTCACGCGGATCTTGCGGTCCCGCAGCTCGTTGAGCCAGACGCGGGCCCAGGCCTGCTGGACGGCTTTGCTTCCCGCGTAGAGACTCCAGCCCGGGAACGCGCCAAGAGACGCGTTGGAACCGGTCATGAAGATCGAGCCGTGGTCGTTGACCAACGGCAGCGCCTTCTGCACGGTGAACAGGGTGCCGCGCGCGTTGAGCGAGAAGGAGCGTTCGAACTGTTCCTCGGTGATTTCGCCGAGTACGGCGGGTTCACCCACCCCGGCGCTGGCCCACAGCACGTCGATCGAGCCCTTCTCCCGCTGCACGGTGTCGAACAAGCGGTCCAGGTCGTCCAGATCGGCGGCGTCACCCTGGACGGCGGTGACGTTGCGGCCGATCAGCTTCACGGCGTCGTCCAGCGCTTCCTGCCGCCGGGCCTGGATGAAGACATACGCTCCTTCCTCGACGAACAGCTTGGCCCCGGCCAATGCCAAGCCGGTGGATCCACCGGTGACCACCGCGACCTTGCCATCGAGCTTTCCCACGGTCACTCCTCTGAATTGATGAATTTCCGAAACGGAAACGGAGAGGCCCAATTCTTGACGTGCTCATCTTGACGCCGGACCCCTGCTATCAAATACCGCTCCCGAATTCTTGTACCGATTTCTCCCCGCCCTTGAACAATGCCACTGGCCTGAGCGAGTGTCCAAGACCTGTTTCGGTCGTGGTGATACCCTCGAGGCATTGCCGGACCGGGAGGCCCCATGGATTTGGACCTGCGGAAGCTGCGCTACTTCGTCGCCGTCGCCGAGCGGCTTCACTTCGGCCGCGCCGCCGACGAGCTGCACATCGCGCAGCCCGCGCTCAGCCGGCAGATCCGCGCGCTGGAACAGGATCTCGGCGCGTCCCTGTTCACCAGGGACAGCCACGGCGTCACGCTGACCGACGCGGGCCGACAGTTGCTGGACGACGCCGGTCCGCTGCTCGCGTCCGCGCACGCGGTCCGGCGCCGGGTGTCCGTCGCAGGACGCGGCGGCCAGCGGCTGGTGGTCGGCTTTCGGGCCGGCATCCCGGTCATCCCGGCGGCGCGGGTGTTCGAGGCCCAGCATCCGGACGTAGTCGTGGACGTGCAACGAATGGAGTGGGACGACCAGGCCCCGATGCTGCTCGACGGCCGCGTCGACGTCGGCTATGTGCGGCTGCCCATCGAGGAGGCCGGCCTGCGCCTGACGCCGCTCTACACCGAACCCCTCATGGTGGCGCTGCCCACCGATCACCGACTGGCCGGCAAGGATGAGGTCACCGAGGCCGACCTGGCCGGCGAGCCGCTGATCTGGCATGCCGACGCGAGCACGCAGCCCACCAGGCGCCCGCACCCCGACTCCGGGCTCCGGGTGCGCGGGGTGGAGGAGAAGCTTGAGCACGTCGCGGCCGGCCGTGGCATCTCGTTCGTGGGGCGTTCGGAGACCGTGTTCTTCTCACGCCCGGACATCAGCTACGTGCTCGTCGCGGACCTGGCGCCCGACCAGGTATTCGTCGCGATGGCGGCGTCGCGCACCTCGCCGCTGGCCGCCAACTTCTTCGCCGCGGCTCAGGCCACCGCTGAGATCACCGCAGAATGCGGGAACTATGAAATGTGGCAGCTTGCGAACGACACCGCTTCAAAGCGCGGTTGAGCAGCTGGCTGACAACAGCCGGATCCCCACCTCCAGTACCCGCATGCCCGGTGATCCGGCCTGATGCAACATTCTGGCTTGGCTTGTTGACCGCGTCTCAGCCGGGCACTGGTCGCACGCGGTGACGTGATCGAGCCGGCGCTGCCCATGTAGAACGACGTCGGCCGAGAAGGATCGGTGACCAGTTGGAGATGCATCGTTGCCAGCGCCCACTGAGCGTCGCGCCCATCGGTCTGATCGACTTGTAGCGCAACCTCTTCGATGCACCTCTTAGCATCTGAGCCAGTGTAAGAGGACGGCGATCGATGAGAACTCACACACGCCTCCCAGTCGGCCCCCCCCCCCCCCGACGAGGTCTTCCACCTCGTCGCCCTCACCATCGTCGTCTCGATCCTGGCCCACTCCTCCACCGACATCGTCGTAGCCCGCACGTTCGAACACGCTGACCTCACTCCCAGCAAGACCTAGCGCACCCCACGGAATCCCCGCCGGCAGGCCGGCGACGTCGGCTGCCGTAGGTGTCTTGTATGACCCCGGCGCCGCACGTAAATTCGGAAGCGATCCGTTGGCCGCGGCCGGCATACGTTGTTCCGCAGGGGTCACGGACAGGCGCTGGGGGAAGACGCTCTGAGAGCGCCAAGACGCTCGCGCTGCGGGCATCGCTGCTTCGTCATGCCGTCAGTTGAGTCGCAAACCACTTGCTCCTGAGACGAAATGACAGATTCGCAGGAAGCGGGGTTGCGCCGCACACCGGCAGGCGACGCGTGGGGGTTCTTGTTGGGGGTGAGTGCGATGGAGGATCGCACGCGTTCGGTGTTGCCGATGAGTCGGCGCATGTTCATCAAGGCAGTGGGTGGCACCGCGGTTGGGTTCGCGCTGTACACCTACCTGCCCGGGGGTGGGATCCGGGCCATGGCCCAGATCCCGGGAGGCACGTTAAGTCCGGCTGACGTGCCGAAGTACCGGAGCGCACTGCTGATACCGCCAGTGATGCCGCGCGCCGGCACGCTGACCTCACCAGGCGGCAAGCCGGTGGATTACTACGAGATCTCGATGAGGCAGATCTCCCAGCAGATACTGCCGGCGCCGTTGCCGAGCACGATCGTTTGGGGGTACGGCGCGGTCAAGGCCGCGAGCAGTCGTGGCCTGCTGATCCATCACGCGCCGTCGCTGACGATCGAGGCGAGCGTGAACCGGCCGGTGCGGGTGAAGTGGATCAACGACCTCGTCGACGCTGCCGGCAACTTCCTGCCGCATCTGTTGCCGGTCGATCCGACGCTGCATTGGGCGAACCCGCCGGGCGGTGTCGCGGACAGGGACAGCCGGCCGGACTTCACCGGTCAGCCGACGCCAGGCAGGTACACAGGCCCGGTTCCGACTGTGACGCATGTGCACGGTGCGGTCGGGGTGGCCGACGACAGCGACGGGTACGCCGAGGCGTGGTACCTGCCCGCCGCGGCCGACGTCGGGGGCTTCGCGAAGACCGGTACCTGGTACGAATTCTTCGCCGGCAAGGCGAAGTCCAGCTACGGAGTCACCTGGGGCCCGGGCTTCGCGACCTTCCAGTACCCGAACCTGAACCGAGCCTCGACGATTTGGTACCACGACCACACGCTCGGCATGACGAGACTGAACGTGTACGCCGGACCGGCGGGGTTCTTCATCCTTCGCGGCGGTCCGGCCGGCGACAAGACGGTGCTGGACAGCCGGACCGGTACGGTCGCGGTGCTCCCGGGGCCGGCGCCGATCGAGGGCGACAAGTTCCCGTCCAACAAGACCTACTACGAGATCCCGATCGCGATCCAGGATCGCGCGTTCAACACCGACGGTTCGCTGTTCTATCCAGACACTCGCAGGTTCTTCGACGAGCTGGTCGACCCGTACATCCCCGACGGTCCCTTCTCACCGATCTGGAACCCCGAGTTCTTCGGCAACATGATCATGGTCAACGGCAACACCTGGCCGTTCCAGACCGTCGAGAAGCGGCGCTACCGGTTCAGGTTCCTCAACGGCTGTCAGTCGCGGTTCCTGATCCTCGACTTCAGCCAGATTCCTGGTGTCGAGGTGTGGGCGATCGGCAACGAGGGCGGCTTCCTGGCCGCGCCGGTGAACCTGACCGCTACCAACAACAACCAACTGCTGATGGCATTGGCCGAGCGTGCCGACCTGATCGTCGACTTCACCAACGTTCCGGCCGGCAACTACATGCTCGGCAACGTAGGGCCCGACGAGCCGTACGGCGGCGGTCTCTCCGGCGCCGACTTCGAGCCCGCCGATCCGGACTCGACCGGGCAGGTTCTGCAGTTCCGCGTCGTGCCGGCGGCCGCACCTGACCCCACCACGCCGCCGCGGTTCCTGCGGCTACCGTCCATCACACGTCTGCCGACGGCCACCGTCACGCGGCAACTGGCGCTGATCGAGGAGGCCGACGTCGGCCTGAACGAGGCCGAGGAGGAGGTCGAAGGACCCGTCGAGGCACTACTCGGGATCGTCCAGAGCGGCTTCACGGTGAAGAAGCTGTGGATGGATGACGTGACCGAGAACCCGGCCCTCGGCGCCACCGAGATCTGGGAGATCTACAACACCACCGCCGACGCACACCCCATGCACATCCACGAAGTCGCCTTCGAGGTCGTGAACCGCCAAGACATCCTGTCCGACGACGACACCGGCGCCGTCCAGATCGCTCCAGGATCCGTACCACTCCCGCCGGAATCCTGGGAGACCGGCGTGAAGGACACCGTCACCGCCCTGCCCGGCCAGGTCACCAGGCTGCGGCTCCGATTCACCACACCCGGACAGTTCGTGTGGCACTGCCACATCGTCGAGCACGAAGACAACGAGATGATGCGCCCCTACCGCATCGGCCCGCCACAACCCGGCCAGCCCGACTGACCGCGCCGCGCCCAACGACCGTGCGGCGCGGTCGTTGGGCAAGCGGCAGGGACCGGTTTCGGATTTCAGGACATGTCGAGGTCGCGTCTTTCGAATCTGGTGCTTGCGGCAACTGTCAGAGCTGCGGCGATGGCGGCCGGCACGACGAGCGGCGGTGCTTGGATGCAACAGTCGGGCGAATCGACTCCGACATCTACTGCGCCGCTCTGTCGACTCCGGCGACGGCGCGGTCGATGCTCTCGGCCTCCACCTGGCGCAACAGGTCTCGATCACACGCCTCGACACTGGAAATCAGATCTTTTCAACTGGAGCAACCTCGCGGTCCTCTGCTTCAAGGACACCGATGCGTAGCCCCATCTGTGGACAAGCGCCGTACGCCGGTGCACGCTGTAGTCAGGTCGAGGTCATGGCTCTGGCGGGAGGGGATGGAGCGATGAGCACGGACAATTCCGGTCGGTCGTTCGCCGAATACCTCAAGGACGCGCCGCCGGCACAGGATGCGTCGGCGAAGATCGTCCTGACCGGCGAAGTACGGCGATCGACGGACGACAGCAAGTTCGTCTTCAGGTCCCCGGAGTCGGGGACCGCCGAGCTGGACGTCGAAGCAGTCCTCGAGTTCGAGCCGCTGGACGGCGGCCTGACCCGGATCACCCTGGACGCCACGCGGCTGCGCGACGCCGCCGCACGCCGGGCGCGTACGTCCGGCGCGGTGCCCTTCGTGATGGCGACTCCGCACCGCGCGTCGGCGGCTTCGATCCGGGCCCAACTCCGGAAGGCCGAGCTGAGCGCCGCGATCCTCGACGTGGAGACGGCGTTCATCAAGGACGTGTGGGGAGACGGCGACACGGATGAGTTCTTCGACGCGCCGATCGACCAAACGCTCCCCTTCTGAGCCGAGCTGCGGGCCGGCCGCGGCGGTTCGATGATTCTCGTCAGCTCGGCGCCCGGCGACGGCCATGCCGAAGAGGTCCTGGCCAAGCTCGCCGAGCAGGGCGCGCCGTGCCGTCTCCTCGACCTGTCGTCGTTTCCGCAGCACCTCGCGCTGACCGCCCGCTATCCCCGGAACCGCAATCCGCGGTTCGAGCTGCGGTTTCCGGACGGCGCGATCGTCGATCTCGCGGAGGTCCGCGCTGTCTGGTGGCGACGTCCGCAGCCGTACCGGATCGCTGCCGAGATCACCGACGCCGCCATGCGCCACTTCGCCGCGAGTGAAACCGCGACCGCGGCGGCCGGCATCTGGCAGGCCACCACCTGCCTGTGGGTCAACCATCCGGTCAACGACGCTGCGGCCGCTCACAAACCCTGGCAACTGGCCACCGCGCGATCCGCGGGACTCACCATCCCCGACACCTTGATCACGAACGACCCCGAAGAGGCTCGCTCGTTCTGGGACGCTCACTCGGGAAACGTCGTGTACAAGCCGTTCCGCCAGACTCGTACCGCCTGGCGCGAAACCCGGATGCTCCTGCCCGAGGACGTCTCGGGCATCGAAGCCGTTCACCTGGCCCCGGTCCTCTTCCAGGAGTTGATCGAAGGCGTCGCCGACTTGCGCGTCACGGTGATCGGCGACGAACTGTTCGCGGCAGCCGCTGTGCTGGACGAGGCGGGCTACGCCGTCGACATCCGCTTCAACCCAGGAATCGGTTACCAGCCGCACACACTGCCCGACGAGGTGGTCATCGCGATCTTCCGCCTCATGCGGGCGCTCGGCCTGGAGTACGGCGCCATCGACCTACGACTCACTGCGGGTGGCCAGTACGTGTTCTTCGAGGTCAACCCAGCGGGCCAGTTCCTCTACGTCGAACGCTCCTCCGGCCAGCCCATCACCGCAGCCCTGATCGCCCACCTCCTCAGCGGCAAACCAACCCGAGTCGGTCCGTAACGTCCCCGCCTGATCACTCCGGATGCTTGTCGGCAGCTGTGCACAGCGGGCAAATGAGCGGCGGCGATGATGCGCGGAGTAAGCGCATCCTCTCGAAGGTAGATCTGCGGATGATGCGCGACTGCCATCGCAGACCCTGGCACCAACGTGCGAGCGTTACACCGGTAGCAGATCGTGTCCTGCCGACGAGCCGCCCCTGCAACCCGAAGACCGGCGAGAACACCCCGCGACCGAGCTACAGAAAGTCTCACCTCATAGCCAGTATGACCGAGGTGCTCCGCATGCTGGCGCGGGCCGAGCAAGCGATCCGTTAACTGTCGTCAGCCAAGTCGAGAGTCTAGACGCGTACCTCGACCTTGGCGACGTACTCGTGGCCGTGGACAGCGGCGGAATCGTCGGCCACCTGCCACTGGCGACAACAACCGACGCATCGACGCTCGAACTGAAGAGCAGGGCGTCATCGGCAGCCGCCGCGACACCAGCATCGGTCGGGCGCAGGTCGAGGCGGCGATCGAAGCAGCCAAGCACACGGAGCGGATTGTCGTCAGCAGCGGGCGGCCTCGATGCCTTCCGGGGTGTCCGGCAACTCGTGCAACCGCCGGCGCGGACATCGACAACCTACAGTTCTACCAGCGAAGGGGATTCCGGATCCTGAACGTCGAGCGCGGCGCGTTCGACGCCGCGAACGGATACCCCGAAATGATGCATGTCGACGGCATCCCGCTCCGCGACCGCGTCTGGCTCGGCCAGGAGCCACCACAGCCATCGCGCCGCTGATCTTGCGCACACCTGGTCGCATGGGACCGCGCGGCCGGCAGAGACGATAGAAGATGTGTCGCGAACCGACCAAGTTGATTCACCGCTCGACTTCAGAGCAGCAGCATTCTGGCGATAACTGCCACGACGATGCCTCCGTGAGTCACTTGACCCGAGGGCGGGAGGACTTTGTCGGGAATGCTTTCGCAGCCTGCTCCTTCATCTGTCCATGATCATCGCGGGGCCTCAGCCACGAGCTTGGATTCCTCAGTAACAGCCGTGCTGTCTCGCGCCGCGGCGCCCCGGCCGGCACCATTGTTGACCACATCGGGCCGCGGCAGTGTCTCAAAGCAGCAAACGACTAAGGCTGGAAACGCTGGCGAGTACTCTGATGCGCTGCAGGTCTGCCCCAGGTCGGTGCTGTTGTGTGATTGGGTCAAGATAGGTGGTTGTCATCGGGTCGATCACGCCGCCTCGGCAACCCCGAACCCGGACAACTGGCGCGCAGGAAGAATTTCCCAGCTGTTGACAGCCGCGTATCTCAGGATCACCCTCAAAATACCGCGGCACGAGGGGGGAGCCAAATGCCGGGTCGAGAGGCGTTCGCAGTACCCGGCGATGCGCCGGATGAGGTGAAGGACCGTGCAGAGCGACCTGCCCGCGCGCCGGCTTCCGATCCACGGCTCAACGTTCCAAGTCCTGATCTGCCGCCACGTCGAGGCATACCAAGGCACCGGCTGGTCGCGATCGGTGACTCGTTGACGCACGGTTTCCAGAGCGGGGCTGTATTCAACACCGATATCTCCTACCCGGCGATCATTGCGTATGAGCTCGGCTGGCTCGACAGGTACCGCTATCCGCGCTACCTGGGGTACGGAGGCCTCCCGCTGAACATGGAGCTCCTCCTGAGGCAGCTCGAGACCAAGTTCGGCTCGACATTCAGCCCGTGGGAAATCGCTCTTGCGCTGTTCGCCGCCAGAGGATTCATGGACCGTGTCGAAGATTACTGGGAGCGTGGACCTGGCGGCCGGCCGCCGATGACCAGCGCCTATAACCACGCGCTCGCTGTCTACGGCTGGGACCTGCGCGATGCATTGAGCCAGACGTTCGAGACTTGCGCAGCGCGGATCACAACACCGAAGGACGACCTGATCAACCAGATCGTCCAGAACAACAACGACCGGGCCGCCATGTCGGTCTATCCGCACTGGTCGGACGAGACGAAGGCGATGTCGCTGTTCGACGCTGCTGCCGAACTCGGGGCAGAGCCCGACGCCTCGAGCGAATGTGGTATCGAGACCCTTATCGTGTTCCTCGGCGCGAACAATGCACTGAAATGCGTGACGCAACTGCAGGTCAGGTGGAGCGGCGAGAATTATCAAGACCTGAGGGAGAAGGAAGAATATACGGTGTGGCGGCCGGACCACTTCCGCCATGAGCTCGCCGAGATTGTTGCCGCGATCAAGACAATCAAGGCGCGGCACGTGATTCTTTGCGCAGTACCTCACGTCACAATTCCGCCTATCACTCGAGGAATAGGGCGGAAGGTCGCGGAAAAGTCACCATACTTCCCGTACTACACCCGACCGTGGATCAAGGAGTCCGAGTTCGATCCGCACGAGGACAAGAACATCACTGGGCAGGAAGCATTCGCTGTCGACATGGCTATCGACCTCTACAACGAGGCCATCGAGCGGGCGGTACTGGATGCACGGCAAGGCGTGGACGGTACCGCGCGGGACTGGTACCTGCTTGACACCGCCGGCCTCCTCGATCGGATGGCGGCCCGCCGGTACATCGAGGACGCGAACGCGCGCCCGCCGTGGTGGACGCCTTACCCGCTGCCTCCGCAGCTCAAGTCATTGGCACCACCAATCGACTCCCGATTCCTCACTGGCCATGGCCAGGGTGGCCGGGCGTCGGGCGGACTGTTCTCGCTAGACGGAGTACACCCGACAACGGTCTGCTACGGCATCCTCGCCCAAGAGACGATCAACATCATGCGCCTCGCCGGCGTTCAGTTCGCCAGCCCAACCGGTCATGCGCGCCCTGACCCGGTCACCGTCGACTTCGACCGCCTCCTGCTCCTCGACAGCTTGGTCCAGCGCCCACCCCAAACCATCACGCCCACCCTCGATGTCCTCCGCTGGGGCGACGAGAAGCTTGACTGGGTTAAACGCACCCTGACCCACGCCCTGTGACCAATCCACCAGTACGACGCAGCGAGGGAACCGAATGGGTGGCTTATATGCGCTGATCATCGGCGTGAGCGCGTACCCGCACCTGGACGGCGGGACCGCACCCGCCCGCAGAACGTACCGCATGGGCCAGTTGAGCGCCGCCGCGTTGACCGCACACCGCATCGCCGACTGGCTCGAGGAAGCCGACGGGCGCCTGGCCGCTCCGTACCGCGGCTGTCGGCTCCTGCTCTCGCCGAGCCCTGGGGAGCTCGACGTACTCACCCGGCAGCGGGACCACCTTCCTGCGACCCTCGAGCAAATGCGGGCGCAGGCGCTGCTATGGCGCGAGGAGGTATGCAGCGACCCTGACAACGTCGCGTTCTTCTACTTCGCCGGCCACGGCGTCCAGCGCACGCGTCGGGATGCGGTGCTGCTGATGGAGGACTTCGCCGACAGCGAGCTCGGGAATCCACTCGCCAAGGCCGTCGATCTGCAGAACCTCTTCCGCGGAATGGCTCCGACAGCAGCTCGGCCCGACATGGCTATGAACCAGTTGTGGTTTGTGGACGCGTGCCGTGGTTTTCCGAGTGAGTTCGACAACTTCGAGATCCTGACTGCGCAGGAGATCTTTGCCATCGAGCTCTCGGACGTCGATCTCCGCAATGCGCCGCTGTACTACGGTGCGCTGCCGGGAACCAATGCCTACTCGATCAGCCAGCAGAGCACGATCATGGGACGCGCCCTGCTGGAATGCCTGCAGGGCGGGGCTGGCGAGAAGCGAGCCGGTTCGCGCGAATGGTGGGTGACGACCGGCACGTTGCTGCGCGGACTTCAACAATTGGTCGAGGAAGAAGGAACGCAGGAGATCTGGGACGGCGGGCAAATGCCACGACCGAACACCCGGATCGCGCGCGTCGACGGAACGCCGGAGGTCCGGGTACGGATGGAGCTCTCGCCAGCACGAGCCGCGAACAGGATCTCGCTGGCGGTGCATCGCACGATGGACGGGGCGGCGATGGCAGTGCCGTCCCCGCTTCACCCCAACCCCTTCGAGGGCCGCTGGCCGGCCGGTATGTACCGCCTGACCTGCCAGCCGTCGAACGCCGCCATCCCCGATGAAGAGTGGGCCGTAGTCCCGCCCTTGTTCCCATGGAAGGGTGAGCTGTCGTGACCGCCGTACGGTTCGAGGTCGGTCACCGAAATCAAGTCGTTCCGATCGACGTCTACACCGACGACCTCACGCTTGTCGGACATGTTCTCAGCTCGGAAGATTCGATGGACTTGAGCACCGGCTCATACCTCGCGATCGCGCGAGACGAAGCAGGTCGTGAGGTGCACGCCAGGTTCGAGGTGCTTTCAGACGCGAAGGTCCAGGTTGTGGGCCTGCAACCACCGTCACCGAGAGACTCGCACCCGGCCCGGGCGGCAGTCGTGTTGGCGGCAGTCGTTCTGGCCATTGCTGCGGTGGTACGCCGCATCAGCAAACCGCAGATCACTCGCTGCGCAAACGCCGTCGTTCTCCGCACCTGGAGGCTGCGCTCAGAATGTGTACGAGCCCCGGCAAAGGCTTGGCGCTTCCTCACGGTCGAACTCGGCAAGAACGGCGATGGTCGCCCAGAGCTTGACGTCCGTCTCCTGAACGTGGAGGCCGACAATCTGCTCCGCTCGCTCGATGCCGGCGAATTCGGACGCGCCGAGGTCCTCTCGACCTCACAAGCGCTCTCTGCCGAAGACCTGCTCGGCGGCAAACGCACAGATCCGATCGCGGCGGCAGCAGGAGGGTATGCCCTGCTGCGGATGAGCCAACTAGATCGGCTGCACGACTGGACGCAGAACCTGCTTGACTGGTTTCCCTGGCTATCCGACGGTGCGGTGATTCACGCGGAACTTCTTGCCCGGCGCGGTCAACATGCGGACGCGATGGCAGAACTCTGCGAACTTCCAGCACGAGGTCTTCCGGTCTTCAGCACAGGTGTGTCCCTGGCAGCAGACCGACTCCGGCTGTACACCGGTGTCTGGCCGAACGACACCCGTCTCGTCGCTGCACTGACGTACTTGAGCAGATTTGCAGTTGCCGTCGACTTCACCCGGCCCGTCACCACCTACACCTGCAGAGATCCGGATACACCCGTCCCCCCGGGTTCACGACGCCCGCTGTCCATACCCAGCCGGCCGGCGACGGGCCGCACCATCGCAGGATTCAAGGACACGTTGAGGAGATTGGCAACAATGGACCGAGCCAAGATGATCTTTGCCGCAGTCGTCACCGCCATCTTCATCGCGGGCGCCATCCTGCTCATCACCAGAGCGGATTCCTCCAACCCAGACCAGTGGGCGCGGTTGGTCTATGTCTTCGGGGCCTTCGAGGCCATCGCCTTTACCGCGGTCGGATGGGTCTTCGGCGCAGAGGTCAACCGCCAGCGCGCAGACAGCGCCGAGAAACGCGCAGACCAAGCAACGCAAGAGAAGGACACAGAGGCGGAGAAGGGCCGCACGCTGGCCGGGATGGTGATCGGCAGGGGCTCTACAGGGCAACCCGGACGCCCGCGCTTGGAGGCTCAGGGCGGTGACACACCAAGTGTGGCATCCGACCCAGCGGTCGACTATGCCCGGACCGCCTACAACATCAACATCTGACCCCGCGCTGTGCATTGTCGGAGCTCTTGCGAACCGTGGTGGCGCCAGCCGGTGAATGGAGAAGAGACGAACTGTCACGACTGAGCAAAGTGGCGCGGCGCCATGGGCAGAACTACCGCCAGATGCAGACGACGCCAGGGCGGGCGGTGCCGGCCCAGGCGAACTGCATGGCAGTGACGACATCAGGACCGCCCTGATTGGCGCGGGACGTTCACGGTCAAGCTCGTCCACTCGCCGGTCCGGTGCCAGGACCTTACCAGCTTCCAGCCTGCAGGTCAGCAGGGTCACCTCGAGACCGGCGGTTGCGTTGCTGGCCAGGTCATACACGAGACTGGTCACGCCGCCGGTATGGCACGAACAGTCACGGGAGGACCGCGACGCGTTCATCACAATAAGGTGGAACAACATTCCGCCCGGCAAGAGCAGCCAGTTCAATCAGCACATCAGCGATGGCGACGACATCGGCCCATACGACTTCGACTCCGTCATGCGCGACGGCGCAACGGCGTTCGGAAAACTGGACACGACTGGCAACCCAACAACCACGATCGTTCCGAAGACGGCGTTACCGGCGGGTCTCTCGCTTGGGCAACGCAACCACCTGAGCATCGGTGACCGTGGGACGGTCGCCTGGATGTGCGGCAACGTGTACCCACGCGCCCGGAACTCATGGTGCGGCCGGTTCCGCGGCCCACCCCGAGACCAACCTTCTGTACTACTCGCCGGCCAAGCGCCGCTGGTATATCACTGCGGGCACGAACACATGGACCTTCCGCGACATCGGCAGCACCGCCAATTTCGGTGACATCGCTGATGGACGACCGCTCTGGGCTGGTGATTTTGCCGGAAACGGGAAGGCCGACATCATGTTCTACTCGCCCAGCGACGACAACTGGTGGCTCGGTTCGATAAGCGAGGTGGCGAGCGAGAACGCCGAGTGCGCGCAGCTGCGCAGCCAGATCTTTACCAGCCGCAGGGATATCGCAACCCTCCAGGCAACCAAGTCTGGCCTCGACCCTAAGAGCCCTGTCGACCTGGCGGAGACCCGAGAGGTCAACCAGCAGATCACTGCGCTAAACCAGCACATATCCGCAACGAACGCGAGGATGGCGACCCTGTCGTCCGCTCACGCCGGACCCGGAGGAAAGCAGTTGGTATGGACCTTCGTCGGGAAACGCGTGGGCTGGGCACGGGATCAACGACGGGCGCCCATTCTGGATCGGTGACTTCACCGAGGCCGGCAGAGCCGACGTGCTGTTCCACTTTCACGGCGGCCTTAACTGGGTGCGCGGTAGCATTGCCGGCGGCAACCTAAGATGGACACTGGCGGCCACCTGGTGATTTAGGCTCCACCTTGCGTGGACCAGGCATCCGCATCCGCACGAGCTTAATTAAGCACGTTGTCCCTCAGCGGCCCATCGTAACGTCTGCCCGAGCGACCAATCCGCCCGCATACTGCGTGGACGCGGAAGGCATCCGACCGTTGGCGCATGTCTGACCATCCTGGTCCTGGCGGCAGCGGCTTGGCCTTGATGTCCGACCACATTGACAGATGGCTCGACGTGGCCATCGTGCTCTGCATTCGCGGCGTGCTCCATCCACCGCAAGCGCGCTACCGAGCACAAGCCGCGACCTGGTCCACCCATCAACGAAGACCCGAGGTCGACGAGTACGGGAGAAGGCCTGGGACGACCTAGCCGCCTGGACCAACCAAAGGACGGTCCGAGCCTTCGCCGACTGCCGTGAGCGCAAGTGAGGCGCTCAACTGTTGGCCTTCAGGTGGTGTTGGGTGTGCAGTTTAGCGAGCCAGGCGGCGAAGGCGCCGAGGTCTCCGACGTTCGTTTGAGGAATGTGGAGTTTGGTCCCGCGCGTGGAGGAGATCGTCAGGTACGGGGCGGCGAGGCCGTTGGTGGGGGTAACGAGCGTGGCACCCTCGAACTCGGACCACCGGATCTGACGCCACCAAGCGAAGCGAATGCCGGCAGCGTTGACGGTCGCCCGCGGGTGGCCGAGGAGGAACAAGACGGCGAGCGCGACACAACCGGCGAGGAGCGCGGCGAGGAGCCCCACTCGGATGGTGAACCAGGTCCCGCGAGTATCGAGGTCCCGGACGACCGAGACGATCGGGATGCCGGCTAGCGTCAGCACGACGACCAGCCCGCCGAAGGCCAGCGCGCGCCGGACCGCGAAGACCACTCGGCCGGAACGGTGCAACTCCGCGTCCCAGACGCTGATGTCCTGATTCCCCATCACCATGATTCGATCCCTCCAGGCGCAACTGTAATCGCACGTGCCCGGATCCCAGACGAGGACCGCCGCGACGAATCACCGCCGCCACCGTCCTCCGATGCCGTCGACGCTCACCACCGTGTACCGCTAGGTGTGATGGGGGCGGCGGGTCCAGTAGACGGTTTACTACGGCGGGACGGGTGCTTGTACTCCGCGGATCTCGTGAGGGATTCCGCTTCGGTGCCGGAGCGCGGTGGCGATGGCGCCGGCGATGAAGCCCAGCCCACTGCTCCTACCCTCCTGCCTCTCGGTTGGGCTGCTGGTTTTCAGGCGGGGGGATTGTCGGGTTGAGGAGGAGTAGGCCTTTGGGGAGCGTGTCGGCCCAGGCGGCCAGTTCGGGGGTGACTTGGACGGGTAGGGCTGTGGCGAAGGGCTGGCCGTGGGGGTCGGAGGTGCCGGTGCCGAAGACTTCCAGTCGCCACTCCTGGAAGTGGGCACGGAGGACGTCGCGGACCTCGTCCAGTTGGGCGCGGGTGAAGCGGCTTCGGACTACGCAGAGCTGACCTGGGAGGCTTGCGGACAGCCTGCGGGCGACCGCTTCGACGTCGGTGGCGGCTACGACGAGGACTTCCTGGTCTTCCGAGGGGCGGAAGACCGCCCGATGGACCATCGCCCCGGACGATTCCAGGTCGCGGATGTCCAGGTCCAGATCCGAGACCGCGCTATGTGGCCAGCCCTCGTACCAGCTCACATTGTGTGGCCAGCCCTCGGGAGGTGGCGGGCATGGTGGGTGGGTCTTGTCCGCACGTGGCTGTGGAGGAGGGCTTTCCGGAGTCTGTGTCTCGACCTCGATGCTCTCGTCACCGAGCCGTACCTGCTCACCGGGGCGGGGGCATGCCACCTCCCGACCACGGTGATGTGGCCCGGGACCTGATTCGGACCGAACTCGGAGGGGACGGCCGCTGCGTCGGCACAGATCAGGCGGATCGACAGACAAAACTTCCGACCGGGCGGTTTGATCGTCAGATCGTGGACGCGTTGCAGGTCCAGCCAGTCGCCGTCCGGGCCGGACACGCGAGATGGTCGGCCATCGCCGTACCGCGGCATGTTGTCGGCCGCCACCACCGCGACGCCGCGCTCGAGCCCCAGAGCATCCAGGACGCCCTCCAACGCGGCGACGGCATGGCCGCCCGCGAAGCGGCGACCGTCCACATCGACCGGACCCTCGAAGGCATGCGCTCCGGCATCCTCCGCCGCGTGGCCGGCTAGCCGCGGCCTGACGAAACCTCGTCTGGCATGGCAAGAGGTAGTCACTCCACTCGCGGCGGCGGGCGAGTGTGACCTGCCCAGTCGTGTCGCTCAAGGCTTTGCGGTTGTGAGCGTGTCAGCGGGCCGGATGCGGCCGTCATGGACTTCGACGGATTGGTCGGCGGTGGTTAGGTGGGTGTGGTCGTGGGTGACGAGGACGGTGGCGGTGGACTGTTCGTGGGTCAGGCGGGCGATCAGGTCGATGACTGCTGCGCCTCGTTCGTGGTCGAGGGCGCTGGTCGGCTCGTCGACCAGGAGGACTGTGGGGTTGTTCATCAGGGCGCGGGCGATGTTGATGCGCTGGCGTTGGCCTCCGGACAGTTGGTGCGGGCGGCGTCCGCCGTACCGGGCCATGCCCACGGCGTCGAGCAGCTCCATCGCGCGGGCGCGAGCCTTGGACGGTTGGCGGCCGTCGATCTGGGCCATGACCTGGAGTTGCTCGGCGGCGGTGAGTGAGGGCAGCAGGTTGGGCTGCTGGAAGACGATGCCGATGGACTTGCGGCGCAGGTTGGTGAGTTCTGCGCGGCTGAGTCGGGTGGTCGGCGTGCCGTCGATGGTGACCGTACCGGAGTCGGGCCTGATCAGCGTCGCCGCTACCGCCAGCAGACTGGACTTGCCCGAGCCGGACGGGCCGATCACCGCGGTGAGGCAGCCTCTCGGAACCTCCAGCCCGACATTGTCGAGCGCCGTCAGACGCGTGTCGCCGTCTGGGTACGTGAGAGTGATGTCGGTCAGGATCAGGCTCATCGGACGCCTCCCAAAGCGGTCAGGGGGTCGACGGAGGTGATGCGGCGGATAGCAAGCGCGGCCCCGAGCGCGCCGAGCAGGACCAGCACGACGGCCGGCAGGAGAATGCTGGCCGGAGTGAGCAGGAAAGGTACGGCGGAACCCGACACGAGCGCGCCGACAACGGCCGCAATGCTGGTTCCGATCAGCGTGCCGCCGACCAGGAGAACCACAGCTTGACCCAACGCGTCCTTGAGTAGGGTCGCCGTGGAGGCGCCGAGTGCCTTGAGTACGGCGACGTCGCCGCTGCGCTGAATTGTCCACACGGTAAAGAAGGCACCGATGACGAGCGCCGAGATCGCGACGAGAAACCCGCGCATGAGCTGCAGCGAGCCGTTCTCGGAGGTGTAGGAGCCGATCGCGGACAGTGAGTCCTTGGTCGACACTGTTCTGGTACCTGCCGCTTGATCTCCGGCCGCGAGATCGACTGCAGAGGTGGTGGTGAGAGCAATCACAGTGGCCGCGGGCCGAACATCGGATCGCGGCGCGATCTTCTGCCACGTGTCCAGAGAGATCCAGATGACAGGCGTGTGGCTGAACGAAGCATCCCCCTGCACCGCGGAGACCTCCAGCTCCTGTCCAGCCAGCGACAGCGTGCCACCGGGAACCAGGCCGAGGTCCTCGGCAGCCGCTGCGGAGAGCACGACAGACCTCCCGTCGACCTTGCCGCCGTCAGGCGCGAGACGGGAGCCAGGCTGGACGCCGAACGCGGAGACTCCGATGCTCTTGTCACCGGCAGTGGCCTTGGTGGTGATGATCCCCAGCGGCTCGGACCTCGCCACTCCAGGTACCTTCGACCACTCCAGCCACTGTTTTTCCGTGACGGTCGAGTTGGAGTACGACAGCTTCTGCCCACCGCTCGGTGCTTGGAAAGCGATCTTGTCGGCCGGCAGACCTGTGATCGCGGAGATGTTCTGCTGCCCCAGACCGGCGGTCAGGCCCGACAGCAGGCCGACCAGCAGTGTGATCAGAACTATGACTGTAGCCATCAGGGCGAACCGCCCCTTGGCGAATCTCAGATCTCTCCAGGCAACGAACACGGCGGCCTTCCAGCGATAGAAGATGTGATGTCTTCCAGCCTCGCCGCCGGCCGACGCCTACGCATCTGGCACGGGACAGCACTCTCCGGGCCGAAACGCAGGGCGCCGCCTGTAACTTTCGATGGATGTCCCAACGTGTCCGGCTCCGTAGTCTGGAGACATTGTGAGGACTTCTGCCCTGACCCCAACCAGCCGAACTCTGATGTGGTGCCTGCACCTGCTGATCATCGGTCTGCTCGCGCTTGCCGCCACCCGCGCCGTGATCGACAGCCGACCCAACGCCGGCTGGATCGTTGCCTTGGCCGCCGGATGCGGGCTGGCGTACGCCGTCGGGCCGCTGCTGCCCCGCGTCCGCGTCTCGAAGACTGCGGCTGCGTGGTGGCTGGCGGTTGTCGGGCTGGTGTGGCTGGCGCTGCTGGCCCTGTCCCCTGACGGCGTGTGGGTCGCCTTCCCGTTGTACTTCCTCCAACTGCACCTGCTGCCTCGCAGGGCTGGTTTGGTCGCCGTACTCGTCACCGCAGCTGCGGCCATTTCCGGTTTCGCTGCCCACCAGCACTCATTCAGCCCGGCTGTCGCGATCGGACCGGCGCTTGGCGCTGCTGTAGCCGTGGCGGTCGTACGGGGCTACCAGGCCTTGTACCGCGAGAGCGAAGAACGTAGGCGTCTGATCGATGACCTGACTGCCACCCGGGCTGACCTAGCCACCGCTCAGCACAACGCAGGAATGCTGGCCGAGCGCGAACGCCTTGCGCGCGAGATCCACGACACTCTCGCGCAGGGCCTGTCGAGTATCCACCTCCTGCTGAGCGCCGCGGAACGTGCGCTACCTGATCGTCCCGAGGTCGCCGGCCCGCAGGTGGCCCAAGCCCGCCAGACCGCAGGGGACAATCTCGCCGAGGCCCGCCGCTTCGTGGCTGCACTCACACCGCCCGCGCTCGAGCGGAACTCGCTCGCCGGAGCGCTCGAGCGGCTGTGCACCGCGACTTCCGCTCAGCTTCGGCTGACCGCGCGGTGGAGCAGCAGTGGCGAGCCGGTGCCGCTGTCGACCGAGCAGGAGGTAGCGCTGCTACGCATCGCTCAGTCCGCCCTCGCCAACACGGTCCAACACGCAGAAGCCACAACAGTCGACGTCGCACTCGACTACCTCGGCGACCGCGTCGCAGTCCGGATCGCCGACAACGGCGTGGGCTTCGACCCAATTCGTCGGATCGCCCCTTCTGATACCGGCGGCTTCGGGATTGCCGCCATGCGTGCCCGGATGGAGGAACTCGGCGGGAGTCTGCACGTCGGATCCAGCCCACAGCGTGGCACCACGCTGGTGGCCGAGTTGCCACTCGCCGTCCCTGCCAAGACCGAGGCTCCTGCGTGACCGACACCCCGATCCGCGTCCTCCTCGCCGACGACCACCCGATCGTCCGGGCCGGGCTGCGCGCCGTACTCGACACCGAAGCCGGCCTCGCGGTCGTCGCCGAGGCCGCTACCGCCGAGGACGCCGTCGCCCGCTGCGCCGAAGGTGGCATCGACGTGGTCCTGATGGACCTGCAGTTCGGCACACGCATGAGCGGCGCCGAGGCAACGGCTCTGATCACAGCCCATCCTGCCGCCCCGCGCGTACTCGTGGTGACGACCTACGGCTCCGACGCGGACGTCCTCCCCGCGATCGAAGCCGGTGCCACCGGCTACCTGCTCAAGGACGCCGCACCAGACGAACTCGCAACCGCCGTACGAACCGCCGCCGCCGGCCGTACCAGCCTCGCCCCAGCCATCGCCGACCGGCTGATGAACAGACTCCGTACGCCGATCACGGCGCTCACCCGGCGCGAAACCGAGGTCCTCGCTCTGGTAGCCGAAGGCCTCTCCAACCGGGCGATCGCCGACCGCCTCCACCTCACCGAAGGCACCGTCAAATCGCACCTGGCCCGCATCTACACCAAGCTCGACGTCGACTCCCGCACAGCCGCCCTGGCCACCGCCACTCAGCTAGGCCTCATCCGCCGCTAATCCCGGCGTCGACCTGGAGAACCTCTACTCGCGAAGGAACAGCAGGTAGTCGGCGAGGCGGTCGGCGAGGCCGGGTGGGACCTCGGCGAAGACGCTGAGCTCGTCAACAGACACATACGGTCCACGGATCTCGCGCACCTGCACCACGCGCTCGGCCATCTCCGCAGTCATCCCGGACAGCCGCAGGAGCACATCAGCGGGAACGTAGTTGACGTCGATCAACCCGCCATCATCGAAGTTGCACTGCGCGTCGGGCCGTCCAATTCCCAGCTCACGCGCCAGGACCGGATCCTCGGTGGCGATCTTGCGGGCTTTGCGCCGCAGCTCACGACGATCCTCGGCCATTTCGATCGCAGCATCCAACGCCGTCCCCTGGATCGGCGGGTGCGTGCCGAAGACCGAAGCGCGAAAGGCGAGTGCGTGCACCGTGCCCACGAGCCAGGCGACAACGAAGAACACGAAGCCGACGTCGTCCGGCAGGACAAAGAACAGGACGACCGACGCGGTGTACAGGACTGCGGCGATCACGAAATGCCGAGACCGCGCCCGCTGCGCGGCCCACAGGAACGTCACAGGAGTGGCAAGACCGAAGGTGACCAGAGGCGAGACCGCCCACAGCCAGCTGATCACCTGCGTCCGCGTGTCCAACCGCCGGGCGGGAACCGGCCCCGATCCAGGTTGTGCCTCACCGTACGGATCATTCACGTCGACTCCTTGGTGTGCCGGCCAACGTCAGCACAGGTTCCGACCTGGCCGAAACAGCCTTCATCAACTCGATGCTGCGCCCGGCAGCGAAGTTGCGCACGGGGGCAAGTGCGACCGAGCAACACCTATTCCGGTTGCGCCGCGTGCCCGTTGAGGCACTTCATCAACGGCAGCCAAACTGCGATCTCCGGGAACGCGTCCAAGCGGGTGTCCGAAAGGGGGACGTCATGAGCACCATCCGTAAACCGATCCGAATCGCCCTCGCCGTCCTGGCCGTCGCCGCCCTCCCGGCAGGCGCGGTCGCTGTGCCGAGCTTCGCCGGGACCGCCGCGGGCGCGGGCGCATGCCGGGTCCAGCGTCTGCCGCAGCCGACACTGCCCGGTGAGAGTGTGGTGACCGGCGGCGATCCATCAGGCCGGTACCTGATCGGCGCGCGATGGATCACGCCGGAGGAGTCGGCCCCACTGCTGTGGATCGACCGGCGGCTGCACGAGTTGCAGACCCCGTACGAGCACGTGCTGATCAAAGACGTGAACACGTCGGGAACGCTGGTCGGATCCGAGTGGGGCGATGGACAGTCGAGGGCTTGGCGGTACCAGGACGGGCGGTTCACCACCCTGGCGGGCCTGCGCCTCGGCCACCGGACCGACGCAGTGGCGGTCAACGCCCGCGGTGACATCCTGGGAGTCTCCCAGGATCCCTCCACCTTCGAGGCGCACGTGGTGGTCTGGCCGGCTGGGCACCCGGACACGCCGCACGAACTCGCCACGCCGCCCGGCGCAAGCACCAGGGACCTGTACGCGGTGGACATCGACGACGACGGGACCGTGATCGGAGGCTCGCACTCCCCGACGACAGTGGGCTACATCTGGCCCCGCGGGGGTCCGGCCCGGGTACTTCGCGGTCCAGGCGGTGAGCCATACCTGTACACCTGGAAGATCCGCCGCGGATGGATCGCCGGCGGGCTGATCAGCCCTGCCGGCGAGATGCCGGCCGCCTGGCGGATCCACGCACGAGCGGCCAACGTGCCCGGCGTCGTCGGTCGCGCGGCGGCGGTCAACCGGCACGGCGACCTGGCCGTGTCCGGGTCCGGTCTGCCCGCCGCCATCGCCCACCGCGGCGGACGAATCGTCCCGCTGCCAGGCGTCGCCGGAGGCGAAAGCGGCGCGGCGGTCACGCTCAGCGACCACGGCGTAGCGGCTGGCTGGCTCATCGACGGCCAGCAGACGCATCCTGTGTTCTGGCTGGGCTGCTGACTCCATCAGCTCACAGCCAAGTCACGGAAAGGGGTGACCCGACGGCCCGGCGTACAGGCTTGGTCGTCGGGTCTTTCGCGGGCCTGCTGCCGCAGGTCCACCTGGCCTCCGAGCCGGTCGACCTCGTCAGCTGTCCTACACGTCGATCGGATTTTGAAACAGCGCTTTCTCTTCCGTAAACAGCCTGCCGCTGTTAGCTTCAGCGACACAGTTGAGAAAGCGCTTTTTCAGTGCTTCATCCCGCTCGATGGAGGTTCGATGACGATCGACATAGCACGACGTAGCGCTCCACCGCGTCGCCGACGGATGATCGGCGGCGTACTCGCCGCTGCCGGCGTGGTGGCGGCTCTCCTGGTGGGGGCCGGTTCCGCAGGCGCGGCAGAAGAGGCAGCGAGCTTCGACGGCTGGAACCAGTCGCTGTCCGGCTCTCCCGACCTGACCTTCAGCGCCGCACTCGGCACCGGCGTGTACGACGGGCTGGCCTCGCTGCGGATCGACAACGCCACTCCGAAGGCCCCAAACGTGTACGGCCAGATCAACCAGTCGGTCACCGTCCAACCATCGACGGTCTACACCTTCAGTGCCTGGGTGAAGGCCTCCAACTTGTCGGCGGCCGCGGGCGCGTTCGTCCCACTCGACAACGCGTGGACCCAGCGGCAGATCTTCCCTGGCGGCACCTACGACTGGCAGAAGCTGACCTGGCAGTACACGATCCCGGCCGGTCAGACGTCGTACACGTTCCGGGTGATCTCGCAGGACGTCGGCACCGTCTGGCTGGATGACGTGTCGATGACCGCGGCAGGCTCCTCGACCAACCTGCTCACCAACGCGGGCTTCGAGACGGGCTCGGCGACGACGACCTCCATCGGCGTCTCGAACTCAAGTCTCGTCTTCACCCAAGGCAATGTGCAGGTGGCGCTGTCTTCGAACCTCACCAGCGTCGACTGGTCGGCGACCACGCAGGACGGTCAGCTCGCAGGCCGGGGCACACAGAGCCTGACCAGCGGTACCGGAACCCTGAGCCTGAACAGCCTGCAACCGGGGTACTACGACCTCTCCTTGTCGGGGACCGGTCCGGACGGGCCGGTGATCCGGACGACATCGCTGGCCGTTCTCCGCACCGGGCAGGCACGGCCCCGGCTGGCGGATCACCCCTTCGGCATCGGCCATCACATCGGGCAGACGAACGCGACACAGCTCGGCGATGCCGTCGGCCCGATGGGCGTGCAGAACCTCCGGTTCGACCTCAACTGGACCAACATCGAGAAGACCGCCGGCGTGTACACGTTCCCGGCCGTGTACGAGACCCAGGTCGCGAAGCTGCTCGCGATCGGCGTCCGCCCGCTGATCATCCTCGACTACCGCAACCCGTTGTACGACAACAACAAGACGCCCAGTACTCCCGAGGGCATCGCTGCCTTCGCAGCCTTCGCCGGCGCAGCGGCCGCGCACTATGGTGCTGCCGCGGACTACGAGGTCTACAACGAGTACAACCTCAGCTTCAACGACGGCGCCTGCGGACGTACGGCGGACTGCTACCTGCAACTGCTCGAGCCCACCTCCGACGCGATCCACGCGGCGGCGCCCGGCGCCAAGGTCGTCGGCCCGGTACTCGCCGAGATCGACACCGCCTGGCTCACCCGCTTCTTCGACCTCGGCGGACTCAACTACATCGACGCGCTCAGCCTCCACACCTATGACTGGCCGTCGGCTCCGGAAGGACAGACCGAGGCCGAGATCGCCGCGCTCCGCTCGTTGCTGAGCCAGTACCCGGGCGGCGCCGCCAAGCCACTGTGGTGGACCGAGCACGGCTGGCCGACCCCGTCCGGCGGCAACAGCGAGCGCCAGCAGGCCGACTACATCTCGCGCGGCTTCGTACTCCTCAACGCCGCGGGTGTCGCCAAGTCGTTCGTGTACGACATGGTCGCCACCGCACCGCCCACGGACACGCTCGCGAACTACGGAATCCTGCGGCAGCCCGTGTCGGGTGTTCCCGCATTCGCCCCGAAGCCGGCGTACGTCGCCTACGCGACACTCAACCGCGAGATCTCGGGATTGCAGTACTCCAACCGCGAGACCGTCGGTGGCGGGGTCCGCTCCTACATCTACTCCGCGAGCGGCGCCAGGACCCGGGTCGTGTGGGCCACCACGCCGACGAGTGTGGCGGTGACGTCCACGGGCCCGTTCACCTACGTCGACACGTTCGGAGCAGCTCATCAGGCCGATGGTTCGACGACGCCTGTTCAGCTGGATCTGGACGGCGACCCGGTGTACCTCGAGGGAACGACGATCACCGGCATCTCGGTGGTCACCTCACCCGGCGCGACCCTCAGCGTGCCGACGTACGCGGCACCAGGCGACGACGTACCGGCGAGTGTCAACCTCGACGCCGCCAGCGCCACCAGCTGGGCAGGCGACATCACCCTGACGACCGATGCCGGTACCTCGACCAGCCTGTCCGTGCCGGCCGGTCAGGCGACGACAGGCGAGGTGACGCTGCCCGCATTCACCACCTTGGGGACCAAGCCGGTCACCGTCGCTGCCACCCGTGACGGCCAACTGGTCGCCGTATTGCGCGGCTCGACGAGCGTCATCGACAACCCAGCCCTCACGCTGACGCCAGTCACCGGCCCCGACGGGTCGACCACGCCTCGGCTGCAGATCGCCAACCTCGCCGGCCGTCGGCCCGTCCCTGTCGACAAGCTGGACTGGACGATCGGCGGGACCTCGGGAACCAAGACCGTTGGCAAGGACGTGGCGCCCGGCGGCGCCCTGACGGTCAATCTGAACTCAGGCAGGCTCCCGCTGTGGAAGCCCCTGACGTACCAGATCACGGCCACCGTGGACGGCGGCACCACCCGGAAGATCTCGGGCACGACGGCCTTCGCGCCGGTCTACCGCACCAGCGACCGCGACGTACCGAAAATCGACCTGACCAGCAACGGGAACTGGGTCACCAACGGCGGCTCCGTCTCCGGGCCTACCGACCTCGGCGGCAACGCCTGGCTGTCGTACGACAAGCAAGGCGTCACGCTGCACGCCGGCATCACGGACAACCAGCAGACCGCAGGTGATTCCGCGGCGAACCTGTGGCGTGGAGACTCGGTCCAGATGGCGTTCTCCCCCGGCCTGCCAGGCCAGTCGGCCGCCAGGACCGAGTTCGGCGCCGCTCTCCTCGCGACAGGCCCCGCTCTGTACCGCTTCTCCGGTACCGCCGGCCCAGTGCCGGGCGGCAGCGCCCAGATCACCCGGGACGAAGCACACGGAGTCACCAACTACTCGGTGACTCTGCCGTGGAGCGACCTGGGCGTCGATCCGAACGCCCGGAACTTCTCCTTCTCGTTCCTCGTCAACGATGCCGACGGCGGGGCCCGCAAGGGCTACCTGGAATGGGGCTCGGGCATCGGCCAGACGAAGAACCCGGCGCAGTATCTTCCTGTTCAACCCATGGAAAGGTCCTGATATCAACAACGACTCGTCCGCCCGCGGCATCCAGCCGCGGGCGTCCGTCCTGGTCCTGCCGGGCGGCGGCTACCAGAAGCATGCCGCCCACGAGGCCGAGGCCTACGCCGGCTGGCTGTCGAACCTCGGGTTCGATGCCGTCGTACTGCGGTACGCCGTCGGGCCGAACGCCTGGCCGAAGGCACTCGAGGAGGCTCGCGAGACACTGGCCTGGATGCGCGAGCGAGCCGGCGAGCACACGCCGGTCGGCGTGATCGGCTCCTCGGCAGGCGGCCACCTCGCGGCCGCCCTCTCGACCGCGACCTGCCCTGACATCGCGCCGGCACGGACCAGGCCGGACTTCTGCATCCTCGCCTATCCCCTGATCAGCTTCGAGGTCGAGGCGCATCCCGGCTCGACGGCGAACGTGCTCGGAGACAACCCGAGCGACGAGGATCGGCGTCGGGTGTCGGTCGACCGGTACGTGGACGCCGCGGTTCCGCCGACCTTCCTCTGGACGACGGCCGACGACGCATCAGTCAGCCCGCGGCACGCAATGCGGTACGCCGAAGCGCTGACCGCTGCCGGCGTACCGATGGAGCTGCACGTCTTTCCACACGGAATCCACGGCCTCGGGCTGGCCACCGACGACCCGGTTGTGGGCGTCTGGACCACCTTGTGCGAGCGGTGGCTGACCGGTCTTACCCGGACCTGAGGACGCAGACAGCATGGCCGTGGAAGGATCTGACGTATGACGGGGACCCGGAAAGCCGTGACGCTGAGCGATGTCGCACAGCTGGCCGGTGTGTCACTGTCCATCGCCTCGAAGGCGCTGCGCGGTGGCGGCCGGATGACACCGGCCACGCGGCAGCGCGTGGTCGACGCGGCGGCGACGCTGAAGTTCCGCCCGAACACGCTCGCGCAGTCGTTCGCACAAGGCCGCAGCCTGGTGATCGGCGTCGTCGTCGAGCACTCGAGCGACCTGTTCACGATGCCCGTCGTCATGGGCGTGACCAGCACGCTCGGCAACCTCGACCTCGCCGTGCTCGTGTACGACGCGAGCGAGGGCCCCGAACGGCGTACGGACGTGGTCGCGAAGCTGCGGGCGCGGATGGTCGACGGAATCCTCGTGGTCGGCGACGGCACCAAGCACCCGGTACCGTCGATCACCGGTGAGGTCGACGTCCCCGTGGTCTACGCCTTCTGCGAGAGTGAGAGCGCGCGGGACACGTCCTTCATGCCGGACGGCTTCGGAGCCGGACGCATGGTCGCCGAGCATCTGATCGGCCTTGGCAGGCGCAAGATCGCCCACATCACGTCCGGCAACGACACCTCGGCAGCCAGCCGGTCCGCCGGACTGGTCGCCGGGCTGGCCGATGCGGGACTCTCCCTGGCTCTGACCTCGCCGCTGGTCGGTGACTGGAGCCAGGCCTGGGGTATGACGGCAGCGCGCGAGATCTTGCGGCGCCGCGAGGACGTCGATGCGGTCTTCTGCGGAAACGACCAGCTTGCGGTCGGCGCCCAGCGGGTCTTCCGCAGCGAAGGTGTCCGCGTGCCGGAGGACATCGCGATCGTCGGTTACGACAACCTCAATCGGCTGGTCGAGTCCGCACCCCTGATCACCACCGTCGATCCGGAGCTGTACCGCCTCGGCGGCACCGCCGCGCGGTACTTGGTGGAGTCGGGCGCCGAGCGCGAGCCGGGCGTCCAGCATCTGCCCTGCACACTGATCCCCGGCTGGAGCACTCAACCAGATGGCGCCAGGCCGGCTGCCTCCTTCGCCGACGACGCGCCCTGATCTCACCCGAGATCCCAGGCGGTAGGCGTAGCTTCCAGGATGCGGTCGAGTTCGGCTTCCAGTTGTGCCGGTGCCACGGCCAGCGCCACGTGACGGTGGAGGCCCGCTGGGTCGGGCACGAAAGTCGAGTGGCCGGTCGGGTCGACAAGCAACCTGCCCGGTTCGCTCAGTTCGTAGTATCGGCCCACGCCCTCCAGCGCCAGGTGCACGGTGAGCAGATCCCAGCTCTCTCTGCTGCCGCCAGGTCCGCAGTATCGGCTGTAGGCCTCGCCGATCACGTCGTCGTCCCGGGTAGAGATCGATGTGCCCGTCAGGACGCGGGCACCGACCTCCCACCCCAGGAACTCGATCGGCGTGGGCCATCCCTCGATCACCGCCCGAGCGCTGTGCGGCTTCTCCGCGATGTTGAACTGCCGCCCCTCAGGGAAAGTCCCGGCCATCGCGACCAACCGGCCGACCTTGGACTCGATCAGCTGCCGGCCAGTCAACGCTGAGATCCCGTCCGGGCCGGAGTCGAGCAAACCCTCGAGGTTGCAGAAGAAGCCGAGCGACACGACGGTGACCGCCTTGTCGGGGGCTGCCGCCAGCACCCGACGATGCGTGGTGACAGCGGCTTCGGGCGCGGTCGTCGTGGTTCCGTAGCGGTCGGCCAGGTACTTCGCGTAGTCCTTCTCGAAGACCGAGTCGTCGAGCGGTTCGAGGATGCCGACCGGCACGTCGCGGCCGTACCACGCGTTGACGGCCCGCGCGGCCTGATACCCGTACCTGCTCGGTGTGTTGATCCCGATCGACAGGATCTCGGCCAGGCCCCGATCGGCGTAGTGATGAGCGACAGCCAGCGCGCCGACGTCGTCCACATCGCTGTACAGGTCGGTCTCGATGACGAGCTTCGTCATGACCCGAACACCTCGGCCAGCCAGTCGAGTTGGACAAGCTGCTGATAGGCTTGCCCGCCCTCATGGTCGTTGTACTGGTAGACCTCGATGTCTTTCTGGCCGCCGCCGTAGTGGTTGTACGCCGCGAACACTGTCGACGGCGGGCAGACTTGATCCATCAACGCGACCGAGAACAGCGCGGGTGTGGTGGCGAGCCGGCCTAGGTTGACACCGGCCGCGGCGATCGCGATGCCACCGCCCTGGCTGCCACCCGTGACGACGATCCTGTCCGGGTCGACCAGCGGCGACGTCCGCGCAGCCTCCAGGGCTCGTACGGCGTCGACGTAGACACGCCGGTAGTAATAGGTCTCCGGATCGGTGATGCCGGCGGTCATGAAGCCCGGCACGTGGTTCCGGCCGGCATGCGGGCTGTCGTCCGGCGTGTGCCCGGGAGCGCTGTGGTGGTAGCCCTGACCGCGGGTATCCATCACCAAGCCCGCGTAGCCGGCCTGCGCCCACAGCGTCGTAGTGTGCGCGAGGCCGCGGCCGGTGCCGTAACCGTGGTACTGGACGACGGTCGGCAACCGACCGCCTGCCCCCGCTGGGACGTGCAGCCATGCCTTGATCTCGCTGCCGCCGAAGCCGGCGTAGCTGACGTCGTACGTGTCGATGACCGCGAGCTTGTTGTCCACCTCGGTGAACGTGGCCGCGAGGTCGTCCGTCCGGGTCTTCTCGAGGGTGCGGCGCCAGAAGTTCTCGAAGTCGTCGGGGACCGTGAGGTCGGGCTGGTAGTCGCGCAGCTCGGCGAGCGGCAGGTCGAACATCGCCATCACGACCACCCCGGCAATCCGAGCTCGTCCACCCGCACGGACCGGCCGGACGTGATCGATTCGTTCGCCGCCAGGCCCACGGCGATCGAGCGCAGCCCGTCCCTGTAGTCCGCCCGGCGTCGCAACGGATCGTCCGCGGGTGTCGCGAACACGTCGTGCAGCAGCAGTTCGTCGCCACCGCCGTGTCCCCCGGTGTCCTCCGGCAGTTCGACCAGTTCGGCCGCTTCCCAGTGAGGCTGCACCAACAGCCGCTGACCACGTGGACGGAGATCGTGGTCGGCGGTGTCGTCGGCGACGGACGACGCGTCGAGGATCAAGCGGCCCTCACCGTCGCGCAGTACAGCGGACCTCTCGACGACCTCCAGCTCTGCCCGGCCCTCGGTCGCGTTGATCGTGACGCGATAGCCCTCCCAGGGGCTGTGTGCGTTGAGCGAGTACGTCAGCATCGCGCCGCCGTCGTACTCGACGAGGACGGCCAGGTTGTCCTCGATGGTGATCCCCGGGCCGAACGGATCGCGGTCCCGCTGATAGCCGTCGTACTGCTCCGCCTCGAGGTAGAGGCGGCGCAGCCGGTCGTCGCCGCGGAGGTCGAGCGCGAACGGATCGTCGCTCGCCGGATCCACCGTGCCTCGGGGAGGCCGCTGCGGCCGGCCTCTGCCGGCCGCGTTCCGCTCGCCGTAGAAGGCCAACCTGCCGCGGGCACTCACCCAGGCCGGGCTGTCCTCGAGCCACCAGTTGACCAGGTCGAAGTGGTGGGACGACTTGTGCACGAGCAGTCCGCCGCTGTTCGTCTTCACCCGGTGCCAACGACGGAAATAGTCGGCGCCGTGCATCGTGTCGAGCGCCCACTCGAAGTGGACGCTCGTCACAGCTCCGATCCGCCCGGACCGCAGCACCTCCTTCAGTGCCGAGTTCCGCTGTGAATACCGGTAGTTGAAGGTGAGGACGAGCGATCGCCCGGTCTCCTCGATGGCGTCGACGATCGCGCGCGCGCCGTCCACGCTCGTCGTCAGCGGCTTCTCCACGATCACGTCGGCGCCCGCCCGGAGCGCTCGCTGAACGATGTCGGCGTGCGTCTGGTCCGGTGTCGTGACGATCACTGTGTCCACCGAACAGTCCTTGATCGCATGCTCGAGCTCGTCGGGCGAATAGTTAGGGACGCCACTGATCTTCTCGTCGTAGAACCGCACCCGCGCCGGGTTGGGTTCTACCCAGGCGACCAGGGCCGTCGTGCCGGCGTACGGGCCGACGAGCGCGTCGACGTACATCTCGGCCCGGGCGCCGGTGCCGACTACCGCGTACCTGCTCACGATCTTCTCCTCTAGGGGTACATGCTGTCTGCGAAGGGCATGCCCGACCGGTCCCTGAACCAGTCGACATGGAAGTGTTCGTCACCGATCCGCCACCGGGTCGGGGTGACATTGGTCAGCCAGTCGAGGGGCTCGGCTCCCCCGCCGGCTCCACCGTCGAGGGCAGTGGCCAGGATCGGACGGAGTGCCTGTTCGACCCGGCCGTCCAGCACCCGCGGGTCGAGCGAGAGGAAGAGCGCGGTTCCCGAGGCGGCGATGAGTTCGGCAAGCGCTCGCGTCTCGTGCCAGGGCGTCGCCGGCGTGACCGCGACACAGTCCGCATCCACGACGAAGAACTCGTGATGTTGCGGGAGCCGGAAGGCCAGTGCGTTGATTCCCATCCGCCGGGTGCGTTCCCACGCCCGGCCAGACGTGTCGTCACCGACCCGCTGTACGTCGACGAGCCCAGCGGCGAGGTGCCCGACTGTGTTGCAGCCGATCAGGACAGCGTCGCCGGCGCCGCGCCTGATCGCTCGGTAGACGTCGAGCAGGATCTCGGCGTTCGTTCTGTCCCGCCGGGCGAACGACCACCCGGGATCGGTGATCTCCACGCCCATGTCCCGTCCCCACCGATCGAACATGTCGAAGGTAGAGAAGTCGTGCTTGATCAGGTCGAATCCCCAGCCGCGCAGCCGCCAGGCATCCGCCTCGACGCGCGCCGGCGTCTCGGGCAACGAAGGGTCCAGGACCCAGCCGCCGCGACGCCGTGCACGAGTCTCCGGGACCTCGACGCGCGACAGGAGCGGGCGGAACCAGATGCCCGGTCGCGCTCCGGTCGCCCGGATCTTCTCCGCCAGGCCAGGCATGTCGTCGAACGTTCCCGGGATCCCTTCCCAGGGGCCACCGGGTTCGGTTCCCCCTGGGCTCCAGCCGGCGTCGACCACAGCGAACGGCCGGACAGGATGGTCGCCGGCCAGGTTCGAGATGGTGTCGGCATCCCGCAGTACGGCCTGTGCGTCGAAGTCCTGGCCATAGGCGTAGTACCAGTTGTTGGCGCCGACAACCGGAGCATGTGCGCGGGGCTCCCCGCCGAGCTCCCGGACGAGTGCTCCGGCGGTGGTGAACGGCGGCTGCGCGCTGTCGACCTCGACGATCGTTGCCGCATGCAACCTCCGGCCGCCGAGCCGAGTCGCGCCGCCTCCGTTGCGAAGATCCAGCCAGCACGTGACGCCGGCCGAATCGACGATCCACGAACACATCGCGGCCGCGCCGACGCGCACCCCGGCGCCGCGAGTACGGCCCGTGCCTGAGTCGTGGGCCAGCCAGTACCAGGGAAGCACCCGGTTCGCGCAGATCGGTTGCCACGCCAGTTCGCCGTACGAACGTTCCCAGGCATCGCCGAGCACCCTGACGTCGTCGAGCGGATGTCTCCACCCGACCGCAATCCACCCAGGTGCGTCGCCGTCGCTCGTCACGAACACCCGCAGCGCGCCGTCGTCGTCGCGGTCGACCTCGACGAGTGTGCCGTGGCCGGTCCAGGTCGACCCCGAACGAGACAGCATCCGCACGTGGCGACCGCTGAGGTCCGCGGCCGTTACGTGAGTCGGATCGTCGATGATCATCCCTTGATCGCACCTGCCTGACCGGCGCTGCGCAGGAAGTGGCGCTGGAAGACGAGGAAGAGCGCCACCGGCACGATCACCGCGATGAACATCGACGCCATCAGCACGCTCGCCTCGGTCTTGTCCGCCAACTGCGCCAGCGCCACCGACAACGGGCGGACCGGCTCGGCCTGCAGTACCAGCAGCGGCCACAGGAAGTCCTTCCACGACGCCACCACCATGAACAACGACACGACCGCGATCACCGGTCGCGACATCGGCAGCACGATGCTGACGAAGGTGCGGACCGGGCCGGCGCCGTCGACCTTGGCCGCCTCGAAGACCTCGGCCGGCAAGGTCTGGAAGAACCGGATCACGATGAGCATGTAGAACGCGTGCGCGCCGAACGGCAGCCAGGCCGCGAGGTAGTTGTTGAGCAGGTTCGCGCCGACCAGCGGAACGTCCAGGATCGTCAGGTACAGCGGGATCAGCGAGATCACACCGGGCACGAACAAGGTCGCCAGTACGGCGGCGTTCAGCACCTTCGCGTACCGGGGCCGCAGGATCGCGATCGTGTAGGCGCCGGTCAGCGAGACGAACAGACCCGCGCCGACCGATCCGAGCACGACCCACAGGGTGTGTACCAGGTACCGGCCGATCCCGACGGCGCTCCAGGCATTCGACACGTTGTGCCACTGGATGCCGTGCGTCCACCAGCCGAACGGGTCGGCGATGATGTCCTGGGTCGTCGACACGGCCCACTTCGCGAGGATGAACACCGGCCCGGCCCCGGCCAGGACCAGCGCGATCATCGCGACCACACTCAGCACGCCGAGTGGGAACCGGACCCGCAACGACCGGCGCTCGAGACCGGAGATACCTGTGCGCGACTCGTTGTCGCTCATGCTGCTTCCCATCGCCGGCTGAGTCGGAAGTAGAGGAGCGAGATGACGGCCAGCGACAGTGCCAGCAGCACGCTCAAGGCGCTCGCCCCGCCGAAGTCGCCGTTGACGAAGGCGTAGCGGTAGATCAGCATCAGCAACGTCACCGTGCTGTTGTTCGGACCGCCGCCGGTCATCAGGAACGGCTCGGTGAACACCTGGAGCGTCCCGATCAGCTGGAGCAGCAGCATCAGCACCATCACGCCCCGGATCTGCGGCAACGTGATGTGCCAGGTCCGGCGCGCGATACTCGCACCGTCCAGCTCGGCGGCGTCGTACAGATCGGGGTTCACCGACATCAGCGCGGCGACGTAGATGACCGCGGACGAGCCGAACCCTGCCCAGGTCGCCTGGAGCACGATGCTCGGCATCGCACTCGCTGCGCTCTGCAGCCATGGCTCCGGACCGAACCCGAACCAGCCGAGGACCGTGTTGAACAGGCCGTTGCCGTCCGGCTGGAACAGCTGCTTCCACAGCAGGACCGAGACAACCGGCGGTATCACCGCAGGCAGATAAGCCAGCACGGTGGCCAAACCGCGGGTACGCCGCAGCTCGGCGATGTGCAGCGCCAGCAGGATCGGCAGCGGGAACCCGATCACAGCGGACAGGATCGCGAACCACAAGCTGTTGCGGGCCGCCGTGACGAGCAGCGGATCCTGCAGCACCCGGTGGAAGTTGTCGAGCCCGACCCACAGCGCGGGGGTGACCAGATTGGTCTTCTGGAACGCCAGCAGCAGCCCGCGGGCGATCGGTCCCCAGGAGAAGTACCCGAAGATCACGATCGTCGGGGCCGCGAAGAGCAGCGTGCTCAGGCCTCCGCGACGTACCCAGGTGGCGAACCGGCGCCGCGGTTCGCGCCCGCCGGCGGGCTCCCCGGCCCGTCCACGGCGAGCGTGGACGGCGGGGAGTCGATGAGATGCGGAGCCGTCATCAGCGCGCGGCGATCAGGTTCTGGGCCTGGGTGTTCGCGTCGGAGAGCAGCTTGCCGACGTCCGCGTCCTTCTTCGTCAGGACCGCCTGCACGGTCGAGTCCAGCAGCGCGTAGATCTGCTGCGCCTGGTTCTTCGGTTCCGGGACGAGCGGGAGCGTGTTGATGCTGCCCAGGTACGTCGTGAAGTGCTGGCGCGGCACATCGACGTACGGCTTGACGTACTCCAGGTACTTCTCGGTCGTCGCCGCGTCGAACAGCGGTACCCCGGGGTAGCCGACCGGGAAGCCCTGGGCCTTGCGGGCCTTCGCGTCCGCGATCGCCGCCTGCTGGTCGATCTGGCTGTCCAGGTACATGAACCGGATCCATTTCACCGCGGCGGCGGCCTCCGCCGGCTTCGCGTCCGGGCGCACCACCGAGATGTTGCCGCCGGCAAGAGTGCCGATGCCGTCGGAGTCCTGTGGCAGCGGACCGATGCCGATGTCCTGCGGCTTCATCTTCCAGTTGACGACCAGCGAGTTGTACCGGTCACCGGCCAGGATCGCCTGACCGGCGCTTCCGGCCGCCACCAGCCGCTGCACGTCGTCCGCGGTGAGCAGGAAGTTCGCGCCGAAGGTGTTGTCGTCCCACCGGACGCTGCGGACGAAGTCGAGGGCCTGCTTCACCGGCTCGGAGTCCACCTGAGACTTCGTGCCGTCGGCGTCCTCGATCTGACCGCCCATCGAGTACGACATGGCGGTCAGCATCCAGCCACCGAAGTTCTTCGTGGTCGGCACCACCCAGCCCGCCTTGCCGGTGGCCGCCGCGATCGCCTTCGCGTTCGCCCGCACCTCGTCCCACGTCGTCGGCGGCTTGTCCGGGTCGAGGCCCGCCTTGGTGTACAGGGCCCGGTTGTAGATCAGGCCGACGGTGTACGAGCCCACCGGTACGCCGTAGATCTTGTCGTCCCGCGTAACGCCCTTCAACGTCACCGGGTTGATCCGGGACACCACCGGATCGGAGTGCACCAGGTCGGTGATGTCCATGATCTGCTGCCGCGCGGCCAGGCTCTGGATCTCGGTCAGCGGCACGCGCAAGGTCGTCGGCATGGTGCCACCGGCCAGCATCGCCTGGTAGGTGTCGGGCGCCCAGGTGGTCTCGACGGTCTTGAGCTTGATGTCCGGGTTGGCCTTCTCGAACTGCGCGACCTTGGCGTCGAACGCCTTGAGGAGCTCAGCCTGATCGGCCGGCGGCTTCTCGCCGACCGTGATCGTCACCGGACCGCCGGCAGCACTGCCCGCGGAGGACTCGTTCGAGTTCGACGAGCACGCGGCGAGCATGCCGATCGCGGCGCCGGCAGCCAGAACGGCCGCGACACCTCTCGGGGATCGCTTCATCTCCTACTCCTTCGTTGCGCCTGACGGCAGGGGAACAAGCGAGACGACCGTATTAACATCATGTTAACGTGTCAATAGCACGTCGATCGATCCCGCCGACGCGGAGAACCTGCGACACGTTAGGGTTTGTCACGTCAACTGCCCGAGGAGTACGACATGAGGTGTCCCGATGGCCGGTGAGGGCGGCGCGCCCCTGTACGAACGGATCAAGGCCGAACTGCGGGCCGCGATCGGCCGCGGCGAGTACGAGCCCGGCAGCCCGTTCGTGACCCAGCGCGAGCTGTGCGAGCGGTACGGCGTCAGCACGACGACCGCGGTGAAGGCCCTCAACGACCTCGTGGCCGAAGGTCTCCTCATCCGCCGGCAGGGCCGCGGCACATTCGTCGCCGAGCCGGCGGCGCGGCAGATCCGGTCCACTTCCGGGAACTCGATCGCCTGCATCGTCCACGGGCTCAATGCGGCCCACGTGTCGAACGTGGTCAGCGGCGTCGAGTCCGTCTGCGCGGAACTGGGGTACCGGATGTACCTGTCCGACACCGCTCGTCAGGACGTTGCGGCGTCACCGCAGCGCGAGGCGCAGGCCCTGCGCGAGGCGCTCGATTCAGGTGTCGCCGGCATCGTGCTCTATCCGGTCGAAGGGCACCACAACACCGATCTGCTCACCGAGGTACAGCGGCACGAGATCCCGATCGTCCTCGTCGACCGTTACCGCCCTGAGCTGCCCACGGACGCCGTCATCGTCGACAACTTCAGCATCGGCTACCAGCTCACCCAGCACCTCGTCGCCGCGGGTCATGAACGCATCCTGACCCTCTGGAGCGAGACCGACGTGACCAGCGTACGCGACCGCCTCACCGGACACGTCCAGGCTCTCCGCGACAGCGGGCTGACCGTGCGGCCCGAGTTCACCTCGCTGCGCCCGTACCAGCAGTTGCCCCAGGAGCAGCGCCTCGCCATGCTGAAGCCGGTGCTCGAGGGCGACGAGCCACCCACCGCCGTACTCTGCGCCAACGGGTACGTCGTCGCGGCCGCGGCCAAGGATCTCGTTGCTCTTGGCAAGGACGTGCCGACCGACATCGCGCTGGCCGGCATGGACGACGCCGGGCCCTTCGACCTCCTTCCGCTCACCACGGTGTCGGCGCACCTGCCGTCCCACGAGCTCGGCGTCGAGTCGATGCGCCTGCTGTCCGGCCGGATCGACGGGACCTCCGCGTCGCTGCCGCCGCGGCAGATCACGCTGTCGACATCGATCCACACCCACGACTCCGGCTCGGGGTACCTGCGCGCCGTCAGCAGCGAGAGCGCCTGACCTCGGACGATCACGCCGGTTCGTCCTGGGCAGCCGGCCACGCCCAGCTCAGGGCGACCGCTGCCCTACTGATCTCGTAGGCGACGAGAGATCATTAGGCCGGCAGAACACGATCGAGTCCGTTCGGCAGCGGGTGACATGACCAGGCAACTCTCCAGGACCAAGCGCTGGGCAACCGCCTACTGGGGCTGCGCCGTCGCACACGGACTAGGGCATCTGCTGGATCACCAGGGACTGCGTACCGTCACCAAGGCCGCTCTGATGCCAATGTTGGCAACCTGGTGCCGCGCGAGCGGTTGCCCACGTCTGCTGGTCGCTGCACTCCTCGCCTCGGCCGCCGGTGACACTCTCCTCGAGCAGAACCTGATCCTGCCGGGCATGGCAATGTACGGTGCCGGACACGCCTGCTACGTCACGCTCTTCCTCCGGGGCCGCAACCACTCATCGTGGCAGGCCGTCGCCGCGTACGGCGGACTCAGCACCGGCATCGTGATGCTCCTCTGGCCCGGCCTAGGTCGGCTGCGAGCACCCGTCGCCGCCTACTCGCTGATGCTCACGGCGACCGCGGTGACATCCAGCTGGTACGGCCGCCGCGCAGGTGTCGGCGGGGCTCTCTTCCTCGTCTCCGACGCCCTGATCGGAACCCGCCTGGCCGGGCACGACTTCCCGACCCGCGCTCCCCTGGTCGGCCTGACCTACACCGTCGCCCAGTACCAACTCGCCGCCGGCATCGTCACCCACGCGTCCAGCACCCCACCTTCGGCGCCACAGAACCAGGTTTCCCTGTCCCAGTCGCAGGGCACCTGACAGTGCCTCCACCCGGGACGGTTGAGCCTGCGGCGTCCTGGAGTGGAGGTCCAACAGGGTTCGAGTTCAAGTGAGAAGGCTGAGACCGAGCACCTGGTGGCCGAGCAGGGTCGCGGCCAGGAAGACCAAGCTGGTGAACACGAGAGTTTCGAACCAGTCGATGCGTGCCGGTTTTCGCGCCGGCAGGACGATCGGGGTGTAGTACAGGATCGACACCGCGGTCACCGCGACCGAGAAGACCAATCCGGCCAACGGCGCCCACCGGAAGCCGGCGAACAACGCGCCGATCGTCAGCGCGGCAGCGGCGTACAGCGTGAGGTTGGTGCGCACGAAGGCTCGCCAGGAGTCGTGCCGCGACGTCCCGGTTTTCAGTGCGGCCCTGTACAGCTCGTAGGCCAACGAGAGTGTGAAGGCCGCGGCGAGAACCCACGCCGCGTGCTCGGCAAGATCCATCACACCATCATAGGTTGCCTGGCTACATATACGCCATTAGCATGTCCAGGCATGACCGATTCTCAGGTTCGCGAGCTGGTGGCGATCGGGCTGCCCGGCTACCGCGTCCGACGCGTCGTGCCGCTCGGCGCGGGACTGGACAACGTCGCCTACGAGGTGAACAGCGAGCTCGTGGTTCGGATCGCCCGGGAGCCTGGTGCGGTACGGCGAGAGGCGGCGCTGCTCGATCTGCTCGGCGAGGTGAGCACGCTCCCTGCGCCGGAACCGGTCTTCGTCCTGCCCGAGCACGACTGCATCGCCTATCCAAAGCTCCCGGGTACGCCGCTCATCGACCTTCCGCCGGACCGCCGGTCGGCCTGGGCTGCAGCTGTCGGCGCGCAGCTCGGAGGCTTCCTTTCCGCCCTGCACGCATCTGATCCAAACTTATGGACCGACATCGCAGACGTCGACGACGAACCGTTGGCCAACTGGCGTGACGAAGCGGCGGAGCTGTACGCAGACGTCGCAGAACGGCTGGCGCCCGGCCAGCACCGCGGCATCGAGGACTTCCTGCGCGCGCCGCTGCCTGACCCGGCTCAGACGCTGGTCTTCTCCCACAACGACCTCGGCATCGAGCACGTTCTCGTTGCCGAGAGCACCGGCTCGGTCTCCGGCATCATCGACTGGTCCGACGCTGCCATCTGTGACCCGGCTCGCGACCTCGGTCTGATCCTGCGCGACCTTGGCACCACCGGGTTCGAGGCCGCCCTCGAACGGTACCCGGCCGGTGACGATCTCCGGGACCGTGCCTGGTTCTATGCGCGCTGTTCCCTGCTCGAGGATCTCCAGTTCGGGCAGGAGCCCGGGCGCGAGACCTACCGCGACAAGTCGTTGGCCGCCCTGGGCGAGCTGTTCGCCTCGGACTGACGTCCGCAGCAGGCGACGCAAGTGTCGCGATACAGCGTCGAGACTGTCGCTCCTGCGCGGATTCGTCGACGCGGCGGCACTTCTACGGTCAGGTCATGATCAACCTCGCATCGGATCCGCGGACGGCAGCCAAACTGGGCCGCCCGCTGTGGCAGCTCGCCGCGCTGTCCCTACTTGCGGCGCCCCGCGTCGTGCTGCACGACCTCGACCTGATCCCGAACACAGCAGTTGCAGGTCTGCTCGTCTTTGTTCCTGGTGCCATCTGGATCGCGGCCACGCTGCGCTCGCGCGCTCGATCGCCGTTGCTGACGCTGCTCGTCATCGGCACGTGCTACGGCGTCATCCTCGCGCTCGGGCACAATCTGGCCTGGAACGAGGCGTTCGACGGCGCAGGCCCGAGTCTCGGCGGCAACCTGGAGGGAACCCTGTCATCGGGAGCCGAGGAGGTCGTGCTGCGTGCGGCGGCGAGCATCAGCAGTCTGTTCACCGGCGCGGGAACCGGGTTGGTATGCGGCCTCGTAGCCGTACTCGTACAGGCTCTTCGCCGACGGTCCGCCGATCGCGGGTAGAAGGCTGTTCAGCCGTTCACGAGCCCGCAGCGGTGCGCGAGCACGATCAGCTGAGCGCGGTCGCGGGATTGAAGTTTGGTCAGAAGCCGGCTGACGTAGGTACGGGCGGTTTCCGGACTGATGAACAGCGCGCGGCCGATCTCCTCGTTCGAGCAGCCGCGGCCGATCTCGGTCAGGACCTCGCGTTCGCGGTCGGTCAAGGCTTCGACCCTCGGGTCAGGTTTCGCCGGACCGGCCGACCGGGCCAATCGTTGCATCAACTGATGTGCGATCGCAGGCGCCAGGACCGCGTCGCCTCGAGCGGCGACGCGGATCGCCTGTCGCAGGTCCTCAGGCTCGACATCCTTGAGCAGATAGCCTGTCGCGCCGGCCCGCACCGCTTCGATCACCTCGTCGTGGTCGTCGAACGTGGTCAGGACCAGCACCGGAGTGCACGCGAGCGCGGGGTCCGCACGGATGGCGAGAATCGCTTCGATGCCTGACATCACCGGCATCCTCAGGTCCATGAGGTAGACGTCCGGGCGGAGTTGCCGCCCCAAGTCCAGGGCTTGCCGGCCGTCGCAGGCTTCTCCGACAACTCGCATGGTGTCGCCGCGGTCGATCAGTGCGCGCAGGCCTACTCGCACCAGCGCCTGGTCATCGACCAGCAGTACGCGAATCATCCGAACCCCCTGCCGGAAGGCTCGCGCTGACCCGCCAGCCGTTGTCGACGCTGATCTCGAGCACACCGGATACGCCCTGGACTCGTTCCCGCATTCCTTCCAGGCCGTTGCCGTACGGCGGAACGGCAGCCGACCCGGACCACGACGTGCCGTCGTCGATCACGTCGACAGTGAGGTTTCCCCGGCCGTCGGAGCCGATGTCGACGCGAAGACACGAGGCGTCCGAGTGCTTGAGCGAATTCGTGACCGCCTCCTGCACCAGCCGATACACGACATGCTGAACCTCCGGCTCGGCTCGCAGTCCGTGGTCCATCCGTACGTCGACGTCGACGCCGGCCAGCCTCGGGCTCTGGAGAACGGCCGGAAGGTCGTCCAATGTGGGTACCGACGGCTGATCTCCCGGTGATCTGAGCAACGAGACCGTCGACCGAAGGTGAGCCATCGCCTCGATCACAGCAGTTCGCGCTCGATTCAGCGGATCCTCTCCGGCGACGGAGGTAACGCCGTACTTGTCCCTGGCGGCGCCCAGAAACAACGCGGCGACCGAGAGCGCATGCCCGAGGGAATCGTGCAGATCACGAGCAAGCCCCAACCGCTGTCTGCGAGCGTTGGCTTCAGCCTGCAGAGTGCTCTCGCGCGCTGTCAGTTCAGCGACAGTGCGGCCGCGTTCCGCGAGCTCGCGGCGAGCCCGCACGCCGTCTCCCAAGGCGATGACCGCCGCAATCAGAGCGGCGTGCGACACCAACTCGTAGCCGAGCACGAACGCGATCGACTGTCCGCTCGCGAGCCGGTAACAGGTCGAGGCCAGCAACGCGACGGCTCCGGTCACTACGGCCGCAAACGTACGGCGAGCTTCGGCGGCGGAGTACAAGGCAGCAGCGATCGGCACGGCGACGCCGATCGCGGGGAAGCCGGCGGCGTAGTAGGTGAAGAAGCCGATCGCAGTCATGGCCAGCACCAGGGCCGGCGTCTGCCTGCGCAGCATCATCAACGCGCCCAGGCCCGCGGCCCACAGATAGGGCAGCGGATCGACCGGCCGCGAACTGGCCTGATCCGCCGCGACCGCCACCGAAACCGACCCTGCCACCGCAACCAGGAGCAGCACATCCACACCCCGCGGCGAGACCTGGCCCGCCCGCAGGATCATCCGTCGCTCCACCTGGCCGAGAATAGCCGCCCTACATGTAGCTACACAACCTATGCGGTTGGCGATGGCAAGTCGATCACATGAAACACCCCGGGCTTCTCTGGGAGCCGACACGCCGCTGTGCAGCGGCCGGGCTGCGATGGGACGAGGCGGTCGCCTGCAGCAGACCTGACTGTGTGCCCATTCTTGCCAAATCCCGGCGTTGGTGGCGAGAACGGGCAATTCGTTTACATCTGTTCGCGGTGCTGGTCAGATTCGGTCACTCCAGACCACTGAGAGGACACCATGCGTACTTCCGCCCGTCGGCTGCTCGTGCCGGGCGCCGCGTTTCTCCTGGTCGTCGGTCTTGCCACTCCGACGACGGCCGGCGCCGAACCTCCCCCACCGCTCTCCACCGCCGGCGTCGCGGCCGCGGCAGGGAAGACACCTCTCGACCTGACGCTCATCACCGGCGACAAGGTCACGGTCGCGCCCGGTCCCGGCCGTGCTGTGTCGGTGCAGGCCGTCGAACGCGCTCCGCGCTCGACGGGACCGGTACGGGTCAGCGTCGAGAACGGCGACACGTTCGTCTACCCCGGCGCCGCGATGCCGTACCTGGCAACCGGACAGCTCGACAAGCAGCTGTTCAACGTCAGCGAGCTGGTGGCCCAGGGGTACGACAACGCCAGGAGCAAGGATCTCCCGCTGGTCGTCACCGGCTCGCCCGGAGTGGCCGCCAAGTCCGCACGCCGCTCGGCGCTGCCGGGCACGACCACCACGCTCGACCTGCCGTCGGTCGACGGCGCCGCCGTCAAGGCCGAGAAGGCGGAAGCGGCCGCGCTCTGGTCGGCGCTAACCGGGCAGAGCAGCCTGCGGGCGAAGGCGAGCAGCGCCGCGGCGCCCTCGTTCGCGGCGGGGATCGGCAAGGTCTGGCTCGACAGCAAGGCGCGGGCGATGCTCGCGGACACCACCACACAGATCGGCGCGCCCGCGGCGTGGGCGGCGGGACTGACCGGCACGGGCGTGCGGGTCGCGGTGCTGGACTCCGGTGTGGACCTGGGGCACCCGGACCTGGCACCGCGGATCGTGGCGACCAAGAGCTTCGTGGCCGGTGAGGACGTCGTCGACCGCAACGGTCACGGCACGCACACCGCGTCGACTGTCGCCGGCACCGGCGCGGCCTCGGACGGCAACGAGCGTGGCGTCGCACCGGGCGCGGATCTGATCGTGGGCAAGGTGCTCGGCGACAGCGGCTCCGGCCCGATCTCCGGCATCATCGCCGGGATGGAGTGGGCGACGCGAACCGAGCACGCCAAGGTGATCAACATGAGCCTGGGGACGGCGGCCTGGCACACCCAGGACGATCCGCTGAGCCAGGCCGTGAACCAGCTGAGCGCCGAGACCGGTGCCCTGTTCGTGATCGCCGCCGGCAACTCGGGGAGCAGCCCGTACAGCGTCAGCTCACCGGGTACGGCGGCCGCCGCCCTGACCGTCGGCGCGGTGGACGGTTCGGACCAGCTGGCCGACTTCTCCAGCGTCGGCCCGCGGCTGATGGACGACGGCCTCAAGCCCGACCTGACCGCACCCGGCGTCGACGTGCTGGCCGCGCGGTCGCAGTACACGAACGACGGCGGCGAGGGCTACTACCGGACGGACAGCGGTACGTCGATGGCAGCTCCGCACGTCGCCGGCGCGGCCGTCCTGCTCGCCGCGCAGCACCCGGACTGGACCGGGCAGCAGCTCAAGGACGCGCTGATGAGCACCAGCAAGCTGACGCCCGCGTACACGCCGTACCAGGCGGGGACCGGGCGCGTCGACGTTGCGGCGGCCTCGCTGCACGGCCAGCTCCTCGCCACCGGATCGGTCGACGCCGGGCTCGTCCAGTGGTCGCCGAAGCCAGCCCGGACGCCGGTCGAGCGGCAGATCAGCTACCGCAACACCACGGACAAGCCGCTCACGGTGCGGCTGTCCACCGACCGCGCCGGGATCTTCCGCCTCGCGGCGACCCAGGTGACAGTGCCGGCGAAGGGCACCGCCGCGGTCGGTTTCACGGCGGACCCGAACGGCCTGGCTCCAGGCCAGTACTCCGCCCAGGTCATCGCGACCTCCTCGACCGGCACCGTGCACACGGCCGTCGGGCTGGCCGTCGAACCCAAGAAGTACAACCTCACCGTCCACCTGAAGGACCAGACCGGCAAGGCGGTCAGCGGTGAGGTCGAGGTCACCGGCGCGGACGGGAAATCCACCGTGCTGTGGGCAACGGACGGCAAGCTCACCAGCCGCTGGGCGCCCGGCTCGTACACGATCGTCTCGACCCTGGACGTGCCCGGCAGCAACGGCCCGCACTCGCTCGGCCTGGCCTTCCTGACCGCCCCCGAGGTCGACCTGACCGCAGACCGGACCGTGGTCCTGGACGCGTCGCAGAGCTGTCCGATCAAGGTCGACACGCCCAAGCCGACGACCGTCACCACGAGCAGGTTCGACCTCTTCCGGTCCTTCACCTCGGCGCAACCGACTCCGGACGACAGGGCCGCGCTGCACGAGATCTTCATGCCGCCGCCGGACTACGACAGCTTCTGGGCGCTGCCGACGAAGAACAAGGTCAGCACCGGCAGCTTCGTGCTGACCACGCGGTTCCGGGCCGAGCAGACGCCGCTGACGATCAGCTACGACGGCCGCAGCCTCGACGACTCGCTGCTCATCCAGCCCGGCTCCCCGGCGTTCCAGGCCGGCACGACGCGTGTCCAGGCCGTCTTCGCCGGCACCGGCACGCCCGCTGAGTACGCCGCTCTGGACGCGCGCGGCAAGGCCGTCGTCGTCCGCAACAGCATCGACGTACCGCCCGCGGACCGGGCCGCCGCGGCGCACGCCGCCGGCGCGGCCATGCTGCTCGTGGTCAACGACGGCATCGGCCGCTACAACGACTGGTACGGCGGGGCCGACGGCCGGACCCTCGGCCCGATCCCGACGGCGTCGCTCATCCTCGACGACGGCGAGGCGCTGATCAAGAGGCTCACCACGAGCCGGACCGAGCTGACCGTCACGGCGAACCCGGTGCCGTCGTACCTGTACGACCTGGTCGACTACCACCAGGGCAAGGTCCCGGACGACCCGTCCGCGGCCACGGACCCCGGCAGCCTCGCCCGGATCGAGAACGACTTCGCTCCCCCGAACGGGCAGCAGGTCCTGGAGAGCCGCGAGGACAGCCCTGCGTACGAGTACTTCCCGGCCGCCTTCCCGTACGCCGTGTTCGGGTCGATCCGGGCCCCGCGGTTCCCGGCGAAGCCCGCGGTGGGACACCGGACGGACTGGGTGTCGGCGGGCGCGAAGTGGCAGCAGTACGCCTCGATCAACGGCTGGGCGACGTTCACCGACATCACGAGCTACCAGCCGGGCAGCGTGCAGAGCCAGCGCTGGTTCGGTCCGATCGTGCGGCCGCGGATGCTCGAGTTCGAGCTCCCGCACCGGGTCGGCAACGCGATGGGCGGCATGATCGCCGGGTTCGGTGACGGCGGGTCCGCGCACAGCGGCGATTCGCTGATGACACGCAGCTTCGCGCTGTACCAGGGCGAGGAGAAGCTGGTCGGGAACGGCCCGCGGCCGGACTTCGGCGTGGGCGACCTGGCACCGGAGAAGCGGCCGTACCGGTTGGTGGCCGACACCGTCGGGAACGCCGAGCTGACGCCGTACTCGACGAGCACGCACACCGAGTGGACCTTCACGTCCGGGGAGGCGGAGAACCAGCCGCTGCCGCTGGCCCAGCTCGACTACGGCGTGGACGTCGACGCGGCAGGGCGGGCGAAGCGGAACTCGGTCTTCGCCGTCAAGCCGGTGGTGCTGGGCAGCAGCGCCCGGCAGGACGCGGTGGTCTCGGTCGGGCTGGAGGTCTCGTACGACGACGGGGCGACGTGGCAACGGCTGCAACTGAAGGAGAGCAAGGGCAGCTGGCAGACGCGGCTGCAGGCGCCACCGCAGGCCGGGCAGGTGTCGCTGCGGGTCTTGGCCAAGCAACGCAACGGGGGTGGCATCAGCCAGACGATCGTCCGCGCCTTCGGGCTCAGGTAATGCGGGCGGGCGGCCGGCGGACGCCGGCCGCCCGCACTTCCTCTACTAGGGGACGGCCAACCTGCCGACCTGGGTGCACAAGTTAACGGGTTGCAGCGCGTCTGCGTCAGCCGAGGCGCAGGCGGGTCAGGGTGCCCTCGTCGCCTGATGTCGACCAGATGCTGTCGTATGCGATCAGCATGCTGCCCGCGGTGATCTGCTGGCCATCTGGCGCGACCTCTTCGACAGCCTGGCCGCTCGACGGATCCAGCCGGGTGATGGCGCCGTTGCCGGCGCGCAGCCAAACAGCGTCCGGCGTGGCGACCAGATCGCCGTCCACACCGGCGCCGAGGCTCGGGTACTTCGCCTTGGCAACCAGCTCCCGCGACATCCGGACCAGGCCGTCGCCGGTGTCGACCCAGATGTCGGACCCGCTCACGGCTGCGAGCCGCGGAGCCGGCAACGTCGTACGCCCGATCACGGAACTGTTGGTGGCATCCAAAGCGATCACCACGTTCTCTGTCGACGAGGTCACTACGACCAGATCCCCCGCAGCAGCCACCTGGAGACCGCGGACGCCAAGCGGGTACTTCGTCACTCGCCCGGTCTCGTGGTCGACAAGACTCACGCCGGATCCGCTCAGCACCCACAGACCGCGTGCGGTCGACGGCAGCGCCAGTTGGTCGAACACCTTGCCCACCGAGACCCGCCGTACGATCCGTCTGCTCGCTGGATCGATCTTGACGACATCCGTTCCTTTGTCGGTCGTCGCGCACGCCCACACGAACGTCTGGTCGGTCCCGATGCCCTGGCAGTAGTCGTTCGGGTCCGAGTTCGTGTCGACCTTGAGCTCGCCGCTGACCCGATTGGTTGCCGGATCGACGCGAACGACGCGACCGTCGTCCGTCTTCACCCACAGCGCTCCACCCGCCGCGGTCAGCCCGTCCGCGTTCTCGATCGCGATCACGGCCTGAAGACGCGCGGAGTATCCGGCCGTACGCGCAGGACTGACCGAGACGGTGGCTGGTCCGGAAGGTTCCGGATCCGCCCCGCCCGAACACCCACCGACGAACAAGAGGAGCCCCCACCCCAGCGAGGACACCCGAAGAGCAGCGCCCATGGGACCAGCATGGACCTCGAGGCCAGGCCTGGACAGGAAATGGCTCAGCGAGTCACCCCCGAGGATCGGCTGTCGCGCGTCCCTCGGCTCGGTGCGAGACTGGGCCCAGAACCAGTTGGGAGTGACTTGATGGACGCTCGCGGGTTGAACGAATCGCACGCCGTCCCGACGCCTTCGCTGGAGATCGCGTACGACGCCGCGGGGCCGGCGGACGGTCCGACCGTTGTCCTCCTCCATGGCTTCCCCTATGACGTGCGCTGCTACGACCAGGTGGCCACGGTTCTCGCCCAAGCCGGAATGCGCGTCGTGGCGCCGTACCTTCGGGGATTCGGTAGGACCCGCTATCGCAATTCGGACATCATGCGCTCCGGCCAGCAGGGGGCGCTCGGCCAGGATCTGCTTGATCTACTCGATGCACTCGAGGTCGAACGCGCCGTGGTCGGAGGGTTCGACTGGGGTGGCCGAGCGGCATGCATCGCAGCAGCGGTAGCGCCCGCGCGGGTATCGGGTTTGGTGACGGTCGGCGGCTACAACATCCAGAACATCGCCGGATCCGGCGAGCCCGCCCCGCCCGAAGCCGAGAGCGCTGCCTGGTACACCCACTACTTCCTCACCGAGCGAGGACGCGCCGGGCTCGAACGCTACACCGACGAACTGTGCGGACTGTTGTGGCGACAGTGGTCACCCACGTGGCCAGGCTGTGACGCCTCCTTCGCGACCAGCGCGCCGAGCCTGCACAATCCCGATTTCGTCGCCACCGTCATCCACTCCTACCAACACCGCCGCGGCGCCGCCCCCGGCGACCCACGCTACGACAACCTCGAGAAACTTCTGGCGACGACGCCGGCCATCACCGTGCCGACCATCTCGCTCGACGCCCTCGCTGACGGCCTCGGCGCCGACGACTCACGGGCGGACGAGCCACTGTTCACCGGCGGCTTCGACCGGCGCGAGTTACCCGGCGTCGGCCACAACCCTCCCCAGGAGGACCCGGCGACAATCGCCCAAGCAGTGCTGGACGTCGCCACAGCCCACTGAAGCGCCATCGACGCCGCGGCCGGCACCCCGGAATACGGCAAGGGCACTGACCGGCGACTGACTGTGGACCTCGGCCGGCCCGGCGACGCCGCCGGCGGCAGATCCGTGGCGTGGCGCAAATGTCGAAGTGGGCTTCGCGGGCTACGACGTTCGGTCTGAACGCAATCTCCAGCTGATCGAAGGACGGCCATGAACACTGTTACTCCGTTTCGTATCGAGGTCCCGCAGGTTGAGCTGGATGACCTTCGGCATCGGCTCGATCGGACGCGGTTCACCGAGGAGTTGCCGGATTCCGGGTGGGACTACGGCGTACCGGTGGCCGCTGTCCGCGAACTCGTCGCGCATTGGCGCACGGCGTACGACTGGCGCGCTTGGGAGGCCAGGCTCAACGAGTATCCGCAGTTCACGACGACGATCGACGGGCAGCGGATCCATTTCCTGCATGTGCATTCACCGGAGCCGGACGCGAAGCCGCTGATCCTCACCCACGGCTGGCCCGGTTCGATCGCGGAATTCCTCGACGTGATCGGGCCATTGACGGATCCGCGTGCGCACGGGGGCGATCCGGCGTCGGCATTCCATCTGGTGGTTGCGTCGCTGCCGGGGTGCGGGTTCTCCGGCCCGACGACCGAGCGTGGGTGGGGACCGCGTCGGATCGCGTCAGCCTGGACCGAGTTGATGGCGCGGCTCGGGTATGAGCGCTACTGCGTGGCCGGCAACGACTGGGGAACCTTCGTCTCGCTGGAGCTCGGCAGAATCGCACCGGACCGAGTCGTGGGCGTCCATGTGACACAGATCTTCACCGGTCCGGCCGGTGAGCCCGGTGAGCTGGACAACCTCACCGACGACGAGCAGGCCGCGCTGGACAACGAGCTGCGATTCGAGCGGACCATGAGTGCGTACGGCGTACTCCAGGCCCAGCAACCACAATCGCTCGCGCACGCGCTGGCGGATTCACCGGCGGGTTTGCTCGGCTGGCACTGCCTGATCTACCGGGGCGGCCTGGATCCCGACTTCATTCTGACCAACGTGATGATCCATTGGCTCACCGGCACCGTCGCCTCGGCGATGCGCATCTACTACGAGTTCGCCCGTCAAGACGGTCCCACCGCGCCGACGACCGTACCGGTCGCCCTTGCCCAGTTCAGCGAGGACACTATGCCGGTACACCGCTTCGTTCATCGCGACCACAAGAACCTCGTGTCGTGGAACGTCTTCGACCGACCCGGGCACTTCGCCGCGACCCAGTCGCCGGATCTGCTGATCGCCGATATCCAGAGCTTCTTCAAGCAGCTGCACTGCCGCTGAGCGGTTCAATCAACCAACCGGGCTTGCGGAGCCGGCACGGTTCTGGTGAACGGATCCTCAACCTCCGTTGCCGCGGCCGGTCTCAGCGGGGTGGGCGGAGTACTGCGAAGGGGTCGGTGACGGTCAGTTCGCGGGCCGCGAACTTGTAGACGGTCGCCGGACGGCCGCCGCTCTGGCCGGGGCTGGCTCGGCGGTCGGTCGGGTCGATCACGTGCCGGCGGGTCAGGACGCGGGTGAGGTTGGTGGCGCCGAGCTCGTAGCCGAGTGCGGCGCCGAACAGATCACGGAGCTCCGCGATGGTGAACTCCAGCGGAGCCAGCGCGAAACCGATGTTCGTGTACGACAGTTTCGCGCGTAGCCGCGCGACCGCGGCCTCGATGAAGTAGTGATGATCGAACGCAGTCCGCGGCAGCTCGTCCACGGGGTGCCACTGTGTGTCGGACGGAAGCATCGGCTGTACGTCGGACGGAACCAGGCCCAGATACGCCGTCGCCAGCACGCGGGCCCGCGGATCACGATCGATCGCGCTGTGCGTGGCCAGCTGCTCGAGGTGCGCGACGTCGCGAACATCGACCTTCGTCGCAAGGTGCCCGGTGATGGCCTCCCGGAGCCGCTCCGTGGGCTCGACCCCGCCGCCGGGAAGCGCCCAGCGGCCGCGGTACGGGCTCTGTGCGCGTTTCCACAGCAGTACGCACAGCCTGCCCTCGCGAACGGACAGGACCACGGCGAGTACCTCGTGCGGGTAGCTGGGGAAGTTAACCGGATCACCCTTCTTGGCTGTGGGCACGAGGCCGATGGTAGCGTGCCAGTTAGTTATCGCCTATGAAGCGAAAACATCATGGAGGGTGCGACAGATGGAAACGCAGACGGTCCGGAGCGCGGTGCTGACCGCATTGGCCGAAGACCAGGCGGCAGACGATGTCACCACCCGGTGGAGCGTCCCGGAGACGCTGGAGGCCGAGGCGACGATGATCGCCAAGCAGTCCGGTCGCGTGGCCGGCATGACCGCCGTACAGGAGGTGTATGCCGCAGTCGATCCCACCGTGAAGGTGCGGACGGCTGTTGCCGACGGTGATCCGGTGGTCCCGGGGCAGCCGCTGGCGTGGATCAGCGGCGCTGCGCGGTCGATCATCACCGGCGAGCGGGTCGCGCTGAACTTCGCCCAGCGGATGTCAGGCATCGCAACCCTCACGTCGGCCTTCGTAGCCGCGATCGGAGCGCGTCCGGTCGCGCTCCTCGACACCCGAAAGACAGCACCCGGCCTCCGGGCGATGGACAAGTACGCCGTGAGTTGCGGCGGCGGGACCAACCACCGGCTCGACCTGTCGGCCATGGTGCTGCTCAAGGAGAACCACCTCGCCGCGGCCGGCGGCGTCCTCCCGGCCGTTCGCCGGGTCCGGGACGGCATGGCCGCCGAAGACAACGGCATGGCCATCGAGGTCGAGGTCACCACTGCGGACGAGGCCCGCGAAGCGCTGGACTGCCGGGTCGAGTGGATCCTGCTGGACAACATGACGATCGAGCAGATGGCCCTGATCGTCGAGTGGCGCAACACCTCCGGATCCCCCACCCGGCTCGAGGCCTCCGGCAACATCACCTTGGACACCATTGCGGATGTCGCCGACACCGGCGTCGATGCCATCTCGGTCGGCGCCCTGACCCACTCCCCTGCCGCACTCGATATCAGTCTGCTGGTGGCCGGCAACGACGGATGAACCAGGCATTGTCATGCCCAGTTATCGCTTATCAAGCGAAAACCTCCCGAAAGAAGGACCTGTTGTGACGACGGCAATCAGCTGGCAGGAAGAGGTACGGCACCTCGCCCAGGAGCGGGATGCGGTGATCCTCGCCCACAACTACCAGGAACCGGCGATCCAGGACGTGGCGGACCACGTCGGCGACTCACTCGCACTGTCGCGCATCGCGGCCAGTACCGACGCGTCCACGATCGTGTTCTGCGGCGTGCATTTCATGGCCGAAACCGCCAAGCTCCTCAGCCCGGACAAGACCGTGCTGATCCCGACGGCCCAGGCGGGCTGCTCGCTGGCGGACACCATCGACGCCGACCAGCTCCGGGCCTGGAAGGCCGAGCACCCCGACGCCGTGGTTGTCGCCTATGTCAACACCAGCGCGGCGGTGAAGGCCGAGGCGGACGTCTGCTGTACGTCGTCCAACGCGGTCGAGGTGGTGAACTCGATTCCGGCGGACCGGCCGATCCTGTTCCTGCCCGATCAGTTCCTCGGCGCGCACGTCCGGCGACAGACGGGCCGGGACAACATCGAGGTGTGGATGGGTGAGTGTCATGTGCACGCCGGCATCAGCGCCGCCGACCTGCGCGCTCAGGTAGCCGCCGATCCCGCAGCCGAGGTCCTCGTACACCCCGAGTGCGGCTGCGCGTCGTCGGCCGTCTGGCTCGCCGGCGTCGGTGATCTTCCGGCCGAGCGGACCCACATCCTGTCCACCGCCGGCATGCTGGACACCGCTCGCGGCCTGACCGCCAAGACGGCTCTGGTCGCGACCGAGATCGGCATGCTCCATCAGCTGCGCAAGGTCAACCAGCGGACGACGTTCCTGCCGGTGAACCCGAAGGCCTCGTGCCGCTTCATGAAGATGATCACCCCGGAGCTGCTGGTGCGGTGCCTGCGGGAGGGACGCGACGAGATCCAGCTACCGCCTGAGGTCGTCGAGCGGGCCCGGCGCTCGGTCGAGCGGATGGTTGCCATCGGCAAGCCTGCGGGCGCTCGATGAAGCGCGTGGCCGATGTCGTCGTCATCGGCTCCGGCGTGGCGGGCCTGTCAACCGCACTCGGCCTCGCGGCGACCCGCGAAGTACTCCTGCTCAGCGCCGGCGACGGCAGCACGCCCTGGGCGCAGGGTGGCATCTCGGCCGCGTACGGCGCGGACGATCCGCTCGACCACTTGTACGACACCGAGGTCGCGGGTGCGGGATTCTGCGATCCGCGCAACGTCCGTGCGCTGGTCGAGGAGGGACCGCAGCGTCTGGCAGAGCTCATCGCCCAGGGGGCCCGCTTCGACCGCAACAGCGACGGTTCGCTGTCGAGGACCCTGGAGGGCGGCCACGGTCGTCCCCGGATCGTGCACGCAGGCGGTGACGCCACCGGCGCCGAGGTTCATCGGGCGCTCCTCAGTGCCCTGCAGCGAAGCAGCGTTCGGACGGTGACCGGGCGTACCGTCGGTCTGCTGCAGTCGGAGTACGGCAGCGTGGTCGGCGTGCTCGTCGAGACGGGCACCGAGGTCCGGCAGATCGAGGCGCGCGCCGTCGTACTGGCCACCGGCGGTATCGGCAACGCGTACCTGGCCAGCACCAATCCCGCGACGGTGCGCGGTGACGGGATCGCCTTGGCGCTGCGAGCCGGCGCGTCGCTGGTGGACATGGAGTTCGTCCAGTTCCACCCGACCGCGCTCCACACCGGTGAGACCAGCGGTCAGTTGCCCCTGGTCACCGAGGCCGTCCGAGGCGAGGGCGCCGTACTGCGCGACGTCCACGGCCGCCGGATCATGGCCGGACGGCATCCGCGAGCCGACCTGGCGCCGCGAGACGTCGTCGCTCGGGCGATCGAGGCGACGATGCGCCGCGACGGATCGGACCATGTCTGGCTGGATGCGACAGCTGTCGCGCCCGACGTCCTCCGGAGGCGGTTCCCGACCGTACTGGCCTCGTGCGCACGCATCGGCGTCGACCTGTTGACCGAGCAGATACCGGTCGCGCCGGCCGAACACTTCCTGTGCGGCGGCGTTCGGACCGATCGGAACGGCGCAACCGACGTACCCGGCCTGTACGCGGTCGGCGAGGTCGCCGCGACCGGCGTCCACGGGGCCAACCGGCTCGCCTCGAACAGCCTGCTGGAAGGGCTCGTCTTCGGGCGGCGCGTCGCAACGGCCCTGACCCTCGACCTCCCCGCCAAGGACGTCGGCCGCGCCCGTGAGCTCCTGCTCGGCGAGGATCGGCAACCGGAGCGGATCCGCGCGATCCTCAGCAGGTACGCCGGCATCCGTCGCGACGGAGCCGGTCTGAACGCCGCCGCGGACGAGCTCGACTCCATGGGCACCGGACCGCTCGCGACGGTGGCGCGGGCTGTCGTCGTCGCGGCGACCGCACGCCAGGACAGCCGCGGCTGTCACTGGCGTTCCGACCATCCGCACGCCGACGAACGATGGGACGAGCACATCGTCGTACGCCTCGACCACGAAGGCCGCCCGACCACGCTCAGCTCAGCCGTGGAGGCTGCGGTAGCGCTCGGCCGCCCCCGGGTGGAGCTTCAACGGGCTGGTACCGATGAGTGAGTTCGGATCAAGGTAGTGCGCGCCGACCGCAGCGGCCGGCACGAGCCCTGACGCATGCCTGACGAGCACGTCGACGATCTTCGACGCGACCGCACGGGGCACTTCAGGCCGGCAGATCAGCAGGTTCGGTACGCCGATCGTGCTGACCTGCTCGGCACCGCTGTAGGTGCCGGCCGGGATCTGCGCCCGCTGGTAGACCACGCCGTACGCCGTGCGCAGCGTGGACAGCCAGCGATCGAGCGGCAGCAGGCGGATGGGCACCTGAGCGGAAAGATCCGACAGCCGCCGGGTCGGTACCCCGCCGGACCAGAACATCGCGTCGATCCGTCCGGCGGCAAGCGCGTCAGCGGCGTCCGACAGATGGAGGTTGGCGACCACGGGGGCACGCTCGGCGTGCATGCCGGCCGCGATCAGGAGCCGGTTCGTGGTCAGCGCGGCACCGGCGCCTGGTGGCCCGGCAGAAATCGGCTTGCCGACCAGGTCAGGCAACTTGCGGACGGGTCCGGCCGCACGGACCACGCACTGCAAATAGTTCTCGTACACCCTGCCGAGAGCGACAACCTCGCGCGACTGCGCCGTGGCATCAGCGAGGCATATGGCCAAGTCTGCTTGTTTGAGACGCAGGAGCTCGAGGTTCTGCAGGCTGCCCTCCGTCGACCGCACCTCGACGGCCCGGGCGACCTTTGCAGCCGTCAGCTGGGTGGCGAGGAGTTGTGCGAACTCCAGGTAGAACCCGCCGCGCTCACCGCCGGCCACGACCAGCCGGTCCACGATGGGGTGGTCAGAGCTGCAACCACCGACGAGCGACGCCAGTCCGGCAGCCAGCAGAACCCGCCGGGACAAGCGCAGCATGTGCTGCCCAGTGCCTGCTTCGTCGCTCATGTCGCCGTCCGCAGGTCGACGTGAACCGCCAGGCCGTGTGGCGTCACCGCCTCGATCGTGAGCGTGCCGCCGGCGGCGCTCACCAACTGGTCGACGATCGCCAGGCCGAGGCCGCTGCCTCGCGGCGACTGGTGCTGATCGGCGCGCCAGAACCGCTGCAATGCCAACTCGCGTTGCTCCTGGGGAAGCCCTGGCCCGTCGTCGACGACACTCAGCCGGACGCCGTCCGCGCCCGACTTCTCGATCCGGACGGTCACCCGCGCTCCGTGGCCGGCGTACTTGATCGCGTTGTCGACGAGGGCGCCGACGATCTGTCGCAGGTCGGTTTCGCTGACCGCCACAGGCGGTACAGCGGCGAGCTCGGCTGCCAGGTCGACACCGTTCTCGGCAGCGAGCAGCCGCCACGCTCCCACTTCACCGGGCAGCACCTCGGACACCACCGACTGACCGGCCACGGCATCCGGGCGCCGGCTCTCGGCCTCGGCAAGCCTGAGCAGATCGTTGAGCAGCGCTTCGAGCCGATCAAGGTCCTGCTGGATGCCGGCGAACCGCGGGCTGGACGGATCGCGGAGCTCCGAGGCCAGAGCGTCGAGCCGGAGGCGGACGGCCGCCAGCGGGTTCCGCAGCTGGTGCGACGAATCGGCCACCATCCGGCGCTGCATCTCCAGGGAGCGTGTGACCGTGGCTGCCATGTCCGCGAACGATCGGGTCAGATGGCGTAGCTCGGGCGGGCCGGACAGCATGACAGCCGGGCCCGTCGTCGGCGTTTCGGCAAGGCCGACGACGGCCTCCTCGAGCCGGCGGACCGGGCGGACCACCCAGCGGGTGAGGAGGATCGCGAGCTCGAGGAGGAGCAGCTCGGCGGCGATCGCCCCGGTCACGATCAGCGCCCAGTCGCGACGGACGCCGGAGATCGCCCGGCCGGCATCGACGCGCAGCACGACTGCGCCGGCCAACTCATGGGGAGTGCCGACGGGACGGGCCAGCAGATGCCGTCGCTCGCTCCAGGGCCGCACCGGGTCGAGGGTCGTCTGCGCGAGGTTCCGCGACGCGGAGGCCAGGGTCTCTCGCACACCCGGATCGTTGAGATCCAGCGAGCCCGTGGACATCAGAGGGTGTCCGCTAGGGCCCACCAGCAGCAGGTCTTCGCCGTACACCTCGGTGATCCGGGACGCCTCGGCCTGCACGGTGGCCAGGTCGCCGGCGTCCCGCACCTCCCTGGCCAGTGCGGCGAGCCGGTCAAGCGTTGCGACGCGGCTGAGCAACAGCGCCTGCGTGCGAGCCTGAGAGGTGGTCGCGAGGAGCGGCAGCACCAACCCGGCCACTGCGACGAGGGAGAAGATCGTCAGCACGATCAGAACTCGCGTTCTCATGCGCCGAGCCGGTATCCGAATCCGCGGATGGTGGTGATCAGGCCGGGACTGCCGAGTTTGACGCGTAGCTGGGCAAGATGGACGTCGAGCGCCCGCGAGCTCGCCAGGAAGGCGTCGCCCCACAGCTCGTCGAGGATCACCTCGCGGCTCACCGCGGCACCAACTCGGCGCGCCAGCGCCCCGAGCAGGTCGAACTCCTTCGGAGTGAGCGCGATCTCCCGCTCGCCGACCCTGACGCGTCGAGCGGTCAGGTCGATGACGACGTCACCCACCTCGACCACGCCGGCCGGCAGTGAGCTCCGGGCGCGACGGGTGACCACCACATCGATCCGGGCCAGCAGCTCGCCCAACCGCACAGGCTTCACCAGATAGTCGTCCGCCCCGAGCCGCAGGCCGCGCACCACCGACCGCTCGTCACCGCGCGCGGTGACGACCACCAGCGGCACCTCGCTGACCTGGCGCAGCTTTCGCAGCACGTCCAGCCCGTCTCCGTCGGGCAGGCCGAGGTCCAGCAACACGACATCGGCCGAGCTGTGCCGAAGCAGTACGTCGGCACCCCTGGAGACCCGATCCGGTTGGTGACCATGCGCGCCGAGGACGTCGACCAGCGCCTCACCGACGCTGTCGTCGTCCTCGGCGATCAGTATCCGCACGACGTCAATGTCGTGACAACGGCCGCACTGCGCAACCCCGGGCGCCGAATCCTTACGTGGCCTTGAGAACCACCTCTGGACCGGGTGCCGGTCGACACGCGCACGTCTGTTGTCGATACGCGCAGGATCGTGGGGGACCTCGTGGACGCGACAGTGCCGGGCCGTGTTCCTTGACACGGAGGACTCAGTTCTTCCTTCGTCGCCCCGTGGAGGCCGTCATGCCGTCTCGTATTCTTCAACGCCCGCGTAAGGCCGGTTGGTTGGCGGTGGCGATGAGCAGTGTCCTCGCCCTCCTCGGAAGTTTGCTGGTCGTCATCGCGTCGACGCCGGCTGCTGCCTCGACGGTGTTGGGCGAAGCACAGGCACGGGACGTCGCCGCCAGGACAGGACGCCAGGTCGAAGTCGGCACCCTGACCACCGAGACAGGGCAGGTGTTCGCCAATCCGGACGGTTCGTACACCCGGCACGAGTCGGCGTTGCCGGTCCGGGTCCGCGGGTCGTCCGGGTGGGTGCCGGTGGACATGACGTTGCGAGCCGGAGCGGACGGAACGGTGGCGCCGGTCGCCGGCCCGCTCGATCTGGCGTTCTCCGGGGGCGGCGAGACGCCTCTGGTGCGGCTTCGCCGGGACGGCCGTGAGCTGGCTGTCGGCTGGCCGGGCAAACTCCCCCAGCCGGTGCTGTCCGGCGACACCGCGACGTACCAGGAGGTCTTTCCCGGTGTCGACCTCGTCCTCACTGCGTCGACTGCCGGTCTGTCCCAGATCCTGGTGGTCAAGAACGCGGCGGCCGCGGCGAACCCGGCGCTCGGATCGTTGCCGTATCGCCTGACCGCCAAGGGTTTGACGGTGCATGCCACGGCGGCCGGCCTGACCGCGACGGGTCCGGCCGGCGAGGTCGTGTTCAGCGGACCCGCGCCGTACATGTGGGATTCCTCCGGTCACGGGTCCGCCGTACAGCCCGGTGGCCGGGTCACGAAAGTTGGCGCCCGGGTGGCCGGGGATCAGCTGTCACTGGTGCCGGATCGGGCGTTGCTGACCGCCAAGACCACCCGGTTCCCGGTCTACATCGACCCGTCGTGGTCCGGCATCAAGCAGGCCTGGACCCAGGTGTGGAGCAACTACCCGACCACGTCGTTCTACAACGGCGCGAACCTCGGCACTTCGGAGAAGGTCGCCCGGGTGGGCTACGACAGCACGGACAACAAGCGCACCCGCTCGTTCTTCCAGTTCGACACCAGCGGCGTGAAGTACAAGCACATCCTCAAGGCCACGCTGCAGACCTCCGCGAACTGGTCGTGGTCCTGCACGGTGCGCGAGGTGCAGGTCTGGGCGACCAACCCGATCTCCTCGGCGACGACCTGGAAGAACCAGCCGACCTGGGCGTACCAGATGGAGAAGAAGAGCTTCGCGAAGGGCTTCTCGTCGTCCAGTTGCCCGGCCGGCGGGGTGGAGTTCAACGTGACCAGCCAGGTCACCAACGCCGCGGCCAACGGCTGGTCCAACGTCACGCAGGGACTTCGGGCGTCGACGTGGGCGGAGAGCCACAACGATTCGTACTCGTGGAAGAAGTTCGCCAACAACCCGAGCATCACCATCGACTACAACACGATTCCCGACAACCCGGCCAACCTCACCACCGAAGGCTCGGCGTCGTGCGTGACGGGCGCCGATCGGCTGGTCGTGTCCACGGTGACGCCGACGCTTCGAGCGACTCTCCAGGACGCTGACAACTCGGTCCAAGCGCACTTCGAGTGGTGGACGGTCGACGGTTCGGCCCCTGTCGGGGAGTACGTCTCGCCGACCGTCGCGGGCGCAACGCCGACGGTCGTGGCGACCACTGTTCCGTCGGGCGCCTTCGGCAACGGTGCGGTCGGCAAGTGGCGGGTACGGGCCGAGGACGGCATCGACGTCAGCGCGTGGAGTCCGTGGTGTGAGTTCGCGGTGGACGCCACGGTTCCTGAGGCGCCGACGGCGGCGTCGTCGGGGTTCCCGGACAACGGGGCCGGCGACGCGGTGATGGGGACGAGCCTGCCGGTGACGTTCGGCGCGAACGGCGAGTCCGATGTCGTCAGGTACGAGTACGCCCTGAACGGGACCTCGACCGCGCTGAACCTGACCGCGACGCCGCCGGCGCCGGGTGGCGAGGCGACGGTCTCGGTCGTGCCGGATCGGTACGTGAACTGGGTGCACGTCCGCTCGGTCGATGCCGGGGGCAACCGTTCCGCGGTGGTGACGGCGGTGTTCTACGCGGGCCCGGCGCCCGGCCCGGTCGCGGACTGGGGGCTGGACGAGACCGGTGACGGCACGGTGGCGGTCGACTCCGCGCCGGGAGGGCACAGCGCCTCCCTGGGTGGCGGCGCGTCCTGGGGCGACGGCAGGCAAGGCGGTGCCCTGACGCTCAACGGCACCACGGGGTACGCGGCGACGAGCGGGGCGGTGGTCAACACGCTGGACTCGTTGTCCGTATCGGGCTGGGTGCGGCTGACCGACACGTCGCGCAACGCGGTGATCGCCACCCAGGTCGGGAACCAGGCCGGAGCCTTCACGTTGTACTACTCGAGCTCGTACCGGCGGTGGATCTTCAACCGCACCTCGGCCGACGTCGCCTCGCCGACGTACATCCGGGCGATCTCCACGACGGTGCCCGCGGCGGACGGCAGGTGGGTCCACCTGACCGGTGTGTACGACGCGCCGAACGCCCAGATCCGGCTTTACGTGAACGGTGTCCTCGAGGCCACCACGGCGTACACCACGCCGTGGAGCGCGGCCGGCTCGTTCCAGATCGGGCGGTCGAAGGTCAACGGCGTCTACGGCGAGTACTGGCCGGGTGACGTGGACCAACTGCAGGTCTACAACCGGGTGCTGCTGCCGGGCGAGATCCAGCAGGTGGCCCGGCGCGACGGTCAGTGGCTGATGGACGAGAGCTCCGGCACGACGGCCGGGGACACCGGCGGGGCGCATCCGGCCAGTTGGTCGGCCGGCGGTGTGACACGCGTGGCCGGCAAGACCGGCAACGCGGTGCAGCTGAACGGCACCACCGGTGTGCTGACGGCGTCAGGACCGGCGGTCCGCACCGACGGCAGCTTCACGGTCGCCGCCTGGGTGAAGCCGACCGCGGTCGGCAAGAACGAAGTCGTGATCAGTCAGGACGGCTCGCAGGTGAGCGGTTTCAGCCTCGGATACGCCTGGGACGACATGTACGGCGGTTACCGCTGGTCGATGGCGATGCCGGTCGCGGACTCGGCGGTGGCGGAGGTGCACACGGCGGTCGGCCCGTTCGACGAGCCGGTGGCCGGCGGGTGGACACACGTCGCGGGGGTGTACGACGCGAAGGCTCAGACGCTGCGGCTGTACGTCGGCGGCCAGTTCGTGGCCGAGACGTATCACCGCAGCGCGTGGAACGCGACCGGGGCGGCCCGCTTCGGAGCGGGGTGGACGTCGGCGGCCGGCCTCGGTGGCTTCTTCACCGGCGCGATCGACGACGTTCAGATGTATGCCGGCGTGCTCTCGGATCAGCAGATCGCCGACCTGTACTTGCCGTCCCAGCAGTGACCCGCCCGACCGTGGGCACAGTTCCGCCCCGCCCCATGAAAGGAGTGGCGCCATGCTGGTGCCGTTCACCGGAATAGTCACGGCCGTCGCGCTCGCGGCCACCTGCCTGGTCGACATACACGCCGCGCAGGCCGATGTCGGTACGTCGAATGCGTGGCGGCCCGCGGCGCAGACCGAGTTCTCGGTGCCTGGGCACGATTCCGCGCCGAGGTCGCGTCCGGCCGATCCGAAGGCAGCGTCCGTGCTGCACCAACCTCCACAGGTCAGTCGACCGGAGGCGGGTGAGGCGGACGTGTCGCTCCCCCGCGACGGCACCACGACGCAGGCCGGCCGGTTGCCGGTTCGGGTCGGCGCAGGGCGGATTCAGGGCGCTGCGTCGACGCCCGTGAACCGGGTCCGCGTTCAGGTCCACGACCGTTCGGCCGCCGAAAAGGTGGGCGCTTCGGGGATGCTCTTCAGCGTCGGTCGCACCGACCGGGTTGCGAGCAGCGGCCAGGTGAAGGTCGAGGTGGACTACTCGGCGTTCCGTTCGGCGTACGGCGGTGACTGGGCAAGCCGGCTGCGGCTCGTACGGCTGCCGGCGTGTGCGCTGACCACACCGGACAAGGCCGGGTGCTCGGACGAGCAGGTGCTGAAGTCCAGTCTCACCGGCGACAACCGGATCGCCACCGAGGTCGCCGCGTCGAGTGAGTCGACAGTGCTGGCGTTGACGTCGGCGCCGGCGGGCAGCGCGGGTAGCTACAAGCCGACCGCGTTGTCGGCGTCGGCGTCGTGGAACGCGGGCGGCTCGTCGGGTGCGTTCTCGTGGGGTTACTCGATGGACAGCCCCGACAGTTTCGGCGGCCCGGAACCGGACCTGGATCTCGGCTATTCGTCGGGTGACATCGACGGCCGGGTCGCGTCGACGAACAACCAGTCGTCGTGGGTCGGAGAAGGCTGGGGCCTGGACGAGGGGTTCGTCGAGCGGCGGTACACATCGTGCTCGGATGAGATTTCGACGACACCGAAGCCGCAGGACCTGTGCTGGGAGACCGACAACGCGTATCTCGTGCTGGGTGGGACCGCGTCCGAACTGGTCCGTGACGACGCGACCGGTACCTGGAAGCTGCGGGACGACGACGGCTCGCGGCTGGAGCGGTTGACCGGTGGAGCGAACGGCGACAACGACGGCGAGCACTGGCGGCTGACGTCGCTGGACGGGACGCAGTACTACTTCGGGCTGAACCGGCTGCCGGGGTGGGCCACAGGTAACGAGGAGACCGGTTCGGTCTGGACGGCGCCGGTGTTCGGCAACGACACGGGCGAGCCGTGCCACGGGGCGTCGTTCGCGGCGTCGTACTGCACGCAGGCGTGGCGCTGGAACCTGGACTACGTGGTCGACCCGAACGGCAACGCGATGTCGTACTTCTACGGCAGCGAGACGAACTACTACGGCCGGAACCTCACCGCGACCGCGGGCACCCAGTACGTGCGCGGCGGGTACCTGAAGCGGATCGACTACGGCCAGCGGTCCACGTCGATGTACTCGGCGCCGGCTCCGATGCGGGTGTCGTTCACGGTGGACGAGCGCTGCGCGGCGGGTGCGACCTGCGGCACCGGCGACATCACGTCGGCCAATGCCGCGAACTGGCCGGACGTGCCGTACGACCAGAACTGTTCGGCGGGTAAGTCGTGCACGGGGTTGTATTCGCCGACGTTCTGGACGCGCAAGCGGTTGGCGACGGTGACGACCCAGCTCTGGGTGTCCGGGACGACCTACCGGGACGCGACGTCGTGGGCGTTGGGCTACGAGTTCCGTGACCCCGGTGACGGAACATCGCCCGCGTTGTGGCTGGCGTCGATCACCGCGACCGGCAAGGTCGGCGGGACCGCATCGCTTCCTTCGGTGTCGTTCCAGGGTGTGCAGCTGGCAAACCGGGTGGACGCCGCGGAGGGGATTCCGCCGATGTACAAGTGGCGGCTGACCGACGTGTACGACGAGGCCGGCGGACACACCCACGTGAACTACTCGGCGCCGGAATGTACGGCGGGTTCGTTGCCGGCTCCGGACCAGAACACCAAGCGATGCTTCCCGCAGTACTGGCAGGCCGACGGGTCGGAGTCGTTGACGCAGGACTGGTTCCACAAGTACGTGCCGGTCACGGTGCTGGAGGACGACCAGTCCGGCGTGGCCGGGATCGAGCGCACCGACTACGAGTACGTCGGCGGCGGCGCGTGGCACTACGACGACAACGAGTTGACGCCGCTGAAGTACCGCACCTGGGGACAGTGGCGCGGCTACGGCCGGGTGCGCGAGCTCCACGGCAACCCCGGCGAGACCCGCTCCCAGGAAGAAAGCCTGTACCTGCGCGGCATGGACGGCGACAAGCTCCCGAACGGCGGCACCCGGTCGGTGACAATCACCGACTCCCTCGGCGGCACGATCACCGATCATCCCGCGCTGGCCGGGTTCGAACGCGAGTCGCTCACCTACACCGAGGCAGGCGGCAGCGTACTGGAGGGCGCGATCACCGATCCGTTGATCTCCTCCCCCACTGCCACCCAGGTGACCCGCAACGGCACGCTCAAGGCCTACATGGTCAACGAGGTCGCCGAACGGTCCCGCGAGGCGCTGTCGTCCGGAGGATGGCGCAACACCGAGACCCGCACCACCTACGACTCCTACGGACTCGAGGTCGAGGAGAACGACCTCGGCGACACCGCCAAGACCGGCGACGAGGAATGCACCCGCACCACGTACGCCCGCAACACCGCGTCGTACCTGATCGACTTCGAGGCCCGCGAGCAGACCGTGTCCGTGGCCTGCACCGTGACACCGTCCTACCCGGCCGACGCGGAGTCGGATGACCTGACCTACTACGACGGATCCACCACTCTGGGTGCGGCGCCGACCAAGGGCAACGAGACCCTCAGCAAGGAACTCGCCTCCTACTCGGGCACCACGCCGGTCTACACCCAGGAAGGACGCACGGTCTACGACACCTACGGCCGGCCGATCGAGACGTACGACCAGCTGGACCGCAAGTCGTCGGCCACTTATACCCCGGCCAGTGGCGCGGCCGTCACCGATATCACCGTCACCAACCCGGCCGGGTATGTGACCACGACGACCGTCGAGCCGGCGTTCGGTGAGTCGGTCGCCGAGGTCGACCAGAACGGGCGGCGTACCGACACCACGCGGGACCCGCTCGGCCGGATCACCGCGGTCTGGCTGCCGGACCGGTCGAAGGCGGCCGGGAAGACCCCGAACACCAAGTACTCCTACCTGATCCGCCAGGACGCGCCGTCGGTGATCACCACCGAGGAGGTTCGCGACGACGGCACGTACGAGGCCAGCTACGACCTGTACGACGGGCAGTTGCGCGAACGGCAGACGCAGGATCCCGCAGCTGACGGCGGCCGGGTCGTGACCGACAAGTTCTACGACTCACGCGGGCTCGAGGTGAAGTCCAACGGCTCGTACTGGAACAGCGGCACCGCCGGTACGACGTTGCTGACCGGAGTGACCGATGCGGCCGTACCCGGCCAGGACGTGACCGTCTACGACGGCGCGGAACGCGAAACGGTGGAGATCTTCCGCTCGCACGGGTTCGAGAAATGGCGCACCACCACCACGTACGGCGGAGACCGGATCAGCGTGGACCCGCCGGACGGCGATACGGCCACCACGTCCATCACCGATGCCGACGACGCGGTGGTCGAGCTGCGCCAGTACACCGGCGGCTCGCCGACCGGTTCGTACGACGCCACGACGTACACCTACAACAACCGCGGCGACGTGGTGGGCACGACCGACCCGGCGGGCAACACCTGGGACACCACCTATGACCTGCGCGGCCGGGTCACGCAACGCGAAGACCCCGACACCGGGACGAGCAGTTTCACCTACGACAACGCCGGCCAGATCCTCACCAGCACCGACGCGCGCGGCACCACCCTCGCTTATACGTACGACGGCCTGGGACGCCGTACCGGCATGTACGACGGGTCCACGTCGGGCACCAAGCGCGCTCAGTGGACCTACGACACACTCGCCTCGGGCACCAGTGTCAAGGGCATGCTCGCGACCTCGACCCGCTTCGTGAACGGCAACGCCTACACCAAGTCGGTCGACGCCTACGACATCCGGTACCGGCCGCTGACCAGCACGGTCACGATTCCCGCGTCCGAGGGCGCGTTGGCCGGGTCGTACAAGGCCAACACCGGCTACACCGCCACCGGGCTGCCGTCACTGGTGTCGTACCCGGCAGCGGGTGGGCTCGCGGCGGAGACGCTGCGGTACGGCTACGACGCGGCCGGCCGGTTGCAGACGGCGGGCAGTGGTCTCGGCACGATGCTGACCGCGGCGACCTACACGCCGTACGACGAGGTCGCCCAGTCGACCCTGTCCGCATCGGCCGGCAAGCAGGTGGTCCACACCGCGTTCTACGACGATGCGACCCGGAACCTGGATCGCGTCCTGGTCGACCGCTCCACTGCCCCCGAACACCTGGCGGACGTGAAGTACACCTACGACCCGGCCGGCAACATCACCAAGATCGCCGACACACCGCAAGACGGCGTAAGTGATGTCCAGTGCTTCAGCTACGACTACCTGCGCCGACTCACCGAGGCGTGGACCCCTGCCGCCGACTGCGCCACCCAGCCCGGCGCCGGCGCACTTGCCGGGCCCGCGCCGTACTGGCAGGGCTGGAGCTACGACAAGACCGGCAACCGGCTCAGCGAGACCAACCACGACCCGGTCACCGGTGCCGCCACCACATCCAATTACACCTACTCCGCCGCCGGAGGGCCCCGGCCGCACGCGCTGGGCGGCGTCGCCACCGGTACTCGGAACGACACCTTCACCTACGATGCCGCGGGCAACACCACCGCCCGCAACGTCGCCGGGAAGGCCCAGACCCTCACCTGGGACGCGGAAGGCAGTCTGGCCACCCTCACCGAGAACGGCAAGGTGACCAGCTACCTGTACGACGCCGACGGTGAGCGGCTCATCGCCCGCGACACCGACGGCACCACCCTGTACCTCGACAACACCGAACTCCACCTCAGCCCCACCGGGACGGTGACACCCACTCGCTACTACGACCTCGGCAGCACCAGCGCCGTCCGCAACAAGTCGGGTCTGACCTTCACCGTTGCCGACCACAACGGCACCAACACCCTTTCGGTCAACGCCACCGACCTCAGCCAGGAGCAGCGCCGCTTCACCCCGTTCGGCGTCGACCGCGGCACCAAACCCGCGACCTGGCCCGACGAACACGGCTACGTCGACGGCGTCGACGACCCCACCGGACTCACCCATCTCGGCGCTCGCGAGTACGACTCCGCCCGCGGACGCTTCATCTCCACCGACCCGGTCGCCGACTTCGACAACCCGCAACAGCTCAACGGCTACGCGTACGCCGACAACACCCCGATCACGGCCAGCGACGCCGACGGCCAATGGCGCGTCCTGCCCGGCGGCCACTACTGCGACGGCTGCGGCGGCTACAACCACGCGCCCAAGAAAAAGAAGAAGGCCAAGAAGCACAAGAAGGCCACCAAGAGTGCCGCCTCCCGCCACTACTGCGATGGCTGCGACTACCAGCGCTACCTCGCGAAGAAGAAGAAGGAGAAGATCGCGGCGGCCAAGCGGGCCGCCAAGAAGGCCGCGGCCAAGAAGGCGCGTGAGAAAGCGGCCAAGCTCAAGAAGAAGAAGGCCAAGAAGGCTGCCAAGAAGCCCAAGAAGAAGGAACACCGCAAGGCGAAACACCGGCCCAAGAAGGCCGGGAACTCCATCCTCGGCGGCGAGGCCTGGGCGCAGGTGAAGGTGGCCGGCGCCGGCTTCGCGGTCTGCCGGTTCATCCGGGGCACCCCGGCGAACACCTGCGCCGTCCTCGGCTCGGCGCTCGCGAAGGGTGAGTCCGACGGTGGCCAGTGGCATGCCGTCAAGTGGTACGTCTACGCCCGTGGAACCTGGACCCTCTACCGGGTCGGCGAGATCTGGAAGAAGGGCGGCGTCACCCCGCGGGGGCAACTCGGCAAGGTCAAGGGCGAGTTCAAAGCCGATGGAAGGGCCTTCAGGCGAGGCCTCGGCCTGTGGCTCCTCTACGACATGCTCGGCGGGGACACCCGCTCTCCACATCGCAACGACAAGCCCAAGCAGAAGACGAAGTGCGTGGTCTCGTGGAAGGCCTGGGGCCACAACATCTTCAGTATCTGCTGAGCACGGACACGAGTTCCGCACCGCCTTGTCCAGGGATTCTTCTTAAGGCGACGTAAGGATGCGGGAGTGGGGGTTGTGGGCCTCCTGTGAATTGAGGATCGTTTGCGGAAGATCTTCAATTCGCAGGAGGCCCCTTATGATAACGAGCACTAAATGACTGTCGCTGTCGATTCGGTTGGGGCCGGCCCGAGCGCAGAGGAATTGGCTGCTTTCGAGCAGGAAAGGCCGGCGCGGAGGCTGAGTCCGGTCCTGGACCGCGCTATCTCGGCGGCCTGCGCATTGATCAGTGTCGGCGTTCTGGTGCAGGTATTCTTTCCGATTCCCGCCGGGACGCAGTTCTACCTGATGCTGTTTCTTGCCGCGGTGTTGCCGGGTGCGCTGCTGTGCTACCGCGGTTGGCGTGTGCCGGCGTTCCTGAACCCGTTCCGCGGAGATCAGCGCCGCGACGACCCGCCGGCGACGGACTGGATTCTGGCGTCGGTTGCACTGGTGGTCTCGCTGTATCCGCTGCTGGACTTCGACGCGTTCCTGGAGCGGCGGCAGGCTCCCACCCAGCTCGATCTGCTGGCGGGGTCGTTGCTGCTGGTGCTGGCGCTGGAGGCCTGCCGGCGTACGACGGGCTGGGTTCTGCCGGTGGTGAGCCTGTTGTTCATCGGATACGCCTATTACGGCGGCTATTTGCCGTACACGTGGTCCTTGGCGCATCAGGGTTTCGACTTCTCGGCGATCGTGGCGCAGTTGTTCATGGGTACGGCGGGCTTTTACGGGACGCCGTTGGCAGTGGCGGCGAGTTACATCGTCCTGTTCACGATCTATGGCGCTGTGCTGGACGCCTCGGGTGCGGGGAAGTTCTTCATCGACGTGTCGTTCGCGGCGTTCAAACGCAGCCGCACGGCGCCTGGGCGGACCGTCACACTGGCGGGTTTCTTGCTGGGCACGGTGTCGGGTTCCGGTACGGCGACGGCGGTGTCGCTGGGTACGGTCGCCTGGCCGATCCTGCGCCGCGCCGGATATCCGCCCGAGCCGGCGGGAGGCATGCTGGCAGCGGCCGGCATCGGGGCGATCCTGTCTCCGCCCACGCTCGGCGCGGCGGCGTTCATCATCGCCGAGTATCTCCAGGTCAGCTATCTCGTGGTCCTCGGCTACGCGACGGTCCCGACCGTTCTGTATTACCTCGGCATCTTGCTGGCGATCGAGATGGACGCCCGGCGGCACGGCACGGACGCGGCCGAGCCGTCGACCCGGTCGGCACGCCGGCTGCTGCTGCGGTTCGGATACCACTTCGTGTCGCTGTTCCTGATCATCGGCTTCATGGCGATGGACATTCCGCCGTTCAAAGCCGTCGTCTACGCGACGTTGCTGCAGATCGGGCTGTCGTTCCTGGACCGTGAGCACCGGTTGACGCCACGCCGGCTCGGCCTGGCGCTCGCGCAGGGCACCCGCTCGGTCCTACCCGTCGTGGCGACCTGCGCCGTAGCCGGCATCATCGTCGCCGTCGTCACCCAGACCGGGCTCGGCCTGAACCTGGCCGAGATCATCGTGTCCGCGGCCTCCGCGATCTCCGAGAACCACACCGTGGTGCTGATCATGACCGTCACGCTGTCAGCGTTCGCGGTCATGGTCCTCGGGTTGGCGGTGCCCGTCACCGCATCGTTCATCATCGCCGCTGTGGTGATCGCGCCCGCCCTGTTCCAGCTCGGCGTGGCCCCGGCCGAGGCGTACATGTTCATCTTCTACTACGCCGTCCTGTCGGAGGTCTCGCCGCCCACCGCTCTGGCTGCCGTCGCGACCGCCGCGATCACCGGCGGGCGGGCGATCCCGACGATGTGGCAGGCGTGGAAGTACACGCTGCCTGCGTTCCTGGTGCCCTTCGCCTTCGTGCTGACGCCGAACGGGGCCAACCTGCTGGGCCTCGAGGGTCTGGGAGGTGCGGCGTGGACGCTGGTGGTCTCGGCACTCGCCGTCGCGGCACTGGCGGTGGTCACCGGCGGATGGATCGCCGTCCGGACCGGCTGGCTGGAGCGTGTCCTCTGCTTTCCTGCCGCGTTGCTGTTGCTGTATCTCGCACCCACCACGATCGGCGTCGGCCTGGGGCTCCTCGGGATCGCCGTCGTCATCAACCTCGCACGGCGTCAACGCCTGCGGAACACCACGGAAGGGCCGTTACCCACATGAGAATCCGTTCTTTGTCCACTCTGGTGGTCGCACTCGCGTTGACGGTCTCGATGGCCGCCTGCGGCGGGCAACGCAAGCCCGAGCCCGGTGACGGCGCGGGAGGTGGTCGCCTCACCATCGCCACCGGCAACACCACCGGCGTGTACTACCAGCTCGGCGGTGCCCTGGCCTCACTGATCTCGGACAACCTCGACGGTTACCGCGCCACCGCCAGCGAGACCGGCGCCTCCGTGCAGAACATCCAAGGACTGACCGCCGGGAACTACGACATCGCCTTCTCCCTGGCCGACACCGCCGCCGACGCGGTCGAGGGCAAGAGCAGCTTCACCGCGCCGCAGGACGTCGTCGCGCTGAGCAGGCTGTACTCGAACTACACCCAGGTCGTCGTGCGGGCGGCGTCCGGCATCACGAAGATGGCCGATCTGAAGGGCAAGCGGATCTCCACCGGCTCGCCGAACTCCGGCACCGAGGTGATCGCGCGGCGCCTGCTCACCGCCGCCGGCGTCGACCCGGTCAAGGACGTCACGGCCCAGCGGCTCGGCCTGCCCGAGTCGGTGGACGCGATGAAGAGCGGACAGATCGACGCCTTGGTCTGGTCCGGCGGACTGCCCACCAGCGGCATCACCGACCTCACCACGTCGATGGGCGCCAAGGTGCGCTTCATCCCTCTCGACGACGTGCTGCCCGCCCTGCAGAAGGAGCACGGCAAGGTGTACGCCGCGGGCGTGATCCCGGCCGCGGCGTACAAGCAGCCGACCGACACCCAGACGATCATCGTGCCGAACCTGCTGCTCGTGCGTAAGGACATGCCCGACGCCCTGGCCGAGAAACTCACCAGCCTGCTCCTCCAGAACAAAGAAGCCCTCGTCCAGGTCAATCCCGCGGCCAAGGGAATAGACCTCAAGAACGCCGCAATGACCGACCCGGTGCCGTTGCACCCGGCCGCGAAGAAGGCCATCGACGCACTGGACTGAGTGCCCACCGTCGATTGACGAGCCGTTAGAAGTAACCGCCCAAGGCTCTATGCGCCGGACAAGTGAGGCCCCTATGTCAACCGCGATCTGCAGGCGTGGTACCCCGGGTTCGTCCTGTTCGATCGACTCGTGGTCGACGGACGACGTCAGACCGCCGGAACGGGTCGAGTACTGGATGAGCGTCATCAGTGCGGCAACCCGCTACCGGGTGGATCCGACTTGTTCGCCAGGGACCTTCCGGGGCCGGCTGCTTCGCATCGGCACGGTCGCCTACACGCTCGGCCGGGCGTCGGCCGACTGTGCGCAAGGACATCGGACCGCCGCCATGGCGTCCGAGGATCCGCACGACATCCGCACCCTCATGCTGACGATCCGCGGTCAACTGCTGGTCAGCCAAGATGACCAGCAGTTTCGCGTCGGCCCAGGTGCGGCGTTCCTGGCGTCGTCGACTTCGCCGTTCGAGGCGAAGCTCGACCACGCCGACATCGCGCTGCTGACGATCCCCGGGGCGGAGCTGGACAACCGCCTGCGCCCCGGGGCGCGCCGGTCGGCAGCCCGGATTCTGGACACCAACCGCGGCCTGGGCCGGGTCCTCGTCGGCATGCTGGGTGAACTGTTCGCTCAGCGGGCACATCTGTCAGCAGCCGAATTCGACGCGGTCTGCGATCGGCTGGTCGACCTGCTGTGCATGCTCGCCGTCGGTGACGACCGACCGGACACCGAGGGCGGCCTGGGTGAGGTCGAGGCGATGATCAGACGCTACGTGCGAGAGCACGCCACCGATCCGGACCTGACCGGCGCCACGGTGGCACGTGCCCTGGGCTGGTCGCTGCGGCAGGTTCAGCTGGCCATGCAACAGGCAGGTACGACGCCCCGGGAACTGATCCGGGAAGAACGACTCGCGCTGGTGCACGAACGCCTGCGCAGCCCTGTTCACATCGTCATCGGCGAGCTCGCCCACAGCTGCGGCTTCTCCTCCAACAGCGTCCTGAGTGCCGCATTCCGTCAGCGCTACGGCATGAGCCCCCGGGAATTCAGAGCGCAATACCTGCGAGACGCCTGCAACACGACCGCGGGGAACGGCGCCGGGAAGCCCATCAAGCTCTCCAGCGGGTCCGGCTCGCGCGACTTGCAGCCACTCAGGTAGGCACGATGGTGGCGCAGCCGACCTGCCGAGCTATCCGCTGCGGGTGATGCCGCCGGAGGGGGCGGCGACGAGGATGGTTCGGGGCTGGCTGAGGAGCGGTCGCCCGGCACGGAAGGGGGAACGGGTATGGCCATCGGACCGGTGCAGTTGATCGTTCTCGGGTTCAACCACCCGAACTTTCACGGAGAGGTCATCGACGAACTCGAACGGTTGCGCGCCAGCGACACCATCAAGGTGATCGACGCGCTGGCCGTCCACAAGGACGCAGCAGGCGAGATCGAGGTCGCCCATCTGAGCAACCTCACCCTGGACGAAGCTGTCGAGCTGGGCACGAAGATCGGCGCCCTGATCGGCCTCGGCATCGAAGGTGAGGAAGGCATGGAGGAGGGCGCCGAGCTGGGGGCCGAGGCCGCCGCCGACGGGATGCAGGTCTTCGACGGCGAGGAATGGGACGTTCTCGAGGACATCCCGAACGACTCTGCCGCCGCACTGCTGCTGATCGAGCACCACTGGGCCGTCCCGCTGCGCGACGCGGTCGCACGAGCCGGCGGCTTCCGGCTGGCCGACGGATTCATCAGCCCACTCGACCTGGTCGGCATCGGCTTGCTCGACGCCGCCGAAGCCAAGGAACTGCACGAGATGGAGAAGGCCGCGTCGGCCAAGTGACACCGCCGCCCCGAACACGACCTTGGAGGTGACCATGTTCGGCTCCCGCAGGGTGGCCCGACGGACAGCCCGCCGCACAGCGCGCCGCGTCGACCGCCGCCGATAACAACTGAACCAGCTGGCCCGCCGCCCAATGACGCGGGCTGAAATCCTCCTGCACGCCTCCACCAGAAGTTGGTACGGCGGCGAGGCAGTCCCGCCTGTCCTCAGCTGAGTCCCAGGTCCACCCAGACGGCTCCGAGAGCTCACCAGGTCTCGGAGCCATTTCCTTCCCCGCTCGGTTTACCGGCGGGGTTTCGGCCTGTTGGTTGGGGTGGCGGTCAGGGGGTCTTCGGGCCAGGGGTGGCGGGGGTAGCGGGCTCGGAGGTCTGCCCGGACCTGGGGGTAGCCCTGCTTCCAGAAGGAGGTGAGGTCGCTGGTGATCGCGACCGGGCGTCGTGCGGGAGACAGTAGGTGCAGGACGACCGGGACGCGGCCGTCGGCGACGAGCGGTGTGGTGGTCCAGCCGAAGACTTCCTGCAGCTTCACGGCGAGGACCGGCGGCTCGGCGCCGTCGTACTCGAGGCGGACGTGTGAGCCTGATGGGACCTGGAGCCGTTCCGGGGCGAGTTCGTCGAACCGGGCTGCTGCCGGCCAGGGCAGTAGTCGCCGGAGCGCCGAGGTCACGTCGATCTGGGCAAGATTGCGGACCGTGGCGAGCTCGGTACCCAGCCATTCGTCGAGATCGGCCAGCAAAGCTTCGTCGTCGACCGCGGGCCACGGAGCTCCGAGGTGGGCGTGGCAGAACGCGAGCCGCTGCCGCAAGGCGAGAGCGGCGTCCGACCAACGCAGTACGGACAGACCGCTGCGCCGGATACCGTCGCGGACGGCCGCCTGCACGAGCAGTGGGTCGGGCTTTGCCAGCGGTACGTCGTTGAGCACGATCGCGCCGAGCGTCTCGACGCGCCGCGTGACGATCCGGCCGTCGTCCCAGCGGATCTGGTCGGTGGTCGAGACCAGTTCGCCGGCGATGTCTCGCGCGGTCTGCTCGTCGATCGGCGCCGCGGAACGGATCCTGGCGTCGGCGCGCCCCGGCGCCCGGTCGGCCACCGCGATCGCCAGCCAGGGTGTGCTCCGCAACGGCGACTGCGGATCGAGCGCCGCACCCGTACCGCCGGACATCTGGTACGTCGCCGAGCCGGCTCCCCGGACCCGCGCGATCCGGTCCGGATACGCCAGCCCCACCACAACCCCCACCGCAAGGTCGTCCGGCACTGCCTCCGTTGGACCACCCGATGAGTCCCGGCCGAGGCGCCGTGTTTCCTCTCGCCAGCGGGTCGTGGCTCCGCGATCGTCGCCGCGGCGGAGTGCTCGCCAGCGGGCCGGTAGATCGTCGCCGAAGTCGCGGCCGGAGTCGTCCGAGAGCATCGCGACGATCTCCCGCGCCCGGTCGGAGCCGATGCGCGGCGTACCGTCGATCAGCGCACGCGCCAACCGGGGATGCGCCCCGACCGCCGCCATTCGCCGTCCCCGTTCGGTGATCCGGCCGCTGTCGTCGACAGCGTCGAGGCGGCGCAGCAGTTCGGTGGCCGCGGTCATCGCCACGGCCGGCGGCGCCTCGAGCAAGGTCAGACCGTCGCCGGCAGGCGCACCCCAGGCCGCGAGGTCGAGAGCGAAGGCGGCCAGATCGGCGGTCGCGATCTCCGGCGCCGGATGATCGTCGAGATGCGTGTGGTCGACGGCGGACCAGCATCGATAGACCCGGCCAGGACCCTCCCGCCCGGAGCGACCCGCTCGCTGGTCGGCCGACGATCTCGACACCCGGCGGGTGACCAACGCACCGAGGCCCCGGGACTGATCGGTCCGCGGCTCCCGGGCAAGACCCGAGTCGACCACAACCCTGATCCCGGGCACGGTCAGCGAACTCTCCGCGACCGACGTCGTGACCACGATCCGGCGAGTGGCGGTCGGGGCCAGCGCGCGGTCCTGTTCGGCCCTGGACTGGCGACCGAACAACGGCAGGACGTTCCGGCCGGCCAACCGGCGCGTCACCCCGTTGATCTCGGCCTCCCCCGGGACGAACACGAGGATGTCGCCGTCGTTCTCGGTCCACGCACGCTCGACGACGGCCGCGACGTGATCCAGCAGGCGCGGATCGACCCGCCCGCCAGGAAGCAGCGGCACGGGAAGCGGTGGCGGCGCCCACTCGACAGCCACGTCGTACAGCGCGGCGGACGCGGCGATCACAGGCGCCGGAACGTCAGTGCCCAGTGCGCGACTCAGCCTGACCGTGTCCGGCGTGGCGGAGGTCGCAACGATCGCCAGGTCCTCCCGGAGGTTCGCCCGGATGTCGACGCCGAACGCCAGCAGCAGGTCGGCATCGAGGTGCCGCTCGTGGCACTCGTCGATCACGATCGCCGCGACACCCGGAAGCTCCGGGTTCTGCTGCAGACGCCGTACGAGGAGCCCCGTCGTCACCACCTCGACACGTAGTCCACGTGGTTCTTGGCCGCCGCTGCGCTCGCCGCGCATCGCGTAGCCGATCCGTTGCCCGAGCGGCTCGCCGACCAGCGTCGCCAGCCGGGCCGCCGCCGCGCGGGTCGCCAACCTTCGCGGCTCGGCCACGATGATCTTCCCGCCCAGGGCGTCACCCAACGCCAGCGGCAGCAGCGAGGTCTTACCCGATCCGGGCGGCGCGACCAGGACCGCCGTACCGCGCGAACGCACTGCGTCGACCGTGGCAGGCAGAACCGCCCGGACCGGCAGATCAGCCCCCGGCACCGACGATTCAGGCAGCAACACGCCCCGACGCTATCGGACCACTACCGCAGGCCGGGCCACGGCGTCAGAGGCTCGGCTTTCCCGGCTGGTAGAGCCAGGTCTGGAAGAACGTGTCGAGGTCGCGGTGGGTCAGTCGCTCGACGAACCGGATGAAGGTCTGCGTCGAGACGTTGCCGTGCCGGTACGTCGTCGGCCACTGCCGGAGCACCTGGAAGAACGCGCGGTCGCCGATCTTCAGGCGCAGCGCCTGCAACGTCATCGCGCCGCGGTTGTAGACCAGGTCGTCGAAGATCTGGTCCCGCCCGGGGTCGGCCACCTTACCGGACCAGTCCTTCTCGTTCGCGTAGGTCTCCGCGAAGCTCTGCTGCACCGGGACGCCGTTGAACTTCTCCTGGTAGAGCCACTCCGAGTAGGTGGCGAAGCCTTCGTTCAGCCAGATGTCCGACCAGTGCACCGGCGTGAGGCTGTCGCCGAACCACTGGTGGCCGAGCTCGTGGGCGAGCAGGTCACCACTGACCTTGCTCGTGCGCTGGTCGTACACCGGACGGCTCTGCGTCTCCAGGGCGTAGTGCACGCCGACGTCGGCGAGGATGCCGCCGGTCGAGTCGAACGGGTAGCGCCCGTACATCGACGACTCCCACTGGACGATCTGCGCCGTGGTCCGGTTGAACACCTGGCCCTGACCGGGTTTCGTGTCGATCGACTGGCCGATCGCGGTGATGTTCGGCCGGCCGTCGGCCGTCACCGAGCGAGTGACGTTGTACTTCCCGATCGCCACCATCGCCAGCTCGCTGGCCATCGGCTGCTTCATCTGCCACCGAAAGGTGGTCCGGCCGTTGTGCTTGGTCGTCGGTCCGGGTTCGCCGTTGGCGAGCACGGTGAGTCCGGTCGGCACGGTGACGGTCTGGGTGTACGTCGCCTTGTCGCCGGTCGTGTCGTTCACCGGGTAGTACGTCGCCGCGCCGATCGGCTGGTTGAGCGCGACCGCGCCGTCCTTGGTGGCCACCCAGCCGGAGAGGCCCAACGCCGGGTCGTCGATCTTCTGCGGGACGCCTGCGTAGGTCACGGAGACAAGAAACGTGCTCCCCCGCCACAGACCGTGCCGTGGAGTGATCACCAGCTCCTGCGCACCGCTGCGGGTGAATGCCGCGTCGCGCCCGTTGACGGAGAGCTTGCTGATCTTCAGCGGCCCCTGGAAATCCAGGTTGAACCGGGAGAGATTCTGCGTGGCTCTGGCAACGATCGTCGTGGTCGCGCTGATTGCCTTGGTTCTGGGATCGAATGTCAGCCTGATGTCGTAATGACCGACGTCGTAGCCGCCGTTTCCCATGTCAGGGAAGTACGGATCCCCGGCGCCCGGCGCGCCGGGCGAGAACAGCGGCGCTCGTACGGGGGCCGCATTCGCAGTCAGGCTCGGTGCCGCCACTAGTCCGAGAGACAACGCACAGATCATCACCAGGTAACCGCGGCGACGGTCGAAACGTCCCACAATTCCTCCAGGTCTGTCAGGGTTTGAGGGCCCGCGTGGCGAAGTAGCCGGGCAGCCAGCCTGCGGTGGCGTCGGAATGGTGCGGCGCCTCGTCGAACCCGGTGATCACGAAGCCGGCGGCGAGCTGCCCGCCGAGCTGCTCGGCCATTGTGTGGCTGTACTCCAGCGGCGCGTCGGCTCCCCACAGCCGCTCGCGCTCCTCGGCCGGGACGTGGGTCAGGTCGCTGTACGGAAGGCGGTGGCGCACGACCAGCTCGCCGCGGGTGTCCATGGCCTCGTTGTCGAACAGGTACACGTCCGGGTTGAGGAAGCCGCACAGCAGCGCGCCGCCCGGCCGCAGCACCCGGAAGCACTCGCGCCACACGGGTGCGAGCTCGGGCACGAACAGGTTCGAGACCGGGTTGAAGACCAGGTCGAACGACGAGTCGCCGAACTCCGACAGGTCGCGCATGTCACCCAGCACCGTGCGCAGCTCCAGGCCCTCGCGCTCCGCGACCAGCTGATCCCGGGCGAGCTGCCGCGGCGAGTTGTCGAAGACCGTGACGTGCGCGCCGGCCGCGGCGAGGATCGGGCCTTGCTGCCCGCCGCCCGAAGCCAGACAAAGTAGGTCCACGTCGGACAGGTCGGCGGGGAACCACGCCCGGTCGGCCGGCCGGTAGCCGATGAGCACGACCGACCAGTCACCGGCGCGTGCCCGTGCGACGGTCTCGGGAGTGACTGGTCTCGACCACTCGTTGCCACTCTCGACCTGAAGGTCCCACGCCACGCGGTTGTGCGCTACCGGATCGACGCTCACGGGCCTACGGTACGCCCCGGACGATCGCCGCCGGGACCGATTTCGGTGGTGCAGCTGATATGTCAGGACTTTGCCGGTCCGAACGCCTTTGACAGTTGAGAAATCAGGGACTTTGGTGAAGATTTGGTCAGGCGCACCGACAGGCCGCACCCGAGTGCCAAGTGACTTCCGTCTCCCCTAGGATGACAAGAGGTTCCTTTCCCGACATGAAGGCTGCGCCAATGGCCCCATCAGACGACTCGGAATACAATCCGGGTTTCGACACTTCCCAGCCGACCATCGCCCGCGTCTACGACGCTCTCCTCGGTGGCAAGGACAACTTCGCCGCCGACCGCGAGGGCGCCGCGCTGTACTTGAAGTACGTGCCGGACGCCGGACGCTGCGCGATCGAGAACCGTGAGGCCCTGGTCAGGGGCGTGCACTACCTCGTGCGGACGGCGGGGATCGACCAGTTCCTCGACATCGGCAGCGGTCTGCCGACGCAGAAGAACACCCACCAGGCGGCGCAGGAGATCAACCCTGACGCCCGGGCTGCGTACGTCGACAACGACCCGATCGTGCTCGCACACGGCCGCGCCCTGCTGGCGACCAACAACAGCACGATCGTCGTCACCGCCGACCTGCGTGAGCCGCAGTCGATCCTCGACAACGAGGAGATCAAGGCCCACCTGGACTTCTCGCGTCCGATCGCGCTGATGGTCGTCGGCCTGCACATGCACTTCCACGACGACGAGAAGCCGGACGAATGGGTCCGCACGCTGATGGACGCGCTCGTCCCGGGCAGCTACCTGTTCATCACCGACTTCGTGGACACCGGCGAGCCGCTGCAGAAGTCGATGGAGCGGGCCGGCCTCGAGAGCCTCGGCAACGGCTGGATCCGGACCCCGGAGCGCATCGAGCAGCACTTCCTCGGGTTGCCGCTGGTCCCGCCCGGCGTGGACTTCCTGGCGCGCTGGCACCCGGAGGACCCGGACGCCGACGTCCCGGCCGCCGACGAGCTCGCGGCGTACCAACGCATCCTGATGGCAGGCATCGCGAAGAAGGTCTGACCGGCACGAGGCGCGCATCCCGACGGGCTGCGCGCCTCTGCCCCGCCGCAGCTGAGTCGAGCTCAGGGCGACGGGAAGCAGGCGGCGACGGCCAGTTGGTCGACGAAGTCGTTCATGTCGTGGCCGGAGTGGCCCTTGACCCACTGGAACGCGACATCTCCGCGCTCGGTGACCAGCCCGACCAGCGGCTCCCACAGGTCTCTGTTGGCGACCGGCTTCTTCGCCGACGTGAGCCAGCCTCGCTCGAGCCAACCGGCGTGCCATCGGTCGCGGAAGCAGTTCACGACGTACGTCGAGTCCGAGACGACGAGCAGCGGACCGTCGTTGGCGCGCACGGCCTCCAGGGCGGCGCGGATCTCCATCCGCTGGTTCGTGGAGGCGGCCTCGTGACCGGCCGCGAACTCGGTCTTCGACAACGCCCAGGCCCACCCGCCGGGTCCAGGGTTGCGCGAGCACGCGCCGTCGGTGAACACGGTGCGTGCGCCGAGGGGAACTGTCATGTCAGCCGGACGCGGCCGGCGAGTGCGAACTGAAGGCATCGGCACCAGATGCTACCCGCCGAGCGTGATCTCGATCGTGTGGTCTCCCTGAAGGGACGCCGGTACGCCGGACCGCGGGCTGCCGTCGAGCTCGAACCCGCGGATGACGGTGCCCGTCCCGCGGAGCGTCACCGTCAGGCCGGCGTCGCGGTACCGCAGGCCGCTCAGCGTGACATCACCCCAACCAGCCGGGAGGGACGGCGCGAAGGTGAGGCCGCGGTCGTCGAACCTCATCCCGAACAGCCCGGTGTGCATCATGTCGATGTACGCGGTCGCCGACCAGGTCTGGTCCGGTTCCGAATCCCAGCGGCGCTTCAGTACGCCGGTCGCGCCCTGGTAGCCGCCCTCGACGGCGCCGGTGTTCCCGTCGTAGATCTCCCAGAAGCCGCCGCTGTTCCTGACGAGTTCCGCGAGCAGCCTGGTCTCCGTCGCGAACCCCTCCACCTCGCCGTGCGCAGCCAACCCCTTCGCCCAGAGCCCTTGAACGAGCGGCCAGACGATCGCGTTGTGCCGTCCGGGCTCCGCGCCGGAGTATCTGTCCCAGTGCGGATACGTGTCGGGCATTCCCCACGGCATCCGCTGCGCATTCGAGATCAGCGCACTGGCTTGCGCGTCGTCGGCGATCCCGAAGAGCAGCGCAAACGCGAGCCCCGTGCCTTCCTGATAGACGCCTGGCGTGCCATCGGCCGTGAGCTCGTAGTTGTAGCTTCCGGTCCGCGGATTCCAGAAGTGTTCGTTGATGGCTTCCTTGATCGCCGCCGCCTTGGACCGGTGGCCGTCGGCCGGCCGGCCGAGTGCGTCCGCCATCGCGGCCGCCCGCGTGTACGCCGCGTAGTACAGCGCGTTGGTGCTGAGGTACATCCCCGAGACGACATCCGGGTACGACGTACTCTCGCTCCCCCGCGACTCGCTCCCGTCGGCCGTCGGCAGGGGGAAACCGGAGACGCCGTCGTTGAAGAACGACGGGCCGGTGAACAGGCCGCAGCGCGCATCGGCGCCGAAGACCGTCGCTTGCTCGCGAAGCGCGAGCGTGTTCGTGACGACCTCGTACGCACTCTGCAGGAAGTCCCGGTCCCCGGTCACCAGATAGTGGTGCCAGGCGCCGACGGTCCACACCACCTGATCCCACTGCTGGCTGTCCTGCTGCACCCTGAGGTTGCCCTCGGCATCCTTCTCGACCACCGCCCACAGCGTGTTCGCGGCCAACGCCGGCGCCAGCAGGCTCGTCGCGTTCCAGCTGTTGATCGTCGCGTCCCGGGTCCACGGCTGCTCGTAGCCGCCGCCGGCGCGGACCATGCCGACCGCTGGATTCATCAACCCGCTGCTGGCGTAGATCTCGCCGAACGGAACGGTGTTGGTGCCCAGCAGGTTCTCGAGCGCCGCGTCGTAGGTCGCCCCGTACAGCGCCTGGCTCTCCGGATCCGCGAACAGCAGCGTCGGCCGTGGGTCTGTCGTGGTCATCCGCTCATTCCATCAGACCGCCGACCTCGCGGTGCGGCTCCGGTCCGAGGGTTGAACGGCGGGTACCGGGTGCTTGTCAGAGCCCGGTCAAGGGAGGCGCACGATGAGCATTGGGTTCGGGATCTTTCTGATGGCCGCCGGCGCGATCATCGCGTTCGGCCTGCGCGACCGTAGTGACGCGGTCGACCTACCTGCCCTCGGGGTGATCTTGATGCTGGCCGGCGCTGCCGGCATCTGGCTGTCCTACGTGATCACCAACAAGCGCCGCCGCGTCGCGACGCAGGCCCTGGACGAGTCGGTCGAGGAGGAGTACCGCACGGTCCAGTCCGGACGGATCCGCGCGTACGTCGTCCGCAAACCCAAGCCCGCACCGGCGACGGACAGCCCGACTGCCCGCAGTATCGACCTCGACCCCGCCGCCAGCGGCCTCCCCACCACGCCCGCCGCCGAAGAACCTGCCGACGTCGCGGCGCCCATCACCGCGCGCCGCCGACGGCTCCTCGGCGCACCCCGAAGGCGCTGACCCAGCACAGGTCCCGAGGTCGGGTCTAGGCGTAGTGCGGCGACTCGGCGAAGTCGCCGGCGTCGATCAGCTCCTGGGCGACCTCGCGGACCGTCCGCCCGGTGTCCAGCGAGTTCTGCTTGAGCGCCTCGAACGCCTCGTAGCCGTCCATCCTTGCGCGCTCCATCAGGATGCCGGTCGCCCGCCCGACCAGGTCGCGTACGTCGGGCGTCACGACCAGGCCGGCCTCGGGACGGGCCGCCGCGATCGCCATCGCCGCATGAGTGCCCAGGACGTGCGCGAAGGCGACATCGTCGTCATCGAAACCGTCCGGGACCTCACTGAACAGACTCAGCGTCACCGACGCCTTCCGACCGGCCGGCACCGGTACGTGAGCAGCGCTGCGGATGCCCGCCGCGAGCGCGCGATCGGTCCACAGATGCGACCAGCGCCGCTCGATCAGCACGTCCGCGACGATCTGCTCCCGATCTGTCCGGATCGCGCTGATCAGCGGCCCCTCCCCCAGCTCGATCTGCGCCTGGCACAGCCCGACCAGCCTGGGGTCGGTCAGCGCGACGATCTCGACGCTCGTCCGCTCGTGGACCAGCACCACCGAGGCGTACGTGCAACCGACGGCCTGGACGGCGAACCGTACGACCGCATCGACGGCCTGGTCGACGCCGGGGACAACAAGCAGCTCGGTCGGCCGCCGATGCTCAGCCATGGCTTCACCTCGAACAGTGCCGAAACGGCGACCCCTCGCGTCAGCGAACAGACCGAGGCGTCGCGCAGCGGGCGAGAGTCCCGCTCGCTGGGTCCAGTACCCGCGGAACAGCACGCCAAACCATCCGCGTTCGAGGAACTCGTAGATGATTGCGACTCCGACGCCAGTCGACCCCTCCCTGGAAGGGACCCCGTGACGATGACCGCTGACGTTCAGCAGCTCCAGCTCGAAGAAGCCCCGTTCGCCGTCTGGCCCGCGCGGTGGATTCTGACGGCAGACAGCGGCGACGTCGTCGGATTCCGGCTGCGGGTCGAGTGCTCGGAGGCGGCTGAGATCGTTGTCCACGTCTCGGCGGACGAACGGTACGAACTGTGGCTCGACGGCGACCTCGTCGGCCGCGGACCGTCGCGGGGCGCCATCGGCCACTGGTCGTTCGAGAGCTACCGGCTGCAGTTGCCGCCCGGCGCCCACTGGCTCGCCGCTCGCGTGTGGAGCCTCGGCGACGACGCGCCCCTCGCGCAGCTGAGCCTCGGCGACGGCCCCACCTTCCTCCTCGCGGCCGAGACTGTGCACGGCCGGCTGCCCCAGCTCGACACCGGTACGGCGACCTGGCAAGCGGCGGCCCTGCCAGGACACGGCCGCCGGCCGAAGGGCGACGGGTACGGCTGCGGAGCCAGGCACGTCAGCGACGGCCGCACGTACCCATGGGGCTGGCAGACCGGCACGGACGACCTCAAGTGGTCAGCTGCCACCGAAGGACGGACGACAAACGGCCTGCGACTGCTGGTGCCGTCCCGCCTGCCCGCACCGGCACAGCGGTGGACCGAGGGCGCCCGCATTCGCCATGTCGCGGCCCACCCCGCGGGCGAGCCGACGCACGACCGCGTCGTACAGCCGGCGGACAACCTCGACGACGAGGCCCGCGACTGGCAGCGGCTGCTCGACGGTGCGGCGTTGACACTGCCGCCCGGGACCTGCCGCCGCGTGCTCATCGATCTCGACCAGTACGTCTGCGCGTACCCGGTCCTCGATCTCGACGGCGGCCGCGATGCCGAGGTGCGGCTGCACTGGCAGGAGTCCCTCTACGAGACGGAGGCCGGAGCAGGTAAGGGACATCGCGATGTCGTCGCGGGCAAGCTGTTCGGCCGTCCCGGTCTTGAAGCGGACGGCATCGGTGACAGCTTCGTCGCCGGCGGCGGTCACGAGCGACACCGCACGCTGTGGTGGCAGTCCGGCCGCTATGTCGAGGTCCTCGTCACCACCGCGGCCGAACCGCTGACGATCACCGGGCTGCGGTTCCGTGAGACCCACTATCCGTACGAAGACCGCAGCCGCTTCACCGCGAGCGATCCACGGCTGGCGCAGGTCGGCGTACTCGCGTTCCGGACGCTGCAGGCCTGCAGCCACGAGACGACCATGGACTGCCCCTATTACGAGCAGCTTCAGTACGCCGGCGACACCCGGCTGCAATGCCTGATCGCCTACGCCACCACCGGCGACGACGCCCTCGCCCGGCAGGCATTGCGCGCGTTCGCCTACAGCCAGGACGGCAACGGGTTGGTCGCGTCCCGGACGCCGTCCCGCCGGTCCTCCCCGATCCCGCCGTTCACACTGTGGTGGGTCGCGATGGTGCACGACTTCGCGGTGTGGCGCGGCGATCTGGCGTTCGTCACCGAGTTGATGCCCGCCGTACGTGCGGCCGTCGAGGTTCATCAGCAGTCGGTCGACGACCGCGGGATCTTCCACGCCCTGCACGGCTGGAACTTCACCGACTGGGCGCCGGGATGGGACGCCGGTAGCCCGCCCGGGATCGTCCAGGACGGGGAGCAACATCCTGACTGGCCAGGTCCCGGGCGCGGGGTGTCGGCGGTGCTGCACCTCCAGCTGGCGCTGGTCGCACGGCAGGTCGCCGAGCTGGAGTCCTGGGTCGGCGAGCCCGACGCATCCGCTCGGTACGTACGACTGGCCGACCAACTCCTCGAAGCCGCCGACGACGCGTTCTACGACGCCGATCGCGGGCTGTACGCCGACGACCTCGGCCACACCGCCTTCAGCGAACACGCGCAAGCGCTGGCCCTGCTCGCAGGCGCGAAGTACGGCGAGCCGGCCGTGCGGACGATGCTCCTGGAACCGCCCGTACCGCTGGCGCGGACGACGGTGTACTTCGATCATTACCTGTTCGAAGCACTGCACGCGATCGGGCGCACCGACGTGCTGCTCGCCCGGCTCGACCTGTGGTTCGGGCTGCTGGACCAGGGCCTGCGCACGGTCGTCGAACACCCCGAACCGACCCGCAGCGACTGCCACGCGTGGGGCGCCCATCCGCTGTACCACTACGTCGCGACACTGCTCGGCGTCCGGCCGACGGCCCCCGGGATGACGGCCGTCACCATCGCCCCGCAACTCGGCGGCCTCGAGTGGGCCCAGGCCTCCGTCCCCACACCACACGGCCCCCTGGAGGTCCGAGCCGAAGCCGGCAAACCACCCGAAATCACCGCGCCCCCACAGATCACCGTGACAGTGGCAGCAACACGCTGATCAGACCGCATCACCGCACCTGCCGCCGCCGCTCACGTATGCCGATCGAGGCGGCGTGTCTCGCCTTCCGTCCGCTCGGGCTGCAGGTCTGTCAGGCGGCTCAGCACGTTCTCGTCGTAGAGGAGGATGTTCAGGTCCTTCGAGGTCAGTTCGGCGCCTTCGGAGGTCTTCGCGCGGACGTCGTCGAGGAGGTCGTCGCAACCCCAGGAACGCAGCGGATGGATCCGGCTGGTCAGGGTGTGGATTGCGTGCACCGCAGGATCGGCGACCATCTCCGGCACCGGACGACCCGACAACCTCCCGACCTGGCCGCGAAGGACACGCGACACTTCGTCCGAGCGGGCCAGGATCGGTGGGATGGACGTCTGCTCAGGTGTGAGCAGCAGGCGGCGACGGAACCGTCGGTCCACTGTCTCGGATCCTGTCACGCAGGCGAGCGGGATACTCAGGAGGAGCCCGACCGCCATCGGCCAGTACCAGAGCGGCAGGACCGAAGCACACAGGGCGCCGACCATCGCCGCCCCCGCGGCCGTATGTCCGCCGAACACGCGCGCCGCTTCCCGGACCGGCAGTGCAGCGCAGTCGCGGCGCTGCGGTTTCCAGCCGGAGTCTCTGCCCAGCAGGATCGTGATGACGAAGGCCGCCTGGCTGAGCGCCATCGCCGGCCAGAGCAGGATCGACAGCACCCACTCGACCACGGCGCTCGCCGCGATGCGGATGGCTCCGCCGTGCGCCGTACGGACGCTGCTCGTCGCCAGCGCGGCGATCAGCCCGAGAAGACGCGGCACGAACAGCATCGTCACGACACACGCGACGCTGAACCATTCGGCGGACCAGCCGAGGGAGCAGTCGGACAGCGCTCCGCCCCAGCACGATCGCTCCGGCGAGTGCATCGAGGTGACGAGCAGACCCGCGCTGAACACCAGCGACAGCGGACCTGAGATCTGTCCGCAGATGCCGATGATGAGATGGAGCCGGCTGACCGGCGTGAGACCGGCCGCGGCCAGCAGGTTGAGATGCTGCAGGTTTCCCTGGCACCAGCGTCGTTGCCTGATCAGGTGATCGACCAGGTTCGGCGGCGACTCCTCGTACGCGCCGGAAACGTCGGGCGCGAGCCAGACCTCCCAGCCGGCCCGTTTGAGCAGCGCCGCCTCGATGAAGTCGTGGCTCAGGTAGTGGCCGCGGAAAGGAGCCCGCTTGTGCATGGCCGGGAGCCCGCAGTGCTGTGTGAAGGCCTCCACGCGGATGATCGCGTTGTGTCCCCAGTAGTTGCCGTTCCCCAACTGCCATGCCGCTTGCCCGTTCAGGTCGAGCCTGCCGTACAGCGAACCGGCGAAGTGAGCGCACCGGCTGAACAGCGTTCTCCCGTTCACAAACGCGGCGGCCGTCTGGACGAGACCCGCACGAGGATTCGACTCCATACAGCGCACCAGCCGTACGGCGGTCCGGCCGTCCAGCACGCTGTCGGCGTCGAGTGTGATCATGTACTGGTACTTGCTCCCCCACCGCTCGCAGAAGTCGGCGATGTTGCCGGTCTTCCGGGCCGTGTTCAACGGCCTGCGGCGATAGAAGATCCGGCCGTTGCCACCCGTCCGGGCGCACACTGTCTGCCACGCCGCCTGCTCCTGGAGCCAGAGCGTCGGATCGGTCGTGTCGCTCAGCACGAAGAAGTCGAACGAACTCGACAGACCGGTTGCCCGGAGGCTCTCGTACATCGCCTGCACGTTGGCGAAGACAACCTCGGGGTCCTCGTTGTAGATCGGGATCAGGATCGCCGTACGGCCGCTGATCTGTTCACTGTCCGACTGCGGGCCCGGGACGCTCAGCGCGCCCAGTGACCCCAGGAAGCCTGCCATCGCCGCCCAGAAGGACAGTGCGAGGTTCGCGGTCAACGGGACGAAGAGCACCACGAGTAGCGTCCCGATGAGCCAATGGACGCCGAGTCCCGCCAGCACGAGACCCAGAGAGATCGCAGTGGCCGCCGCGGTCAGGCCGGCGGCGATCAGGATCGCCGCGCGGGGACCGGACGGCCCCGTCACGGCGCACCCCGGCCGGCGTCAGGCCGTCCGGCGTCGGGCCGTCCGGTGGACAAGGTGGCCAGCGGACGGTCCGCGGCCCAGATCGGCGTCAGGTCCGCGGTCGGCAGCGTCACTCTTGCCTCCGTCGGCGTCGGGATCGGGACGTTCGCGACGATGGCCGGACGGAAATCGGCCGGCAGCGGCCCGGCGGACAGGACGACGTTCGGCCAGCGAGCGGGTCCGGAGCACAGGAAGAAGGCGGCTCGAGCCGCGATGTGCACCGGGAGCGCGGTGTCGAGTCGTCCCTGCATCGCCGACGTGAACCACGCGTCGACGGCGGTCTGCAGCCGGTCGATCCGGACCCTGCTCCAGGGGTTGCCGTCGGCAACCACAACGGCGAGCTCCTGGTGGACGACCGGATCGGTGACACCGTAGCCGCGGAGAAACCCCGAGACCGCGGAAACCGGCAGGCCGGGCAGCGCGCCGGCGACGGGCGGATCGACTGTCGTGGACGTTCGGAGGTCTTCGGACACCCTGCGTCTCCCCCTGCGGTGGGCGGCGGTGAAACACAGGAGATTCTTCGGCGCGGTCCTGACCGGAACAAGGAATCAACCCGGCGGACTCCATGCCAAAAGAAGCAACGCGCCACGCTGCCCGCTAGGCGGCTTCGTCGGTCATCCGATCGAGTGTGGCGACGATCGCCTCCGGATCGGTGAGCCAGCCCCTCGACACCGACTGTCCGGGTGCGAACGAACCGAAGCCGTCGCGGGCGAAGAGCGGATCACCGGTCAGCGCGGCGGCCTCGCGGATCATCAGCCAGTGCTGGATGCGCTCGGGATTCGACTCCGCGGCGCGGACGAACGCCTCGTACTCCCGCTCGGCCCGGCGCCGCGACGCCGGCCGGTTCATCCGGGTCAGATAGTCGAACTGGTAGATCGACATCACGCCCATCACGATCTGCCAGCGGAACAGGAGCTCGATCGGCCGGCCGTGCTTGCGGGTGAAGTGGATGTAGTTCCGCAGCCACTCCCGGCCCTCGTTGTGCAGGTCCCGCCGATGCGAGCTCTTCACCACGAACTCGGTCAGGCCCCGCGCCTTGCAGCCGGCCTTGTGCAGGCGGTACCCGAAGTCGATGTCCTCCTCGCCCCATCCCACGAAGCCCTCGTCGAACCCTGCCACCCGCCGGGCGGCCGTCGCCGTCACACCGGCGTGGTTCGACACGAAGCAGTTCCAGGACGTCATCCACTCCCCCGAATCGACCGCCGCGACGGCCCGGCGATGCGCCGCGAGTGTGCTGGGCGACAGGTCCTCGCCGCTGACCTCGTTCGACAGCATGGTCGCTCCGAGGACCATCACCTCACGATCCTCACTCGCGACGACCGCGTGGTGCGCGGAGACGAAGGCCGGCGAGGTCAGGCAGTCGTCGTCCAGGAACACCACGTACTCCGCGGCGGCCGCGGCGAGCCCGACGTTGCGGGCTCCCGCGCGCCCCCTGTTCACACCGTCGGCCTCGACCCGCAGGGCGGACCAGGCGGCCGGTTCGTAGCGGCGCATCGTCTGCAGAACCTCGGCCGTTGCGTCACTGGAGCCGTCGTCCACGACGACGACCTCGTAGTCAGGACAGTTCTCCTGCGCCGCCAGGGCTCGCAGTGTCGGCTCCAGCAAGGCCGCCTTGTTGTACGTGGGAATGACTACGCTGATCGACGGGGTCACGAATGAGTACCTTCCGCGAGTAGACGGCGCCGTCCCGCGTCGCGAGCTCACACCCTCCGCAGGCCGGCGCCGAGGGTTGTCCGGCCGACGGTCGCACTCGGTCGTTCGACGAGCTCGTCCGCCAACCGGCTGAACACGCCACCGAAGCCGGCTGCCCAGGACGGCATCACCTTCGGCGCGCAATGGAACATGCCGACCAGCTGGCCGGGGTACTCGGCGAACAGCACCCGCAGCCCGAACCGCTCCTCGGTCCGCTCCAGGCTGACCGGGACATGGTCCAGCCGGAGACCGGAGAACTCGACCGGCTCGTCCAGACAGACGATGTGGCTGAAGACCACGTCGTCGATCCGCCGGGCGCCGTCCGGTCCGCCGAGCCGCGCCGCCGCGGGCGGCAGCAGGTGCAGGGGCAGGCCGTTCGCGGCCGCGAAGTCGATCTCGGCCTGGGCAGCGGCGATCAGGTCCGTCATCGGCTGGTCCGCACGCACCGAGGCCCGCAGCAGCACCAGGTGCTCGAAGAATCCGACCGTGTCCGCCACCTCCGGCCGGTCACGCCCGTCGAACACCGAGGCGACTGCCGGCTCGCGCACCCCGGTCCGTGCCCAGATCAGCGCGAAGAACATCGCCAGAGTGACCGCGAACAAGCCGGCGGACACGTCCGCCGCGAGACGCTGCAGACCGGAAACCTGCCGCTCCCCGAGGACACAGTCCGGCTCCGGTCCAGTTTCAGCTGCCGCCTCGGACACCTGCCGAAGGGCCGGTACCTGAACGTGCTGCAGGCGCTCGGTCCAGGCGTGCCGCAACTCGGCCAGTCGCGCACCCGACATGCGGTCGCGCTGCCATTCGGCCCAGGCGGCGTACTGCCATCCGGACGGCGGCAGCGCCGCGCCGCTGTAGAGCATGGCCAGCTCGTCCGCGATGACGGTCGCCGATCGACGGTCCATCGCGAGATGGTGGATGTTCAGGCAGAGGATGTGATCGGTCGGCGACAGCCGCCACAACCGGATCCGCAGCGGACCTTCGCCGATGTCGATCCTGGATCCGGTCTCCGCCTCCAGCGCCGCGAGCACCTCCTGCTCACCAGCACCGGAGCACACGGTCTCGGGAGCCAGTCCTGCGGACGCCGGCGGCTTGATGACCTGCAGCAACTGGTTGTCCCGCATCAGGAACGCCGTGCGCAACGACTCGTGCCGTTCGATCAGCGCGTCGACCGCGGCCGACAGCGCGCCGATGTCGAGCGGGCCGCGCAGGCGCCACGTCATCGGTTCGTTGAGCGCTCCCGCGGAGCCCCGGTAGCGGTCCATCAACCACAGCAGCCGCTGCCCGATCGACGCCGCGAACTCCCGGGTCTCTGCCACAGCTCACGATCGTAGGTGCCACGCTCGGGCCGGCCGAGGACGTGAGTTGTACGGCGACAGCTCACGTTGCCGTGTACGCCGCTGCCTGGATCGCGTAGAGCTCCGCATACCGTCCCGGATCGCGCATCAACGCGGAATGGGAGCCACACTGCACGACCCGCCCCCGGTCGAGGACGACGATCCGGTCGGCGCCGGTCACCGTCGAGAAGCGGTGCGACACGATCACCACGATGGCTCCGGCCCGTCCGGCCAGCGCGCGGGCCCGCGCGATGTAGGCCTCGAACACCGCGTGCTCGCTGGGGGCGTCCAGCGACGCGGTCGGCTCGTCCAGGACGAACAGCAGTGGGGCTGGCCGCATCGACGCCCGCGCGAGTGCGGTCTTCTGCCATTGGCCTTCGGAGAGGTCGACACCTCCGAGTTCCCGCCCGAGCTGGGTCTCGATCCCGCTCGGCAACCGGTCCACGAGGCCCGTCGCGTCGGCATGCCGGACGGCATCGTCGATCCGGCCGGGAACGGCGATGTTCGGCAGGTCGCCGAGGCCGATCGTCTCGGCGAACCTGGTCCGGAAGCGACCGAAGTCCTGGAATGCGGCACTCGTCCGGGATCGCCAGGCGGCCGTGTCGACGTCGGCCAGGTCCAGGGCGTCCAGCCGGACCGCACCCGACGTCGGCTGATAGAGCTTGAGCAGCAGCTTCACCAGTGTCGACTTCCCGGACCCGCGCTCACCGACGACCGCGATCACCGATCCGGCAGGCAGCCGCAGGGACACATCCTGCAGGGCCGGACGCTCGGTCCCGGGGTACGTGAAGCCGACGTGCTCGATCGAGATGCCGTCCAGCAGCGCCTCGGGCGGGCGCTGCCGGCCGCGGGCGTTGGATCGCTCGGCCTCGGTGTAGTCCCGCAGCCACAAGAACGGTTCGATCAACCGGCCGGCCCCGGCCGCCTCCGCGGTCCGGTACACCGTGTTCTGCAGGGCCTGTCGCATGTTGGCGACGACCGTGATGGCGAGAACGATGTCGCCGACCGTTCCCGAACCCTGGAGCGCGCCGGTCGCCACCAGTCCCAGACCGGCGCTGAATCCGAGAGTGAAGATCAGCCAGCCCGTCAGCTTCCACACCGCCAGCCGGCAGCGCGCGCGGAACTGCGTCGACTCGACGTCGGCCCACGCCGCTGCCTGCCGGCGAGCGCACTCGGGGCCGGCCCCGGCGGTCCGGATCTCCTTGCTCGTCGCGGCGTCCGCGGCCAGGTCGAACAGATGCCGCTGCAGCCGGAACGACTCGGCGGTTTCGGTCTCGGCCGCGATCACCGCGCGCTGGCCGCGCTGCTCGAACCACAACGGCACGTAGGCGAATCCGAGCAACAGCAGCAGCCACGGGTTCACGACGCCGAGCAGCACCAGCAACACCGCGAGCCGCGCCATGTTGAAGATCGAGTCGACGGCGACCCAGACACCGAACGCCAGGTCCCAGGCTCGCCCGCGGACCACCGTGATCCGGTCGAGGAACTCCGTCTGCTCCAGATGGTCGAGGGTCTCCAGGCCGGCGATGTCGCGGTCGATCCCGGGCTGCAGCTCGAGGAGGCCGAGCCGCTCCACGAGCCCGAAGTGCAGCACGATGTCGACCTGGTCCACATACGCCATCAGCCCGCAGACGAGCGCGGCGACGAACGCTGCCCGGATCGCCGACCGGGCGTCCGCGGCCACCGCGGCGTCGACGACCTCGCGCAGCGCGAGTGCCGAGGCAGCGACCAGTCCGACCGAGACCACCTTCACCGCCAGCAACCACAGCGTCTGCGCCGGGAACCGGCGTACCGACAGCCGCAACAGCTCCGCCCAGAGTTCGACGTAGCGCCTCATATCAGCTCGCCCTCTTCGATCCGGTCGTCGTGTCCCTGCCGGAACCGCTCGGCCTGGAGCGAGAACATCCGTGCGTACGACCCGCCGAGTCGCATCAGTTCGGCGTGGGTGCCGCTCTCGCTGATCCGGCCGTCCTCCAGGAGGACGATCCGGTGCGCGCGGCGTACCGTCGACAAGCGGTGCGAGATCAGTACGACGCTGGTGTCGTGCAGGGCGCTCGTCAGCTGCTGGAACACCTCGGTCTCGGTGCCGACGTCGAGGTGAGCCGTCGGCTCGTCCAGTACGACGATCTTCGCGCCCATCCGGACCGCGTACAGCGCCCTGGCGAGCGCGACCTGCTGCCACTGACCACCGGACAGGTCGACGCCGCCGCTCCGGGACCGGGACAGCGGCGTCTGCCAGCCGTCCGGGAGGTCGGCGACGACGGCGTCGAGGCCGGCCTCGCGAGCGACAGCGTCGAGTACGCCGGGGTCCACCGCCGCTCCGGGCCGACCGAGCGTGACGTTGTCCGCCGCGGGCAGTTGGTAGCGGACGAAGTCCTGGAAGACCACCGAGATCCGCCGACGCCACTCGGGCCCGAGATCCGCGAGCTCGGTGCCGTCGGCACAGATCGAACCGGCGGTCGGGCGGTAGAGACCGGCGAGCAGCTTGATCAGCGTCGACTTGCCGGCGCCGTTCATCCCCACGACCGCCAGCAGCTCTCCTGGCCGGATCTCGAGGTCGAGCCCGTCGAGGACCTGCCGCGCGGTGCGCGGATACGCGAAGGAGACACGATCGAACCGTACGAGCGGCGGGCTGCCGGTCTCGATCGCAGCCGGCGGCGCCGACTTCCGGGACTCGAGGCTGTCCCGGCTCAGCAGATCGCTGAGTTGGTCCAGCGCCGCGAGACACGCGGTGGCTCCGATGAGCTCGCGCGCGTCGTCGTTGCCGAGGATCTGGAAGAGGGACCAACCGGCCGCCAGTACGGCGGTCGTCACCGCGACCGACGTGGTTCCGCTCGCAGCGGAGCTCGCCACCATCGTGTAGACCACGCCCAACGGCACCACGACGACCAAGGTCTGTGGCAGCAGCCGCGCGACGAATCCGTTGCCCAGGCCCCACACCGGCTCGAAGGTGCCGCGGACATGGTGCAGCATCCGATCGACCGCCCAGTCGCCGAAGCCGAACACCCTGGCGTCCTTGCCTTCACTGGGCGAGGTGATCGCTGCTTCCCACGCGTCGCCGTGCAGCGCTTGGCCGAGGCCGCGCTGGGCCTGCCGGTACCACCGCAGCGCGTGCCGGTGCAGGAAGAAGCGAAACGTGAACGCCGACAGCACGAGCAGCGGGACGGGCCACCAGGCGTAGCGCGTCAGGACCACGCACGAGCCGGCCAGGCCGATCCCGGAGGCCAGCAGCCGCAGTTGCGCGAGCGCTCCGTCGGCCGGCGTACGTTGCGTCCAGTTGTCCGGATCCGCCTTCGCTTCGCGAATCAGGGTCTGCGCTCGAGGTCCTTCGAGCGCGCCGATCGTCGGCGCCGCCGTGATCAGCTCGGACAGCGACCGCCGGTGTGCGCCGTCGATGCGCATACGGGCGAGGTGGTACAGCGGCTCTCGCGCCGCCTCGGCGGCGTTGCCCAGCACCAGAACGACCGCGAACAGGGTCAGCGGAGCGTAGAGGATCGCCAGGTCCGCGGTCCCGTCTCCCTGCTGCACCCGGGAGACCAGCCAGGCCACCGCCGTCGCGGTCAGCGCGGGCACCAGGCTGCCGACCACGGATACCAGTACGACCGCCAGCAGCAGGGCGACGCCCGTCGCTCGGAACGACTTCAGCAACGCGATGCGTTCAGCGACCAGGCGCGCCACGATGCCGTTCATCTCCAGCTCCCGCAGGTTGGTTGCCGTCCGGATCGACGCTATACGGTGGCACGACGGTCCGAAAGCCGAGCAAATACAGGGTGTTCCGAGCTTCACGAGACGATGGGAGCCACCATGCCGACAGTTTCGGCGCGCCGGTTCGTCCTGGTGACCGGCGGTTCGCTGGGTGACGTGCTGCCCTACATCGGCCTCGCGAGTCACTTGCGGTCGTTGGGTCAGGACGTGCTGCTGGTGGCCGGGGCGCAGGTCGCGCTGCTGGCCCGCGGAGAGCGGATCCCCTTCCAGGCCCTGGAATCGGCGCCGGGCGACGGCGCCGACAGCGGGTTCGACGAGAGCGGCGGCTGGCGGGCCTTCCTCCGGCTGACCGACACCTGGGTGCTCGGGTCGCTCGGCAACACCATCGCGCAGCTGGACGAGACGATCCGCTCCGACGACGTCGTCGTGGCGCATCCGATCCAGATCGCGGCCGCGCTGGTGGCACAAAATCGCGGTGTCCCCTGGTTCACCGTGAGCCCGGCGGCATGGCTGTTCCCGAACGCGGAGCGAATGCCGCTGTACCAGCCGTTCAAGACCCTCGGGCCGGTTCTCAACCGGTTGGCCTGGAAGGACTTCGGGCGCCGGCTCGACGCGCGCTTCCTCGGTCGCATCCGGAGTGCCTGCGAAGCGGCGGGCATCGCGGGACCGACCGGCTCGTTTCTCGACCTGTGCTGCTCGCCGGGGCGAGCGCTCGTCCTCACTTCTCCGCTGCTCCTCGACTCCCGCCGGCTACCGGCCCACGTCACGGTGACCGGGTTCGCGCACTGGGACGTGACGCGGCTCTGGCGCAACCGGTCCGGATTCGAGCGGTACCTCGACGAGGGCGACGACGTGCTGGCATTCCGGGCACCGCCGCATCAGTCGACCCCAGGTTTTCAGGAGGCAGCGGCGGCGGTCTGCCGGTCCCTGGGGGTGCGCGGCGTCTACATCGACTTCCGTGCCGAGCGATCCGGTGTCGACGGTCCACTGTTCGTCGACCGCTACATCCCCCTGTCGGTGCTGGCTCCGCGATCACTGGCCGGCGTCCACTACGGCGGCCTCGGCACCAGCACGGTCTTCGCGGCGAACGGACGTCCGGCCGTGATCATGCCGTCGACCGTCGACCAGTTCGAGAATGCCGACGTACTGGCGGCGCTGGGCGCCGGCGTCAGGCTCGACTGGCGCCGCTGGACGCCGGCCCGTCTGCTCAGCTGCGTGGAACGCGCAGTTGAACAACGCGATGCCGGCAGGTCCCTCGGTGCACAGCTCACCCGGGAGCGTGGGTTCGACGTCGCGACGTCGGTGCTCCGCGCCGAGGGCCGGCCGGACGACCGAGCGAGACCGGAAGGCTCTCCAGCCCACGCAGGGTGAAGGTCGGCGCCCACACCGGCTGACCTGCGAGGCTGAGCTCCGGGAAGCGCCGCAGGACAGCCACGAGGATGTACTCGGCCTCGGAGCGCGCGAGTCCCGCTCCGAGGCAGTAGTGATGCCCGCCTCCGAACGAGAGCACCCGCCGCGCGGGCCGGCGGCTGAGCACCAGCCGATCCGGCTCGGCGAACGCCTCCGGGTCGCGGTGTGCGGCCGCGACCATCGCCATGATCCCGGTGCCGGCCGGAAGGCTGTGGCCGCGGAGCTCGATCGGGCGGTGTGTCACCCGGGCGATCGACTGGATGGGGCTGTCGTACCGGAGCAGCTCGTCGACCGCTGCCGGGACCTCGGTCGCCGGCGCGCGGCGCAGCGCGGTCAGCTGATCCGGATTCCGCAGCAGGGCGAGCAGGCTGTTGGCGATCAGGTTCACCGTGTTGTGGTAGCCGTTGACCAGTAGGAACACGGCGTTCGCCACGAGCTCGCCGAGGTCGAGAGGCGCGCCGGCGACGTCGGCCCGCACCAGTCGGCTGACGATGTCCTCGCCCGGCGTACGGCGGCGTCGTACCACCAGGCGGCCCATGTAGCTCGCGAACTCGCGCTCGGCATCTTGGGCGGCGTCGCGCTGCGCGTCGGTGACGCTGGAGCCCGGATCCCCGTTGCGGACCAGTGCTCGGCTCCATCGCACCACGCCCGCGTGGTCCTCCTCAGGGATCCCGAACGACCCGCAGATGGCTGCGAGCGGCACCGGGAGCGCCAGCTGAGTCACCGCGTCGACCGTCTGGCCGGAGCGTTCGGCGGCCTTCGCCAGCATGTCCGACACCAGGTGAGCGACGGTCGGCCGCAGCACCATCGGTGCGTCCCTCCCGAACGCCTGGCCCAGTGCGCCGCGGACTCTGCCGTGCATCGGCGGATCCAGCATGCTCACCGGGCGCGGGGCGTCGTTGCCCGCGATCCCCTGGATGCCGGACACCGCGCCGTAGCCGTCGAGCCCGCCGTGCGGCGGCGCGGTGCCGGCCCTCCGATCGCTCAGGATCCCCGCCACGTCGTCGTACCTGGTCAGCACGACGGTGCCGTCGGCGAGGCGCAGGACCGGCTCGCGGCGCCGCAGCTCCGCCAGGTACGGGTACGGGTCGGCCCGGTACGCCGCGGTCGCGGTCGCCGCGCCGAAAGCGTCGAGCTGTCCGCGCGCCGTCATCAGCGGGCCTGGAGCTCCTCGACGACGAGATCGGAGATGTCGCCGAGGGTCTTGATCTGCTGGGCCCGTTCCTGCTCGATCGGATCGAGGTCGAACCGGTCCTCGAGCGCGAAGGCGAGCTCGAGCAACGCCAGCGAGTGGAACGCCAGGTCCTCGACCAGCCGCGAGTCGTCGGTCGCCGTGACGTCGTCGGCCGGCGCGAGCTCGAGCGCGATCGCCCGGACCTCGGCGCGGATCTCGTCGACCGGCCGGCCGGACACCATGGTCGGATTCGCTTCAGTCATCGCTGTCTCCTGTCGATAGTTGCCTCGGGCGACGAGCGGCCGGATCACCGGCCGGCTGCCGCGCCCCGAACATCTGCCACAGCCGCGCCCGTTGCGGCTTGCCACTGGTCGTGCGCGGGATGCGGCCGCGCGGCGCGTCCACGGTGACCACCTCGGCGCCTTCGGCGGACCGCCGGAGAACCCGGTCAGCGGCCCACAGCCACTCCGGACGGGCCCGCTCGATGACGGCGACCGCCGTACTGCGACCCTCGCGCACCCCGAGCGCGGTGGCGAAGCGCTGCGGTGGCACTCCCTCCGCGGCGATCGCGGCCTCGAGGTCCTCGGCGAAGACCGTCCGCGCGCGGACCTTCAGGCTGTCGCCGAGGCGGCCGATGACGAACAGCTCGCCGTCCAGCAGGAAGCCCGCGTCGCCCGTGCGCACCTTTCCTTCGGCGAATGCTGTCAGTGAGCCGGTCGCAGGGTCGGGGTCGCAGAGATAGCCGTTGCCGACCGACGTTCCGGACACGGCGATCTCTCCCACCGTTCCCGCGGCAAGCGTCCGCCCGTCGGAGTCCTCGACGTCGACCACCACACCTGCCATCGGTGTGCCGCAGCCGATCAGCGTCAGGCCGGAGGTCTCAGCGGTCCCGACCCGCAGGCCGGTGCTCAGACTCGACGGCACGAACGTCAGCGCCCGGAGCCGCCGGCCTCGTCGCAATCCGGTGACGGCGAGCGTTGCCTCGGCGAGTCCGTACGCCGGCAGCAGAGCGCTCGCGTCCAGTCCGTGCGGCCCGAGCAGCTCGGTGAAGCGCCGTACGGCGTCGGGATCGATGCGCTCGGCACCGATGATCACCGATCGCACCTGGGTGAAGTCGAGACCGGCCAGGTCGCCGGGCCGTACCCGTGCCGCGACATGCGCGAGTCCGAAGCTCGGCATCGCCGTATGGCGCGCCGCCTGATCGCCGCCGCGATCGAAACACCGCAGGAAGCGCAGCGGATCGCGAACGAATTGCCGCGGAGACATCAGCCAGACGTCGGAGCCGTCCACCACCGGGGTGATCAGGCAACCGGTCAGGCCCATGTCGTGGTACGTCGGGAGCCAGGACGCGGTGGCCTGCGAGCCGTCCATCCCCAGCCAGTCCCTGATCGCCGCGACGTTCGCGGCGAGAGCGGCGGAGCTGATGCCGATCGCGCGACTGCGTCCGCTCGATCCCGACGTGAACTGCACCAGCGCGGGACCGGGCACGCCGTCCACCGGAGCCGCGGGCGACGAGTCGGTGAACGTGCCGAGATCCTCGACGGCCGCGACACCGGCTCGGCGCGCAAGATCGCGGATGACACGCTCGTACGGCGTCTCGACCAGGACGATCGCCGGCTCGGCCGCACGGAACGACGCCTCGACCTGCTGGGCGTACAGCTCGCGGTCGCCGAACGCCGTCGGCGGCGGCAACGGAGAGACGGTCGCGCCGCAGTACATCGCGCCGAACAGAGCTGCGACGAAACCCGGCCCGCCGTCGGCGACGACCGCGACCACATTGCCGGGCACGATCCCCGACCGCACCAGCGCCGCGGACACCCCGCGAACCCCGGCGGCGAGCCGCTGGTAGCTCCAGAACTCCCAAGCATCCTGCGCGCCGGCGAAATGGACGCCCCGGCCGCGACTCGGGTCGTCGAGCCAGGACAGCAGGCGACGGCGGGCGGTGTCAGCGCGACTCAACCTGCACCCCAGCGTCGGCGCGTTCCGGCTCGGGCCAGAGCCGCCACAGCCGCTCCGGCACCAGACAACTCAGCATGGGCAGGGTTCCGAGCTGCGATCCGTACGCGAGGATGGCCTGTGCCTTCCGGCCGGTGGCGGTGTCGGGCCGGAGTTCGTTGCCCTGCGCGCATTCCTTGGCGCCCGAGCTCTTCGCGGTGGCCCGGACCTGATCAACGGCCAGAGTCGGGAACTGGACGCGGTACGGCAGCTCTTCGTAGGCGAGCGAGACGATCCCGGCGAACTCACGCGCAACTCGGCTCCAGACGCGGGCCACTTGCACGTGGTCCGGATGGAGCAGTCCGACCGGCCCGAGGACCACGTCCGGGCGACAGCTCTCGATCGTCTCCCGCAACCGGGCGGCGATCGCGTCGTCGCTGCTGCGAACGCGGTACTGGCGGTCGAGGAACTCCAGATGCAACGGCGTGGCGCCGAGCAGGCCGAGCGCGAGCGCGTCCTCCTGCCGGCGCCGCGTCATCATCTCCGCCCCGTTCGCCGCACCCGTCGCGGCGTCGTAATGTCCGCGCGCTTCCGGGCCCGGCACGCCGGCGAACACCGTCACGACCGTGGCGCCGGGATGCTGGCCGAGGTACTCGCCGGTGGACAGCACGGCGTCGTCCAGATGCGGCGAGACGACCAGAACGGAGCTCATGCCAGTCCACCCGACAGGTCCGCGGCCGGCGCGTACGCCGATCGGCTCGCGCCGAGGTAGCGCTGCCGCAGAGTCTGCTCGGCCTCGTCGTACTGCGTCCGGAACAGACCGCGTCGCTGAAGCTCCGGCACCAGCAGGTCGCAGATGTCGTCGACACCCGACGTCGGCGGGCAGGGATACAGGTTGAACCCGTCCACCCCCGCGATGTCGAGGTACTCCTCCATCCGGTCCGCCACCTGTTCCGGCGTACCGAACAGGCTGAGGCGGTCGTGCGCGTGCGGCCGCCGCGGCGTCGCGATGAAGTCCCGGACGTCGCCCACGGTCCAGTCGCGGTCCGGCGACGCGCCGGCCAGGAACCCGGTCACGGAGCGGCCGTCCTCCGGCATGATGTCGGTGATCGGCGTCCGGTCGTCGTACGCAGCGAGGTCGACGCCGACCCATCCGCACCACTTCGCCAACAGGCCACCAGGGCTGGTCAGCTCCGTGAACTCGGCCGCCCGCGCCTCCGCTTCGGCCTTCGTGCGACCGAGCAGGACCGGGAACCCCTGCAGCACCTTGATGGCCCGCGGGTCACGGCCGAACTGCTCGGCGCGCCGGCGGAGTTCGCGCACCTTCTCGGCGCCGCGGCGGGCGCTGCTGAGGGTGACGAAAACGACCTCCGCGTGCCGCGCCGCGAACGTGGTCCCACGATCCGACGAGCCGGCCTGATACAGCACCGGCGTCCGCTGCGGCGACGGCTCGCACTGATGGACGGCGTCCACGGTGAACCACTGGCCTTTGTGCTGCACCGGCCGCACCAGGTCCGGATCCGTGAAGACGTCGGCGGCCACGTCGTGCCGCAGCGCACCGTCGGCCCAGCTGTCCTCCCAGAGTGCACGCACCACCTCGAGGTACTCGTCGGCACGGTCGTAGCGCTCGTCGTGCGGGATGTACTCGCCGAGCCCGGTCGCCTTCGCCAGCCGCAGGTCCGACGTGACGATGTTCCAGCCAACCCGGCCGCCGGTCAGGTGGTCCAACGACGAGAACACCCGGGCGCACTGGTACGGCGCGTGGTACGACACCGAGTACGTGACCGCGAAACCGAGGTGCTCGGTGACAGCTGCCATTGCCGGGAGCAACAACGTGGGGTCGATCGCGGGCACCTGGTGGGCATGGCGGACCGAGGCCGCCGCCGACCCGCCGTACACGTCGTACACACCGTGGATGTCCGCCAGGAACAGTGCGTCGATACACGCCGCCTCGAGCCGCTGTGCGAGTGACGTCCAGTAGGACAGCGACCGGTAACCCGTCCGGGTCGCGTCGTCCGGGTGCCGCCACAGACCCTCGAACAGCGGCGACGGCACTCCCTGGCTCAGGACATTCAGATGCATGTGAACGGCCTCCTCAGGCTGCGCGTACCGACAGGGGCACGCTCTCGAAGGCGCGGATGTTGCCCGCACTCGTGAACCGTCGAACCGGATCGCCCGCCGGTTCGATGACGGCGAACCGGCTGAGCAGACGCTGGAAGACCACGCGACCCTCCTCACGCGCCAGTGGCGCGCCCAGGCAGAAGTGGCTGCCGCTGCCGAACGCGAGCTGTGGATTCGGGGAGCGGCCGATGTCCAGCCGATCCGGCTCGGAGTACACCCGCTCGTCGTGGTTGGCAGAGCCGAGCAGGAGCACCAGCACCCTGCCCGCCCGGATGACCTGACCGCCGACCTCGATCGGCTCCAGCACCATCCGGCCGGCGCCCTGCACCGGCGCGTCGTAGCGCAGGAACTCCTCGACCGCCGACGGCGCCAGCCCGGGCTCCGCACGGAGCCTGGCGAGCTGGTCACGGTGCTCCAGCAACGCGGCGCATCCGGTACTGATCATGTTCCGCGTCGTCTCGAAGCCCGCGAAGAACAGGAAGACCGCGTTGTCGACGATCTCGTCGCGGGTCAGCCCGGTGCCGTCGTCGCCGGCGGCCGCGACCATCCGGCTGAGCAGGTCGTCGCCGGCGGCCCGCCGGCGGTCGTCGAGCATCGCACCGACGTACTCCCGCAGCCACACGACCGAGTCGTGCACCGCGGGCCGATCCGCCTCCGCGACGTGGGTGTTCCAGCCGCGCGCCAGATCCGCCGCACGCGGCCGCACCAGATTGCGGTCGCTCGCCGGGACCCCCATCAGCTCGCAGATCACCGTGATCGGCAGCGGGTACGCGAGGTCCTTCGCCACGTCGAGCGTTCCGGTGTCCGCGGCCGGATCGAGGAGCTCGTCGACGAGCTCGCCCAGCCGGGCGGACAGCCCGCGGACCAGCGCCGGGGTGAAGGCCTTGCTCATCAGCCCCCGGAGCTTGGCGTGTTCGGGCGGGTCGCGAACGATGCTGATGGCACCGAAGAACTCGGTCGCGGGTCCGTCGCCCACCGCGAATCGCCGGTATTCGGGCGGATACCCGTGCCCGAGCCGCCGGTCGCGCAGCAACGCCGACACCTCGGCATGCCGCGTGACGCCCCACTGCCCGGGACCGAAGCGGCACAGCGGGCCGGCGTTCCGCAGTTCCCGGTAGGCGGGATACGGATCGACCAGGACATCGGGAGCGTCGTGATCGAACCGGGGAGGCAGCGGGTCGATCGTCACAGAATCCTCCGGGGCGCGACTGGGCACAGGTCATCAGCGTCTGCGGCCGTCGACGGGAGTGCAACCCAGGCAATACCGTGACGACGGTCCGCAGACCGGTGCGAAGGAGTGTCGATGGACGAGGCGGAGTACGACGCGTTGAGCCGGCTACCGGGCGCCTTGGAGCGGCACGGCTTCGCGTCGTTCCTGGCTGCTTTTCCACCGCATGCGACCCGGCGCGATCGCTGGGCGCGCGAGGCGGACCGGCTCGACGGATCGTTGCGTAGCCTCGTGGATCTCCTGCTGCTGCAGCGTTGTGTCAGCCGAAGCGCGCTTCCGAGTGAGGTGGTTGCCGCGCTCCCAGTCCTGGTTGCGGCGGACGTCGCGCAGCTCGACGGCACGCATGTATCGCTGCCACGCCTGTCGCTCTTTCGCCCGCATGGCGTGTGGTTGCTCGCAGAGCCTCCGGGGCCGACGCAGGTGGACACCTACTTCGGCCCCGACTCGTTGGCGCTGGCGATGCATGCGTCGTACGGCACGGGTCGTTCCTGCCTCGACCTCTGCGCCGGTCCCGGCTTCCAAGGCCTGACCGCGGCCGCGTCCTGCGCAACGGTCACGCTGGTGGAGCTCATGCCGCGCGCGGCCGCGATCGCCGTACTGAATGCCGCTCTGAACGGCGCGATCGCGAAGGTGGACGTCCGTGTCGGAGACCTGTACGACGCCGTGAACGGCGAGCGGTACGACCATGTCGTGGCGAACGTGCCGTTCATGCCGGTTCCGCCGGGTCACTCGTTCCCGGTCGCGGGCGCGGGCGGGCCGGACGGATTCGCCATCGCGCGTAGGGTGCTCGGCGGTCTTCCGGAGCACCTGGAGCCCGGTGGCAGCGCGTTCCTGGCGACGATGCTGCTCCGCGACGAGGACGGCGACCTGTTGCTGCGCGACGAGCTCGCCGCCTGGGCCGCGCAGGCAGGCTACGACGTCACCGTGCTGGCCACCTCGGCGATTCCGGCGACGCCGGCCTCACCGCTGGTCCGTGGGACCGCGGAGGCGATGGCTTCGGGACGCGCGGACCTGATCGAGCAGTTCACCGGCGAGATCACGGACCACTACGCGACGCTGGGGGCTCGGACCGCTACCTGGGCCTTCCTCCGCGTCGGCGAAGGCGACCGCGGACTGAGCATCGTCGACCTGGGCAGCACCGGCCGGCTCGCACCGTGGGTCTCGATGGTCTGACGGTCACGCCAGCCGGGCCCGCAGCGCCGCCTTGTGGACCTTCCCGATCGATGTGTAGGGCAACGACTCGACGGAGACCACCGCGTCCGGGAGCTTGTACGTCGCCAGGCCGCGATCGCCGAGGAAGCTCCGCAGATCCGACAGGCTGGGCGCATCGCCGGTCGCCGCGACGACGAACACGCACGTCCGCTCCCCCAGGACCGGGTCGGGCTGCGCGACGACGGCTGCCTCGTGCACCCGCGGGTGGGCGGCCAGGTGTTCCTCGACCTCGGCCGCGGAGATCTTCTCGCCGCCGCGGTTGACCACGTCCTTGATCCGCCCCTCGACGACCAGGTTTCCGTCGGGCCGCAGGGTCACCAGGTCACCGGTACGGAAGAAGCCGTCGGCCGTGAAGGTCTTCGCGTTGTGCTCCTCCGCGCGGTAGTACCCGTTGATCGTGTACGGGCCGCGCGTCAGCAACTCGCCGACCTCACCGTGCGGCACGGGCTGGTCGTGCTCGTCGACAACACGGATCTCGTCGTCGTCCGAGAGCGGATGCCCTTCGGTGCGGTGCCGTTGCTCGGCCGGAGCCTCCGGCCGGGTGAACGAGAGCAGACCTTCGGCCATCCCGAACCACCGGGTCAAACGGCAGCCCAGCACACGCTCGGCTTCCGCCGCGAGCTCGGGCTCCAACCGCGCTCCACCGACCTCGATCGTCAGCCTCGACAGGTCGGCGCCGAAGGCGGGCGCGGTCTTCATCCACAGCGGCAGGAAGGCCGGCATCAAGGTCGTCAGCGTGACCTGCTCCCGCGCGATCAACGGGAACACCTCGTCCGGGCTCGGACTCGCCGCCAGAACGGCGGTGCCGCCGGCCCGGATCGCTCCGAGCACTCCAGGACAGCCGAGCGCGGCGTTGTGTGCCGCGGGCAGTGCGGCCAGATAGACGCCGCTGTCGTCGAAATGCATCGCAGCGGCTGTCGCACGCAACTGGTACGCGTAGTCGTTGTGCGTCCGCGGGATCAGCTTCGGCAACTGCGTCGTACCTCCGGACAGCAGCAGCAGCGCGACGTCGTCCGGGTCGGGTGGCGGCACCTGCGCCGGTTCGGCGCGCGTCTCGTCGAGGGCGACGAACTCCCCCGGGTCACCGGCCACCAGCACGCGCTCCAAGGCCGGCGCCGTCGGCCGGATCTCGCGAGCGAGCTCGCGATGGTCGAATCCGGCCACCACGTCAGGCACCACGAGCAGCTTCGCCTCGGTGTGGGCACAGAGGTAGGCCAGCTCGACCCGCCGGTGCGCGGGCAGCGCGAGCACGGGCAGCACGCCGAGCCGGAACAGCGCCAGGCAGAGCGCAACGAAATCCGGCGTGTTCGGCAGCTGCACCACAGCTCGGTCCCCGGCGCGCAGACCGAGCGCACGAAGCCCACCGGCCAGCTCGTCCGCCCACCGGTCCAGCTGTCCATAACTGACCTGGCGCTGCAGCGTTGCCAGCGCAGTGCGTCCGGCAGCCTCGCGAGCCGGCTCCCGGCCCAGGTCGGCCAGCGTCTCACCGCTCCAGTACCCACCCCGGCGGTACGCCGCGGCCCGGTCGGCCGGCCACGGTGCGGCGCCGGTCAGCACGATCGTCTCGCTCGCTGCATCAGGGCCCCGCCTTCGTCGTCGGAAGCTAGTTGCCTTGCGCAAACATCCAGCGATGTCCCTCGACGTCCTCGACCCGATAGGTCCGGCCGTAGGGATTGTCGGACGGCTCCCCGAGAATGGTCGCGCCCGCCTCCTGCGCCTGGCGGTAGTGCGCGTCGACGTCGTCCACTCGCACATACACGCCGTCGATGACGTACGGGACGCTCAGCCAGGACCGGGCCGCCTCGCAGTGCTCGCCGTGGTGCCGCGGGCTCTCGTAGTCGGGGGTCGGCGTCGCCAGCATGATCATGCCGTCGCCGGCGGCCATCTCGCCGTGCATCACCGCGCCGTTGTCGTCGAGCATCCGGGTCAGTTCCCGGAAGCCGAACGCCTTCGCCAGCCAGTCCATCGCGGCCGCAGCGTCCTCGTACGCCAGCATCGGGATCACGGCCGGCCGGGTTCCCTGGTCACTTGACATGCCGCGGCTACCTCCACGTCGTCGGTCGGATCGCTCGTCCCGAACACCCTAGGGTCGCACCGGCACAGCCGCAATCAAGCGCGCAGCGCGCGATCAACGTCGCGCCTACGCCGGCGTCCGAAGGTTTCGTAGGCTCTCGCCCCGTCAGCGTCTCGCCGAACGGTCGTACCGGGCATGGAGGGTCGATGGACGCAGGATCGTCAACCGCCGGAGCCGCGGCCCCCGGCACCCGTGCCCGCGCGATGCAGGTCCGGCTCTGGCTCGCGTGCCTCGCGACCCAGGAACTGTTGTCCAGCTACCTGGGCCTGCAGCTCGGCCTGTACGACGCCCTGCACGCCGCGCCCGGGACGTACGACGACCTCGCCGCACGGGCCGGCATCGCGCCCAGGTACGCCCGCGAATGGCTCGAACAGCAGGCGGTCGCGGGAATCCTGGAGGTCGACGACGTGACGCGCCCGCCGGCCGAGCGGGTCTTCAGCCTGCCGGCCGAGCATGCCCGGGTGCTGACCGCCTCGGACGATCCGTTGTCCTTGGCATCGATGGCGGTGCTGCCGCTCGGCGGCATCGCGAACGCGCTACCGGCTCTGCTCGACGCGTTCCGGACCGGCGGCGGGGTTCCCGACGCGCGGTTCGGCGCGGACTGGCGACGCGGTCACTCGGGTGCCAACCGCGCGCTGTTCACCCATCAACTGGCCGGATGGATCCGGCGGGCCTTGCCCGCTGTGCACGCCGCGCTCCGCGCTCCCGGCGCGCGGATCGCGGACGTCGGCTGCGGCGCGGGCTGGGCGAGCATCGCGCTCGCCAAGGCGTATCCCCGGGCTTTGGTCCACGGCTTCGACCTGGACGCCGACTCGGTGGCGGACGCCCGGCAGAACGCCTGCGAGGCCGGGGTCTCCGACCGGGTCGAGTTCACCGTGCACGACGCTACGCAGCCGCTACCAGGCGGGCCGTTCGACCTGGTCTGCCTGCTGGACATGCTCCACGAGATGCCCCGGCCGGTGGAGGTCCTGTGTGCCTGCCGGGCGAGCCGGGCCGCCGGCGGCGCCGCGATCGTGCTGGACGCCAAGGTCGGCCTCGAGTTCTCCGCGCCGGCCGACGAGGTCGAGCGCTTCCAGTACGCGACCAGCGTCCTGCACTGTCTGCCCGCCGCGATGGCCAGTACGCCGACGACCGGCACCGGAACCGTGCTGCGGCCCGAACAGGTTCGCGCGTTCGCACGGGACGCCGGCTTCGGCGATGCGCGGATCCTGCCCGTGCAGGAGCGCTTCCACCGGATGTATCACCTCGTCGACAGCACAGATCGGACCTGACATGCCCGCAACCGACGGCCGCTACACGCTCGGCGTGAACATCGGCTTCCACGACGCGTCCGCCGCTGTTCTTCGTGACGGTGCGCTCGTCACGCTCGTCGAGCAGGAGAAGGTCGGCAGACGCAAGCACGCGCTGGGCCAGACCCCCGCCGACGCGGTCACCGAATGCCTCCGGTCCGCGGGTATCTCGGCCGACTCCCTGGCCGGTGTGGCGATCGGCTGGGACATCAGCCGGACCAAGCTCGCCGAGCACCGCCGGTTCGGTCCGGCCGGCCTGCGCAGACTCTTGTTCCCCGACGCGCCGCCGGCCGAGATGCCGCCCGTCAGCTGGATACCGCATCACCTGGCCCATGCGGCCAGCGCGTACTACTCCTGCGGCGAGGACGACGTCGCCATCGTGGTCATCGACGGCGCCGGCGAGACCCAGTGCACCTCGATCGCGCACGGGCGGGACGGCCGCATCGAGATCCTCCGGGAACTGCCGATCCACCAGTCGCTCGGCTTCTTCTACGCCTCCGCCTCGAAGTGGGCGGGACTCGGCGAGTGGGGTGCGGGCAAGCTGATGGGACTCTCGGCGTACGGCCGGCCCAGCCACGACGTCCCGCTGCGGCCGGCACCGGACGGCTACGCACTGCTGGTGCCGGGCGTCGATCACACGCCGGATCCCAACGTGTTCGCGCTCAGCTTCACGCCGGAGTACGAGAACGCCGTACGGTCCGCGTTCAGCTGCCACTACCCGTACGCCGAACGGACCGGCGAGGAGGCGATGTCCTACGCGGACTTCGCGGCGAGCGTCCAGCTGGCCGTCGAGGAGTCGGTGCTCTCCCTGGCCGCCGAGGCCCGTCGGCTGACCGGCGCCCGGACGCTGGTCCTCGCCGGCGGCGTCGGGATGAACTGCACGATGATCGGGCGGCTGTCCCGCAGCGGCCTCTACGACCGGGTGTACGTACCGCCGGTGCCGACGGACGTCGGTGTGTCGCTCGGCGCGGCACTCGTCGAGGCAGCCGGCCAGAACTCCTTCCAGCCGGTGCGCATGGACCACGCCTACTGGTCGACGGAGCTCGACGACGTGGCCGCCGCGGTCTCGAAGGCCGGGCTGGTGTCCCGGTCGCTGCCCGGGACCGACCTGGCCGCGACCGTCGCGGAAGCCCTGGCCGCGGGCCGTGTGGTCGCTTGGGCACGCGGCCGCGGTGAGGTCGGTCAGCGGGCGCTCGGGACGCGCAGCCTGCTCGCCGATCCCCGGGACCGCCGCATCTGGGAGCGGCTGAACATCGTCAAAGGCCGCGAGATGTGGCGGCCGATCGCTCCGAGTGTGCTCGCCGAACATGTCGGCGACCTGTTCGTGGACACGGTCGGCGACGGCGCCGACTTCATGCTCGAAGCCGGCACCGTCCGCCCCGACGTACGGGCGCGGATGCCGGCCACCACCCACGTGGACGGGTCCGCCCGGCCGCAGCGCGTCTCCCGCACGACGAACCCGGTCTACTGGGAGCTCATCGACCAGTTCCGGCGCCGGACCGGTCTGCCTGCCGTGGCGAACACCTCGCTGAACCTGGCCGGCGAACCGATCGTGCACTCGAGCCAGGACGCCGTCTCGACCTTCGTCCGCGCCCCGGGCATCGACCTGCTCGTCCTGGACGATCTCGTCGTGACGCGCAGCGAGACGGACCTCGAGCGCACGGTGGAGCTCAGCTCAGCAGCGCACTGATCGGCGTGTACGGCGCGCTGGCGGCCGCCGACGTGATGCGGACGTAGTCCGCGAGGAACCCTCGGACCCAGTCCGGATCACACCGCTCCGGGCGGTGGAACAGCATCGCCCGGAGACCGTCGGCACACGGCAGCACCGAGAGTTCGAGGTCGAAGCGGCCGCCGACGTGCGGGACGAGCCCTTCGAGCTGGACGGCGTCGTGCCGGCTGGCCTGCTGGATCGGCTCCGGCATCATCTGGAAGACGACGCTGTCGGTCCTGGCCGCGCGGGCGGCGCCGGTGCCGGGCACAAGCTGGTACGGCAACTCCTGGAACCGCAGCGCGTCCCGCACCGTGCTCCGGGTCTTGCGAACGATGTCCGCCAGGCTGGGCTCGACGGGCAGCCGGACGCGCAGCATCGCCATGGTGGCGAGCAGTCCGACCGTGAACCGCGTCTCGGGCCGCGAACGGTTGGCCAGCATCGTGGCCACCGCCAGGTCATGCCCGCCACACCGGCGATGCAGCGCGGCGAAGTACGTCGCGAGCACCACCGCGAACAGGGTGGTGCGTTGCGCGTTGGCCACTGCCTCCAGCGCGTCGACCACCTCACCCGGAACGACGGCCTCGACCATCTCCGACCGGCCGGACGCCGTGCGTGGACCACCGTGCACCGGCAGGTCCGGAGTACGGAGGCCGGACAATTGCCGCTGCCAGTAGGCCCGATGCCGGTCGAGCGCAGAGCCGGTGAGCAGCTCGTCCTGCCAGTCGGTGAAGTCGCGGTACTGCCAGTCGACCCGCGGCAGATCGGGCGGGGCGTCCTCCAGCAGAGCACCGAGCTCGCGGAAGAGGACCCCGCACGACCACGAGTCGGCGACCAGATGATGGAGGTTGAGGCAGAGCAGGTGATCGGCCGCGCCGAAGTGCCAGACGGTCGCGCGCAGCGGACCCTTCTGCGGGTCGATCGGCGTCCGAAGCTCTGCATCCAGGAGCTGTTCGACGAGCTCGTCACTCCAGCCCGCGGAGCACCACTCGTGCCGGACGACCACGCGGGCCGGAGCATGAACGACCTGACGCAGCCTCGAGCCGCGCCCGTCGAACGTCGTCCGGAGCGATTCGTGCCGCGCCACGAGGCGGTCGAGCGCGGCTTCCAGACGTCCTTCGCCGGCCTCACCGCGGATCCGGCAGACCAGTGGGCAGTTGATGCTGCTCTCGCTCTGGTAGTGGTCGAGGAACCACAGCAACCGTTGCCCCGTCGAGGCGGGCGCGACCCCGGTCACGACGGCGTACCGGTCACCGCGTCGATCGCGGCCAGCGTGGCGGCGTCGAGTGTGACGCCGGACGCGCTCACGGATTCCTCCAGCTGCTCCGGCCGGCTGGCGCCGACGATCGTGGCACTGACGACCGGATCACGCAGCGCCCAGGCCAGAGCCAGCTGGGTCATCGACAATCCGGCGGCAGCTGCCACCTCCCGCAACTGGTCGGCCTTCTTGATGTTCTCGGCACCTGCGTAGCTACCCATCGATCCCCGCGTCGCGCGGCCCGCCGCACGCGATCCCTCCGGCGGCGCTTCTCCTGCGCGGTACTTCCCGGTGAGGACGCCCTGCGCCAGCGGCGAGTAGACGATGTTCCCGATCCCGAACCGCTCGCAGGCGCCGAAGACGGTTTCCTCCGGCGCGCGGTGCAGGATCGAGTACTCCGGCTGGCTGGACGCGAATCTCGTCACGCCGGGAAGCTCGAAGGCGGCCGTGATCTGCTCCGGCGTCCACTCGCTGAAGCCGGCGTACCGGATCTTGCCTGCGGCAACCAATTCCGTCAGCGCCGTCATCGTCTCCTCGAGCGGCGTGCGGGTGTCGTAGCGATGACACTGATAGAGATCGATGTGGTCGACACCGAAGCGGCGCAGCGACTCGTCGCACTGCTTGCGGACCTGCGCGGCCGACAGTCCCAGCTCGCCGCGTCCCATCGGGAAGTACACCTTGGTCGCCAGCAGATAGCTGTCCCGCGGGAAGTCGCCCAGAACCTCACCCAGCAAGGACTCCGCGGCGCCTCTGCCGTACACGTTCGCACAGTCGAACAACGAGATCCCCAGCTCGTACGCCCGCCGGACACAGTCGGCCGCGGTCTCCCGATCGACCCGGTCGCCGTACGTCAGCCACGACCCGAGAGCGATCTCCGACGTGACAAGGTCGCTCTCGCCCACCTTCCGCTGTTCCATCCCGGTGCCCTTCTGCTCACGTTGGCCGCCCGCCGCAATGCGGATACGGTTCGAAAACTGCAGACCTGGTGCAACGCGTGGAATCCACTGAACCGCACGTACCTTTCGTGAGGAAGGGCAACTGTGATGCACATCGGAACTCTCGTCGAAGAACTGCGGCTCGCGGGCGTCGTGCTGTGGGAGGAGTCCGGCGCGGTGCGCTACCGGGCACCGCGCGGCGTCCTGACCGGCGACCGCCTCGCCACCCTGCGGACCCGGCGGGACGAGGTCCTCGACTACCTCCGTCAGGACACCGCGGCGATCCGTCCGAGCCCCGAGCAGCGGCACGAGCGGTTCCCGCTCAGCGACGTCCAGTCCGCCTACCTGCTCGGCCGCCGCGACGCCTTCGACTACGGCGGTGTCGGCTGCCACGGGTACGGCGAGCTCGAGTTCACCGATCTCGACGCCGGCCGGCTGCAGGCCGCCTGGAACGCGGTCATCGCTCGGCACGACATGTTGCGCGCGATCATCAGCGCGGACGGCTACCAGCGCGTGCTGGAGCAGGTGCCCGAGTTCGAGGTGCCGGTGCTCGATTTGCGCACCGGCGCCGCGCCGTCGGAGTTCCTCGAGGTCCGTGCCGCGATGGATCACCGCGTTTACTCCCCCGACAGCTGGCCGATGTTCGATCTGCGCGTCACCAGGCTCGCCGGGCGCGACGTCGTCCACCTGTCGCTCGACTTCCTGGTGTGTGACTTCGTGTCGATCCGTGTGGTCCTGGGCGAGCTGCTCCGGCGCTACGACGACCCCGGCGCGGTCTTTCCCGAACTCGAGATCAGCTACCGCGACTACCTCGTCGCCGAGCGCGAGAGTCGCAGCGGCAGCCGCCACGCCCGCGATCGCGACTACTGGCTGGGCCGGCTGGACTCGTTGCCTGCAGCACCTGTCCTTCCGGTGGTCGACGAGTCCCGTGCGGCCCCACCGAGATTCCGCCGCTGGGCGACGACGCTGACGAAGTCCGAGTGGGCCGCGTTGCGTGAGCAGGCGGCCCGCTTCGGACTGACGCCGTCCTCCGCCGTGCTGACGGCGTACGCCGAGGTCATCGCCGCGTGGAGCGCACAGCCCGCGTTCACGCTGGACATCACCGTCCTCAACAGGCTGCCCGTGCATCCTCAGGTCGACCAGTTGGTGGGCGACTTCACCTCGGTAAGCCTCCTCGCTGTCGACGCCGACCGTCGGCTCCCGCTGCGGGAGCGGGCGCGGGCGCTGCAGGCACAGCTCTGGCAGGACCTGGACCACGGGAGCTTCACCGGTATCGAGGTCGTCCGCGAGCTGGCCCGGACCCCGGGCAGGCCCAAAGCCTTGTTCCCGGTGGTTTTCACCAGCGCGATCGGCATGGTCGCGGGCGACGCTCCGGCCGACGGATCCGGCGCGCGGCCCAGCTACGGCATCAGCCAGACGCCGCAGGTCTGGATCGACTGTCAGAACATCGAACGCGACGGGCAGGTCGACACCAACTGGGACGTTCGCGACGGCGTCTTCCCCGACGGGGTGGTCGACGCGATGTTCGCTGCGTTCGCCGGCCTGCTCCGCGAGATGGCGGCGACCGAGGCGATCTGGGAGGCTCCGGACCCGGTCCCGCTGCCCGCCGATCAGCGAGCGCGCCGGGAGGAGTGCAACGGGACCGATGCCGCCGTACCTGAAGACCTGCTGCATGCGCCGGTGATGGTTCAGGCCGAGCGCACACCGGATCGGGTCGCGGTGGAATGTGCGCAGCTCGGCCGGCTCACGTACGGCGACTTGGCCGGGCGGGCCCGCGGGGTGGCCGGCTGGCTCGTCGCGGCCGGCTGTACGGAAGGCGACCTGGTCCTCGTCACCGCAGACAAAGGCGCGCCGCAGGTGATCGCCGTCCTCGGCGCGCTACTGGCCGGCGCGGCGTACGTCCCGGTCGACACCAGCCAGCCTCCGGCGCGCCGGGACCAGATCATCGCCGACGCCCGGCCCGCCGCGGTGCTGACCACCTCCGCCCATCTGGATGTTTCGTGGCCGTCAGGAACCGCCGTCCTTGCCGTCGACACCATCGAACCCGCGGACGCACCCGACCTGCCGCGCCTTGCGACGGGGCCGGACGATCTCGCCTACGTCATCTACACCTCCGGCTCCACCGGGACGCCGAAGGGTGTCATGATCAGCCACCGGGGCGCTCGTAACACCGTGGCCGACATCAACGACCGCTTCGACGTCGGCGAGGACGACGCGGTGCTCGGCCTGGCGAGCCTCGGGTTCGACCTGTCGGTGTACGACATCTTCGGACCGCTGTCCGTCGGCGGTCGGCTGGTCCTGCCCGAGCACGACCGCCGCGGTGACCCGTCGCACTGGGCGGCGTTGATCGCCAATCGCGGCGTGACCGTCTGGAACTCGGTGCCGGCGCAGATGCAGATGCTGTCCGACTACCTGGCCTCGGCTCCCGGGGCGGAGCTGCCGACTCTCCGGGTCGCGCTGCTCTCCGGGGACTGGATCCCGGTGAACCTTCCGGACGCGATCCGCGAGCGGGTCCCGGGCGTCGAGCTGATCAGCCTCGGGGGCGCGACGGAGGCGTCGATCTGGTCGATCTGGCATCCGATCAAGGAGGTCCCGTCCGGCGCCCGGAGCATCCCGTACGGCGTTCCGCTGACCAACCAGCGCTTCCACGTGCTCGACGCGGCGTTCCGCGACTGTCCGGACTGGGTCCGCGGCGAGCTGTTCATCGGCGGAGTCGGCCTCGCACTCGGCTACCACGGCGACCAGACCCGGACGGCCGAGCGGTTCGTCGAGCATCCGGTGAGCGGCGAGCGACTCTACCGGACCGGTGACCTCGGCCGCTACCTTCCCGACGGGACCATCGAGTTCCTCGGGCGTGCCGACTCCCAGGTCAAGATCCGCGGGCACCGCATCGAGCTCGGCGAGGTCGACAGCGCTCTGCAGAGCTGCCCGGGGGTCGCAGCGTCCGCGGTGATCGTGGACGGGGCCGATCCACTGCAGCGGCATCTCGTCGGCTTCGTCCAGCCGGCGACGCTGGCAGCGCAGGCGCAACCCGCACCGGCGTCGCTGGTCCCGGCGGCCAGGGATGCCGGCAACGATCTGCTGGTCGGCCTCGAACCCGAGACCTATCTGACGTATCTGCGGGAGCTCGACGAGGTCGCGCTGCTCGCGATGGTCCGCACCCTGCGATCGGCGGACCTGTTCACCGACGGCGCCGCGCACGACCTCGACACCATCCTCACCCGCGCCGAGGTCGCGCCGGCCCACCGTCGCCTGGTCCGCCGGTGGCTGCGCGCCCTGGTCACGACCGGGCACCTGGAGCACCTGGCCGACGGCCGGTATCGGCTGCTGCGCGATGCCGACGACGAGCTCGTCTCGACGGCCTGGAAACGGATCGAGGAACTCCGCGAGGCGGCCGGCGACGACACCGAGCTCGTCGACTACTTCCACACCAGCGCGACCCACTTGGCCGAACTCGTCCGCGCCGACGCCGATCCGCTGCAGCTCCTCTTCCCCAAGGGCAGCCTCGAGGTGTCCGAGGACTTGTACGCCGACGCGCTCTTCAACCGCTGGGCGAACCGGGTCGCGGCGGCCGCCGTACGGGAGCTGGTCTCGGCGATGCCTGCCGATGCGGTGCCGAGGGTGCTCGAGGTCGGAGCCGGCGGCGGCGGTACGACCGCGGCCGTGCTGGCCGGCTTCGCCGACGGTGAGGTGGACTACCTCGTCACCGATCTCTCGCCGTATTTCCTGAGCAGTGCGCGGGAGCGATTCGGGCATCTGTCGTCGGTGCGGTATGCGCGCTACGACCTCGACGAGGACTTCCGCGCCCAGGGCCTGCGGCCGAACAGCTTCGACATCATCGTCGCCGGCGATGTCCTGCACGCCACCGCGGACGTCGGCCGGACACTCGGTCGCCTGCACGAACTGCTCGCACCGGGTGGGTGGATCTGCTTCCTGGAGATGACCCGGGATCACTACCAGATCATGACGTCGCTGGAGCTGCTGACCCGGCTCGACGACACCGGCGACTTCGCGGACGAGCGACGGGGGACCGACGACGTGTTCCTGAGCCGCGGCGCCTGGCAGCGCCAGCTCGAGAGGCAGTTCGCCGATGTCGTGCACTGCCTGCCGGAGCCGGACGACGACCTGCTCGGCGAGCTCGGGATGACGGTGTTCCTCGCCCGCTTCAAGAGCGACCGGGCCCGGCTCGACGCCGACGCGGTTCGTGACCACGTCGCCGGGCGGCTGCCGTCGTACATGGTCCCGGCCGGCATCGAGGTCGTCGACCAGTTGCCGCTCACCGGCAACGGCAAGGTCGATCTGGCGACGCTGGGCACATGGGTCCGGCTGCCGGAAGGTCAGGCACCCGAGGCGGCCGGCCAGGAGCCGGCCAACGAGCTCGAGCAGGCGGTCGCCACCACCTGGGCGGAGATCCTGGAGCTGCCGGTCGTCGGACGCGATCAGAGCTTCTTCGCGTTGGGTGGAGACTCGCTGCTCGCGGCGAAGCTGGCCGGACGGCTGATCGAAGCTGTTCCGGCGGCCGGTGCCGTGTTCTTCGATCAGATGCTGCGCTGCATCCTCGATGCGCCGACCGTGGCCCAGCAGGCCGAGTTCCTCGCCGGCCACGAGGAGCCGGGCGCCGCCGTCGCCGACGACGCGCCGCCGATGAAGCATCGCCTGGTCCCGTTGCGGAACGAGACCGCGGCAGACGGCCACATCGTGGTGCTGGTGCCGCCGGTTCCCGGCGTGCCGGTCTGGGGCCCACTGCTCGCGCAGCTGCCCGACGGGCTGCAGCCGGTGGCGGCTTTCGATACGTCGTACGACGGGCATTCGGAGGCTGAGCTCGAGGCGATGATCGGCGAGTACGCCCAGCTGCTCGCCGAACGCCAGGGGCCGGCGACCATCGTGGGCGTCGGCGCCGGTGGCCGTCTCGCGCTGGAGCTGTCCTTGCGCTGTGCCGAGCAAGGCCAGGACGTGCGCCGGCTGGTCGTCGTCGCCGGTACGACGCCGCCGGACCAGGTCAGCGATCCGGTGCTGATCGAGGACCTGTGCCTGCGCGAGCTCGGCCTCGATCCTGCGCTCGCGGTCCTGCCCGGCGAGCACGAGGCGGCTGACGGGTCGTTGCCGGACGCGCAGGTGTTGGCGCACTGCGTCGACGGTTACGGGCGTCTGGTCAACGCCTTCGCCGAGCGGCCCTGGCCGGTGTACGCCGGTGACGTCACCCTCATCGTTCCGGATGGCGAACCGGCTTCCGATCCGGCGACGGAGTGGGAACGTGCGTGCCTCGGAGACTTCGCAGTTCGCCGGCTCGACCAGGCGAGTCCGTGGAGCCCGGAAGTCGTTGCGGCGCTGGCGAACGAGGTGAGTCGTTCGTGACGGTCGAGACCCGGCAGCCTTCGCTGGTCGACACGATCCTCCGGCTGCAAGAACTCGCCGACTACATCGTCCCCTTCGGCATCCGAGCCGTCAGCGAACTCCACCTCGCCGACCACCTCACCAACGGACCCCGCACCATCACCGACCTCGCCACCGCCACCAACACCCACGCCCCCTCCCTCTACCGAGTCCTCAGAGCCCTCGCCTGCAAAGGAATCTTCACCGAAACCCAACCCCACACCTTCGCCCTCACCCCACTCGCCGACCTCCTCCGCACCGACCACCCCCTCTCCCTCGCCGACGCCTACCCGTTCGTCATCGGCGACCTGCGGGCCTGGGCCGAGTTCGGCCACACGCTCCGCACCGGGGAGTCGGCGTTCGAGGACGTCCACGGAACCGGGTACTACGACTACCTCGCGCAGAACCCGCTCGAGAGCGAGAGAGTGGATCGCTCGGTCCGCGCACAGAACCGGTACGTGCTGCGGGACGTCCTGCACGCCTACCCGTGGTCGGAGCTGGGCACCGTGGTGGACGTCGGCGGCGGTGACGGCACGTTCCTCGCCGGCCTGCTCGCCCGCCATACCGGCCTCACCGGCACTCTCGTCGACCTGCCCCACGTCGTCGCCAACGCACCAGCGGTCCTCGACAAGGCCGGCGTCACCGACCGCTGCACCATCCTGCCCGGCAGCTTCTTCGACCCACTCCCCGCCGACGCCGACGCCTACATCCTCAAGACCATCCTGCACGACTGGAATGACGCGGCAGCCCGCACCGTTCTCCGGCGGGTCCGCGCCGCGATGCGCCCGGACAGCCGGCTCATCCTGCTGGAGGCGCAACTGCCGGAGGGCGACGAGTTCCACATCGGAAAGCTTCTCGATCTGCACTCGCTCGTTTTGGTCGCCGGTCCGGACCGCAGCCGCGAGGACCTCGCCACACTCCTGTCGCAGGCCGGTCTCCTGCTGTCCGGGAGCGTCACAACCCAGACACTGACCATCTTCGAAGCAACGCGGGACTAAGGACGGTGCGCGACAGATGACGACCACCCGGCAGCCTTCTCTCATCGACACGATCTTCCGGCTGCAAGAACTCGCCGACTACATCGTCCCCTTCGGCATCCGAGCCGTCAGCGAACTCCACCTCGCCGACCACCTCACCAACGGACCCCGCACCATCACCGACCTCGCCACCGCCACCAACACCCACGCCCCCTCCCTCTACCGAGTCCTCAGAGCCCTCGCCTGCAAAGGAATCTTCACCGAAACCCAACCCCACACCTTCGCCCTCACCCCACTCGCCGACCTCCTCCGCACCGACCACCCCCTCTCGCTGGCCGACGCCTACCCGCTGATGGCCGCGAACTTCCACGGGTGGGCGGAGTTCAGGCACACCCTGCGGACCGGCGAGTCGGCCTTCGAGCATGTCCATGGCATGGGGTACTACGAGTACCTCGCGACCCATCCCGACGACAGCACGCGGTACGACGGGATCCAGGCCGCGGGCACCCGCCTGGAGCTCCGCGCGATGCTGCGCGCCCTCGACTGGCCGCGCTTCGGCTCGGTGGTCGATGTCGGCGGTGGTGACGGCGCCTTCCTCGCCGGCCTGCTCGCCCGCCACACGAGCATCACCGGGACACTCCTCGACCTCCCGCACGTTGTCGCCAACGCGCCAGCAGTTCTCGACAGAGCCGGCGTCACCGACCGGTGCACCATCCTGCCCGGCAGCTTCTTCGACCCACTCCCCGCCGACGCCGACGCCTACATCCTGAAGCGGGTGCTCTACGACTGGTCCGACGATCGAGCCGCACCGCTGCTGACCGGACTCCGCACCGCGATGCGCCCGGACAGCAGCCTGATCCTGATGGATCCGGTGATCGAGGAAGGCGACGCCTTCGATGTCGGGAAGATCTACGACCTGCTGAGCCTGGCGATGCTGGCCGGCAAGGCGCGGACCGAGCGCGAGGTGGGCGAGCTGCTGGCTGTGCACGGCTTCGAGGTGGTCCAGGTGGTGCCGACCGCGATGTTCCCGATCATCGAAGCGCGCCCGGCGCGCGGGTGACCGCGGGCTCGCCGAGTGCGCGCACCACGTCCGCGATCACCGCTGTCCGCCGCGCCACCAGGTAGAAGTGGTCGCCGGAGAACACCCGCAGCTCGAACCCGCCGGTCGAGTGCCGGCGCCAGTCACCGGCCTCGGCGACACTCACCTCCGGGTCCGCATCGCCGACCAGGGCCGTGATCGGGGTCGCGATCGGTGGCCGCCGCACCGGCGCGTACGAGTCGATCAGGCGATAGTCGGCGCGCACCCCGGGAAGTGCGAAGGCGCGAATCGCGTCGCTGTCGAGGGAGTCGTCCGTCGTCCCGCCGAGCCGGCGTACGTCTGCCCACAGTGCGTCGTCGTCCTCGACGTCGACCGTCTCCGATCTGTGGTGCTCCGGCGGCTGCCGGCCGGACAGAACCACCCTGACCGGCTCCACGCCGTGCTGACGCTCCAGCCGGCTGACGACCTCGAAGGCGATCGCCGCGCCCATGCTGTGGCCGAAGATCGCCAACGGAAGGCGGCGGTCCGCGAGCAGCACCGCGGTCAGGGTCCGCACCATCGTGGGCATGTCCGGGACTGGCGGTTCGGTCATCCGGTCGAGCCGGCCGGGGTACTGCACCGCGGCCAGCTCCACCGTCGGCGGCAGCAGATCGATCCACGGCCGGTAGAACGCGGCGTTCCCGCCCGCGTGCGGCAGGCAGACGAGCCGTACCCGGGCGTCGGGCCGCGGACGGTAGCACCGCAGCCAGCCGTCCGCGGAGGCGCGCACCGGGCTCATCGCCGACCGGCCGGGGTCGCGTCCGGTCGCGCCGATCGCAAGGCGTCCAGGTCATCGGCGAGCAGGAACGACGGGTCGTCCGCCCTGACGAGCTCCGGTGGGCCCAGAACCTTCGTGATGTCCTGCCACAGCTCGCAGAGCGCGAGATGGGACTGCTCGTGCGCGCTGCCGGATCGCCCGGCCTCGACGGCGTCGACGAGCTCGGTCAGTGCGCGGGCGACGCCGGCCGGCCACACGTCCTCGAAGGCAGCACGGAAACCGGGCGCCTCGGCCGGGCCGAGGGTCAGCGAACTCGGCAGGTCCAGATGCGCGTCGCCGCCGGCGCCGGACGCGAAATGCGACGCGGCGTTGTCCGCACCGACCGTGCGGGGGAAGTCCGGCCGGGCACTCCAGATCGTCGGTCCGTGGCTCGTGAGCAGACTCAGGTTCCCGCCCTCGACGCCGATCGTGATCCGGTGCATCAGGTGCGCGTAGTTGTCCGGGTCCTCCGGGTCCATCTGGTTCTGCACGCGTAGGGTGATCGGCACGCCCGCGAGGACGCCGTCGAGACTGCGGAACGGGACGTCCAGCCGGGTCAGGCCGAACACTTCGGCGCCGTCCGCCGGCTGGACGAATCCCCACGGCCGCAGGCCCCCGAGTGCGTGTCCGAGGATGTCGAGCAGTGAGTAGGCGAGCTGGAAACCGCACGCGGCGTCCACGTAGCGCACCTGCTGGGTCCGTAACAGCTGCCTGGCCGCGGCGATGAACCGGCGTACCGGTTCGACGTGCACGTAGAAGGAGTTGAGCCGGTGAACGACGCCGTACCGCCGCGCCTGCCGCACGCACGCGGCCAGCTCGTCTCGGTGCAACGGATGCTCCTGCAGGACGTGGAGGCCGCGTTCCATCAAGGACAGTGCGAGATCGGTGCCCTGACCGCCGAGCAAACCACCGCGGATGACGACGCAGGCGATGTCGACATCTCCTGGGATGTCGTCGATCCGGGTGAACAGCGGTACGCCGTAATGGCGTGCCACAGCGCGCGATCGCGGGCTGCCGCCGGCAAAGACACCCGCCAGCTCGACCGGATTGCCTGGCTGCCGGAACGCCTGCAGGTACACCTGGCCGAACCGGGTACCGCACACGATCGCACGCATGGGCTACAACTCCTCTTCGTCGAGGCGGGCGGGGCCGTCGAGGTACTCGACCGCGGTCACGGCATCGGCGGTCCGCAGCAGCGTCAACACGGCATCGGGGTCCATGACGTCCGCCGCTTGATGCAGGCCGGGAGGTACGTCACCGGACTCCACGGCACGGGTCGTCAGTGCGGCGACGGCACCTGTCAGCTCGGTGGCGCCTGTCCCACGCACCATGACCGACGCGGCACTGCCATCGGGTGCAACGGCCTCGACCAGCACGACGTGGTACGGCGAACGGCCGAACAGGTCCAGCTCCGCAGCAGCACGCAACTCCGCCGCCGCAGCCCCGGGGTCCGATCTGCTCAGCGCCGCTGTGCGGCCGAGCGCGTCCCGCAGGTGCTTGCCGGCCAACACGTTCCCCCAGGTCGCCTCGCTGAGTCTTACGTGTACGGCGAAGCTCTCGAGCTCGGTACTGAGGTACGGCCGCACGGTGACCCGCTCGGGAAAGAACGGCAACTCGACCTCGGCCTGCTCGGCCAACCCGAGAACCCGGGTGCCGCCACGCCACTGGGCGAAGGCCATGCCGAAGTCGTCGCTGCCGCGGAGGTAGTCGGTGGCGCCGGACACCGTGAACCGGTCCCGCCCGCCGATGTAGCCCGACACCACGCCGCCCGCGAGCGGCAACCGTCGAGCGAGCAAGCGCGGCAGCAGTCCGGTGAGGCCGGGTTGCAGACCCGCGGCCAGGACCGCGGCCACACCTCTGCGGGCCGGGTCGAGCCGGTCGAGCCCCCTCAGTAGGTCGCCACCGGCCGCCGGGTCGACGTACCCCGTCTCCGCCTCGACCGCGGCGCGGGCCACGCGATCGCCCAGATCGACCGCGGGTCCGGCGCAGTTGAGAACGACGGTGCACCCGTCACAGAACCGTCGGAGGGCGGCGGAATCGGTCACGTCGACCGCGACGACCTCCACCCCCGGACCGAGCTCGCGGGCGAGCGCGGCGCCGCGGCGCGGATCCCGGACACCGAGCCGCAACCGGTCCGTGCCCCAGCTCCGGAGCTGCCGGGACGCGGCGGTGCCTACGCCACCTGTCGCGCCGACGATGCCGATCACAACTCGCCCTCGTCGATCTCGCCCGGCAGATTCGCGCTCACGGTTGCTGCCAGCTCCGCCAGGGTCGGTGCACCGAAGACCTCGCGCAACGACAGCTCGACCCCGAGGCGGCGCTGGACTCCGGCCACCAGCCGGATCGCCAGCTGGCTGTCCCCGCCGAGGGTGAAGAAGCTCTGCCGCCGGTCGACCACCGCAACGTTCAGCAGGTCTCGCCAGAGCTCGGCGAGCAGCTCCTCGACACCGGGCTCGGGCGGCTCGTCCTTCTCGGCCCCCGACGTACTCCCGCCGTCGAGGCCGGCGAGATCAGCGACCGCCCGCCGGTCGACCTTGCCGTTGCCGGACAGCGGGATCCCGTCCAGCACGGTGACGGCGTCGGGGACCATGTACGCCGGCAACCGGCCGGTCACGAACTCCAGCAGGTCCTCGAGATCCGGCACGGTACCGGGCGCCGGGACGACCGCCGCAAGGAGCCGCTGGCCGGCCGTTTCGTCCTGCACGAACGCGACCGCCCGGGCAACGTCCGGATGGCCGAGCAGCGCCGCCTCGACCTCGCCGAGCTCGATCCGGTAGCCGCGGATCTTGACCTGGAAGTCGGTGCGGCCGAGGAACTCGAGCGTGCCGTCCGGCCAGTACCGGCCGAGGTCTCCTGTCCGGTACCAGCGCTGCCCGTCCACAGCCAGGAACCGCTCGGCCGTCAGCGCCGGATCCCCGCGGTAGCCCTGTGCGACCGATGCGCCGCCGATCCACAACTCCCCCGCGACCCAGTCCGGGCAGTCGTGCCCGCGACGATCCACCACCCGGAAGGCCTGGTTCCGCAGCGGGACGCCGTAGGGGACGGAACGCCACGTACTGGGGACCGACTCGATCTCGAACCAGTTGGACCAGATACCGGCCTCCGTGGCGCCGCCGAGAGCGATCAGCCGGCAGCCCGGGTGGCGTTCCCGCAACCGCTCGGCCAGGTCGAGTCCTACCCAGTCGCCGGAGACCATTGCCACACGCAACGGTCCGGTGGCGGCGCCGAGCCCGGCGGCGACCAGATACATGTCCAGCAACGCCGGTACGGAGTTCCAGACGGTGACGCCCCGGGTGGCCACGAGCCGCACCCAGTGGGCGGCCTCGCGGCGGTCGTCATGATCGACGAGTACGACGCTGCCGCCGACGGACAGCAGCCCGAAGACGTCGTACACCGACAGGTCGAAGTCCAGCGACGACACCGCGAGGACACGATCCCCGGAGGTGACCCGGCACCGTTCGTTGACGTCGTCAATGGTGTTCAACGCGCCGCGATGCGTCATCTCGACGCCCTTGGGCACGCCGGTCGAACCTGAGGTGTAGATGATGTACGCGAGCGCGTCGGGATCGACCGGCTCCGGCTCCGGCAACGGATCGGCTCGCAGTGCTTCGGTCAGGTCGATCGCCCGCAGGACGTCCGGCATCCGCTGCTCGTCGTCGGTCAGCACGAAGCGCGCGCCCGCGGCCGCGTAGATCCTTCGCATCCGCTCGTCCGGCTGATCGACGGCGACAGGCACGTAACATCCGCCCGCCGCCAGGACGCCGATCACCGCGACGATCTGCCCCGGGCCGCGCGGCAGCGTGATGCCGACGGGTTCTCCGGGCCGGAGCCCCTGCTCCCGCAGGTGTCCGGCAACGCGAAGGGCTTGCTCGGCCAGCGCTCCGTAGCTCAAACGCTCGCGGACGTCCCAGAGCACCGCGTCGTTGTCCGGCGCCGCGGCGGCCTGCTCGAAGAAGTCGTGGATCAGAGTCCGGTCGGGCAACGGGCCTTCCGTCGCGTTGACGCGCTCCCGGATCTCGCGTTGAGCAGCCGGCAGCAGCTCGGGCGGCGCTGCCTCCCAGTCCGCATCGGTCAGCCACTCGAGCAGCCGGCCGTACGCGGCGAACATGTCGTCCAGCATCCCCGCCGGAAACAGGTCGTCCACCGCGTCCCAGTTGACGACGAGCCCGCCGTCCCGCTCCATCACCTGGTTGTCGAGCCACACCTGCGGTGTCTGCGAGACGCCCCAGCACAACGTCCCGAACGGGAACTCGCCACTGTCCATACCGCTCGCCACACCGAGTGCGCTGGTGAACACGACCGGCATCGTGACAGCGGGCACATCGAGTTCCCGCGCCAGCCGGCGCAGTACCCAGATCGCCGAGACGTCGCGGTGCTCGAGGTCGGTCCACAACTGCTGCTGGAACCGGCGGACCAGCTCGATCAGACGATCGTTGCCCCGGGCGTCGTGCTCGATCAGCAGCAGCGACGTGAAGTCGCCGAGGACGTGCTCGATCCCGGGATGCACCGGGGGCCGGTTGAACAGGGTGAGATTCAGCGTCAGTCGGTCCTGCCCGCTCCAGGTGGCCAGCACCTCGGCGTACGCCGTCGCCAGTACGGCGGCCGGGGTGACATCGTGCCGTTTCGCCTGGGCCGTCAGCCGGTGCCAGGCCGCCGCCTCGATCCGCAGTTCGCGGCGTACGAAGTGCGGCTCGGTGAGCGTCGCCGGGTCCGCCGCCAGCGGCAGCGCCGGGGCCGGCGGCAGCTCGGACACCCGATCCAGCCAGTACCGCTGAGCCGTCTCGCGCTCCTGGGGGTCGCGGTCGCTGTGTACGACGTAGTCCCGGAACGAGAGCTCCAGCGGGCGAAGGCCGGCCGACGGGTCGTCGTACAGCGCGGACAGCTCCGCGAAGAAGGTCACGATGCTCAACGCGTCGAGGGCGATGTAGTCGAAGCTGAAGGCCAGCCGGGTCCGCGAGCCGCCGTACTCGACGGCCCTGATCTCGAACAGCGGCCAGCGGCTGACGTCGGGGATCCGATGGGCCAGCCCGTCGCGCAGGGCCTTGAGCTCCTCGATTCCGGGCGCGTCGGTCCTGGTGACCTGCACGACGTAGCGCGGGACCGACGGCAGTACGCGTTGCGTGCCGGACTCGTCGACCACCGCGCGCAGCATGTCGTGGCGCTCGACCAGACGGTTCACAGCCGCTTCGAGACGCGGCAGGTCGACGTCGTGGCCGTCGAACTCCCAGTACCAGTGGGAGCCGACCCCGCCGAGGGCGAAACCGTCCGCGCGGCCGATCCAGTAGGCGCGCTGAACATCGGTCAACGGGAACGGCTCGTGACGTTCGGCCGGTGCCGGGCGGAGGGCAGGTGCGGAATCAGGCGCCGTGCCGATCGTCAGGCCGGCCGCGAAGTCCTTCAGAACCGGCGCGTTGAACAGCCGTGAATGATCCGCGCCGCGCACACCGGCGTCACGGAGCCGGGCGACGAGGCGGGTCGCGACCAGGCTGTCCCCGCCCAGCGCGAAGAAGCTCTGGTCCCGCCCGACCGCCGGCAGTCCCAGCAGCTCGGTCCATGCCTCGGCGACCAGTTCCTCCGCCGCACCGGCCGGGGCCTGGTACTCCCCCGCGTCCGTCGGCGCGGCCAGCCGCTCGGCGATCGCCCGGCGGTCGACTTTGCCGTTCGCCGACAGCGGCCAGGCGGCGACGTACTCGATCTGCTCCGGAACCATGTATCCCGGCAGCAGGCCGCCGACGTACTCGCGCAGCCCGTCCGCGTCCGGAGCGCTGCCGGCCGCGGGGACGACCGCGACGGCCAGGCGCCGTACTCCGGATCCGACGACCAGCGCGAGGGTGTCGGCCACCGACGGATGGCTGCGGAAGGCCGCCTCGACCTCGCCGGGCTCGATGCGGTGGCCGCGGATCTTCACCTGCAGGTCGATCCGGCCGAGGAACTCGATCGTGCCGTCCGGCCGGTAGCGCGCCCGGTCGTTCGTCCGGTACCAGCGGGTCCCGTCGCGGTCCACGAACTGGCGGGCGGTCCGCTCCGGATCCTGGCGGTACCCGTCCGCGACCGACGCGCCGCCGATCCACAACTCACCCGGCACCCAGTCGGGCCGGTCCCGTCCCACGCCGTCGACCACACGGCACAACTGGCCACGCAAGGGCCGTCCGTACGGAATCGAGCGCCAGTCCGGCGGTACGGTCGTGACCTCGCACACCGTCGAGTGGATGGCCGTCTCCGTCGTGCCGCCCAACGCGACGAGCTTCGCGCCGGGACTGTGCTCCGCGAGACGCGCGGGAAGATCCAGCCCGACCCAGTCGCCGCCGAGCAAGGCCAGTCTCAGGCCGAGCGACCGGCCGCCGGCTGCGGTCAGCAACATCTCGAGCAGCACCGGAACCGACTGCCAGATGGTGACTCCGAGCCCGGTGACGAGCTCGACCCAGCGATCCGCGTCGCGGCGTACGCCGTCGTCCAGCAGCACCAGCGAGCCGCCGGCTCCGAGCAGGCCGAAGATGTCGTACACCGAGAGGTCGAAGTCCAGCGCGGAGACCGCGAGCGCCCGGTCGTCCGGGCCGACAGCGAAGCGTTCGTTGACCGCGTCGATGGTGTTCGCTGCCGCCCGGTGCGAGACCATCACACCCTTGGGGTCCCCGGTGGATCCCGAGGTGAACAGCGTGTAGGCGATCGTCTCCGGGTCGACGACGACCGGCTCGGTCAGTCGCCCGGCGCCGGCCGTCGTTGCCACCGGGACCGCGGTCGTCTTCGGCGGCAACTGTGCGGTGTCGGTTTCGGTGTCGGTTCCGGTGACGACCAAGCGCGCACCGGCGATTCGGGCGATCCGGTCCCGCCGGGCCGAGGGTTGGTCGACGCCGACGGGCACGTAGCTACCGCCGGCCGCGAGCACGCCCAGCACGGCGATCACCTGCTCAGGCCCACGAGGGACCTGCACCATCACGGGCTCGGCCCGGCCGACGTCGTACGACGCCAGCCGCCCGGCGAGGTGCAGCGCGCGCTCGGCCAACTCGCCGTACGACAGGCTCGATTCGTTGCCCCAGAGCAGAGCGGGCTTGTCCGGGTGCTTGCTTGCGTAGGCGAAGACCCGGTGGTGCAGCGTCCGCGGGAGCATCGGCGAACCCGAGTCGTTCGCGACCCGTCGTACCTCTCGCTGGGCCGGCGGAAGCAGATCGTCACCAGTGCTCGTCCACCGGGACTCAGCCGTGACCAGCCCGTCGATGATCGAGCTGAGCGCGGCCCACATGTCGTCGACCAGGCCGGCCGGGAACAGTTCCTCGACGACGTCCCAGTTGAGGTACAGGCCGCCCTCGCGCTCGGTGACCTGGAAGTCGAGCCACACCTGCGGCGTCTGCGACATCGTCCACCCGGGATCACCCAGGGTCTTCCGGACGTCGGTGCTGAACAGCTCGCCGAGCCCGATCGCGCTGGTGAACACGACCGGGGCGCCCGCACCGGCCGGCCCGCGGGTGCGGATCAGGTCACGCAGTACGTCGACGCCGGAGTAGTCGGCTTGCCGGACATCGGCGTGCAACTGCTCCTGGATCCGCTGGGCACGGTGCGCGAAGGTGGCACGGTCGGAGGTGTCCACCTCGAGCAGGATCAGGTTGGTGAAGTCCCCGACCAGGAGCGGTACGTCGCTGTGCACCGGCCGGCGGTCGTACAACGGCAGGTTCAGCGCGAATCGCGGGGTTGCGCTCCAGGCGCCGAGCACCTCGGTCAAGGCCGTCAGAAAGACGACCGGAAGCGTGACGCCGTGCCGTCGGGCATGCTCGGCGAGCGTGCTCCACTGCTCGTCGCTCAGCCAGGTGAACCGCCGCGTCACCCGATGCTCCGTCACCTGGCCGGGATCGCGGACCAGCGGCAGGTCGGGACCCGCGGGGAGATCGGCCAGTCGTTCGCGCCAGTAGTTCGCCGCTTGTTCGCGCGCACTCTCCCGGCTCGCTCTCGCCGCGGAGAGGTACTCGGGATAGTTCAGTTCGATCGGCGGGAGCGCCGCATCGGGTGCGGCGTACAGCGACGCGAGCTCCGCCAGCAGGATCCGGAAGCTGTGGGCGTCCGCGACGAGCATCTCGATCTGGACGTGGACCCGGGTCGCCCCGGTCGGCAAGAGCGAGAGTTGCACATCGAAGACCTCGCCACGCTCGACGGCGAGACGCCGGTGCGACAGGGCGTCCCGCAGCTCGGCCAGTGCGCCCTCGGCTGCTTCGGCAGCGACACCGCGAAGATCGTGCACGGACACACCGGGCCAGGCGCTCTCCGGGCGGATCTCCTGGCGACCGTCCGGCCGGAAGACGCAGCGCAGCATTCCGTGTCGTGCGGTGAGTTCGCGGACGGCACGTTCCAGCCGCTCCGGGTCCACGTCCGCACCGTCGAGCTCGGCATAGAAGTGGGCTCCGACGCCACCGAGCGGCTGACCGTCCGCGCGACCGACCCAGTAGGCGTGCTGCATGTCGGCCAGCTCGAACGGCTCCTCTTCCTTGCCGGCGGCAACCAGCACCGCCTCGTCCTGGGAGAGCCGCGACGACACGAGCTCCCACCACTCCCGGAGCGTGCGCTTCTCGATCAGCTCGGCGAACGTCACCCGGGCACCGGCCTGGTGCCACTGCCCCGCCAGCACCATCACGCTGATCGAGTCGAGTCCGAGCCCCAGCAGGTCCGCGTCGTCGGCGACGGCGGACGCGGGCTCCCGCAGACAGTGCGCGACATCGGCACGCATCCGCTCCAGATCGAGCACCAGGTCGCCGATCTGTTCGATCATGCCCCACTCCAGTCGGTCGTTGAATCGGCTCAGGCCGGCCGCAGGCTCACGGGTAGCCGCGTATAGGAACGGAAGTTGAACTGTGCGGTCCGCTCGGGCTCCCCCGCCGGCCCGATCGACGCACATCGCCGGGCGAGCTCCGCGAAGACCGCGGTCGCGTTCGACCGGGCGTGCGCGGCGCCGAAGCAGTAGAAGCTGCCGCCGCCGAAACTGACGTGCGGATTGGGGCGCCGGCGCACATCCAGCCGCGCAGGCTCGGCGAAGACTCGTTCGTCACGGTTCGCGCAGCCGAGCATCAGCGCGAGCGTCCGCCCCGCCCGGATCACCTGGCCGCCGATCTCGATCGGCGCCTGGACCGAGCGCAGCGTCACCTGGATCGGCGGGTCGTAGCGCAGGAACTCCTCGACGGCGAGATGCGCGTCGTGCGGCGCCGCCCGGAGGACGGCGTACTGGTCGGGGAAGTCCGCGAGCGCGGCGATGCCGGTCGCGATCAGGTTGGCCGTGGTCTCGAGACCGGCGTACAGCAGGGCCAGGACGGTGTCGACGCAGCGCCGCCGTACGTCGTTGCCGGTGGCCACGGCGGCCAGGCGCGACAGTACGTCGTCGCGCGGGCTTCGGTCCCGGGCCGCCAACTCTGCGGACACCACCTCGCGCAACTGCCGGACGGCGACGTTCGCCTCGTCCACCGATCGGGTCGCGGTCGGGCTGATGTCACCGAAGTTCACCAGGCTCGACACCCAGCCGGCGACGGCGCTGCGCACCGCTGACGGCAGGCCGAGCACGTCGCAGAACACGTCCAGCACCAGTGGGCGTGCCAGCTCGGTAACCACTTCGGCGCTGCCGGCTTCGAGGACGGGTTCGAGTGCCGCGGCGGCGGCCGCCTGGATCTCCTCGATCCGCCGACGACTCGACGCCGCACTGAATTCGTGGGCGAGCGTCTCGCGCACACCCGGATCACTCCGGCCGATGTCCATCTGCTGGAAGAAGTCGGCCACCGGTCCGGACCCGACCGCGTCCTGGAAGAAGGCCTGCGGCAGGAAGAACTTCACCAGCTCCGGATGCCGCAGCAGTCGCGACACCTCGGCGTGCCGGGTGACTCCCCACGCCCCCGGCACGAAGCGGCACAGCGGTCCGTACTCCCGCAGCCCGACGTACTGCGAGTACACGTCGTGCAGAAGGTCAGGATCCGCGGTGTCGAACCTCGGCGGCAAGCCGGTCCGGGTGTCGGCCATTGCTCGAATATGCCCGCATCAGCCCCACCGGCCAACGCAACCAAGCCCGGTCGGAGCCTCGGTCAGGCCGGCTTCGCGGTGAGTGGGACGGAGCGGAAGGATCGGATGCTTGGGTGTGGGCGCCGGATTGGCGGGCCGGTCAGTTCGATACGGCTGAACCTGTGGATCAGCCGGTCCAGCACCAGGCTTGCCTCCAGGCGTGCCAGCGGTGCGCCGAGGCAGTAGTGATGGCCGCCGCCGAAGGCGACGTGCGGATTGGGGTGCCGTCCGACGTCCAGCTGGTCCGGGTCGGGAAAGACCTGCTCGTCGCGGTTCGCCGAGCCGAGCAGCAGGACCGCGACTCTCCCCGGCCGGATCTTCGTGCCGTCCGCGACGAAAGGCTCCCGGACGAGTCGCATCGACATCTGCACCGGCGAGTCGAACCGGAGCAGCTCCTCGACCGCAGTCGGGATCAGCGACGGATCGCGGCGGAGCCGCTCGAACTGGTCGGGCCGCGTCAGCAGCGCGACGGTCCCGTTCGCGATCAGGCTGGTCGTCGTCTCGAACCCGGCGAAGAACAAGAAGATCGCGTTGTCCACGGTGTCCTGGCGGCTGAAGCCGTCGGCTTCGGTCGCCAGCATCCGCGACAACAGGTCACCGGCCGTACCTTGCCCGAGCCGCGCACCGACATACTCGCGCAGCCACACCACCGCGCGATCGGCCGCCCGGCGCTGCTCATCCGTGAGCGTCAGTTCGCCGAACGCCGTCGCCAGATCGACCATCCGCGGCCGCACCAGCTCGACGTCCTCGGCAGGAACGCCCAGCAACGAGCAGATCACCAGCACCGGCAGCGGCGTGGCCAGGCCGGGGACGAGGTCGAAGCCGGAGTCGTCGAGCAGTGGCGCCAGCAGTTCGTCCACCGTCGCGGCCACCTGCGCGCGAAGTCCGGCCACCGACCCCGGCGAGAACGCGTGCCGCATGCCCTGCCGCAGCCGGGTGTGATCGGGAGGATCCCGGTCGATCAGGATCCGGCCGAAGAAGTCCCCGGCCGGGCCGTCGCCGAGTTTGACCCGGTGGGCCGCCGCCGGGAACTCGCTGCCGAGCCGGCCGTCCCGCAGCAGCCGCTGCACGTCGTCGTACCGCGTGAAGATCCATTGCCCGGGCCCGCCGGGCAGGACACGGCCGGCGGCCCGCAGCCGGGCGTAGGTCTGATACGGATCCGCCACGAACTCCGGGTCACCCGAGTCGAAGCTGACCTTCACCGCAACGCAGTCCCTGGGTCCGCGCCGACGAGAACAGCCCCCAGGGCACCGAAGACGTCGGGCCCGGCCGCGAAGTGCTGGGTGATCGTGTGACCGTCCCGCAGCCGCCGTTGCAGCGGCGAGCGGTCGTACAAGGACGTGCCGCCGCCCAGCGCGTACGCGGCGTCCAGTACGGCGGTCGCCGACTCGACCACGTGCGGTCCCGCCGACCGCAGCGCTGCCCGGTCGCGCAGACCCAGCGGTACGCCGGCCAACGCCGACTCCCACACGCACGAGGCCTGTTCGGACAGCAGAGCCCGCGCGGATCGCAGCCGGACCTCCGCTTCGCCGAGCCGTTGCACGAACCCCGGCGACTTGCCCAGCGGGTGCGGGCTGAACGCCGGACGCTTGCCCGCGAGTGCCAGCGCGATCGTGTCGTCCAGCGCCGCCGCGGCGTTGCCGACGGCAACCGCCGCGACGAAGAGCCCGCCGAGATCGCGCGCGGGGATCCGCAGGATCGGCTCGTCGCCCGGCGGCGTGGACGCGAAGTGGCAGGTGTACGCGTCATCGCACTCCGCACGGTTGACCCGTACGTCGTGGCTGGCCGTCCCGCGCAATCCCATCGTGCTCCACGTGTCGACGATCTCGAGCTGCTCCGCGGCGAGCAGCGCGAGCCGGAGGACCGGCAGATCGTCCGGGTCGAGGACCGGGGAACCGTCCTTGACCTCCAGGCATTGCACGAAGAACCACGTCGCTTGCGGTGCTCCGGAGACGAACGGCCATTGCCCGTTGATCTGCCAGCCGTCGGCGATCCGCGTGGCGCGGCCCTTCGGAGCGACGGCACCCGCCGCGAGAAGGTCCGGAGACCCGCTGAACACCCGGTCGACCGTGGCGGCCGGGAAGTGCCGCAGGATCAGCTGCGCCTGTGCGTGCTGAGCGACGGTCCAGCCGACGGACGCATCCGCGGTGGACACCAGCTCGACGACCTGCAGCACCGTGGGAAGGGGTTCGTCGCCACCGCCGTGCCGGCCCGGCGACAGCATCCGCAATGCTCCGGTCCGGCGGAGGTCGTCGAGAATCTCCGCGGAAACGTGACGTTCGTTCTCGACGTCGTCCGCCCGGGCTGCGATCTGCGGCAGCAGGTCGGTCACTCGTACCAGGGTCGCAGGCATCCGCGTCACCGTTCCCGTCCATCGGCCGCGCGGTCACCGGGACTGTCGGTCGCAGGTCCCAGCAAGCCGAGACCGCGCAGTCCGTCCCACACCCGCGGCGTGAGCAGCCCGACGTCCCGCAGCGACGTGACCACCTTTGCGAACACCGCTTGGCGATAGCGGGCCATCACCGGATCGGTCCGCGCGTACTCGACGCCGGCCTGCGGATCGATCCCGAGGTGCTCCCAGATCTCGACGAGCAGGAAGCGCCGCGCCATCAGGGCGGCGGACTCGAGCACGAAGTCCTCCCGGTCGGCCAGTTCTGCCGCGGACATCTCCAGGTACGCCGGTTCCAGGGCGAGGATGCCGAAGGCGACGTGCCGGGCCTCGTCGCGCGCCACCTTGCGGCAGATGTCGCGCAGCAGTGGGTCGTGGAAGCTCTGCTGCCCGAGGCGGAAGGCCGCCATCGCGAGCGCCTCGATCATGATGTGCATCCCGAGCTGGGTGATGTCCCAGCGGCCGTCCCGCAGCGTGTCTCCCAGCAGCGACTCCAGCGGCGCGGAGATGGCATAGAAGTGCGGCATCTTGACCGACGCGTACCGCGCGAACACCTCGACGTGCCGCGCCTCGTCGACGGCCTGGGTGGCGGCCACCGACTTGGCCTCGATCCCCGGGACGACCTCGACGAGCCGGCCGGCCGCGACCATCGCGCCCTGTTCCCCGTGCAGGAACTGGCTCACCATCCAGTTCTGGAACTCCCAGCGGAAGCGGTCGGCCGCATCAGGGCCCAGAGCCGCGAGCGGACCGCCGGCCTCGTTGAGCGAGACGAACCGGGCGTCGAACGGCAGCCGGTCGCCGTACGGAACGTCGATCGACCAGTCGATATCGGTCTGCGCGCTCCACTGCCCGTCCTTGCTGCGCTCGTACAGACCGGCGAGACGGCGGTTGCCGACGTCGTAGCTCCACCGGAACTCGGCCGCGATGGACGCCGGAACAGTCAGCGAAGCGGTCCGGTCGGACGGCGTCATCGGACCTCCTTGCCTGGCGAGGACTGGTCCGTTCATCCTGCGTGTCCGCCGTCGGCAAGGGAAGCGCGGCGGCTGACCGCGGGCGCCGTACAACTGCCGGTTCCGAGCGGTTGAACGGGACCTCTCAGTCCCCCGCGGCCGTCGTACGGCTCCAGCTGAGCCAGCCGTCGACCATGGGCTCGCGGATCGTGCGGCGCTGGCCGAAGACGAGAACGAACGCGGCCTCCCGCAGCGCCAGGCCTGCCGGATCCGACTGTTGCAGGGCACGCCCGCCGTTCGCCGCGACGGCGGCACCTGCTCGGGCGGCCGCGAAGTTCGACGCCGCCGCCCTGGCGGCCGCGAGGTCCTCCGGGCCGGATTCGTCCAGCCGCCGGCGCACCGCGTCGAGCTCGTCGTCGTCACCGGCGACGCCGAGCATCCGCCCGCAGCGATCGGCCAGGCCCAGCGCCAGCGATCCGTTGATCCGCAACGATCCCGCGTCCCCGGCGAGGATCTCGCCGAGCGGCGTGGCGTCCAGCATGTCCGCCGCCGGAATCCGGTGCCCGTCGAACCGCAGCTCGACGGTCTTCGTTGCCTGCAGCACCCAGAGGTCGGTGTCCGCGGCCGACAGCGACGCGCTCGGCCCGGCCGCGGTCAGCAGGCGTACGACGTTGTCGTCGGCGTCCCGGGCGGCCACGACGAGACCGTCGACGAGCGTCCAGCCGGAGACCCAGGGCGAGGTGCCGGTCACGACGTACTCGTCGCCGTCACGCTCGACCCGGAGCATCGGGGGGCCGGGCAACTGTCCGGCGAAGGCGATGCCGCCGCGGAATCTCCCGGAGGCGACGTCCGCCCGCCAGGAGGCCTTGGCGCCCGGCCCTTGGCGCCCCACGGCGACGCGGGTCATCGCCAGGTGCTGCAGCCAGACCAGCGTGGTCGCCAGGCATCCCGAGGCCAGCCGCTCGATGACCCCGAGGAGCGTCGGGTAGTCGACGTCCGGATCGCCGCCGTCCTCGGCGTCCATGCCGACGCCGTACAGGCCGAGCGCGGCCAGCGCCTCGAAGTTCTCGGCGGGGATCGTGCCGGTGCGGTCGACGGCCGCCCGGTTCGCGGTCAGGACCCCGTCCCGCACGCCCTCGACCGCCTTCAGCACGTCCTGCGCGTGATCCGAAGTGTTCATCACGCCAGTCTCCCGCGCCCGGCGTGTGCGCGGGTAAACTCGCGGATCGTCGAGTGTCGGAGTTTTCCGGTCTCGTCGCGCGGTAGCTCACGCGTGAACCACCACATCCGCGGCACCTTGAAGCCGGCGATCAATCCCGCGCAGTGCTCCCGCAGTACGGCGGGCAAGCGCTCGTGGTCAGGCTCCTCGGTCATCACCAGCGCCGCCGCGACCTGGCCGAACTCCGCGTCGGGCCGGGCGAACACCGCAGCGTCGACGACCGCCGGGTGCCTCAGCAGTGCCGCGACGACTTCGGCCGGATAGATGTTGACCCCGCCGGACACGATCGTGTCGTCCTCCCGGCCGTCCAGGTACAGGTACCCCTCGTCGTCCAGGTGCCCCAGTTCGCCGAAGGTGTAGACGCCGGGACGCAGATGCGCGGCCCGCGTCTTGGACGGATCGTTGTGGTACTCGAAGCCGGCGCGCGTGGCCCGCTCGACGAAGACCCGGCCCCGCGTGCCCGGAGGAAGTGCCCTCCCGGCGGAGTCGACGATCGTGACGGTGGTCCGCGGCAACGGCCGGCCGACGCTGCCCGGATGCCGTTCCCACTGCTGCGCGTCGATCATCGCCACGATGCCGCCTTCGGTGGCTCCGTAGTACTCGACGAGCACCGGCCCCCACCAGGCCAGCATCGCCGTCTTCGTCTCGACATCACAGGCGCCGCCGCCGTGCCACACCGTCTCGAGGCTGCCGGTGTCACCGGCCCGGCCGGTCGACGCGCGGTATCGCAACAGGCGGACCAATTGGGTCGGAACCAGATGGCAGTGATCGATCGACTCCGCGCCGACGACGTCCAGGAACTCGCCGGGCTCGAACCGATCCACCACGCGCGTCCGGTTACCGAGGAGCAGGGACATGAGCGCGAAGTACAAAGGGGCCGAGTGGTACCACGGGCAGACGAGGAGGCCGCGGCGTCCGCTGGGGATCCCCACCACGTGCCGCGCTCCCCGGAGCGTCGCGCGGACGCTGTCGATCGGAGCCCCGGGCGTGAACAGGTGGCTGATCACACCGCGGGGCCTGCCCGTGGTCCCCGACGTGTACAGCATCAGGCCGCCGCAGCTCTGTGCGTCAGGCTCCCCCGCGTCCGCGTCGCGGAGATCCTGTTCGATGCACAAGTGACGGACTCCGCGGCCAGTCACTGCCTCGGCCGTCACCTCCCGGCGTTCCGGGTCCGACACGACGACCTCGCAGCCGGCGTCCGACACGATGTGGGCGATCTCGGTCGCGGCGAGCCGGCAGTTCACCGGCACCAGGACCAGGCCGCTGTGCAGGCAGGCGAGCAAGATCTCCAGGCACTCGATCCGGTTGCCGCTGACGACAGCGACACGGTGCGCGGGCCGGAGACCGGCCGCGCGAAGGGCCCGCACCCAGCGGTTGACCCGCGCATCGAGCTCGGCCCACGTCAACGTACGACGCTGATCCGCGATCGCCTCGTCCGCGCCGGAACCGCGAACCAGGTTGCTCAGCAGTGCGACCACCGGGTCACGCCAAGAGATCAGGGGCGGCGGCAACGATCTCGGCGTACATCGGCCGGAAGTTGAACCGTCCCATCGCCGGGGTTCCCATCAACTCGGCCACTCCCCGCGCGCTCTCGAGGCTCACCGGCCTCGCGCCGCCGGCCGCCTCCGCCAGCAGCTGGATCTGACAGCACTTGTCCATCAGGACGAACCACCAGGCGGCCTCGCCGACCGACCGCCCGACGGTCAGCAGTCCGTGGTTCTGCAGGATCACGGCCTTCCCGTCGGCCAGCGTGCCGGCGATCCGCTTGCCCTCGGCGCGATCCAGGACCACCCCGGGGAACTCCTCGTGCACGGCGTGGTCCTCGAAGAACGCACAGGCGTCCTGCGTGATCGGGTCGAGTCCGCGGCCGACCGCCGCCCAGGCCCGTCCGTACGTCGAATGCGTGTGCACGGCCGAGACCACGTCCGGCCGCGCCGCGTGGATCTGCGAGTGGATCGCGTACCCGGCCGGATTGACCCGCCCGTTGCCCTCGACAACGTTTCCGTCATGGTCGACGAGCAGCAGGTCGCGCACCCGGACCGACGAGAACGGCTGGCCGAAGGCGTTGATCCAGAACCGGTCGGGGTGTTCGGGATCGCGGGCGGTGACATGCCCGCCGGCCCCTTCGTCGAGACCGCGGCGCGCCAGGATCCTCACCGTCGCCGCCAGTTGCCCCTTGCGCCGCTGACGTTCCGCGGCGATCGGGGACGGCGTTCTCGTTGCGTCCATGGCGTACGCTCCCTCGCCCGTCGGGCCGGCATCCGTTGCGGATGTGGCGATCAACCCTGTCTGCCGTCGCACGCTAGCCGCGGCGCGACGGACGTGGCTACGGTCACCAAGTGGACATCGCGTGCAGGTCGGACGAGGAGAGCTTCCGCCGCGAGCTGCGCGGCTGGCTGCGGGACAACCGCGCGTACGCCCCCGCCCTCGGCGACCGGGCCAAGCCTGCCCTGCAGGCGTGGAGCCGGCGACTGTTCGACGGCGGGTACGTCGGTCTCACCTGGCCGGTGGAGCACGGCGGCCACGGGTTCGGCGTCCAGCACGAGCTGATCCTCGCCGAAGAGTGTGACCGGGCCGCGGTTCCGGAGCCCCCCAACGTGGTCGGCCTGCACATGGCCGGACCGACACTGATCGGCCACGGATCGAGCGCCCAGCAACGGCAGCACCTGCTGCCGATCCTGCACGGCGGCCAGATGTTCTGTCTCGGCTTCTCCGAGTCCGAGGCCGGATCCGACCTGAGCTCGGTGCGGACGCGGGCCGTGCGGAGCGACGGCGGCTACCGGATCTCCGGCACCAAGCTCTGGTCGTCGTACGCCGACCTCGCGGACTACTGCCTCGTCCTCGCCCGGACCGATCCGGACGCCGAGCAGCACCGGGCCCTGTCCCTGCTGCTCGTCGACATGACAGCCCCGGGCGTCGAGGTGACGCCGATCCGCCAGATCAACGGCGACGAAGGCTTCTGCCAGATCAGGTTCGACGCCGTCGAGGTCGGCGACGCCGGACTGGTCGGGGCCGCGGGAGCGGGCTGGCCGGTGGCGATGAGCACGCTCGCGCACGAGCGAATCACCCTCGCCGTCACGCTCGTCTCGCGGCTGGGTGTGCAACTGGACCGGCTGATCGCCACGATGAAGGAGCGCGGCGAGGCGACGACCCCGTCGTTGCGCCGCCGCCTGGCGCAGTTGTGTGTCGACCAGCGAGCCCTGGAGGCCACCGCTGCTCGCACGCTGACCACGATCCGGGCCACCGGCCGCCCGGGCGACGAGAGCCGGATCCTCAAGCTCCAGTGGTCGCGAACCCACCAGGACCTCACCGCACTCGCGGTCGATGTCCTGGGCATCGATGCACTCGATCTCGGGCACCAGTCCGTCGCCGGCTGGACCTCGAAGCTGCTGCGCAGCCGTGGCAGCACGATCGAGGGTGGAACCACCGAGATCCTGCAGTCCGTCATCGCCGAACAGGTGGCCGGTCTGCCCAAGACAAGGTAGCCGATCACCAGACAGGAGCGGACCGTGACACTGACGACGGACGACAGTCTGACGATCCAACTGACCGCGCGCGAAGTCCTGGCCCGAAGCTATCCGCCGGACCGCGTCGCCGCGCTCGCCGACGGCCCTCGCACGTCTGATCCCCAGGCGTGGTCCGAACTGGAGGCGCTGGGCTGGTTCGACCCTGACCTGCCGCCGACGGCACAGGTCCTGCTGGCCGAGGAGTGCGGCTATCACCTGACGCCGCAGCCCTGGTGGAGCACGATGTGTGTCGCTGCCCTCGGACGGCTGCGACCTGGGCCGGCCGGTGTCGCACTGCGGCTGGCCGACGGCCTCCCGGCCATCGCCGCGCCGGACGTGATCGCGACTCCGGGCGAGCCGTGGGTCCTGTCGGGCGCCGTCGACCGGGTCCCGGACGTCGATGCTGTCGCCTCTGTCCTGGTCGAGGCCTCGTCGCCGACAGGCCCGATGCTCTTCTGCGTGGACCTGTCCGGCCGTGGTGTCGTCAAGCGCAGTCGGCCGTCTCTCGATCCGCTGCGACCCGTCGGAGAGATCGTGTTCACCGCAGCACCCGCGGAGCGACTGTACAGCGGTGTCGGCACCGCGGCGGCGACCGCGGCAGTGCGGTCGCGCGGTCTCCTGCTGCTGGCCGCGGAAGCCGTGGGCGTGGCCCAGCGGGCGTACGACATCGCTCGCGAACACGCCTGCACCCGGCAGCAGTTCGGGCGGCCGATCGGCAGCTACCAGGCGGTCGCGTTCCGGATCGCCGACATGTACGTCGACCTCGAGCTCGCGCGGTCGCTGACCAGGGCCGCGGCGGCGGACGGTGCGCCGATCGGCGTCAGCTGCGCGCTGGTCGCGGCCCGGCGGGCGGCGATCGGCGCCTGCGAACAGACGATCCAGGTGCTCGGCGGGATCGGGATGACCTGGGAGCATCCCGTCCACCGCTGGTACCGGCGGGCCCTGTGGATCCAGGCGTTCGGCGGATCATCGGACCTGCACTACGAGCGCGTGGCCCAGCACGCGCTGGGCTGAGCATGCTCCGGCCACCGCTGTCCGGCCTGCGCGTCCTCGAACTCGGCGAAGGCGTCGTCGGGCCGTACGCCGGCCGCCTGATGTCGATGCTCGGGGCAACCGTCGTCAAACTCGAGCCCGCCGCCCTCGACGTCGCCCGGACGACCAGGATCGACGCCGCCGACACGGCCGACCCGAGCCCGCTGTTCGTCCACCTCAACACCGGCAAACGGCTGGTCCGGCGGACACCTGCAGCCGTCGGGCACGGCTTGGCCTGGGCCGACCTGGTCCTCGCCGACGAGCCCGGGCCGGACGAGCCCTCGTCCTCGGGTGGACCCGTCTGGCTGCAGGTCAGTCCGTTCCCGCATCCCGACGACGAACTGCTGGTGCAGGCCGCCTCCGGGCTGCTCGCGGAAAGCGTCGACGACGAAGGCGTTCCGCTCCGGTTTCCCGGCTGGCAGAGTCAATACCTTGCCGGTGCGTACGCCGCTGTCCTGGCCGGCGCCGCACTGCTCGGTGGGCAGCGGACGGCACGGCTGCCCTGGCGGGATGTCGCCTCCTTCGCCTTCGAGTCCCAGGCTGCGGCCGCGCTGTACACCATGACGTCACCGAATCGGTCCGCGTCCGAAGCGACCGCGAACGCCGGTCACCTGGCATCGAGCTTCCCGTCGGGCGTCTTCCGGTGCGCGGACGGGTACGTCGTCCCCGGTACCGTCCGGCCGGTCGACTGGAGCCGGCAGTGCACGGTGTACGGACGCGAGGACCTGACCTACGACGAGCGATTCGTATGGGCCAATCGCTGGGCGAACCGTGCGGCGCTACGCGCGGAGATCAGCGGTTGGTACCGGTCCCGGACCAAGCAGGAGATCTTCGCGGCCGGGCTGGACGTCGAATGGGTGGTAGGGACGGTGATGACATGTTCGGACGCCTTGGAGGATCCGCACCTGGCCGCCCGCGGATTCCTGCAGCCGGTTGCCGGGGGCAACGGTGCGCTGGCCCCGGCGCGTCCCTGGCGCTCCGGCCGCGAGGCCGCGGCCGGAGCGATGAGTCTCCGCCGACCCGGCGCGGACAGCGACTGGTTCCTGACCCAGCCAGTACGCCGGAACCGGCCGGAGACCGCCGCGACGCCGCTGCCACTCGCCGGCCGGCGGGTGCTGGAGCTGACGCTGGCGTGGTCCGGCCCGCTGACCGGAAGCATTCTCGGCGCTCTCGGCGCGGACGTGGTCCGGGTCGAGGTGGGCCGGCGGCCGGACGGCTGGCGGAGCCGGCGCCGCCTCGGTGACCTCGGCGTCGACCTGCCCGCCGGAGCCGATCCGGACACCTGCACCTGGGACGCGTCCGCGCAGTTCAACAGCGTGAACCGGAACAAGCGCGCGATCTCCCTGGACCTTGACGAGGCCGAGGGAGCCGTCCTCTTCGAGCGCCTGGCCGAACGCGCCGACGCGCTGGTGATCAACGTGTCCGCGGACGTCCTGGACAAACGCGGCCTGACGCCCGCGGTCCGCGGGCTGGTGGATCGCGGACTCGTCGTGCTGATGATGCCGGCGCTCGGCCAGACCGGACCGCACGCCGCGATGCCCGGCTACGGCAGCGTCATCGAGGCGATGGGCGGATTCGCCGCACGGTACGGTCCCCCGGCCGACGGCGCCGCGGTGAGTACGACGTACTTCCCCGACGCCGTCGCCGGAATCCATGGCGCGGCAGCGATCCTGTTCGCCTGGCTCGGTCGTGCCGCCGACGGCGCGGGCGACTGGATCGACCTGGCGCAGCACGAGACGCTGTGGATGCAACTCGGCGAAGGGCTGGTGTACCGCAGTCGCGACGGACGTGAGCCGGCCCGCCTGGGCAACTCCGAGCCAGGCCCCGGCGCCGGCGGGATCCTCCCCGTTCTCGACGGTTACACCGCCTATCGCGGACCGACGGCGACCGACTGCGACGTCGTGACAGCTCTCGACGTCCACTCGGCGGTCGCCGCTCTCCAGCAGGCAGGTCTGGAAGCCGAGGCCGTCAGGTCGATCGCCGGCCTGTGGGCGAGCGGGGAGCTGACACGGACCGGTCGTACGCATTACGTTCCGCACGCCGTCGCGGGTCGCCGCGCGTACCTCACGTTGCCCGGAACGATCGGAGCCCACCGACTGGTCAGCCGCCGGCCCGCGCCGCGGTTCGACGAGCACACCGACGAGGTGCTGCGCGACTGGATCGGCCTGGACAGCGCGTCGATCGAGCGGTACCGGGCGGCCAAGGTCATCGGGACGACGCCGAAACAGCCCCGGCGCCGCCGCGGACGCTAGATCTTCTCCAGCGCGGCGACCAGCTGCGCGCAGGAATCCTCGCACCAGGAGTCGAGCAGCCCGTCGATCCGCGGCATCTCCTCCTCGATGACCGACAGCCCCGGCACCGGAACCCTGGCGCCCATGGCGACCAGCAGCGGTGCGAGATAGCGCTCGACCGCGAACCGGTGCCGACGGTCGGCGGCAGTCATCACCGGGACGGCGACGGTCTGCCCGAGACCGTCCCGCGGGACCAGGTCGAGCAAGACCTTCAGCATCCCGCTGAAGGTCTCCAGGTACGTCGGCGAACCGATGAACAGCAGACCCGGCCGCATCACGTCGGCGATCGCGGCCTGGACCTCTTCCTGCTGGCCGTCGAACGCGATCGGACTGAGCTTGCGGAGCTCGATCAGGCGGGCAGGTTCGACGTCGACGCCGGCCTCCCGCAACTGGTCGCAGGTCCGCCGGGCGAGCAGCTCGGTCACCGTCTGGGTCCGGGAACGCTGCCGTGGACTCCCGACCAGGACGGTGCACGGCACCACGGCGCCGAGGCGGCGCGTCGCGGCCTGGGGCGTCAGTTCGCGGACTCGAGCTCGCGTTCCGGCAGACATACGTCACATCCTCTGCAGCACAGTCGCAGCACCCATTGCGCCTCCACAGCACAACGTCACCAGAGCCAACTCGCCGTCGATCCGTTGCAGTTCGCGGACGGCGTGGACGAGCAGCCGGCCGCCGGTCGCCCCGAGTGGATGGCCGAGAGCAATGGCGCCTCCGTCGACGTTCACCGTGTCCGGGGAACGCCCGTACTTCCGGCACCAGGCCAGCGGGACACTCGCGAACGCCTCGTTGACCTCGACCACATCCAGGTCCGCGACGCCGGCGCCGGCTCGCGCCAGGCACGGCCCGGTCGCGACCAACGGACCGGACAGCAGCTGGTCGGGCGGAGACCCGCGGAACTCCTGCGCCCGGATCCGGGCGACCGGACGCAGGCCGAGCTCCCGCGCCTTGCGGTACGACGTCCACAGCGTGGCCGAGGCTCCGTCCGACACCTGCGAACTGGTCGCCGCCGTGTGCCGCCCGCCGCGCATGACCGGTGGCAGCCCCGCGAGCACGTCGAGCGAGGTCGCCCGCACTCCCTCGTCCGTCTCCAGGCCGGCGATCGGGACGATCTCCGCACCGAAGCGTCCCTGTGCGGCCGCGTTCGCCGCACGGGTCTGTGACAGGACGGCGTACTCGTCGAGATCCCGGCGCGTGAGTCCGACCGCATCCGCGACTCGCTCTGCGCCGCCGAACTGCACCCCGTGCGGGTCGTCCCACGGATAGTCCGGCAGCTTAACCGAGTCGACACCGCCCGGAATGTTGCTACCGGCGGGAGCCCTGCTCATCGATTCGACGCCGCAGGCAATCACCGTGTCCACGGCTCCGGACCCGATCAGCGCGGCCGCGAAGTGCGCCGCTTGTTGCCCAGAGCCACAACTGGCGTCGACCGTCGTGCATCCGGGTGCGTAGTCCCAGCCGGTGGCCAGCCAGGCGTTCCGGGTCACGTTCAGCCCTTGCTCGGCCACCTGGGTCACACAGCCCCCGACGACCTGGTCGATCATCGACGGCGGTACCTCGGTCCGCTCGAGGAGCGCCTCGAGCACACAGCGCAGCAACGCGACCGGCTTCAGCGCCGAGAGCGTTCCGCCGCGCTTGCCGAACGGGGTCCGCACACCGTCGATGAGCACCGGCGTGCCGGCGCCGATCATCCGCACCCTCCGGCGGTGTCGTCCCCGAAGCCTCGCACCGGCACCTGGTCAGGCACGTGCGGATCGGGCTTGGCGGTGGCCAGCCACGCGTCGACGAAGTCGTCCACGCGGTCCAGGCCCCAGAAGCGATGCTGCCCGGTGCGGAAGTACGGGATGCCGAAGATGTCGTCGTGGTAGGCCCTGACGAGCGCCTCGACCGCGTCCCGCCGCACCTCGGCCGATTCCGGCGCCGCGACGACCTCCTCGTCGTCGATGCCGAGCCCGGCGCAGATCCGGCGTACCACCGGTCGCTCGCAGATGTTCTCGCCGCGCTCCCACCGGGCCGCCATCACCGCGTCGAAGAACTCTTCACCCCGGCCTTGCCGCCGGCAGACCCACCAGGCCAGATGCGGCAACTCCCACCAGGGGTCGACGTCGATCGGCCACCGCATCGTCAGCCCGAGCTTGCGCGCCTGGCCCCGCGTGTCACGCAGGATGTAGAGGTGCTTGGCCTTGCTCATGTCGGCGTAGTGGAACTCCGCGCCGCGGGCCGCGAGCTCGTCCCTGGTGCGCTGGTCCGGATTCCAGTACGGGACCAGCTCGAGGCGCGAGAACGCGTCCGGCACCCGCCGGCGCAGCTTGATCGACGCCATCCAGGTGTAGGGGCTGCGAAAGGAGAAGTGCATCCGCGGACCTGGCCGCGTCATCGGTCCGCCCTCGTCAGGCGGTGCAGGGTGTCCGCGTCGAGGGTCGCCAGCTGACCGGCCTCGGATCCGCGACTGACGGCGTACCCGTGCACGATGGACGCCTGGGCCACGGGCGTGCCGCCGACCTCACAGGTCATCCGCCCGTCGTACGCCTTGTCCTTCCAGACATCCGTCACCGCGAAGCGCGAGGCGATCACGTCGCCCATACACGCCTGTCCGACCAGCGTCACGCGTGCCCGCGACACCACCGGGATCCACCCGCGGGTCTCGAGCAGCTCCGGGATCGCGAGGCCGACGCCGGCGAGGTAGCGGTCGACCAGCTCCTCGAGATGAGCGACGTACGCCGAGTGCTGCACGCGACTCGAGTACTGGCAGTGGAAGTAGCGCGCGGTCCAGTCGTGCCGGAACGCGTCTGCGTCCACGGTCGTCGTCGCCGGCGGCAGCCCCGGTACGACGTCGACAGCGGCCGCCAGGTCTCCAGGTGGCCGCTGCCCCTCGCCTGTCTCGTCCACGAGGCCGACCCGGACCCGCCCTTTCAGAACCGTCTCGGGGCCGGTCTTCCGCTCCGTCGTCAGGCGCACCCTGAAGTCGCCCGCACCACGGCTTTCCACCTGGGCTTCGACGGTGTCGTCGATGGTCAGCACCGACGGCAGCAATACCGAGCTGTCCAGCACGGACAAGGCCAGGCCGTGCGACTCGTACAGCTCTTGCGGTCCACGGCCCCGATCGCGGAACCAGGTCAGCACGGCTTCCTCGGCGATCGACACGAACTGCTTGAAGCCGATCCAGGTACGAATGTTCGCGCTGCCGTAGCGCGGCCGGAAGGTGTCGGCGGACACCGTCTCGTCTACCAGCATCCGGAAGCTCCTCTCTGGTAGCTGGCCCGATCCGCGAGGTCCGGCGGAAGGGCCTTTCGGCAGTGCCCGGCCACCCGCTCCGGATCGGTCAGGTGAAGATAGTGGTCGCGGTCCGGCTCGATGACCAGGCTCGAGTTGGGCAGTGCGGCGGCCAGCGCGGCGCATTCGGCGGAGCGGGTGCGTTCGTTGCCGCCGACCACCACCGAGACCGGGACCGAGACGGCGCCGAGGTCGAGAGTCCCGCTGCGCAGGTACTCGTCGAAGACCGCGACGAAACCGTCGATCCCTACCCTGGCCAGCGTTCTGCTGATCACCAGTTCGAGATCGTCGGCACCGATGCGGGAGCGGGAGCGTACCGAGACCCCCGCGCGGATCTGCCGCTCGAACGCCCGCCGCGCGGCGTCCCAGGTCTGCCAGGTGGCCCGTTGCTTCGTACCGTAGAAGAACGGCGACAGCAGCACCGCGGCCGGGATCCCCGGGCGCTGGTCCCTGACGAGGAAGTCGAGAACGGCATTCGCCGAGAAGGAGTGCGCGAGCACCAGATCCGGCGGACGATCGAGCCGCGCCAGCGTCCTGGCGACCCAGTCTCCCGGCGCGGCGTCCCATCGCCACTGGTACGAGTTCCCGGCGCGCCACGGCATGTCGGCGCCGACGCAGCCCCAGCCCGCTCCCAGTGCGCGAGCGACCGGCCGCCAGCTTCCATGGGTGTCCTCGAGTCCGTGCAGAACAAGGAGGGTCCGCTCCGCCGGTGGACTCAGCCGGTGCACTGCCGGCGATCCCGCGGTCATCGGCGCGGCTCCCTGCGGACGGTGAACATCCGGTACCCCGTGTCCGGGCCGCCGTCGAGCACCTGCACCGACGCCGCCGTACCCGACGCAACGGCCTGGGTCGCGACGACGGCCTGCACAACGCCACGCGCGCCGTACGTCGCCCCCAGCTGCCGGTCGAGATCGAGACCGCCCTGACCCGCCGCGAGCACGACATCCGCCTGCTCGACGCGCGGCCGCCTGGCGGTGGTGACCGGACCTATCACGTAATCGCCCTCCAGTTGCTCGAGTACGACGCAGGCGGCGCCGTCGAAGAGCTGATCCGCGAAGACGGCCTCCGTCACCTCGTCACGGGGCTCGACGCCGACCACGATCGCGCGCCGGCAGCGGCCCGCGCGGAGCAGCCGGGCGGCGATCGCCAGCGCGTCGGAGCCGGAGGTATCGCCGGAGCAGACCATCAGGTTCGGTCCTGCGAAGCCGAACCGGATCGCCACGCTGCTCGCGATGACGTTGCTCGACACGTTCGGCGCGTCGAGAGGACTCACCTCGCGCACTCGCCCGGCGTACGCCTGCCGGGTGACCGCACAGACCGTGGCCAGATTGCCGAGGTTCGAGCTGACGACGACCGCCGTACCGCTGTCGACGGGCTCGTCACGGCGCCGCGGACCGCTCCCGGGCTCGAGGCCGAGGGCCCGATGCACCGCGCAGAGCGCGAGAACCGTCGCAGGCTCCTTGGCCAGCAATCCCTTCCGGCCAAGGAGCTCGCGCGCATCCTCGGGCTCGCAGGACGGCTCCGGCACCCAGCCCAGCAGCGCGGTCCCCGGGCGCAGGCCCGGGACGTGCAGGCTCCGCCCGGTGACGGCGATCACGAGGCGATCCGTTCCAGCAGCGTCACCGCGTTCACGCCGCCGAACCCGAAGGCGTTGACCTGGACGAGGTTCACCGTCGCGTCTCGCAAGGGCGACCTAACCAGCCTTGTCCCCGTGGCCTCGGCGATCGGACGGACCAGACCCGCGATCGCCGGCACGTCGCCGGTCAGGGTCCGCGCGGCCAGGTCGAGACTGACCAGGGCGGCCGCGCCGGACGTATGACCGACCGCGCCCTTCCCCGCCGTGACCAAGGGCCCGGCGTCCGCCGTCCCGAACACCTCGGCGATCGCGCCGAGTTCCACCGGGTCGTTCAGTGCCGTTCCGGTGCCATGGGCAACGATCAGGTCGACGTCGGCGGCGGCCCGTCCACCGCGGCGATGGGCGTCCCGCATCGCGCGAACGATCCCGTCCTCGGACGGCGCGGTCTCGTGGAAGGCGTCGCACGACAGGCCGGTAGCCAGCAGCCTGCCCACGACCGGGCCCGTCCAGTCGTCCGCGACCACCAGGGCCGCGGCGGCGCCGTCGCCCAGCAGCACGCCGGTCCGGTCGCTGTCGAACGGTCGCACCCTGGCCGTCCGCGTCTGGCTGACCCGGCCGATCATGGCCAGCATCGATGCCGCGAGCACGTCGACTCCGGCAGCGACCACGGCCGCGGCCTCACCGCTGTCGACCATGTCCTGCGCGATCGCCAGCGCGTGCCCGGACGCGCTGCACGCGTTGGAGATCGTCGTCACCGGCCACAGGTCCGGCAGCTTCGCGGTGACGTCCTTCCCGAAGTCGAGGCAACCGGCGTCGACCGCACCCTCTCCCACCGCCCAGCGCTCGATCGGCCGGACTTCCCGCAGCCCGGTCCCGATCACGACCGGACGCGGCCCCTCGCTGTGCTCGACCATCGGGGCGAGGCACTGAAGGAGCAGCTCCGTCGCCGAGGGGGCCGGAGTCCCGGTGATCTGATAGCCGGCCCCGACATTCACCAGGTCCGCGTCGATCCCGTCGAGTGGTCGCGCGCCGACCGCGCCGGCCATCATGCGGCGGAAGGTGGATTCGCCGTCACCGAGACAGGTGCGGACGACGATCTGCGCTAGGAGTGCCACGACGGACCTCGCAGTACGGCGCAACCGACAGCGCCCTCGTCGCTGGATGCCAGCAACAGCCCGTACCGCCGGAACGCCGTCTCGGCGGTCGGTGCGCCCAGCACCCGGGCGAGCGCGATCATGTCCGTGGCCGGGTCGGCCAACTCGTTGCCGCCGTCGAGCGGAGCACGGTCGAGATTCTCGATGCCGGGACCGGCCAGCCAGGCGGACGAAGCGAACGACGCCAGCTCGCCGGCGGACAGACCCACGACGCAGGCGACTTCCTCGGGCGCCACGCCGGCATCGGACAAGGCCTCCGTCGCGCAGCGAGCCAGCGCCTCCATCCGTGGCGCGGAGGACGGGGCGAAGCCGATCGTCACCCCGACCACCTGCGGCCGGTCGTGCGTCTCCTGATCGGTCGCGCGCACCACGAACAGCGCGCCGCCTTCGGCCAGACAACCGCGCACGTCCTCCCGCCCTCCGGCGACCCAGGCGCCGACCGGCGTCAGCTCGTCGACCACTCCGACGACGAGCAGGTCGCTCTGACCGGTGTCGAACAGGCTTGTCGCGTAGCGCAGTACCGAGAGGAAGGCCATCGATCCGCCGCCGATCGTGGCGTTGACCCCGGTGAGGCCGAACCAGATCGCGGCCTGGCCGGCGGCCCCGTTCATCACCGTGTTCGGAAACAGCCCCGGGTTGACCAGGTGCGGCGGGTCCTGGGTGAAGGTCGCGACCGAGTAGTCGACGGACGACTGGATGCTGCCGATCGCGGTCCCGAGCACCACGCCGACCCGCGACCGGTCGACCGCCTCGAGATCGATCCCCGCGTCCGTCAGCGCATCGCGCGCGGCGAGGATCGTCAGCGCCGTCCGCCGATCGAAGAAGCTGGTGCCCTTACGGCCGAGCTGACGCTTCACGTCGAGCTCGACGGGCGCATAGGCCGTCGTCGCCGGGAACGGCGCCTCCTCCCAGCGCGCGGCCAGCTCCGCGGCCGACAGGCTCGCCCGGCGCACCGCATCGGCGTCCGCTCCGACGGTCCCGACTCCCAGGATCTCCAGTGAACTCATAGTGCCTCCGCCAGGACGACGATCGCGTTGTTGCCGCCGAACGCGAAGCTGTCGTTCTGCGCCATCCGGATCCGGTGCGGCCGCGCATAGTTCGGCACCGGGTCGATGTCGGCCAGCTCCGGGTCCGGCGTCCGCCAGTTGATGGTCGGCGGCAGGAAGCCCTCCGCGATCGCGAGCGCACAGGCCATCGCACCGAACGCACTCGCCGCGCCCATCGTGTGCCCGAGCATCGACTTGATCGAGCTGACCGGCGGCACCCGGCCGTCGAAGACGTCCCGCAGGGCCGCGACCTCGGTCCGGTCGTTCGCCGGTGTGCCGGTCCCGTGGGTGCAGACGTACTCGATCTCCTCGGCCCGGATCCCTGCCCGCCGGTGCGCGAGGCGCATGCACCGGGCGATGCTCTCCGCGTTCGGCGCGACCATGTGGTTCGCGTCGCAGTTCAGCCCGTAGCCGAGGATCTCGGCGTACACCCGCGCCCCGCGGGCCTCGGCACTCGCCGCGGACTCGAGCAGCAGCATCGCTCCGCCCTCGGCGGTGACGATGCCCGACCGGTCCCGGTCGAACGGTGCGCACGCCTGTTCGGCCACGGCGCCCAGGCGGACGAAACCCGCATGCGCCCAGCGGCACACCGAGTCGGCCCCGCCGGCCAGCATGAACTCGGCCCGGCCGCCGGCCACCGCGTCGAAGGCGTAACCGAGCGCGTAGTTGCCGGCCGCGCAGGCGGTCGCGATCGTGACCGACTCGCCGTACAGCCCGAACTCCTCGCTGACCGCGGCGCTCAGCCTGGCGGCGGGAAGCTTGCGCACCGCCTCCCGCGGCATCCGCTCGTGACCGGCCCTGGCGACGCGCTCGCCGATCTCGTCGACGACCCGGGACTCACCGCTGGTCGTTCCGATGACGACGCCGCTGCGACGCTCGGTCAGCACCTGCTCGTCGAGCCCGCCGTCCTCGACGGCCAGCCGGGCCGCGGCCGCCGCCAGCAGGCTGGAGCGACCCCACCGGTCCAGGTCGAGGTTGCGGATCAGGCCGTCCGGCGCGAAGTCCTTGACCTCGCCGCCGAGGCGGCGCGGGAAGCCCGACAGGTCGAAGCTGGAGATGGTCGACACGCCGGAGCGCCCGGAGCGCAGCCCCTCGGTGAAGGCCGACACTCCGGTGCCGATGTTGGACACCGGTCCGATGCCGGTGATGAAGACCCGTCGCATGGCGCGTCCCGACTACTCGGACCATCCGGCGTAGCCGGCCGTGACGGCGTACACGGCGTCGAGGTTCTCCATCTTCTCGAGCTCGGACTGCGGGATCTCGATGCGGTACTTCTTCTCGATCCGGGCCAGCATCTCGATCGCCCGCAGGGAGTCGGCCTCGTACTCCTCGATGAAGCTGCCGTCGCCGGTGAGCTCGTCGGGTTCGACCTCGAGCACATCGGCCACGAGCTCGCGCAGGTCTTCGTAATGGGTGGTGGACACGTCGGTCATGCTCGCTTCTCCTTTGTCGGTGGTGACGCGACTTCGCCTGGCGCCGCGGAGGCGGCAGGCAGTTCGGCAGGTCTTCGCCCGACGGCCAGGAGCGACTCGACCTCGGCGACCCGGACGCCGTCGACCTCGGTCGTCGCGGAGGCCATCGCGGACTGCTGTCCGCAGTGCTCCAGCCGCACGCGATGCCGGACGACGTCGCCGGCGAACACCGGCCCGAGCAGCCGGAAGCCTCGGACCGTCGCCAGCATCGGCACCTGCTCGTGTTGGTACGCCGTGCTCGCCATCCACAGCAGCGCGGCCGCTTGACCCATCGACTCGAGCAGGAGCGTCGGCGGGTACCGGAGCCGGCCGTCGTCCGCGCCCGCGGCGAAGCAGGGTTCGTCGGCGCGAACCGTGTGCGCCGCCACCAGGCAACGCCCGGGGGTCAGGGACTCGACGCGGTCCACCAGCAGCATGCCGGCGCCGTGCGGCAGCAACTGCGGCAACACCGCCGGCGCCGTCGAGCGGACGGCCCTCATGGCTGCGGCTCCAGTGTCACGTACGCCGTCCCGACGACGGTGCCGTCACGGCTGAACGTCGACCAGACATCGACCGAGTTCCGGGCGGGACCGGCCTGAGCGTCTCGGACCGTCCGGACCTCGAGCGTCTCCCCCGGATGGACCGGCGCCACGAGACGCAGCGCGCGGATCTGCGTGACGGCCCAGACGGCCGGCGCATGGTCCACGAGGTCGAGAGCGAGACGGCAGCACAACTCGGCGAGGAAGACGCCCGGGAAGATCGGATGCTCGGGAAAGTGGCTGTCCTGGTAGGCGCCCCCGGCCGGAATCTCCACCAGCCGGACGACCGCATCGTTCGCGTACGCCGGGTCGGACATCGGCATCTCGGTGAGCGGCGACGCGTGCCCGAGTCGTGGACTCCGAGCTGCGGTGGTCGTCACAGGACCATCCCTCCGTCGACTTGGATCACCTGTGCAGTGATGTATCCGGCGCGGGACGACAACAGGAAGGCGATCAACTCGCTGACGTCGTCGACGCCGCCGAATCTGGCCAGCGGGATCGACGTCAGGGCTCGCTCCCGCTGCCGCTCCGACAGCCCGGCGGTCATGTCGGTCTCGATGAAACCCGGGGCCACCGCGTTGACGCGCACGCCGTACGGCGCGACCTCCTTCGCGAGGGCCTTGGTCAGGCCGATGATCCCGGCCTTCGCGGCCGAGTAGTTCGTCTGGCCTTTGTTCCCGTACACACCGGCCGTCGACGACACGTTGACGACCGACCCGCTCCGGCGTTTGAGCATGCGGTACGTCGTCGACCGGCAGACGTTCCAGGTCCCGGTCAGATTGGTGTCGATGACCTCGGACCAGCGCTCGGGCGACATCGTGACCGCCAGTCCGTCACGAGTGATCCCGGCGTTGTTGACGACGCCCTCGATCGGGCCGAGCCGGCGCTCCGCCTCCGCAACGAACTCGTCGGTGTCGGCCAGCCGGGAAACGTCGCAAGCCGCCAGCGCCGACCGCGCGCCCAGCGCGTCGAGCTCGGCGCCGAGATCGCCCGCCGCGCGACTGTTGCTCGCATAGCAGCCGCTCACCGCGACACCGCGGCGCGCGAGGTCAAGTGCGACTGCGCGGCCGATTCCACGACTGATGCCCGTGACCAGCACGTGGGCCGGCAGCCGGAGATTGCCGATTTCCATGGTGGGACCTTTCGTCGGGCAGCTCGTCGACGCGGTTCCGGGCGCGCTCCTCGACGACCGTCGCCAGCAGGGACCATTCGTTGGACACCGTTCTGGCCAGCTTCGCGAGCACGAAGTCGCAGTGCGGCTCCAGACCGTCCAACGCCTGGTCCCAGCCGTCCACCCCCGAGGCCCGCCCGCGCAGCCAGTGCAGCAGGTGGCGGCCCGAGTCGGTGAAGCGCACCGACGGGTCGTTGCACAGCGTCTCGAGCAGACGGCCGCGTTCGCAGCCGTCGATGACCGTGGGCGTCGGCTCCTCCTCGCGGACGAGATCGGGCGCGTCCAGATCCGGCTCGCCGGGCAACGACGCCCGAAACGACCGCGGCACCGGATGTGCGCCCTGCCGAAGCCGCTCCTTGACGTCCCGTGCGGTGCCGACCGAGATGCCGGCCTTGGCCGCCACCTCACGCAGCGTCGCGTCCGGGTCCGCCTTGAACAGTTCGCTGGCCCGCAGGCGCCGTACGCCGCTGTCGGTCGGGCGGATCTTCCCGTCCCGCCCGATCCGGGGCTCGGCGCCGGCGTCGTCGACCCGCAGCCGGCGGCGCAGCTGCGCGATCGTCGACGCGGACAGACCGCACACCGACGCCAGCCGGCGATCCGACCACTGCGGATACGCACTGAAGATCCGGGCCGCCGCGGCGCGCCGGTCGGCCAGCGACAACGGCAGACCGTGACTGTTGTTGGCCTCGACCGCCAGGACGAAGGCGGCCTGCTCGCTGCCCTGGAACATCAGGGCGCTGATCGTGGTGTCGCCGCGCAGCCGCGCGGCCTCGACGCGATGGGCGCCGTCGATGACTCGTCGCGTCTCCTCGTGCACGACGATCGGCGGCAGACAGCCGCCGATCTCGGCGAGGAACCGGACGTGGTCGGCGTCGACGCCGCGCAACCGCGGCGAGTCGGCGACCGAGATTTCCTGCAGGGGGAGCTCTCGCGGGACGAGCTGAGCTGGTGCCAGGTTCGGTACTTCCGGGCCTGTGGGCGGTGTCCCGTGATACTCCTGTCCATATTCAACCATGTATCCCCCTGTAAACGAGCGGATAATGTCTATGTTTGGACGCGCAATGAACCCCTCCGGAGAATAGGCAGAACGCGTTCAACCGCTGGGTACCCGCAGTTGAACATCGCCCAGCCTGCCGATCGGCAACTACGCAGCGCAACGAATCTGCAGGTTGTTGCAATCCGCCACGCCACGACCGCGAAGCGTCCAGATCACCGCTAGACTTGGGATCGCGGCGACCTGTCGCCCGTGATCGGACAGCAGCCCCGCTGCGGCAATTTCGCCGGCAGCGGGGCGGATTGATGCACCCGAAACGCTCGTAATTGAGAGCTGCATTAATTAGCTGCGAGCATCATCCGGAGCTCTCGTATTCCGTTCATGAAATTCGACTCGAGACGCACCGGATCGGCCTCCAGCCGCACCTGCGGCAACCACTGGCGAAATGCGCCGAAGAGCGCGATCGCCTCGGCGCGGGCGACGTGCCAGCCGAGACAGAAGTGCGGCCCGACGCCGAAGGCGAGATGCGGGTTGGGCGACCGCCGCGGATCGAATCGCTCCGGCTGCGTGAACACGGTCTCGTCCCGGTTCGCCGAGACGTAGTACAGCACCACCTTGTCGCCGGCCCGTAGGCGCTGGGTGCCGAGCACCGTGTCGCTGGTCACGGTCCGGCGGAACTGCATGATCGGCGTCGACCAGCGCAGCAGCTCGTCCACGAACGTCGGCAGCAGCTGCTCGTCGGCGGCGAGCTCCGCGGCCAGGCCCGGCTCGGTCGCCACCAATTCGAGTCCGGCGGAGATCAGGTGCCGCGTGGTCTCGTTGCCGGCCACGATCAGCAGCAGCCACAGGTGGCTGAACTCGAGCTCCGTCAGCCGGCGCCCGTCGGCCTCCGACACGACCAGCTTGCTGACCAGATCGTCACACGGTGTCCGCAGCCGGTCCGCGCGGATCCCGGCCGCGTACCCGAAGGCGTCCGCGATGGCCTGCCGGAACACGCGGACGTCACCGCCGCCGAACGCCGGATCGTCGAATCCGACCAGCGCGTTGCTCCACTGCATGAACAGCGTGCGGTCACTGTGCGGGATGCCGAGCAGGTCGGCCAGCACCAGCAGCGGCAGATCCGCCGCGACGTCGCCGATCGCCTCGAAACGGCCCGCCTCTACGGCACGCCGTACGACGGCCTGTGCGTGGCCGTCGATGGACTCCTTCATGGCCCGGACCGCCTGGCTGTCGAGCACCTGCGTCACGCGCTGCCGGTAGGTGCGATGCTCCGGCGCGTCCATCCCGACCAGCATGCGGCGCATCCGTTCGAGGTCGGACCGCGACTGCGGCTCGGGCAGGAACGGACCGCGTTCGGCCGACGAGAACAGGTCGGGCTGTCGCGAGACCATGTCGACCAACGCGTGCGAGGTCACGGCCCAGAACCCGGGCCCGCGGGTCGCCCGCTCCAGACCGCCGGAGCGGCGGATGACCACGGGCTCCTCGATCCAGGCCACCGGCGCCTCCCGGCGCAGTCTCGCGAACAGGGCCCACGGCGGACCGTTCACGTAGGTCCGCGGATCCGCCAGTGCGTCGTACGCCGGTGGCTCCTGTCGTGGGAGAGTCATCCGGCACTCACCTCCAGGGCGACGTCGTGGGCTGCGGAACCGAGCAGGCCGCGCGCTCTGAGGATCGGCATCACGCCCTCCGCGAACCAATAGATCTCTTCGAGGTGCGGCTGACCCGAGAGGATGAACTCGTTCACCCCGCAGCGGTGGTACTCCTCGATGCGGTCGGCGACCTCGGCGTGGGAACCGACGAGCGTGAGGCCCGAGCCCTGTCTGGTCAGGCCGTGGCCCGCCCACACGTTCGGGTAGACCTCCAAGTTGCGCAGGTCGCCGTTGTGCAGCGCGAGATTGCGGCGCTGGCCGTGGGAGTCGCTGCCGGCGAGACGCTGCTGGGTCCGCTCGACGAGAGCAGGGTCGACGGTCTCCATGATTCGTCGTGTCTCGGTCCAGGCGTCCTCGAACCGGTCCCGGGTGATGACGTGGAACCGGGTTCCGAACGAGATCGGCCGGTCCGCGCCGTACGCCGCGACCTGGTCCACGACGGCTCGATGATCTTCCGGCCGCTCGGCCCAGGACAGCAGTACGTCGGCGTAGCGCAGCGCCAGACGGTGCGCACTCGGAGACGAACCGCCGACGTAGATCCTCGGCAGCGGATCGGGCGGACGCACCACGGTGGCTCCCACGGCGTTCACGTACCGTCCGCGAACGTCGACCTTGCCGGTCCACGCTCCGGTCATCACGTGCAGCGCCTCGTCGGCCCGGTCGTACCGCTCGTCGTGCCGCAGATGGTCGCCGTACCGGCGTTGCTCTTCGAGGTCACCGCCGGCGACCACGTTCAGCAGCAGCCGTCCGCCGGACATCCGCTGCAGCGTCGCGGCCATCTGCGCCAGCAACGTCGGGCTGACCAGCCCGGTCCGGAACGCGACCATCAGTCCCAGGCGCTCGGTCGCCTGGCTCACTGCGGCGGCGACGAGCCAGGGATCCTCACAGAACAGGCCGAACGGAATGAGCGCGCCGTCGAAGCCCACCTGGTCGGCGGCCCGGGCCACATCCACCAGGTAGCGGATGTCCGGATCACGTCGCTGGTGACCGACCGGGCCCTGCCCGTTCGCGCCGGCGGCCGAGGGACGGGCGACTTCACGCCCGTCTCCGTGGGACGGGATGAACCAATGCAAACGGATGGACACCCGTTTACGTTATGGCGGTGTCGTCCGATGCGGGTACCGCGCTCAACCGCTCCCGAGGCGACGGCCAGGTCGACGTTCACTGGCTCGACGTACACGACCAGTCGGACGCGTGCGCGCTGTCGATGACCTGCCTGCTCGACGCGAACGAGAAGGTCCGGTTGGCGGGCTTCCGGCACGCCGCGGACGCGAAGCGCTACCTGTTCGGAGCGGTCATGGTCCGCCAGCTCGCGGGCCGGCGACTGGGGATCCCGGGCTCGCAGCTCACTGTCGATCGGCGCTGCCCGAGCTGCGATCGCCACCACGGGCGGCCGTCCGTGCGCGGATCGGACCTCCGGATCTCGGTCACTCATTCGGGCGACCTGGTCGGAGTCGCATTGTCGCTGCGCGATCGGGTCGGCCTCGACGTCGAGCAGGTCGGTGCACGCATCGACCCCGCGCAGCTCGCAGCACGGATCCTGCATCCTGACGACGCTACCGTCCTGCGCTCGGCAGAGCTCTCCGACGACCAACTCCGGGACGCCTTCTTCGACCATTGGACTGCGAAGGAAGCCGCGCTCAAGGCCGTCGGCTCCGGCCTACGGATCGATCCGCGGGCGGTCGCGATCAGCGCGCATCCAGACAGCGGCATCCGGACGGCTTCGGTGCCCGGGCATCGGCAGCTGCACCTGCGCCGCTGGGCACCCAAACCTGGTCACCTCGCCACGGTTGCCACCGAACCGTCGGCCGAGGTGCACCACCATGTGATCCACCAGCTCGCCTTGGAGGTCACCTGAGGTCAGGCGGGGTCCGGCCGTACACCGGTCAGCTCGGCAGTGCGGTCCCAGAGGCGGGCTCGGAGGTTCTCGTTCTGGGCTCGTGGGTCGATGCGGGCCGGGCCGACGCCGCGGAAGAACTCGCCGAACTTCCGTGGGCCGTAGTAGTCACCGCCCCGGACGTCGGGTGCGGTCGCGGCGTACAGCAAGGGCAATGTGCCCTCGGGTACGGACTGGGACAGAGCCTTCGTCACTACATTCAACGGTCGTGCGAACGCGCCGAGGCCCTGGTTGCGGGCGCCGGCGGCGCCCATCTCCGTGCCGGTGAATCCGGGGTGCGCGGCGACGCTGAGCACCGGGGAACCCTCGGCGTGCAGGCGCTTCTGGAGCTCCGGTGCGAACATCAGCCCGGCCAGCTTGGACTGCGAGTACGCGTGCGCCATCCGGAACCGCCGGTGCTCGAAGTCGGGGTCCTCGACGTCGAAACCCTTGCCGCGCTGGGCGATGCTGGACACGGTCAGGACGCGGGCCGACTTCCCGGCGCGGAGTGCGGGCATCAGCAGCCAGGTCAGCGCGGCATGGCCCAGGTAGTTGGTGGCGAAGATCGATTCGTGTCCCTGGGCGGTACGCCGGAGCCGGCCCGCCGGGATGCCCGCGTTGTTGATCAGCAGGTCGACGCGCTCTCCGGTACGGTCCCGGATCTCCGCGGCGGCTGTTCGCACCGAGTCCAGGTCCGCGAGGTCCGACAGCACGAGCTCGCCACCGACTGCCGCCGCGGCGCGCTCACCGCGCTCGCGGGACCTGCAGGCGAGGATCACCCGGGCTCCTTTGGCCGCGAGCACAGTCGCCGCGCGCAACCCCAGACCCGAGTTCGCGCCGGTGACCACCACCGTCCGGCCTTCTTGGTCGAGGATGTCGGCGTCGCCCCACGTCAGCATCGCTGCATGCTAGCGCCGGCAAGGCCCACCCAGTTGCTCTAGGCAGACGTGGCCGCGCCCTCGGCCAGTCTGGTCGCGATCTCTCTTCGAGAGGCGATGCCGAGTTTCGAGAAGACCTTGCGCAGGTGCCAGTCGATGGTGTGCGGACTGAGGAACAGCCTTGCGGCGATCTCGTGATTGGTCAGGCCGTCGCCGGCGAGGCGGGCGATCTGGGACTCCTGAGCGGTGAGTGCCGTCCGCCGCGCGACGGTGGGCTCGCGGATGGTCGCGCCCGTCGCCTGCAGTTCGCGGCGCGCGCGCTCGGCGAACGCGTCGGCGCCGAAGTGGCTGAGTGCGGCGGTGCGGCAGATCGCCCACCGCGCCCGGCGGCGTCGTCGCGCTGCGGATCGAGGACCGGCAGGTCACCGGCGTCTACTACGTCCGCAACCCGGAGAAGCTGTCCCGGCTCGAGCGGGAGACCGCGCTCACCTTGCGGTGAGGGATTCGAAGGCCGTCGCCAGGCTTCGGATGGCCGGGGCGACCTCGTTGTCGGCGATGTTGCCGTAGCCGAGGACTATGCCGTCGTCGCTGCCGTTGGCGTGAATGCGGTACGCGGCGAGCGGGACGATCCGGGTGCCGGCGTCGCGGGCGGCGATCGTGAGCCGGGCAGTGTCGAGGCTCGCGGGATGGGTCAGCGTCAGATGCAGGCCGGCCGCTGCCCCGCCGATCGTCCACGTCGGCAACTCCCGGCGTACCGCGGCCAGAAGCTGATCCCGGCGGCGCTTGTAGCGGCGCTGCATGGCGCGCAGATGACGGTCGTACGCACCGGCCGCCATCAGTTCCGCGAATGTCGCCTGGTCGAGCGTCGACGGTCCGTGGCCGGACGATCGTTCCAGCAGCTCCCGCCAGCGTCCCTGGGCGACGAGCCAGCCGATCCCGATCGCGGGGCTCAGCGTCTTGCTGACCGAGCCGAGCAGTACGACGTGCTCCGGCGCCATCCCCTGCAGCGTGCCGACCGGGCTGCGGTCGTACCGGAACTCGGCGTCGTAGTCGTCCTCCAGGATCACGCCGCCGTTCCGCCGCGCCCACTCGATCAGCTCCAGCCGTCGCTGCGGCGCGAGGACGACGCCGGTCGGGAACTGATGGGCCGCGGTGACGAGCACGGCGCGCAGATCGTCCCGCCGGGCGAGTCGCTCGACGTCGAGACCGTGCTGATCGACCGGCACCGGCTCGGTCCGCACACCTGCCGACTCGATCACGGCACGCAGGCGCGTCCAGCCCGGGTCCTCGACGGCGATCCGGTCGATGCCCATCGCGCGCAGGCCCGCGCAGAGTTGGCGGACGCTCGCGCTGACACCACTGCGGATGACGACGTCGTCGGCCGTCACGACCGCTCCGCGACTGCGCTGCAGGTAGTCGGACATCAGCTCGCGCAACGGCAGATACCCCTGCTCGTCCGGATACCCGAGGCCGGCGGTCGGTACCGTCCGCGCGGCCGCCCGCGCCGCCTCCGCCCACCGCGTGCGCGGGAACGCGCGCAGGTCGGGTGCGCCCGGCGACAGATCGAACCTGTACGTCGGCACGCCGGCCGTGGTCGTACGGCGAACCGGCGGCCGGCTGGAGCCGGACCAGCTGACCCAGGTCCCGGACCCGACTCGCGTGGCCAGGTAGCCCTCGGTCACGAGCTGGCCGTACGCCTGGGTGACGGCCCACCGCGAGCAGCCGAGCTGCGCTGCCAGCTCACGGCTGGGCGGCAACACCGTGCCGCTCGACACGCGTCCCGATCGGACGGCCTCCCGCAACGCGCGCTCGACCTGCTGGTGGAGCTTGCCGAGACCGTCCAGGGTCAGGACCACAGTCCAGGCCGCGCGCGTGGACTGCCTCGCCATGACCACAGATCCTAGTCACGACGTCCGAGGGCCGGTACGGCGCGTCGCCGCACCGGCCCCAGGTCAGCGCTGGAAGTTGCGGAGCAGGTCGTACGGGTAGACCGGCTGCTTCTCGCTGACTGCCGTCAGGCGGTCGAGCTGCTCCTCGGTGAGGGACCAGCCGACGGCGCCGATGTTGTCGACGTAGTGCTCGAGCGTGCGCGGTCCGATGATCGGAGCGGTGACAGGCTCGGTCTCGATCAGCCACCGCAGCGCGATCTGAGACACGCTCCGACCGGTCGCGGCCGCGATGTCGTGCAGCGCGTCGAGAACGCTCCAGGTCCGCTCGTTGTCGTAGTAGTCCCACGCCTCCAGCAGCCCACGCTCCGCCGCGGCCGCCACCCGGCTGTCCGCCGGCGGCGCCTCCATGCCGCGATGGAACCGGCCCGCCAGCCACCCCGCGCGCAACGGGCTCCACGGCATGACACCGAGACCTTCGTTGCGGCAGATCGCCAGGAGCTCCCACTCGGCCTCACGGTCGAGCAGGTTGTACAGCGGCTGCAAAGCGCTGTACCGGTTCGGCCCCGCGAGGTCGATGGCCTTCTGCAGCTGCCAGCCGGTGACATTGCTCGCTCCGAGGTACCGGACCTTGCCCGACGTGACGAGGGTGTCGAGCGTCGCCAGCGTCTCCTCGATCGGCGTCGCCGTGTCCCAGACATGGGTGTAGTACAGGTCGATGTAGTCGGTGCCGAGGCGCCGCAGGCTCGCTTCGACGGCGGACAGGATGTGCTTGCGGCTCAGCCCGTCGTCGTTCGGTCCGTCGCCCATCGCGCCGTACACCTTGGTCGCGATCACGAACGCGTCGCGGTCCCGGCCCTTGAGCCAGCGGCCGAGAACCGCCTCGGACTCCCCCGCGTTGTACACGTCGGCCGTGTCGACGAAGGTGCCGCCGGCGTCGGCGAACTCGTCGAGGATCCGGACGCTGGTCTGCTCGTCCGTCGGTCCGCCGAAGTGCATCGCGCCGAGGCAGACCTCACTGACCTTCAGTCCCGTCCTACCCAGATTGCGGTACTCCATGTATCGATCCAGTTCCTTTGCACCGTTGGTCACTCGCACAGCCAATCTAGGTGCGGGTCCGGCGGTATCCACGCCCAATCGGCCCGCGGAATCGCGGACCAATTCAGCCCGCGACCATGCTCAGCGTGAACCGGGAGCCGCCGGACTCCGGCGCGGAGGCGGTGAGCGTGCCGTGGTGGCGATGGGCGATCTCCCGCGCGATGGCCAGGCCGAGCCCGGCTCCCCCGGCATCGCGGGTGCGGGCCTCGTCCAGGCGGGTGAACCGCTCGTCGCGCGGCCCAGCCCGGATGTGGTCTTCCAGCCGGTCCACCCGCTCACCTTCCTCGCCCGGCTGCTGCCCGGCAGCGAAGGAGTCGGCACGACCCCGGGACTCGCGGTCGGCACGGTCATGCTGCTGCTGGCGGTCAGCCTGCCGTTCAACCGGCTCGTCCCGGCCCGCGAACGGATCGTGTGGACCGCCACCATCGTGCTCACGATGCTCAGCCTGCAGATCCGGATCACCCACGAGATCTGGCACGGCTTCGACGCGCCGAACGGCAGTCCGTACCGGCAGGCGTTCGTCGTGGCCGGATTGCTGGTCATCGTCGGCTGGATCTCCTGGTCCGCCGGGATCCGCACCGTACTGACGGTCGCTGCCCCGATGGGCGCTGTGCTGGTGCTGTACGTCTTGTCCTGGGACGTCCGCAGTACGACGCGGGCCACGCATCTCGTCGTACCAGTGCTGGTCGTCGTCGCGCTCGGGGCGTGGTTCCTGAGCCGGTCGCCGCGATGGGTACGGCGCGGAGCGGCGGCGGTGCTCGTCGCCGCCGTGTTCGTGGAGGTCTCGTTGTCGTCGGTGGCGATCGACGAGCGGCGGAGCAAGATCCTGAGCGCGAAGGCGCCGTGGGGCGCGGAGCACACCGCGCTGCGCTCGCTGGTCACCTCGGCGGCGGACTGGCCGACGTACCGAACGGCGCCCGGCGCAGAGCAGACCGTCAACGATCCGATGCTGATCGGCGGACAGGGGCCGCAGTACTACTCGAGCACGATGCCCGACCGGGTGTCGCAACAGCTGCTCGATCTCGGGTTCGGGTACAGCTCGTACGGACGGGCGCTGGTCGACCCGCGGAACCCGGTCGTCGACGCGATCTTCGCGATCCGGTCGCGCGTCGTGGGCCGGCTGGAGAGGTACGACGTACCGCCGCTGGTCACCGTTCGACCGGCGACGGCCTGGTCGTCGAGCGATCCCGGGCCGTTCGGTGCGCAGGAGTCGGCGCTCGGCGCGGACGTCTACACCGTGCCGCGTGTGCGCACCGAGAACGGACACGTGCTGCTCGCGTCCTGCGCACCCGGCTCGGAGATCTGGTTCGCGGCGCCGGAGTTCGTCGGCTCGGTCCTGGTCGCCGGCCGCGGCTGGGTCGTCAACCTGTCCGCGAAGGTGAAGTCCCCCGGCGTCTACGCGGGCGCGCCGATGCTCCGGGTCGGCACCGTGGGCGCGGACGGCGTCGCCGCCGTACCCATCCGCCTCAGCCCCCGCGCGACACTCCCCTCATCCCCCATCGGCTGCCTCGACCGATCGCGCCTCGCCACCGCCGTCCACACTCTCACTCCACCCAGCCCGCCGGCAGTCGACGTCAGCGGCCACGCAATCCGCATCCGCCTCCACCCGAGCGATACCTCTGCCTCGCTCGTCATCGCAACCATCCGAATCGAGGGCTGGCGCTGCTCCGTCGACAACGGCCCCGCCCATACCCCCGACAACCGAGCAGGCCTCCTCGCCGTACCCCTACCGGCAGGCGCGTCCACGGTCTCCTGCACCTACCACCCGCCCGGCCTGATCCCAGGCCTGGCAAGCGGCGCGCTCACCGTACTGGTCCTCGTGGCAGCCGCCGCACTGTCCCTAGTCCGTCATACCGCGGGTGGAGCGACGTCCAGTTCGCGGAGGGCGGTGGCGTAGCGGTCGACGTTGCGGAGTTTGACGGACTCGTAGCCTCGGACGAGGTCTGGGAGTTCGGCGAGCTGTACTGCGCGGTCGTACGACGTGGGGCTGAGGTCGGCGGCCAGGCCGGTCATCAGGGTGCGGTAGTGGTCGCGCAGGGTACGCTCGACCTTGCGGAGGTGCGCGTAGCCGAAGAGGTCCGCGCGGGTGCCGCGGAGTGACTTGAGCCTGGCGAGGACGCGCAGCGTGCCGTGCGACTTGGGGCCGAACGAGATCTTCTTCTTGCGGCCCAGCGCACGCAGCACGGGCGGGTGCAGCTTGAACGACATCACCCCGCCCGGGAAGGACTCGCCGGTGGAGTCGAGGAACGCCGGGTCGGTGAGAAGCCGCGCGACCTCGTACTCGTCCTTGTACGCCGTCAGCTTGAACAGGTTGCGGGCGACCGCCTCGCTGAGCCGCGTCTCCGTGGTGACGGCTCTCTCGGCGGCAGCGATCCGCGCCACGAAGTCGACGTACGAGTCCGCGAGCGTCACGTTCTGGTAGGCGACCAAGTCGGCGGCGCGCCGCGCGACGAGGCGCAGCACCTCGCCCTCGAGCCCGGAGGCCGCGACCGACGCAGGTACGTCGGGACTAGCGACCGCGGCCGACTGCTTCCCGGCGGCGCGGAACGCGGCCGGGTCGGCGACCGCCACACGCCCCCAGGTGAAAGCGGCGATGTTCGCGGCAACCGCGGTGCCGTTGATCTTGATGGCTTCCTCGATCGCCGCGGCCGGCAGACGGAGAGCACCGGTCTGGTAGGCGGCGCCGACGAGCAGGAAGTTCGCCGCGATCGTGTTGCCGAAGATCCGGTCCGCGGCCTCGAGCGCGTCGAAGTCGAACGTCTCCGCGCTCGCGGTCCGGACCCGCTCCAGCAGCCCGGCCTCGTCGGGGTGCTGGACGGCAGGGTCGTACACCATCGCGCCGGTCGCGGTGCGGCTGGTCGAGACCACGGTCCGGCTCACAGCACCGTTGCCGTAGGCAAGGTTCCGGTCCTCCGCGAGGGTCAGCAGGTCGAACCCGAGCAGGCAGTCCGCGGACCCGGGAGTGAGCCGGTTGGCCGGCTCGAGCTCGCCGTCGGCGAACCGCAGATGACCGGTGACAGGGCCGGCCTTCTGGCTCAGCCCGGTCTGGTCGAGCGACTCGACGGCGTACCCGGCGCGATGCGCGGCGGTCGCGAGCACCTGGTTGACCGTGACGATGCCGGTGCCGCCGATGCCGGCCAGGAAGACGTTCTGGGTACCGGCGACGCGGTCCTCGGCGCCGCTCGGCGCGACCGGCGGCGGCGCCGGAAACGCCGCCTTCTTCCGGGCTGCCGTCCGGGTGGACCGCGGCGCCGTCTCGACGACCACGAACGACGGGCAGTCGCCGTCGAGGCAGCTGTAGTCGGTATTGCAGGAGGTCTGCTCGATGCGGGTCTTGCGACCGTACTCGGTCTCGACCGGCTGCACCGACAGGCAGTTGCTCTTCACACCGCAGTCGCCACAGCCCTCGCACACGGCCTCGTTGATGACGACGCGCTGCGTGCGCGCCGGCAGGCTGCCGCGCTTGCGCTGCCGCCGTGCGTCGGCGGCGCAGTGCTGGTCGTAGATCAGCACCGTGACGCCGGGGGTTTCGCGCAGCATCCGCTGGGCTTCGTCGAGACGGTCACGGCTCCACAGCAGCGTGCCGGGCGCGAGGTCGCGACGACGGTGCCGTTCCGGCTCGTCGGCGCAGACCACGATCTTCCGCACGCCCTCGACGGACAGCTTGTGGGTCAGCTGCGGCACGCTGAGCGCGCCCTCGGCGTCCTGCGCGCCGGTCATCGCGACGACGTCGTTGTAGAGCACCTTGTAGGTGATGTTCACGCCGGCGGCGATGCAGGCCTGGACGGCGAGCTGCCCGGAGTGGAAGAAGGTGCCGTCGCCGACGTTCTGGAAGATGTGGCCGGCGTCGGTGAACCACGCCTGGCCGATCCACTGGGCTCCCTCACCGCCCATCTGGGTGACGCCGGTGACGGCGCTGTCCTGCCGGTCGGAGATCGTCACCATGGCGTGGCAGCCGATCCCGCCGCCGCCCATCGACCCCTCGGGAAGCGCGGTCGAGCGGTTGTGCGGGCAGCCGCTGCAGAAGTACGCCGAGCGGCTGGTCGAGAGCAACGGCAGCGAGATCCGCCGCGGCGGGGGCGGCGTGACAGCGACCAGGTCCTGCAGCAGGGACCGCAGCGGCGCGAGCAGCCGGCCCGCCGTGAGCTCACCGTCGGCGGGAATCAGCAGCCGGCCGGCGGTGTCGCGTTTGCCGACGATCTGCGGCGCGTCCGGCGTACCGTAGAGGATCTCCCGAATCTGGGTCTCGACGAACGCGGTCTTGTCCTCGACCACGACGATCCGGTCCAGACCCTCGGCGAACGAGCGCACGGTGCCGGGCGCGACAGGGCTCATCAGCCCGAGCCGCAGCACCCGGACGCCCGCCCGCGCGAGCGCCTCGTCCGTGATGCCGAGGTCCTTCATCGCCTGCCGCATCGAGTCGTAGCAGCTGCCGGAGGCAACGAATCCGACTCGGGCGTGCGCCGGGTCGACGTCGACCACGTCGAGGCCGTTCTCGACGGCGTACGCGCGCACCAGCTCGGTGCGCGGCCCGACCAGGTCCGCCTCGGCACGCACGATCGCGTCGGGCCGGACGACCATCGGGCGCTGCTCGTACCGGTAGGGCTTGCCGTCCCACTCGATCGCGGGGACGACCGGCAGTACGTCGCCCGCGGCGGCGTCGACCGCCCAGGCGCCGTCGGCGACGTCCGCGACGATCTTCAGCGCGACGACGCAGCCGGTCACCCGCGACAGCTCGATCGCATGCAGGCCGAGCGTCACGATCTCGGCCGCGTTGCGCGGGAAGAGGACCGGGATCCCCAGCGCAGCCAAGGACCGCTCGCTGACCGCCGGTACGGTCGACGACTTCGAGGCAGGGTCGTCACCGACCAGGAGCACGGCGCCGCCGCGCGGGTTCACGCCGTACATGTTGGCGTGCCGCAGCGCGTCGGTCGCGCGGTCCACACCGGGGCCCTTGCCGTACCAGAAGCCGGTGACGCCGTCGTGGGTGCCGGTGCCGAGCGGCAGGTCGATCTGGCTGCCCCACACCGAGGTCGCGGCGAGTTCCTCGTTGAGCCCAGGCACGAACCGGATGTCGTTCTCGTCGAGCACGTCCCGCAGGCCCGCCAGCAGCCGGTCGAGGCCGCCGAGCGGGCTGCCCTGGTAGCCGGAGACGAACGAGGCGGTCCGCAGCCCACGGCGCCGGTCGAGCGCGCGGTGCTCGACCAGGAGTCGCGCGATCGCCTGGACGCCGGTCAGCAGCGTCGGCGGACCGGCGTGCCGAAACCGGTCGTCGAGGTCGTACGGCGGAGCAGCGGCGAGTCGCTCCGCGCTGATCTCGGCGGGGGCGATGGCGGTCATCGGCTCTCCAGGGGTCCGCGGCAGTTCCCCAGAGCGTGCGGGCTGGGTGGGCCGAGTCACAAGAGTTGTCGTCGAGTTTGGCGACGATCCGCAATCCTGGCCGCGACGATCGCCGTCCAGACGCAACAAAGGACGCCTCAGGAGTAGAGTTCGTTGCGTGCCTGAGCAAGCCAGCCTGGACGACACCGATCGCGCGATCCTCGACCTGCTGCGCGACAACGCCCGCCGCCCGCTGCGCGAGATCGCGACCGCGGTCGGCCTCACCGTCGCGCCCGTCCAGCGCCGGATCACCCGGCTGGAGAAACTCGGCGTCATCGAGCGCTACACGGTGCAGATCAACCACGGCCGGATCGCGGGCGGCATCGAGGCGATGACCGAGCTGCACTTCGCCGACGACCTCGACCTCGCGCAGATCATGGAGTTCGTCGCCCAGGTCCCCGAGGTCAAGGAGGTCCTCACCCTGGCCGGTGACCCGGACGCGCTGGTCCGCATCCAGGTCGAGGGCGTGGAGGATCTGCGCCGCGTCGTCAGCTCACTACGCTCCGCCGAAGCGATCGCCGGCACCAAGACGCTTGTCGTCCTCGAGCAATGGACCCGCCGGGGCTGAGGAACTCGCCGGACGGCTGCGGTCAGCGGTCGAGAGGGTTCGCCGCCATCCGGTCCACGAGGCCGGAGTGTACGGCGCGGGCCGCGGAGCTGTCGGGCTTGCGGTCCGCCTGCGCCCGGAAGCAGGCGAGGAACTCGGCGGCGAGCCCCGAGCGCGGGAACTGCTCGAGGACCTCGGCGCGGAAGGCCGGGGTGAAGTCGTCGAGGTCCCTGCCCACGATGTCGACCGCCGCGGCCCGCGACAGCAGATGTCCCTCGACGTCCGCAGCCGGGTCCACCTCCGGCCACATGTGCCGGACGATGACTTCCCCCAGGCGTTCGCGGCGCTCGTCCGGCCACCCCGCACCGGCCGCGAACACCCGCGCGACGTGCCCGCTGGTCTCCTCGAAGGAGACGGTGTGGCTGTCGAACACCGGCGCCAGGCTGACGTCGTGGAACATCGCCGCGACGAACAGCAGCTCGGCGTCGTACCGCAGGCCGTGCTCATCGCCGTACGTCGCTCCCCAGAGGTAGACGCGGTGCGAGTGACTGAGCATGGCGGCGGACAGGTAGGTGCCGGCCACGTCGAGGGCCGCCGAAGAGGCAGCAGTGTCGGGAATCGTGATCATGCCTCGACGGTACGGCGCGAAAGGCCCGCGCGGCTGGTCCATTCCGACGGCGGGATGCTGGGCCACCGGCCGCCGAAATGGCCCATCGACACAGGCCGCGAATGGCGTCCCCGCAGCGGTCCACCAGCGCGTAGCGTCGAAAGTGAACCAGCAGCTGTCTACCCCGAGGATCATCATGCGTGCCATCACCGTTCGGGACCCCGAGGCCGAGGACTTCGGGCTGTCCCTCACCGAGCTCCCCCATCCCCATGCCGCCGAGAACGACGTCGTCGTGCAGGTCCACGCCGCGAGCTTCATCCGCACCGAACCGCAGTGGCCGTCGACCTGGGTCGACCGCGCCGGTCGCGACCGCACGCCGAGCGTCGTCGGCCACGAACTGTCCGGCGTGGTCGTCGAGCTCGGCTACGGTACGACGGGCCTCTCGATCGGTCAGCGGGTCTTCGGGCTGACCGACTGGGCCCGCAACGGAACGCTCGCCGAGTACACCGCCGTCGAGGCCCGCAACCTGGCGCCACTCCCCGCCGACGTCGACCACGTCACCGCGGCCGCCCTGCCGATGCCCGGTCTGACGGCCTGGCAGGCCCTCTACGACCACGCTCACCTGCAGACGGGTCAGACCGTCCTCATCCACGGAACCGGCGGTTCCGTCGGCTCACTCGCCGTACAGCTCGCCCGTGAGACCGGCGCCCACATCATCGGCACCGGCCGGGCCGCCGACCGGAAGCTCGCCGAGAGCCTGGGCGCCCACGAGTTCGTCGACCTGGACAACGACCGCCTCGAGGACGCCGGTGAGGTGGACGTGGTGTTCGACGTGATCGGCGGCGAGATCCTCAACCGCTCCACCGCACTGTTGCGGCCGGGCGGCACACTCGTGACCGTCGCCGAGCCGCCGACCGTCCAACCCCGCGACGGCAGGGCGATCTTCTTCGTCGTCGAGCCCGATCGTGCACAGACGGCCCAGCTGGCCGCCCGGTTGCGCGACGGCCGGCTCGTCCCCCTCGTGACCGCGGTCCGCGACCTGGCCGACGTCCCGGCCACGTTCGGCAGCCGCGGCAAGACGATCGTCAAGGTCACCGCGGACTGAAGGATTGCGATTGCGGGCCCGTCCCCCTCCCCTGTGCTGCGACGGACCCGCAATCGGATTGTGGGTTGCGGTCACGCGACGGCGGACCGATGCCGGCGACGGCAGGCCAGCACCGTGAGAATCCGGCGTTTGCGCTCGATCACGGCCGTCAGCTGCTCGCGGTTGGCCTGTCGGCGCGCCGTCCGCAACTCGTCCTCGACGGCCTGCAGGGCATGCAGCAGTTCACGAACGGTACGGGGATCGGAATCGCGCATGACGGCCTCGGCAAGCTCGAAGAATTCGGCGCCCGGCTGTCTGAGGCTGAACCACTATGACCGGACGAACGTGTTCTGGGCAAGCCCCGTCCGGAAGATTCTTTTCCTGCTGGACGACCCCGGACGGTCGGTGCTATCCAGAAATGGTCCGAGGGAATTGCCATGACCGATTCCGGCTCGCCGCCGAACACCAGGCACGACCAGCTCGCCCGCGACCTCAGCGAACTGGCTCGTGACCTGCACCGCGCCGACGCGCCGGACGACGTACTGCGGGAGGCGGTGCAGGCGGCGCTCGAGCTGGTGCCCGGCGCCCAGGACGGCTCGATGACCACGATCGTGGTCGGCAAACTCGTGTCCCACAAGGCCGAGTCCGGCACCCTGCCGATGCGCGTCGACGCCCTGGTGTCGGAGCTCGGCGAAGGCCCGTGCCTGGACGCGCTGCGCGATCACAAGGCGGTGGTTCGCGTCGACGACATGCGCACCGAGTCCCGGTGGCCGCAACTGGCCCCACGGGCCGCCGAACTGGGCGCGCTCAGTGTGCTGACGTTCCCGCTGTTCTCCAGGGACGACAACCTCTGTTCGCTCAACCTGTACGCCGGCACCGCGCACGCGTTCTCCGAGGAGTCCGAGCAGATCGGCTGCCTGATCGCCGTCCACGCCGCGGTGGCCTACGCGGGCGCCCAGCGCACGGAGAACCTCCTGGCCGCCCTGGAGACCCGCGACCAGATCGGCCAGGCGGTCGGCCTGCTGATGGAGCGCTACTCGATCACCTCCGAGCGCGCCTTCAGCACCCTGGTCCGCTTCAGCCGCCAGACCAACCGCAAACTCCGCGACGTAGCTGCTGAACTCATCTTCGACGCCGAGGCCGGCGCCCACCGGTAGTCAGATCGTGGTGACCATGCCACCGTCGATCAGCACGTCACAGCCGGTCATGTTGCCTCCGGCTCCGGAGGCGAGGACCAGCACCAGCTGCGCCACCTCCTCCGGACGAGTGAATCGTCCGGTCGGTGTACCGGCGACTGCCGCGTCCCGGACCGCGGTGGGATCGAGTCCCTGGGCCCGGCCGACGGTCTCCGCGACGCCGCCGGGGCCCAGCCAGAGCGCGGTTTCGACCGGTCCCGGACTGATGGTGTTCACCCGGACACCAGCGGGCCCGAGCTCCTTGGACAGCGACTTGGAGAAGCTGCGCAGCGCGGCCTTCGCCGCGCTGTAGTCGATGACGCCGGGATCGGGCAGCGTGGCGTTCACCGAGCAGATCGTGACGATGGCGGACGGCGCACTCGCCACCAGGTGCGGCACCGCGGCCCGCGTCGCACGCACTGCCGACAGCAGGTTCACTTCCAGCGCCCACTGCCACTCCGCGTCCGTGACCGCGAGGAAACCCTCGGTGCGCGGGCGTACCCCGCCCACGTTGTTCACGAGCACGTCGACGCCACCGAATCGCGCCACGGCCGCACCCACCAGAGCCTCGCATCCGGCCGCGGTGGTGAGATCGCCCAGCACGACCTCGACCTCACCGTCCTTGGCCAACGCATCCAGTTCCGGCGAACCGCCGAGCGCGCCGGCGGCGACCCGCATGCCCTCGCCGAGCAGCGCCTGCGTGACCGCAAGACCGATGCCCTTGCTCGCGCCGGTCACCACTGCCGTCCGGCCGGCCAGGTCGAGCTTCACAGGGACTGCTCCTTCAGCCAGGCCAAGCACGCCGTGGCGATATCGGACCAGCCGGAGTCGACGACGAGCGAGTGGCCGCGGTCCGGGAAGGTCCGCAGGTCGGTGACGGCGTCGGAGTGGCGGTACTGCTTGAGCGTCGCGCGGGTCACCGACTCGGGGACGGTGTGGTCCTTCCCGCTGGCGATCAGCAGCAGCGGCCCGCGCTTCTGGTTGCCGGTGTCGACCTTGGCCGGCGAGTGCGGGTTGAAGTTCGCCGACGCCGCCTCGAACAGCGGCCGGCCGGGCGCCGGAATGGTCCAGCGCTCGAACAGCAGGTCGGACTCCTCCCGCGAGACCGCGTTGCCGAACGCGAACCGGAACTGCTCGGCGGTCAGCGAGACGGCCCGGTGCTTGTTGGCCGGGTTCTTGAACACCGGCAGCGTGGCCCGCAGCGCGGACAGCGGGACGGGCAGCACACCCTTGATCTGGGCGGCGTCGATCGCGATCGCCGCCCTGGCGCGGTCCTGCCCGAGCAGCTTCTGTGCGACCATGCCGCCGAACGAGTGCCCGATCAGGATCGGCGGCTCGGGCAGCTCCTCGATGACGGCGGCGAAATGCGCCACGACGTCGTCGATGCCGTGATCGCCGATCGCCTCCGGGTCGCGCCGGGACGCCTCGACGGTCGGGCCGTCGCCGGGCCAGCCCGGCGCCGCGGGCTCGTACCCTTCGGTGCGGAATCGCGTGAGCCACGCGTCCCACGACGTCGCGTGCAGCCAGAGTCCGTGGATGAAGAGCACCGGTGTTCCCACAGTCGTCCTCCTGGTCGGTCCCGAGGTGCTGGACACACCGCGTTGGAACCGACGTTAGGACGTCCGGGCCGCGGCCGTCTTCAGTCGAATGACTGTGCCTGCCTCAGCACGTGCTCCGGAGCACCGGTGAGTACGCCGGCGAGCTGCTGGCGGCTGGTGATGCCGAGCTTCGGAAAGATCCGGTAGAGGTGCGAGCCGATCGTCCGGTGCGACAGGAAGAGTCGCTGGGCGATGTCCCGGTTGGACAGTCCCCGGGCGGCGAGCTCGGCGATCTGCGCCTCCTGCGGCGACAGCTGCTCCCGGCCACTCGACGTCGGCTGCCAGCCACGCTCTCCCGTCGCCCTCAGCTCCTGGTCGGCGCGAAGCGCCCACGGTTTGGCACCCAGCGCGTCGAAGGCGCCGCGCGCCGCCCGGAGCGGATCGCGGGATTCGGTCACCCGCCGCCGGCGGCGCAGCCAGGAGCCGTACGCCAACTGCAGGCGGGCCTGATGCCACGGGAACGGCCGGCTCGCACCGTCCAGCGCGCCCCGAAACAACTCCTCGGCCGATGCGTCGTCGGCCAGAACCGCGCGGGAGTACTCCAGAGCGATCGTCGTACCGACGGCCGGAGTGCCTCGCGCCGCCCGTTCGACGGTGCCAGCCAACGACCTCGCCTCGTCCCGGCGACCGGCCCGTACGGCGGCCTCGGCGAGGTAGCTGACCGTCCACAATTGCTGAACGCGCTGATAGGCGGCGTCGGTCGGTACGAACACGCGGAGCATCTCGCCGTACGCCTGCTCGGCACGCTCCGCGCCGAGTTCGCCGAGCCCGCGGACCAACTGAGCCCCCGCGAGCAGGGACGAGCTCGCGTTCGGCAGTTGCAGAGCGGTGCGCTCGGCGTCGGCGAGCAGGGCGTGCCGGGGGTTCCAGCCGCCGCCGATCGCGTCGATCAGTGCCGCCGCGATCCGGGCAGTACCGGCCCACACCCGCTGGCCGGTCTCGTCGGCCAGGCGCATGCTCTCGGCGGCGGACCGCGACGCGTCGAAGACGCCCAGGTTGATCTCGGCCCAGGCGCGGATCGCGAGTGCCTCGGCGAGCAGGCTCAGCCGCCCGTCCGCGCGCAGCTCGTGCACGGCCACCGACAGGAACGACTCCGCGCGCACGAAGTCACCGGCGCCGAAGGCCGCGATGCCGAGCAGGGCCGCGGGTTCCGCGCGGCCACCGCCGTCCGCGGGCCACAGTTCGAGCTGCTCGATGATCGGCGCGCTCGATTCCAGCGACTCCGCGAGACCGAGCACCGCCAGCAGCCTGGGGTCACCGGCAGCCAGCGGAACCTCCCGCGCGGCGCCGACGATCTCCCGCCGCACCGACTCGCCCGGATCGCGCCACCAGACCCTGCGGGCGGCCCCGAACAGCAACTGCATGGCGAGTTCGACGTCGTCCTCGGCGGTCGCCTGCCGGGCCAGATCGACCAGGTGGCGGACCTCCGCCGGATCGCTCGTGGCGCCGTCGTGGAAGACACCCATCAGCCAGGTGAGGCGGGACCGATCTCGCGGTCGAAGTGCCATCCGCGTCACCCGGGCCTTGATCTGTTCGACCTGGGTGAACCTGCCGAGTTCATAGCCCAGTTCCGCCGCACCCAGCAGCCGGGCCGCCTGGTCCTGGGGATCGGGGCTCAGAGCGGCCGCCCGCTCGAGCCGCGCCAGCGCCGTGGCGTACGCCCCGCGCCGGCGGGCTTCGCCGGCCGCCCGCTCGAGCTCTGCGGCGATGGGTTCGTCGCGGCCGGCCACCGCGCCGGCCCGATGCCAGATCGCGCGGTCGGGCTCGGCGGACAGAGCGATCGCGAGGGCGGCGTGTGCTCGCGTACGGCGGTCCGCGGACATCACCTGGCGCAGTGCCGACCCCATCAACGGGTGCCCGATGGCGTACGTCGACTCGGCGATCGTGAGAAAGCCGAGCTCGACGGCCGGTAGCGCCGTACCGCGGTCGACGGCGACGCCGGACAGGATCGCCGCCGCGGCCAGGACCTGCTCGATGTCGTCGCCGTCATCCAGCGCGGCCACGTCGAGGACCGCGCGAGCGGGCGGTTCCAGTTCGTCGGCACGGGCTGCGAAGGCGCGCTCCAGGCGAGCCGTCATCGGCAGGTCGTCGTCCACCTCGGTCCACGCGTACATCCCGGACTGCCAAGCGGCGCCGAACTCGACCAGCGCCAGGGGATTACCCGCGGCGTGGCCGAGAACCCGATCGCGCAGCCCTGGCGCCAGATCGGGAGCTCGCGACCGCAGCAACACCTGCGCGTCCGCGTCCGGCAAGGCGCCCAGCTCGATCCAGCTGACGGTCTGCTCGTCGCCGAGAAGCTGCGATGCGGAGCGAGAGGTACACAGCAGCACCACCCGCTCCGCCGCGACACGACGGGCCACGAAGGCGAGCGTGTCCACACTGGGCCGGTCCATCCAGTGCAGGTCGTCGAGGCTCATCAGCACCGGCGCCTGCCCGGCGCACTCCACCAGGAGCTCCAGGACCGCGAGCGACGTGAAGAACGGGTTCACCTGGCCTGCTTCGACCATTCCGAAACAGGCCAGCAAGGAGTCGCGCTGCTGGGCCGGGAGAGTGTCCACGTGCGACAGAACCGGGCGCAGCAGTTGATGCAGACCGGCGTAGGGCAGGTGGGTCTCGGACTGGTTGCCGTGCGCGCGCAGAACTGTGAAGCCCCGGGACTCCGCGTGCTCGGCGACGCGCGCCTGCACCACGCTCTTGCCCACTCCCGGCTCGCCGCTCAGTCCGATCGCGAAACCGCCGGCCTCCACCTCGTCGAGCCTGGCCGTCAGCCGACCCAGGATCTGGTCGCGTCCGAACAACTGTTCGTCGTCGGTCGCGGCCATGAGTAGAGCATGAGTCCCCCGCTGCGATCCGTCCAATCATCTGCTCGGGCGCCGGGTGCCCGGGGCTACACTCGCCGCCATGAGCGGGACGCGGGTGGCGATTGCGGACGACGACGTCCTGCTACGGGAAGGGATCGCGAGTCTGCTGGCAGCGTCGGGATTCGACGTGGTCGGGCAGGCCGGAAACAGCCCGGAGCTGCTGGACCTGGTCCGCAGCCGGCGTCCGGAGCTGGTCGTCGTGGACATCCGGATGCCGCCCGGCCACGCGACCGAAGGGCTCGAGGCCGCCGAGGTGATCCGTCGCGAGCGCCCGAAGACCGCCGTCCTGCTGTTGTCGGCGTACGTGGACGTCGAGCAGGCCGTGCAGCTGATGGCCGCCGGTCACGGAATCGGGTATCTGCTCAAGCGCCGGGTCACCGACGTCGAGGAGTTCCTCGACAGCGTACGGCGGGTCGCGAACGGGGGCTCCGTCGTCGATCCCGCACTGGTGCAGGAGCTGGTCGACGTCCGGCGCCGCCACGACCCGCTCGCCTCCCTCAGCGACCGGGAACGTGAGGTGCTGGCGCTGGTCGCCGAGGGCCGCTCCAACGCCGGCGTCGCCCGGCGCCTGTGGGTCACCGAGGGCACCGTCGAGAAACACGTCCGCAGCATCCTCACCAAGCTCGACCTGCCGGAGACCGACGACGACCACCGTCGCGTCCGGGCGGTCCTGGCCTACCTCCAGGGCGACCGTCGTACGGCGGACGACCGGTGACGGAGCTGTTCGCACCGGCGACCTCGGGGTGACCGGCCGATGACCGGCGGGGTCTCGCGTCGCGTGATCGTCGCCAGTGCGCTGCTGGTGCTGCTCGTCGGCGCCGGGTTCGCCGTGTTGCTGCTGTCGGTCCAGGATCTGCGCGACTCGGAGCGCCAGGCTCGGCAGGCGGCGGCGGTGCTCGCGGCCGCGAACCAGGTCGAGCGCTCGGTCGTCGACCTGGAGACCGGCCAGCAGGCGTTCGCCATCACCGGCGAGGAGCAGTTCCTCGCGCCGTGGCAGACCGCGCGGTCCCAGCTTCCGGACCGGCTCGCGGCGCTGGAACGCGTGGTCGCGGACGAGCCGGCGCAACGCGCCAGCGCCGAGGAGATCAGCCGCAGCGCGACGTCGTACCTCCGCGACTACTCGGAGCCGCTGGTCGCAGCGATGCGCGGTCGTCCTGTCTCGACGCCGTCGCAGGCCGCGACCACGGAGGGCCAGCGCCGGGTCGACGCGATCAGGACCGTCCTCGACGGGTTGATCACGACCGAGCGAGGTCTCTCGGCCGCCGCGCAGGCCCGGTCCGACGCCGCAGCCGGCCGGGCGGTCATCGCGGCCGCGACCGGGCTCGTCGGATCGGTGCTGCTCATCCTGGGATTCACCTGGTACCTGTCCCGCGCCGTCGTCCGCCCGGTGCTGATCACCGCCGCCATGGCCGACCGGCTCGCGGCGGGCGACCTCGCCGTTCGGGTGCCCGAAGACGGAGTCGGCGAGATCGGCGGTCTGGAGCGCACCTTCAACAGCATGGCCGCCTCGCTCGACCAGGCCCGTACCGATCTGGCGTCCTCGCGAGCCCGCCTCGTGGCGTCGGCCGACGAGACCAGGCGGCGGATCGAGCGCGACCTGCACGACGGCATCCAGCAACGACTGGTGACTCTGGCCCTTGAACTGCGCACGGTCCAGGCCGGCCTGACCGGCGACCAGGTCGACCTGCGGACCCGGCTCGACGAGATCACGGACGACCTCGGCAGCACCCTCGACGAACTGCGGGAGATCTCCCACGGCATCCACCCGGCGATCCTGTCCGACGGCGGCATCGGTCCCGCGGTGAGGATGCTGGCCCGCCGGTCCGCGATCCCGGTCGAGGCGGAGGTCACCGTCACGGAGCGCCTCCCACCGGCTGTCGAGTCGGCCGCCTACTACGTCGTCTCCGAAGCACTCACCAACGCCGCGAAACACGCGGATGCTTCCGTCGTGTACGTCGACGTACGGCTGCTCGACGGCTCGTTGCGGCTCGCCGTCCGCGACGACGGAGCCGGTGGGGCCGACCCGGCGAACGGATCCGGCCTGATCGGGCTCACCGACCGCGTCCAGGCGCTCGGCGGCACGCTCACCGTCGACAGCCCGGCCGGCCAGGGCACCACCCTGCAGATCACGTTGCCGGTAGCCCCTGAGGAGATCTCCAGCTAGCAGGAATGCCACCGCGGCCGGACCCTGCGACCCTGGTGGCATGCTGCGTTGCGCGATCGTCGACGACAACCGGCGTTTCCTCGACGCCGCACGCGGACTCCTGGAACGCGAAGGCGTCGCGGTCGTCGGTACGGCGACGAGCGGCGCCGGCGCCGTCGACCTGGTCGAGGACTCGCACCCGGACGTGGTCCTGGTGGACATCGACCTCGGCGCGGAGAGCGGCTTCGACATCGTCGCCCGGCTGCACCGGCTGAGCCCGCCGCCCCGGGTGATCCTGATCTCGACGTACGCCGAGCAGGACTACGCCGAGCTGATCGACGCGAGTGCGGCGATCGGCTTCGTGCCGAAGACGCGCCTGTCGGCGGTTGCCATCGGCAATCTTCTCCGGCGCGCCACGCACTGAGGCCGCCGGGTCGGTGACGACCCGGCGGCCTTGGTGTTTCCCGGCCGGCCTATCTGCGGGCGCGGCGGACGACGGCGTCGAAGCCGGCCGCCAGCAGCAGGACCGCGCCGGTGACCACCCATTCGTAGCCGGCCGAGTTCGCGCCCTGGATCAGGTCGCTCATACCGTTGATGATGACCGCGACGACGAGACCACCCAGGACGGCGTCGATCACGCGGCCGCGCCCGCCGAACAGCGACGTACCGCCGATGACCGCGGCGCCCACCGCCAGCAGCAGCGTGTTGCCCGCGCCGGCGTTCGACTGGACGGACTGCAGCAACGAGGCCGCGACGACACCGGAGACCGCGGCCATCCCGGAACAGATCACGAACACCGAGATGCGGATGCGGGACACGACCACCCCCGCGCGTCGTGAAGCCTCCTCGTTGCCGCCGACGGCGTACACGTGCCGGCCGTAGCGGGTCCGGCTGAGGACGAGGTGCCACACCGCGAACAGCACCACCAGCAGGACGACGACCCACGGCATCCCCTGCGCCTTGTTGGTGAAGAACGCGTTGGTCGTGACGTTGCGGTTGACGCCCATCTCGAAGGTGAACGCCGCCCCGAGTGCGGCCACCACGGCGACCTTGACCGCGATCACGGCGTACGGCGTGCCCGGGAGCCCGGCCCGCCGGGCGGTCCGTGCGTCGGCCAGTTTGAGCGCGGCGTACCCGATCACGAACACCGCCAGCAGCGTCCAGCCGAGCCAGAGCGGCAGGAAGCTGTTCTCCAGGCCGATCAGTGGCGAGCCGGCCGGGAGCGTCACCGATCCCTGGCCGCCGACGATGATGAGCGTGACGCCCTGGAAGGCCAGGAAGGTGGCCAGCGTGATGACGAACGACGGGATGCCGATCCGCGCCCGCAGCCAGCCTGTGCCGAAACCGACCAGCATGCCGACCGCGAGCCCGGCGACCGCCGCGATCCACCACGCGACCCCGTGCCGCAGGATCAGGATCGCCGTGATCGCCGAGCACAGCCCTCCCGTCGTACCGGCGGAGAGATCGATCTCGCCGAGCAGCAGGACGAACACCAGGCCCATGGCCATCACGATGATCGGCGCGGCCTGGATCACCAGCGCCTCGAGGTTGTAGGCGCTGAGGAATCCCTGGTGCACGATGGCGAAGAACGCCGTGATGACGACCAGACCCACGAGTGCGGGAACGGCGCCCAGCTCGCCGCCCCGCAGCCGCGCGACATAGCCCCTCGCGTAGGCGCCGACACCTGATGAGCCGGCCGGCGACTCGTGGCGCTGCTCCGCGCCGCCGTGTTCCAGCAGTTGCGCGTTCACAGCGTCGCTCCCGCCTGCGTGGGCGACAGACCCAGCGCGCCCGATCGACCGGTCGTGATCAGCTCGACCACCTGCGTCTGGGTCACCTCCGCGCGCCTGACCTGCGCTGCCGTCCGGCCGAGGAACAGGACGGCGATGGAGTCGGCGACCCGCAGTACGTCGTTCATGTTGTGCGACACCAGGATCACCGCCACGCCCTGCTCCGCGAGCCGGCGGACGAGATCGAGCACCTGCGCGGTCTGGGCGACGCCGAGTGCGGCGGTCGGCTCGTCGAGGATCACGATCTTCGACTGCCACAGCACCGCCTTGGCGATCGCCACGGTCTGCCGCTGGCCGCCCGACAGGCTCGCCACCAGCTGGCGCGCCGACCGGATCGTGGTCACCGACAACGAGTCCAGTGCCTGACGGGCCAGCGTCTCCATCGAGTTCTCGTCGAGCGTGTGCAGCCGCGTGAGGTGCTCGCGGCCGAGGAACATGTTGCCGACGACGTCGAGGTTGTCGCACAACGCGAGGTCCTGGTGCACGATCTCGACGCCGAGCCGCGCGGCGTCGCGCGGCTCGGCGACGCTGTGCGCCGTACCGTCGAAGAGCAGCTCCCCCGCGTCGATCCGGTGGATGCCGCCGATGCACTTCACCAGCGTCGACTTGCCGGCGCCGTTGTCGCCGACCAGGGCCGTCACCTCGCCCGCCTTCGCGACGAGGTTCACCGACGACAGCGCCTGGACCGGTCCGAACGCCTTGTCGACGCCCCGGAGCTCGAGAGTAGGAACAGTAGTCATTCCAGTAGTCATGCCGTCCCCCTACGGTGTGTGGATGCCGTTGGCGGCGCACAGCTGCTGCAGCGCCGGCGTCGGGCAGACGGACGCGGCGGTCTCGTACCCGTCGGTGACCGGGAGCGCTACGTTCGCCTTGGTGATGACGGTCGGGTTCGCCAGGTACGACGGGATCTCACGGCCGGTCGTCGGGTCCTTGGTCGTCGTGGGAGCGGTCGGCTTCTGACCCGCCAGGATCTGGGCCGCCAGCTTGATCGCCACGTCCGCCTCACCGGCGACCGGCTTGTAGATGGTGAAGGCTTGGGTGCCGGCCATGATGTTGTCGAGACCGCCGGCGGTGGCGTCCTGCCCGGAGACCGCGACCTTGCCCGCCAGGCCCTGAGCCTTCAGGACGTTGATGACCGACTGCGCCATCGTGTCGTTGGCCACCATCACCGCGTTGATGTCGGGGTGCTGTCCGAGCATCGTGGTGAACACCGTCTGCGCGGTGGCGGCGTCCCAGTTGCCGGTCTGGTCGGCCAGCTTCTTCCAGCCTGGTTGCTTCGACAGCACCGAGTTGTAGCCCTCAGCGAAGAGCGTCGCGTTGTTGTCGGTGGGTGCGCCGTCGATCTCGACGTAGTTGACCGAGCTCTTGCCCTTCACCTGCGGTGCCTGCGTCAGTGCGGTGCCCTGGTCCTCGCCGACCTTCACGTTGTCGTACGAGACGTAGTACGACGCGCTGCCGCCCTGGGTCAGCCGGTCGTAGTCGATGGTCACAACGTTGTGCTGCTGGGCGAGGGACTCGATCGCCTTGCCCGAGCCGGAGTCGAGGTTCACGACCAGCAGGACGCCCACGCCGGCGTTGATCAGCGCCTGCGCCTGGGCCTGCTGCGTGGTGGCGCTGCCGTTGGCGTTGTCGATGTAGCAGGTGAGCTTGTTCGCCGCGCACTGCTGCTTCAGTTCGGTGGGATCGGCCGACACCCAGCGCGGCGACGACGCCGTGTCGGGGAGCAGGATCCCTACCTTCGTGTTCGCCGGCGCGGCGCTGCCGGTCGACGTGCTGTTGTTGCCACAGGCGGTCAGTGTGGCCATCAGCGCCAGGACCGTTCCGGCCAGCGCTACCGCCCTCCTTGGTGTTCGCATCGGTGCGTCCTTTGATCGTGCGAGATGGAGCCCGTCGTACTCCGAGAGCCGCAGTACTCCGTCAGCATGCGTTCGAAGGGCGGGTGAATTCGTCGCTGCAGGCACCCAACTCCGGCTTCCAGCTAGCCGGGTACGCGACCGGCCCACCGAGCGAGGACCCCCCTGCCAGCGGTAAGAGCGGGATTGCAGTCAGCGGGAGCCGATCGGCTCGAGCGCCGCGAACTCGTGCTTCCGCCAGAGCAGGCGGGAGGCTTCCTCCGGGTACGCCGTGACGGTCGACGGCGCATCGAAGAGCCGCGTCAGGCGACGGTCGACGTCGTACGCCGGCCACCCCGGATCGCCGTGCGTGGCGAACGCGGTCCACGCCGAACGGAACTGCGCGGACAGGTCGATCGCCTCCGCGGACTGCGGATCGCCGATGAGCATCGCCGGCTGACCGCTGGTGAGATTGCCGAACACCAGCGGTACGTCGAGTCCGTGGCAGGCACCGAGGGCCAGTGCCTGCCAGGTCAGTTCGTACAGATGCGCCCGGCCGCCACCGGCGACCTGCGCCTCGGCCAGTTGCAGGCTCGGCATCCGGAACAGCCAGTCCGCGTTGACCAGTTCGTACAGCTCTTCGTCGGAGGCGGCCGGGTACGCGTCGCGGTACCGGTGAGGCTCTGGCGCGAGCATCCGCAGGGCAGTCTCGGTCTGCTCGCGGGTGACCTGGCCGAGGACGCCGTCGATCAGGCTGAACAGCCGATGCTCGTCACGGGTGTGCCCGGCCAGCAACTCGATGTCGCGCGCGGCGCCGGCGGCCAGCGCCTGCCACGGCGCCACCGGAAGAACGTTGCCATCGACAACTGGTGCGAACGGGATCGGCCGGTGGGTGATCGATCCCCACCGCTCCCGCCACGCGGCCATCTTCGGCAGGATCGCATCGCCGGCCTCGGGCAGTCGGGCGGGAGGTATCGCGGACAGCGCCTGCGCTGTCGGCCGGACACCCCACTCGCCGGCCAGAGCGACGGCGATCTCACCTGCCAGCTCGGCGGAGAAGAACGTGCCCGGCACACTCTGCGCGATCGCCCGGCGGAACAGCCCCGCGGCGCGCGGCATCGCGAGCAGCGCCGCGACCGAGCCGCCGCCGGCCGACTCCCCGAAGATCGTCACCCGATCCGGATCGCCGCCGAACACGCCGATGGTGTCCTGCACCCAGCGCAGCGCGGCCACCTGGTCGAGCAGTCCCCGGTTGGCCGGCGCTCCGTCGAGCTGCGTGAACCCCTCGATCCCGAGGCGGTAGTTGACGGTGACGACGACGACACCGTTCGCGACGAGGTGCGTGGCGTCGTACTCCGGAAGGCTCGAATTGCCCAGTGCATAGCCGCCACCGGGGATCCACACCATGACCGGGAGCCGGGCCGCGAGATCCGGCGTCCACACGTTCAAAGTCAGCCAGTCGTCACCGGCGGCAGCCTGAGCCGATCCCAGCAGACCGGACTGCGGTGGCGGCGGACCGTACGTCGTCGCCGGCCGGACGCCGTCCCACGCGCGCACCGGTTCAGGCGCCTGGAATCGAAGCCGGCCGACCGGCGGCGCGGCGTACGGGATGCCGCGGAACACCAGCAGCCCGTCCGCACTGCTGCCGCGCAGCACACCGCTCGCCGTACGTACCTCCCGGCCACTACTCGCCTCACCGGCCACCTGCCGAGCATCACGCCACCTGTCCACCGAGAGCAAACCAATAAGCAGGGTGGCGCTCTGCCTCGTAAAGACCTTGCCAGTGGGCGGTGGCGGGCGTTCACTGAAATGGACATGTTCGCGGACCCGGGGGGTCGGGGGCGGCGCCGCGGGTTCGAGGCCGGGTGGGACCGGCCTTGAGGGGGGAGGAAGACCGTGCCGAATGCATTTCTGGACAAGGTTTCGCTGGGCAGGGACTCGTCGGGACGACCGTTGGTGGTCAATCGCCGCACGATGGCGATGCTCGAGGCCGCCGAGCGCAAACTCGGGCGCAAACTCGTGATCGTGCAGGGATCGTTCCTGGCCGGGAAGGCCGCGAAGCGCTCCGGCCCGACGCACAACCGGGCCGGCGTGATCGACATCCGCACCAAGGACCAGACGCCCGCACAGCAGGCGCAGACGCTGCTCGAGCTGCGCAAGATCTCGTTCGCGGCGTTCCACCGGACGACGAAGCAGGGCTTCGCCGACCACATCCACGCCGTGGCGATCGGCGATCCCGGCCTCGACCCGTCCGCCGCTCGGCAGGTGGAGGCGTACAAGAACGGCCGGGACGGGCTGAAGGGCAACGGACCGCTCGACGGGCCACGGGTGAAGATCACGGTGTTCCCGTTGACGATGCCGGCGAGCATCGCCCCAGCCGTGCGCGCCGCACGACCTGTCGTGCATCTGGCGTCGGTGCAGGCGCAGTTCCGGGCCGGCGGCACCAAAGCACTGCCTGACGTGAAGACCATCCAGCTGGCACTCAACGCCCGGCTCAAGCTGACCCTGCTCGTCGACGGCAAGGCCGGCAAGTTCACCCGGGAGGCCTACAAGAAGCACCAGAAGGCGATCGGCAGCGCGCCCAAGTTCATCGACGGCATCCCCGGCCCGAAGGACCTCACCAACCTCGGTCTCGGCCGCTTCCAGGTCATCTGAGCAACAGATCCTGGTGCCAGCTGTCGACCAGACGGACGAACGCGTCCGGACGGTCGTGGTGCAGGAAGTGGCTGGTGCCGGGCCAGACGACGACGCGGGATCCAGGAGGAAGGGCACACGTCAGGTCCCACGCCGCCATCGACGGTGTCGGCCGGATGCACAACACCGGCTGCGTCAGTCGCGCGACCGTCCTCGCGGCGGCCGGGCGAGCACCGAACGCACCTGGATCGGTGTACATCCCGGCATAACTGGCAGCCAGAACCTGACCCGGCGTACGCGACAACTGTTCGCGTACGCCGGTCGGCAGTGGGCCCAGCTGCCGTACGGCGGCGGCCGCGCCGTCGCGCCGGAGCTCGGCCAGCCGCCGGTGGAACGTCGCGGCCTCGGCCTCGTCAGCGCCGTACGCCGGATCGACGACCACCAGCGCGCGAACGAGGTCGGGATGATCCAGGGCCAGCCGTACGACGATCTGGCCGCCCATCGAATGACCGACCGCGACCACCGGCGCGAGCCCCGATGCGCGCACCAGTGCGGCCAGATCCCCGGCGTAGTCCGCGGGCCGGTAGCCGTCGGCCGGGACCGGCGACCGCCCGTGCCCGCGCAGGTCGACCGTCATCACCCGCCGGCCGGCGAACCGGACGGGCTGCCACGCGCGGCCGTCCCCGCCCCACCCGTGCACCAGCAGCATCGCGTCGCGGTCGTCGCCGCCGGTGACGACACTGTGCAGGGTTTCGACATCGGGCTGCATGAATGGCAGCATAGTTAACGTTTTCTATCCCCAGCTGTCCACTGCCGCGGCAGAAAGTTTCGATCCGGGAGGAGCACGTCCAGGTGGCCCGAACGACCTCCGGCCGACGGCCGACCGTCAAGGACGTCGCCGCGTCCGCCGGCGTCAGCGCCACCACCGTCTCCCGGGTTCTCGGCGGCACCTACCCGGTGAGCGCCTCCACCCGGAACCGGGTGCTGCGGGCGGTGCGCGACCTCGACTACGTCATCAACGCCCAGGCCCGCGCTCTCGTCGGCGGTTCGACCCGCACGGTCGCGTTCATCGTCCGCGACCTGGTCGGCCCGCTGTTCGCCTACATCGGTCAGGGCGTCGAGCTGCAGGCGACCGCCGAGGGCCGGGTCTGCCTGGTCTGCACCCATCACGGCGACCCCGATCGCGAGCTCGAACTCATCGAGCTGATGCGCCAGCAGGGCGCCGAGGCGGTCGTCCTGGTCGGCGGCGGGCTGCGGACCGAGGCGCACGTCCGCCGGATGGCCGAGATCGCGCACTCGCTCGACCGCGCCGGGTCGCGCCTGGTGCTGTGCGGCCGACCGCCGATCGGCGCGGACGTCCCGGCGACCGTCGTCGAGTACGACAACGAGGGCGGCGCGTTCGCGGTCACCGACTACCTGATCTCGCTGGGCCACCGCCGGATCGCGTTCGTCGGCGCCGGTGAGCGCGAGCACACCACGACCGGGGCGCGGCTCAACGGGTTCCTCGACGCCCACGCCACCCGCGGACTCGAGGTCGACCAGGAACTGGTTGTCAGCGGCAACTACGATCGCGAGTCCGGCTATCGGCAGACCAAGATGCTGCTGGACCGGCGTGCGGGGATGACGGCTGTCGTCGCCGTCACGGACGTGGTGGCCAGCGGCGTGCTGGCCGCGCTCCGGGACGCCGGAGTCCGCGTCCCGGAGGACGTCTCGGTCGTCGGGTACGACGACATCCCGCTCAGCGGCGACCTCGACCTGACGACCGTGCACCTCCCCCACGAGGAACTCGGCCGGGCCGCCGTACGGCTCGCGCTGCACCGCGACGAGTACGCGCTCGACCAGCACCTGAAGCTCGGCACGCATGTCGTCATCCGGTCGTCCACCGCGAAGAGGGAGTCATGACAGAGTCAACGCCGGGGCGCCGCCGGCCCTCCACCGGCCCGACGCTCGCCGACGTCGCGGCCCACGCAGGCCTCTCCCCCGCGACCGTCTCCCGCGTCCTGGCCGACAACTACCCCGTCTCCCGGTCGGCACGGCAACGCGTCATGAACGCGGTGCGGGAGCTGAACTACTCCGCGAACACGCACGCGCGAGCGCTCGCCGCGGGAGCCCGGTCGAAGACGATCGCGTTCATCCTCGCCGACGTCCGCGGGCAGTCTTTCGCCGATGCCGCCCACGGTGTCGAGCAGGAGGCCGCCAAGCAGGGCTGGCTGAGTCTGATCGGCACCACGCAGGGCGATCCGGACCGGGAGCTCGCCCTCGTCCAACTGATGCGCGAACAGCGGGCCGGTGCGGTCGTGCTGATCGGCGGCATCATGGAGGACGCCGCCGACTACCGGCAGAAGCTGACCGAGCTGGCCCGGTCGCTGCACGCGGCCGGATCGCTGCTCGTGCTGTGCGGACGCCCCTCGCTCGGCGACGACGTGCCCGCCGCGGTGATCGAGTACGACAACGAGAACGGCGCCTACGCGCTGACGAGTCATCTGCTGTCACAGGGCCATCGGCGCATCTTGTTCCTCGCCGGACCGGAGCGGCAGAGCACCAGCAACGAGCGGCTCGCCGGGCATCGCAGGGCGCTGTCCGACTTCGGCGTACCGGACGCACCCGAGCTCGTGGAGCACGGCGTCTTCACCCGCGCGTCCGGCTACCAGTCGATGCGCCGCGTCGTAGCCGCCGGCACCGACTTCACCGCCGTGTTCGCGGCCACCGACGTCGTGGCCGCCGGGGTGTACGCTGCCGCGGCCGAGCACGGGCTGACGATCCCCGGCGACCTGTCCGTCGTCGGGTACGACGACGTCGAGCTCGCCCAGGACCTGCGCCCCCGGCTGACCACGGTGCACGTGCCGTACGAGGATCTCGGGCGGACGGCCGCGCAGATCGCCGTCGACGACCAGCACCTGCAGCCGGGCTGGACGGGCGACCACCGGCTGTTCAAGACCCACGTGGTGATCCGGAGCTCGGTCACCCGGCCGGAATCACCCCGCCAGGTCGACGGGAACCGCGGCTGATCCGTCCAGGACGACGGCCAGTGCCGGCCCGACCGCGTCCTCGGTGTCGGGCCCGACCTGCACGCACGGGATGTCGTGCGCCGTGAGATAGCCGAGTTGCGCGGCGGTGAACTCGGCGCCCAGCCCGATGACGCCGCGCGTGCCGCGCGCGAACACCTGCTCCAGCCAAGCCCTCGGCACCGGCGATCCCGGCGCGACCGTCGTGACCACGACGGCCAGCCCGGGCTCCCGGACCCGCTCGGCGAGGCCGGCGAGAACCTCGCCGGCCCAGCTCCGCTCACGATCCGCGACGACGACGTCGACCAGCGCCGACTCCTCCCGCCGTACGCCGGCCGCGGCCTTCTCCACCGGGTACCCGAACCGCCGCAGCGCCTCGCGCACCCGGGCCCGCGTCGCCGGCGCGACGTCCGGATAGGCCCGGAGCACCTTCGACACCGTCGACACCGAGACGCCGGCCTCCCGGGCGACGACCGCGAGCTTCCTCCGTGGGGCGGTCATCGACGCTCACTGACCCTTGAGGTACGCGTTCGCCTGCTTCTCGAGCTCCGCCTGGAGATCGGCCAGACCGGCCTTCTCGACCGCCTTCTTCAGCGCGTCGAGGCCCTTGTCCACGTCGACCGCGCCGATCCACAGCGGGTTGCCGTACTGCGTCATCGCCGCGCTCACCTGGCTGTCCTGCCGCTTCACCGGCGTCACGTCCGGGACGAACGACGCGTACGGGTCGACCGTGAAGTTGTTGTAGTCCTGCGCCCAGTCGAACCACGCCTCCTCGGTCGGCGTGATGCCCTTGATCTTCAACTCGAGCTTCTGCCGCCAGCACAGGGCGTACCCGGGGAAGCCGTACTGCGAGAGCTGTTCGAACTTGTCCTCGCCGACCGGCTTCCAGTCCGTGCCCTCGATGCCGTAGCTGATCAGGTCGTGGTTCTCCTTGATCGAGACCCAGTCCTCGAGCTGCATCGCCCGCTCGTTGCTCTTGCCCTTGACGTTCAGGACGACGAAGTTGTCGGCCTGGAACGTCTGGTTCGGTTTCGCTCTCTTGCCGCCGGCCAGCGGCATGACGTTCGCGATCTGCGCGGCCGGCACCGCCTTGCGGAGCGGGGTCAGCGACTGCGACGACAAGCCGTCGGTCATCGCCCACCGGGTCGCGATCCGGCCGGACTCGAACTGGGTGCCGATCGTCGAGGAGTCGACGTTCAGCGCGTCTTTGTTGATGATGCCGTCCAGGTAGTACTTGCGGACCCGCCGCAGGGCGTCGACGACCCCGGGCGCCTCCCAGAACGGGATCGGGTGCGCCGAGCCGGTCGTCTTCCCGTCCTGCGCCAGGTAGAACGGGAACGAGCCGCCGCTGAACGACTGCACGCTGACGTGCGGGTTCTCCCAGTCGTGCTGGTTCAGCCAGCCGACCGGCGCGAACGCGACGAGCAGCTTGGGCATGTTCGAGGAGATGCCGACCGGCGTGACCTTCTCCTTCTGCTTGACGTCGTACCAGTACTTCTCCAGCTGGTCGAACGTCGTGATCTCGCCGATGCCGAGCTTGTCGGCGAGGTCCTGGCGGACGGTGAAGTGGTGGAACCGGGCGGCAGAGTTCACCTGCGGGATCCCGTACAGCTTGCCGGACCACTTGTTCTGCTCGAGCAGCTGCGGATCGAGCGTCTTGCTCAGGTTCGGGTACTTGCCGATCAGGTCGCCGACCGGGACCAGCGACTTGCTCGCGACCAGCTGGAGCATGTTCAGCCAGCGGGCCTGCAGGGCGGTGTCGAAGGTGTCGCCCGCGGTGAACTTGAGCAGCGACTGCTGCTGGTAGTTCGACCAGGCGACGAACTGCGGCGCGATGGTGAAGCCGAGGTCGTTCTTCAGCTTCTCGTTGACCTTGGCCAGGACGGTGTCCCAGCCCGGCTTCGCGTCCCCGGGGAGCAGTACGGTCAGCGTGTCGGCGCTGTTCTTGGTACCGGACGACGAGTCGCCGCAGCCGTTCAAGCCGAGCAGGGCCGCGATGGACAGGCCGCCGCTCGCGGCCAGGAAGCCGCGCCTGCTGAGGCCGGCTGGAGATGTGGCGGGCACGATGCCTCCAGAAAAGTAGTGCCTGAGGTGGGGGAGGGAGCCGTCAGCCCTTCGTGGCTCCGAGGGTGATGCCTTTGACGAAGTAGCGCTGCGCGAACGGGTACGCGAGCAGGATCGGGCCGATGGTCACGACCGTCAGGGCGAGCCGGAGCTGGTAGACCGGCGTCGATTGCTCCGCGGCCGTCGGCAGCATCTGCGAGAACGACACGTTCGAGATCAGGTTCTGCAGCAACAGCGGGAGCGGGTACTTGTGGATGTCCGACATGAACAGCAGCGCGGTGAACCATTCGTTCCAGTAGTGGACCGCGTAGAACAGGCCGACCACCGCGAGGATCGGCTTCGACAGCGGCAGCCCGATCCGGAAGAAGATCTGCATCTCCCCCGCCCCGTCGACCCGCGCCGAGTCGAGGATCTCCTCCGGCAGCTGACGGAACGCCGAGACCTGGATGAACACCAGAAACGGTGCCACCAGCAACGGGAGGATGACGGCGAAGTAGCTGTTCTGGAGCTTCAGGTATTGCGTGACGAGCAGATAGAGCGGTACGAGTCCGCCGCTGAACAGCATCGGGATGTAGGCGAACACCGACAGCGGCCTGCTGATGTACGGCAGCCGGCGCGCGATCACCCAGCTCAGTCCGGACGTGCAGGCGAGCGCCAGCGCCGTACCGACGAGCGTGATGAACACGCTCGCGGCGTACGCGCTCAGCAGCGTCGGGCCGGTGAAGATCAGGTCGTACGCCGCGGTGGAGAACGGTCGCGGGACGACGCTGTAGCCGGTCGTCGCGAGCGTCTGCTCGTCGGTGAACGACCCCGACACGATCATCCAGAACGGCACCAGGCAGACGATCATGAACGCGGTCACGCCGATGACGCTGAACACGGTGAACGCCTCCGGCCGCCGCCGCCGGCGGGTCGCCGTCCGGGCGGACGTCTTGGCGAGGCTCGAGGTCAGGGCAGTGGTCACAGCAGGCTCGTTTCCTTCGAGTACTTGCGCTGGATCAGCACCGCCGTCGCGACCAGGACGAACCCGACGACCGACTGGAACAGGCCGATCGCGGCCGTGGTGCCGAAGTCGCCGATCTGGCGCAGCGAGCGGAAGACGTAGGTGTCGATGACGTCGGTGGTCGGGAACAACGTGCCGTTGTCGCCGACGATCGCGTAGATCGTGCCGAAGTCGCCGTAGAAGATCCGGCCGACGCCGAGCACGAGCAGCACCGCGGCCGTCGGCTTGAGCAGCGGCAGCGTGATCCGCAGCGCCATCTGCGCCCGGCTCGCGCCGTCGATCTGACCGGCCTCGTAGACATCCTCGGGGATGGACGTGATCGCGGCCAGGAAGATGACGCTCAGATAGCCGCCGAGCTGCCAGACCTTCACCACCGTGAGGATCCACGGCCACGGCCCGGGCTCGGTGTACCAGCTGACGGTCGGCAGGCCGAAGCCTGCCAGCGCGTCGTTCACCGCGCCGCCGGATCCGGCCGGGCCGGACAGCAGCACCTGGAGCATGATCGCGATCACGACCGGCGACACGAAGTACGGGAAGAAGATCGTGGACTGGGCGACGCGCTTGAAGTACCGGCCGCGCAGCTCGTTGAGCATGATCGCGAGCGTCACGCCGGCCGCCAGCGTCGCGGCCAGGAACAGCACGTTCAGCAGCAGCGTGTTCACCAGGATCCGCTGGGCGTCACCGGAGCTGAAGAAGTACCGGAAGTTGTCCAGGCCGTTCCACGCGCTGCCGAAGATGCCCTTGCTGATGTCGAACTCCTTGAAGGCCACCACCAGGCCGGCCATCGGCGCGTAGCTGAACACCAGGAAGAACGCCACGGCGGGCAGCGCCAGCACCGCGAGCCACAGATTGCCCCGCAGAGTCGCACGACGGCGATCTCTCGTCCGGTCGGACACGGCGATCTCCTTTCTCGAATAGAAAGCGCTTTCCATCTGGCCGTGACCGTAGCTGCGGCGATCGAAGGGTGTCAAGGCCTGGGCGGCGTAGGCATCGTTGTCCTGCCGGTCACGCGCCGCGGTCGAGGTCGGCGAGCCCGACCGGGTGCCGCAGCGGTTCGCCGGCCAGGAACCGCGCCAGCTCGTCCGCGACACAGGCGCCGAGCCGGGCCAGCTCGTTGCCGTGCGATCCGGCGACGTGCGGCGTCACGAAGGCGTTCGGCAGCCCGAACAGCGGCGAGTCGGCCGGCAGCGGTTCGGGGTCGGTGACGTCGAGGACCGCCGAGAGGCGCCCGGAGCGCAACTCCGCGATCAGCGCGTCGGTGTCGACGAGCTGCCCGCGGGCGGTGTTGACGAGCGTGGCGCCGTCCGGCATCAGGGCGAGCTCCGCGCGGCCGAGCATCCGGTACGTCTCGGCCGTCGCCGGTGCGTGCACGCTGACCACGTCGCTCGAGGCGAGCAGCGTCCGCAGGTCGACGAGGGGTACGTCGAGATCGTCCGCGTACGGGTCGTACACCACCAGCTCGACGTCGAACGGCCGCAACAGGTCGATCACCTGACGGCCGATCCGCGACGCGCCGATGATGCCCACGGTGCGCTGGTAGTTCCCGACGCCGGGATGGATGAACCCCAGCTCGAAGAAGCGTTCCCGGCGATAGCGTTCCCGGAACCCGAACGCGCCCTTGCCGGCCAGCAGGATCGCGGCGAGCGCGAACTCGGCGACCGGTACGGCGTTGGCGGCGGCCGCCGACGAGACCGCGATGCCGCGGTCCCACACCTGCGGGGACAGGTGGCCCTTCACGCTGCCGGCCGCGTGCAGCACGGCACGCAGCTTCGGCATCGCATCGAGCGCCGGCCCGTCGATCGCCGGGCAGCCCCAGCCGGTGATCAGGATCTCCACGTCCGCCAGCCGTGACCCCAGCCGCGGGTCGTCGAAACAGTCCACGATCAGCGCCGGGTCGAACGCGACCAGTTTGCCGACCCGGCGGCGGACGGGGTCCGGGAACAGCGACGGCCAGTGCACTGCGGACATGGCGATGACGGCCGCCGGTCGATCGGACACGGGTACCTCCAGGAGTCTGAGCGCATCGAGAGCGCTTTCTGAAGCACGCAGGAATCTGTGCCTCAGCGTCGCATAGCAAACGTTGTCTTTGAGGTTCGGAAAATTTCGGACCGGGCTGCGTTCTTGGCCGCGGCCGACGGCGATGCCAGGCTCCCGATCGCGCCGAGACCGACGACCTGGGAGTGCAGCGATGGCTGATCCGGACCGAGTTCCCCCGCCCCGACCGACCCGATTCCGCGGCAGCCTGCTGGTCGCTACGGCGGTGATCGCGGTCCTCTGCGGCCTGCTCGGCACGCCGTCCGCTGAGGCGCGCGCAGAGTCGTATCCGCTGCCCACCATCGAACGAGTGACGTCGGCCGCCGGGTTCGTGCATCCCGGTATCGCGGTCAGCGCGTCCGCGCTCGAACGGGCCCGCGCACAGGTGCAGCAGGGCGCCGAACCATGGGCGTCGTACTACGCCGCGATGGTCGCGACGTCGTACGCGTCGGCGGCGTTCAGCTCGAGGAACGCCGGCCCGGGCACCGACCAGCCGGCGAACGCCGCGTTCAACTCCCAGGGCGTGCAGTCGCTGTTCATCGACGACGCGTTCCGCGCGTACACGCAGGCGATCCAGTACGTCGTCACCGGCGACCCGGCGTACCGCGAGAACGGGCTGCGGCTGGTCCGGATCTGGAGTCACATGGATCCGGCCAAATACGCCTACTACCCGGACGCGCACATCCACAGCGGACCGCCGCTGATGCGGATGCTCGCGGCGGCGGAGATCCTGCGGTTCACGAGCGTGAACCCCGGGACGACCGGCTACGACCTGCGCTGGAACGCCGAGGACACCGCGAACCTGACCGCGAACCTGATCGAGCCGATGACGCAGACGTTCCTGTACCGCAACCGCAACTTCATGAACCAGCACAGCTACTCGCTCGTCGGCGCGATCGCCGGCTACATCTTCACCGACAACCTCCCCCGCTACCGCGAGGCGGTCGAGTGGTTCTCGGTCAACGCCACCAACCCGGACGACGACACCAACGGCGCCCTCAGCAAGGTGATGCCCGTCATCGCCGCGAACGACCCGCGCAATCCGTACCGCCGCACGTTCGTCCAGCTCCAGGAGATGGGCCGCGACCAGGCGCACGCGTGGGACGACGTGACGATGCTGACCCAGCTGGCCCGGGTGATCGACGTCCAGGGAACCCGCCTCGATCCGGTCCGCGGCACGCCGTCGACGCGGCGCGACGCGGTCTCGCCGTACGTCTTCGGCGGCTACCGGCTGCTGCGTGGGTCCGAGCAGTTCTTCGCGTTCATGACGGGCAAGGACGTCCCGTGGATCGACACCACCCAGCGCGGCGGTGTGCTCTCGCAGGCCTATCGCGGGCGGCTGTTCGACCCGACGAACGAGCTGTACCACCTCTACAAGGACCTGCTCGGGCCGGCGATCTCCACGCTCGCGCCGAGTATCACCGAGTTCGCGACCACCCAGGAGGGCGGCCCTCGGTTCTTCTGGGGCACGTCGCCGTACAACTACTGGAACAGCAACCCGGACTTCAACCCCGACGCCTGGCTGTCCTTCCCCGCCTCGGCCGCCTTGCCGCCGGTGCAGCAGGACGCGTTGGTGCAGGCCGAGACCCGCACCGTGCCGGTCACGCCCGGGACCTCGGTACGGCAGGAGGACGGGCGCACGTTCGTCCGGATGAAGACTCGAGCCACCCTCGCCGTTCGCACCTTGATGTACGCCGACCGGACCGGGTACAGCCCCGTCGGTGTCCTGATCCGGACGAACGGTACTGCGACGCTGCAGATCCGCAAGGAACGACCACTCGCGCCCTACTCGACGGTGACGCTGCCGGACACGCACGGGCAGTGGCGCTACATCACCTACGACATGAGCACCAGCAAGCTCCGGGGCAGCGCCGGCGGCGAGAACCTCGCGTACTACACGATCCTCAGCTCGCCGGGCGTCGACGTGGACGTCGATGCCGTCAACCTGCAGGCCAAGACCCAACTCACGCCGCCGCAGTTCCCGCAAGGCACCGACGTACGCCTGCTCGCCGTCGCCGGTGAGCAGCTGACAGCTCCACTGGCCGCCACGGACCAGGACGCACTGACGTACGCGGCGGGCACGACGCTGCCCGCCGGCGCGAGTCTCGACGCCGGCACCGGGACGCTCACCTGGAAGCCCACGTCGCAGGAGGTCGGCGAACATCAGACCCTCGTGGTGGCGTCCGATGCTGCCACCGATGCCGTACTGCGCGTCCGGCTCACCGTCAGCCCGGATCGGCGTGGCGCCGTCGACGCCGCCCTGGACGGGTACGATCCCGACGCCCAGTACGTCGAGGCGACGAAGAAGGCTCTCGAGCGGGCGAAGGCGGTCGCCGAGTCGCATCTGGACAGTGCGGACGCGGCGACGTTCGCGGCCGATCTGACCGCCGTCCAGGCCGCGGTCGCCGGGCTGGAGAAGCTGACGCCGACCATGGCCGACGACGGGTCGTTCGACTACTACGGACGCGCCACCTCGGCAGCACTCTCCCAGATTGCCCTGGGCAACCTACTCGACGGTGACTTCAACACCTTCTCCGGGGACCTGCGCGCACCTGCAGTCATCGACTACGGGGCCGGCTTCCGGGTCCGGTCCGACGCGTTCGGTCTGCAGGCGCGCTACAACTTCGCCAACCGGTCCCAGGGCGCCAACGTGTACGGCTCGAACGACGGCCGGACCTGGACCCTGCTGACCTCTCGCGAGACCACCGACACGTCCGGCAACGGCTTCGCCCTGGAACGGATCCCGGTCCGCGACGAGGTCAAGAACCAGAGCTTCCGGTTCCTGAAACTTCAGGTCGACCACCCGGGCGTACCGACCGACCCGGCGTACCCCGGGCTGTCGAGCTTCAGCGAGTTCCGGATCTACGGCGAACGCGTCGAGATGAGTACGGCGTTGAACGCGGTCTCGATCGCGTCGAGCAACACCGACCCCAAGGTCGCGCAGAACGGCGACAAGGTGACGCTCACCCTGGCCGCCACCGAGCCGCTGGGCACGGTCACCGCGACCATCGAGGGCGCCGACGCGCAGGTCGACCACACCGATCCGGCACAGTGGACCGCAACCGTGACGCTGCCGGACAACGCGGCGTACGGGCGGGCGCTGCGCTTCACCGTCGACTACACGACGGCCGCCGGACGTGCCGGCGCCACGGTCGTCGACACCACCGACGGCACCGCGCTCCAGCTCTGGAACACCGCAGTTCGTACAGTCGCCGTCGATCCGAGCTGGGTGACCGCGTCCAGCCCGGCCTTCCCCGGCGTCGGCACGCCGGAGGCGAACGGCCGGCGGATGTTCGACGGCGACCTCACCACCTTCACCGACACCACCAGCGGCAACGGCTGGGTCACTGTCACCCCGCCCGCCGGCACGTCCCTCGACTTCGACACCGTCCGGGTGCACCCGCGGAGCAACTTCCCGGCCCGCGCCAACGGCGACCTCGTGCAGGGGTCCTCGGACGGCGGCGCCACCTGGACGACGCTCGCCACCATCACCGGCATCACCGACGGGAACCAGTGGTACGCCTTCCCGCTCGCGGCGCCCACCTCGCAGCCGATGCTCCGGATCTACGACGGCCACGGCGGCTTCACCAATCTCGCCGAGGTCCAGCTCCTCGACGCCCCCTGACCGGAGGAATCCAGCGTGAACCCACGACCCAGCCGCCGGACCGTCCTGCTCGCGACCGGCGGATCGCTCCTCGCCACCCAACTCTGTTTCGAAACGGCCTCCGCGGCGACCACCGGATTCGCCCATCCAGGGCTCCTGCACAGCGCGGCGGACCTGGACCGGATGCGCGCCGCGGTCAACGGCCGCCAGGCCCCGCAGTACGACGGTTTCCTGGCGCTCGCCGCGCATCCCAGATCGTCGTACGACTACGTGGTCCGCAACACCGGTCACATCACCTCCTGGGGTCGCGGTCCGGCCAACTTCATGGCGGAGGCGGTCAGCGATTCGTGCGCGGCGTACCAGAACGCGCTGATGTGGGCCGTCACCGGCGACGTCCGGTACGGAGACAAGGCGCGCGACATCCTCGACGCCTGGGCCGGGAGCCTCGAGGCGATCACCGGCGCCGACGGGCAGCTCGGCTCCGGCCTGCAGGGTTTCAAGTTCGTCAACGCGGCCGAGTTGCTCCGTCACACCGGCTACACCGGCTGGCCGGCAGCGGCCGTGGACAGGTGCCGCGAGTCGTTCCGCAAGGTCTGGTACCGCTCGTTCGCCGGCAACGCGCTGTTCGCGAACGGCAACTGGGACGTCGCCGCGCTACAAACGATCATCGCGATCGCGGTGTTCTGCGACGACCGGGTGATGTTCGAGAACGCCGTCCGGTACGCCGTCGCCGGTGCGGGGAACGGGCGGATCGAGCACATCGTGGTCGAGGCGACCGGTCAGGGCCAGGAGAGCGGACGCAGTCAGGCCTACGCACAACTCGCACTCGGCCTGCTGGCCGACACGGCTGCGGTCGCCTGGAACCAGGGAGTCGATCTCTTCGGTCACGCCGAGGACCGCCTGCTGAGAGGTTTCGAGTACACCGCCCGCTACAACCTCGGCGACGACAGCGTGCCGTTCACGGCCGACCTCGACCGCACCGGGAAGTACATCAAGACAGTCATTGCCACCGGCAACCGCGGTCAGTTCCAGCCGATCTACGAGCTTGCCTACGGCCACTACGCCGGACGTCGCGGACTGCCCACGCCGTACCTCGAACAAGTCGTGTTCCGCAACGGCAGCCGCTTCGTCGAAGGAACCAACGACGACCATCCCGGCTGGGGCACGCTCACCCATGCCAACCCGCAGATTCCGCAGACCGCGCCGAGCCGCCCGCCCGGGACGCCGTACGGCGTCACCGCGCAGACCGGTCCGGCCGGCGTCGTACTGCGCTGGGCCCGCTCCGTCGATCCGCTGAGCTGTACGGACGCGGCGAGCTACACCGTCAAGCGTGCGACCGGCGACTCGTTCGCGACGATCGCGACCGGGCTGACGGACACGGTGTTCACGGACAGCACAGTGCGACCGGGCCGGACGTACTACTACCTCGTCGAGGCAACGAATGCGGCGGGCACCAGCGCGGCCTCGCTGCCGGTCGCGGCGGAGCGATCGCCGTGGATCAGCATGGACATCGGGCCGGTCCGGCGCCCCGGCAGGACGGATTTCGACGGCCGTACCTTCGTGCTCGAGGCCGGCGGCTCCGACATCGGCGGGACGCGGGACAGCTTCCGGTTCGCTTCCGTGCCGATGACCGGCGACGGCGTCGTGACGGCGCGCGTCGTCGCGCCGGTGAGCTCGCAGTACGCGAGCGTCGGCGTGATGCTGCGGCGTTCGCTCGAGCCCGGATCGGCGCACGCATCCATGCTGATCAAGGGTCTCCCGCTGCACACGTGGAGCGGGGTGTGGACGGTCAGGCCTGATACCGACGCCCCGACCACGGGTACCGGCAGCACGCTGGTCCCGCTTTCCCAGCAAAGCGCGATCACGGTCGGCGCCGGGTTCCCGATCTCGAACCTCGGCTCCCTGCCACAGTCCGCGACACCGCTCGAGGCGCCGTACGTCGAGGCGGCGAGCGACGGCTACCGGCTGCGCAGACCGTACTGGGTCCGGGTCGTCCGCAAGGGCACCACCTTCACCGGCCTCATCTCCCCCGACGGCACGACCTGGACCGAAGTCGGCTCGTCGAAGCTCCAACTCGGCGCCACCCTGTACGTCGGAATCGCCGTATGCTCCGCGCTCGACGCGACCTACACCGAGACGACAACCGCCGCCTTCGACAACGTCACCGTGCCGGGCTGGTCGGTCCGTCGGCCGGACAGGCTCACCGGCCCGCTGACCGCACGCAGCGCGTCGAGTGCGATCGAGCTCGCCTGGACCGATCTGGACGTCGCGGCCTCCTACACGATCCACCGCAGCGCAGGCGGCCGGTACCAGACGATCGCGCGCGACGTCACCGGATTCGGTGTCGAGACCCGCTACCGCGACGCGACCGGCGTACCGGGAACGACCTATCGCTACGTGGTCACGAAGACCAACGTCGCGGGATCCGGCGAACGGTCGGCGGAAGCCGGTGCGACGATGCCGACCCAGGCCGCGCCCGAGATCACCAGCGCGACCGTCGCGTACGCCAACGCGGGCCGACCGTTCCGGTACCGGATCGTGGCGACGAACGATCCCGCGTCCTACTCCGCGACCGCACTCCCCCGCGGACTCTCGCTCGATCCGCGCACCGGCGTCATCTCGGGAACACCCGTTGAACAAGGACTTTTCACGATCACCATCGGGGCGGGTCCGTCGACCGCACGGGTCGCGCTGACCGTCGCCGCGCCGCCGCCCGAGCCGTGGGCGTACCGCGACATCGGTGACTACGTGCTCGACGAGCGCGAACTCGCGACCTACAGCGCCGTCGCGATCCGGACGCCCGGCATCACCAGTCATGCCGACGGGACGTTCACCGTCCGCGGCGCCGGCTCGGACCTCAACGTGATCAACCAGGGCATGACCGCGCAGTACGCGTCCGTGCTGCTCACCGGCGACCACACCATCACCGCGCGCATCGTGAGCACCGACCCCGGCGGCCGGGTCGGACTGATCATGGCCAAGTCGCTGTCGCCGTTCGACCAGCAGGCCGGTGCGATCGTGTCCGGCGACAAGACGCAGTTCGTACGACGCCTGCGCGTGGCGACCGGTCTCGCCACCACCGAGGTCGCCGGCGCGGCGGTCTGGCTGCGGCTCCGCCGAGCCGGCGAGACGTTCGCCGCCGAGACCTCTCTCGACGGCACCACTTGGACGCCGCTCAGTGAGCCCGCCGCGATCGCCGGCTTCGGCGACGCGCCCTATCACGCCGGTCTGGCGGTCGTGTCCCGCAATCCCTTCGTCCTCAACACCACCGTGTTCGACAACGTGTCGATCAGCTAGCCGATCAGCCAAGGAGCGCCCCGCCGATGAACTCAGACATCACCCGACGCCGGCTGCTGCAAGCCACCGGCGCGACCATCGCCGCCGGTTACGTCACCACGCAGGCGAGCACAGCGACCGCCACTGCCGCCGTACCGGCTGTGGTCACGTACCCGATCCCGGACGGGATCGCGCAGGCCACCACGTTCGAGGTCAAGGTCCGCACCCCGCGCGGCCGGTGGCAGCCGGTGGCGACGTACTCGGTCAACCTCAAGCAGATCAACGCCACCACCGGCGCGGGGCAGGTGCTGAAGTCCTCGCTCGCGTACTTCGACATCGACGGAGCGGTCGAGGTGATGGTCAGGTACACCAAAGGCACTGTCGAGACCGCGCGGATCCGGCCGCTGTCGTACGGCATCGAACCGCGGATCGAGGACGACACGGTCCGGTTCACGCTGACCGGGCCGCGCAAGATCGTGGTCGAGGTGAACGGCGAGATCTTCGACTGCCTGCACCTGCTCGCCCGGCCGGTCGAGACCGCCGCGCCGGCTCCGGACGACCCGGACGTCATCTACTTCGGCCCGGGCGTGCACACGACCGCCACCGGTCAGCTGATGGTCCCGAGCGGCAAGACCGTCTATCTGGCCGGCGGCGCCGTACTGAAGACGTCGGTGATCTTCAGCAACGTCACCGACGGCCGGTTGCGCGGGCGCGGCGTCATCTACGGCACCAACGGCGGCGGCTGCACCATCGTGGGTTCGAAGAACATCAGCGTCGACGGCATCTCGATGCTCAACCTGGCGACCGGGTACGCCATCACCGCCGGCATGTCCGACCAGGTGTCGATCACCGACTTCGGCTACTTCAGCGCCGGGCAGTGGGGTGACGGGATCGACATCTTCTCCAGCAGCGAGGTGCTGATCGACCGCTCGTTCCTGCGCTGCTCCGACGACTGCGTGGCGCTCTACACGCACCGCTGGGACTACTACGGTGACACCCGCAACGTCACCGTCGCGAACTCCAGCCTGTGGGCGGACGTCGCGCATCCGGTCAACGTCGGGACGCACGGCAACACCGACGACCCCGAGATGCTGGAGAACCTCACGATCAGCAACGTCGACATCCTCGACCATCGCGAACCGCAGAAGTGGTACCAGGGCTGCATCGCGCTCAACCCCGGCGACAGCAACCTGGTCCGGAACGTCCGGATCGAGAACGTCCGGGTCGAGGACTTCCGCTGGGGACAGTTCCTGCACCTGCGCGTCGCTTACAACAAGTCGTACAACACCTCGCCGGGCCGCGGCATCGAGGGCGTGTACGTCAAGGACCTCACTTACACCGGCCGGAACGCCGAGACCGCGATGATGCTCGGGTACGACGAGTCGCGCGGCATCAAGGACATCACGTTCCAGAACCTCGTCGTGAACGGCACCGTGATGGCGTCGACGATGCGCAAACCCGGCTGGTTCACGGTCGCCGACATGGCGAACATGCACGTCAACGAACACGTCACCAACCTGCGCTGGCTGGACGCAGCCACGGCACCGACGACGGCACCGCCGGCGATCACGACCCCGGACACCGCAGCGGTCACGGCCGGCGCACCCGTCGTACTCACGATCACCGCAACCGGCTTCCCGACCGGCTTCGGCGCCCAGGGCCTGCCCGCCGGACTGACCGTCGACGCGGTCACGGGCGTCGTCTCGGGAACTCCGGCCGGCCCCGGCGTCCACAACGTGACGCTGACCGTCACGAACGTCGCGGGGACCACCACCAAGAGCCTCATCCTGACCGTTTCCTGACACCACCGCCCCGAAGGAAGGAGAAGGATGAAACACAGGGAGATCGATCGACGAACCTTGCTCACCGCCGCTGGAGGTGCGGCCGTCGCCGGGCTGGCCGCCACCGCCTTCGCCCGAAGCGCCGACGCGGCGCCGGCCACCTTCACCCACCCCGGTGGGTTGCACAACTGGGGCGACCTGAACCGGGCGAAGGTCCGGGTCGCGGCCGGTGACGACCCCTGGCTGTCGGGCTGGAACCGGCTGACCGCCAACGCGCACGCCCAGTCCACCTGGCAACCGAATCCGCAGGCGACCATCGTCCGCGGCGGCACCGGCGAGAACTACGGCATCCTCTACAACGACATCCACGCCGCGTACCAGAACGCGCTGCGCTGGTGGGTCCAAGGCTCGACCGCGCACGGCGACTGTGCGCGCAACATCCTGAACGCCTGGTCGGCCACGCTCACGACCGTGACAGGTAACGCAGACCGGTTCCTGGCGGCCGGCATCTACGGGTACCAGTTCGCGACCGTGGCCGAGCTGATGCGCGGCTACGCCGGCTTCGACCTGGCCCGGTTCAAGACCATGATGCTGAACGTCTTCTACCCGCTGAACAACTCGTTCCTGCTGAACCACAACGACGCGTGCATCACCAACTACTGGGCCAACTGGGACCTGTGCTCGATGAACTCGATCCTTGCCATCGGCATCCTCTGCGACGACGCCGCGAAGTACGACCAGGCGGTGAACTACTTCAAGAACGGCGCCGGCAACGGCTCGATCCGGCACGCGATCCCGTTCGTCTACGACGACCAGGGCCTCGCGCAGTGGCAGGAATCCGGGCGGGACCAGGGCCACACGCTGATGGGCATCGGCCAACTGGGCGCCTTCTGCGAGATGGCGTGGAACCAGGGCGAGGACCTGTACGGGTACGACGACAACCGTTTCCTGAAGGCCGCGCAGTACGTCGCGAAGTACAACCTCGGCGAGGACGTACCGTTCACCAAGTACACCTGGGGCACCGGGCAGAACTGCGCCTACCAGGAGCACACCGTGATCTCGAGCGCGAGCCGCGGTCAGATCCGGCCGGTCTGGGAGGTCCTGCACTACCACTACACCCGGCGGAAGTACCTCTCCGTGCCGTACATCTCGGCGATGGCCGCGCAGGTCCGTCCCGAGGGCGGTGGCGGCGACTACGGATCCACGAGCGGCGGGTTCGATCAGACCGGCTTCGGCACCCTGGCGTACGCCAAGTAGATGGCGAGTAGATAGCGAGTAGATTGCGAGGTATGAGTAGCCTGCGTGTGCTGTTCCTCGGCGGGACCGGAATCATCAGCTCGGCCTGTTCGTGGCGAGCGATCGAATCAGGCCTCGACCTGACGATCGTCAACCGCGGCAAGACCGCCGGCCGTCCGGTCCCGCCCGAGGCGCAGGTGATCACCGCCGACCTCGACGCCCCGGCGACGCTGACCCAGATCGCCGCGCAGGACTTCGACGTGGTGGTCGACTGGATCGCGTTCACGCCCGATCACGTGCGTGCCCGGACCGACGCGCTGCGCGGGCACGTCGGCCAGTACGTCTTCATCAGCTCGGCATCGGCGTACCAGACGCCGCCGGCCCGGTTGCCGATCACCGAGTCGACGCCGCTGCGGAACCCCTTCTGGCAGTACTCGCGCAACAAGATCGCCTGCGAGGACCTGCTCACCGCGCTGTACCGCGACGAGGGCTACCCGGTGACGGTCATCCGGCCGTCGCACACGTACGACCGCACCCTGGTTCCCTTCGACGGCGGCTGGACGATCGTCGAGCGGATGCGCCGTGGGCAGCCGGTCGTCGTCCACGGCGACGGCACCTCGCTGTGGACCCTGACGCACCACCGCGACTTCGCTCGCGGTCTGGTCCCGCTGCTCGGCCATCCCCGCACCCTCGGCGACACCTTCCAGATCACGTCCGACGACGTCCTGACCTGGGACCAGATCGCGCACGCCCTGGCCGCCGCGGCCGGTACGACGGCACAGATCGTGCACGTCCCCTCGGACGCCATCGCTGCGGTCCATCCAGGCTGGGGCGACGGATTGCTCGGCGACAAGACCCACTCGGCGGTCTTCGACAACAGCAAGCTGCGCAGTGTCGTCCCCGACTACGTCGCCACCATCCCGTTCGAGACCGGCGCCCGCGAGATCGTCGCCTGGTACGACGAGGACCCGGCTCGCCGCCGCCTCGACCCGGCCGTCGACGAGGCGATGGACACCCTCATCACCCGCTACCGTCCCTAGACCGCGTAACCCCCTGCGCTAGGGCGTTGTCAGCGCCGCGGTCATGCGCCGGCGGGCTTCGTAGTAGTGGTTCGGGTCGAGGACCGGGCGGTCGAAGCGCAAGGTCCGGTCGGGGTCGACGATGTCCTGCGCGGCGGCGCTGCCCTGGCAGGCGCGGACTGCCTGGAGCGCGCGGTGGTCCCACATCGCCTGGGCGAAGACGCGGTGCCGGAGCGACGGCCAGGGGGTGCCGTCCGGGCCGGGGTAGACGGCGAACGGATCGCCCGACGGGAACGCACCACCGGCCGAGGTGTCCGCGAACGGGTCGATCCGGCGCAGCGCGTGCCAGGTGTACCAGAAGTTGAATCCCCAGTGCAGGAAGCCGTCCACTCCCGATGCGAAGAGCTGGTGCCCGATCGCCCGGTTGCGCGCCGAGGGCATCCCGACGAAGCGGTTCGCGACATCGCGATCCTGGCTGACGCAGTAGTACACCCACAGACGTTCCGGTCGCTCGGCCAGGAACGGTTCGACGTGATCGGTGGCGACGACGGGTACGGCGACGGCGCCGGACGTGTAGAACGAGTGCTCGCTGAGCGCGTCGACGACCGTCCAGCCCTTCAGCAGATCGGAGACCACTGCCTTGGCCGCGAGGTAGCTGGCGAGTCCTTCCGCACCCGACGGCTCGTCCGAGACGTGGAAGACCACATGCTCGCGGTCCCACTCCTCGTCCAGCACAGCTTGCAGCGCCGGTAGCAGCGCTTCCATCAGTTCGCGGTACCGCGCGTCGGTGGCCGGGACGTCCCAGCCGAAGGCGCGCTCCTCGTTCACCACGATGCCAGGCGTGGCGTTCGCGCCCCACTGGGTGAACAGATGCGCGACCTCGACCCCGGTGATCCCGGTACGCCGGCACAGGTCGAGCCACCGGCGCAGCCGCTCGAACCCGAAGCGGTACCCGTCGTCGGTCGTGGTGATCTCGATCAACTGCACCACGGTGCGGTACGTGCCGATCGCGGTGTCGAGCGGCGGCGTCCAGACCGGCGCGAGCAATGACGTCGCGCCCATCTCCGCCGCCGAGGCCATGAACCGCTCGACGACGGCCCAGTGCTCTTCGCTGAAGACTTCGAGGCCGTAATGATCCGCGAGCGCGTCGACGTGCATCCAGTGGCTGGACACGATGTCGAGCGGCGGCAACTGGATCCCGGTGAGCTCGACGGTGACGGGAGCGCGGTGCAGCTCGGAGCCGTCGGGCGCGTCCACCACGATCGTGAGCTCGTGGACGCCGGCCCGCGCCGGATCGGTCGCCGTGACGTCGAACCAGAGCGCTCCCCAGCTGCCGAACCGCACCGGGACCTCGCCGTTCGGCAGCGGGCGCAGCACGTCCGGGTAGAGACCGGGTTCGTCGTACTCGTACCCGTCGTCGTGTCCCGGGAGGGCGACGAACGAGCACGGCACGAGCTCCACGCACGACACGGCGACCAGGTCGGCCGCCGCTCCCTCGACCCGCACCCGCAGCGGGCTCGGGTTGCGGAACGCCGGGTCGAGCGGCGGGCGGTACGCCAGCTGGAAGGACGCCGGCTCACCGAGGAACGCCTGGAACCGGGTCTGCGCGGACACCGGACGCGGCTCCCGGACCGGGTGCACCTTGGCCAGCGCATCGCAGAGCACGAACTCCCACTTCGCGGTCACTCCGGACCACTCCTCTCCCGATCCTGCGTATTCGTGGCACCAATGATGCAGATTCACGCAGCAACGCACAACGCCCGGTCCGTCCACCGAACCGGCGGCGCGTTTGCGGACCGAGCGCCGGGGCACCGCTCGTACACGTCGAGTTCGACCAGATCACGAGGAGATGACATGGCTACCGTCTCCCCCGGAGACCGCAAGGACCTGATCGGTCTGATCGTCAGCGACCACCGAGCGGCCGAGCGGCTCTTCGCCGAGCTGATCGCCGGCGCGGGCGACGCGCAGCATCGCCGGGACCTGGCAGACCATCTGACGACCGAACTGGTCCGGCACTCGGTGGCCGAGGAGCTGTACCTGTACCCGGCGGCCCGCCGGGCGCTGCCCGACGGGGACCAGGTCGCCGACCGCGGGATCGAGGAGCACGCCGACATCGAGCGGATCCTCAAGGACCTGGAAGGCGTGGACCCGGCCGATCGCACCTTCGACGAACTGATCGGAAGGCTGTACGTCGACGTCCAGGACCACGTCGCGCAGGAGGAACGCGAGGTGCTCCCGCGCGTGCAGGACGCATGCGATGCCGACGAACTGCGGGAGCTCGGCGAGCTCGTTGCTCGCACCAACGCGGCGGCACCCACCCGGCCGCATCCGTCCGCCCCGGACACCCCACCGCAGGACCTCGTTCTGGCTCCGGGCACCGGGATGATCGACAAGCTCCGCGACGCCCTGACCGGCGGGGACGCTCGATGAGTTCAGATGCTCATCTCCTGTGGTCGTGGACAACGGCGATGCATCATGAACACGTGGACGAGATCAGCGGGACGAACGCCGGTGACGCCACCCTGACCGCGGCGACCTTCGCGCAACTGGCGATGGAGATGCACGAGGCGGGGGGTGTGGAGGAGACCGTCCAGGCGGTCGTCGACTTCGCTCTGCACGCCCTGCACTGCGACTACGCAGGCGTGGCGCTGCGCACTGCCGACGGCCGGCCGGAAGTTCCGGCAGTCACTGATCCGGTGGTGGCCGAGATCTACAACTTCCAGCTGGCGGGTGCGGAGGGCGCGCTCGTGCAGTGCATGCGCGACCGGTCGATTATTCGGGTGCCGGACACGGTGCAGGAGCTCCGCTGGCCCGAGTGGTCCGCGAAGGTCCGCGAGCTCGGCGTCCACAGCGTTCTCGACGTACCGCTGTGGGCCGGCGGCGGCACGGTCGGCGTCCTGGGCCTGTACAGCAAGCAGACGAATGCGTTCGGCGCGGACGAGGAGGCGATCGCCTACATCCTGGCCCGCCACGCGGCGGTGGCCGTCGCGACCGCCCGGCGCGAGGAGAACCTGTCGGTCGCCGTCGACGCCCGCAAGCTGGTCGGCCAGGCGATGGGCATCCTGATGGAGCGCTACAACCTGACCGGCGACGAGGCCTTCCAGGTCCTCAGACGCTACTCCCAAGACACCAACACCAAGCTCCGCGAGGTCGCCCAGCAACTCGTCGACAACCGCCGCCTGCCCCGGACGTGAGGTCCGAGGCGGCTGTGGGGCGAGGGATGTTGGTGTGTGTCGGGGATCTTGTCGAGGATGTTGTGGTGTGGACGGCTGGGCCGGCGCGGGTGGGGACCGACAATGTGGCGCGGGTGTGTCGGGCGCGTGGTGGGGCGGCGGCGAATGTTGCTGCGTTCGCGGGCAGCTTGGGGACGTCGGTGCGGTTCGTGGGGCGGGTGGGCGACGATCTCGTCGGCAACGCGCTGATCCAGGATTTGATCGCCGCGGGCGTCGACGCGAAGGTCCAGCAGGAAGGGCGGACCGGGACCATCGTCATTCTCGTGGACCCGCGCGGGGAGCGGACGATGTACCCGGATCGCGGGGCTGCGGCGGAGCTGGCCGATGTCCCGGACGATTGGCTGTCCGGTGCCGGCGCGATCCACCTCTCGGCGTACTCCCTCGTGGGCCCTTCGCTGTCGGTCCTCCGCCGCGCCTCGGAGCTAGCCCGGGCCGACGGTGCGGTGCTGACGGTCGACGCGTCCTCGGCCGCCCTCATCGACGCGATCGGTCCGGACCGGTTCCGCGACCTGATCAGATCGCTGCGGCCGACGTACCTGTTCGCGAACGGGATCGAGGCCGACGTCGGCTCCCTGCGCGACCTCGCATCCTCCGGTACGACGGTTGTGGTCAAGAACGGCGTCGAACCCACCGAGCTCCACTTCGGGGGCGGCCGCACGGCAAGCGTGCCCGTGCCGCGGGTCGGTGAGGTGCGGGACACCACCGGCGCCGGTGACGCGTTCGCCGCGGCATTCGTCACCGCCGTCCTCGTTGACGCCGACATGGTCGACGTGGTCGACGCCGTCGCGGCAGGTCATACGCTGGCTCAGCGGGTCCTCGCCGAACCGGGCGCGACCCTGTCCATTGTGTCCGCGAAGGCCGAGAAGAACGGAACCACAGGTGATTGAACCCATCCTGTCCGACGACGTGGCGCAAGCACTGTCGGGCGGGCGCGCGGTCGTGGCGCTCGAGTCGACGATTTTCTCGAACCTCGGCCTGCCCGCCCCGGCGAACGCCGACGCGCTCGAACAGTGCAAGCAGGCCGTCGCCACCCACGGCGCCGTGCCCGCCGTCACGGCGATCCTCGACGGCCGGCCACACCTCGGGCTGTCGCCGGACGAGGAGAAGCGGGTGCTCAACGGCACCCGCAAGGTCGCCGAACGCGATCTCGCGGTGGCGCAAGCTCAGGGCTGGGACGTCGGCGTCACCACGGTGTCGGCCACCGTGGCTCTGGCCCACGTCGCCGGGATCTCGGTGTTCGCGACCGGCGGTATCGGCGGCGTCCATCGCGGATCCGAACTGACCGGCGACGTCTCGGCCGATCTCGATGCCCTCGCCAACCATCCGGTCGTCACCGTCTGCGCGGGCGCCAAGGCGTTCCTCGACCTGCCGCAGACGCTGGAGTACCTCGAGACCGCGGGCGTCCCGGTCCTCGGCTGGCAGCACGACTGGTTCCCTGCGTTCTACACGCGGTCGAGCGGCCTGCCGGTGCCGCACCGCGTCGACGACGAGCGTACGGTCTGCGACGTCCTGCGCTTCCGGTCGAGGCAGGACACCGGCGTACTGCTGACCGTTCCGATCCCCGTCGAGGACGAGATCCCGGCGGCCCGCATCGACGCCCAGATGAAAGCCGCGTTGGAGGCCAGCGCCCAGGCCGGAATCACCGGCCCCGCCGTCACGCCGTACGTCCTCGCGAGGATCGAGAAAGAGACCGACGGCCAGAGCATCCCGGCCAACCTCGCGCTGGCCCGCAACAACGCCGCAGTCGCGGCCCGAATCGCCGTCGCTCTCGCTAGATAGTCCCATCGCGCCCCGTCTTGGCCTGCGCGGCAAGCCACCGGGGCGCAATCGCGTGTGGTGGACGGTCTCAGTGGGTACCGGCTGGCTCGTGACGTACGTGCGGGACGACGAGGGTTCCGGTGAGCGCCTCGATCGGCACTGGAACGAGCTGCTGCAGGAGTTGCGGCTCGCTCAGACCGGGACGCAGATCCTGTTCGCCTTCTTGCTGGGGATCGCGTTCCAGAATCAGTTTCACTCGGCGGACGCCTTCACGCACGCGGTGTATGCGGGCACCCTGGTCGCGTCCGCGCTGGCGGCGGCGTTCTTCCTGGCGCCGGTCGCATTGCACCGGGTGCTGTACGGGCGTGGTTTGCGTGATCGTCTGGTCACCGTCACCGACCGACTGGCGCGCGGCGGCATGACGCTGCTCCTCGCCTCGATGTCCGGCGGCGTCCTGATCGCGCTGGACGTCGTACTCCCCCGACCCGCTGCGGGCGTTATGGTCGGTGGTGTGCTGATCGTGTTCCTGGCGTTGTGGCTCGCGCTGCCGGCGTACGTCAGGCACAAGGGACCGGAGAAGCCCAACTGAACCCACGGAGACGCAGTGGATCGCGCGGCGGTGCTCGGACGACTCGGCAGGCTGCTTGCTGCCACTGATCGACGAGAGCAGTTCGCCACCCGCCTGTGTGACGCGAGCCGGCGGCTCGTCGGCGGCCGGGGCGGCTCGATCAGTGTGAACAGCGACGACACCGAGGCCCGGTTGACGCTGGCCGCGACCGACGAGGTGGCGGCCGAGCTCGAGAGCCTGCAGGACATTCTCGGCGAAGGGCCGTGCCGGGAGGCGTACCGGCAGGACGAGGCGATCGTGACGGACCTGGACGATGCCGTCAGCACCTTGTGGCCGGAGTTCAGCCGCTCGGCCCTCGAGTCGGCGGGCGAAGTCACCCTGCACTGCTTCCCGATGCGTGCGGCGAGCCGTCCGTTCGGTGTCTACGCCGTTTACTCGTACGACGAACTCAGCGAGCCGGACGACGTCGTACAGTTCCTGGCCGACGTCATCGGAACCGCCGTACTGCGGGAGGCGTCCGCCCCCGGGACGGACGACATCTGGTCGGGCCGGTCGGTCATTTATCAGGCCACCGGCATGGTGTCGGTGCAACTGCAGGTATCACCCGTCGACGCACTCGCCATGCTGCGCGCCCACGCGTTCGCCCACGACACCACCTTGAACGAGATCGCGGAGCACGTCGTGGCCCGCCGCATCGACTTCCGCACCCGCTGACCACGATCGACGGGCGAGTACGACCACCCCGACAGCCAGCGGGCCCTCGGGCAGATCCACCAGCGGGCCCTCGAGCAGATCCATGAGCTGCTCGACGGCGGGCACGGCTGAACGGCAGCCGCGTCACCCCCACGACCAACTCCGTGGGGGTGACGCCGCGCCGGCTTCGGTCAGGTGAACAGGCTGACGCCACCCGGGCCGACCAGCAGGCCGATGACGATGAGCGCCGCGCCCCACAACATCTGACCGCGGAACAGCGACACGATTCCGGACACGACGAGGATCACAGCGATGATCCACAGAACAAACTCCATGGCCCTTCCCTTTCCGACACCGGGCACGCCCGGCAGTTGAAATCCCCGTGCGACCTTTCGGTGCCCGCGCGATCCGGGCGCAAACCTGACCGTTTCGGTGGCGGACCGGCGGACACCGGAGTGGCATGCCGACACTCCTGCCGACCGCCTCCGCGCCGGACAGCGGCCGGATCCTGCGCGACGTCCTGGGACCTGTCGTGGCCCAAGGGGCGATCCTGCGCAGACCTGCTCTGGGCGCGCTCGCCGAGCGGCTGCGCGTCGACGATCGGGCACTGCGCTGTGTCCGCCGCCTGCGTCGTACGTACGGTGACGGACCCGTGCTGTTCCGCATCCCCGGCCGTACGCTCGCGCTCGTTCTCGCCGCGGACGACGTCCACCGACTGCTCGCGCAGACACCTGATCCGTTCGCCGCTGCGACCGACGAGAAAGTCGACGCGCTGAAGCATTTCCAGCCGCACGCGGTCCTGGTGACCGATCCCCCGCTCCGCGCCGCGCGCCGGGAGCTGAACGAACAGGCGCTCGACAGCCACAGCCCTGTGCACCGCCACGGCCATCGCTTCGTCGAGGTGGTCCGCGAGGAGCTGTCCGACCTGCACGCGACTCTCGGCTGGAACGAGTTCCGTGAGGTCTGGTCGCGGATCGTACGCCGGATCGTGCTCGGCGACGGCGCCCGCGACGACGTGCAGCTCACCGCGCACCTCGACCGGCTCCGCGCCGACGCGAACTGGGCCCAGTTCGGTCCGAGCCACGACGAGCAGCGCTCGCGGTTCCTCGCCTCGCTGTCGCAGTACGTCGACAAGGCGGAACCCGGCAGTCTCGTCGGAGGGCTCGACCGCCCGCGCGGCACGCTCGACCCCGCGGGCCAGGTGCCGCACTGGCTGTTCGCGTTCGACGCCGCCGGCATCGCGCTGTGGCGGCTGCTCGCCGTTCTCGGCACTCATCCGTCGGCTCTCCGGACGATCGTCTCCGAGGCCCGCCACCCGGAGGCTTCGCCGCTGCTGGCCGAGGCCGGAGCCGCGCTGCAGGAATCCCTCAGGCTCTGGCCGACCACGTTGGTCGTGCTGCGGCAGTCGTCGGCGGACACCGAGTGGCGGGGACGCTCCGCACCGGCCGGTACCGAGTTCGTGATCGTGAGCTCGGTGTTCCACCGCGACGACGACGCGCTCGACTTCGCGAACCGCTTCGAGCCGAGCGCGTGGCTGGACGGCCGCACCGACGGCGCGTGGCCGATCATCCCGTTCAGCGAAGGTCCGGCCGAGTGCCCCGGGCGCAACGTCGTCCTGCTCACCGCCAGCGCCGCGGTCAGCCACATCGCCGATCGCTACGACCTCGACGTCGATCCCACCACCCGCGCGAAGCTCGGCGGCGAGCTGCCCCGCACGTTCAACCACGCCTGGGTACGGATCGGGTTCTGGCCCCGGGCAACCAACTGAGGAGTCATCGATGGAACAGGTTGTTGTGGTGACCGGGGCGAGCGCAGGCGTCGGCCGGGCGACCGCGGTCGCGTTCGCGCGGCGCGGCGCCAAGATCGCGCTCCTGGCGCGCGGGGAGACCGGCCTGCAGGCCGCCGCGCGGGACGTGACCGAGGCCGGTGGAACGCCGTTGCCGATCCCGGTCGACGTCTCCGACGCCGCCCGGGTCGAGGCCGCCGCAGATCAGGTCGAGAAGGAGCTCGGCCCGATCGACGTCTGGGTGAACGTTGCCTTCACCTCGGTGTTCGCGCCGTTCCTGGAGATCGAGCCGAGCGAGTTCAAGCGCGCCACCGAGGTCACCTACCTCGGGTACGTCTACGGGACCAGGGCGGCGCTCACGCGGATGAAACCGCGCGACCACGGTACGATCGTGCAGATCGGCTCGGCACTGTCCTACCGCGGGATCCCGCTGCAATCGGTGTACTGCGGGGCGAAGCACGCGATCCAGGGCTTCCACGATTCGCTGCGCTGCGAACTGCTGCACGACAAGTCCCGGGTGCGCGTGACCATGGTCCAACTGCCGGCCGTCAACACCCCTCAGTTCTCCTGGGTGCTGTCCAGACTGCCGAAACACCCGCAGCCGGTGCCGCCGATCTTCCAGCCCGAGGTGGCCGCGGACGCGATCCTTTACGCCGCGGACCATCCGCGCCGGCGCGAGTACTGGGTGGGCGCGCCGACCGCCGCGACCTTGATCGCCAACAAGTTCGCGCCGGGCCTGCTGGACCACTACCTCGGCCGGACCGGCTACAAGTCACAGCAGACGAACATGCCCAACGAACAGGCCGCGAACCTGTGGGGTCCGGCCGACGACCGCAGTCGGGACTACGGCGCGCACGGAGCCTTCGACGAGCGCTCGTCGGCGCGCAGCTACCAGATGTGGGCGTCGAGGCATCGCGGCCTGATCGCCGCGGCAGCGGCCGGGGTCACCGCGGCGACCCTGTACTTCGCCCGGGGCCGGCGGTAGCGGAGCTGATTGGAGAACGCCGCATCGGGCACCCGAAAGGTAAGCGACGACGCGGAGGTGCGCGTGAAGATCGGATATTTCCTGTCCAGCGAGGAGTACACGCCGGCGGAGCTGATCGAGCAGGCACGGATGGCCGAGGAGGCCGGGTTCGACGCCTTGTGGATCAGTGACCACTTCCATCCGTGGAACGACGAGCAGGGCGAGAGCGCGTTCGTCTGGTCGACGATCGGCGCGGTCTCCCGGGTGTGCGAGCTGCCGGTGACGACCGCGGTCACCTGTCCGACCGTGCGGATCCATCCGGCCGTGATCGCCCAGGCGGCGGCGACCAGCGCGGTCCTGCTGAACGGGCGGTTCACGCTCGGCGTCGGGACCGGCGAGGCGCTCAACGAGCACATCCTCGGATCGGTCTGGCCGAGTCTCGACGTACGGCTGGAGATGCTCGAGGAAGCGGTCGAGATCATGCGCCGGTTGTGGACCGAGGACGGGTTCGTGAACCACCACGGCAAGCACTACACCGTCGACACCGCGCGGATCTACACCCGGCCGCCGGACCCGCTGCCGATCTACATGTCCGGATTCGGGCCCGAGGCAACCGATGTCGCGGCGCGGATCGCCGACGGGTACATCACGACGTCGCCCGACCGGGACCTGCTCCGGCGGTTCCGCGACCACGGCGGCCTCGACAAGCCGGCGCAGGCCGGGTTCAAGGTGGGTTACGCACCGACCGAGGACGAGGGCGTCGAGCAGGCGCACCGGATCTGGCGCAACTCCGGTCTTCCCGGCGAACTCGCCCAGGTCCTCCCCTCCCCACGGCACTTCGAGCAGGCCAGTGAGCTGGTCACGAAGGAGTCCACCGCGCAGTCGGTCGCCTGCGGGCCGAAGGCCGAGACCCACGTCGAGGCGTTCACGCCGTACGTCGACGCCGGGTTCGACGAGGTGTACGTCGCGAACATGGGCCCGCACAGCGTCGACATGATGAATCTCTACCGCACCGAGGTCCTCCCCGAACTCCGTCTCCGCAAGGAGCAGTCCCATGACTAGCCACCAAGCCTGGACCACCGTCGACGTCGCGCCGAACGTCCTGTTCGACCGGCTGTCCGACCTGGACCATCTCCCCGACTACCTGCCGTGGCTGACCTCGCTGCGGCGTACCGAGGCGATGCCTGTCGAGGCGCAGGGCCCCGAAGCACGCCGGCCGCACCAGGCGGTGCACGAAGAGGTCGACGTCACCGCCGGCGACGATCACCGCGACGGCTGGATCGACGTCCTCGACGAAGACCGCATCCTCCGCTGGCAGATCGAGGGGCCGCACGCCTACCGCGGCGAACTGGCCGTGGACTTCGTCGCCGACGGTACGTCGAAACTCACCGTCCAGCTGGACACCACCGCCGCCACGGACGTCGATCGCGAACTCGAACAGGCCCTGGCCGACATCAAGACGTCGTTCGAACAGCACCCGCCGACGGAACGGTCGTGATCCGGTAGAAGCGCCGGGCGGTGGCGGAGTAGATCTGTTCACGGTCGTCGTCCGAGAGTCCGGACAGCGCCGCGGTCAAGCCCTCGAACACCTGGTCGTAGCCGCCCGCGGCCGTCGAGATCGGCCAGTCGCCGCCGTACATCAGCCGGCCGGGGCCGAAGACGTCGAGGGCCCGGTCGACGAACGGCTGGATCGACTCCCGATCCCCGGGATAGACACCGGAGAGCTTCGCGTGCACCAGCGGGTTCTCCGCTGCAGTCTCGATCAGGCTCCACCACGGTTCGCGGCCGGCCTCGCCGATCGGCGGCTTCGCGAGGTGGTCGATGACGATCCGCAGCCCGGGATGCCGCTCCGACAGCGTCGGGACGTGTTCGAGATGCCGCGGAAGGACGGCGACGTAGTCGAACGTCACGCCCGCGCGCTCGAGGACGCCGAGACCCTCGTCCACGTCGGGCCGTAGGATCCAGTCCGGGTCGGGGATGTCGTGGATGAGGTTGCGGATCCCGACGACGCGAGGATCCTTCCGCAGCTGCGCGAGACGGTCCGCCGCGACGTCCGGCCGGTCGAGCGGCACGTATGCCACGATCGCCGCGACCTCCGGGTGCCGATCCGCCACCTCCAGCATCAGATCGGTGTCGCCGTCGTGGTCGTCCGACTGGACCAGCACGGTCGCATCGACACCGTTGCGGACCAGGTGCGGCCGCAGTTCCTCGAAGGTGAACGTGCGGTTCCACTGCGGCACCTGCGGTCCGAGCCACGCGTACGGCGAGCGGACCAGATCCCACACGTGCTGGTGGGCGTCGATGATCATGCCTGACCTCGCTTGTCGACCAGGTAGAGATGGGTGAGGACGAGCACGGTCTCGCCGCGCTGGTTGGTCACGCTGACCTGCTCGTGAACGTACCCGTGGGTCTCGGGTGTGCGCCGGTGGTCGGACTTCTCGGCGATCACCGCGGTCACCGTGATGGTGTCGCCGATGAACACCGGCTTGATGAACCGGATCTTGTCGTACCCGTAGGACATCGACCGTGGATTGATGTCGCCCGCGGTCATGCCGACGGCGACCGACAGGATCAGTGTGCCGTGCGCGATCCGCTGCCCGGCCGGCTGGGTCGCCATCCACTCGGCGTCCAGGTGGTGCGGGAAGAAGTCACCGGTCTGGCCGGCGTGCAGCACGATGTCGGCCTCGGTGATCGTCCGCCCGACGGTCGTCCGGGTCTCCCCGATCTCGTGGTCCTCGAACCAGCGGTCCGCAACCTTCATCGATCCCCCAGCAGTCGTTCGGCCAGTGCGTTCGCGCGCCGTACCAGCTCCGTGTCGGTCGACTCGCCCCGCAGGGTCGCGGTGACCCACGGCGAGACGACGTCCTGGAACTCCATGTAGCCGGCCGTGCGGGGCCGCACCCACGCACCTTCCAGCGTCTGCCGGGTGCCTCGGAAGAAGTCCCACGAGTCGTCGTTCAGCCGGTCGTCGTCCCACGACGCGGCGTACCCGGGCTGTCCACCGGCGTCGTAGTACACCCCCGACTGGACCTCCGGCGACGCCAGCCACACGGCGTACGCGCGGGCCGCGTCAAGCTTCTTGCTGTACGCCGAGACCGCGATGCCCGCTCCGCCGAGCTGCGATCCCGCGACGCCGCGCGGCCCGGCCGGAATGTCGACGTACTTGAGCCGGTACGGCCGGAAGCCGCGCCGCGAATAGTTCGTGTATCCGTACGCGAGCGGCGCGTACGCCCAGCGCTCCTCGCGCGCCAGCGCCTCGGCGACCTCGATCGGATTCGCTTCGAGGCACCAGTCAGGTACCCGCTCCGCGAGCCGGTGCATCAGGTCGAGGACGGCGCCCGCGTCGTCCTCGGCGAGGAAGCGCCCGGGCTCGGCCGCGACCGGCGTACCGCGGTTGGCCGCGAGCGTGCACAGCGTCGAGTACGCGTCGATCGGCTTCGCGGGCCAGAGCACCCGGCCTTCGCCGGCCAGCTCGAGGACGCCGTCCCAGTCGGCCGGCGGCGCCGGCAGCAGATCCGGCCGGTGGACCGCGACCTGCGCAGCGGAGTCGGTGGCCAGACCGTACTGGTGCCCGTCGTGCGCGTACGACGCATGACTGTTGCCCACGGCATCGGCCGCCAGCGCTGCCAGCTCCGCGTCGTGCCCGGCCCCGTCCAGCGGCGCCAGCAGTCCGGCCGCCAGCGGGACGTGCGGATGGTCGATGACGAGCAGGTCGTACCGCGCGGCGAGACCCGCGATCGGCCCGTCGGCGAAAGCCTGGAGCGACCGGTACTCCCACTGCACGTCGACGCCGGTACGCCGGGCGTAGTCCTTCGCCGCGGCGACCTGGCAGTCGTACCCGCGCGGATGCTGCCACGTCATGCCCCGCAGCGTCGTCATACGATCTCCTCCACGTCGACCGGATCGTGCTCACCCAAGCGGGGCGCCGGTCGCGAGTCGGTCAGCCGCTGCCCGTCGATCCGGATCGGGCTGCGGGTCGTCGTCAGGTCGAGACCGTCCCGCCGCAGCTGCTGCGTCATCGCGATCGCCCGGAAGCCTTCGTGCCCGACGAGCTCGTCCAGCGTCAGGACCGGCGCGCACCAGATGTCCTCGGCGTCCAGCACGGCCAGCCACTCGTCGCGCGTGCGGGTGCTGAGCCGCTCCGACAGCAGGTCCTCGATCTCCTCCTGGCGGTCCCACCACGACTGTGGATCGGTCATCGCGGTCACGTCCGGCAGGTCGAGCAGCCGGCCGATCGTCGGCACCGGGTTCATCGCGATCGCCAGGTACCCGTCGCTGGTCGGATAGATGCCGTACGGCGCCGGGAGGAACGCGTGCGCCGACCGGATTCCCTTCCGTCGGACCTCGATCGACGGATCGTTGAGCCGCGTCGTCAGCAGCTCGAACTCGAGATCGAGCAGGGCCTCCAGCAGGCTCGTCTGCGCGTGCCCGCCCCGACCGGTGCGGAAGCGCCGTACGAGCAGGGCGGTGATGCCCTGCGCGAGGTGACAGCTGGCCAGGTGATCGGCGACCGCCAGCCCGACGGGCACCGGCGGATCGTCGCGGGAACCGTTCAGCCAGGGCAGTCCGGCGATCGACTGGGCGAGCAGATCCTGCCCGGGGCGATCCTTGAACGGGCCGGTGTCGCCGTACCCGCTGACGCTGCCGTACACGATGCCCGGGTTGATCCGGCGGACCGTCTCGTAGTCGAGGCCGAGGCGTTCCATCACGCCCGGGCGGAAGTTCGAGACCAGCACATCGGCGGTCGCGACCAGCGCCCGGACCCGGGCCAGGCCGGCCGGGTCCTTCAGGTCGGCGACGATGCTCTCCTTGTTCCGGTTCATCGCGTGGAACGACATGCTGTCGCCGTCGACCGTCCGGCCGGCGAAGGCCAGCTGCCGACCGGCGTCACCGTTGCCGGGGCGCTCGATCTTGATCACCCGCGCGCCCAGGTCGGCGAGGCGCAGCGCCGCTACCGGCCCGGCCAGGAACTGGCTGAAGTCGAGCACGGTGACCCCGGTCAGGGGTAGATCCGTCACCACTCGTCGGTCCTCTCAGGTCGTAGTTCAGGCGTCGTACGGCGGTGGCTCGCCGCCGTTCGCGGCGGACGTGTAGGCCGCCTCGACGACGGCCATCGTGCGGAAGACGTCCTCCACCGACGTGGGCAGCGACGGGATCGACCCGTCCAGGTAGCGCTGCACCACGCCCATCGAGCCGATGAACGCGTCCGGGAACCACGACCCGTCGAACGGCACCGGCCGCCAGCCCTCCGCGAGCCTGTCGTCGGTGACCAGTTCGAGCCGATCCTCGCCGCCGCGCGGGTAGTCCAGCAGGAGACCGAGCTGCACCCGTACGGCGCCCTTCGTGCCCTCCCACTTGACGTAGCTCTCCTCGTACCGCTCGCCGAAGTGGTGATCGTGGTTCGTCGACACCACGACCCGCAGCGGCCGGTCGCCGTACGTCAGCGCGATGTCCGAGCGGCTGTTGGCGTGCGACTTCGACGGATGCCGCACGGTGACCGCGGACACGCCGGTCGGATCGCCGAGGAACGAGCGGACCAGATCGAGGTAGTGGACGCTGTGCATGTTGATCTCGAGCCGGTCGAGCTCGAGGACGTACGGGAACATCTCCCACGGCGTCCGGACGGAGATGCGGACCTCGACGTCGTACAGCTCACCGATGATGCCGTCGGCAATCAGCTTGCGCGCGACCGCGACGTACGGCGCGAACCGCAACTGGGTGTTGACCGCCGCGACCAGGCCCTTGCGGCGGCAGACCTCGCGGGTCCTGATGCCTTCCGTCAGATGGTTGCCCAGCGGTTTCTGGAGCAATACTGCCGCGCCGTCGGGCAGCTGTTCGAGGACCTCGAGGTGAGCCTCGGGCGGGAGGGCGATGTCGTAGACCGCGTCGTCCGGCGCGGCGGCGACGGCGACAGCAACATCGTCGTACGCCTCAGGTACGGCGTACTTGGCGGCGAGGGTCTGCGCGCGGTCGAGCCGGAGGTCTGTGATGCTCGCGACCGGGAAACCCGCCCTGCTGTACGCGGGCAGGTGGGCGTCGCGCACGATGCCGCCGGCGCCGACGATCACGATCGGGCGCGGGTTCGCCGGCCGCTCCAGGGTGTAGCCGGGGTGCGGCGAGAACTCGGGCAGGCCGGTCATCAGCCCTTCACCGCCCCGACCGTCTCACCGCGGATGAGGAAGCGCTGCGCGCCGAGGAACACGGCCAGCAGCGGCAGCATCGAGATGAACGTCGCGAGCGCCAGCTGAGGCATGTAGAGCTTCACGTCCAGGCCGGCGGCCACGGTCGGGTTGAACAACGGGCTCGCTCCGATCAGTTGCTGCAGACCGATCGACACGGTCTGGTTCTGCTGGTTCGAGGACAGCAAGGCCAGCGGCAGGAAGAAGTTCGTCCAGTTCGCGACGAACGCGAAGAAGGCGACCAGGACGACGACCTGCTTGGAGATCCGCAGGCCGATCCACCAGAACACCGACACCTCGCCGAGCCCGTCCAGCCGGGCGGCCTCGACGAGTTCCTTCGGCATCGTGGTCAGGTAGTGGATGTAGGACAGGTACACGCCGAACGGGAAGAACCCCATGATCAGCGCGACCGGCCAGAGCTGCCCGACCGCGCCGACCGCGTTCACCTCCAGGAACAGCGGGATCACCAGCACCGTGTTCGGCATCACCATCGTGACCAGCGTGATCAGCAGCACCGCCCGGCGGGCCCGGAACCGCAGCCGCGCCATCGCGTAGCCGGCCGGCAGCGCCGCGACCACGGCGAGGATCGCACCGCCGCCGGCGACGATCAGCGAGTTCGTCAGCCAGCGGGTGAACAGGCCGCCCTCGGGGCCGAAGCCGTTGACCTGCGACCAGCTGTACCGGACGTTGCTCCAGGCAATGTCCCCGAGGCCGAGGACTCCCCCGCTGCCGGCCTCGACGCCGTCGTTCGACCGGAAGGCCATCGCGACGAAGCCGGCGATCGGCACCAGGAAGATCGCGGCGACGAACAGCATCGACACCACGCGCGCCAGGCGGCCCGCGCTCCAGTTCTCGATCATCAGCTGTCCTCCTCGCCGAACAGCCCGCTGCGGAACACGATCAGCAGCCCGATGCCGAGCGTGATCACGAGCAGGATCAGCGACATCGCCGCCGCGGCCGGGAAGTTGTAGTTGCTGAACGCGAAGGCGTACCCGAGCTGCGTCGGCGTCCACTGGTCGGGCAGTGCGTTGCTCGCCACCTGGTCCAGCAGCTGCGGTTCGAGGAAGAGCTGGAAGCCGTACGCGAGGTTCATCAGGGCGGCGTACCCGATCCACGGCCGGATGATCGGCAGCTTCACGTGCCAGGCGAGCTGCCACGCGTTCGCACCGTCCAGCGCGGCCGCCTCGAAGATCTCGTCGGGGATGCCGTTCAGCCCGCCGTTCACGACGACGATCCAGGAGCCGACGCCCTGGAAGAACATCATCGCGGTGAGCACGAACGGCAGCTGCCCGGGCGCGGCGACGGCCTGCTTGATCGTGTCGACGCCGATCGCGTGCCACAAGCCCTCGATCGGCGACTGCCCCGGGTTGAGCAGGTACACCCAGAGGACGAAGTTCGCGATCCCGGCCAGCGCGCCGGGGATGTAGTACACGAACCGCATCGCCGAGCCGAACCGTCCGGGACTGGCGTGGATCAGCAGCGCCAGCCCGACGATGCCGATCATCATGATCGGCAGCCAGATCACCAGCGTCGCCAGCACGTTCTGGAACGTGTCGACGAAGCGGTAGTCGGTGAACACCGTCTTGAAGCTCGTGACGCCGCCGAACCCGGTGCTCGGGTCCAGCGGTGTCGGCGGCTTCTCCAGAGCGGTCTTGACGGCGTACCCCACCGGTACGATGCCGCCGACGAGCAGCAGGACGGCGTACGGCGACAGCAGGAGCCAGGCTCCGCGGGTCTCGCTCGACCTGGACGCCTTCGGCCGCCGGGTGCTCGGCACCTGGAGGCCGGTGCTGCGCTCGTCCATCAGGGCGGTTGTCATCGGCGTACCCCTACTTGACCGTGTAGCCCATGGCCTTGGCCTGCTTGAGGAGTTCGTCGTTGAACCCGGTCCAGGCCTGGTCGACGGTCTTCCCCGACGCCAGGCCGGCGGCCATCGTCTCGGTCCAGACGCTGCCCGTGTTGTAGAGCAGGTACGAGTGATCCGGCTGGACGTAGGCGTTCGCGCCCTTCATCGCGGCGAACGTCGTCGCGTTGTCGGCGAAGTACTTCCCCTTGGTCTGCTTCGCGATCCACGCGTCCTGCACCGGGCCGTACGCCGGTAGACCGGTCGACAGCTCGACCTGCCACCTGGGGTCCGTGGCAACGAACTTCGCGAAGATCAGCGTGTTCTCCAGCTGCTTGCCGGTGATGTGCCGCGAGAAACCCCACAGGCCGCCGCCCTCGTTGCCGGTCGCGGGCTTGTCCTCGCCTTGCCAGGTCAGCGGCGCGACACCGGTCATCTGGCCGGCCGGGATCTTCCAGGACTGCCGGAACAGGTAGTCGCCCCACCAGGCGGCGCCCGGGCTCATCACCAGATCCTTGCCGGCTTTCGCGGCGTCGGCGTCGAAAATGCCGAGGGTCGAGACCGCCTTGGCCTGCACGAGTTTCGCCAGCAGGTCCTTCGCGCGCACGCACTTCGGGTCGGTCAGGTCGACGTGCACCTCGGTCTCGGACTTGCGGGCGTTCGTCGGGCAGCCGGAGGCCCACAGGTACCGGTCGGGCGCGTATGCGTCGCCGGTGAAGCCGCTGAGCTTGCCGGGGTGCTCCTTCGCGATCCGCAGCGCGAGGTCGCCGTACTCCTCCCAGGTCTTCGGGACCTGGTAGCCGTACTGGGTGAAGAACGCCTTGTTGTACCAGAAGATGTCGGGCGCGGCGTCGTTGCGCAGGCAGCGGATCTTTCCGTCGATCGTGCAGGGCGCGATGACGGCGTCCTCGTAGCCCTTGATCACGTCGGGCACCAGGTCGGTGAGGTCGGCGGTGTAGTTGACCTGGGCGCCCGACGCCCAGGCGATGTCGTCGTTCGACGGGAAGAAGATCGCGTCCGGCCAGCCCTTGCCGGCCTGGTTGAACTGCGCGAACTGCTGCTGCAGCGACTTGCCGCCGACGGTCCCGTCGATCTGGTTCAGCGTCACCTTGATCTCGGGATGCGCCTGCTGGAACGCCTTCGCGGCCGGCACCCGCGGCGGGTCGACCCAGACGGTGATCGCGCCGCCGGAGTCGGTCTGCTTGACATCCGCGCCGGCGCCGCCGGCCGACGAGCCGCACGCGGTCAGCAGCGCCGCCGCACAGGCGACGGTCGCGACAGCCAGCGTGCGCACTGTCCCGGGACGAGAACCGGGTGACTTCATGACGGACTCCTTCGCGTGCCCCACCTGCTCAAACGTTGGAGCAGAACGCTAGACGGCGACGGCGAGACTGGTCAATCGTTTGAGCACGGACTTTTGCGCCACCGCAACAGAACCCCCTGACGCGAACCCGGCCGGTCAGCTGGTACGGCGTGGCGGCGCGGTGGACTCGCGGACGACGAGTTCCGGCGGCGGGTCGGTGACCACCTCGTCGGAGGTCTCGCCGGTCTCGATCCGCCGGATGACGCTGCGCACCGCCGTACGACCGACCGTGTAGAACTGCATCTTGACCGCGGTCAACGGCGGCCAGGTGTTCTCGGCGGTCCACGAGTCGTGCACGGTCACCACGGACAGGTCCTCCGGCACCCGGATCCCCGCCTTGCGCGCCTCCGCCAGTAGGCCGACAGCGGCGTTCACGTTGGCCACCACGATCGCCGTCGGCCTCGGCTCCAGCGCCATCAGCCGATGCAACGCCGTACGCCCGTTGTCCACGGTGTAGCCGACCCTGGTTTCGTACTCCTTCGGCACCCGCACGCCGGCGGTTGTGAGCGCGAGCTTGTACCCCGTGCGCCGCCGCTTCGCGGTGAACGATCGCGGCAACCCGTTCGCGAACGCGATCCGCTCATGCCCCAACTCGAGCAGATGCTGGGTCGCGATCAGCGCACCATGGTGATCGTCCAGCGTGACCGAGCCGACGTAGCCCGGACTGGACGAGTTGACCAGCACGATCGGCGCGTGTGTGGTGAGCAGGTCCTGGAGACCCGCGGGCAGCACCGCGTCACCGACCTGCAGCGCCATACCGTCCACGCGGCCTTCGCCGATCAGGCGCGCGATCACCTCACCACCCGGCCGTACGTCGTCCGAGCGCCCGAGCAGCACGGTGTACCCGCGCTCGGTCGCCTCGTCCTCCGCGCCGTGCATGAGCTCGGTGAACAGCGCGTTGGTGATGTCCGGTACGACCAGCCCGACGACCTGCGTCCGCGCCGACTTGAGCGCCCGGCCCGCGAAGTTCGGCCGGTACTGCAACTCCCGCGCCGCGTCGACGATCCGCTGCCGGGTGGCCGCGCTCACCCGCGAGTCCGGCGCGTCGCTCAGCACCCGGGACACAGCGGAGATCGACACCCCGGCACGGGCAGCAACGTCACCCAGAGTCGCCATGCTCCACACCCTACTGAGCAATCGGCGGATCGGCGGCGAGCGGGTCCGCACCGTCACGCAGCCGGCCCTGGGCTCCGAGCCGCGGGGCAGATCGGCCGGCCCGGAGCACCTGGCCGTCGATCCGGATCGGACTCCGAGTTGTCGTCAACCGAAGCGGCTCACCACCCGGCTCGGCCGGCTCCCGCTCGACGACCTGTGTCATCCCGACCGCAGCAAACTCCGCCGACCCGATCACCTCGTCCAGCGTCCGCAACGGCACACAGTCGACCCCGGCGGCACCCAACATCTCGACCCAGTCCGCGGTACGCCCCACCGCCAGCCGCTCCGCAACCCACCGACCGACCTGTTCCACGCCGCCGACCTCCATCCCGGCTGGTGCGCGCAGGGCGCGGAAAAGGGTCTTCGGGCGGGTCGGCGCGATGGCCAGGTGGCCGTCGGCCGTCGCGTAGAGGGCGGACGGCAGGACGAGATCCGGTGGGGGCGGGTCGGTCGCCGGAGGGTTGAGGCAGGCGGTGAGCCGCTCGAACTGCAGGTCGAGCATGCCTTCGAGGAGGCTCGTCTCGATCAGGCCGCCGCGGCCGGTGCGCAGCTTCCGGACGAGCAGTGCCGTGACGCCCTCGGCGAGGTGGCAGCTCATCAGATGGTCGGCCAGCGAGAGCCCGACGGTCACGGGCCGGTCGCCGCCGCCGACCCAGGCGAGAGCCGACACGGATTGCGCGAGCAGGTCCTGTCCCGGGCGATCGGCCCACGGGCCGTCGGCGCCGTACCCGGACGCGGCCGCGTACACGAGGCCCGGATTGAGCGCCCGTACCGACTCGTAGTCGAGGCCCAGCCGCTCCATGACCCCTGGCCGGAAGTTGTGGATGAGTACGTCGGCCCGCGCCACGAGCCCCCGGACCAGCTCGAGTTCGCCGGGGTCCTTGAGATCGGCGACGACCGCCTCCTTGTTCCGGTTCATCGCGTGGAACGAGACCGTGTCTTCGTCCGCCCACCGTCCCGCGAACGCCAGCGTGCGACCGATCTCCCCGGTCACCGGCCGCTCGACCTTGACCACCCGGGCGCCGAGATCGGCAAGCCGCAGCGCCGCCACCGGCCCCGCCAGAAACTGACTGAAATCCAGCACCACCACCCCCGCCAACGGAAGCCCCACCACCCCGCCACCCCCCTCCCTCACCAGCCCTGCTCAATCGTTTGCGCAACCCTAAACCACCCCCACCCCCACAGCAACCGACCCCCTTCAACGCCACTCTGTGCACCAGATCCGTACGGCGAGGCGCCCGGCGTACGGATCTGGTGCACAAAGTCGGACCGGAGGAAAAGCTAGCCACGGGGTGGGGCGACGGGCGTAGTGTCTGCACAGAGCGCATCGTGCGAGGGGGGCCAGACCGTGAGCGATCCAGCAGCGACCCGTTCCGAGTATCCCGACCACATCGACGCCGCGGTCCTGAAGGTGGCCGGCGTCGTGGTGCTGGGCGCGATCATGTCGATCCTCGACATCACCGTGGTCAACGTCGCGCTGCCGACGTTCCAGGACGAGTTCGGCACGCCCGAGAGTCCGGTCTCCTACTCGACGGTCGCCTGGACGGTCACGGCGTACACGCTCGCGCTGGCGACGGTGATCCCGTTGACCGGCTGGGCCGCCGACCGGTTCGGCACCAAGCGGCTGTACATGATGGCGATCTTCCTGTTCACCGCCGGCTCCGCGCTGTGCGCCACCGCGACCAGCATCAACATGCTGATCGCGTTCCGGGTCCTGCAGGGTCTCGGCGGCGGCATGCTGATGCCGCTCGGCATGACGATCATGACGCGCGCCGCCGGACCGCACCGGATGGGCCGGCTGATGGCCATCCTCGGCGTCCCGATGCTGCTCGGCCCGATCCTCGGCCCGATCCTGGGCGGCTGGCTGATCCAGGTGGCGAGCTGGCACTGGATCTTCCTGATCAACGTCCCGCTCGGCGTGATCGCGATCGTCTACGCCTGGTTCGCGCTGCAGCGGGACACGCCGCACCGCTCGGAGACCCTGGACGTCGTCGGGGTCCTGCTGATGTCGCCCGGGCTGGCGTTGTTCCTGTTCGGCGTGTCGTCGCTGCCCGCCGAGAACGGTGACTTCGGTGCGCCGCGGGTGTGGGTCTCGATCCTGGTCGGGCTGCTGCTGATGGCGGCGTTCGTCTGGCACTCGTTCCGGCCGAAACATCCGCTGCTCGACCTGAGGCTGTTCAAGGACCGCAACCTCACGGTGTCGATCGTGACGATGTTCCTGTTCGCGGCCGCCTTCTTCGGCGGGCTGCTCCTGGTGCCGACGTACTTCCAGCAGATCCGCGGCGAGTCGACGCTGCAGGCCGGTCTGCTGGTCGCGCCGCAGGGGCTCGGCGCGATGGTGACGATGCCGATCGCGGGACGGCTGGTCGACAAGGTGCCGGTGGGCCGGATCGTGCCGTTCGGGCTCGGGCTGATCGTGATCGGCATGTTCGGCCTGACGCAGCTGACCGCGACGACGCCGTACGGCGTCATCATCGTGATGCTGGTCGTGATGGGCTTCGGGATGGGCGGCACGATGATGCCGCTGTTCACGTCGGCGCTGCGGACGCTGGCCGGGCCCCAGGTGGCACGCGGCTCGACGTTGCTGAACATCACCCAGCAGATCGCGTCGTCGTGCGGGGTCGCGACGATGTCGGTCATCCTCACCAACCACCTCAACGACTCGCCGATCATCCCCGGGACGGACCAGATCCCCGGGCTGGGCGACGGGCTCCGCGAGACCGAGGCCGCCATCCTGGCCAACACCCGCCCGGTCATCATCGCCGCGCTGCACCTGGATCCCGTCGCGCTCGCCCGCGGCCTCGCCGACGCCGCCGCCGCGTTCGCGAGCACGTTCTGGGTGGCGTGGGTGCTGGTCGTGCTGACCCTGATCCCCGCATTGATGCTGCCCCGCAAACGCGAGGAGACCCACCTGACGGAGGGCAGCGCGGTCATCGAGTGACCGCCGGCGATTCCCACCCGGCACAGGAGATCCCGCGGATTGTCGGACGTCCCGGGTAGGGTCCTGGCGTGGATATTGGGGAGCGGATTCAGGACCTCGCCGATCGGATCGTGGTGCTGCGTGACGCCTATTACCGCGGGTCGCCGTCGGTCGCCGACGCGGAGTACGACGCGATCGAGGACGAGCTGCGGGCGCTCGTCCAGGCCAACCCGGAGCTGACCCCCGACCCGAACCCGCTGGACCAGGTCGGCGCGCCCGCGGTGCTGCATGCGCCGGTCCGGCACTCGCGACCGATGCTGTCGCTGGAGAAGGCGACCCGCCCCGAGCAGGTCGAGGCGTTCTTCGCCCGCTTCCCCGGCCAGCCGGTGGTCGTGATGCCGAAGCTGGACGGCCTGTCCCTGGCTTTGGTGTACGAGAACGGGCGCCTCGCCCGGGCGGTCACGCGAGGTGACGGCACCACCGGTGACGACGTGACCCCGTTGGTGCGCGCGCTCGCCGACGGCGTCCCGGACCGCCTCGACGTGCCGGACCGGACCGAGGTCCGCGGTGAAGCGGTCATGTTGCGCTCCACCTTCGCCGCTTACAACGCCGCACATCCGGACAAGCCGCTGATCAACCCGCGGAACGCGGCGGCCGGGACGTTGCGCGCGAAGGACCCGGCCACCGTCGCCGAGCGCCGGCTGCAGTTCCTGGCGTTCGACCTCCTCAGCGACCAGGCCGAGGCCGACCTCGAGCGTGCGCTGCAGACCATGGGGTTCACGGTGGCCGACATGCGCCACTGCGACGACGCCACCGCGGCGCAGGCGGTGATCACCACGATCGAGCAGCAGCGCAACGAGCTCGACTACGACCTCGACGGCGCCGTGCTGCGGCTCGCCGATCGGGACGCCTTCGCCGCCGCCGGCACCCGGTCGAGTTCGCCCCGCGGCGCGCTGGCGTTCAAGTTCGCCGCCGAGGAGAAGACCACGCTGCTCGCCGACGTGGTCTGGGACGTCGGCAAGACCGGCAAGATCGCGCCGGTCGCCTGGCTCGAGCCGGTCTTCGTCGGCGGTACGACGGTCACCCGCGCCACCCTGGCGAACCAGGAGGTGATCCGCGCCCGCGACATCAAGATCGGCGACACGGTGCTGGTCCGCCGGGCCGGTGACGTGATCCCGTTCGTGGCCGGCGTGCTCGACGCGTCGAAGCGCACCGGGCAGGAGCGCGACATCGTGCCGCCCAGCACCTGCCCGTCGTGCGACCAGCCGCTGACCGAGCAGGGCAACAGCCGCGAACTGTTCTGCACCAACGTCTCCTGCCCGGCGCAGACCGTGCGTCGCCTGATCCACTGGGCGTCCCGCGCGGCCGCCGACATCGACGCGATCGGCGGCGTCTGGATCGAGCGGCTGGCCGAGGCCGGCATCCTGGAGAACCCGTCGGACTTCTACCGGCTGACCGCCGAAGGGCTGCTGGAGTTCGACCGGATCGGCGAGATCTCGGCGGCCCGGATGATCGAGTCGATCGACACCAGCCGGCAGGTCGGCCTGCGCCGCGCGCTGATCGGTCTCGCGATCCCGATGGCGTCCGAGGGCACCGCGGCCCGGTTGTGCCGGGCCGGCTTCGGCTCGCTCGAGGAGGTCGCCGACGCGGGTGTCGACGGCCTGGTCGCCGTAGACGACATCGGCCCGAAGGTCGCCGCCTCGCTGATCGAGCACCTCACCCGGCTGCACCCCGAGCTCGAGCGGCTGCGCGCCGCCGGCGTGTCGCTCGACGTCCGCGAGGAGGACCTGCCGCCGGTCGTCGCCGCCGGCGCGCCGCTGGCCGGCAAGACCGTCGTCGTCACCGGCGCGATCAGCGACCCGCGCTCCGGCGAGAAGGTGGCCCGGCCCGCCTTCCAGCGGCTCTGCGAGAAGGCGGGCGCGACGATCGCCTCCTCCGTCTCGGCGAGCACCGACTACCTGATCACCGGCGCCGACGTCGGCGCCGCCAAGCTCACGAAGGCGGACAAGCTCGGCGTCGAGGTCGTCGACCAGTCCGAGATCTGGCGCCAGCTCCAGCAGGCAGACCTGCTCGGTTAGCGCGCGCTGTCCAGTTCCTGACAGCACCCTGGCGCCCGGCCGCTCCGGCGGGAAAGGGTGGTCGGACGTCGAGGAAACGGAAGAGCGCATGACCGACAGCACCGACAAGCACGGCGAGGCGACCGGCTTCCAGGAGCAGGCGCCGTACGACGAATCGATCGACCTCCGCACCGATTTCGTGATGGTCTACGGCCTGAACGACAGCACGCCGGAGCGGATCGCCCGGTGGCGCGAGGCCGGGTACCGGATCCACCTGATGACAGGGATCTCCTGGGGCACGTACCAGGACTACCTGGACGGCCGATGGGACGGTTCCGGCCACTGGGCGGACGCGCAGACCGCGGGCGACGGCTCACCGATCCTGCACGGTGAGAGCACCGACATCCCGTACATGGTGCCGACGTTCGCCTTCACCGAGTACCTGGTGCAGAAGCTCCGCCCGATCATCGAGCTCGGTGTCGAGGGCATCCACCTCGAGGAGCCGGAGTTCTGGGCGCGGGCCGGCTACTCCGAGTCGTTCAAGCGTGAGTGGCAGGCGTTCTTCAAGGAGCCGTGGCAGGCGCCGCACAGCACACCCGAGGCGCACTTCCGCTCCGGGCAGCTCAAGCAGCACCTGCTCTCCCGCAGCCTGGACCGTGTGACGTCCGTGCTCCGCGACGAGGCGCTCGCCCAGGGCCGCGAAGTGCGCTTCTACGTCCCGACGCACAGCCTTCTGAACTACACGCAATGGCAGATCATCAGCCCCGAATCGCGGCTGCGAACCTTGCCGTCGATCGACGGTGCGATCGCGCAGGTGTGGACCGGCACGTCCCGGACGCCGAACGTGTACGCCGGGAAGGTCGCCGAGCGCACGTTCGAGACGGCGTACCTGGAGTACGGCATCGCGCAGGACCTGACCCGCGGTACGGACCGGCGGATGTGGTTCCTGCACGACCCGATCGAGGACCACCCGGACCGCACCTGGGAGGACTACCTCGCCAACTACCAACGCACGCTGGTCGCGTCGCTGCTGCACCCCGGCGTCGCACGGTACGAGGTGGCGCCGTGGCCGCACCGGATCTTCAACCGCCCGTACCTGCGGGAGGGATCCGCCGAGCGCGAGCTCATCCCGCCGGACACGGCGACCAGCTACCTGATCGCGATGAACAGCCTGCGCGATCTCGACCAGCCCGACGTGCGCTGGTCCCAGGAGGGTCCGCGGATCGGGATTGCGCTGTCCGACACCGCGATGTTCCAGCGCTGGGCGCCCGGTGGTGAGAGCGGCCACTACGACGGTCTGCAGGACGCGTTGGCGCTCGAGGGCCGCGAGCAGCTGCACTTCTCCGACTTCTACGGACTGGCCCTGCCCGCGCTGTTCGAGGGGCAGCGGGTCTGCCCGGTCCAGCTGGAGAACGTCATCGACGCTCCGGACGCGCTGGACGACGTCGACGTACTCGTTCTGAGCTACGAGTTCCAGAAGCCGTTGGCGCCGGGCATCCACTACGCGCTGGCCGGGTGGGTCAGCCGCGGCGGCAGCCTGCTGTACGTCGGGGACGGCGCAGATCCCTACCATGAGATCCGCTCGTGGTGGACCGGGCGGTACGACACCTGCGCCGACCATCTGGCCGAGGCGCTCGGGGCGGACCGCTCGCGTGACGGCGTCCAGGCGAGCGGTCAGGGGCGGGTGCGGTTCATCGCGTCCCGGCCGGCCGAGTTCACCGAGTCGCCGGAGCGCGCGGCCGAGCTGGTGTCGGCGATCCGCGAGCTGGCCGAAGCGGGCGGGCACACCTGGAAGTCAAGCAACTGGCTGTCGGTGCAGCGCGGTCCGTACCTGATCGGCGCCGTGCTGGAGGAGGCGGGCGGCTCACAGCTTCTCGAGGGCAGTTACCTCGATCTGCTCGACCCTCAGTTGCCGATCGTCCGGCGCCGCGAGCTCGGGCCCGGACAGCTGGCCTGGCTGCGCGACCTCACGTACGCCGACGAGACGCTCCTCGCCTCCGCGGGCCGCGTCGTCGACTGGCAGCGGGACGCGACCACGATCAGGTTCAGCTGCGAGGCGCCGCGCGGCGTACAGGTCACGACGGCGCTCCGCGTGCCGTCCGAGCCGACGGCGGTGCAGGGCGTCAGTGAGTCGAAGTACGAGGACGGCGTGCTGTGGCTTCGCCATCCAGGTGATCCCGCCGGGACCCGCGTCGAGCTCAACTTCTGATGGTGTGACGCGCGCCGGCCGGACGGCCTCCGGTGGAGGTCGTCCGGCCGAGCGGATGATCGCCTCGGGACCCGGTCAGAGCTTGTGAAGCTTGTGGAAGGGGGCCATGACCCGGAGGAGACGGCCCTTCCCGAGGTCCACCACCACCGCTTCGGCACCCTCGACCGCGGTGATCCGGCCGATGCCTTCCTTGTCGTGGGAAACCCGGCCACCGACCTCGAACGTCTTGATCGGTGCGGGCACCGGCTGCTTGAAGGGACTTGTGGCTAGGCGGCGCTTCGCGCGTGTTGTCTCCATTTGGCCCCAGTATGCGCCAGCCGGAGCCGTTTCGCCGACCTACGGGGCGCGGCGCAGCACCACGGTCGCCTGGGTGGCGCCGCGGGGAAGGCGGACGGTGCCGGTGACCTGGTCGACGACGGCGCCCTCGGTCGAGATGTGGGCGATGTTGTCGCGCAGCACCGGGAGTTCGATACTGTAACCGGTCGGCTTCGTGGTGTCACCGCTGAGCCGGAGCGTCACCGTCCTGCCGGACGTGGTGAGTTGGTAGCCGATGCGGCCTCCGGTGACCGGGTAGCTGTTCAGCGCGATCTGCTGCCGGTTGCGGATCCACTCGTTCGGCACACCGCGGCCGATGATCACGGTCCCGTCCGACTTCTCCGCGATCAGCGAGTCGAACAGCACCTTGGTCGCGGTGGACTGACCCCACATGTGCTGGTTCGAACCGCCGCCGCCCCGGGCGTGGTCGATGTTCCACGGCGAGTCGGCGCTCGGGTAGTCGACGCCTTCCCACCAGCCGAACGGCCCGCTCATCGTCTTGTCGATCATGTACTGGTACGACTTGATCCCGAGGTCGCGGTACTCCTCACCCCGCAGCGCCGCGCTCCCGTAGCCGGCGTTGTACGCGCTCGAGAAGTACCCGTGCGGGTACCCGCCGAAGTTGTAGATGGTGTCCGAGACGTCCTTGCGTCGCTCGAACCCGTGCGTGTACGTGTCGTCGATCTTGTCGAACATCGTCCCGTGCTGGTCGGCGCCGAACAGGTACCCGTCCCACGCCCAGCGCCCGAACAGGAACATCGAGGCCCAGTTCGCGTCCCGCGGGTCCTTGCGCGGCCCGGTCTCGTTCGGTTCCACCATCGAGATCGGGAGGTAGTCCAGGTCGTACTGCTTCATCGTCTGCTCGATGCGCGCGGTTGCCACCTTCAGCAGATCGTCGTACTCCGCCTTCGCCCACGCGGCCTCCGCGGTCTCGCCGAGTGCCGTGGCGAGATAGCGGTACGTCGTGAGTCCGGTCAGCGCCGACCAGTTGTCGATCGTCCAGTACCCGTGGGAGTCGATCGCGTCGGTTTGCTTGATGATGCCCGTGCCGCCGTCGATCCGGTCGGTCTCGATCGTGTGCGTGTTCTTCTTGATCGTCTCGAACCGGCTGCGGATGAAGTCCTTGTCGCCGGTGCGCTGCAGATAGAGCGCGTACGGCCAGCTGTACTTCCACTTCGCGTCGTCGTACTGCAGCTGCGCCGGCAGCGTGGACAGGTAGTCCCGGGCGTAGGTGAAGTCGCCGACCGTCAGCAGCGTCGACACGATGCCGATCGTGTCGTGGTCGAACATCTCGTCGTACCCGTTCTCGCCGACGTGCAGTTCCTTGGCGCCGTTGATGTCGTCGCGGATGATCAGCGTGTAGATGTACCCGGCCTTGTAGGCGTTGATCAGCCGCCGGTCGGGCAGGTCCGTGATGTCCGCGATCGCCGACAGCCGGTCGTTCCAGTACTGCCGCATGTGCCGGTAGTGCTCGTCGAAGCCGCCAAGGGTCCGCACCTGCTCAGCCGTCGGCCAGTCGTACGTGCCGCCGAACCGATCTGCTGCCACCGCATAGTCGCGGACGACGGTCTGCCCGGCGCCGACCGTTTCGCCGGCATCGTTCAGCGGCGTCAGCAGGCTCGACACCCGCGGCAGACGAGCCGGCGCGGACGTGGTGTTGGTGACGGTCATCCGCGAGTACGCGATCTCGAAGCGGTTGCCGTTGACAACGACGAGGTCGGCGAAGTTCTCGACCGTGATGCCGAGACCGTCCTTGGCGTACTCGCTGATGAACGCGGGCAGGTATCCCTCGGCGTTGGACCACTTGATCTTGCCCGGGATGTTCGGCACCCCGAAGGTGATCATCGCGTCGCCCCGGCTGCGCAGCCGGTAGCTGCCGTCGATGAAGGCGATGGGCGCGTTCAGGTCACCCTCCCAGCCGAACGAGGAGGTGAGACCCGGGTTGGTGACGTAGGTGTACTGCGCGTTCGCCGCGGACGAGACCGCTTCGTCGAACGCCGCCTTGAGGAAGTCGTACGCGAGCCGCAGGTCGTCCGCCTGCGCGCCGCCGTTCGCGAGGGTCGCGGTCGCCGCCGCGATCTCGTTGTCCAGCTGCCGTTGCGCGGGCTCGCTCGCCGCGTACACGTCCGCCGCCGCGGCCTGGTCGAGCATGTTCTGCACCAGAGCTCGGTAGCTACCGGCCGACGCCAGCGTCACACCCGCGAGCGTGACGTTGCCGGAGGCATGCGTCTTGCGGGTCACCTGCGCACTGACGCGGGCCGACTGTCCCGCCTCGAGGTTCAGCTCGAACACTCGGGTGACCGACGGGTCGGTGCTGACCAGATCGGTGCTCACGTACGACGGCGTTGCGGCTCCGTCGAGGTAGACCGAGATCCTCGCCGCGGCTCGCCAGACACCGGAGACGAAATGCACGGTACGACGTTCCGCTGCCGCCGGGACCGTGAGGTCGTAGCCGTACGGATCGGTGAGGTCCACGCCTGTGTTCGCGCCGTCGGCGAAGAAGATGCCTCCGTGACGGGTGCCGGGCTGGGACGCGGTCGGCGTGCCGTCGGTCCACGAGTAGCTCACCGGGTTGTCGTTCTGCGAGCCGATCGCTCCCCCGGACTGCCGATTCGCGACCGCGAGCACCGGCGTACCGGCCCGGCGGTTGATCGTCGATCCGTCGAGATGCATCCAGTCGCTGACCCCCTCGGCCGTCAGGTTCAGCGACACCGGCGCAGCGGTCGCCGAGAACCCGGTCCCGAGCGTCGAGAGCGCCGCGGCCGACAACGACAGATTGCCGGCGGCATTCAGTTTGCTCGCGAAGCGACCGGTTACGACGACGCCCTGGCCCGGCCGGATCGTCACGGTGTAACGCTTCGCTGCGGCGGTACCACCCGCGTTGATCTGCGTGGTGTACGGACTGCTGCCGTCGGTCGCGGTCACGGTCACCGATCCACGGGCCTGCCAGATCCCACCCACGAACACCAGGCGTCGTGGCGAGTCTGCGGCCGGGACCGTGATCCGGTACCCGGCGTCGTGGGCCGTCGTGTCCCCCACCGTCGTCGTGTCGTAGTTGAAGACGCCGCCGGTGGTGACGCCGGTCGCCGGCGAGGCGCCGTCCGACCACCCGAACGCGATCGGGCTGTCGTCGAGCGTCGTCCGGCCACCCGCCGGGTTCAGGTCGTCGACGGTGAGCGCCTGCGGTACGCCGGCCTTCCGGTCGATCCCTGAACCTGTCACATGGATCCAGTCGAGGTCGCCGTACGACGTCAGGTCCATGGCGCCGCCGACGCCGCGGCCGTTGGGCAGGTTCTCGACGCCGACCACGAACGGGTCGGCGGGCGGGGCGGCCGCCGGAGCGGCCGGGGCGGAGATCACTGCGGTCACCACGAGTGCCGCGGCGCCGACCGCCGCGAGCATTCTGGTTCCGTGCCTCATCTTGTGTCCCTTCAGGAGGTTGGCACAGCGGACGTGCGGGGCCCGGGGAGGCTGGATCCGCGGACCACCAGCTCCGGCTCGAGCAGCACGTGCTGCGGCTCACGGGGATCGCCGGCCATCAGGTTGTCGATGGCCTGGATCAGTTGCCGTCCGACCTCGTCGATCGGCTGGCGCAGGGTGGTCAGTCCCGGACTCACCAGGGCGGCCGTCGGCGAGTCGTCGTACCCGGTGATCGCGACGTCGGCGCCCGGCCGCAGCCCGCGCTCGTGCAGCGCGCGCATCACGCCGAGCGCGAGCGTGTCGGACGCACAGACCAGGGCGGTCGCGGGGCGGGAGGCGTCGAGCATCCGGTGCGCGGCCTGCCGGCCGGCTTCGAGGGAGTCGACGACCGCGGCCTGCAGGTCGGTCTCCAGCTCCCGGTCGCGGCAGGCGTCGAGCCACCCTTCGCGGCGGTCCTGGCCGAGCTCGGACTCCGCGAGCCAGCCGATGTGGCCGATCCGCCGGTGCCCTTGGGCCGCCACGTGGTCCGTCGCCGCCCGGGTCCCGGCGCGGCCGTCGACGTCGACCCAGGCCAGGCTGTCGTCGCCGTCCCACGAGCGGCCGAACGACGCGAACGGCACGCCCCACGAACGCAACGCCGCGACCCGGTCGTCGTTGTGATGCGTCTCGGCCAGCACGAACGCGTCGATGGAGGTCTTCTTCAGCAGGTCCCGGTACGCCTTGATCTCGCCGGCCGGTCCGTCCTCGGCGTGGCACAGGATCAGGTGGTAGCCGGCCTCGACCGCGGCAGCGTTGAGCACGTACAGGAAGTCGTCCATCAGCAGCGACGCCTTGTCCGGCCGGGACGGCCGCATCTTGAAGGCGATCAGCGACGAGCTCCGGTTGCGCAGCGCCCGGGCGGACAGGTTCGGCTCGTACCCGAGCTCCTCCACCGCGGCCAGGATCCGCTTGCGGGTTTCCGGCGCCACCCGGTCGGGGTTGTTCAGCGCGTTAGAGACCGACTGCGCCGAGACGCCCGCCCGCTGCGCGACCTGCACCAGCGTGACGTGACCGTGCGGAGCCGGCCCACGGTTGGTGTGCTGCATCGGCACTCCCGGGATATTAACGTTAAAAAGGTTTCCTGCAAGCTACTGAGTCGCGAGTGGCATCGTCAAGGGCTGAAGCGGAGTCAGTGGTTTTAACGCTAACAGCCGCCTATCCCCAGGCAGTTATCCACAGGCCGCGAGGTTCCTCCGTCCGCGGCCGGCGGAAATCCGTACGTTCTTGGGGCAAGGAGGTGCTCGAATGAACAAGCACAGGAATCACCGCCGGCGTGGCCGGCAGACGCTCGGAGCCGACCAGCACCCGCATCCGCAGCTCAGGCCGCTGACCGTCGGGCAGGCCGCGCGATTGGTGCGCCTCGCAGAGGCAGCAGCGGCGAAGCGCGGCTTCGCGATGCGGTACGACGGCGTCGCGGCCCTGGTGCCGGTCGGAACCGGGGATGTGTCTGCAGACGTGGCCGGCGGAATGACCGCAGGTCTGGGCAACCTCGCCCTCAAGGTCGCGAACCTGCCACGACAGCAGTGGCACGCCGAGGTCAGTGATCACTTCGATCAGATGCCCAGACCCGACGAAGTCATCACGGTGCCGGACGACCTGGAGAACAAGCTCTATCTCAGGCTCGCGTGTGCAGCGTTCCACGATCCTGACATGGTCCGCGACACACCTGAATTCGTGCCGGGTGTCGTCGTGGTGCCGGCTGTCTGCGTGGGTCGCGCGGCCGCGATGTATTTCGACGTCGACAGGCTCGGTCTGACACGAGATCAGGCCACCCGGATCGGCCTCGCGAACATTCGGCGGATCCAGGACGAGGTCGAGACCGTGCAGCTGGCCGGTGCCGAGCTGACCGTTGTCGGCGGAGGCATGTTCACCGCGTCGAGAGCACTCGTGTTCGACACGGTGCTGCGCGAATCGCTCCGGGTCGAGGACCCTGCCCACGGTTGTCTTGTCGCCATGCCCGCGCGCGACCAACTCGTGATTCATGTGCTGCGAGATCAGACGGCGCTGAACGCACTGGCTGCCATGGTGAGCCGCACCGCCGAACTCTTCACCACGAGCCCGGGCGCAGTCAGCCCGCACGTGTACTACGTGATCGACAACGAGTGGCACCAGGTCACCGACTACACCACCGGCACCTTCCATCTCCACGAGGTCCCCCCACTCACCGAGGCCCTGGAGCAGCTGGACGCCATCCCGAAGGCCGCATGATCGCCCGATCCCTGCGGGCGCGCCTCGCCCGAGGGTCTCCCAGGTCGCCGGCGGTCCAGGCGGGGCAGCCGCAGACTGAACCTTCGGCGAGGGCGTGTTCGACGTGGTCGAGAGACAAGCTGATCCTCGTGCCCAGGGCGGCTTCGCACGGCGAGCTGCCGGACGCATAGGAGGACGTGATCACCTTCAGCGGTGGCGACCATGACCGCGATCTTGATCGCCTGGCCGCCGCCCTCGTGGACCAGTGATGCCCAGCGCGTCCATCAACGACTCCACCAGCCGCGTGGACACCCCGGACAGGTAGCACGCCGGCACCACTGACGTCAGAGCCGCCTCCGCCTCGCGGCGGCGTTCGGGCAGCCAGTCCGGGCCACCACGCGATACACCAATCCCCGAACGCAACTCACGCCCAACCGCGCCGGCTGCCTCACGTTCCGCCTGGAGACGGGATTCGATGGGTGCCGTCGGGGTCTACATGGAAGGTGAAGCCGTGCGGTGTGGTCCATTCGAGCGTCTTGTGGTCGATGCGGTGCACGGACCATCCGCGGGCGTGCGTCTTCACCCGGTGACCGAACCGTCCGAGCGGCGCGAGGTTGGTGGTGCTGGTCTGGCCTGTTGGCCCGTGAAGGTCGTAGGGCTCGATGTGATCGAGGTCGATGGTGTCGCTGGTCTCGCGGGTGCCGTACGGGAAGAGTTCGACCGGGTGGATCAGTCGCACCCGCTCACGAATCCGGGTGGGGATTTCGTAGGCGTTGACGCTGACCGCGTCGTTCAGGTCGATGACTGGCTTCACCGTGTAGGGACCGTGCCCGACCAGTTCGGCCAGCTGGCTGGCCAGCAGCGGCCCGATGCCCTCAGCCCGCACGACGCCGGCACCACTCGCCAGCGTCTTGTCGGTGAGATGCACGATCACCTCGGTCTGTCCTGGACGCACGTGTCCCCTGACTCGGCCGGCCCTGGTCGGGTCTGCCGAGTAGGCGTCCTGTTTGATTTGCGCGAGTCGTGCGTCGAGCGCCCGGAGCGTGGCAGCGTCCATCGGTTGCGCCTCAGCGGTCCGGGTCCTCGGGTCGGGCGAGCGGCCGTCGTACGGATCAACCGGCAGATCGAGGTCGCGTAGCCCCGACGCCTCCAACCACGGATCCTCCATCGGCCCGACCGGCTCCCGCGGATCAGACGGCTCCAGCAGATCGTCCTCGCCGTCCGCACACGCGACGTCGACCCACGCGACGCCGGCACCGTCGGCCGTCACAAACGTCCCGCTCCCCGAACGCACGCGCTCGTCGGCAGCCTTGATCGTGGCCTCGCTCGTGGCCGCTACGTCGGCTCCGGCCCGGACATGCAGTATCGCGTCGGCTTCGCCCTGGGCGTCCGCTGCGGGGTCGGCTTCGGTCTGTGGGGCGGCTTGAGCTCGGGCTTGGGTGAGGAGTTCTTGGGTGAAGGCGGGGTCGGAGATGATGCCGACGGCCTCGGCGCGGCGGTGCTGGACGGGGCGGGTGTCACCGAAGGTCTTCAAAGCCTCGGCGATCGCGGCGATGGCCGCGTTGTACCGATTCACCCCGCCGGCCGCGGCCTTGATGTAGATCGTCTTGTTGCCGTGCCCGTCCCCGCGCCCGACGAACACGCCACGGTCGGCGGCTGCTTCCGCGGCGTCGGTTTCAGCGAGCCCCGGATCGGCCTGCTTCTTGGCTGCGGCCACGATCTTGTCCAGCCGGTACGGCGAGATCGTGTCCACGACCGGCGCCACCCGCCGGTCCACAGACGCCGCCCCCTGCAGGTCCAGCTTCCCGCAGCACCGCACGATCTGACAGGCCTTCCACGCAGTCGCCGCACCAGCCTGAACCTGCGCCCAGATCCTTGGGAACCGATGCCGCAACGCCAGGCCATCGGCGATGATCTGACGCCCCACACCAGGAGAGACACCGACCACGACACCGAACTCCGCCACCGCGAACTCCGCAATCTCCGGGCAACCCTCACCACCCAGCACCACCGCACGCTCCCGCCCATCACCCACCCGTCGACCCGGCCGCACCCCACACACCGCGGGATGAAACCGGTCAGCGTAGACCTGGGCACACTCCAGCACCCGCGCGTCGGCCCGGCTCGCCACCGCACGGCACTCAGCCGCGGCCTCCAGCAGGTCGCGGGTCGGCAACACACCCAGATCATTCTCGAACATGTGTTCGATTCTATCGAACGCATGCCGATTTCGCCAAATCCACCGAGCCCACGAAATCCCATGCCTGCAAGGCGAAATGGCGAACTACCTATCGTTCCGAGCGGCCGATTCCCAGGCGGGAATTGCCCAGGCGGACGGCGCTCGCGACGATCGGCGGTATGGACTTGGATGCGAAGGTCGGCGTGTTGCTCCCGACGGTGAAAGCGCAGTGGACGGCGGGCGACGAGCCGCGGCAGGTGGTGCGGCTGGCGGTCGCGGCCGAGGAGTTGGGGTACGACTCGGTGTGGGCCAACGACTCGGTGCTGACACCGCGGATCGAGGCGCTGACGGTGCTGACCGCAACGGCCGCGACCACCGAACGCGTGACCGTCGGTACGGCGACTCTGATGCCGGTCATCCGACGTCCGGTGAACGCGGCGCACAGCCTGGCGTCGCTCGACCTGCTGTCAGGCGGCCGGCTGGTGGTCGGCGTCGGTGCGGGATTCCCCGGGCGCTTCGGCGTACCGCTGCACCGGTTGTCGGAGGTGCCGTGGGAGCGCAGGTTCGCGCGGCTGGACGAGACGGTCGCGCTCTGGCGGCGGCTGTGGAGTGCGGACGAGCCGGTGACGTTCCACGGCGACGTACTGCGGCTGGACGACGTACCGCCGACGATCAGGCCGCACACCGCGGGCGGACCGCCGATCTGGCTCGGCGGATCGACCCCGGCCGCCCTTGAGCGGACCGGCCGGCTGTACGACGGCTGGCTGCCCTATCCCCCACGCGCCGACGACTACGCCACCGGCCTGAAGGTCGTGCAACAGTCCGGCCGCGCCGTCACGCCCGCGCTGTTCGTCTCGGTCGCGATCACCAACTCACTGGCCGAAGGCGAGGACCGCCTCCGCGGCTACGCCCGCACCAATTACGGCATGGACCTCGAAGACCTCCGCAAGATCCAGGCCGTCGTCGCCGGCCCCCCGTCCCACGTCACCGAACACCTCCGGGCGTACGTCGAAGCCGGCGCCACGCACCTCGTCTGCAGGCTCGCGGCCGCAGGCCTCGACGATTACCGCCGCCAACTCGAACTCCTCGCGGCTACTGTCAACACATGAGCGAACTTGTGGTGGATGCGCCGATCGTCGCGGTGACCGTGTATCCGGATCGGGCGCGGATCACCCGGCGTGGGCGGTTGATGGTGCCGGCCGGGGATCAGACCGTGTACGTCGAGCCACTGCCGCTGTTGCTGCAGGACGATTCGGTGCGCGTGTCCGGGCGCGGGCCGGCGACCGTACTCGGGGTGGACGTGGCGACCCAGCACCATCCGCAAGCTCCGGACGAGACAGTCGCCGAGCTCGAGCGGCAGCGGCGTGCGGCGCAGGACGAGATCGCTGCGCTGACCGACGCGGACGACGTACAGGTCCAGCTCGAGACCTTCCTCGCACAGCTGGCCAAGCGGGCCGGCGGAAGTTTCGCGCGGACGCTGGCGGCGGGCGACTCGACCGCCGAGCTCGGCGGGTTCACCGAGTCGCTCGCAAGCCGACTGGCCGCCGTACGGGCAAGCCGCCGGGAGCTGACCGCGCAGCGCCGGGACGTCGACGACCGTCTCGCCGCGATCGGCCGGCAGCTCGCCGCGCTCTCGGAGAAACGCACACCCGACCGGCGGTCCGCGGCCGTCACGCTCGAGGCCGAGTCCGATGCGGAGGTCGAGATCGAGCTCTCGTACGTCGTGCCCGCGGCCGGCTGGTCCAGCTCGTACGACGTCCGTCTGCGGGGCGATCGGCTGACGCTCAACTGGTACGGGGTGATCACGCAGGCCACCGGCGAGGACTGGCCGGAGTGCGAGCTCACCCTGTCGACGGCGCGACCGACCGTGACGGCGAAGGTCCCCGAGCTCGATCCCTGGTACCTCGACCGCTTCCACCCGCCGGTGCCTGTCGCCGCCGCCCCGATGATGCGCGGCGCGGCGCGGACGGACGCGTTCGCCGAGACCCTCCAGTCGGCCGCGCCCGCCTTCGTGGAGCAACAAGCGATCGTCGAGCAGGGCGTGACGGCGGCCAGCTACACCCCGCCGCGCCCCGTCGCCGTACCCGCGGACGGCGCGACCCACCGCGCGACCATCGCCGCGATCGACCTCGACGCCGAGCTGGACTACATCACGGCCCCGGTGCGATCCACCGACGTCCACCTGCGGGCGACCGTGGTGAACTCGTCCGTCCACACGCTCCCGGCCGGGAAGGCCGCGGTCTTCCACGACGCGGACTTCGTCGGCTCGGCCGCGCTGCCGCTGTGGGCGCCCGGCGAGGACGTCGAACTCGCCCTCGGCCTCGACGACCGCATCCGGGTGGAGCGAAAGATGGTCCGGCGCGGCGCGACGAAGGCGACGCTCGGATCGACGCGCCGACGGCAGGTCGACTACGAGACCAAGATCGAGAACCACACCCCACATGCCGCCCGAGTCACGGTGCTCGACCAGTTCCCGGTCGCCCGCGACCACGAGATCACCGTCAAACAGCTGACTGCCGACCCCGAACCGGCGGAGACCACCGACCTCGGCGTCGTCACCTGGAAACTCGACCTCGGGCCCGGCGCGGAAACCGTCGTCAAGTTCGCGTTCCGGGTCGACACCGGCAAGTCGGTGGACCTGGCCGGGTGGCGCGAGTGATCAGGTGATCTCCAGGTTCGCCATCATCCCCATGTCCTCGTGCTCGGCGTTGTGACAGTGGAAGAGGTAGCGGCCGCGGTACCCGTCGAAGCGGGTGATGATCTCGGCGGACTCCCCCGGACGCAACGACACGGTGTCCTTGAGACCTGCGTCGGACGGGAGGGGTTCGCGGCCGCCGCGGGACAGGATCCGGAAGCCGGCCAAGTGCAGATGGACGGGATGGTGGACGTCGGCAACCAACCGCCAGAGCTCCACGTCGCCGAGCCGGGTGGTGACGTCGGTCCGGTCCGGCGCGAACGGCCTGCCGCCGATCAGCCAGCAGTGGCCGTCGCCCATCTGCCCGGCGCGGAACGCGAAGTCCCGCGTCCGGACGGCCTCCGATCGCTGCCACCGCGGCAGGTCGTCGGACAGCACGTCCGGGATCCGGCTGGGATCGGCCGCCTTCCGTACGACGTGGAACGCCAGCACGTCACGGGTGCGGCCGGTGCTCGCGCGGTTCACGATCCGGACCCGGCTGCCGACGGCGACCCGGCCGAAGTCGGCAATCACGTCGTACCGCTCGGCCGGGGCGATGGGCAGGTGGCGATGCGTCACCGGGGTGCTGAGCAGGCCCTGGTCGGCGCCGATCTGGACCAGGTCGAGCCGGCGCCCGTCGTCGAGCACCGCTTCGAGGTCGTAGTGCCGCGCGTTCGACGCGTTCAGGATCCGCAGCCGGTACCGCGCCGCATCGACCTCGTGCACCGGCCAGGGCGCGCCGTTCACCAGGACGACATCGCCCAGAACACCTGCCAGATAAGGCTCCTCGACACCGGGCCGCATCGTCAACGACGGGTCGATCGATGGATAGGCCAACGAACCGTCGGCGGCGAACGCCCGGTCCGCGATCAGCAACGGCAGCTCACGTACCCCTGACGGCAGACCGAGGGACTCCTCGGCGTCGTCGCGGACGAGGTGCATCCCGGCGAGGCCGCGCCAGACGGCCGGCGCGGTGAAGTCCATCCGGTGATCGTGGTACCAGAGCAGCGTCGGCCGCTGATCCAGCGGGAACGTGTACTCCCGCGTGACGTTGCTCGTCACCGCCCGCGGATCGTGCATGCCGTGGGCGTGGTGCTCCCAGCCGGACGGCAGCACGAGGTCGGTCGGATACCCGTCGGACTCCGCCGGCGTCCGCCCGCCGTGCAGGTGGACCACCGTCGGCACCGGCAACTCGTTGCGGTGGGCAACCGTGATCGCGTGCCCTCGCCTCGACTCGATCGTCGGCCCGGGAAACGTGCCGCCGTACGTCCACAACCGGGTCGGCACGCCGGGCAGGATCTCCGCGGTGACCTCCCGCTGCACGATCTCGTACCGATCGGCACCGGACAGCACCGGCGGCAACGGCAACGGCACCTGGAACGCGGGCGGCAACGGTACGGCGCTGCGCAGCTCGGCCCCCGTCGACGCCGGGCGCCGCGACAGTGCGGCCGCGCTCGACAACCCGCCCGCGGCGACCAGCCCGAGCGCGCCGCCGATGCCCAGCACCTGACGCCTGCTCATCCGCTCACGCATGCGCGGCCTCCCGCCAGACGGCGATGAACAACACGACCACCGCAGCGACTGTCAGCACGCCCAACGGAAGGTGCAGCCACAGCGCGCCGTCCTGTCCGGCGAAGTACTGCACTGTCTCGGCCGCCACCACTCCGAGCGACGCGAAGAACGGCCAGACCCGCCGGAGCCGTGCCCAGACCACCGCTGCGGCGATCACCTGCAGACAGCCGATCGACGTGACGACGTCCGCGCCGACGGCGTGCAGGCGCAACCCGTCGAAGTCGCCGCTCAGATAGACGCCGGCGAACACCGGCTGACCGACGATCGCCACCAGATGCGCGCTCACGAGCCCGCGCAGAGCCCAACCACTGACCATGCCGCGACACTATGATTCACGCGTTATGAGCGTCCAAGACCAATATCGCTATCTCGTGATGACGGAAGGGTCATGATGGACCTGACGATGCTCCGCCAGTTCGCAGTCGTCGCCCGGCTCGAGCACCTCAGCCGCGCGGCCGACGAGCTCCACGTCGCCCAGCCGTCACTGAGCCGCACGATCGCCCGGCTGGAGAACGAACTCGGTACGCCGTTGTTCGACCGCGCCGCCCGGCTCCGGCTCAATCCGGCCGGCGCACTGTTCCGCGGGTACGTCGAGCGCGCGCTCGGTGAACTCGACGCCGGCCGCCGCGCGGTCGCGGAGGCGACCGCGCAGGGTTCGGGCAGCGTGCGGCTCGCGGCGGAGACCTTCCTCGCGCTCACCGAGCCGATAGCAACCTTCAAGCGCGAGCACCCGTCCGTCGAGATCGAGCTTCAGCAGCTGTCCGCGGTGGACATGCCACGCGCGTTGCGTGCCCAGGACGTCGACTTCTGCGTCGCGTCCCAGCCGGTGCCGAACGCCGGCCTGCAATCGGCGGTGCTGCTCGACGAGGCCGTGCTCGTGGTGACACCCCTCGACCATCCGCTGGCGAGCCGTCCGTCGGTGACGGTCGCGGACCTCGTCGACGAGCCGTTCGTCATCGCCCGCAAGGGGCACTGGCAGCGCCGGCTGCTCGACCGGTTGTTCGCCGAGACCGGCGCGACTCCGCGGATCGTGTGCGAGAGCGACGAGGCGGCCGCGATCCAGGAGCTGATCCGGTCGGGTCTCGGCATCGGTTTCAACCCGGTCTTCGCCCGTCGCGCGATCCCGAATTACCCGGTCGCGGCCGTACCGGTCGACCACCCGGAGTGCCGCCGTACGCTCACCCTGCTTTGGAATGCCGACGCGCAGCTGTCCGCCGCGGCCGGACTCCTGCGCGCCGCGATCACCGGCTGGGACTGGGACTCAGAGTGAGCCCGACAGCCACGACCAGGCGACCTCGAACTTCTTCTCCAGCCGGGACCGGACCGCGTCCGCGACCAGTTGCTCGAGGCGCGCACCGACGACCGGGACCGACGCCGTCACCCGCAGGTCGAACGCCTGCGTCGTCCCGCGGCCTTCCGGCACGATCCGCGTCGTGCCGGTCAGTTTCACCGGCACCCCGGTCACCGCTCCGTCGACGTCGGCCTGTCGTGCCCCGTCGATGTCGGGCCGGTGCCAGATCTTCGACTGCTCCAGCTGCAAGCTGGTCCCGACGAACCTCCGGGCCACCACCGGTACGTCGGACAGTTGCGTCTGCCAGTGGAACTGCACCGCCAGGTCGTCGCCGTCGTCGCCCACCACGACGTCGTACGACTGCGCCCGGAGCCGCTGGAACACCTGCTCCTGGAACGTGATGTCGGTGATCATCGCGAAGACCTCCTCCGGAGAGGCGTCGTACGACGTGGCGAGAGACAGATCCATGCGCCCATCTTGCACCGCCGGCGAGCGACCGGTCAGCGCCCCTGCAGCTACCGGCCGCCCGCGCCGTCGGCAACTGTGCGGACAGGTGGTGACACGGTGAGCGACATTCGGTAACCTTTTCGTGATGTTCACGGCGTAGCTGACTGAGAACGGGGCTTAGGAAGCGCATGGCCATCAACCACTTCGCACCGGGCGGTGCGTAACCGGCACATGTCCACACACACCGCCGCAGTATCCAACGATGCCGACGACGAGGATGAACTGATCAGGCTCGCGCAAGCGGGCGACGGAGCAGCTTTCGGGCGGCTCTACGATCGGTACCTGCCGTCGATCTACCGCTACACCTACTCCAAGACCTCGTCGCGCAGCGCGGCCGAGGATCTGACCAGCGAGACGTTCCTGCGGGCGTTCCGCGCGATCGCCCGCCGGCCGCGGGCGCACCTGAACTTCGCGGCCTGGCTGGTGACCATCGCCCGGAACGTGGTGATCGACCATCACCGCTCCGGCTGGAGCCGGCTGGCGATCGTCACCGACGAGGTCGACCCGCAGATCGACGACGCCATCGGGCCCGAGCAGGCCGCGCTGGCGTCGGTGAGCGAGGCGTCGCTGCGCGGCGCACTCACCCACCTGCCCGACGACCAGCGCGAGTGCCTGCTGCTGCGGTTCTTCGCCGGCCTGTCGATCAGCGAGACCGCGGCCGCGATGGACCGCACCGACGGCGCCGTCAAACAACTGCAGTTCCGCGCCACGAACCGGCTGCGGCGCCTGCTGCAGGAAGGGTGATCACGGCATGTCAGGCGTGGTGGCGAGCTCGATCAGGCGTTCGGCGACCTCGGCGCAGCGTTCCTCGGCGCGGCCGCGGGCCGAGCCGGTGAAGCGCAGCCGCGCGGTGGCGGTCAGCGGATCGGCGCGGACCTCGATCAGCGCCCCGCCGGGCCGCGGCTGGACGTTCACCGAGATGCGGACCCAGCCGCCCAGACCGCTGCGCAGCCGGACGACCAGCTCGTGATCGGGCCGCCAGGTCTCGACGATCGCGACGACCAGCTGCCGGTTGTGGGCGTGGCGTGCGCGCGGCGCGCGGCCGTCGTCCCGCTGGATGACACTGCCGGCCTGCGGCCAGTTCGCCGCGGCGCGGAGCTCCGGCGGGACGGCGATCATCCACTCCGCGAACGTTGCCGGGTCACGGATCACGGTCATGACGGCGTCGACGTCGACGGCGCCGAACCGCCAGGCCATCACCATCGAATTCGCTTCCCCAGTCCGCTCCGCGTGCGTACTCCCGTGTCTACCAGTACGCAGCGTCACCGGGGCCCGCGCAGCGCTGTCGCGGACGTCACATCGACGTCGAACTTTTCTCTCGCGGCCGGACTCCAACGCGGTACGACGGAGGCTGGGGTGCCTCCGCGTGAAGGGGAGGGACGATTCAGATGTTTCGAAAGACCGTAGGTCTGGCCTCGGCCGGCGTGCTCGCGCTGGGCCTGGGGGCGGCCATGACGCCGCAGGCGCAGGCCCGTCCGGCCGGACAGTCCGCAGCCGCCGGCACGACGGCGACCACTGCGGCGTGTTCGCTGCGGCTCGGCTCGGTGACGTCGACCGGCGCGTTCACCAGCAGGATGATCAACGCCACCGCGCCGATCACGATCGGCGGGGTCCGGGGTACGGCCGGCGTGTTCCCGGCCGGCCAGGTCCAGAAGATCACCACGTTCACCGGTACGCCGGTGGGCACCAGCGGCGAGGCCCGTTCCGGCCTCACCATCATGAGCGGCGCGCTGTACTCGAGCTCGTTCGTCGTCGACGGCCAGAGCCAGCTCGACCCGCACTACCCGCACAACAACCTCCGGATCGGCGGCGGCTGGTCCAACTACCGCTGGATCGAGCAGTCGATCCTGCAGCCGGCGGACGCCGGCCAGCCGGCCCGCAAGCTGCTGTACGGCCAGCGCACCGACGGCACCACGCAGCGCTGGATCTCCGACGGCTCCGCCTGGCGCGTCAGTGCCGGCGCCGGCGGACTCAGCACCGTCAAGGGCATCGCGCTGATCGGCCGCACCGCGACCTCGGAGACGTTCCTGGCCAACACCCGGAGCGGCTCGCTCGTCACGGTCACCTGGCCGACGAAGTACATGTCCGGCCCGACCAGCCGGGTCGTCCGCGGCTCGACCTGGCAGGGCTTCGAGCAGCTGATCGCGACCAAGTGCGGCACGACCGGCACGCTGCTGCTCGGCATCGACCGGGACACCAAATCCGGCTACCTGTACGCCGTTGGTCACGCCAACGGAACGAGCACCGTCGTCAAGAGTCTGGGCAAGGTCCCGCTGACCTTCTCCGACCCGCAGTACTTCCGGATCGCCCCGAAGTACGACGTCCTCAACGGCGGCTGACCTCTCACCCGAACGCCGCCCTCCGGCTCCGGCCGGGGGCGGCGTTCCCGTGGACCGCTGAGCCGGCCAGTGGCGGCGGCAGCTATGCTGGTCCGAGTTCGACCGGCGGTGGGGCTCACCGGATCCAACTGTCGCCGTCCGGCGGCCAACAGTCCCTACCCGAGGAACCTCGTGGCGCCGCGCCGCGAGGTCGATTCCGGTAGGAGGACTGTTTGTGCAGCAGCACCCCGTCAACCCCTTGCCCAAGGGGCCGGTCGACCCTGACGTCGACCTGCGGATCGACGGCCGCGCCGGGCGCGCGCACGACCCGCTGGTCCTCGGCGCGATCGCGGCCGGCGGAGCGATCGGCGCGTCGGCCCGGTACCTGATCGGGCTCGGCTGGCCGACGCCGACGGGCGGGTTCCCGATCAGCACGCTGATCATCAACGTGGTCGGCTGCGGCCTGATCGGGATCCTGATGGTGCTGGTGTCCGACCTCTTCACCCGGCAACGCCTGCTGCGCCCCTTCCTCGGCACGGGCGTCCTCGGCGGGTTCACCACGTTCTCGACGTACGCCGTCGACATCCAGCGACTCGTCACGGCCGGCCACGCCGCGAACGCGCTGCTCTACCTCACGGTGACGGTCGCCGGCGCGCTGCTCGCGGTGTGGGCGACCGTGTCCGCGACCCGGGCGCTGATCACCTGGAGGACCCGATGACGCGGCTGCTGCTCGTGATCGCCGGCGGCCTGGTCGGCGCACCGCTGCGGTACGTCGCCGACCGTGCTGTCCAGGCCCGGCACGACTCGTTGTTCCCGTGGGGCACGTTCAGCGTGAACGTCCTCGGATCCCTCGTCCTGGGTTTCCTGACCGGCTCGGCGGCGGCCCTCCCCCACGACCTCCAACTGCTCGTCGGCACCGGCTTCTGCGGCGCCCTGACGACGTACTCGACGTTCTCCTACGAGACCATCCGCCTCTACGAGGACCGGGCGCGGTTCCTCGCGATCGCCAACGTGACCGCGAGCATCGTCGCCGGCCTCGGCAGCGTGTTCCTGGGCGTGGCCGTCAGCGACGCGATCTGGGGTTAGCGGTCCCGGGTCGCGATCCCCGGGTAGTCCACCACCAACCCGGACGCGTCGAACACCAACTCGCACTCGAAGTCGAACGTCGCGGACTCGTAGTGGAACACGTGCCGATCCGGGGCCGAGCTGGTGAGTGTGTAGCGCTGCTCGAGCCGCACGACGCTCAGGTCGTCGGCCCGGACGAACACTGCCGGTACTTCGAAGGTGGCGCCGGGGACGAACTCGAGCCGGTGGACGGGCAGCGTGTTCGTGACCGCCGACGACTCGAAGTCCACGTCCCGGCAGCCGTCGAGATCCGGCCGGGCGACGCCGTCGACGCTCCAGCGGTCCTCCGCCGAGCGGGTCAGCACGACCTGGTGATCACCAGTCACGGTCGAGTTCGCCGCGTGCACGGACTCGGTCACCCAGTCCGCGCCGACGGTGATCTCGTACCCGACGTACCAGGTCGAGTCGCCCTCGCGAGCCGACGTCCGGCCGCGCAACCGGCCTGGCTCCGCGAACAGCACCTCGAAACCGACCCGGGCGTCACGGTGCGTCCACGAGGCAGCGGCGGGCAGGGCGCGCAGGTCCATGTCCAGACTTTATCGGGACATGATGAACTTACCCGGTGACTGTCCTCACCGGCACGGTGCGCCTCGCTGTCCGAGGCATGGAGTGATGCTCGACCGGTCCGAGTCCGCGCTGGGAATCGTCCTCCGATCACGGTTCTACCGTTCGGCGTTCCTGTCCCTGCTGATCGCCGGTGTCGGTCTCTCGGCCGCGACCCCGCAACTGACGCTCTTCCTGGTGCGGGAGCTGCACACACCGCTGCCTGTCGCCGGTCTGTACTACGTGACGAACCTCGCCGCTCCGGTCGCCGGGTTCCTGGTCGGGCGATGGTCGGACCGCACTCGGGACCGGCTGCTGTGGTTCCGGATCTGCTCGGTGGTCGGCGCGCTCGGCTGGGCCGCGATGGCGTCGGCAACGGCCGTCTGGATGCCGTTCGTGATCAGTGCGCTCGCGTTGAGCGTGGCCGGCGGCTCGATGGCACAGCTGTTCGCAGCCTGCCGTGACGAGTTGAGCCGGCACCCGACCAGGGCCGAGAACCGGGTCGTCGCGACGGTCCGGATGGCGTTCACCACCGGCTGGATCCTGGGGCCGGTGTTCGGCAGCTGGTTCGGCGGCGTCTTCGGCCTGCGTACGTTGCTGATGGCAACAGCTGTCTGCGTGTTCGCGCAGGTGATCCCGCTCGGCCGGCAACGCGTCGAGCGGTACGACGACCCTGGCGCGGATGCACCGTCCGAGCGCCGGCGGATCGATCACATGATGCCGCTGCTGGCCTTCACCGCGGTCTGTGTGCTGGCGATGACCGGCGACACCATCAAGTTCGGGTACCTGCCGATCTACATGGCCGAGCAGTTGCACGTGTCGGACTCGGTGCGGGGTGCGGTCATCGGCATCCAGCCATTGCTCGAACTCCTGCTGCTGCCCGTCGTGGCGCGGCTCGCCGACCGGTACGGCGCGATCCGGGCCATGACGGCGGGCGCCGTCCTCGGACTGGCCGGGAACCTCGCCTACGCCCTCAGTACGTCGGTCGTCGGCTTGTTCGTCGGCCAGGCGCTGACCGCCGGGTTGTGGGCGTGTGTCGGCGCCCTCGGCGTCTCGATCGCCCAACGGCTGTACCCCGAAGGCGTGGGGACCGCGTCCGGAATCTTCCTGAGCGCGATCCCCCTCGGCTCCGCGATCGGCGGGACCATCGGCGGCGTCGGCGTGGCCGCGATCGGCCTGCCGCACGTGTTCTTCATCCCGGCCTGCCTAACCGCCCTGGCGATCGTCGCCTTCATCGCCCTCGGCAACCGTGAGGAGAGCTGACCGTCAGTCCTTGAAGGCGTCCTTGACCTTCTCGCCGGCCTGCTTCAGATTCGCCTTCGTCTTCTCGGCCTGCCCTTTGGCCTGCAGGTCGCGGTTGTCGGTGGCGTCGCCGGTCGCTTCCTTGGCCTTGCCCTTGGCGGCCTCGGCCGCGTTCTCGAGCTTGTCCTTGTTGCTCATCGTCGTCTCCCCTTCCTTGCGTACCAGCAGCCGGTACCCGCGCCGTACCCCCGCGAATCACACGAGATACCGATCCCCCGGGCGCACGATCCGCAGCCAGCGGCAGCCGTACGGCGCGAGGTCGAGCGACAACACGCCGTCGTCACCGACGCTCTGCGTACCGGTGGCGAGCAGGTCGACCGCCCGCAGCCCCAGGCCGTGGCCCGCGACGGCCAGGTCGACCCGGGCGGCGTCCGGCGCGAAGTTGTGCACGGCAACGATCGTGCCGTCCTCGTGGTCCGACCGGTGGGCGAACACCGACCGCACGCCGCTGTCGAGGATCGTGCACGTGCCCCAGGACAACTCGGGAGACTCGCGGTACCGCTGGATCAGGAGCTTCATCCAGCTGAACAGCGAGTCGGGATCGCGCCGCTGGGCCGCGACATTCACCTTGTCCGGGCCCAGCTCGCCCTCGACCATCGGCGCCGGCAACTGCGACGGGTCGGCGGTCGAGAACCCGCCGTTGGCATCGGCCGTCCACTGCATCGGCGTCCGGACGGCGTGCCGGTCCTCGGCGGCGAGGTTCTCCCCCATGCCGATTTCCTCGCCGTAGAACAGCACCGGCGTACCAGGTAGCGAGAACAACAGGCTGTAGACCATCCGGAGCCGGTCCTGGTCGTTGTCCAGCATCGGCGGCAGCCGGCGCCGCAGCCCGCGGCCGTAGAGCTGCATGGTCTCGTCCGGGCCGAACGCGTCGAACACTTCCTGCCGCTCGGCGTCGGACAGCTTGTCGAGGGTCAGCTCGTCGTGGTTGCGGACGAACGTCCCCCACTGCGCTTCCTCCGGCGGATCGGGCCGCTCCCGCAGCGCCTCCACCAGCTCGGCCGGGTCGTTGCGGGCCAGCGAGAGGTACAGCCGCTGCATCCCGATGAAGTCGAAACACATCGTCAGCTCGTCGCCGTCCTCGTCGCCGAAGAACCGCCGTACGTCGGGATACGGCAGGTTGACCTCGCCGAGCAGCATCGACTGCCCGCGCCGGCGATGCAGGAACGCGCACAGGTCCCGGAGGAAGTCGTGCGGATCCGGCAACCCGGCTGCGTCCTCGGCGCCGGCTGTGTCGAGCAGGAACGGCACCGCGTCCACCCGGAACCCGGACAGCCCCAGCTCCGACCAGAAGCCGACCACCCGCTCGATCTCCTCGCGCACCTCGCGATTCGCGATGTCGAGATCCGGCTGGAACTTCCGGAACCGGTGCAGGTAGTACTGTCCCGCCTCCTCGTCGTACTGCCAGAGGCTGGTCTCCTGGCCGGGGAACACGATGCCCTTGTCCGCGTCCGGCGGCGGCTCGTCGCGCCAGACGTACCAGCCGCGGTACGGCGACTCGCGCGACGCCCGCGCGCTGCGGAACCACGGGTGCTGGTCCGAGGTGTGGTTGACGACCAGGTCGGCGATCACCCGGATGCCGCGGTCCTGCGCCAGCGTGATCAGCTCGACCAGGTCACCGTGGGTTCCGAGCCGCGGGTCGACGCCGTAGAAGTCGCTGATGTCGTAGCCGTCGTCGCGATCCGGCGTCGGGTAGAACGGCATCAGCCACAGGCAGGTGACCCCGAGTTCGGCCAGGTGGTCGATCCGTTGGCACACCCCGCGCAGGTCACCCCGCCCGTCGCCGTCGGTGTCGAAGAAGGTCTCGACGTCGAGGCAGTAGATCACCGCGTTCTTCCACCAGACGTCGGCGGTTTCCGTCAGGCGCATGTCCCGCCGGTACCCGGCGCCCGGCGGCGTACACGCCCACCGCGGCAGGTGTCCGTTCCCGCTCTGTCCATCTGAGGTCTAGGCGGACGTGGCCGGTTCCTGCCATCCTCGTCTCGTTCCTTTCCGCCCTGAATTAAGTTTCGAAGGAGCAATCGATGCAGGATTCCGCCCCACCCCGCCGCGGCGTGCGCAGGACGCTCGGCGTCGTCCTCGGCACCCTCGCGCTGACGGTCACCTCGGCCGCGCTGGCTTTCGCCGCCCCGCCGCCGCACTTGCCGCAGAACGCCGGCGGCTACGAGCAGTCGTTCTCACCGGCGTACGACTACGACACCGACGGCTGCTACGCGGTCCCCGCGATCGGCGCCGACGGCACCCTCAACCCCGGCCTCAACCCGACCGGCGCGGTGAACGGCAACTGCCGCGACCAGTCCGACCTCGACAACTCGCAGACCTACGCCCGCTCGAAGTGCAACAACGGCTGGTGCGCGATCGTGTACGCCAGCTACTTCGAGAAGGACCAGGCGGTCCCCGGCAGCAGCCTCGGCGGGCACCGGCACGACTGGGAGCACGTGATCTCCTGGGTGAACCAGTCCACCAACCAGGTCGAGTACGTGACCACGACACAGCACTCGAGCCAGGTCACCTACACCCGCTCGCAGGTCCGGTTCGACGGTTCACACCCGAAGGTCGTTTACCACAAGGACGGCGCCAGCACGCACTTCTTCCGGCTCGCCAACAGCAACGACGAACCGCCGGAGAACCACTACCACGACTGGCGGTACCCGCCGCTCGTCGACTGGAACGGCTACCCCAGCACGGCGCTGAGGGACACGCTGATGACCGCCGACTTCGGCTCGGCGACGATCAAGATCACCGACAAGGACGACCGGTTCCGCAACCTGCTGAACGCTTCCAAGCCGTCCGGGATCCCGTTCGACCCCTGGGCCTGACCGTCCAGCCGGCGTGCGCGCTCAGTCCCGGGCGCGCACGCCCCCGGTCAGCGAATCCGCGATCAGGTCGATCATCGCCGCATGCCGCTTGACGGCCGTGTCGGCCTGCCCGAGCGCGACCGTGTCGAGGAAGACCCGGGAGACCACCAGCTCCGCGGCCGTCTGCACCCGATCCCGGTCCGCCACGACGTCGTCGGCACCGGCCAGGACGTCGGCGACGGTCTCGGTCGCCTCGGCGAACAGCTCGGCCGCCCGGGACGCGATCTCCGGCCGCCCCTGCGCCTCACGGAACACGATGATCCGCGCGGCGCGGTCGTTCTCCAGCTCCTCGGCCATCGCGGCGACCATCGCACGCAAGCGCCGCCGCACGGTCCGGCCGCGGGCCGCGGACCGCAGCACCTCGCTCGGCGCCGGGCGCTCCTGGACCACGGCGAGCAGCAGATCGAGCTTGGTCGCGAAGTGGTAGAACACCAGCCCCGACGGTACGCCGGCCTCGGCGGCGATCCGGGCCGTCGAGGTCGCGTCGTACCCGTGCTCGGCGAACAGCCGCTCGGCGGTCTCGATGATCAGCTGCCGCTTCGACGGCCGCCCTGGGTGGCGGCCCGGGTGGCGTGTGGTGTGGCGCGCGTGCGCGTGCGTGGTCATGAGCCTGCTGGTTGGGCCGCGGGCCAGACCTCGCCTTTCCGCTCGGCAGCGAGCACGGCGGCCCGCTTCAGGGACTTGAAGACGTAGTCCGGCACCCGCAGCCCGCGGCGATGTGCCCACATCAGCTCGTGCTCGGCGCGCCCGACCTGCCGCGCGTACTCCCGCAGCTCCGCCTCGCCGGCGTCAGTCATCCTCAGCGCGTCCATCACGTCTCCGAAATCGGCCACCTGTCGCTTGTTGTAGGCGCCGACTACTTCGAACGTACGCTTCCGCAGCCCGCGCGTCAGCCATTTCTGCCAGCCCGACAGCTGGTCCCACAGCTGCTGCGCGGCCATCTGGTAGTACGCGAAGTGTCCCGGCTCCTGGCGGCGGATCGGCGCGATCACGGTGGCCGCGACGGCACGCTCGCCGAGCTCGACGAGCCCGGCGTGCAGCTTGTTGTAGGCAAGGACCGCGGACCGCTCGGTGGCCAGCCCGGTCAGGTAGTAGAGCATCCGGCTGATGTCCTGCACCCCCGGCACCCGGCCGAGCGCGCCGAGGAACTTCAGGCTGAACGAGACGTCGGTCAGGTTCGGGACATGCGGGTTCACGCCGAGCAGATCCTGCAGCTTGTCGAGGATCTGCCCGTGGCGGGTCTCCTGCGGCATCCAGACGTCGGCGTAGAAGTGCTGGTCGACCTCGGGCGGATCGGGCAGCAGGATGTTCAGCTCGAGCACATTGCGCTCGACCTCGAGCTCGACCCGGGTCATGTAGGCCAGCACGGACCCGAACCGCTCGGCCAGCAGGCCGGGCTTCTTCATCGAGTAGTCCACACTGCCGAGCGGAATCGGCGGGTGCTCCTCGCCCAGCCGGTCGACGTGATCGGCGAGCCGGGAGTCCTCCCGCCGGCGACCTCGCCGGCGCGCAACGGTCAGATCGCTCAACGACATAAGGCGGCACCTCGCTCATCCGTCGGGGATGCCAACGTGATCCCCCAAGGCAAGGCTAACAAAGTAACTGACTGATCAGTCAGTCAGAGCAGCATCCGGTGCTGTGAGCCCGGCAACACGACGGCGGGCGGCGGTCCAGGGGACCACCGCCCGCCGAAGGCGTTGTATTACTGGGCAATCTATTCCGAGCTACTTGGCGAGGCTGTAGCGGATCGTGTCGTTGCGGAGCACGTCGCCGTTCACCTTGACGATGCGGACGACGTGTTGCGCGTTCCGCAGACCGGTCGCGGTGAACACCGTCCGGTTCGTCACCCGGGTGTCGTTGTGCAGGTTCACCCGGCGGACCAGCTTGCCGTCGACGTACACGTCCGCGTCGCCCTGGTCCGGGGCGAGCGCCGTACTCCACTCCACACCGGTGCCGGTGAAGGTCAGGCTGACCGCCGCACCGTCGGCCTTGGCGGCGTGGATGTCGTCGCGGTAGTCGCCACGGAACCGGACGTCGAGCGCCGCACTGCCGACCGGCAGCGTCGCCAGGTACGTCTTGCCGATCGTCACCGTGTTCCCGTTGACGGTGTAGTCGGCGCCCTTCACCAGGTCCTTGCCCGCGTTCGCGATGCCGTCCAGTTCGCCCGGGTCGCGCCCGAGCTGGACGCTGACGTCCGTCGGCGCGTCCTTGTCGAACGTCGCGGTGTCCGGGGTGAGCAGGCTCTCGTGCCGGATATTCAGCTTGTCGAGCAGCATGAACTGGCCGGACTTCTTCACGCCGCGGATCGTGTGGCTGCCGTTCGGCAGGTCCGAGATGCTGTACACGACCTGCTGGGGTTTGTTGTGTCCTTGGGCCGGGTCCAGGTACGTACTCACGGTCTGCTTGAACTCACCGTCGATGTAGATGTCGACGTCGCCCTGTCCCGGATCGGTCTCGGTGACGTAGTCGACGCCGTTGCCGACGAAGCTGTACGAGAACGAGTCGCCGTTCCCCTCCGTCCACTGCACGTCGTCCTGGTAGTCCCCGAGTCCACGACCGCCGCTGTAGTTCCAGTTGCCGGTGTAGACGATCTGCGAGTTGTTGTTGTTGATCTCGACCGTCCGGGTGCCGACGTCCGCGGCGGTGGTCGCCTGCGACTCGGAGTCGGCCGTCGGTGCCAGCTTCTTCTCCAGCGCACCTTCCGGCGCGGCCGCGCGCGGGGCGGCGGCGGACGAGTCCGACACGTTGACGGTCAGGGCCTGCGAGACCGCGGGGACCTCGTAGTTGCCGTTGCGCTGCCACGCGCCGTCGTACGTGACCCGCGCGTCGTCGTCGTTGACCGAGATCGCCGCGCCCTTCTGCGGCGTGACCTTCAGCAGCCGGACGCCGTGGATCGGGACGTCCTTCGCGGTGTAGCCGGAGGCGAAGGTGCCGAGGTCCGTCCGGGCCCACAGGTCACGCACCTTCGCGGCGCCGTTCAGGCCGAGGTCGGCGAAGTTCACGGTCATGTCGGCGTCGGTCTGACCGAGGTTGAACAGGGCAACGGTGTACGAGCTGTCCGGGTTGAGCGCGAACCACGTCTGACGGTTCGTCTTCATGGACAGCGGGTGCGCCGGACGGCCGGCCTGGTTGACCGCGATCACCTCGCGGTTGGTCAGCAGTTCGAGACCGTACGAGTCCAGCCTGGTCATGTCGTTGCCGATGTACATCGGCGCCGCGGACACCGCCCACAGCGTGGCCGCCGTCCGGCGTTCGTCCTTGGTGAGGCCGTCCATCTGGCCGTTGCCGACGTCGAGCGAGTCGAGGTCGTTCCAGCCGCCTGGCCCCGCGTGCCGCCACCATTCGGCGAGCTTCGGGAACAGCCGGTTGATGTTCGGCCAGGCGGTCAGCGCCGTCCCCGTGCAGTAGCACTCGACGTCCCATTCGATCCGCCAGCCGTTGGCGTACTGCTTCCAGGTGTCGGCGTAGTTGATGTCCAGCGCCCAGGACAGCTCGAGCCAGATGTTGTGCCGCTTCAGCGCCTGCGACCACGCCTTCACGTCGTCGCGGGCGTCCACCGACAGGTCGCTGATGCCCGAGCCCGGGGTCACGCTGTCGAACTTGAGGAAGTCCAGGCCCCAGGAGCCGAACAGGTCGGCGATCGAGTCGATGTACTTCTGCGCGCACGGCTTCGAGAAGTCGATGCGGTAGCCGATCCCCCAGTAGTCGCCCTTCTGCAGCGGCAGCACCGGAAGATCACCGGTCGTGCACCCCGGGGCGTTGTAGATCGGCAGCTTGGCGTCGATGACGGCCTTGCTGATGCCGGGGATCGTGTACAGGCCGACCTTCTGGCCGTTGGCGTGGATGTGGTCGATAACCGCCTGCAGGCCGTTCGGGTAGAGCTTGGTGCTCGGCTTCGGCCGGCCGTACTCGTCGATGCCGTCGTTCCAGCCGGCGTCGATGTTGATGTACTCGTACCCGTACGGCTGCAGCTTCGCGTGCATCGCATCGGACTGGGCGATCAGCTGATCCGCCGTGATCCAGCTGCCGCCGTTCGGGTTGTAGACCTGCATGCTGTAACTGCTCCAGCCCATGTAGGGCCGGACAGCCTTGTCCCCCGCGGGTCCGGGAAGGACCGTGGCGGTGGTGGTGGTGGCCGGTGCTGCTGTCGACGTACTCGAACCTGCCGGCAGCAGCCCGGCGACCACGAGCGCCGCAACCGCGGCACGTAGCACCCTGCTCCGAACGGACATGGTCATGGCGGTGACCTCTCTGAGAGAACCGAATCGGATAGGATATTGGAACTATTACTTAACCTTGTCAAGATTCTGTGCGAAACTCGCACAGTGATGACGGGCCGCGAAGTCCGTCGAGACCTGTGCTGCCGGGAGCTCCAGCGACAGGACATTGCCCTGCTGGGCGTACGACGGCCAGGGCGCGGACGGCGTCGACGGGTTGCCGGTCGCCGCGAACCTGACCCAGGCCGCGCGCATCGAGTCCGCCAGCGCGGTCTGCTCGGCGTTCAGCGCGACCGGGAAGGGCGCGTTCGGCAGGTCGAACAGGTACCACATCTCCGAGCCGTGCGTGGCCACGTTGAGCAGACCCGCCGGGGCGAAGAGGAAGGGGGCGGTGTCGTCGTTGAACTCGTAGCCGTACGTCGGGACGCGGCCCGCAGTCGCGGTGTTGACCTCGTCGACGCCGCAGGCGAAGGTCGCGTCGCCGATCAAGGTGCCGAACGCCTTGTCAGGCGTCGGGTAGGCGGACAGCGGGTAGCCCTTGGCGATCGCCGCGGCTCGGGCAGGTGAGATGCGCAGCGCGGAGGCGATGTTGGACTCGTAGTTGTCCGCCGTGACGGGGCTGGTGTACGCGACGTTGTAGCCGCGGCTGACCACGCGGCCGCCCAGCGTGAACAGGGCCTCTTCGTCGTGGTTGCTGCCGTTCAAGATCGTCACGTTGTTGAACCGGCCGGCCCTGAGCGCCGTACCGATCGACTCCTTCAGCACCGCGCCGTCGACCACACCCGGGATCGTGGCGCTCGCTGCGTCGACGTTGTCGACCAGCGCCTGCACCGGAACGTTTCGCAGGCACTCCGCCGACTGGTCCGCGCAGCCGACCTTCGTCGCGAACTCCTTGCCGGACGCCTCCGCCTTCGCCAGCGGCTCCTGCTCGAGCGCGAACGCGCCGCTCTCCACGATCGCGCGCTGGAACAGGCCTTTCGAACTGCGGGACGTGACGTGCGCGAGCACCGACAGGCCGCCCGCCGACTCACCGGCGATCGTGACGTTGTGCGCGTCGCCGCCGAACCGGCCGATGTTGCGCTGCACCCAGCGCAGTGCGGCCTGCTGATCCATCAGCCCGTAGTTGCCGGCCGCGCCTCGCGAGGCCAGCGCCGGGTGGGCGAGGAAGCCCAAGGCGCCGAGCCGGTAGTTGACGGTCACGACGACCGCACCGGCCTTCGCGAGCTTCGTGCCGTCATAGCTCGAGCCGCTGTCGCCGGTCAGGCCGCCGCCGTGGATCCAGACCAGCACCGGCTTCTTGACAGCCGGGTGCAGCGCCGGCGTCGTGACGTTCAGGAACAGGCAGTCCTCGAGGAGCGCGGCACCGGGTGGGGCGACGACGCTCGGCGCCTGCGGACAGCTCGCGCCGTACGCCGTGGCGTCGCGGACGCCGAGCCAAGCGGCCGCCGGCTGCGGCGGGCGCCACCGCAGGTTCCCGGTCGGCGCGGCGGCGTACGGCAGGCCGCGGAACGAGGACGTGCCCTCGACGGACCGGCCGCGGACAAGACCCTTGTCGGTGGCAACCAACGGGCTGCTGTCGGAGCTGGACGTCGTGCTGGCGATGGCGGTGGAGCCGGCTGTGGAGCTGGCGTCGGCTGCGCCCGCGGCGGTCAGTGCACCTGCGCCGACCGCCAGCGTCGCGGCCGCGGCGGCGAGGAGGACGCGCGGCCGGCGGGAAGGGATGATTCTCATGCTTCGGATACCCCGTCTGTGAGCGGAACGTGGCGGGCCTCGATGGCCCGGAGGGTGTTGGCGAACGCCTTGCCCAGGACCTGCCGGCCGACCAGCGCGAACAGGGCGCCGACCAGGCGGCCCTTCACGTTCTTGCCGTCCCGCACCACGACCGCGTCGATCGTGGTCGTGCCGTCCGCACGCTCGGTGAGCGTGTAGGTGTGGCCGGACGCCCCGCCCCAGTGACTGGAGTCGGTCGTCGTCAGGACGATGTGCCGCGGGTCGGACCAGTCGTAGCTGAGTCGCTCCCACACACCGCCGGCACCTTCGGTGACATCGGCGTACCCCGGTCCCTGGCTGTGGACCCGGAGGTAGTCGTCGTGGCTGTTGGCGAAGAGTTCCGCGCGGCCGGGCCCGAAGTCGGTCAGCCCCGCGATGAACTGCTCAGGCTTCAGCGTGGTGACCGCGCTGAAGTGGATGGTGGTCATGGATCCGTTCCTTGCTCGAGAGTGAATCGCTACTGCCTTCACTCTCGGGCCGGACGCCCACCCGTCGCCCCAGGGTAAGTCCCTGGTCCCGTGGTGACAGCCGCGCGGCTAGGCGGCGGACTCCCGCTCCGCCTGCCAGTCGGCCGGTCCGTCGGAGCCGGCCGCGTAGTCCTCCAGGGGCACCTCGCCGGCACGCCAGGCGGCAAGCACCGGCTCCACGATCTCCCAGCACCGCTCGGCCACGTCGCCGCGCACCGACAGCAGCGGGTCGGCGCGCAGGATGCCGTTCAGCACCTCGCCGTACGGGAGCACCGACGACGACGGCAGCGTCGCGTCCAGGAAGACCTGGCCCATCGTGTACGGGCCGTCGACACCGAGCGCCGGGACGGACAGGGACAGCTCGCCGGGGTTCAGGCCGATCCGCAGCGTCTCGCCGTCGCGGCCGCCGTGCAGACCCGACGGGAGGTGCCGCAGGGGCTTGAACTTGACCACGATCTCCTTGCGGGCCGCACCGAGCGCCTTGCCCGACCGCAGCGTGAACGGGACGCCGGCCCACCGGTTCGTGCCGACCTCGACGGTCACCTCCCCCAGCGTCTCGGTCTCCCGAGCCCGGTCGACGCCCGCTTCGTCGGCGTACGACGGAACCACGCGACCGTCCGCGACACCCGCGGTGTACCGCGCCCGCCGGCTCGCCTCCAGCGCGGAGCCGCCGTACAGATGCGTGCTGCGGAGGGCGCGGGCCATCTCGCTGCGCACCTCGACGGCGTCCATCGTGGCCGGGGCGTCCATCGCCAGCAGGGCGAGGACGAGCAGCAGGTGGCTCTGGATCATGTCCACGAGAGCGCCCGCGTTGTCGTAGTACTGGGCGCGGCCCTCGAGTCCGAGGGTCTCGTCGTACACGATCTCGACGCTCTCGATGTGCTCCGCGTTCCACACCGGCTCGAACAGCCGGTTGGCGAAGCGCAGGCCGATCAGGTTCAGCACGGCGGTGCGGCCGAGGAAGTGGTCGACGCGGTGCACGTTCTCCTCGGGGACGAGGTCGCCGACGAGCTTGTTCAGCGCGGCGGCGGACGCGGCGTCGGTGCCGAACGGCTTCTCGAACGCCAGCTCGGTGCCCTCAGGAAGGTCGGCCTCCTGCAGCTTCGCGACGATCTCGGTCGTCACGGCCGGCGGCAGCGAGAAGTACAGCACCGGGGCCGGACCGGCGAGCTCCAGCAGGGTGCGCAGGTGGGCGGCGTCGGTCGGGTCACCGGCGACGTACTGCGTGGTCGCCAGGGTGCCGGCCGCGGCGGGACTCAGCTCGGTCCCGAAGGCGGAGCGGACGCGGTCGGTCCACTCGTCGGCGGCGAGCGGCGAGCGGCCGGTGCCGATGATCCGCACGCTCGAGGCGCGCGGTCCGGCGAGCAGACTGCCCAGGCCCGGCAGCAGCAACCGGGAGCTCAGGTCGCCGCTGGCACCGAAGATGACGACGGTTCGTTGACTTGACACGGACACACTCAACCACGAGAGCGGGAACCGCATTCCCTACCCGGCAGTTGTCTCGCGGTTCGGGTACGGCGTGTCCGGGAGGCCGAGGTTGCGCCAGACGAACCGCGGCACCCAGCCGAGGAAGCCGCGCAGGTACGCCGAGCAGAACGCGATCGCGGGCTGGCTGTGCTCCCCCGGCGCGAACCAGACCCAGTCCTCCTCGATCCGGAACGGCGCGCCCGGCGTCGCCATCAGGTACTCCATCTGGCGCGGATGGACCACGTCGTAGGCGAACTTCGTGTCCGCCGAGAACACCGCGAACCGCTCGTTGAAGGCGTTGCTCTCGAAGCCGATGCCCTTGCGGAGCCCGCGCTGCCCGACGCTCAGCTGCGGCATCCGGGCCGGCAGCTGGAATCCCAGGATCGGCTCGGAGTGGTGGTCGACCACGGTCCGCGTCTGCGAGTTGCCGTTGCTGTCGGTGTACGACTCGGTGTGCGACGTCTTCCAGTGGTGCTGGAACGCGACGAACGGCGGCCCGTCACCGTCGCGGCCGCGGATCACGTCCTCGGTGCGGTGACCGTAGCCGCCGCGGTTGATCGGCGTGTACTGCAGCAGGCTGTCGTCGACCCCGATCCAGTACCAGTCCGGGTGATGGTAGAACCGCAGCCGCGGCTCCGGCTCCGGTTGGATCCAGTGGTCGAGCGGCGTCGCGTCGATCGCCGCCGCGATCGCGCCGAGCTGCTCCAGCCACGGACCGAGCTGGTCGATCTCCTTGCGGGGCGGGTTCAGCACGACGACCTGGTCGCCGTCGATGCCGAGGTTCACTCCGGGCTGACCGGCGGCCATCTCGCCGAGCTGGACACACAGCTGCGAGGTCAGGGCCTCCTGCGCGAACGCCGGGTCCATCGCGCCGATCTGCCACCCCGGGCCGAGCTGCGGCGGGGCGACCACGCCGTGCGCGACGACGCCGTACCGCGGCGCGGTCTCGCCGCCGGTGATCCACAGCTCGGGCAGCCGCCGAGACAGCGTCACCATGCCGACCCAGCCCGACCAGTACGTCGACTTGTACTCGATCACCTGGAACGGACGGCCGGCCGCGGTCAGCCCGGTGATCTGGTCGTCGGGCTTGCGGACGAAGCCGAGACCGAACGGCGGGTTGCTCAGCCGGGCGACCGCGTCGAACGTCGGGCTGTTCACGAAGCTCCAGCCGCGCTGACGGATCGACCCGATGTACCGCTGCCGGCGGACGAGCGCGACGATCCCCCAGACGATCGCGGCCACCACCAGCAGCAGCGCGATCACCATCAGGACGACCAGTCCGCTCACTTCCACTCCCCCGATCCGTCCCGGCTGCCTGCACGATAGCCCCGCGACGGGATCAGGCCAGGGCCTCCGGCAGCGGTTCGGCGTGGACGATCTGCAGGCGGCTGACGGCCCGGGTGAGGACGACGTACAGGCGGTGCAGGCCGCGGGGCTCGGCGGCGACGATGTGCGCCGGCTCGGCGACGATGACCGCGTCGAACTCCAGGCCCTTGGCCAGCGTGGCCGGCACGCACACCAGTCGCACGGTGTCGATCTCGTCGTCGGTCTCACCGAGCATGGCGGTCTCGAGCCCGGCGGCGACGATGGCGTCCCGCAGTCCGCCGACCTGGTCGTCCGCCGCGATCAGCGCGACCGAGCCCTCACCGACGAGCGCCGCACGGCACTCGGCGACGACCTGCCCGGCGAACGTCGACGCGTCGGCCGTCACGATGCTCAGCGCGTCGGCGACCGTCCGGACGCCGCTCGGGGTGCCGAGCGTCGGCGCGATCGCGGGCAGCAGCTTCGCCGCGAAGTTGATGATCTGGGCCGGCACCCGGAACCCGCGATCGAGCTCGGCCACCATGCCGTCGCTCTTGCCCAGATGACCGAGCACCCGGTCCCACGGCCCGGCCGCCCACGGCGTCGTCGCCTGCGCGAGATCGCCGAGCACGGTCGCCGATCCCGTCCGGCAGCGCCGGCCGAGCGCCCGCAACTGCATCGCCGACAGGTCCTGCGCCTCGTCGAGGACAAGATGTCCGAGGGACCCGGTCCGCCGCTCGATCAGGTCCTCCAGCTCGTCGAGCAGGACGGTGTCCGCGAACGACCACTTCGCCGACTTCCACGAGCGTGGCGGTTTCGCCCACAACAACGCCGTGCGTTCCTCGTCCGTCAGGTCCGGGGCCGCGGCCGCCAGGAAGTCCGCGTCCGAGAGGAGCCGGTGCAGGATCTGCTCCGGGACGACGCGGGGCCAGACCGCGTCGAGCACGTCCTTCACCGGCTTGGAGCGCGCGACCGCATTCTGCACCCGGTCGTCGGGCGACTCGGCGCGCTCCTCCATCCGGACCAGGACGACATGCGCGATCCGCTGCGCGAGAGCGTTCCGGCCGGGCGCGTACCGGGTCGACTCGCGCAGGTCCGACACGATGTCGACGACCTCGTAGTCGTGCACCCGGTAGCGCCGGGAGCCCTTGCTGTACAGGACTCCTTCGGTCGGCGTACCGACGTACGACCAGAGAGCGCGCCGCAGCACGGCGGACATCCGCGCGTCGCCCTTCAGGGCCTCGGCACCCGGTTCGTCCGTCGCCGCGGTGGGGCGGGTGAGCAGCTCGTCGATCGTGATCTGCCGGACGTCGACCTCGCCCAGCGCGGGCAGGACCTTGCGGATGTACGACAGGAACGACCGGTTCGGGCCGACGATCACGACACCGCCGCGGCCGAGCCGGTCGCGCTCGGTGTAGAGCAGGTAGGCGACGCGGTGCAGGCCGACCGCGGTCTTCCCGGTGCCGGGCGCACCCTGCACGCACACGCTCGGGTGCAGCGGCGCCCGGACCAGGTCGTCCTGCTCGGGCTGGATGGTGGCCACGATGTCGCGCATCGGACCGGTGCGGGGGCGCTCGATCTCGGCGCGCAGGAAGGCGTCGGCCTGATCCAGCTCGACGACGCCCGTCAGCGGCTCGTCCTCGAAGCCGGTCAGCTCGGCGTGATCGGAGAATCCGTAGCGGCGCCGCATCAGCACCCGCCGCCGATCGCTCGGGGTCGCGCGGTAGAAGGGCACCGAGACCGGCGCGCGCCAGTCGATCACGAGCGGGACGCCGGTGCCGTCGTGGACGTGGCGGCGGCCGATGTAGATCTGGTCCAGGTCCTCGATCGTGCCGTGCTCGTAGTCGAGCCGGCCGAAGAAGAGCGGGACGTCGGGCAGGTCGAGGAGCGCGTGGGTGCGCATCTCCTTCGCACGCTGGTTGGCCTCGTTGGTGAAGCGTTCGTCGTTGTCCTCGCCGCCGATCACCTGGACCTCACGGTCCACGACCTCGGCGTACATACCGCGCAGGGCGGTGCGAGCTTGAGAGAGATAGGCGCGTTCGGCCGCTAATTCCGGTTCGACCATCGTCGATGAGCCTCGAATCGTGAGCTGGGTCCCGCCCCGGAGCAGATCCATCCGGTTCGATTCGATCCCGAAAAGACAGACCGGCGACGCTACCAGCCCCACCAGAGCGCCGCTACTGATTAATCCGGGGAGGCTTGTCGCATCCAGGGCGGGGTGTTCTCCGGGGCCCTGGGGAACTCGGCGAGGTCAGCCGGGTAGATGCCTTCGTCGACAGGGATCGACCAGGCCGGCTGGTTGTCGTAGTCGAAGTCCGTGGCGAAATGCCCGTCGACGGTCACGCTCACCCGCGCGGTCAGCCACGCGCCCTTGCCCGGCTGGTACATCACGCGCCGGAGCTCCTCAAACTGGTCCTCGAGATCGTCCGGCAACGGATCCAGCTGCGCGCCGTCGACCTCGGCGTCGAGTTCGGCGTACGAGGTGGTCGCCCGGTAGACCGCGCTGACCTCGCGCCACCCGGCGGGCAGCTGCGCGACCAGCGCGCGGGCGATCGTGTCGATGATCTCGATCTCGCTCATCCCGCTCCCCGGGCCGTCGGCTTGGTCTCCCTGAAGATACGCCGGGGCGACCGTTCACCCTGATGCCGGTCGACGACCGTACGGCTGGACGGGCGGCGCGTCGTACCGTTCGGGTGCTTGACGTCGATCGCGGCATGCACCTGGACACCGGCGACGCGCATCGCCTGCCAGGTCTGTTCCATCCGGCGCCAGTTCTCGCTGCCCTTGACCGCGCGGTTCTGCTCCTGCGACTGCGCGGTCAGGTTGACCGACTCCCCCGGCCCGTCGAACACCGTCGCGAACAGGTGCCCACCGTCGTCGGTCCGCTGCCGGTCGGGCACCCCGGCCTCCCGCTGCGCCTCGACGTTGCGGCGCTCGTCGTTCTCCGCCGTGGGCAGCCAGCCGAGCCAGCCCTCGGCGTGCGCCACCCGGCCGTGGTCGTCGGTGACGTACAGGTAGCGCTGGTCGACGATGTACACGGCCGACGCCGCGGGCTCCATCAGCCTGCCGTTCCAGTCGCCGACGTGCCCGGACTCCTCCTTGTGCACGGGCAGCCGGGCGTACCTGTCCGGCACCACCGGTACGTCGTCCGGGCCGTAACCGACCGCGCGGACGTCGGCCGGATCGGCGGGTTGCTCGATCCGGACCGACGCCCGCGACGGTCGTTCAGTCATGCGCTCTTTCTACCGGCCGAGGGTGTCAGCCGTCGTTCTCGGCGGCCGGGATCACCGCGCCGGGAACGTTCTGCGGCGCGAAGATCTGGGCCTCACCCGGGTAGGGCAGGGACCAGCTGTGCGCCTCGTACCAGTTGTAGTGGTTCATCTGTGCAGGGTTCGCGAAGTCGGCTCGGGCGTTCGGGCCGGTGGTGCGCTGCTGGTCCTTCCACGCCGACCACTGCGCCGCCATCGACTCCATACCGGCCGGCACGGACACCGTCGGAGCGGCGGCGACGGTCGGGTTCTGCGCCGCCGGCACGTCGACACCGCACGACGGCGGGGTCTTCAGGCCGTCGGTCAGCGGCACCCGGTTCGGCAGCACGCTGAACGGCGTGAAGTCGGGCTTGCTGGTGAAGGCGCCGAACATCGGGGTGGCCGCGGCGTCCTTCTGGTTCATCGGCTTCATCCCGAGGATCTGCTCGATGGTGCGGATCATGGTGATCTGCGTGTAGTAGTGGCTGTCCACCGCACCGTGCTGTGCGTACGGGCTGATGATCTGGATCGGCGCCCGGTGCCCGTCGACGTGGTCGAGACCGGCCTGCGAGTCGTCCTCGACGACGAAGATCGCCGAGTCCTTCCAGTACTTGCTGTGGGTGATCTCGTCGACGATCCGCCCCGTGGCCAGGTCGTTGTCCGCGACCTGCGCCGGACCGTTGGCCGGACCACCGGTGTGGTCGTTGGACAGCCAGAACATGTTCAGGTTCGCCGGACCGTTCTTCCGGAAGTCCTTGCGCCAGATCTCGGTCTTGTAGATGTCCGGGACGCTGGTGTCGAACTGCGGGAAGCCCTGCACCGACACGTCGTTCAGCGACGGGATCGCCGAACCGGTCGTGATCGGGTACTTGGTGTCCGCCCCGGTCGCGATCATGTTCTTGGTGTCGCAGTAGTAGTTCTGCCAGGTGCCGTCGGTCGGCTTCTGCTCGATCGACAGGAACTCGCCGAAGTTCTTCACCGACTTGCCGGCCGCCTGCACGCCGGTCCAGAGGAACCCGCTCTTCTGGTGGCCGAGGGCGTCGTTCTCGGTGTCGTAGCTGCGCAGGTACTCACCGGCCGAGGACTCGGTGTACTCCGGGTTGTCGGCCTGCATCAGCCAGTTGTGACCCTCGGCGGAGTTCGTTCCGATGTCGTAGGTGTTGTCGTACAGCCCGAACTGCTTGGCCAGCGCGTGCTGGTTCGGCGTGACGTTCTCGCCGTACTGCGCCAGCGCCGGGTTGCCGTTGCCCTCCGGGATGTCGCCGTACACCTGGTCGTACGTCCGGTTCTCCTTGACGATCAGGAACACGTGCTTGATCGTCGACGGGTCGCCGAGCTTCGCCGGGACCGGCACCGGGTTGCGGTGCCCCTGGTCGGTCGCCACCTGGGCCGAACCGTTCGTCCAGCCGTTCTGCTCGAAGACCGTCTGCGTGGACTTCTTGATCGCGTGGTCGTCGGGCAGCTGGAACCTGGTCAGGCTCGAGGTGGTGTCGTGCGTGCTGTGACCGGCGGCCGTGGTCTCCCGGCGGGCGTCCACGCCGCGGGTGTTCGACACGACGATGTCCTTGCCGACCTGCGCGAGCTCGGCCGGGAAGTAGTCGGTCGGCAGCAGGCCGACGTAGCTGACCGGCTCGAGCGGGTTGCGGTACTTGTAGACGGCGACCGCGTTCGCACGCCCGAGCGACACCAGCAGGTGGCCGTCGTCGGTCAGCGTCACGCCGTCCGGCTCGTAGCCGACCGACGCCTCGGCCCACGGCTGCGTGGCGATGGTCTGGGTGACCTTGCCGCGCTTGGTGTCGATCACCGACACCGAGTTGGTCGCGGTGTTCGTGACGAACACGGCGCCGTTCTTGGCGTAGATCGCCGTCGGGTGCAGGCCGACGTCGATGCCGGCCGGTGCGGCCGACGGGTTCGCCAGGTCGATCACGCTGACGGTACCGGTGGTGGTGATCGCGTTCCGGTTGGAGACGACCTGGGTGCCGTAGGAGTTGATCGTCGTGTCACCCGGCTTGGCCGGGCGGCCGCCCTCGTTGCTCACGTACAGCTTGTCGCCGACCAGCACCATGTCGCGGGGCGCGTTGCCGGTCGCCCACGTCTGCTTGATCGCACCGGTGGCGGTGTCGATCGCGACGACCTTGTTCTGGCCGTTCACCGCGGAGTAGACCGTCGAACTGTCCGCCGAGAACACCGCCTCGGAGGCCAGCGCGCGCTTGCTGCCGTCGGCCGGGATCGCGACGAACGTCGGGTTCGCCAGCGTGCCGTCCGGATTCACGGTGAACTTCCGGTAGCCGTCGGCCTGGCCGAGCCAGACCTGCGAGCCGTCCGGCGAGTACGTCGGGCCCTCCTGGCCGACGTCGTTGCCGGGGATCTTCAGGTCCGCGGCGGCGTTGTTGCCGATGTACTGCTGGACCTTCCAGTTCTTCAGGTCGACGATCGCCATCGCCATCCCGCCGTCGGTCACGGAGGCAGCCAGGTGGCTGCCGTCCGGACTGACGGTGGACGACATGATCTTGCCCTTCTGGAGGACGAGCCGGTCGCCGATCGGCTTGATGTACTGGTCGGCGGAGACGACCTGGCCCTTGTCGGTCACCTGCCCGACCTGGTCGTGACCGAAGCCGGTCGTCGAGGCGACAGCGGTGCCGGCGAGCGTCACCGCGACGGCCGTGGTGCCCGCCGTCAGCAGTGGTACTCTGCGCCGGAGGGGGCTCGACGAGCCTTTGTCGTCACGCCTGCGGCGGCGTGTTACCTGCATGGGTTATCCCTTCGGGTTGACAGGTAGCAGTTCGATATTGCCGTCGAACTGCCACAGGGGGTTCGGTTCGTCCCCGGACGGGGTGCGGACCAGGAAGAAGCCGTTCACTTCTTTCGGTCCGTCCCCGTCGGCCACGTACCGACCGAGTGGGTTGATGTCGAGCTGGTAGATCGCCGAGCCGGCCGCGGCCACTCCGGGGATGTGCCAGCTGACGACGCAGCGCCAGTCGTTGCCGGGTCCGCGCGCCGCGACCTGGTCGCCGCCCTTGGTGCATCCGGCCGCGGCCTGCAGCTGCTCCTCGGTGACGTCGGCGCGGTTCAGCTGCTTGGTCTGCAACCGGTACAGATGCGCGAACTCGACCGCGACCGCCCGCTGCACCTTGTCCTGGTCGATGCCCGATCCGAAGCCGGTCACCGGAGCAACCGCCGCCGTCGTCACACCGAGCAGGACGACGAGGGGCAGCAGGCCGGCCGTCAGCGCGAGCCGGCCCGATCCGTCGTGCGTCGGGTTGGTGAAATCACGGCGTACGAAGAGGAAGTACGCGAGACCGGTCGCGACGAGAGCCCACGCCAGGCTGACGATCACTCCGATCAGCAGCGGGCCGAGCTGCGCCGGGCTGGTGAACAGGCCGTTCCAGCTGATGAACGCGTAACCGGGCAGCGCGAGACGGAAGGCCACCGGCACCGGAAGCTGCTGGACGATCTGCATGGCGAGCGCGACGACGGCCGGGAGCAGCAGGCCCATCGGCGACCGGCCGAGCGCGACCGAGCCGAGCAGGCCGATCGCCGCCAACGCGAGGGTCGGCGCGAGCGCGCACAACCAGGCGAGGAAGACGGTGCCGGCCGCGCTGCCCGGCGAGAGCAAGTGGCCGTCGAGGCCGATCAGCTGTCGATTGCCGACGACCAGCAGACCGCTGGTGGTGCTCGACACGACCAGACCGATCACGAGTACGAGGATCACAGTGAGGCTGGACAGCGCCTTCGCGACGAAGATCCGGCGCGGCGAGCGGACCGCGACCAGTAGATGCCGCCAGGTGCCGAGGCGGTCCTCAGCGGCGAACACGTCACCGGCGATCAGCGACGTCAGCAACGGCAGCGCCCAGGAGCCGGAAAAGCCCAGCAGGACAAGGGGTCCGGCCCATCCGGTGCTGTGCATCCAGCGACCGAACAACGTGTCGACCGGCAGCGAGGCCTGCTGGCTGACCACGGCGACGAACAGCGCGGGCGCCAGCCAGCACGCGATGATCAGCACACGAACGCGCCATTGCGTCAGCAGTTTGACCAGCTCGAACCGGTAGCCGCGAACGACGGGAACTCGACGGACCGCAGGGGTCTCGGGGGCAGCCACGGTGGCTGTCATCAGTTGGTCTCCTGCTGCTCGGTGAGGGCGAGGAACGCGGCTTCGAGGGGCGACACGACTGGCGCGAGCTCGCGGACCGCGATGTCGTCGCCGACCAGGCGCTTCACGAACTCATCCAGCGCCGGCACGGACGCCGAGATCACCAGCACCTCGACACCGTCCTGTACGGCGTCCTGTGCGGCGTCCTGGTCGCGGAGCCGGATGCCCCGCGCGTCGGCGGCATGGCGACGGGCAGCCGCCGGGTCGGAGGTGCGGACCCGGTAGTCGAGTTCGCTGTTCTCCGAGGCCAGCTTGCTGATCGGGCCCGAGAACGCGACGCGTCCGGTCGAAAGGATCGTCACCTCGGAACAGAGCGCCTCGACGTCGTCCATACGGTGGCTCGACAGCATCACCGCGGTTCCGTTGGCAGCGAGCCGGGTGAGGACGCCGTACACATGCTTCTTGCCGGCCGGGTCGAGGCCGTTCGACGGCTCGTCGAGGATGAGGAGCCGCGGCTTGGTGAGCAGCGCCGCGGCCAGGCCGAGGCGCTGGCGCATGCCGAGCGAGAAACCGCGGACCCGGTCGTCTGCCACGTCGGTCAGCCCGACCTGGTCGATCGCGTCGTCGATGTCCATCGTGGTGTCACCGCGGAGGGCGGCCAGGGCGGCCAGGTTCTGCCGGGCGGTCATCGAGGGGTACAGGCCGGGGCCGTCGACGAAGCCGGCGACGCCCTCGGGAACGGCGAGGGCGCGGCCGACCGGCGTACCCAGGATCTCCAGCGTGCCGCGGTTGGGGACGGCGAGGCCGAGCAGCAGCCCGAGCAGCGTGGTCTTTCCGGCTCCGTTGGGTCCGACCAGCCCGTGGATCTGGCCGGGGGCGACGTCGAGATCTACACCGTCGAGCGCGACGACCTCACCGAAGTACTTGGCGAGGTCGCGGGCACGGACAGTGGGCGGGGCGTCCATGGTTAATACATTAGAAAGCAATGTACGGTGAAGTGAAGACCGAAAGTTAACTATTGGCGAACTGGGAGGAACTCCTTTCAGCTCCGCTCTCAGCGGCCTCTCAGTCGCGCTGCGCCGGATCGATGTAGTGGAAGGTCGGACCGGCCGTGGTGCGGTCGTCCTCGCTCAGCTGCATCAGTTTCAGGGCTTCGGATTTGAGCCCGAACATCGCGCGGACCGCGTCGCGGATCAGGCCGGGTTCGCCCGTGAACGCCTGCTCCAGCAGGAACAGCACCGTGCAGTAGGCGGTGTCGAACTGCTCCTGCGCGGCGCGGATCTGGGCGTTGCCCGAGCGGACCGGGTTCGCCTGCATCGGCGACACCCCGGTCAGGTCGACCGTCACAGGCTCACCGGTCGGCCCGGACTGCGGCGTGTCTCCGCGCTGGTAGCGGCGGCCGAGCTTGAGTTCCTCGAACCGGTAGTAGTGGGCGACCTCGTCGCGATCCGGGTGGAAGATGTCGTGGTCGCCGTCCCACACCTCGCCACGCGACGTACCTTCACCCTGCTCGACGATCTCGTCCAGCGCGGCCAGTGCGGACGCGAGGCCGGTGATCGGCTGCAGACTGCCGCCGGTGTGGTGGAAAGGTCCGGCCGTCACCTGGCGGGCCGGGTCGCCGGAGAACAGCTTCTCCTCGCCGAGTGTGCCGGCCAGGTACCTGAGGCCGTCCTCGATCGCGTCATAGAACTGGCCGATGGTCTCGTAGTGGTTGCTCTCGGCCGGAGAGCCGGGCGCTTCGGGTTTCTCCAGGCGCAGGAACATCTCCAGCGCGTCCGGCCCGAACGGCAACAGCGACAGGTCGATCGACCCGTGCGGGAGCCGGCGCGGGTAGCCGGGCAGCATGTCCGGGATATCGAGCCGCGGCTCACCGCCGACGGCGTTCAGCAGGTTGCACGCCAGTGAGAGATGGATCATCTCCTCGACGAACACACTGCTCACCAACTCGACCGCGTCCGGGTTCCGCGCCGGGTCCAGCGAGTACAGGGCGCACAGGTACGGCGGAATCGTGGCGTGCTCGAGCTCGATCGCCCACTGCAGGTGCTCGTGAAGACTGTCAATGGTCTCGATGCGCTGATTCATACCTGGTGAGACAGCCCAGCCAACTCCCCTGTGACCGTCACACCGCGCCTTCCTGCCTGGTCTCCCACTACTACAGACCGATCAACTGGAAGGTGAATCCGATGACCGACACGACCGAGCACCGATCCACTGCCTGGCAGACCGCCCTGACGATGCTGCAGGAGATCGAGCCGCCGTACGTCCCCGAAGGCTTCCACGTGATGACCGTCGACATCGAGTACCCGGCGGGCGACCCCGGCGCGCCGCCGCACCGCCACTCGGGCCCGGCCTTCGGGTACGTCGTGGCCGGCGAGATGCTCTTCGAACTCGAAGGCGAACCACCCCGCGTGATCAAGGCCGGCGAGGCGTTCTGGGAACCGGGCGGCGACATCATCCACTACCAGGACGGCAACAACCGCTCCGACATCCCGCTGAAGTTCACCGTCACCATGCTGTGCGCCCCGCACCAGGAAATGTTCACCCTGGTCCCAGAAGCCGAACTAACACAACGAGCCAACCGCCACGCTCATCCGTAGCTACGGGCTCGACTCCTCAGTCACCGAGCTGGTCGGCCGGGTGTGTCACGTTCCCGACGACCGGCCGCAGGGCTCGGGGGTCTGCCTTGGACTGTACCGGCAGGTCGCGCCGTTTATGCACCTATTGCTGTCCTCGGACGCCGACAGCGTGTCCGGTGCCGCCTTCGAGACCCGCGACCCCGGCCAGACGAACTCCCGCAACGGCTATCGCACCGCGGGCTCGCCATCCGGGTCGGCGCGCTGGATGTCGCGGTCCCCAAACTGCGCGAAGGGACCCACTTCCCCGACCGACTGCTAGAACGGCGCCGGCCCGCTGAGGCGGCGCTCACGAACGTGCTGGCGACGCGTGACCTGCTCGGGGTGTCGACACGGCAGATGGACCAACTGGTGCACTCCAGCAGTCCCCCACAGCCGTGCCTAGCCTCCGGCACTCCGCCGGCCTGGCTGAGCGCCCCGCGGAGCGGCCCGGCGTCCGGCAGTCCCCCACGGCCCTGCCTAACCACCGGCACTCCCACCAGCCCGGCTGAGCGCCCCGCCGCGCCGTACAGCATGGCTGAGCCCCCCGCG
>NZ_JBFAJQ010000001.1:0-851119 GCF_040655315.1 Kribbella sp. NPDC050459 | reverse complement strand
CGCGGTGCCGCACGGCGTGACTCGGCGTCCGGCAATCCCCACGGCCCTGCCTAACCACCGGCACTCCCACCAGCCCGGCTGAGCGCCCCGCCGCGCCGTACAGCATGGCTGAGCCCCCCGCGGTGCCGCACGGCGTGACTCGGCGTCCGGCAATCCCCACGGCCCTGCCTAACCACCGGCACTCCCACCAGCCCGGCTGAGCGCCCCGCCGCGCCGCACAGCATGGCTGAGCGCCCCGCCGCGCCGCACGGCGTGAGCGTCCCGCGGTGCCGTACGGCGTGGCTCGGCGTCCGGCAGTCCCCCACGGCCTTGCCTAGCCTCCGGCTCCCACCAGCCTGGCCGAGCGCCCCGCCGCGCCGTACAGCGCGGCGCGGCGTCCGGCGGCCCCTTACGGCGTGAGCGTCCCACGGTGCCGTGCGGCGTGGGTGAGCGTCCGGCGGCGCCGAGCGTCGTGCTGCGGCGACGGCGCGGCCCAGCTCGGGCGGGTGACTGGACGACCCCGCAGGCGGTGTGGGTATGCCAGTGGCCGTTGTGCAGTTCGGCGTGGTGGCGGCAGGGCAGAGGCAGGTTGCCGATCTTGGTCTCGTGCCGTCAATCCGGACGTTGTTGTATTGCCCGGCCTCAACCGGTTGCCGCGAAGGCAGCCGCTTGCTGCAAAGCGTCATCGTCCGCCCGCCACCGCGACCGGGCCACGCTGGTCTCTTCGGCGGCAGGTGGATGGACGTCCGGCAGTGCCCCACATGCGGGCTGCGCCTCCGGCGGTCCCCCACGATCTGGCTCAGCATCCGGTGGTGCCGTGCAACCAGGCAGGGCGTCCGGCGGTGCCGTGCATCCAGGCAGGGCGTCCGGCGGTGCCGTGCATCCAGGCAGGGCGTCCGGCGGTGCCGTGCATCCAGGCAGGGCGTCCGGCGGTGCCGTGCATCCAGGCAGGGCATCCGGGGGTGCCGTAGGTCGTGGCTGAGTGTCCGGTGGCGCCGTACTGAGTGGCTGGGCGTCCGGCGGTCCCGATCGTCGTGCGGCGGCGGCCGGTGGGGCCGTGGCCCAGCTCGGGCGGGTGACGTGGACGACGCCGCTGGTGATGCGGATATGCCAGTGACCGCGGTGGACGTCGGTGTGGTGACGACGGCATAGCAGAGCCAGGTTCGAGACTTTGGTGTCGCCGCCGTCGATCCAGGAGATCAGGTGGTGGGCGTCGCACATGACCGGCGGGGCGCCGCAGACCACGCAGCCGCGGTCGCGGGCCTCCAGGGCGCGGCGCATCGCCTTGGTGACCAGGCGTTCGAGGCGGCCGACGTCGAGCGGTTCGGAGTTCGAGCCGAGCACCAGCGGGATGATGTTCGCGTCGCACGCCAGCCGCCGGATCGTGGCCGCTGACAGCCCGCCGCTGTAGACGGTACGCCCGATCGCGTCCGCGGTCGCGGCCTTCAAGTCTTCGAAGTCGATCGTGACCGTGATGGTCGCCTTCGCGCCATACCCGGCCACCCGACGATCCTTCCCCACCCTCCCAGCACCCCCCGCGATGCCCGCGATGCCAGCACTGCCCGCACTGCCCGCACTGCCAGCACTGCCCGCGTTGCCGGCGCTGCTCGCGTTGCCGGCGCTGCCCGCGGCGGCCGTGGTCGCCGCTGCAGGTCCGGTAGGTCCGGTGGGCGCGGTGGGTCCCGCGGTGTCCCACGCGGCGGCGGCGATGCCCAGGGCGCCGGACAAGGCGTCGGCCTGGCGCTTGTCACGGGGGCGCGGGTCGTGTTCGCCGTCGACGGTCTTGTGCGGGCGGGCCCCGGCATGCACGACCGCGCGCAGGAGTTCGGCGTTCTCGTTGGCCAAGAACCCCTTGAACTTCACGCCATTGTCCGCGGCCGACAGCGTCAGGGACTCGCGTTCATACGCCTTCAGCTCCTCGGGCTCGGGGCCGTCGGAGTCCAGCAGGTCGGCGATCTCCTTCGCGGCGGTGCGCAGCTCGCCGGGCGACAGGTGACCGGCCAGCCCGACCAGCTGCTCCGCGGCCGCGTCCAAGTGCTCCACCGGCACCCGCGACCGGACCCGCTCGAGCGGGGACACGATCGCGGCCGCCTGCGCCGGCCGCAGCAGCCAGCCGTCACCACCACCGTCCCCGGATCCGCTGTCGTCGGACCCGCTCTCGTCGGGTGCGTCGGTGGGTGCGGAGGAGGCGGTGCGGTCGAGGGCGGCCGACACGGCCGGGTAGTGCGGGGCGGTCTGGGCGAGGCGGAGGGTGCGGCGGGCGGCCGGTGGGTCCAGGCGGTACCGGAAACGCAGCAGCTCTGCGGTGTCGCGGGCGCCGAGCTCCTGCGCGTACCCGGTGGACTCGATCGCGGCGACCACGCTCAGCCGGTAGGCCTCCAGGCGGGCGAGCTCGGCTTCCAGCGTGTCGAGGGTGGACAGCAGTTCGCTGCCACTCATCGACCACGCCGGTCGCTCGCCTAGAAGTTCCATGCCACTGACTCTAGACGGTCCCACCGACAGTTTCCGAGCCGGAATCCCCTTATTTTGTGGGCAATTCGGGGGCCCACACCAGCAAACACCCCCGCGCCCTGGGAGCCGGGCGTCATCCTCCGTGGGCACCAGCACCTGCTCCGTACGCTGCACGGTTCACACCATCGGCACAGCTCCACACCTGCGCCTAGTCCAAGCCGCTCGCCGCTGGCCACCGGGCCGCAGGGTTGAGTGGCAGGATGATTCGGCAGCTGACGACATCCCTCAGGGTCACCCGGTCTGGAGCCGCCTCAATGGAGGTGGCACCCGGAGGCGGTCCAAACGGCGGTGGACGCGCGGTTTCGGCTGGCATGCCAGGATATGAAGGCATCCGGACGATCAACTCGGCGATCTTCGCGCGATCCAGTACAACAGGAATCGAGACTGCGTCGACCCAGACGACCGAGGTGCTGGTCTGCAGATAGCAGGCACCGGTCAGGCCGCGCCTGACCGGTTGAGCCGGCAGACCGCGGTGGGATTTGGTACCCAAAGAGCCGACGCGTCAGAAGTCGCGTCGGCCCACATTTCACGACAGCGAGCACCAAACGGTGCTTCAAGCCGAGTTAATGCTCCTGGCATGCTTCTTCAGGTGAGTGGTTGGCTCGCCTGCAGCCCGCGGTGGGATGAGTGCCAATAGCCGAGGTGTCAGGGGTCGTGTCGGCTCACGCTTTGTGAGGGCGAGCACGAGGCAGGTGCTTCAAGGCGAGCTCACGCTCCCGCATGCTGTTTCGAACCCAGCCAGGCGAGTGATTCACACCTCGAACTGGGTGCCTGACGCACCGGCTGATCAGCTGAGGTGTGGTCGGCCCGTACGCAGAAAGCAGATGGGTCGTCGCCCTCGGACCTCCGGGTGGTGCAGCATGCCGACATCTGAGTCCGCGAGCGTCAGCGGGTTGTGCTGGTCCGGCAGGGCAGGCCCGAACCAGATGGTTCCTCGAAGGTCGCCAGCCTGCTTCCGTAGTCCTGGAGCACCGCCGACTGCAGCCGACCCCAGGCAGGCACCCCAACGTCCGCTCTGTCGCCCTTGCTTTGGTGCCTGTCGAAGAGTCACCAGACCGCCAGCCAAGTTCCTAGTGCTGGAGCGTCAGCGGTAGGCGCGGGCCTGGAGTTCGAAGAGTTCGGCGTAGCGGGCGTTGGCGGCCAGGAGGTCCTCGTGGGTGCCGAACTCTTCGATGCGGCCGTTGTGCATGACAACGATCAGGTCGGCCATGCGGACGGTGGAGAAGCGGTGGGAGACGAGGACGGTGATGCCGCCGGTTTCGGCGGCGGCTATCTTGGCGGCTGCGGCGTACTGCTCGTAGAGGCGGTGCTCGGCTTCAGGGTCGAGGGCCGCGGTGGGCTCGTCCAGCAGGAGCAGCAGCGGGCGTTCACGCATGAACGCCCGCGCCAGCGCCAGCCGCTGCCACTGCCCGCCGGAGAGTTCGACGCCGTCGGTGAACTTCTTGCCCAGCTGGGAATCCAGCCCGCGCGGCAGCCCGGCGACCACAGACGCCGCGTCGCCGCGGAGCACGGCGGCCCGGACGGCGTCGTCGTCGCCGGCCCGCTGTACGTCGCCGATGCCGACGACCTCGCGCGCGGTGAGCTCGAACTTCACGAAGTCCTGGAACCCGGCCGACAGCTGCGACCGCCACGCGTCCGGCTGGATCGTCGCGAGGTCCGCGCCGTCGACCAGGATCCGCCCGGTCGTCGGGTCGTACATCCGGGCGAGCAGCTTGACCAGTGTCGTCTTGCCGGCGCCGTTCTCCCCCACCAGCGCGACCGCCGACCCGGCCGGCACACTCAGGTTGATCCCGCTCAGCACGGCGGATTCCGAACCGGGATAGGAGAATCCGACGTCCCGCAACTCGATTCCGCTGGTCAGCCGCTCGGGCGCGGGGGTCGTGCTCGAGCGCCATGAGTTCTGCTTCGCGTACTCACGCAGCCAGTCGTAGCGGCTGAAGCTCCGCACGACCTCGCCGACCCAGTACACGTTCTGCGCGATGCCGCCGGTCATCTGGTCGACCTGCGGCGCGAGCAGCAGCACAAGGGTGACGTCACCCGCGTCGGACTGCCCGTTCCGCGCGCGGACGACCACCCAGACGATCGCCGCGGCGTACGCGAGCCCGAAGACCAACCGCACCGAGCCGTCGACCTTCCCACCCCACCGGGCGGCCGCGACGCGGCGCTCGAAACGCTCGGTCTGCAGCGCGAAGATCCTGTCCAGCAGCACCTTCCCGAGGCCGAACACCCGCAGCTCCAGCGCGGTCCGCGGATCCTTCGCGACCTCGATCAGCTTGTCCACCAGGCGCTCCTGCGGCAGCGAATCCTCCCACGCCTTCTGCTGCCGCGTGCTGCTCAGGTACGCCGACCAGATCCGCGCGCCGCCCAGCAACGGGAGCACGAGCAACAGCGGATGCACCGACCCGAGCAGCGTGAGCACGGTCGCGGTGTTCGTGACGGTGGCGAACGCCCAGAGCAGCACCTCGGCGCCGACGCCCATCCGCCACGCCCGCTCCCGCACCAGCTCGAGGCGGTCGGCGACGTCCGGCCGCTCGTGATGCGACAGGCCCGGGATGCCCGCGGTCACGTCCAGCAGGTCGGCGTGCACGCGACCGGCCATCCGCTCCTGCGCGGTGTCCTGCAGCGGCCAGCCGAGTCCGTCCGCCAGGAACGACACCGCGAGACCGCCGATGATGATGCCGACGCCGAGCGCGATCGTGCTCGACTGGTCCGACGCGATCCCGTCGACGAGCCGGCTCACGCCGTACGTCTGGGCCGGTGCGGTGATCGCGCGCGCCGCGACCAGGACGGTCGAGATCGCCATCAGCGCCGGCGCTGCCCGGAACGACGTGCTCAGCCACAGCCACAGGATCCGTGCCGTGCGTCCCCGCTCAGACATCGATCGCCTCCGGTCCGGTCACGTAGCGCTCCGCTTGCAGCCGGAACATCCCGGCGTACTCACCGTCGCGGTCGAGCAACTCCTCATGCGTCCCGTCCTCGACGATCCGCCCGTCGGACAGCACGCAGATCCGGTCGGCGTTGCGCACCACCGAGAACCGGTGCGAGATGATCAGCGACGCCACCCCCGAGGTGAGCTCGAGGTACCGCTCGACCAGCTCGGCCTCGGCCCGGACGTCGAGCGCCGCCGCCGGCTCGTCGAGCACCAGCACGCCCGCGCCCGCGTGCACCGCAAACAGCGCCCGGGCCAGCGCGACCCGCTGCCACTCGCCGCCGGACAGGTCGACGCCGCCGTCGAACGTCTTGTCCAGCACGGTGTCCCAGCCCTTCGGCAGACCCCGGACGACCTCGGCGATACCGGACTCGCGCGCGACCCTGACCAGCGTGAGCTCATCGCCCGCGCGCTCCACCCCGCCGAACACCACGTTGTCGGTCACCGGCAACGGGAACCGCAGGAAGTCCTGGACGATCGCGGCCACCCGCCGCTGCCACGCCGCGAGGTCGAGATCGGCGAGATCGACGCCGTCGACCAGGATTCGGCCGCTCGTCGGCTGGTACGCACCGCCGAGGAGTTTGACCAGCGTGGACTTGCCGGCCCCGTTGACGCCGACCAGCGCGAGCGCCTCGTGCGCGCGGATCGTCAGGTCGAGCTCGCGCAGCACGTCGGTCTCCGAGCCCGGATAGCGGAAACTGACCTTCTCGAAGCGGATCTCGCGCGCCGGCATCGTCTCGATCCGGTGCTTCGTCGTGACGGCCGGCTCCGGGTGCCGCTCGGCGATCGTGTCCGGCAGGTCGCGCATCGCCCGGTACGCCGACAGTCCGCGGCGGACCTGCACCACACCGAACCCGTTGTTCGCCTGCCCGATGACGAGGATCGCGGGCAACGTCGTCGCGACCTGGGTGAGCGGCAGCGAACCGTTCATGGCGGCGCGGCCGACCGCGAGGATCGCGACGCCGTTCGCCAGCAGGTGCACGCCGCCGATCAGCATCGACCATTTCGCGTTCTGGCGACGACGGGCCCACACCGGGCGGTAGCCCGCGGTCCAGTCGCGCACATAGCGCTCGACGAGCCAGCGGTGCAGGCCGAAGACCCGCAGCTCCTTCGGGGCGTCGCGCATGCCGAGGTTGAACAGGTACTGCGCCCGGCGCTGTTCCTCGGTGTTGCCCCACCAGACGTCGATCTCACGCTCGACCAGGCGACCGCCGTACCACTCCAGGAGCAGGGTGACCACGACCAGCATCGCGGCCACCCACCACCGGAACATTGCCCCGACGATGACCGCGGACCCGATCAGCGTGACCCGGCTGGCCAGCAGCCATGGCAGCTGGCTCATGCCCTGGGCGAGATGGAACCCGCCCTTGCCCTTCGCCCGCTCCTGCACGTCCAGCACCTCGGCGTCCTCGAGGTGCGCGATCCGGCGCGGCCGGAGCAGCGGCTCGGTGATCCGGTTGCCGATCGCGCGGACCAGGCCGGCGTCCATCGTCAACGAGGCGACGTGCTGGAGCGCCGGCAACAGGCTGTCGATGACGAAGACCGCCAGCAGGGCGCCGAGCAGCAAGCTGAACTCGCCGAGCGGCATCGCGCCGGGGCGTCCCTCGACGACACCCGGCACCGCCCCCACGACCTGGCCGGTCAGCAGCGTGACCGCCATCCCCAGCAACGAGCCGAGAACGGCCAGACCCATCGTCAGAAGGGTGCTTCCAGGCGCAACACGAATCCCGTACCGCAGCAACGTCAGCACTTGACCGACCGTAACCGGCCGCACCGACAAAACGCATCCGAGTTTCCGGCCGGGCCCGGAAAACGTCAGAGGATGCCGCGAGCCGCGAAGGCCTTCTGTACGGCGGAAGCCTGGCTCGGACCGTACAGCGACCGCGCGGTCGCGACCGTCTTCGCGGCAGCGGCGGCGAAACTCGTGTCCGGGTCGAAGCCGAACTGCGCGTCGATGATGATCCGGTCCGCCACCGTCGGCCCCAGGGCCAGACGGATGTCGTAGAGCGCCTGCGACCAGATCTCGCCGTCCGCGTGCACCTCGCCGACGACGTTCTCCGGGTAGTGCTTGCCGGCATCGAGACGGCGCAGGCAGTGCGGGACGGTCGACGTGTAGGAAGTGGAGTCCCAGTCCATCACGCACGCCAGATCCGCCTGGATCGGTACGCCGTACTTCTTCGCCACCCAGTAGCCGACGCTGACCGCGAAGTAGTCGCCGAACGCCTCGCCGATCGACCCGGCCTCGAGCGACGTGCCGAAGCCCGGCACCTGCGCATCGTGCACGGCGTGACCGGTCTCGTGCACGATCACCTCACCGTCCTCGGCGTCGTCCACGCCGCCCTTGCCGAGCGTGATGGTGTCGTGCTTGTCCCACGAGAACGAGTTGTCCACGCCGTACTGGTCGACCTTGTAGTCCTGGCTCTCCGCGTTCACCGCGGGCAGGGTGCTGCCGAAGCCGAGCGACTGCAGGTACTTCTGCGCCTCGGTCCCCCAGAAGTACGACATCACCTGCTCGAACTGGTCGTCGTGCCGGTCGTAGAAGTAGGTGCCGTTCGTGGTGTACGCCGGGGTGCCGGTCGTACTGCGCACGTTCGCCCAGGCGCCGCTCAGGTACCCCGAGCCGTCCAGGTCGGTCAGCGTCACCTCGTAGTAGGCGCCCCGCGGCACGGCCGTCGCCGAGTCCTTCTGGTCGGTGAGCGACTCGTCGCCGCTCGACTGCACCGGGTTCGGGATGAAGACGAGCGCCTTGGCCGTCGTGGCGCCCGTCGGCGGTTTCGCCTCCGCGGCGGGGGCCGCCAGCGCCGCCAGGGTCAGCACGGCGGCAGACGTCAGGGCTACGGATGTTCTCCAGGTCTTCGACCGCATGGCTCGCTCCGGATCGTTCGCAGGGAAATGCCCCCACAAGGTAGATGCCCGGGCCCGGCGGCGGAAGATCTCGTCAGCCGACGATCGGCTCCGCGTGGGCCTCGGGGTAGCCGGCGGCGGCGAGGCGGTCGAGGGTGCGTTGCAGGACGGCCGTGTCCTCGAGGGTGCGGACCTCGGTGATCTTTCCCCACCTGATCCGCAGGAACTGGTGCACGACGTTCTCGTACGTCGACCCGTCCACGACGTTGACGTGGACGGTGACCGCGGTTGCGACCTGCGTGTTCCACGGCCACCCGCTGACGATCACGTCCTGTACGTCGAACTGCGTCCCCGGCAGCAGCCGGAAGCACCGCTCCCACCAGCGTCGCAGCGCCTCGTGGGTCCGCCGCTCGCCGCCGAGCGCATGGTCTCCGTAGAACCGGTACGTGAACGACGGCGCCATCCCGGCCACCATCGCCTCCCAGTTGCCCTCGCTGATCTGTGCGAACGCGTGCCGCACCTGTCGCGCCACTATCCGGTGGTAGATCCCCATGCACCCACCGTAGGGCTAGTGAGTTCAATAACGCAACTGACTACACTCGAGGCATGCGGAACACCAGCTTCGCCTCGATGCACTGCTCGCTCGCCCAGTCCCTGGAGCTGATCGGCGACTGGTGGACGCCGCTCGTCCTGCGCGATCTGTACCTCGGCCTGAACCGCTTCGACCAGTTCGTCGCCGACCTCGGCATCTCCCGCAACCTGCTCACCGACCGCCTCGCCACACTCGTCGACGGCGGCCTGGTCCGACGTACGCCGTACCAGCAGAACCCGGTGCGCTACAGCTACGAGCTGACCGAGGCGGGCCGGGAGCTCGTGCCGATCCTGATGGCCCTCACCGCCTGGGGCGACCGCTGGGCGACTCCCCCGGCGGGTCAGCCGATCCGGTTCACGCACTCGACCTGCGGCAAGCTGACGACCCCGACGGTCTGCTGCTCGGAGTGCGGCGAGGCGCTGGACATGGGCGATGTCGAGCCGTCGCCGGGACCGGGCGGCCGGACAGCGCCCGGCACGGCGTTGATCGCGAGCGTGCTAGGTACCAGACAGGACCTAAGACTCGAGCCGGAGGCGTAGCAGCTCGGCGAGCGGCATCGACTCGCCGTCGCGGGCGCCCTGACCGACGACGAGCGGCGGGTCGGACGGCCGGACCCGCACCCCGGCGACGCGGGCCTTCAGGCTGGCGGGTACGCCGAGGATGTAGAAGTTGCCGTCGACGTCCACGGCGAGCGAGCGGTTGCGGCGCAGATACCACCCGGTCAGATCCGTGCGGTAGCTGGCGTTCGACCCGACGACCTGGGCCCGCAGCGGCTCGGGCGGCACGCCGCGCTCGTTCATCGTCGCGACGAAGCCGGCCAGCAGCTCACGCGCCTGCGCGGCCTCGGCGGCCCGCTTGCGTTCCAGCGCGGCGCCGTGCTCGGCGGCCGCCTGCCGTCGTTCCTCCCGCCAGCTCGTCACCCTCTCAATCTATACAGAGGCAGAACGGATGACCGGCCGGGTCCAGGAAGACGCGGAACGACGTGCCGGGCTGGTGGTCGGGCTTGGTGGCGCCGATTGCGAGGACTTCCGGTTCGGCCTCGTCGAGGTCGCGGACCATGACGTCGAGGTGCAGCTGCTGCGGGACGTCCTGCGTCGGCCAGGTCGGCGGTTTGAAGTCCGCCACCTGCTGGAAGGAGATGCAGTTGCTGCCGTCCTCCGGGCGGATCTCCGCCCAGCCCTCGCGGGACTCGACCTTCCAGCCGAGCAGCTCGCCGTAGAACTGCGCGAGCCGCGCCGAGTCAGGACAATCCAGGACGAACGCTGGATACATTGCGATAGCCATGGCTCGCACCCTAGCCGCGGTTCCGGACGGTCTGCGTCCGGTTAGGCGGCCGAGTTTCCGACCAGCGTCTGCCACGCCCGGTCGACGCCGGCAGCGAGACAGCCCGCCACCACGGTCTCGGTGCCGAGCACGCTCGCCTTCACCTCGGGCATCACCGGCGCGAGCTGGCGCAACTGCTTGGTGACAGCCTCCAGGAACCCTGGCGCCTGCCCGATACCGCCGCCGAGCACGACCAGGTCCGGATCGACGACGGTGATCACCGTGCAGACCGCCTTCGCGACCAGCAAGGCCTCCTCCGCGACGACCGCAGCGGCCAGTACGTCGCCCCGCGCGGCGGCCGCGAACACCTTCTCCGCCGTCGCGGCGCCGCGGACACCGGCCCGGCGCGCTGCGCGGACGACGGCTGCCGCCGACGCGGAGGCGTCGAACCCGCCCCGCTTGCGCGCATCGCGGGGGTCGCTGCCGCTTCCTTCGATGAACGGCAGGTACCCGATCTCCCCTGCCACTCCGTGCGACCCGTGCCGGAGCTTGCCGTCGAGCACCAGGCCCATGCCGATACCGGTGCCGACGCTCACGAACGCGAAACTCTCGACGTCCCTGCCGTGGCCGTGCACCCGTTCCGCGATCGCGGCCGCGTCGACGTCGTTCTCGACCATCAGCGAGGGACCGAAGCGTTCGCGCAGCGCGGCCAGCGTCGCCGGCGAATCCCAGCCCGACAGCCTGCCGGTCAGGGTCAACGCGTCGAGCCGCGGGTCGTAGACACCGGGACTGCCGAGCACGGTCTGCGTGAGTTGCCCGACCTCGATCCCCGCCTCGGCAGCCAGCGTCGCGGTCAGATCGACGAGCTCCTGAATGCGCGCCATCGCGTCGCCGGCCTTCGTCCGCACGCTCAGCCTGCTGCGCACGGTGCCGGCGAGATCCGCGATGCCGCCGCGCAGGTACTCGCGCCCGACATCGAGTCCGAGCACGAACCCGGCCTCGGGCCGCACCTCGTACAGACTGGCGGCCGGCCCGGGCACGCCGGTGCGCTGGCCGGTGACGTGCACGAGACCGGTCCGTTCCAGCGAACCCAGCGCGGCGGACACCGTCGGTTTCGAGAGACCGGTGAGCCCGGCGAGCTCGGTGCGCGAGATCGGGCCGGACCGCCTGATGTGGTCGAGCAGCACCTGCTCGTTGATCTCGCGAATCAGCTGTGGTCGCGCCCCGCCGGCGACAACTGTCACGTCGACCCCCTCGCTCGCTAACAACTCGGCCACCAAGTCGGAGTTAAGGCTTGTGGTCCGCTGGTTGTTAAGTTAGTTTCCTATCGATTCTATTGGTCGGCGCGAGGAGGTGCCACCCTGTGGTTTCGACACCGGTCGTCCTCGGGCTGGACTTCGGCGGGACGAAGATCGCACTCGCCGTCGGCGACCTCACCGGCCGCCGGCTGAGCGGGACGGTCATCGACAGCCGGGACGGATCCGGTGACGCCGCCGAGGCGCTCACCCGAAGCCTCGCCGCGGCGCACGAGCTGCTCACCCCCGGCCAGCAACTGGCGGGGGTCGGCGCCGCCACGCTGGGCATCCCGTACGACGACCGCGTCGAGCTGGCTCCCACCTTCCCGGGCTGGGGCGAGCTGCCCTTCGGGCGGCTGGTGCGGAACGCGTTTCCCGGCGTACCGGTCCGGCTGGCCACCGATGTGAAGGCAGCCGCGGAGGCCGAGCTGCGGTGGGGCGCGCTGGCGGGTTGCGACCCCGCGCTGTACGTCAATCTCGGCACCGGTCTGGCGGTCGCGATCGTTGCCGGCGGCACCGTGATCACCGGCGCGCACGGCGCGTCCGGCGAGATCGGCTACAACCTGCGCTCCGCCGCGGACGTGTACGCCGGCGGCGACGGGCGCACGATCCTGGAACACGTCGTCAGCGGCCAGGCACTCGAGACCACCGGCAGCGCCCGGCTCGGGCGACCGGTCACGGCCGCCGACGTCTTCACGATGGCGCGCAGCCAGCCGGCGGCCGCCGTCCTCACCGACGAGTTCGTCCGGGAGCTGGCCCTGCATCTGGCCAACCTGGCCATCGCGGTCGACCCGTCCCGGATCGTCGTCGGCGGCGGGCTGGTCCGGTCCTGGGACCAGCTCGAACCCGGCCTGCGTCGCGCCCTCGACGCAGCCGTCCCGTTTCCGCCGGAGCTTTCGGTGGCACGGTTCCCGACGGAGGCGCCGCTGATCGGGGCGCTCGCCCTGGGCGTCGAGGCAGCAGGCGCCGTCCTCGGCGCGGAAGCATTCGCATGAGCAGGATTCCAGTAGCGAAAGGCAGAAGACGATGAGGGGCATCACACGCATCGCCGTCGCCGCCGTGGCGGTCGGCGCACTGACCGCCGGATGCGGCGGCGGCGACAAGCCGATCGGGAACGCGGCGTCGTCCAACCCGTCGTCGTCGAGCAGCAGCGGCGGCGGGTCCACCGGCGAGCACAAGAAGGGCGGCACCGTCACGATCGCGAACGTCGGCGGGCAGACCTGGCCGTGCCAGTTCAACCCGTTCAACCCGGCGGTCAACCAGGTCGCGCTCGGCTTCGTCTACGAGCCGTTGACGTTCGTCAACGTGCTGAAGGCCGGCGCCACCACGCCGATGCTGGCCACCGCGTTCACCTGGTCGCCGAAGAAGGACTCGATCGACTTCACGATCCGCGACGGCGTGAAGTGGAGCGACGGCCAGCCGTTCAGCGCCGATGACGTCGTCTACACCTTCAACCGGATGAAGGAGCAGCCCGCGCTCGACCTCTACTCGCTGTGGACCGGCGCCGGCCTGACCAGCGTCACCGCCGCCGGCAACAAGGTCACGCTGAAGTTCAAGTCCGCGGCCGAGCCGTACTTCTTCAACTTCGCCGGCCAGGTCGGCATCGTGCCGAAGCACATCTGGTCGACCGGCGAGGCCGCCTCGAAGCCGGCCACCTGGACGAACACCAAGCCGATCGGCACCGGGCCGTTCACCGTCGAGTCGTGCAGCCCCAACAACATCTCGTACGTCGCCAACGGCAGCTACTGGCAGCCGGGCAAGCCGTACGTCGAGAAGGTGCAGTACCCGGCGTACCTGGACAACAACCCGGCCAACCTCGACCTGGCCAGCGGCAAGGCCCAGTGGGGCGGCCAGTACATCCCGAACATCGACAACTTCTACAAGGCGAAGTCGCCGGAGAACAACTACTGGTTCCCGCCGACCGCGAACGTCGCGCTCGTCCCGAACAACGACCCGTCCCGGCCGGCGACCAGCAAGCTCGAGGTCCGGCAGGCGATCGCGTACGCGCTCGACCGCGAGCAGATCTCGAAGATCGGTGAGAGCGGGTACCAGCCGGCCGCGAACCAGACCGGCGTGGTGACGCCGACGTTCGACAAGTACTTCGACAAGGACGCGCTGGCCGCGGCCGGGTACGACAAGCCGAACCCGGACAAGGCGAAGCAGCTGCTGCAGACCGCCGGGTACTCGGAGTCGAACCCGCTGAAGCTGAGCGTCATCACGGTCACCGGCTACACCGACTGGGACGCGTCGCTGGCGGTCGTGAAGCAGCAGCTCGCGAAGGTCGGGATCGAGCTGACGATCCAGGACCTGCAGCAGCAGTCGTACAACCAGAAGCTGTACACCGGTGACTACGACCTCGCGTACTCCAGCCTGTCCGGCGGCCCGACGCCGTACTACGAGCTGCGGCAGCTGCTGTACTCGAAGAACTCGGCGCCGATCGGCAAGCAGGCGAACAGCAACTACTCGCGCTACATGAAGCCCGAGGTCGACAAGCTGTTCGACCAGTACGCCGCCGCGGACCCGGACACGCAGGTCAAGCTGATCAAGCAGATCTCGTCGTACATGATCAAGGACGTGCCGCTCATTCCGACGACCGAGTCGGTCGACTGGTACCAGTACAACACCAAGGACCTGGACGGCTGGCCGACCCAGGACAACCCGTACGCGCAGCCCGCGCCGTACAACATCCCCGACGTCGGCCAGGTGCTGACCAACCTGTACTCGAAGTCCGCCCAGAAGTAAGGAACCGGGAAGCGTGAGCACGAGGAGCTGGTGGGAGTGCGATACCTGATACGACGCCTCGGGTTCTTCGTGCTCACGCTGTGGGCGGCGATGACGCTGAACTTCTTCATCCCGCGGATGATGCCGGGCAGCCCCGAGGAAGCACTACGGCAACGGCTGAGCAAGGGCGGCGCGGTGGTGACGCCCGAGCAGTTGCGGACGGTCCTGGCCGAGTTCGGTTTCGACCCGGACAAGAACATCATCTTGCAGTACGGCGAGTACCTGAGGTCGATGGTCACCGGGCATTGGGGCGTGTCGATCGGCAGCAGTCTCGGCGTCCCGGTGACGACGCTGATCGGCGACGCGCTGCCGTGGACGCTCGGCCTGGTCGGTATCGCGACCGTGCTGGCGTTCGTCATCGGCACGCTGATAGGCACCGTGGCCGGCTGGCGGCGCGGCGGCCTGATCGACGGGATCGTCCCGCCGGTGTTCATCGTCACCTCGGCGCTGCCGTACTTCTGGGTCGCGCTGCTGCTGATCTCGCTGTTCGCGATCGGCAGCAACCCGATCCTGCCGAACGACTTCAACTACGACCAGGGCCTGACGCCGGCGTTCACCGGGGAGTTCGCCTGGAGCGTGATCAAGCACGGCATCCTGCCGGCCGCGACGATCCTGATCACCGCGGTCGGCGGCTGGATCCTCACCATGCGGAACAACATGGTGACCACCCTGGCCGAGGACTACGTCCGGATGGCCCGCGCGAAGGGCATCCCGAACCGCAGGATCATGTTCGGGTACGCCGGGCGGAACGCGTTCCTGCCCAACCTGTCCGGGTTCGCGATGTCGCTCGGCTTCGTGATCTCCGGAACGATCCTGGTCGAGTACGTCTTCAACTACCCCGGGCTCGGCTACATGTTCTACAACGCGACGGTGAGCACCGACTACCCGTTGCTGCAGGCCCTTTTCCTCCTGGTCACGCTGGCGGTGCTGATCTGTGTCCTGCTCTGCGACTTCGCGGTCTTCCTGCTCGATCCCCGAGCCCGGACGAAGGGATAGCCGATGAGCGCAGTTGTTGCCGGCGCGTCGGCCCCGGTGTCGGGTGCGGCCCGCCGCCCGCGTGGTGGTCTGTTCCGCGCCATCCTGCACAACCGCAAGGCCATGGTGGGGGCGGGTCTGCTGCTCCTCTTCATCCTGCTCGCCGCCTTCCCGGCGCTGTTCGTGCCGGGGGCGCACCACGATCCACAGGCGATCGGCGACCTGCCGCTGCAGAAGCCGTCCGCCGAGCATTGGCTCGGTACGACGGGACTCGGGCAGGACGTGTACGCCCAACTGATCTACAGCACCCGGGAATCGCTGGTGATCGCAGTGGTCGCCGGCCTCGGCGCCACGATTCTGTCGGTGCTGATCGGCGTCTCCGCGGCATACCTGGGCGGGTTCGCGGACGACGGGCTGTCGATGCTGACCGACATCTTCCTGGTGCTGCCGACGTTCCCGCTGATCATCGTGCTGGCGACCTACGCCGGCAAGGGCAACTTGACCGTCATCATCATCGTGCTGATCCTGACCGGGTGGTCGTACGGCGCCCGGCAGATGCGGGCACAGGCGCTGTCGCTGCGGAACCGGGACTTCCTGGAATCGGCGCGGGTCCGCGGCGAGCGGCGCTCGTACATCATCGTGGTCGAGGTGCTGCCGACGATGATCTCGCTGATCGTCGCGAACTTCCTCGGCGCCGCGCTGTACGCGGTGCTGACCGCCGCCGGCCTGCAGTTCCTCGGGCTCGGCGATCCCAACTCGCTGAGCTGGGGCACGATGCTCTACTGGGCGCAGAACCAGGGCGCCCTGGTGAACGGCCTGCCCGCGTGGGCGCTCTCGCCGGGCCTGGCGGTCGCCCTGCTCGGTGTGTCCTTCGCCCTGCTCAACTACGCGTTCGACGAGATCAGCAACCCCGCGCTGCGGCCGGTTCGGAGGCGACGTGCACGGCAACACTGAGAGCAGGCAGCTTCTTGAGGTCCGGGACCTGACCGTCTCGTACGACACCGGGGACCGCCCGGTCGTCGCGGTCGATCAGGTCGACCTCGACGTCCATGCCGGCGAGTTCGTCGGCATCGTCGGCGAGTCCGGCTGCGGCAAGTCGACGCTGCTGTTCGCGATCGCGCAACTGCTGTCGTCGCCGGCCGCGATCACCGGCGGCAGCGTGACCTTCCAGGGGCAGAACCTGGTGACGATGACCGAGAAGCAGCTGTCCGCGTTGCGGTGGCGCGACTTCTCGGTCGTGATGCAGAGCGCGATGAACGCCCTGAACCCGGTGAAGAGCATCGGGGCGCAGTTCCACGACGCGATCATGGCGCACGACGAGACGGTCGGCGACAACCGCCCGGCCGAGGTCCTGCGGCTCGTCGGCATCGACCCGATCCACCTGCGCAGCTACCCGCATCAGCTGAGCGGCGGGATGCGGCAGCGGGCGATGATCGCGATGGCGCTGCTGTTCACGCCCGATCTGATCATCATGGACGAGCCGACGTCCGCGCTCGACGTGGTCGCGCAGCGGTCGCTGATGGTGCAGATCAAGGAGTTGCAGAAGCAGCTCGGGTTCGCGGTCGTCTTCGTCACGCACGACATGTCGCTGGTCAGCCACTTCTCGGACAAGCTGGTCGTGATGTACGCCGGGCAGGTCGTCGAGTTCGGCGACACGCGCGCGGTGTTCGACGCGCCGCAGCACCCGTACAGCGCCGGGCTGCTCGACGCCTTCCCGTCGATCCGCGGGCCGAAGGTGCCGCTGACAGGCATCCCGGGCAGCCCGCCGAACCTGGCCGATCCGCCGCCGGGCTGCCGCTTCCAGCCGCGCTGCCCGAAGGCGTTCGAGGACTGCCCGAAGATCGCCCCGGAGCTGTACAACGTGGGCGGTGGGCAGGCTCGTTGCCTGTTGCACGTCCCTGATCTCGTTCGGGAGGCGCAGTGACCACCGCCGGCATCTCCCAGGTGGAGACCGAGTCCACGGCCGCCGCACCGCTGCTCGAGGCCAAGGGGTTGACGCGGCACTTCCGCGTCGGCCGTGGGTTCTCGCGGCAGCTGCTGCACGCGGTCGACGACGTGAACTTCTCGATCGGGCGGCAGGAGATCGTCGCGCTCGCCGGCGAGAGCGGGAGCGGCAAGAGCACGATCGCGCGGCTGCTGGCCGGGGTGTACCGGCCGACGGGCGGCGAGATCTTCTACCAGGGGCGGGCGATGTCGACGTACCGCTCCCGGAAGGACCAGCTGTCGTACCGCGGCGACGTACCGATGGTGTTCCAGGACCCGTTCAGCTCGCTGAACCCGGCGTTCCGGGTGTCGCACGGAGTCCTGCGGTCGCTCAAGCTGCATCGTCCGTCGTTGTCGCGGGCGCAGCGGTTCGAGGAGGCGGAGCGGGTCATCGAGGCGGTCGGGTTGTCGCCGGCCGGTGACATCATGCAGCGGTACCCGTACGAGCTGAGTGGTGGCCAACGGCAACGGATCGGGTTCGCGCAGGCGCTGGCGCACAAGCCGAAGCTGATCCTCGCCGATGAGCCGGTGTCGATGCTCGACGTGTCGATCCGGATCGGGCTGCTGAACCTGATGGCGGAACTGCGCAGCTCCGAAGGCGTCTCGTTCCTCTACATCACCCACGACATCGCGAGCGCCCGGTACGTCGCCGACCGGTTGATGATCATGTACGCCGGGCACGTCGTCGAGACCGGCCCGACGGAGTCGGTCCTGCAGAACCCGAAGCACCCGTACACGGATCTCCTGCTGGGCGCCGTACCGGATCCGCGGGCACCGTTGACCACCGGCATCGAGGGCGACACCGGCGAACCTCCCAAGGTCATCGACCCCACCCCCGGCTGCCGCTTCCGCTGGCGCTGTCCGCTGGCCGTCGATCGCTGCCACGTGGAAACCCCGGTCCTCCGCACCCTGGGCAAGAACCACCAAGCCGCCTGCCACGTCGCCACGCCTGACACCTGATGCAGATCCTCTCCTCGCTGCCCCCTCAGCTGACGATCACCTCCAGCGCCTCGCCCGGTGCGACGACCACCGACCGTCCGAGTGTGACGACCGCCCGGTTGCTGTCAGCAACTACCCGCGCGGGCAGCCGGTCGCGCCCCAGCCTGACCTCGACGTGGTGGGCCGGCTTGGTGGTGTCGAAGGAGAGGGTCTTGAGGGTCAGCCGGCCGTAGCGGACCTCGACCGACGCGGAGAGGTTGCCCGGCGTACGGCGTTGGCTGTACGAGCCCCAGCCCTCCGCGGCGGTGAACGCGCAGCGGAAGTTCTCCGGGTGGATGCGTGGTGCGAAGCCGAGGTGGCCGCGGGGGCCGTGGTACTCGTAGCCGCAGGCGGCCAGATAGACGCCGTAGCCCATCATCGCGCGGGCGTAGTGGTCGCTGGCCTCGATCTCGTTGTAGGGATTGCGTTTCCGGGCCGAGTACCGCTCGTACATCGCCCGGGTGACGGCGAGGGCCTCCTCAGTCATGCCCTCGGCGAACAGTTGCGCGGCGAACTGGTACTCCTGCCCGGTCCAGACCTCGTTGAAGTACATCAGCCCGCGCGTCTCGGACGACCCGCCGTGCGGCCAGGTCGCCATGATGACGCCGCTCTCGCCTTCGGTCGTGTAGACCCGCCCGACCCCGATGCCCGGCGGCCGGTACGTCCCCGGATCCGCCCGGAAGTTGGACTCGTACAGGCGCCGCAGCGCCGTCCGCGCCTGCTCGGCCGGGAACACCCGCGGCAGGCCGAGCTGTGCCGCGTACGTCTGCCCGTACATCTGGTCGACGAACAACCCCCGGTTGCTGTTCTCCGCCGTCGGATGCGCCGGGTCGACCTTCTGCACGTAGTACCCGTACTCGTCGTTCCACAGTGTCGTGGCCAGGTACGCCGACCCGCGCTCGGCGATCGCCGTGTACCGGGCAGCGCTCGCCGCGTCACCGACCTCGCCGGCCATCGCGGCGGCCGCCCGGAGCGCGGCGACGTACAGCCCGCTGATCCACGGCACCTCGCCGAACCACTCGGTGTCGAGCGTGTTCCACTGGCTGCCGCGGAAGATGCCGTCCTCGTCCGGCCCGTCCCGGTGCGTCACCAGGAACTCGACCGCCGTCCGCACCCGCGGCCAGACCCGGCGCAGGAACGCCGAGTCCTTGCTCATCTGGTGCTCGCGGTAGATCCGCAGGATCGTCCCGGTCTGCCCGTCCGCGAACGACGTCGACGCGTCGCCGGCCTCGCCGCGGTTGCCGATCTCGCCGGTCGGCCGGAACGCGATCCCGAGGTCGACCCGTTCCCGGGTGTCGCGCTCGAGCGCAGGGAACAGCCGTGCGATCGCCTGCGCGTAGTTCCACACGTGCTCGCACGTCCCGGCGCAGCAGTACGTCCCCTCCCACGCGTAGAAGCGTCCGTCGTCCCAGCGGTAACAGGTGCTCGTCGCGAGCGTGGACGCGGTCGCGAGGGTCCGTTCGAGGAACCAGTGCGGCAGCGTCGAATCGTCGTACCAGGTCTGCACCCAGAGCTTGGTGTCGCGTTCGAGGCGCTCGGCGTGGGCAGCCAGGTACGACAGCACGTCGCGCGCGGAGGTGAACCGGGTCGCGTAGTGCCGGCGGAACGTCGAGGCGCCGACGAGCTCGGCGAACAACTCGCGCTCGGGGTTCGGGAAGAACCACCCGTACGCGAACCGGATCGTCCGCGACTCCCCTGGTTTCAGCGTCACGGTCACGGCAACGGTCCCGGCCTGCGGCCCGTCCGATTCCGCCGGCGCCGCGCCCGAGTCGAAGAGCGCGTCGACGGAGGACCAGTCGGCGATCGACGGCCGGACCACCCCGCCCGGCGTCAGCGCCGCAAGGGCGAACGTGCCGCCGTCGGGACGCTCCGCCACCGGCTGCCGGCGGATCGGTCGGTCGCTGAACAGGATCCGGTCCACGTTCACGTGACCCCAGCCGCCGGTGTTGGCGTCGACGATCTCCAGGTGCGCCGTCTTCCCGGCGTACGCGCCCACATCCATCGACACCGCGGTCAGCGGCTCGATGTCCGTCCCCGCTGTCGAGGCCACGACCTGCCCGTCGACCACGACATTGAGACACGTCTCGCCCTGGTGGTGGCCGCCGCCGACCCAGGCCGTGACGAACCGCCGCTCGATCACGAAGTCGCGGCTGGTGAGCGAGCCCGTGTATCGGTCCGGGTCGCCGGTGCCGCGGAAGTTGTACGACGTGACGAACCGCCCGCTGACGTTCAGCTCGGTCCGCACCCCGAACGGCCGCCGGAAACCGTCGGGCGTCTCGGCCGCGGTCACCGGGCCCGCTCCGAACGCCTCACCGGCCACGGCCCACCCGTCGTACGTCGGCTGGTCCCAGGTCTCGAACACGATGTCCGGCCGGTCCGTGAACACGATCGCGTCACAGCTGAGGTGACCCCACGCGCCAGTCGATGCGTCGACGATCTCGATCCGCGCCGTCCGTCCCGCGTATGCTGCGACGTCCAGCATCTGCGCCACCAACGGCTCGCTCTCGGCACCCGTCGCGGTGGCCACGACCTGCCCGTCGACGACCACGTTCACGCACGTCTCGCCGGGATGACTTCCGCCGCTGACGCCGACCGCGACGTACCGGCGTTCGATCGTGAACTCGCGGCTCGTCAGCTTCCCGACCGGGCCGTCGTATCCGCCGCCGCGGAAGTCGTACGACGTGACGAAGCGCGTCCCCGACACGTTCAGATCGCCGAAGCGCTTCATCAGATTCGGTACGTCGAGGGGCCGCACCGGGCCGGCGCCGAACGCGTCGCCGGTGACGGTCCACCCGTCGTAGGTGTCTTTCTCCCACTCCTCGAAGAGGATGTCGTCCTGCACCGAGTCGTCGTCGACAGCGTCGAACTCGAGACCGCCCCGGAAGCCGCTCGCCCGCAGCCTGGTGGGCTGGCGGAAGCGGCTCTCGATGCAGACCGGGTTCTCGGCATACCCGAGCAGCGTCGCGCGGACCGGATCCGGCGACGTGTTCCGCAGGGTGAACGCCGTGATCGTTGCCGGCAGCGTCGAGTCCGCCGTGGACAGCGGGACGAACGGCGAGAAGGCCTCCAGCCGTACGGACACCGCGCTGTCCGCGTCGCCGTACGCGACCCGGCCGATCGGGTACGAACCGGTGAACTCGACATCGGCGAACCCGGTCGCGTCGACGCGGCGGGTCGTGGTCCGGCCGCGCGTGGTCGTCCGGAGGGCGAACCCCTGGCCGAACCGCTCGGCGCCGGGCTGGTCGGCGGACAGCGGATCGGCGTAGTTGTGCCCGGAGAAGTCCGCGCCGCCGAGCGGGAACGACGTCGGGTTGAAGATGTCCCAAGCCCACAACCGCCCGTCGCCGGCCAGATAGACCTGTCCCGTCGTCCCGCCGCCGACCGGCATCCCGATCCTCGGCAGCGCGGCACCGGTGTACGACGTCGGCGTACCGCGGTCGAACAGCACCGCCGGATCACGGCGCGGCGGCGCGGCCAGGGCGGCGAGCGCCTGACCGGGAACGGCGAGCGCACCGACCGTGCCGGCGCCGAGAGCGATGAACGTCCGGCGACTCAGCTGGGCCCGGGGACAGTCACCGGCACATGATCTGCTGGCACAGCCGGGCGGAAGTTCCTGCGTGGCCATTCGGTTCTCCTTCACGGGCGGAGGCGGGAGAAATCGATTTCCGACACCGTAGCCAGCGGCTTGGTCGAGGTCAACGGGTCCCGGCCGGCGGAATACTGTTCGACGTCTATCGAACAAAGTCGTAGGGTGGCCGTATGCCCCTGGAGCACCGCCGGTCGGTCGTCGCGCTCGCGCTGATCGCCTCGTTCATGGTCTTCGTCGACAGCACGATCGTGAACGTCACCCTCGCCCAGCTCGCCACCCACCTGCACGCGTCCCGCGCCGAGCTCGAGTGGTCGCTGAATGCCTACACCTTGTCGTTCGCGGCGCTGATGCTCGGCGCCGGAGCGATCGCGGACACCCTCGGCGCGAAGCGGGCGTTCCTCGCCGGGCTGCTCGTGTTCACGCTGTCGTCGGCTGTCTGCGCAGCCGCCGGCTCGATGCTGATGCTGAACCTCGCCCGGCTGGTCCAGGGCGCGGGATCCGCGCTGCTGCTGCCGAGCGCGCTGGTCCTCGCGACCGCGTCGGCGACCGACGAGCACGCCCGCCACCGCCTGGTCAGCTGGTGGGCCGCGGCCGGGGGCGCCGGGATGGCGGCCGGGCCGTTGCTCGGCGGCGGCCTGGTCGCACTCGCGGACTGGCGCGCCGTCTTCGCGGTCAACGTCGTGATCGGCATCCCCGCCGCGCTCTGGGCCTGGCGTTCGATGCCGGCCGTCGAGCGGCGGTTCCGGCGGCCGGATGTCGGCGGGATGGCCACCGCGACCGCGTTCATCGGCGGCCTGGTGTTCGCGCTGATCGAAGCTCCCGCGCGCGGCTGGCTGGACCCGGCCGTCATCGGTGCGGTCGCGATCACCCTCGCGGGTCTGGCGGGGTTCGTCTTGGTCGAGCGATCCGTCCGGTCGCCGCTGCTGCCGTTGAAGCTGTACGCCGAGCGCGGCTTCGCGACCGCGGCGCTGCAGGGCACCTTGCTCAACTTCGCCTTCTACGGCGTGCTGTTCACGATGAGCCTGCTGCTCCAGCAAGGGCGGCACCTCAGCGCCCTCGTCACCGGGCTGCTCTTCCTGCCGCTGACCGGCCTGATCTCGATCGCCAACCTGTGCTCCGCGCCGCTCACCCGCCGCCTCGGCAGACCGGCCGTGCTCGCGATCGGCCAAGCGGTGCTCACCGTCGCGCTGCTCGCCCTGGCCTGGGCGAGTACGTCGCCGGCAGTGTGGCCGATGGTGCTCGCACTGGTCCCGATCGGGTTCAGTTCCGGCCTGCTCGTACCGACCATGACCGCACAGTCGATCGCCGCGGTCGAGCCCGGCCTGCACGGCGCCGCGTCGGCTGCGTTCAACACGTCCCGGCAGATCGGCGGGGCGATCGGTGTGGCGACGTTCGGCCCACTGCTGGGCACCGCACACGATCTCGCCCGCGGCTTCGTCACCTGCGCGCTGGTCGCCGCCGCCGCGAGCATCGCCGGCCTGGGCGTCACCGCGTTCGGCCGCCGGACCCCCGTTCTCGTACCCTCGACGGCAGCCGATTCGTGATCGGCGACTCGCTGGAGGAAACTGCTCGCCGGGACACGAATCGGACAGACCGGGGGCCGGGCGCAACCAATCGGCGGGCACCGAGCGTCTAGCAGGTGGAGAGGGGGGCGAGTGGCGCAGCCGAAGAGGCGGTTGGGTACGACCGTCGCGCTGACGCTTGCCTGCGTGCTGGTCTGCGGCGTCGCCTTCGCCGGCGCGGTCTTCGTGCTGATGCCGGGCGCCCGCAACCGCCCCACCGCCGCGTCCGCCGACGGATCGCCGACCCCGGGCAGCCCGCCGCCCAGCCCGACAGCCAGTCCACGGCCGTCCGTCCCCGACACGACCTCGAGCGAGGAGCCGCTGCCCGGTGTCGACACACCGGCCACTCCCCCGCCGTCGACCCCGGTCGCGAACACCGGCACCTACGAGTGCCCGGGTTTCAGCGGGATCCAGTCCGGCGTTCCGCTGCCGATGCTGCTGCAGGACACGTTCGCGTGGGGCGACGACCCGCCGTACAAGGTCGGCAACGGGAGCGGCGACGTCAACTGGCGCTCGAACCCGTACCAGAAGCCGAGCTGGTACATGTGGCTGCATTCGCTGCGCTGGCTGGGCAACGGCATCGAGGCCGGGCAGCGCGGTGACCGCAAAGCGCTGCGGCATGTGCTGGCGATCATCCACGACTGGGTGCAGGACAACCCGTACTCGTGGAAGGGCGACGTCGGCGCGTGGGAGGCCACGATGCACCGCACCAACGTGTTGCTGTGCGCCCGGCAGGCCGTGCTCACCGGGATGCGCGTCAGCTCGCTGCCGACGCAGTACGCCTGGCTCGACAAGGCGCTCGTGGACCATGCGCAGTTCATGATCGTGAACTGGAGCGGGTCGTCCAACCACGGGACGGACGAGAGCATCGCGCTGTTCGGCGTGGGCTGCACGCTGAAACGTCCGGAGCTGAAGAAGCTCGCCGTGGACCGGCTGACCCAGGCGATCACGACGGCGATCGACCCGCAGGGGTCGACCAACGAGCAGTCGGTCGGGTACGCGATGTTCAACTACCTGCTGTGGGGCCGGGCGACGACGACCCTGCAGCGCTGCGGCGCCAACCCCGGGCAGGTGATCGCCCAGCGGCGCGCCGCGTTGTCGGAGTGGCTGGCGCTCGCGACCAAGTCGACGGGCGAGCTGCAACAGGTCGGTGACGCCGTCCGGCAGAAGCCGACCGGCGCGGCGGGGACCGCGCTCGACTATGTGGCCTCGCTCGGCAAGCGCGGGACGAAGCCGTCCAAGCGGGTCGCGGTCTACGACGCCGGGTACATCTTCGGCCGGACAGGATGGGGCGAGACCCGGCCGTTCGGGCAGGAGTCGACGTACAGCATCCGGTACGGCGTCGCGCGGACACTGCACGGTCACGACGACCACATGTCGATCACCTACTCGTCGCACGGCCACGACGTCCTGATCGATCCGGGACATTCCGGGTACAAGCTCGACAAGTGGCAGGCGTGGTCGAAGAGCCAGGCCGCGCACAACGTCATGACGATCCCGTCGGCGGAGACCGTGAGTGTGCCGACGCAGCTGGTCCGCGCGTCGATCACGCCGACCTGGGAGTCGTACTCGCTCGCCGACTCGCCCGCGCCGGGCGTAACCCGCAAGCGCGACGTCCTCGTCCTCAAAGATCCGGACCTGGTCATCACGCTCGACCGCGGCCAGGCGACGAGCACCCAGCGGTACGAGACGCTCTGGCATCTCGCGCCGGACCAGAAGGTGACGGTCCAGTCGCCGACCATCGCGGTCGCCACCGGCGGCAAGTCGAAGACCTACCTGCTGCAGATCCCGTACCAGCAGCAGCCGCCCGCCGACGGCATCACCGTCGTCCAAGGCCGGCAGGATCCGGTCGAGGGCTGGTACTACCCCGACATCTTCCACCGCGAGCCGGCGCCCGTGGTCAAGTTCAACCGCAACGGCAACGCCGCGACCGTCCTCTCCGCGATCGTCCCGGCCGGCTCCACCGAGACCGTCACGTACAAGACCCGCACGGTCAGCGGCATGTTCTTCGTCGACCTGACCGTCGGGACCCGCAAAGCCACCATCCGCATCCAGCAGGACGGCCGCCTCACCCGCATCAGCTGACCGCGGTCACAATCGGAGTGGTTGTGCTGTCTCTCCAGTGGATTCGAATCCTTGGGAGGTAGTGCATGAGCAGGCATCCGGCGGCGCGGGACCACTGTCTGAGTCTCGTACGCAGCGTGGATCGGCCGACTGGTGGAGCGCGGTACGGGCGGATGTTCCCGGGGCTGGAGCCGCTCGGCGCCGACCCGCAGGTGCTGATGCGGGCGGGCGCGGACGGCGGGATCTGTGACGCCGCCGCGGTGCTCGATCCCGGCAGCGGCGGGGACGACGCGGAGCAGGCGGCCGGGTGGCCGTTCTTCGGGCAACTGCTGGCCCACGACACGACCGCGGACCGCTCGCCGATCGCTGGGCGGCGTCGAGACCGACGCGTTGCGGAACGCGCGCTCGCCGCGGCTGAACCTGGAGATGCTGTACGCCGACGGCCCGATCGGCTCGCCGTACCTGTTCGACCTGCACGACCCGGCGAAGTTCCTGCTGAACGGGGACGACGTACCGCGGAACCCGCAGGGCGTGGCGCTGATCGGCGACCCGCGCAACGACGTGCACCTGTTCTCGCTGACGCTGCACGTGGCGTTGCTGCGGGCACACAACCGGATCGTCGACCGGCTACGGGCGAGCGGCATTCCCGAGGACGAGGTGTTCGAGCGGGCGCGGATCACGCTCACCTGGCACTACCAGTGGGTGGTGGTCCACGACTTCCTGCCGCGGCTGGTCGGGCAGCCGCTGGTGGACGAGGTGCTGACCGGCGGCGGGAAGTGGTTCACGCCGGAACCGCTGCAGGCGTTCATCCCGTTGGAGTTCGCGGATGCGGCGTACCGCTACGGTCACGGCCAGATCCGGCATACGTACCGCCTGACCGCGGGTGGACCCGAGGTGCCGCTGTTCCCCGATCTGGTCGGCTTCGGGCCGCCTCGGCAGCGGCTCGATCTCACGCAGGTCTTCGACGTCCCCGGTCGTCCGCCGGCGCAACGCGCGAAGCGGCTCGACGGGCGGCTCCCCGCGAGCCTGATCGGCCTGCCGGAACAGGTCACCGGCGCCGTCGACGAGACGGCGTACAAGTCCCTCGCCGTCCGGGATCTGCTCCGCGGCGACACCACCGGTCTGCCGAGCGGTGAGCAGGTTGCCGAGCTGCTCGGCGTACCGCCGCTGACCGAGGGCACCTGGCCGGGCGGTACGCCGTTGTGGTTCTACGTCCTGAAGGAGTCCGAGGCCTTCGGCGACAGCGACCGCCTCGGGCCTGTCGGCGGGCGCATCGTCGCCGAAGTGCTGCTCGGGCTGTTGCGGGCCGACCGGGCCGGCTACCTCAGTCTCGAGCCCGGCTGGCAGCCGACACTGCCTGCCAACGGCGAGACGTTCGGGCTGACCGACTTGCTCATCCCGGACGGCTCGCGCTGAGGCTGCGGGCCTTGGCCTCGGTCTGGAACGCCTCGCGCGGACTCTGGACCGAGGCCAGCGACACGATGTCGCGGCCGTAGAAGAACGACACCAGCCAGATCGACAGCACGCGCATTTTCCGGTCCCAGGTCGGGACCGCCAGCACGTGGTACCCGCGGTGCATCAGCCACGCCGGCAGGCCCTTGATGACGAGCCGCTTGTACTGGAAGATCCCGTGCCCGAGGCCGAGCGTCGCGATCACGCCGAGGCTGTTGTGCACATAGTTCTTCGGCGCCCGCCCGCGCAGCGACCGCAGCAGGTTCTTCGCCAGCAACTTCCCCTGCCGTACGGCGTTCTGCGCGTTCGGGACCGTGTACGCGCCCTCGACCGGCGACGTCAGGTCGGGCACCGCCGCGTCGTCACCGGCGGCCCAGGCGTCGGTGACCACCTCGGCGTCGGTGCCGATCCGCAGGTCCGCCCGGACCTGCACCATGCCGCGCTCGTTGTGCGGCAGGTCGGTGTGGTTGCGCAGCAGCCGGGTCGCGGCGTTGCCCGCGGTCCAGACGATCAGCTCCGAGTCGAACTCGGACCCGTCCGACAGCACCACGTGACCGTCGTCGGCCGACTGCATCGTGGTGTTCAGGTGCACGACCGCACCACGCTTCTCGAGCATCTTCACGACCCAGTCGCCCGGCCGGTCGGTCACCTCCGGCAGGATCCGCGGCGTCGCCTCGACCAGGTGGAACCCGAGCTCGTCCGCGGACAGCTCGGGGTACTTCTTCAGCAGCGCCCGCGCCAGCGACAGCAGCTCCGCGAAACCTTCCACACCGGAGAACCCGCCGCCGACGAACGTGACCGTCAGCAGCTTGCGCCGCGCCGGGCCCGGCTCCAGCCCGGCCGCCTCGTCGAACGCGGTGAACAGCCGGTCCCGGATCGCCACGGCCTCCTCGACGTGCTTCATCCCGATCGCCCGTTCGGCCACGCCAGGGACGTCGAACGTCCGCGTCACCGCTCCGGCGGTCACCGCGATCACGTCGTACGTCAGCTGGTAGTCCGGTCCGTCCGCGGGGTGAATCGTCACGGTCCTGTCCGCGTGCGAGATGTTCGTGACCATGCCGGCCACCAGCTTGGTGTGCCGCAGGTTGCGCCGCAGCGACACGGCCGCGTGCCGGGCCTCGACGGACCCGGCGACCACCTCGGGCAGGAACGGCTGGTACGTCATGTACGGCCGCGGGTCGACCACGACCACCTCGGCCTCGCCGCGCCGCAGCTTCTTCTCCAGCCGCCACGCCGTGTAGAACCCGGCATATCCGCCGCCCACCACCAGGATCCTGCGCACCGCACTCTCCGTCCGTCGAACTTCCCACAAGTAAGACACCCGGCCGCGGCCGGTTGTGACATCTACGGGCGGAGCTGCTTGCGGGACGTGATGCCCAGCTTCGCGAAGACCTTGCGCAGGTGCCACTCGACAGTGTGCTGGCTGAGGAACATCTGCGCGCCGATCTCGGCGTTCGTCAGCCCCGCGCCGGCCAGATCGGCGATCCGCGCCTCCTGCGGCGTCAACGAGTCCCGGCCCGTGGTGTCCGCCGTACGGCGTTCGTCCAGCACCTCACCGGTGGCCGCGAGCTCCCGCGCCGCCCGCTCGGCGAACGCACCGGCACCGGCCTCCGAGAACAGCTTGTACGCCATCCGCAGCTGTCCGCGCGCGTCCTGCCGGCGGCCCTCCCGCCGCAGCCACTCGCCGTACACCAGGTGCGTTCGCGCCAGGTCCATCCGCATCCGCGTGCGGCTCAGCCGCTCGATCCCTTCCTGGTAGGCCGCCTCGGCCGCGCGACCGTCCGCCCGCAGCCCGGTCGCCCGCGCCAGGACCCCGAGGCCCCAGTCCGTTCCGGTGGCCTCGGCCTGCTCTTTCAGCCGGCCGTACCCTTCCGCCGCGGCCTCGGGACGTCCCGCCCGTGACGCCGCCTCGATCAGCTCCGGCAGCGCCCAACTCGACGCGCCGAGCTCGGCCGGATACGCCGTCGCCGCGAGACCCGAGGTCAGCGCGGTCTGATACTGCGCCTGGGCGTTGTGCAGCAAGGCGTTGGCCATGTGCGCGAAGGACACGGCACCGCCCTCGCCGCGCGCCGCCGAGTCGTCCAGGCTGGCGGCGATCAGCGCCGCGGCGTCGGTCTGTCCACGCCAGGCCGCCAGGCAGATCTCGCCGTACGACGCCAGGTCCGCGCCGGTCGCGTCGTGGATGGTCTTCACCTCGGCGAGCAGCGCAGCGCCCGCCGTGAGCTCGCCACCGAACAGGCTCAGCATCACGCGGTGGTGCAGGACGAGCGGCAGCTGGTTGAGATCGCCGACCTCGCGCGCGATCCGGAGATGCCGCGCGGTGAGCAGATCCCAGCTCCGGTCGTCCCACAGGTTGACGGCCAGCACCGCGGTCAGCCACATCCAGGTCAGGTCGTCCGTCTCCGGCGTCCCGTTCTCCGCCTCGAACGCGGTCATCGCGTCCCGCGCCGGCGCGACCATCGCCGGATAACCGTCCGCGAACAAGGTCGCGACCGCGTCGTACAGCAGGTCGCGTTTGCGTGGTTCCGCCAGCCGGGGCACGGCCTTGGCGGCGCCGGCGACGTACGCGATGCCCCTGTCCTTGCCGAAGCGGCCGGCGAACTGGGCCGCGGCCAGGGCGTTCAGGTAGGTGTCCCGCGCCAGGCCGAGGTCGAGCGGTTCGAGCCGCCGGGCCGCGTCGAGCAGCAGCGGCGGAGCTTCCAGGCTGTGCCCGGAGGCGAACGTCACCTGCGCGCGCATCAGGTTCACGCGCGCCTGGTGCAAGTCGTCGACCGGCCCCTGGCCGGCGGTGTTCAGGAGTCGTAGCGCGGTCTCGAAGGCGCCTGCCGCCAGGCTTGCCTGCGCCGCGGCGAGGGCCCGGACCGACCGCGTCGCCGGATCCGGCGTCAGCTCGGTCGCGCGCTGGAGGAACGCGGACGAGGCCGCCATACCGCCACGCCGTTGCGCCCGGTCGGCCGAGCTCACCAACTCGGCCGCGACGTCCTCGTCCGGGCCGTCGGCGCCCTGGGCGCGATGCCAGGCGCGGCGATCGGGATCGAGCTCCGGGTCGATCGCCTCCGCGAGGGCCTGGTGCGCGGCACGCCGGTCCGCCGGGTCCGCGGCGCGGTACGTCGCCGACCTGACCAGCGGATGCCGGAACCGCACCCGGGCCGCGATATCGATCAACCCGGCGGCCTCGGCCGGGGCCACCGCGTTCATCGGCACGCCGAGCAGCACGAGAGCGCGGACGAGCAGCGGTACGTCGCCGACCGGCTCGGCAGCCGCGGTCAGCAGCAGCCGCTGTGTGTCCTGCGGCAGCGCCTGGACGCGGAGCGCGAAGTTCTGCTCGATCTGGCTCGCCAGCGGCCGGGTGTCCGGTCGCTCGAACCCGCCGGCCAGCTGGGCCGCGGTCAGCCCGCGCGGCAGCTCCATCAGCGCCAGCGGGTTGCCCCGGGTCTCGGCCACGATCCGGTCGCGGACCGGCGCGTCGAGCCGCCCGGGCACGACCGAGTCGAGCAGCGAGCCGGCGTGCTCGTCGGCGAGACCGCCGACCGGCAGCTCCGGGAACCCGCTCCACTCCGGTGCGGTCACCGGCTCGCGCAGCGCGAAGACCAGTCCGATCCGGTCCGCGAACAGCCGGCGCCCCACGAAGGTCAGCGTCTGGACCGAGGCCTGATCGAGCCACTGCGCGTCGTCGACGACACACAGCAGCGGCTCCCGATCGGAAGCCGCCGACAACAGACTGAGCGTCGCCGCACCGATCAGGAAGCGATCGGGCGGTCCCCCGCCGCTCAGCCCGAACGCGATCTCCAGGGCGCCGCGCTGCGGACCCGGCAGGCGATCGCTGAGACCGAGGAGCGGGAGGCACAGCTGGTGCAGGCCGGCGAACGGAACCTCCATCTCCGACTCGACCCCGGACGCGCGCGCGACCCGGCAGCCGTCGGCCCGTCCGGCGACGTACTCGAGCAGCGCCGACTTGCCGATGCCGGCCTCGCCGCGCATGACCAGCACCTGTCCGTCCCCGGAGCGCACCCCGGCGACCACGTGGTCGAGGCGTGCGGACTCCGCTCGTCGCCCGCGCAATCGCTGCCAGCCCACCCGTCAGAGGCTACGTGCGAACAGCGATACGGGTACAGAACCCGCCAGTACCGTAAGCGCCGATCAGACAGCTTCCTGCGCCAAGCGGTCGCGGGCGCGCTTGACGAGCTGGCGCGCGTTCGGCGCGCCGATCCGGAGCGTCTCGGCGATGTCACGGTACGGGTAGTCGAAGCCTTCCCGCAGCACGTACGTAGCCCGCTCGGCCGGCGACAGCCGGTCCTTCAACAGCTGGACGGCGGTCGCGAACGCCTCCCGGTTCTCGGCGTACGCGTGCGGATCGGGCCCGGCCGCCACGCGCTCGTCCGGAAGCCAGGGCCCGACCGTCGTCTCGTGCCGGCGCCGCGCCGACTGCACCAGGTTGATCGCCAGCCGCGACACCGCGGTGGCGAGGAACGCCTGCGGGTCGGCCACCGCGGACCGGTCCGTCCGCTGCCAGCGCACCCAGACGTCCTGCACGAGCTCCTCGGCCTCGTGCGGGTTGCCGACGATCCGGCGCGCGATCCGGAACAACCGCGGCCGAGCCTGCAGGAACTCGTCCAAACCCGCTGTACTCACGATCCGGCCTCCTGACGCTGGGGAACACCTCCAGCGTCGGCCGCCGGCCACGGGGTTCGCGCCCTGGAGACCCCATGGTCGACTGCGTGGCCGATTACGTGGTCGAGTGCGTGGTCGAGTGTGTGGCCAAGTGCGTGGTCAGGCCTCGAGGGCGTTCAGGATCGTGGCTGTGACGGCCTCCGGTTCGGAGACGCTCAGGGCGTGCGAGGCGCCGGCGATCTCGCGGGTGTCCTTCGCACCGGCGCGGTCGGCGAGGAACCGGTGCAGGGCCACCGGGATGTTCATGTCCTGGTCGCTGAACACGAACCAGGACGGGATCGTCTGCCAGGCCGGCGTGGACGTCGGCAGCGGGCCGGTCAGGGCGGCCTCGGTGGCCGGCCGCTGGGTCGCGGCCATCAGCGCGGCCTGCTCGGCCGGTACGTCGGCGCAGAACTGCTGACGGAACACGTCCGGGCGGATCGCGAGCTCGTTGCCGCCGGTGGCCACCGGGTAGGCGTTCAGCGCGTCGCCGAGCGTGCTGCCCGGGAACATCAACGACAGCTGGAACGCGGTCTCGCCGTGGTCGGGTGCGAACGCGCAGACGTACACGAGCGCCTTGACCGCGTCGTTCCCGGCGGCGGCCTGGGTGATCACCATGCCGCCGTACGAGTGCCCGACCAGGACCACCGGCTTGCCGATCCCGGCGATGACGTCGCGGACGTACTGCGCGTCGCCGTCGAGGCTGCGCAACGGGTTGGCCACCGCGACCGTCTCGATCGAGCGCTCCCGCAGCCGCTCGACGACGCCGTTCCAGCTGGCCGACTCGGCGAACGCGCCGTGGACCAGGACGACGACCGGATTCTCACTCATGGGGTTCTCCTCTTCCCTCGGGTACTGGGTGAGACCGGACAGACAGCCGGGTTGTGACCGGGGCGACAGTCACAGAACGCCACTCTGCGCTGTCCTGGTGGGTGAAGACATCCGCAGCGCACGAAGGAGAACAGATGAGCATCACCGAACAGCAGATCGCCACGTCGGTCCTGGTGATCGGAACCGGTGGTGCCGGCCTCCGGGCGGCGATCGAACTGGCCGAGCAGGGCGTCGAGGTTCTTGCCCTCGGCAAACGCTCGCGCTCCGACGCGCACACCTCGCTGGCGGCCGGCGGCATCAACGCGGCGCTCGCAACCATGGACCCGGACGACAGCTGGCAGCAGCACGCGGCCGACACCCTCCAGGAGAGCTACCTGCTCGCGAACCCGGTCACCGTGCAGGTCGTCGCCCAGGGCGCGGCCCGCGGGATCGAGGACCTCGAACGCTGGGGGATGCCGTTCGCGCGCGAGGCCGACGGGCGGATCTCGCAGCGGTTCTTCGGCGCGCACACCTACCGCCGGACCGCGTTCGCCGGCGACTACACCGGGCTGGAGATCCAGCGCACGCTGATCAACCGCGCGGTGCAGCTCGGCGTACCGATCCTGGACACCGTCTACGTGACCCGCATCCTGGTGAAGGACAACACGGTCTTCGGCGCCTACGGTTTCGACCTGACGACCGGTCGACGGTACGTGATCCACGCCGACGCGGTGATCCTGGCCGCGGGCGGTCACACCCGGATCTGGCGGCGGACGTCGTCGCGGCGCGACGAGAACACCGGCGATGCGTTCCGGCTGGCGGTGCTCGCGGGCGGGCGGCTGCGCGATCCCGAGCTGGTGCAGTTCCACCCGTCGGGGCTGATCGAGCCCGAGAACGCGGCGGGCACGCTCGTCTCCGAGGCGGCCCGCGGCGAGGGCGGCCAGCTGCGCAACGCGCTCGGCGAGCGGTTCATGGCCCGCTACGACGCGGAGCGGATGGAGCTGTCGACGCGGGACCGGGTCGCGCTGGCGGAGTACACCGAGATCAAGGAGGGCCGCGGGACGCAGAACGGCGGCGTCTGGCTGGACGTGTCGCACCTGCCCCGCGAGACGATCATGCGGCGGCTGCCGCGGGTCTACCAGACGTTGCTCGAGCTGCAGATGCTCGACATCACCAAGCAGCCGATCGAGATCGCGCCGACCGCGCACTACTCGATGGGCGGCGTCTGGGTCCGGCCCGAGGACCACGGCACCGGCGTCGACGGGTTGTGGGCGATCGGCGAGGCCGCGAGCGGGCTGCACGGCGCGAACCGGCTCGGCGGCAACTCGCTGATCGAGCTGCTCGTCTTCGGGCGGATCGTCGCCGAGGAAGCGGCGAAGTACTCGATCCGCCGGCAGGCCCAGCTGCGGTCCGCGGACGCCGTCGCCGAGGCCCGCGCCGAGGTCGACCGGTTGCTGACCAACGACGGGCCGGAGAACGTCCGCGCCCTGCAGCGCGCGCTGCGCGACACGATGACGGCGCGGGCCGGCGTCGTCCGCGACGAGGCGGGCCTGCAGGCCGGCCTCGCGGAGCTGACGGACGTCGAGGAGCGGATCGCGCAGATCGGCGTCCATCCGGACATCGCCGGTTTCCAGGACCTGGCGCACGCGTTCGACCTGAAGGCGTCGGCGCTGGCCGCGCGGGCCACCCTGGACGCGGCGCTGGTACGGCGCGAGACCCGCGGCTGCCACAACCGCTCGGACTACCCGGACCTCGACGAATCCCTCCAGGTCAACCTCGTCTGGTCCGGCCCCGGCGCGATCGAGCAGGAGCCGATCCCCCCGATCCCCGCCGAGCTGCGGCAGCTCATGCGCCACGTCTCGTCCGACGGCAAGCTCGTCGAATGACCGCGCCGGCGATGGTCGCCGAGTTCGACGACGTTGCCGCCTGGACCGCGGAGGCCGTCGAGCAGCTCGGTGACCAGCACGCGATCCCGGCGGCCTGCCGCGGCAGTTCGAGCCCGGCCGCGCTCGCGTGGCTCGCCGAGGCCTGCGAGCTGTCGCCGGGCGACCAGTTCCTCGACGTCGGCGCAGGCTCCGGCGGTCCTGCGGCGTGGGCCGCCCGGCGCTTCGGCGTACGACCGATCCTGCTGGAGCCGATGCCGTCCGCGGGCCGCGCCGCCGCACGCCTCTTCGGCCTGCCGGTCGTCACCGCCGACGGCCGGCAATCCCTCGGCCTGCTCGTCGTGGTCGCGAACCGTCCCGTCCCGGAGCCGCCCGACGGCAACCACTTCCCCACCCAGTCCGAACTCGCCGACGTCCTCGACCACACCGGCTTCGACCTCGTCGAACAAACCGAACGCCCCGCCGCCGTCCCGCTGTCCTGGACCCGCCGCGCCGCCGAGGTCACCGCCCACATCACGGCCCGCTACCGAACCCACCCCGCCTACACCCTCGCCACCAGCCAGGACACCCGCCTCGGCCGCCTCTTCACCGACGGTGACCTGACCCTCCAGCTCCTGCATGCCGTGAAGCGCTGAGCAGGCCGACGAGGAGTGCCAGTGGCGCCCAGCCGCCGCGGCCACGGCGGGTCAGGACATGGGCTCGCATGCGGGGTTCGGGATCGCGGAGGCGGCGCAGGGACAGGCCGGTGGCCCTGGGGTAGGTGGCGGGCATCAGAGCGACGCCGAGGCCGGCGGTGATCATCTCCTCGACGAGTTGGAGGCTGTCGGCGCGCTGCGTGACGCGGGGCTCGAAACCGGCCAGAGCGGCGATGGTGCGGACGACCTGCTCGTCGGCGGTGTGCCGCGAGTTCACGATCCAGTCGCTGTCGGCGAACGCGGCGATGACGTCGACCGCCGTACCGGATGTACGCCGGGACCGTGACGGTACGGCGAGGCTCCAGGTGTTCTCCCACAACGGTGCGGCCTGCAGCGCGGCGTGCTGCGGCGCGGGCGCGAGGTTGTAGTCGTAGGTGAGTGCGAGGTCGACCTGGTCGCGCTCGAGCAACGCGATCGCCTCGGGTGGTTCCTGTTCCTGGATCGCCACCCGGACGGCGGGCGGCAGCTGCGGTACGACGGGGAGCAGCGTGTCGCGGATCGCGGTGTGGAAGGCGGCCACGCGGACGGTTCCGGCCGGGTCGGCGGACGGGTCGAGGTCGGCCCGGGCGGCCTCGTGGGCGGCCAGGATGTGGACGGCGTGGTCGGCCAGCCGGCGGCCTGCCGGGGTGAGGCGCACGCGGCGGCCGTCGGGCTCCAGCAGGGGTGTGCCGACCTCGTGGGCGAGCGCCGCGATCTGCTGCGAGACGGTCGAGGTGGTGACGCCGAGAACGTCGGAGACGGCACGCATCGAGCCCAGTCGGGACAGGGCGAGCAGGAGTTCGAGCCGGCGGACGTCCATTCATCGATCATGAACGATATGTCCAGGATTCTCACGTGGACGCGAACGAAATCCCGAGCTTGACTGGACGGTATGCGCACACGTGAGACCGGTATCGCCTTCGCGGTGCTGTCGATGACGATGGTCCAGCTCGGACTGGCCGCCTCCGTCGGGCTGTTCGACCGGGTCGGGCCCGAGGGTGCGGCCTGGCTGCGTCTGGTGTGTGCCGGGCTGATCGTCCTCGTGCTGTTCCGTCCCCGGCCGAGTTCGTTCGACCGGAACGCGTTCCTGGCCGCGGTCGGCCTCGGCGTCGCCACGGCCGGCGTGACTCTTTTGTTCATGGCCGCCGCGGCACGTCTCCCGCTCGGTACGGCGAGTGCGCTCGAGTTCCTCGGCCCGCTGTCGGTCGCCGTACTCCGGAGCCGCGGGCGACTGGTCTGGCCGGCGCTGGCCTTCGCCGGCGTGCTGCTGCTGACCCAGCCGTGGCACGGGTCGGTCGACGGCCCCGGCGTACTGTTCGCGCTCGGCGCGGCCGTGTGCTGGGCGGCGTACATCGTGCTCACCCAACACGTGGGCAGCAACGTCGCCGGCCTTCAAGGCATGGGCGTCTCGCTGCCCGTCGCCGCGATCGTGGCGACGGCCGTGGCAGGACCGGCCACGATCCCGGTCATGACCTGGCAGCTGGTCGTCATCGGCTTCGGCCTGGCGCTTCTGCTCCCGGTGATCCCGTTCAGCCTGGAGTACTTGGCGCTGCGGCGCCTGGACGCCGGTGTCTTCGGCACACTGATGAGCCTCGAACCGGCCCTGGCGCTGCTGATCGGCTGGCTACTGCTCGGCCAGTCCCCCTCGCTCCTGCAGGCGTTCGGCATCGGCTGCGTGATCGCGGCCGGCGTCGGCGCGGAGAGAGCCGTGGGCCAGCGCCGCGAGCAGACCGAGCATGACCAGACCGGCGACGCCGTGGTACCACTGCCAGCCGATGCCTAGCCCGACGAATCCGTCGAGCACCATCACCACGGCTCCGGCGCCGACGCCGATCGCCAGCAGCAGAACGCCGGCCAGCAACAGCTTCCGCGGCACCCGGCGGCCGAACGGGCTCACCGTGGCCAGCGCCAGGGCCGCGCCGGCCAGGCCGGAGATCGCGGCGAAGGCCTGGGCCAGCGTGGGGTTCAGAAAGTACGCCTCCGCGGCGTCGGGCGGGACGATCGGGCCGGACGGGAATCCCAGCCGGCCCTCGACCGCGAACACCGCCTTCCCGACGGCGTAGCCGATCATCACCACTGCAACGCCGTACGCCGGTATCCTCCGCATGCCTCCACCGTAGGAGTTCGTCCGCCGCGCGAACTCCCTCCTGCGGGTGATCCTTGCTAGGCGGCCGCGCGGGCCCGGGCCACTTCCTGGCCCCGGACGGTTTCGGGGTAGCGGGCGAGCATGGCGCGGAGTTCCTCCGCATCGACGTTGGCGCCGAAGAGTTCCGTGCCGGGCTCCAGACGCTTGCCCTCGGCAAGCGGTCCGGCGAGCACCGGGTCGAAGCCGAGCGCGTCGACGATCCTCGCGACCTCCTCGGCGTCGGCCTGCTCCCCCGCGACGGCGATCGCCTTGCGGTGCGCTGCGTGGGCGCCTTCGTCGAGGTCGTGGTAGCCCATGTGGTTGAACGCCTTCACCACGCGGGACTCCGGCAGGAACCGCTGGACGATCTCCGACGACGACGTCCGCGGGTCGGTGAGGTCGTCGCGGATGCCGTCGACCTCCCACCAGTAGTTCATCGCGTCGACGACCAGCTTGCCGCGGAGCGCTTCGACCGGGATCGTCTGGTGCTTGCCCAGCGGCAGCGCCAGGATCACCACGTCCGCCTCGGCCGCGGCCTCGGCGGCGGTGGTGGCGACGGCGCCGGGCGTGACGACCTCGACGATCAACGCAATCCTCTCGACGTCACCCGAGCCGGCGACCAGCACGCGATACCCGGCCGCGATGGCCAGCCGTGCGAGCACGGTCCCGACCTTGCCCGCGCCCAGGATCCCGATCGTCGTCATTCGGACTCCGCCAGGATCTCGCGCACCAGCGGGATCACCTTCGTGCCGTACAGCTCGACGGCCTTCAGCCGCGCACTCGACGGCAGCGGACCGCCCGAGTAGATGAGGTCGAACCGCTCGACGCCGAGCGCCTTGACCGCGCCCGCGATCCGGCGCGCGACGGTCTCCGGCGAACCGACGTACATCGATCCGTGCAGCACCTCGGACTCGAACTCCGCACGCTTCAGCGGCGGCCAGCCGCGCAACGCGCCGATCCTGTCCCGCATCACCTTGTACGGCGCGTAGTAGATCTCCTTGGCCTGCTCGTCGGTCTCCGCGACGAACCCCGGCGAGTGCATGCCGACCGGATGCGCGACGGTCCCGAACTGCTGGGCGGCCCGCTTGTACAGGTCGATGTACGGCGCGAACCGGTCCGGCGACCCGCCGATGATCGCGAGCATCAGCGGCAACCCATAGTACGCCGTACGCACCACGGACTGCGGCGACCCGCCGACCCCGACCCACGTCGTCAGCCGGCCGGACTCGGTCTTCGGGTAGACCTCGATGTTGTCCAGCGCCGCCCGCACGGTGCCTTCCCAGGTCACCGGCTTCTCGTCGAGCAACCGCACGAACAACTGCAGCTTCTCCTCGAAGAGCTTGTCGTAGTCGGCCAGGTCGTAGCCGAACAGCGGGAACGACTCGGTGAACGAGCCGCGCCCGAGGATCACCTCGGCGCGCCCGTTCGACAGCGCGTCGACGGTCGAGAACCGCTGGAAGACGCGCACCGGGTCGTCCGAGCTCAGCACCGTCACACCCGACCCGAGCCGGATGTTCGAGGTCTGGGTGGCGATCCCGGCCAGCACCGTCTCCGGCGTCGAGATCGAGAACTCCGGGCGGTGGTGCTCACCGAGCGCGATCGCGTCCACGCCGATCTGGTCGGCCAGCACCGCCTCGTCCACCACCTGCCGGATCGCCGCGGCGGCCGTCACCGGCGCACCGCTGTCGTCCACCGGGATGTCACCGAAAGTATCGAGTCCGAAGGCCAGTTCGGCCATCTCCGCACGCTCCTGTCCACTCACGCACCAAGTCTAGGTTGACATGTCAACACCAGACCGGCCGGGGTTCATTCCCCGGTGCGCCAGTGCCGGAGTTTGTCCGGGTTCAGCACGATCCAGACGTCGGTCACCTTCGCGCCGGTCACCCGCAGGCTGAGCACGGCGACCACCGGCCCGGCGGGCCGCCCCGTGTCCCGCAGCACGACGCCCGGCTGGCCGTTCACCGCCTCGACCGTCAAGGCCAGGTCCGGCCGCAGCAGGGCGGTCAGGCAGCGCACGACCTGCGCGGGCCCGCGGACCGGCTCCAGCGCGGCCGGCACCCGGCCGCCGCCGTCGCTGACCGCCACCACCTCGGCCGCGAGCAGGCTGCGGATCGCGGCGCTGCTCCCGACTCGGCAGGCCGCGGCGAACCGGTGGACGACGGCATGATCACGCCGTCTGAACACTGGCACCTCCCCGCTCACGCGACCGCGGTCAGCTTGGCGCTGTTCAGCTGCCACAGCACCTCGACGATCCCGTCGGCCGACGTGGTCACCGCGCAGACCGCGAACATCCTGCCGTCCCGCGACAGGAACGCGGCCGGACCGCCGTTGGCCGTACCGAACTCCACCTCGACGCCCGCCCAGAAGTGCGACGCGAACGCCCGGTGGAACTTCGCGACCCGCTCCCGGCCGACGACCGGGAACTTCGACACCTGCCGCGCGCCGTTGCCGTCGGAGTAGCTGATCGCGTCCTTCGCCAGCAACTCCTGCAACGCGACGACATCGCCCTCGCGGGCCGCACTGATGAAGGCCGTCAGCAACGTCTTCTGCTGGTCTCCGCTGACCTCGGTCCGGCGTTCGGCCCGGATCCGCTTGCGGGCGCGACTGACGAGCTGCCGGACCGCGGCCTCGGACGTCTGCAGCATCGCGGCCAACTCGTCGTACGGGTAGTCGAACGCCTCCCGGAGGATGTACGCCGCGCGCTCGGTCGGCGACAGCCGTTCGAGCACGAGGAGGACCGCGAAGCTCAGCGCCTCCCCGTGCTCGGCGCCGAGGTACGGGTCGGCGCTGGTGTCGACCGGTTCGGGCAGCCACGGCCCGACGTACGTCTCCCGGCGCGCCCGCGCGGACTGGCTCGCGTTGATCGCGAGCCGGGTCACCCGCCGTCGACAGATACGCGACCGGGCTCTGGACCGCGCTGCGGTCCGCGGCCTGCCAGCGCAGCCACACCTCCTGGACCAGGTCCTCGGCCTCGGCGTGGCTGCCCAGCATGCGGTACGCGATCCCCATCAGGCGCGGCCGCACCTGGTGGAAGACCGCGACCGCGTCGTCCAGATCCTCAGTCATCCGCTGGATGATACGGCCCGGGCTCGCCTTCCAGCGCCTCGATCGCGCTGTGCAGGCTGTTCAGGTCGGCCGCCTCGGCCTGCACCTCGAAGGGATCCATCAGCCACTCCTCGGGTGACTCGTCCTCGGGCGGCGTCCCGGCCGCGTTCAGCCGGATGTCCGCCTCCACCTCGACGTCGAGCTCGCGCAGGAACTCGGACTCCGGCACGCCGGTCATTGCGCCGCGTACCAGTCCGCGTAGTGCAGCTCGCCCAGCGTGGCCTCGCCGAGCGGGACCAGGCTGCGCTCGGTGAGCTCGGAGCCGAAGTACCGCGCGTGCACGTCGGAGACGACCTCGCGGGTGTCACCGCGCTCGGCCAGCGCCTTGCGGATGAACTCGTCCATCCGCACCTCGTCCGGCCCGGCGATGTCGATCCGCGTGTTCAGCGGCTCGCCGACCGCGGTCCGTCCGAGGATCTTCGCGACGTCCTCGGCGGCGATCGGCTGCCAGGCGACCGGCGCGATGTGCACCTTGCCGTCGTCCCAGGTGGCTTCGTCCGCGGTCGGCCCGACGAACTCGAAGAACTGGGTCGCGTGCACCAGCGAGTACGGGATCCCGGAGGCCTTGATCAGCTCCTCCTGGGCGATCTTCGCGGCGAAGTAGGCGTTGTCCGGCAGCCGCTCGGTGCCGACGATCGAGATGCCGACGTGGTGCCGGACGCCGGCGGCGTCCTCGGCCTGCAGCACGTTCGAGGTGGACGTCTGGAAGAACTCCATCACCGGCCCGGCCTCGAACGACGGCGAGTTGGCGACGTCCACGACCACGTCGGCGCCCTTCAGCACATCGGCCAGGCCCTCGCCGGTGATCGTGTTGACCCCGGTGCTCGGTGCGGCCGGGACCGCCTCGTGGCCGTGCTCGGTGAGCTTCGCCACCAGCTTCGTGCCGATCAGGCCGGTGCCGCCGATCACGACGATCTTCATCGCAGATCCCTTTCGATTGTCTTGAGCTGTCATCAGGTAAGACAGGGCACCCCCGGAGCTTGTGACAGTCACATCCGGGACTGCTGCCCTGTCTTGTCTGTGACGTCAGCCGAGAGGAGAGGCAGTTGCCCAACGCCACGGTCCGGATCCGGGTGCGGATGACGGCGCGGCCGATCGACGAGCCGCACCGGGTCGCCAGCCAGCTCGAGCTGCTCTTCGACCTGACCTTCGTGGTCGCGGTCGCCGCGGTCACCGAGCAGTTCGCCCACACCATCGCCGAGGGCCACGCCGGCGACGGTGTGCTGCCGTTCCTGCAGGTGTTCTTCGCGATCTGGTGGGCGTGGATGAACTTCACCTGGTTCGCGTCGTCGTACGACACCGACGACGTCACCTACCGGATCCTGACCATGGTGCAGATGGCCGGCGTGCTGCTGCTCGCCGCCGGCGTCCCGGCCGCGGCGGACCACGGCGACTACCTGATGATCACCTCGGGCTACCTGGTGATGCGGCTCGGGCTCGTCTCGCTCTGGCTGCGCGCGGGCCTCGAGGACCCGGCGTCGCGGCGGACGGCGTTCCGCTACGCGATCGGGATCGGGGCACTGCAGATCGGCTGGTTCGGCCGGCTGTACCTCGCGAACACCGGCGCCTCCGACGGGGTACTGCTCGCCGCCTTCGTCGCCCTGGCGATCCTGGAGCTGTCCGTACCGCTGTGGGCCGAGCGCCCGCGGGCGACGCACTGGCATCCGCACCACATCGCGGAGCGGTACGGGCTCTTCACGATCATCCTGCTCGGCGAGGCGGTGCTGGCCTCGTCCAACGCCGTACGCCGGGCCGTCGCCGAGACCGACGTGAACGCCGAGCTGATCGCGGTCGCGGGCTGCGGCCTGGTGATCCTGTTCGCCTTGTGGTGGCTGTACTTCCTGCATCCGGCCGGTCCGCGGCTGGAGGACCGACGGAATCGCTCGTACCGCTGGGGCTACGGCCACTACGGCCTGTTCGCCTCGCTGGCCGCGCTCGGCGCCGGCCTCGAGGTCGCGGTCGAGCAGACCGGTCATGAGCTGCACCTGTCCCCCACGGGCGCGAGCTACGCGGTCGCCGTACCGGCCGCTTCCTTCATCGCCTTGCTGTGGGGCGTGCACCGAGCCATCGCCGACGTCTCCCGGGTCCACCTCGGTACGGCGGTGGCGGGCATCGCCGTACTGCTCGTGCTGCCGCTCGCGACACCGGCGATCGGACCGGTCGCCGACCTCGCGCTGATGGCCTTGACCTGCGTCGGCGTCGTTGCCGTCGCCTCGTGGGACGCTAGGCGGTGAGCGCGGACAGCGTCTTCAGCGTCGACCGGATGACATCGGCGATCGGTACGTCGTCCGGCGCGGCGATCCAGCGCTCGAACGACACCCGGAACACGGCGACCCCGGTCTCGGCTGCCAGCGCGGCCACGTCCGGGTCGACGCCGCGCGCGAGCAAGCCGTCGGTGAGCGACGTCGTCATCGACGCCATCTTGATCAGCTCACGTTCGCGCAGCTCCGGCGTCGACGCGATCACGGCGGCCCGGCGGCGCGAGTAGTCCCGGCGGAGGTCGTCGAAGAACTCGGCCGAGGCCAGGACGGCGGCCGTCACGGCCTCCATCGGGGATGCGTCCGCGGGCGCCGCGGCGAGCGCCGCGGCCATGTCCTGCCCGAGCAGCTCGGATCCGGCGAACAGCACCTCGCGCTTGTCCGCGAAGTGCCGGAAGAAGGTGCGCGCGGTGACCCCGGCCCGGTCGGCGATCTCGGCGACGGTCGTGCCGTCGTACCCGCGCTCGGCGTACAGCGCCATCGCCGCCTCGCGCAGCCGCCCGGCCGCATCCGGTTCCCACCGTCCCATGACGTCGATCCTAGCCGATGTCATCGAGTGACATCAGGGTGTAGCATCACTGATGTCAGTCAGTGACATCACCGGAAGGAACCTTCTATGCGCGTCTTCATCACCGGCGCCTCCGGCCACCTCGGCTCGGCGGTGGTCCCGGAACTCCTGCACAACGGTCACCAGGTCCTCGGCCTGGCCCGCTCCGACGAGTCGGCGAAACGGCTCACCGACCGGGGCGCCGAGGTCGTCCGCGGCGACCTGGCCGACCTCGACCGGCTGCGCGCGGCAGCGGCGGCAGCCGACGGCGTCGTACACCTCGCGTTCCGCCACGACCTGATGGTCGCCGGCGATCTGGCCGGCGCCGCCGAAGCCGACCTCGCGGCGCTGCGCGCACTGGCCGACGCACTGGACGGCACGAACAAGCCGCTCGTCAGCACGTCGGGCACCGGCATGCTCACCAGGTTCGTCCAGGGCCGTCCGGGGACCGAGGCCGACTTCTCCCCCGCCGGCGGATACCGCATCGACGCGGAGAACCTCGTCGTCGCACTGGCCGATCGGGGCATCCGCTCGTCGATCGTCCGGCTTCCCCAGGTGCACAGCGAACTCGACCACAACGGCTTCGTCCCGGCGCTGATCCAGTTCGCCCGGCGCAACGGCTTCGCGGCGTACGTCGGCGACGGCGCGAACCGCTGGCCGGCCGTCCACACCCTCGACGCCGCGAGGCTCTACCGCCTGGCACTCGAGTCGGCGCCCGCCGGTTCCCGCCTGCACGCCGTCCACGACGAGGGCATCGCCTTCCGCACCATCGCCGAGGCGATCGGTCGCGGCCTCCACGTCCCGGCCCGCTCGATCACCGCCGAGCAGGCACCGCAGTACCTCGGCTTCCTCGCCGGCTTCGCCGCCATGGACAACCCGTCCACGGCGACCCTGACTGGCGAGCTCCTCGACTGGCACCCGGCCCAGCCGACCCTGCTCGACGACCTCGCCAAGCCGTTCTACTTCCAGGACACCTCCCGGTGACCTTGGCCAAGTCACGACCTGTCCAAGGTCCCGGCGAGGTGTGGCTGGTTACACCTTGAGGACCGGCGCGACGGTCTTGGACTTCGAGCCTTCGTACGCCGCGAGCAGGATGCCGAGGACGGCGATACCCTCCTCCTCGGTGTGCAGCGGGCGCTGCTTGCCGAGCAGCGAGTCGGCGAAGTGGCCGATCTCGGCGACGAACGTGTCGACCGGCTCGAACTCGAAGGTCTCGGTCTCACCCGACCGGAGGCTGTAGGACAGCGACGTACCGTCACTGGTCAGCGAGCCGAGCTCGCCGACGGCCGAGAACCGCTCGGTGCCGGCGGCCGGCTGGTACGCCCAGCTGGTCACCAACTGGCCGACGACGCCGTTGTCGAACCGGATCAGGACCTGGGCGGAGTCCTCGCCCTCCATGAACTTCAACCGGTGCGTGGAGAGCATCGCGGTCACCTCGACCGGCAGCCCGCCGGCGAGGTGCAGCATCAGATAGGTGGGGTGGTACCCGGTGTCAATGAGCTCGCCACCACCGCTCGTCTTGCTGCTCGCCCGCCAGCCCATCGACGTCGGGTCGAAGTCGTTGTAGAAGCTGTCCGTCGTGCGGACCTCGTACACCGTGCCGATCGTCCCGGCCTGCAGCAGCTCCCGGGCCTTCGCGACGGCCGGCATGAACAACTGGTTGTGCGCACACATCAGCGTCACGCCGTTCTCGGTCACCGCCTTGCGGACGTCGGCCGCCTCCTCGGCGGACAGGCACAGCGGCTTCTCGCACAGGATGTGCTTGCCCGCCTCGGCCGCCGCGACGATCGCATCCCGGTGCAGATGGTGCGGCAGGCAGATGTCGACCGCGTCCAGATCCTCGCCGGCGAGCATCTCGCGATAGTCCGTGTACGCCGCGGCGTCCAGCTCCTCGCCACGCTTCTTCGCCGTCTCCTCGACCGCGTCCGCGACCGCGGTGACCGCGATCCGGTCCGCGTGCGCCCGGTACCCCTTGATGTGCGCCGAAGCGATGCCCCCGGCGCCGATCAGCCCGACCTTGATCATGCCGTCGTCCTTTCAGCTGTAGGAGATCACTCGGTTGGACTCGGCCGCCGCGTTCGCCGCCACCACCAGGCGGGTCAGCTCGACGGCGCGCTCGATGTTCTCGTCGGCACGGGTGTCGTTGACGATGTGGTCGACCCACTGCGCGAACGGATCCGGCGAGTGCTCAGGCACCTCGACCTGCTCGCCGTTCACCAGGAGAACGTTCCCGCGGTCGGTGTAGGTGAGTGTGCCCTCGGTCCCGAACAGCTCGATCGTGAACGGGTTGTTGCTGGCGAAACCGGCCTCGATCACCCCGATCGTCTGGTCGCCGTACCCGGCCACGACGACCGCGTTGTCCTCCAGCCCGCGACCGGCCACCGAGCGGTACGTCGCGCTCACGGTCTCCGGCGTCGCGCCGAGGAACAGCTGGGTCAGGTACACCGGGTGGCAGCCGAGGTCGGTGAGCGCGCCGCCGATCGCGGCCTTCGGCTCGAAGAACCGCTGCGGCAGCCAGCCCTCCTTGCCGTCCCGCCCGATCGCGCCGTCGTGCGAGAGCCGGACCCGGCCGTAGGTCACCCGGCCGAGTGTCCCCTGGTCGAGCACCTCCCGGATCGCGGTCGTGTAGCCGTGCGCGAGCCGCGGCAGCGAGACCGTCAGCTTCACGCCGGCGGCGTCGGTGGCGGCGACGATCTCCTCGGCCTCGGCGACCGTCGGCGCGAGCACCTTCTCGGTGTAGATGTGCTTACCGGCCTGAGCGGCCTTGACCATGATGTCGCGGTGCACGTCGGTCGGCGTCGTGATCACCACGCCGTCCAGGTCCTCGCGCGCCAGCAGCGCGTCGAGATCGCCGGTGAACTCCACACCGAACTGGTCGGCCCCGGCCCGGCCGCGCTCGGCGTCGTCGTCCCAGACGGCCACCAGCTCCGTCCCCGGGTGCGCCTGGGCCTGCCTGGAGTAGTCGCCGGCATGGACGTGCCAGAAGCTGAGCGTCGCGATCTTCAGCGGATTGGACACGCGGGTCCTCCTCAGTGGAAACCTTCGGAAACGTTTCGGATCGAGCGTCGGCAGATCACGGTACAACGTTGTCATCGGTGCGCAACAGACCCCCGGCGCGCCCGTTCACACGGTGAGACCCGCGCGCAATCGGGATGCTTATAGTTATCCAGGACTCCCGGAGAACTGAGGTGGCTGATGAGCGAGGAACCGGTCGGCGGTGACCTCTCGCGGCTGCGCCAACTCAACGCCGCCGCCGTGCTGCGGGAACTGCGCGGCGACCAGCCCCTGACGCTCACCGAGTTGTCGAAGCGAACAGGCCTGTCGCGCGCTTCGACCGAGGACGTGGCCCGGGACCTGCTCGGCCGCGGCTGGCTGACCGAGGTGGCACCGGCGTCCGGCTCGGTCGGGCGGCCCGCGCGGCGGTACCGGTTCAACGCGGGCGCCGGGCGGTTGCTCGGGATCGACATCGGCGGCCACAAGGCGCTCGCCCTGGTCACCGACCTCGACGGCGAGGTGATCAGCCAGAGCCGGATCGAGATCGCCGCGGAGGCCGGGCGACGGCAGCGGCTCGCGGCGCTGGACCGGTGCGTGACGAAGGCGCTGGCGGGCGCCGGCGACGGGCAGATCTGGGCGACCGGGGTGGCGACCACCGGCCTGGTCGACGGGACCGGGAAAGTGATGCTCTCGGACTCGTTGCCGGAGTGGAGCGGGGTCGACCTGGCCGCGCAGGTCCGGCGCCTGGTCCCCGGCCCGGTCCGCGTGGAGAACGACTGCAAGCTCGCCGCACTCGCCGAGACCTGGCGCGGCGTCGCCCGGTTCGCGAAGGACGTGGTCTTCCTGCTGGCCGGCCTGCGCACCGGCGCCGGACTGATCATCGACGGCAAGCTCCACCGCGGCTTCGCCAACTGGTCCGGCGAGATCGGCGCCCTCCCCGCCGCCGGCTGGCAACAAGCCCCGCACCACCTGCACGACTGGCTGGAGAACAGTCCCGCAACCGAAACGAGCGGCGGGTTCGAGCGGGTGTTCGTGGCCGCTCGCGCGGGCGACGCGGCGGCCCTGGCGGCCGTCGACGCGTACGTGCGGGATCTGGCGGTGGGGGCCTCCGCCCTGGTGCTGACGCTGGACCCGCAGCTGGTCGTGATCGGGGGCGGGTTCTCGCGGTCGGCGGACGTGATGGTGGCGCCGTTGCGGCGCGAGCTGGACCGGTGGTGCCTGCGGACGCCGGAGATCCGGGTGTCCGCGTTCGCCGACGAGGGCGTCGCACTGGGCGCCGTCCGGCTGGCACTCGACGAGGTCGAGTCGACCATCACGACCGGGCTCAGGCCTTGACATAATTTTCCTGGACTCCATGATTATCCCCATCGCCACGCCCAGCGAGAGGAAGCATCATGATGCGTCCGTTCCGTCTGCTCACCGTCGTCGCCACCGCGGGTGCCCTGCTCGCCGCGGTCCTCGCCTCCCCCGCCCAGGCCACCATCAGCGGCGCGACCGCGACCAACACCGCGACCACGGTCACGTACCGCTTCTCCTACACCGGCGCCCCGCAGTTCCTCCGGGTGTACGTCGACACCGACCGCAACCCGTCGACCGGATTCGCCCAGGGCGGCACCGGCGCCGACTACCTGCTCGAGAACGGCAGCCTCTACCAGCACACCGGCACCGGCTGGAGCTGGACGCTCGTCCGCTCTGTCACCTTCGGCAACACCGGCGGAGTCGCGCAGTGGATGGTCGGACGCGCTGACCTGGGTGAGACCGCCACGCCGAACGACGCCGACCTGATCTTCCAGGCGGAGGCCCCGCTAGAGACGTCCGCGAAGTACACGCAGGTCTACACCGGCGGCAGCGGCGGAGTGACCTACACGCCGTCGACCGAGAACTTCGCCAACCCCGAGCGCGGCTTCTACCACCACACCGGCGACTGCGACACAGCGGACTTCTCCCAGTCCACCCTGCAGGGCTACCGCACCGGTCAGGGCATCTCGCTGGTGATGTGCGTCTTCTACCTGGCCGAGTACAAGAACGGCCCGATCGCCCAGGCGGCCCTCGACCAGCTGCAGCAGCAGCTCGACACCGTCCGCGCGGCCGGCCTCAAGATGGTGCTGCGTCTCGCGTACACCACGTCCACCACAGGCGACGACGCGACGAAGGACCGCGTCCTGGCGCATCTCGACCAGTTGGCGCCGTACCTTTCGGCCGGCAAGGACGTGATCGCCGTCGTCCAGGCCGGGCTGATCGGCGCCTGGGGCGAGTGGTACTACACGCAGAACTTCGGCAACGCCGGTGTCGTGTCGGCGACGGACTGGGCGAACCGCAAGGCGGTCACCGACAAGCTGCTCAGCGTCGTGCCGTCGACCCGGATGATCCAGCTGCGGACCCCCAAGTTCAAGCGCACCCTGTACTCGACCACCCCGGTCCAGCCCGGCGACGCGTACACCGGCTCGACGCTGTCCCGCGTGGGTCACCACAACGACTGCTTCCTCGCCAGCGCCGACGACTTCGGCACGTACGAGAACCCGTCCGTCGAGTACCCGTACCTGCAGTCCGACACGACGTACGTCGCGATGGGCGGCGAGACCTGCGGCGTGAACGCGCCGCGCTCGCAGTGCCCCACGGCGACCAGCGAGCTCGCGCAGTTCCACTGGTCGTTCCTCAACACCGACTACGAGCCCAACGTCCTGAGCTCGTGGAACTCCGGCGGCTGCCTGGCGACCGTCAGCAAGAACCTCGGGTACCGCTTCCGTCTCGAGTCCGGCACCTACCCGTCGACCGCCGCACCCGGCGGCAGCCTGCCGGTGTCCTTCACCGTCCACAACGACGGCTACGCGACGCCGTTCAACCCGCGCAACCTCGAGCTGGTCCTGCGGAACACCTCCACCGGCAGCGCCTACCAGCTCCCGATGACGTCGGACCCGCGCCGCTGGACCGCGGGGACGTCGACCACGGTGTCGCAGACCCTCACCGTGCCCGCCAGTCTTCCCGCAGGTTCGTACGCCCTGCTGCTCAACCTGCCGGATCCGCTTCTGTTCACTCGCCCCGAGTACTCGATCCGCCTCGCGAACCAGAGCACCTGGGACGCGGCGACCGGGATGAACTCGCTCCTGCACACCGTCAGCATCAGCTAGGAGACGACATGAGACGAAGGCTCGCTGCCGCCATGTGCGCGATCGGACTGCTGCTGCCTGCCCAGCAGGCGCTCGCGGCACCGTCCACGACGCGCACCTACTCCACCAGCGACGAGGTGATCGCCAACCCCGAACGCGGCTTCTACCACCACACCGAGACGCATTACCGAGCCGACGGCAGCGGGTACGCGCCGCTCGACCTCACCACCCTGCGCACCTTCCGGACCCAGGAGAACATCACGCAGATCCTGCGCGTGTTCTACCTGGAGAAGTTCGCGAGCCAGGACGCGATCGACAAGCAGTACCTCGACCTGGTCCGTGCCGACTTCCGCACCGCCCGCGCGGCCGGCGTCAAGGTGATCGTGCGGTTCGCGTACGCGCTGCCGGGCGCGGGCTGGCCGCCGCCCACGCCGTACGGCGACGCGCCGGTCGCCCGCGTACTCAAGCACATCCAGCAACTCACGCCGGTCCTGCGCGACAACGCCGACGTGATCGAACTCGTGCAGTCCGGCTTCGTCGGCCTGTGGGGCGAGGGCTACTACACCGACCATTTCAGCGACCCGCAGGACCCGAGCCAGGTCTCGGACCAGAACTGGGCCGATCGCAAGGCGGTCACTGACGCGCTGCTGAAGGCGCTCCCGAAGGACCGGATGATCCAGGTGCGCACGCCGTACATGAAGCAACGGATGTACGGCGTACCGACCGGGACCGCGGGCGGGCTGACCGCCGAGCAGGCGTACGACGGTTCGCCGGTGGCCCGGATCGGGCACCACAACGACTGCTTCCTGGCCAGCCCGGACGATTTCGGCACCTATCTCAGCGACCCGATCGAGCTGGACAAGGACTTCGTTGCCCAGGACACCAACTATGTGCCCCAAGGCGGTGAGACCTGCGCCGTGAACCCGCCGCGCTCGGAGTGGGACTCGGCCGCCGCGGAGATGACCCGGCTGCACGTGTCGTTCCTGAACACCGACTACAACAAGGACGTGCTCGGCAGCTGGGGTGACAACCTCGAGGTCGCGAAGCAGAAGCTCGGCTACCGGTTCGCTCTCGACGAGAGCACGGTCACGACCCGGCGCGGGACGGTCCAGGTCGACCTGCAGGTGCGCAACGACGGTTGGGCTGCCCCGTACAACCCGCGTCGGGTCCAGCTGATCTTCCAGAGCGCGAAGCACACCTACAAGGTCGACGTACCCGCCGACCCGCGCCGCTGGGGCGCCGGTACGACGATCTCCGTCAGCTGGAAGGTCGCCGCACCGCCCGTGCCCGGCACGTACAAGCTGTTGCTGAACCTGCCGGACCCGCGCCTGTCCACACGTCCCGACTACTCGATCCGCCTTGCCAACAACGGGACCTGGCAGCCAAGTACCGGTTACAACGATCTCGGTCAGAGTGTGACTGTCGGTTAGCCGGCTGTCGCGCCGCCACGCACTTCGTCCTCCCCCTGGCCGACCAGTCAGTCAGTCGGGGTAGACCGCCGGATCCGCCGTCACAGTGGGCGGAGTCCGGTGTTCGAGGGTTCGGTCGGCGTGCGTGGCGGCGGCCAGATCGCGACAGCGGCTGAAGTGGACGTCGCCGTGAGCCTGGGCGGACTCGATGAATGCGCGCAGCGCCATCAATCGGCTCGGTCGGCCGGACAGGAACGGGTGCAGGCACAGATTGAACAGACAGCGATAGTGCCGCATCGCGTCGAGTTCGGTCCGCCACATCTCCAGCACCTTGAGCGGAGACTCGATGACCGATCCGATCTGCGGTGCGGGAAGGAAGGCGTACTGCTCCCAGTCGTCGAGCGACCAGTGCACCGGCAGTTCCACAACCGGCCGGCCGTCGACTCCCAGCACGTACGGCCGATCGTCGCCCATCAGCGACGAGTCGTACGTCAGCCCGTGTGCCGCGACCAGCTCGAGCGTCACCTGGGTGGCCTCCCACAACGCCGCCCGGTGGCCGGTGATCTCGATGCCCTGGGCATCGAAAACCTCCAGGGCGCGTTCGAAGTCCGCGCGCTCCTCGACCGCGTTCAGCGACGTCGGCGCACGATGGCTGTACGAGTGGTGAGCGACCTCGTGCCCGCGCTCGACGATCGTCGCCGCCAGTCCGGGGCGATGCTCGGCGACCCACCCCGGCACGAAGAACGTCGCCGGCACGCCGAGGTCGTCGAGCAGTTGGAGGATCCGGGGAACGCCGACGTCCGGCCCGTACGCCTGGTGCGACATCGTCATCAGGTGACCGGCATACCTGCGACCCGACGCGAGGATCGGTGTCTCGGCGTCGACGTCGAAAGTGAGCGTGACGACGGCCGCCGCCCCGCCGTGCCAGGTCGCGTCCGTCATGACCGACCAGTCTGCCACTGCTTCGCGTTCGCCAGCGTCACCGAGGGCTGCAACATCGTCCGATCGAACTCTTCCAGCGGCCGCCCGGCGGCCAGCCTGCGCGGCAGGTCCGGATTCGCCAGCGCGCCGTGACCGATCGACAGCACATCGGCGTGTCCGTCGGTCAGCACGCGATCGGCCTGCTCGGGGTCATGCATCCCGCCGTTGGCGATCACCGGCAGTCCGCCGACCCGGCGCGCCAGACCGGTGATGGTCTGCCCGCCCTGCAGGCGGGCGGTCTCCAGCCAGTTGCGGCCCTCGCTCGCGACGTGCAGGTAGTCGACGCCGGTCGCGGCGAGCGTCGAGAAGATGACCTCGGCGTCGTAGGCGCCGCCCGGCCACCGGTACTCGAAGTCGTTCACCTTCGTCTGCGACAGCCGTACGCCGACGACGAAGTCGTGCGGTGTCGCGGCCACCACGGCGTCGGCGATCTCGCCGGTCAGCCGGATCCGGTTCGCGACCGGTCCGCCGTAGTCGTCGGTGCGCTGGTTGGTGTACACGGTCAGGAACTGGTCGAGGAGATATCCGTTGGCGCCGTGGATCTCCACCCCGTCGAAGCCTGCCTCGTGCGCGCGCACCGCAGCGGCCGCGAAGCCGTCGACGATCTCCCTGATCTCCTCGATCGACAGCTCCCGCGGCACAGGCCAGGGGCCCTTGCCGCCGTACTCGGGCATCATCTGACCGAGCGGCTGTACGGCCGACGGCCCAGCCAGGTCGGGGCGATGCGGGTTGCCTTGCGACAGCGCGCCGGCGTGCATCAGCTGCGCGACGATCTTTCCGCCGGCCGCGTGGACCCGCTCCGTGACGGGGCGCCAGCCCTCGGCCTGTTCGGCCGTACTGAGCCCCGGCTGGTTGAAGTAGCCCTGGCTGTACGCCGCGTCCGGGTAGGTGCCCTCGGTGATCAGCAGCCCGAAGCCACCGGCCGCGAAGTCACCGTAGTAGTCGGCCATCTCGGCGGTCGGTAGGCCATCGGGCGAGGCGGAGACCCGGGTCATCGGCGCCACCGCGAGGCGGTTGGCGAGTTCGATGCCGCCGATCCGGGCCGGCTCCAGGGCGGGGTGAACACGAGTCGTTGTCAGATCCATGCCGACAACTTCAGCACTCCGCACCGCGCCAGGCGATGGACCCAGCTACAGCAATCGAATGAGAAGGTGGAGGATCCTCCACTGAACCGCGCGGGCAAACCTGGTTTGGTTACGGGTATGAACGACACCAGCCCGTGGCCGGCCGTGGTCAGCGCCACCGAGCTGTCCAACAGCTTCCTCGGCAACCTGCTCGAGATCTGCTTCGTCACCCGGGACCACAGGCGCACGATGGAGGGCCTGGTCCGCCTGGGCATCGGACCCTGGCGGATCTACACCTTCGACTCGCGGACGGTCACCGAGCGGACGTACGACGGCGCGGCGGCCGACTGGGCGATCAAGGTGTGCTTCGCCGACGTCGGCGACCTGGCCGTCGAGATCATGCAGCCGCTGTACGGACCGTCGATCTTCCAGAAACACCTCGACCGGCACGGTGAAGGAATCCAGCACATCGCCTTCGACGTGGGCGGGCGACCGTGGCTCGAGCGCCTCGCCGAGTTCGCCGGGCGGGGCTTCGAGCCCACGCAGTCCGGCCGGTTCATGGACCGCAACGCCTTCGCGTTCTTCGCGACCGAGGAGGCGACCGGCACCATCTTCGAGACCTACGACATTCCGTCCGGCTTCACCTGGCCCGAACCTGAGGAATGGTTCCCCGGGCCGCCGCCGGCGGGTCAGCAGCCACCGCTTCGCATCCAGGAAGGCGTCTCGTGACACCAATCTCCGTCCGTACTCTCGTCCCGGCGCGAACCGGACGGGCCGTCCAAGTCGACCAGGGCAGCCTGGTGCGGGTCGTCGACGTCGAGGGCCAGCAGGTCGGCGATCTCTTCGCGTACGTCCTGGGGGCGGCGGGCATGACCGGTGAGCACCTGAGCGCCTCGCACACCCGAACCTTCACCAGCCGGCTGTTCCCGGCGATCGGTGAATCCTTCGTGACGAACCGGCGCCGCCCGATCCTGACCCTGGTCGAGGACACCTCGCCCGGCCGTCACGACCTGCTCATCGCGGCCTGCGACGACGCCCGGTACGCCGCCCTCGGCGTACCGGACCACCCCTCCTGCGCCCGCAACCTGCGCACCGCGCTCGGAATCGACGTCGACGTCGTGCCGCAGCCGGTCAACGTCTTCATGCAGGTACCGGTCGGCGCCGACGACACCCTCGACTGGTTGCCTGCGACAACGGCGCCGGGTGACTCGATCACCTTCCGCGCCGAGCTCGACTGCGTCGTCGTGGTCTCCGCCTGCCCCCAGGACCTCACCGTCATCAACGGCAACGGTCCGACGGACCTGGCGATCGACGTACTGCGTCAGCGGGATCGGGACATGTCGTCCGCTTCGAGTGCCAGGTAGAGATCGACCCGGTCCTCGGTGCGGGCGACGTCCCGTCCGGTCAGCTCGGTGATCTTCGCCAACCGGTTACGCAACGTGTTCACGTGCACATGGAGCGCGGCGGCCGTCGCGCCGAACTGGCCGTCATGCGACAGGAACGCCCGCAACGTCGTCTCCAGCTCGGCGGCGCGCAGGCCGTCGTACTCCCGCAGCGGCCCGAGCATGCCGTCCGCGAACCCTCGCAGCGTCCCGGAATCCTGCAGACCGAGCAGCAGACGGTGCGTACCCAGCTGCCGGAACGACGCGACCGCCGTGCTTCCACGGCGCCGCAGGACCTGGCACGCCTCGCGCGACTGCACCAGCGGCCGCCGCAGCTCTCCGGCCGACGCGGCGACATCGCCGACTCCCACCACGGGAGAACGCTCCGGGAACCTCTTGCGCACCGCCGTACACAACTCGTCCGCCAAGCGCGCGACGTCCTGTCGCGGACGCTGCAGGACGGCGACCACGTCCTGACTGCCACCGGCGACGACGACCGCCAGGCTCTGCCGGAGGAAGAACTCGGTGACCGTCTCCGTCAGCCCCGGCAAGGTCGACTCCGTCCCGGCGGCGAAGGCGACGGTGAGTACGACCAGCTCCCCGGACGGGTCGACCCCGAACGCGCGGAGCCGATCGGGAACCTCCGCCGCCCGCTGCGCGCCGGACAGAATCATGTCGAGGAGCTCGCTGGCGAACCGCAGTTCGATCGCCTGGATCGCCTGCTGCTTCGCCACTTCCAGACTGAGGAACCGCGCCGCCTGATCGAGAGCATCCTGCTCCGCCCTGGTCAGGCCGCTCACCGGTCGCAGGCAGACCAGCGCTGCGTCCGTGTCACCGACCGCACCGACCAGGAAGATCGTCGCCCGCCCTTCCTGACCGCCGAGATCCACTTCGAGCGGTGGTGGATGCCTGGCCAGTCCGTCTGCCACGAGCCGGCGCTGCTGGGCCGTCAATGCGACACCTGCCGCCGCCAGCGGCCTCGCCATCCGGTCGACGACGGCCAGCGGCAGATCGTGTTCGCGCCGCAGAACAGCCAGGACGCCGGACGCTCCGGCACCGTGGGAGATCGCCGAGGCCAGCGCGTCACCGCGCCGAACCATGCCGACCAGCGCGTCACGGCGCTGGTCGGCATGGATCGCCGAGGCGGCCTCGGTCACCGCCGTGAACGGCACCTCGATCGAGATCTCCAGCAACGGCATGCCCTGGCGCTCACAGGCGGCGACCAGCTCCGGCGGTGTCGCCGGAGTCTCCTTGCGCAGGCCGAAGACGATGCCGGCGGCGCCGGCTCGCCGAACACTCGCCGCGAACTCCGCCGCGGTCGTCTCCTGCAGCCACAGGCCGTTGGTCAGGACGATCTCACCTGCGCGCACGTAGGGCGACGGGTCCGGCAACTCCGTGTTGTGCACCCACAACGCCTCGCGGCCGAGCGCGCCGGCAGGCCCGGGGACGAGGAGCCGCAGTTCGAGTGCGGGGTTGTCGAGCAACGTCGCCAGACTCAACATGGTGTGAAGTTATCCAATGAGATCCGAAATCGCTAGAGATCTACCTACTGCCTCCGGGAGGTGGCTGCTGGTTTTCTGAGCCAACTCGTTCCCCTGGGAGGCCGTCATCATGACCACACCGGCACCGTCCGAGGCAGTACCGTTCGACGCCCACGGCGTCGCTCCGATCCCGCCGGAGGCGCGGGACTCCACCCCTCGCGAGCAGTTCTGGATCTGGGCCGGCGCCAACCTGGCCCCGATCAACTGGGTGCTCGGCGCGCTCGGCATCACGCTCGGCCTGAGCCTGCTGGAGACCCTGCTCGTCGTTGCCATCGGCAATGTCTTCGGCTGTGCGCTGTTCGGTTTGCTCAACGTCATCGGGCACCGGACGGCGGTCAACCAGATGGTCCTCGGCCGGGCACCCTTCGGCCGGCGCGGAGCAGTCGTGCCGGGAGTGGTCCAGTGTCTGCTGACCATGGCCTGGGTCGGCGTGAACACCTGGGTCGTGCTCGACCTCGTGCTCGCCGTGCTCGCCAAGATCGGGATCACCGGCGGGGCCGGACTGGAGTACCTGGTCGCCGCGGTGATCATGCTCGCCCAGCTCGGACTCGCGCTCTACGGTTTCTACGCGATTCGGACCTTCGAGAAGTGGACCGTCCCGCTCACAGTGCTCGTGATGGCCGCGATGACGGTCCTGGCCTTGAGCAGGACCGAGCTGCACTGGACGGCGGCCACCGCGGCGAGCCCGGCCGAGAAGTTCACGGCGATGACGCAGTTGATGACGGCGATCGGCGTCGGCTGGGGCATCACCTGGCTCCCGTACTCCGCCGACTACAGCCGCTTCGTCCGTCCGGACGTGTCCAGCCGCTCGGTCTTCTTGTCGTCCGCGTTGGGCATGTACGTCCCGACGGTATGGCTGGCCGCGCTCGGCGCCTGTCTGGCCAGCGCGGGGACGGGCAGCGATCCGTCGTCCCTGGTGATCAACGCGTTCGGCGTCATGGCCGTGCCGGTCCTTCTGCTCATCATGCACGGACCGGTGGCGACGAACATCCTCAATCTCTACTCCTGCTCGCTGGCCGCACTGTCGATCGGCATCGACATCGCGCGCTGGAAGCTCACGTTGTTCGCGGGTGCGGTCGCGTCCGCAGTGCTGGTGGTCTTCGTCCGCGCGGACAGCTTCGGGCACGCGTTCGACAACTGGATGGTGTCGATCCTGGTCTGGATCAGCCCGTGGAGTGCCATCGTCGTGGTCGACTACCTGGTGCTGCGGCGCGGCCGGCTGGACATTTCCGGCCTGTACGCCCGCGCCGGCAGGTCGCCGTACGGGCAGTGGAACGCGCGGGCCCTGATCAGCCTCGGCCTCGGGCTGGTCGCCGGGTGGAGCTGGCAGTACGGACTCGTGCCGGTCATGCAGGGCCCGGTGGCGATCGCCATGAACAACACCGACTTCTCCTGGCTCTCCGGCGCGTTGGTTGCCGGAGGCACGTACTACCTGACCGCCCGCCGAGTCGTCGTCCGGTCCCCCCGACTGAGGCTGGAGAGCCAGTAGCCGTTGGGGCCACCTCCCCCACACGGCACGACGCTCGAACGGGCCAAGGGCCGGTCATCGATTGCGATGACCGGCCCTTGCTCGTTCTCCGCCGGCTGCGGTGCCGGCGGCTAGGCCATGGTGTCGATATGGGCCACCGCTGTGAGGACGTGGCGATCTTCGCCCGAGGCGGCCGACAGTTGCAGGCTGGCGGCCGGCCTGCCCGCCGCGCGGACGGGGAGGACGGCACTCGGGCTGTCGAGATAGCTCAGCGCCATGGTGAGACGCAGTGCTCTGCCGTTCAGCTCGTCCTCCGTCTCCGGCGAGGATCTGACCTGCGCCAGGCTCGGCGCGTCGATCTCCACGGGCGGGCTGACCAGGATCGCGCCGCCGAGTTCACGGCGGTACTGCGCCCGCAAGGCGCGCATCGCCTGCCGCAGCGGCGCCGCGGAGCGTTCCCGCGCCCGCGAGCGGGCACGCGCGAGCCGCCGGCGGACCGGTGCTCCGAAGAGATCGGGAACTCGCTCGAAGTGCCGCCCGTACGCCGCCAGCGCCTCCTCCTCGACGATCGCCAGGTGCTTCGCGTGGATCGCCCGGGTCACCTCGAGCGACTCGATCCGACGGCGCACGAACCGGATGCCGAACGTTTGCAGACGCTCGACCGTGCGGTGGAACCGCTCGAGAACGACCCTGTCGCAGCTCTCGAGGTACTCGTCGTGCGGCAGCAGGAACGTCGCCGGACCACCCGGCTCCGGCACCCGCGGTTCGTCGGCAAGCACCGCGTCCGTCGTCAGCAGCGTCGCCGCGTCGACGGCCAGCACCCCGACCGTGTCGAGTGTGGGTGCCAACGGCACCAGTCCCGCGGCCGGATAACGCCCCAGACTCGGCCGGAACCCGAAGATGCCCGTCCAAGCCGCCGGAATACGGGCGGAGCCGGACGTGTCGCTTCCGAGCGCGACCGGCACGACGCCCGCGCGGACGGCGGCCGCCGAGCCGGACGACGATCCGCCGACGATGTGATCGACCCCGGCGCGGCGCACGAGCGGCGTACCGAAGCGGTCGTTGACGCCGAGCCCCGAATAGGCGAGTTCGCTCAGCGTCGTCTTCCCGATGCAGACACCGCCGGCCTCGGCGAGGCGACGCACTGCCTCGGCGTCGCGCTCGGCGGGCGGCCGGCGATCGAAGAACTGCGAGGCTCCGGAGGTCCGGGTCCCGGCGACGTCGAACACGTCCTTCACGGCGTACGGCACACCGGCCAGCGGTCCGCCGGACGCCGTGGCGTGCGCGCAGTCCCGCGCGGCCCGGGCGGGGGTGAGCCGAAGGAAGATGTCCCGGGTGTCACGGGCCGACGCGAGTGCCTGCGCCGCGCGATCGGTCCCGTCGGCGCCCCGGTCGTCGTCCATCCGGCGTCCCTTCCCACGGTGCTACCCAAACGTTTGGGCAATCGGTGTTCAGGACGGTACGCAAACGATTGGGTAGTGTCAATGGTCGAGGCTCGGCACTCCGCCGGGCACGAGGGAGACACCGACCCGATGACCAGGCAGCAGGCGCCGACGTTGCGTACCGTGGCCACGGCCGCGGGAGTGGACGTGTCGACGGTGTCGCGGGTACTGAACAGCGGTGTCCGGGAACGCGAACGCTGGGCGGGCCCGGAGACCGTCGAGCGGATCCTGCGGGCAGCGGCCGAGCTCGGCTACCGCCGGAATCCGCACGGCGCCAGTCTGCGCACCGCGCGGTCCCACCTCGTCGGTGTCGTCGTACCGCGGTTGCAGGACTATGTGCTCGCGACGATCTTCGAGGGCGTCGACCAGGCCGCGGCCGAGCGCGGGTACGCCGCCTTCGTCACGAACTCGCTCGACGATCCCGCCCAACGGGAGGCGCGTGTCGAGCAGCTCCTGGGCCGGCGCGTCGACGGGCTCGTCCTCTGCGACGCCCGGACCGACGACCCGCTGTTGCGAATGCTCGACGAACGCGACGTGCCGTTCGTCCTGGCGCTGCGAACCTCCGGTGATCACGTGGGGGCCTTCGCCGACGAGGTGCTCGGCGGCCGGCTCGTCGCCGAGCACCTGACGGAACTCGGGTACCGGGATCCGGCGGTCGTCGCGGGACCCGGGTACGCCTCGACCGCGAACGACCGCCTCGGAGGTTTCCGCGAAGGACTGCGGGCACGCGGTCTGCCCCTCGCCGACGACCGTGTCGTACGCACAGGCTTCGACGCCGAGGCGGGCCGGGCCGGTGTCGCCGAACTGCTCGCCCGCGGCCCGGTGCCGGACGCCGTCTTCGCGACCAACGACTTCGCGGCGATCGGCGCGATCGGCGCCCTGCGCGACCACGGACTGCGCGTCCCGGACGACGTCGGTGTGGTCGGCTACAACGACACACCGCTGGCCGACAGCCTGCCGGTGCCGTTGACCACCGTCCGCTCCCCGACGCTCGAGATCGGTCGCGCCGCTTTCACCGTCCTCGAACGGCGTCTCGCGGCCGAGCCGTGCGAGTCGCTCAGCTTCACGCCGACGCTGGTCCCGCGCGCGTCGACACAAGCCGTGCAGCGCTGACGGCCGCGGTCAAAAGACCGGCAACTGCTCGACCCAGGCCGGGGCTCGCCGTCGGCGTCGTCAGGTGCGGGAGCTGTGGGTGATGCCGGCGGCGGCGTAGGCGTCGGCCTCGTCGAGGGTCTCGTATTCGAGGAGCTGCTCGGCGATCGAGTCGAGCTTCGGGCGGTTCTCGCGGAGCAGGCGGCGGGCCTCGGCATAGCACTGCTCGATCAGGCGCCGGACCTCCTGGTCGACGCTGTTCAGCAGTTCGTCGGAGACCCCGGCCATCCGGGCGTCGCCCTCGGACGGGAGGACCGAGACCGGGCCGATCAGGTCGGACATGCCCCAGCGGCCGACCATCGACCGGGCGATCCGGGTCGCGGTCTCCAGGTCGCTCTCCGCGCCGGTGGTGACGACGCCGAGCACCTCCTGCTCGGCCGCCATCCCGCCGAGCGCGCCGATGATCCGGCCGCGCAGGTAGTCCACGTCGTACCCGTAGCGGTCCGACTCCGGCGTCGACAGCGTCACGCCGAGCGCCCGGCCGCGCGGGATGATCGACACCTTCCGGACCGGGTCCGCGCCCTTCTGGATCATGCCGAGCAACGCGTGCCCGCCCTCGTGGTACGCCGTCCGCCGCCGCTCCTCCTCCGGCATCACCACGTTGCGCGCCGTGCCGAGCTGGACCTTCTCCAGCGCGTCGGTCAGGTCCCGCTGGGTGATCTGCGACTCGCCCTGCCGGGCCGCGGCGAGCGCGGCCTCGTTCAGCAGGTTGGCGAGGTCGGCGCCGGTCATGCCGGGGGTGGACCGCGACAGCGCAGCGAGATCGGCGTCGGCGGCCAGCGGCTTGCCGCGCGCGTGCACCCTGAGGATCGCCTCCCGGCCCGGCTGGTCCGGCGCGTGCACCGTGATCGTCCGGTCGAACCGGCCGGGGCGCAGCAGCGCCGGGTCCAACACGTCGGCGCGGTTCGTGGCCGCCAGCACTACGACGCCCTCGGTCCCGGAGAAGCCGTCCATCTCGGTGAGGATCTGGTTCAGCGTCTGCTCGCCCTCGTCGTGCCCGCCGACCGACCGGGCGCCGCCGCGGGCGCGGCCGATGGTGTCGATCTCGTCGATGAAGATGATCGCCGGCGCGACCTTCCGCGCCTCGCCGAACAGCTCCCGCACCCGACTCGCGCCGACGCCCACGATCATCTCGATGAACTCCGAGGCGCTCGCGGAGAAGAACGGGACGCCGGCCTCACCGGCGGTCGCCCGCGCGAGCAGTGTCTTGCCGGTGCCGGGCGAGCCGGCCAGCAGCACGCCCTTCGGGGCCCGCGCCCCGAGCCGCCGGTACTTCTCGGGGTCCTTCAGGTAGTCGACGACCTCTTCGATCTCGGCCTCGACCTCGTCGATCCCCGCGACGTCGGCGAACGTCACCCGGACACTGGTCGGGTCGACCGGCTTCTTCTGCTGGCCGCCGCCGCCGAGCAGGCCGCCCAGCCCGCCGCCGGACCGGCTGCGCCGGAACAGCCAGAAGTAGAACGCCGCGATCAGGATGAACGGGCCGAGCGAGATCAGCAGGTTCCACAGCACACCGCGCTGCGCGACCACGGGCGTCGCCCGGACGGTGGCGCCGCCCTTCTGCAGGTCGCCGTACAGATTGTCGTTGGCGAACGTCGGCCGCTCGGTGGTGAACTTCGTGTACGTCTCGCCGCTCTTGCCCGGCACCTCGGCGGCCTCCTTCAGCCGGCCCTCGATGGTGTCGCCGCGGGAGAAGATCTCGGCCACGTTCTGCTTCTGCACCTGAGCGGTGAAGTCGGTGTAGGCGATCGTCTGCTCGCCGCCGGCCAACTGGTCCTGCATCGTGGTGAGCAGGAAGAGCACCAGGTACCCGCCGACGATCCACGCGACCCACTTCCACCACCGCGGCCGGCGCGGCTTGTCGTCGCCGTGCCCGGCCGGCAGCCCCTCGGTCCGCCACGGCTTGTGCGGTGGCCGCTGCGATCCGTTGCTCTTGCGGTCGGCCTGCTCGGGACCGGACTCGTCCTTCGCCGGCGGCTCCTTGTCGCTCATGGAGCCAAACATAGGTGCTGAATCAGCCGGGCCCTAGCAACAACTCATACCCTGGCACATGGTCACACCCCTGATCCTCGACTGCGACCCGGGCCACGACGACGCACTGGCGATCCTGCTCGCGGTCGCCGATCCGGCCGTCGACCTGCTCGCCGTGACGACCGTGGCCGGCAACCAGACCGTCGACAAGTGCACGGTGAACGCGCGGCGTGTGCTCTCCTTGGCCGGGGTCTCGGAGGTTCCGGTCGCGCGGGGCGCCGACCGGCCGCTGGTACGGCGGTTGCGGATCGCCGACGACGTCCACGGCACGACCGGGCTCGACGGCCCGGCCTTCACGGGCGAGCCGTCGGTGCCGGAGTCGCCGCACTCGGCGCACGAGCTGCTGGTCGACGTACTGCGCTCTCGGCCGGCGACGATCGTCGCAACCGGGGCGTTGACGAACGTGGCGCGGCTGCTGGCCGAGGAGCCGTCGCTGGCTCGGAACATCACCGAGATCGTGTGGATGGGCGGATCCACCGACCGCGGCAACATCGCGCCGCTGGCCGAGGCGAACGCGTGCGTGGATCCGGAGGCGGCCGATCTGGTGGTGCGGTCGGGGGTCCCGTTCACGATGTGCGGGCTGAACGTGACGCATCAGGCGCTGGTGACGGACGACGTCCTGGCGCGCCTGGAGCGGATCGGGACGCCGTTGGCGCGGGTCTGCGGCGAGTGGATGACGTTCTTCGCCTCGACGTACCGCGATCTGTTCGGCTTCGAGGCGCCACCGCTGCACGACCCGGTCGCGGTGGCTCGGGTCATCGACCCCGCGATCGTGCACTGCGTCGAGGCCAACCTCGTCATCGAGACCAAGGGCGAATGGACCGCCGGCGCCACGGTGGTGGACCTCGACGGCTACACCGGCCGCCCGCCGAACGCCCGGATCGCCCTCACCCTCGACCGGGAAGCCTTCTGGAACCGCGTCGTCACCGCGATCACCGCCCTCGGCTGATTCGTCTGCTGACAGCGGAACCCCCTTCACCCCGGTCCCCCGCTGCTCCAGGCTGGAGGTGTCGAGGAGGACACACATGGATGCAGAGAACCGGACGATCACTCTGAGCAGCAACGGCATCCCGGGGCCGGGCGTGCCTGGGCCGGGACGGCCGTGGCCGGAGATTCCCGGGGTGCCCGGGGTTCCGGAGCGGACGGCGCCGCAGCCGATTCTGCCGTCCTGGTACGAACCGACATCGATCACGCTGGAGCGGGAGCTCGCCGACCGGCTGCTGGCGGAGCGGGTGATCCTGGTCGGCGGGCGCCTCGACGACGCGCTGGCGAACCACGTCGCCGCGCAGCTGCTCCTCCTGGATGCCCAGAGCAACGATCCGATCAAGCTCCACCTGTCCGCGCCGGATGCCGACCTGGACGCGGCCCTGTCCGTGGCCGCCGCGATCGACCTGATCAACGCCCCGGTCCATGTCGTTGCCCGCGGCACCGTCCGCGGCGCCGCGATCGCCGTACTCGCCGCCGCAGCCCAGCGTGAGGCCCACCGGCACACGATGTTCGTCCTGTCCGCGCCCCACTTCACCGCCGACGGCACCGCGGACGAGCTCGCCGCGCTCGCCGAGCAGCACGAGCGCCTGGCCGCCCGATTCCGCGACCTGATCGCCGAGGCGACCGGACGCCCCGCGGACGAGGTCGCCGCCGACCTCGACGCCGGACGCGTGCTCGACGCCGAAGAAGCTCAGACCTACGGACTCGTCACCCGCCTCGTCTGACGGGGCCGTTCAGATCGTGAGGACGAGGCGACCACTGGTCCTGCCGGTGGACTGGCGGGTCCAGGCGGTGGTGACGTCGGCGAGGGTGACGGTTTCGTAGGCAACGGCGATCGCCCCGACCGCGGCGTGCTGGAGTACGGCGGTCAGCGCGTCGCGGCGCTGGTCCGTGGTGAGGGCGTTGTTCGTGTAGCCGAGCACGCTCGCTGTCCTGCTCCGCAGGACGGACGACGAGAAGACCGCCTCGTCACCCGACGAGCCACCGAGATTCACCAGCCGTCCGCCCGGGGCGAGAACCCGCGAGGCAGCGGTCGCGGCGACGCCGAACACCGGATCGATCACCACGTCGTACGTCGGATCGCCCAGCAGTCTCGTCAGCTCGTCGGTATCCGGGCCGAGCGCGACCACCTCGTCCGCACCCGCCGCCAACGCCCGGTCCCGGGACGCGTCCGACCGGACGACGGCAACGACCCCCGACGCCCCGAGGACCCGCGCGGCCCCGATCGCCACCTGCCCGACCGCACCGCCACCGCCCAGCACCAGGACCCGCTCGCCCGCCTGCATCCGGGCCCGCCACATCAACGCCATCCACCCGGCGACCCCGGACAACCCGATCGCTGCCACCGCCGCGTCCAGCACCGGCACGTCCAGCGCCACCAGATCCTCGTCCGGTACGGCGGCCCGCTCCGCGAGACTCCCGTCGCCCGCCGTCATCCCGGCCGAGGTCGCGAAGAACACCCGGGTCCCCGCGGGGACCGTCGACGACTCCTCGACCACACCGACACCCTGCACACCCGGGACGTACGGAAGCGCCGGCGGGCCGAAGTACGACGTACCGGAGGCACACAGCAGATCGAGCGGAACGATCGGGGCCGCGGTCACCCGGACGATCGAGGAACCTTCACCGGCCACCGGGTCGGGGTGTTCGGCATGCGACGGCGGCTGGCCGTGGGTGTGCAGGACTGCGGCGCGCACGCGGACTCCTCAGGTTGCGATATCGGGGTACGGCAGGGCGTACTGCTGCTGCAGGGCCCGACCGTACGCCTTCTGGTACTCCAGCGGGCCGTGATCCCGCTCGAACATCGCGATGAACAACGTCAGCGTGAGGAACGGATGCGCACCCAGGCCGAACAGCGCGAGGTGGTCGTGGTCGCGCAACGCCCTCCGCTCGTCGTCGGTGAACGCGAGCCAGGTGGACTTCTCCGCGACCGCGCAGTTCAGGATCTCGTTCGCCTTCTCCCGCTCCCACCAGTCCACCGTTCCGGCGGGATCCTCGCGGTAGCGCTCCACCAGCTCCGGGTCCCGGTCGACCGTGTAAAGAAACTTGTCCAGCAGGTACTTACTCATGCCGGCACTCCGTTCGGGTACCAGGTGAAATACGCCTCCATCGTGTGGAACAGGTCGAGCGAGTCCACGTGGTCCGCCTTCGCCCCGGCGCCCGCGACGCCCATCATCAGCATGAAGTCCATGAAGCCGTGCGTCGCATTGCCCGGCAGATGCAGGCTGTCCAGCGTCACCTCGGACAGGCACCCGTCGACGTCGCCGCTCGCGATCCAGTCCACCGCCTTGCGGTCGAACTCCGGGTCCGGGCCGTGCTCGCCGAACTGCCGCGGCCCGCCCAGTTCGAGCGACAGGTGCCCGGTGCCGATGATCGCGACCCGCTTGTCGATCGGCCACGACTCCACCAGCTGCCGGATCGTCCGGCCGAGCTCGACGAACCGGCCGGGCCGCGGCAGCGGGGGTGCGAAGATGTTGGTGTAGATCGGCACGATCGGCAGGTCCGCGTCCGGGCGCAGCGTGATGATCGGGCAGGTGATGCTGTGGTCGATCCGCAGTTCGTTGCTGAAGGCAAGATCGAAGCCGGCGTCCAGGCCGTTGCGCAGGATGTGCCCGGCGAGCTGCTCGTCACCGGCCAGCCGCATCCGGGGCAGGCCGAACTCGCGCTCCTCGTTGTACCAGTTCGCGTCGAAGTACGGCGCCTTGCCGACCAGGAACTGCGGCATGTTGTCCAGCCACAGCTGGTGGAAGTGGTCGCTGCCGACCATCACCAGGATGTCCGGCCGCGCCTTCGTCAGGGTCTCCCGGAAGGCCTCGATCTTCGCCACCCACGTGTCGGCGAACGGCGGGCGGTCGGTGCCGGTGGCGGTGCTCGCCCGGTAGTAGAACGGATGGTGCGTGGAGGCGATCACCGCGGCGACTGTGGCCATGTGGTGCTCCTTCAGGGTTCGACGTACACGGCGTTGCGATCGACGGTCAGGTAGGCGTCCATGCCGATGGGCCTGCGTCGCTCCTCCGCCAACTGGCCGAGGAGTCCGGCGGCTCTGGCCAGCAGGGCGAAGCCGCGCAGCATCTCCACCGGCAGGCCGAGGTCGGCGAGCGCGGCGCCGCACACTCCGGCTCCGTTCAGCGGCAGCTTGCGCCCGAGCACCTGCTCGTGCACCCGGCCGATCGCCTGGAACAGCTTCAGGTGCGGCCCTTCGAGCCCTTCCTCCCGGGCGATGCGAATCAGTACCGGTGTGCGCGGGTCTTCCACCTTGTGCACCGGATGACCCAGCCCGGGGATGTACGTCCCGTTGGCCCGGGACTGTCGGACGAGCTCCAGCGCGAGTGCGTCCCAGCCGGCGTCGTCCGGCGTGACGTGGCCTTGCAGGGCTTCGTGCAGGAACATGGCGCAGTCTTCGGTGACGCCCAGGAAGCGGGAGCCTCCGCCCAGCAGGCCTGCGGCCAAGGCGCCCTGCAATGCGTCCGGCGCCGACAGGTACGTCAACCGTGCGGCAATGGCGGTGGGGGTGAAACCGTGGTCGGCGAGGGCGACCAGGACTGCTTCGAAGACGCGGGTCTCGGACGGTGTCGGGCGGCGCAGGGCGACCAGCCAGAACGCCAACTCGCCGAAGCCGACCTTGCCCATCAGGTCCGCGGTCAGGTCCTGCCCGAGCAGGCGGATCTCGTCGGCGGTCGAGGTCCCGAGCGAGGTGGGGAATTCAGGGCTCATGCGGACAACCACTTCCTCAGCTCGGCGCCGTGTTCATCCAGCTCGGGCGGGGGCAGGCGGTACGACGCCGCGCTGCCGGAGAACGTGATCGGGTTGCGCACCGTCGGGATGTCCCCGACCGTCACCACCGGGTCCAGCCCGATGTCCTCGGCGAACGCGACCCCGGCGTCCACGGTGTTGATCGGCCCGCACGGCACCCCGGCCGCGATGATGTCGCGGAACCACTCGAGCTTGGTCCGCGTCATCAACCGCTCCACGAGCAACGGCCGCAGCTCCTCACGACGGGCCGTGCGCTTCTCGTTCCGGTCGAACCGCGGGTCGTCGGCCAGCTCCGGTACGCCGAGCACCTCGACCAGCTTGCGGAACTGCCCGTTGTTCCCGGCCGTGATGATCAGTTCCCCGTCGGCGCACGGCAGCGGCTCGTACGGGAACAGGCTCGGGTGGCTGTTCCCCATCCGCAGCGGTACGACGCCGCCCGCGACGTACGCGCTCGACTGGTTGACCAGCCCGGACAGCGCCGACGACAGCAGGTTCACCTCGACGTGCTGCCCGCGGCCGGTCTCGTGCCGCAGGTTGAGCGCCGACAGCACCCCGATCGTCGCGTGCAGCCCGGCCATCACGTCGAACACCGAGATGCCCGCACGGTACGGCTCGCCGGACGGGTCACCGGTCAGGCTCATCAATCCGGAGATCGCCTGCACGATCAGGTCGTACCCGGGCAGTGCGGCGCCGCCCGGCCCGGACCCGAACCCGCTGATCGACGCGTACACCAGCCTCGGGTTGCCGGCGGCAACGGTCTCGTAGTCGAGCCCGAACCGCGCCAGCCCGCCCGGCCGGAAGTTCTCCAGCAGCACGTCCGCACGCCGCGCCAACTCCTGCGCGGCGGCGAGGTCCGACGGATCCTTCAGGTCGAGCGCGATCGACCGCTTGTTCCGGTTCACCGCGAGGTAGTACGTCGAGACGCCGTCGCGCACGGGCGGCTGCCAGGACCGGGTGTCGTCACCGCCGGGCGACTCGACCTTCACCACGTCGGCCCCCAGGTCGGCCAGCAGCATGGTCGCGTACGGACCGGCCAGGATCCGGGAGAAGTCGGCCACCAGCAACCCGGAGAGCGGACCCTTCACCTGACCTCCCGGATCTACGGACATCTGTCCGCATTAGTCTCGATCTCCTCGTAGCACCTGTCAACAGGCTCTTGACACCATCGAACTGCGCTCAGATAGTGAGGCTGACCGCCCCGTTGACCGTCATACGGACGTATGTCCGGGCAAGCTCTTGGAGGCAGCGATGACCACAGTGCTGTTGCGGGGCGGGACCGTGCTGACGATGGACGACCACCACACGGTGGTCCCGGACGGCGACGTACTGATCGACGGCGACAAGATCGCGGCGGTCGGGCAGCAGGGGCAACGACTCGACGTCCCCGAGGGCACCCAGGTCGTCGACGCGTCCGGCGGCATCGTGATGCCGGGGATGATCGACACCCACCGGCACATGTGGCAGACCGCGATGCGCGCGTACGGCGCCGACTGGACGCTCACGCAGTACTTCGTCTGGTACTACCTCGAGCACGGCAAGACGTTCCGGCCGGAGGACATCCACGCGGGCAACCTGACCTCGGCGTGGGAGTCGCTGGAGGCCGGCATCACCACGACCGTCGACTGGTCGCACGGGCTGCAGAGCGTCGAACACGCCGAGGCGGCGGTCGACGCGCTGACGGCCGTGCCCGGCCGGTTCGTCCTTGCCTACGGCAACATCCAGGCCGGGCCGTGGGAGTGGACCGCCGATCCGTCCGTGCGGACGTTCCTCGAGCGGTTGCGCGACGACGGCCGGCTCGGTCTGCAGCTCGCGTTCGACGTGACCGGCGATCCGGCGTTCCCGGAGCGGGCCGCGTTCGAGGTCGCCCGTGAGCTCGGGCTCGGCGTCACCACGCATGCCGGCGTCTGGGGTGCGACCAACGACAACGGCATCAAGCTGATGCACGAGAACGGCTTCATGACGCCGCAGAACATCTACGTCCACGCGGCGACCCTGACCACGGACTCGTACCAGCGGATCGCCGCGACCGGCGGTTCGATCTCGGTCTCGACCGAGTCCGAGCAGAGCGCCGGCCAGGGCTACCCGCCGACCTGGCAGGTCCGCCGGCACGACATTCCGGTGTCGTTGTCGCAGGACACCAGCGTCTGGTGGAGCGGCGACCTGTTCAGTGCGATGCGGAGCACCCTCGGCGCCGACCGGGCCCGCGAACACCTGGAGGCGCACATGAAGGGCGCCACCGTGACGCACAGCCATCTGCGCGCCGAGCACGTCGTCGACTGGGCGACCCGCGGCGGCGCCCGCGCGCTCGGGCGCGACGACCTGGGCAGCCTCGAACCAGGCAAGACGGCGGACGTGATCCTGATCAAGAACGACGCGTCACCGGTGTCGTTCCCGCTGATCAACCCGTACGGCCAGGTGGCGTTCCAGGCGCAGCGCGGCGACGTCCACACGGTCATCGTCGACGGCCGCGTGGTCAAGCACGAACACCAACTGGTCGGTTGCGACCTGCCCGCCGTACGACGGGAGGTCGAGGCGACCGTCGACTACCTGCGTTCGACGCTCGGCGAGGAGGCGTGGAAGAGCGGGATGAACCCGGAGCTGCCGAAGGGCGAGGTCCTGGACAACCCGTACCAGTACACCGACTACAAGTCCGACTCCACCCGCGAGGCCCGTGGCACCATCTTCGGTGAGTCGTAGGTCGAGCGGGAGGATCACCAGATGGCAGGGCGCGGCGCGGGTCCGGATTTCGTCGAGGCACTGGCGCGCGGGCTGGACGTGCTCGCCTGCTTCGACGCCGGCCACCGCACGATGTCGCTCACCGAGGTCGCGACCGCGGCCGGTCTGGCCCGGCCGACCGCGCGCCGGCTGCTGCTGACGCTGGAGGAGCTCGGCTTCGTCCGCACCGTCGGCGGGTCCTTCCAGCTCACCCCGAAGGTGCTGACGCTGGGGATGGCGTACGTCGGTTCGCTCGGCCTCTGGGACATCGCGAGACCGCATCTCGAGGCGCTCGTCGCCCGCACCGGCGAGTCGTCGTCGATGGCGCAGCTCGACGGCTCGGACATCGTGTACGTCGCGCGCGTGTCGGTGCCGAAGCTGATCGCGCTCCGCGTCGACATCGGCACCCGGTTCCCCGCGGCGCAGACATCGCAGGGCAAGGTGCTGCTGTCGGCGCTGTCGCCCGACGACCTGGCCGGCGTGCTCGCGCAACCGAGCCGCGCCGGACTCCCGCCGTACATCGGCCGGACCGCGGACCAGTTGCGCGACGAACTCACCGAGATCCGGGCGCGCGGGTGGGCACTCGCGGATGAGGAGCTCGCGCCCGGCGTCCGCTCGGTCGCGGCGCCGGTGCGCGACGGCACCGGCACCGTGCGGGCCGCGATGAACGTGACCGTGCACGCGGCCGAGACCTCGGTCGACAAGCTGCTGCACGATCACCTGCCGCTGCTGCTGCGGACGGCCGGCGACGTCAGTGCGGAGTGGGCGCTGTGGCAGTCCAGGCCGCACGTCGAGGTCGAGCAGCGCGACGAAACGACTGCTTGAATGGAGACATGACTGTTCTCGACTCGCCCATCCCCCGGTTCCACCTCGCGATGCCGGTCGACGACCTGGACGCGGCCCGGCACTTCTACGGCGAGGTCCTCGGCCTCGAACAGGGCCGCAGCTCGCAGACCTGGATCGACTGGAACCTGCGCGGCCACCAGTTCGTCACGCACGTCGCACCCGAGCGGGCGCAGCGGATCCACAACCCGGTCGACTGCCACGACGTACCGGTGCCGCACTTCGGGCTGATCCTGACCGTCGAGGAGTTCCGGACCTTCGCCGAGCGGCTGCAGGCGGCCGGCACCACGTTCGTCATCGAGCCGTACGTCCGGTTCCAGGGCCAGACCGGCGAACAGTGGACGATGTTCTTCCTCGACCCGGCCGGCAACGCCCTGGAATTCAAGGCCTTCGCCGACGACTCCCAGGTCTTCGCCGCCTGACTCAGGTCGCCGGCTAGGGCGTGATCCAGCCGGTCAGGATCGTCGTGCCGGAGCCGGTCTGGCAGACCAAACGGTACGGCACGGTCGGCGGCGGGCCGAGGACGAAGAAGCCGAGTTCGTCGATGTCCGCGGTGGCCAGTTCGCCGCCGTCGCCGCGGGCCGTGACCGTGCCGACGGCGGGCGGGTCGAGCTGTCCGAGGACCGCGTCCGGCGTCAGCTCGAGCTCGACCGTCCAGCCGTCCGAGGCGAACGTGAGCGACCGCAGGATCGCACTCTCCGACCGGATCGCCACCGGTTCCAGCGCGGAGTCGTAGGTGAGCGCCGCCAGCTCGGCGTCGATGGACCGCCACGCGAACGCAGCCTTGCCGGCCTCGACGAAAGCCGACGGCACGTCCTCGGCGGAGGCCAAGGCCTCGCGCAAGGCCGCGATCAACTTCTCGTCGTCGTGCCATTCGGGATCCATCACGGGTCTCACCTCCTCGTTCATTCGTCGTTCGGTCCGGGGCCGTCGGCCGCCAGCAGGGCGAGCGCCGGGGTCTGCCGCAGCCGGGTCAGGCAACGCGCCCGGTTCGGCCCGATGCTGCCGACCGGCAAGTTCAGTCGCCGGCTGATCTCGTCGTACGGCGCCGGCGGGTCCTGCATCAGCAACGACAGCAACTGCTGGCATTTCCGCGACAGCTCGCTGAACGCGGTGCGCAGGATCGCGCCGCGTTCGTGCCGCAGTACCTCTTCCTCGGCGATCGCCTGCTCAGGGATGTCGGGCGACTGCAGGAGGTCGACCGGCTCGACCCGGCTGGTCGCACGGATCAGCCGGAAGCACTCGCGTTGCGTCGTGGTCGCGATCCAGCCCGGCAGCGCGGCCGGCTCGCGCAGACCGGGCAGGTGCTCGACCAGCCGCAGCCACACGCTCTGCCCGACGTCGTCGATGTCGGGCTGGGTCAGGCGATACCGCCTGCACACCGAATAAACGAGCGGCGCGTATCTCTCCACCAGCTCGTCCCAAGCATTCTTCTCGCCGTCCCTGGCCCGGATGACCAGGTCGACGACTGTCGGATCGTCCCGCATGCCGTCCCCCTTTCCTCCGGACCGCTCTCTTACTGATACAGAGCGGTTCGGACCACTGCTGATACATCATGCGCCGAGCGCGACGAACGACCGGCCGGCGGCGTCGGCGACCGGGTCACCTCCTGTCCCGTGACGCGCCGCGGCGTACGCGGCAGCCAGCGGTTGGCCCGCCCGCAGGTTGTCGTGCAGCGCGAGCATCAGCGGAGCGGTCGCCGGGTCGTTCACCGGTACGACGCTCGCGAGAATGCCGGCCGCGCCCAGCGGGATCAGGCTGCTGCTCAACCCGAGCAGCTCGTCCGCGCCCACCGGCTTCGCGAGGCCGGAGTCGCAGCTCGACAGCACCATCCGGTACGGCGCCCGGCGCAGCCGCTCGAAGTCGTACACCGTCAGCGGCCCGTCGTCGAGCCGCAGCGACGAGAACAGCGGACTGTCCGAGCGGAACGTGCCGTGCGCCGCGATGTGCGCGATCCACGCGCCGTCGAGCTCGCGCAGCACGTTCTCCGCGGTCGCGTCGCCGTCGGCCAGCACGGTCGCGTCCGGATACTCCTTGGCCAGCCGCAGCACCTCGGCACGACCCGAGGACAGCCCGGGACCGAGGACCAGCACGACCCGGCGGTCCGACGGCGGGCGCAACCTCTGCGCGCGCAACCAGGTCGCCGCCGACGGCACCACGTTCACGGCCCGATCGGCCAGCCCCGGCACCAGTCCCCAGGGCAACGCGTGCAATCGACCGGGCGGAACCATCACCACGTCCCGATCCCCCAGCAACTCCTGTGCCGGGCCGAGAATCGCGTCCCCGAGCCGAGCCCCCAACACCTCGAGCGATGGCCCCGCATGCCGCGCCGGGCCCTGGGTGCTGCCGGGGCGGGAGCGGCCGTGGGCCAGCCGCCGCAGACGGAATCGGGACCGCTCGACCTCGAGCGCAGCCGCCGCGAGCGGACCGACCTCGTGTCTGGTGATTCGCCCGTTCCGCACCACCACCGCGTGCAGTACGCCGTCCACCTCGACCAGCTCCACCAGCACGGTCTCGCCCAACGCCGCCACCAACTCGTCGACGTCGAACCGCCAAGCGCCGGCCCCGTTGCCACCCGCGGCCCGCAACGTCCGATCGCGAACCGCCTTCTCCAGGCGCCGGCGTTCCTTGTCCAGCGCGGGATCCGGTGCCGCCTCCAACCGCCGTACGACGTCGCGCAACGCGGCCAGCTCACCGACCAGCTGCTCGTCGTCGGGCGGCCGCACGGGCGGTACGCCGAGCGCCGTCGCGCGCCACCGCTCACCCCAGCTGAGCAACCGCCGCGGATCGTCGCGCCGCAGCGCGTCCCGCAGCGCCAACTCCGCCAGCTCCGCACCCTGACCGGTCGCCAACGCCCGCAGCTCGGTCGCACCCATCGCCAGCCGGTGCTCGTCCAACGCGTCCAGACCACGGGCACACGCCGACAACATGCCGCGCACCTCACCCCGGGCCTCGGCGCGCAACGCCTTCCCCAACCAGGCAGCGCTCCGGGCGATCGGCGGCGCGTCCTTGCTGTGCCGTCCGGCCAGCTCCAGTTGCCGATCCGCCGCCCGCGCACGGCCCGCGGCCAACGCCAACCGGCCCGCGAGCAGATGCGCGGCCGACGCCTCGGACGCGCCCAACGCGTCCAGCCGGGCCGCCACCGCACTCACCCGGCGCAGGAGCGGCTCGCCGCGCTCGCCCGACTGGTACCGCGCCTCGAGCAGCACCATCGACGAACGCACCGACCACCACTCCCGCCGCTGCGCCGAGAACAACCGCCGGGCCTGGTCCGCCCGCTCCCGCGCCGCCGCCGGATCGCCGGCCGCCAGCGCCGCGGTCGCCGCCGCGAACCACAGCTCGCCGCGTTTGGTCGCCGTACCGCCCTCGGCCGCGATCGCCTGGTCCATCTCGGCCAGCGCCTCCGCGCTGAGACCAGCGGCCAGCAGCACGCCGCAGCGATCGATCGCGAGGTCCGGCCAGACGACACCGACCGCCGCGAAGCGCCGGCCCGCTTCGTCCAGATACCGCAGCGCGGCCGGCAGGTCGCCTCGCGAATACGCGACCAGTCCCCGGTTCTGCCGGGCTTCGGCGTACTCGAACTCCTGTCCCGTCGCGGCGTACAGCTTCTCCGCGACCGCGAAATCCGCGTCCGCCCGCTTGGTCCCGCCGAGGGCGAGTTGGATGAATCCGCGATAGTTGCGCGACCGCGCCTCCCAGACCTGGTCGCCCGACCGCCGCAGCCGCGTGATCGCCGAGCGCAGATCCTCGAGCGCCTCGCGGTGCCGCCCGAGCACCAGCAGTACGTCGGCGCGCCGTAGCAGCACCCGGCCGGTCAGGGCGCCGCGACTGAGGTCGACCGCGCGATCGAGCCGCGCCAGTCCCTCCCGGCTGCGCCCGGCCCGGCCGAGCGTCGCGCCCAGCGTGGCAAGGACATCCGCCTCCCGCTCCGACCGCCCGGACTGCTCGGCCAGCCGCAGCGCGGTACGCAACTCCCGGACCGCCCGCGGCACGTCGCCGAGCTGCCTCAGGCCGATGCCCCAGGCCTGATGCGCGATCGACGCCTCGACCTGCGGCGGACCGCCGGCCAGCAGGGTCCGCGCGGACGCGATCGCGTCGTGCGGGCGCGACAACGCGAGCGGCAGCAGATTTTCTGCTGCCTCAGCACTCCCCCCTGCCGATGGCACTCTGTAATCATATCGACCATTCATGCATCTGGGGGAAGGAACGAAATGGCGGATCAAACGAGTGAGAGAAAATACATCTCTCAGATCGAGCTGATTCTGGAGGCGTTCGGGCGCGAGGTCGCGGTCCATCCCGAGGACTGGGAGAAACGGCCGGAGGGGGCCGACTACCTCTACCGGACCGGGGTGGTCCTGGTCCGCGACGAGGACGTTCAGCGGGTGGTCGAACTGTTCCGGGGCGGCCGGCCCGACGAGGGCGGGATCGGCGGTGTCACGCGGCTGCTGCTCCCGGAGGAGGTGCCGCCGGACGCGCCCGAGGACCGGTCGCCGACGCAGCGGTTCCTGAAGTACGCCGACCTGCGGCTCGGCCGCGGCGTGGTGACACCGGAGCACCTGTTCTACGTGACGCCGAGCGTCAGCCCGTGCCCGGCGACCGAGCCGGAGGAGGTGCCGCCCGGGATCCCGCCGGACCCGGTGCTGCCGACCCCGTTCCTGACCGCAGGCGCCGCGGACGGTCGCGGCGTCAAGGTCGTCGTCCTCGACGTCGGCTGGTCCGACGCGCCGGCGGCGTACTGGCTGGCCGGGGTGACCGGCGATCCGGAGAACGCGTTCGACGGCTCCGGGCGGATCCGGCCGTACGCCGGGCACGGGACCTTCATCGCCGGCGTCCTGCGGGCGATCGCGCGGAACGTCGAGGTCGTGGTGAAGAGCTACTTCACCAGCGCGGGCGCGATGTGGGAGTTCGATCTCGCGCAGGCGCTGGACGAGGTGCTCGACCTGGCGCCGGACATCATCAGCCTGTCGGCCGGGACCCGGACCCGGTTCGACCTGCCGGCGCTCGGCCTGGACGTGTTCGTCCGGACCCGGCTGGACCGCGTCAACGGCCTCACGCTGGTCGCCGCGGCGGGCAACGAGTCGTCCAGGGACTACTTCTGGCCGGCCGCGTTCCCGGAGGTCGTCGGCGTCGGCGCGCTCGCCGAGAACGGGCGGGACCGGGCGTCGTTCAGCAACTTCGGCGGCTGGGTCGACGTCTACGCACCGGGCGAGCACCTGGTGAATGCGTTCCTCACCGGCGACTACGAGTGCACCGAACCGCCGAACACCGGCCAGCTGCGCTCGTTCCAGGGCATGGCCCGCTGGAGCGGTACGTCGTTCGCGACGCCCCTGGTGGCCGGCCTGATCGCCGGCCGGATGTCGGTCACCGGTGAGAGCGCGAAGCAGGCGTCCGACGCGCTGCTGGCGTTCGCGCTGACCCAGCCCGAGCCGGGCGTCGGGCCCGTTCTGCACGCCGGGGACGCGCTCGCGTCGCTCGGCACGCCCTGACCGGCAGCCCGTTCACACGCCGACGCGGTGCGGACCTCCGGCCTGACCACCGAACCACCGCACCGCGTCAGCATCCCCCTCTGCACCCTCGTCCCGTCCTCCCCCCTGCGACGGCCCGAGGGCTTGCCCCCACTTCTGCGGAGTCACCCTCGGTGCGGGTTGATACACCGCTCAACCAGGAAAGTTTTCAACGAGCCGGCGGCTGCGGCTGCTCACAAAGGAACGGCGCCCGGTGGCCGCCCGAGTGGTAGTGGTACTGCTTCCCGCCCGCCTCCAGCACGGTCCGGTTTCCGGGCACCAAGGCCTGGGTGTAGTGCATCCCCGGCTCCGGGCAGCCGAGGCTGCCGTCCGGCCAGGTCACGTCCTCGGAGCTGACCACGGTGACAGCGGCGGCGTCGACACCGAGCCGCTTCACGAGGTCGGCCTTCGCCTGGTCGGCTACCCCGCCACCCGGGCTCGCGGGTCCGGAACTGCTGCTACTGCTGCTCGGCGTCATCGACGGTTGTCCTCCTGTCGGGGCTTCATTGCCACATGCAACCAGAAGCACGGCCACGGCGACCATGCCCGCCGTCCTGCCCGCCACCCTCGTCACGCTGCGCATCGCCATCACCTCCCACAGTAGACGTCCGGCCGGCGCGATTCGTTGCAGATCGTTTGTTCAAGTTCTGTTTGCCAGGTGTCAGTCCACGGCGTGAAGGATCTCGACTGCTCGGGAACCGCCTTTCCAAGGAGTCAAACCCATGTCAGTCGATCGTCGTTCCGTCCTCCGGGGCGCCGCCGCCGGTGCCGCCGGGGTCGGGTTCACCACCGTCGGGGCCGTGCCGACGCTCGCGGAGGCCGCGCCGGCTTCGCAGGGCGACCGTTCGCCGTTCCCCCAGCACAAGCCGTTCCCGCCGCTGCTGGACGACCCGAAGGGCATCCTGGCGCTGCCGCCCGGGTTCAAGTACACGATCGTCACCTATGCCGGCCAGACGAAGCTGACCACCGGCCAGCCGACACCGGACCACCACGACGGCACCGCGGTCTTCAGCACCGGGAACAAGTACCAGCTGATCCAGAACCACGAGATCAGCTCGAACGGTCCGCTCGGTGTCCCGCCGATCGAGGGCACCGTGTACGACGCCGGCGTCGGCGCCGCCGGCGGCTGCACCGTCATCACCGTGGGCAGGGACGGCACGAACCTCGGTGAGTGGGTCGGCATCTCCGGCACCCTGACCAACTGCGCCGGCGGCCCGACGCCGTGGGGCACCTGGATGACGTGCGAGGAGACCGAGAACAAGGCCAACGGCACCACCCGGCTGAAGGACCACGGGTACGTCTTCGAGGTCTGGGGCGACGGCAAGACCGCGCACCCGGTGCCGCTGAAGGCGCTCGGCCGGTACGCCCACGAGGCGCTCGCGATCGACGAGGACCGGACCCACATCTACCTGTCCGAGGACGCCTCCGGCCCGAACGGCACCTTCTACCGCTGGTCCGCGCCGCGCGGCTACAAGCTCGGCCCGAACAGCTGGAAGGACCTGCAGAACAAGGACTTCGGCACCCTGGAGGCGCTCGCCATCCTCGGTGACGACGGCAAGCCGATCCCGGACGTCGCGTACCTGACCTCCGCGCAGCTGCTCCGCCCGTTCCGGGTCGCCTGGGTGCCGGTGCCGGACCGTGACGGCGCCACAACCTCGGTGCGCAAGCAGTTCACCGACGGTCAGATCACCCGCGGCAAGAAGTTCGAGGGGGTTTACGGCACCAAGCAGGGCGTGTACGTCGTGAACTCCTACGCCGAGTCCGGCACCGCCGACCTGCCCGCCGACGCGGTCCCGCACGACGGCATGGTCTGGTTCTACAACTACGACGCCGAGACCATCCAGCTGGTCACGTACTTCCCGGACAACGCCGCCGCCGACAAGGGCGCCGAGGCGAAGTACGACGACTACAACTTCGACAGCCCGGACAACGTCACCGTCACGCCGTGGGGCTCGCTGGTGCTCGCCGAGGACGGCAACGCCAGCAGCCACGTGCTGAGTGCGACGCCGGGCGGCCCGACGTACGCCATCGCCCGGAACATGCTGAACGACTCCGAGTTCACCGGCCCGACCTTCTCCGCCGACGGCAAGGTGCTCTTCGTCAACATCCAGACCCCGGGCATCACCCTGGCCATCAGCGGCCCGTGGCGCGACTACCTCGGCTGAGTGATTCGAGAAGGGTGAGCGGGCGGTCGTCCGGGCCGACGCGGACCTCGTTCATCAGGTAGGAGAAGGCGATCTCGCGGTGCGGCCAGGCGCCGTGCCGCGAGCCGCCGGCTCCCGCGTGACCGAACGCGTCGGGCGCGTCGCCCATCCGGCCGTCGCCGGTCTGCAGCTCGAAGCCGGCGCCGTACCTCATCGGGCTGCCCCAATTGGGTTCGAGGCCGCGCCGGAGCTCGCGGCGCCCCAGCTCGACGGTCTCCTGGGTCAGGACGCGGGAGCCGTCGAGGTCGCCGATCAGCGACGCGTAGAACCGGGCCATCCCGCGAGCCGTCGCGTAGCCGCCGACCGCGGCCAGTCCCGCGGAGCGGTACTCGGCGCTGTTCCAGATCTTCTCCGAGCCCGGGATCCACAGCGGATTCGGCCGGTTCAGCTCGGTCCACGGCCCGTCGACGAGGACGCCGTCCGGCGCCACCATCGTCGCGGCGCGCCGGTGCAGGTCCTCGGGCAGCCCGATCCACACCTCGAGGCCGAGCGGCCGCGCGAACTCGTCCGCGAAGAACCGGCCGACGGTCCGCCCGTCCACCCGGCGCACCAGCTCGTCCAGCAACCAGCCCCAGGTGACCGGGTGATAGACGAATCCGGCCCGAGCGTCCGCCGCCGGGGCCTGAGCGGCCAGATAGGCCGCCATCGCGTCGTGGTCGAGCAGATCGGCGTACCCGGCGTCCACCCACGGCAGCCGCGCCTGGTGGGACAGCACGTCGGCGATCGTGATCGACTCCTTGCCCTGGGCACCGAATTCGGGCCAGTAGCGGCTGAGCGGATCGTCCAGCCGGAGCTGTCCGCCCTGCACCAGGAGGAGAACGCACGCGGTCGTGAGCCCCTTGGTCCCGGAGAACATCAAGTGGATCGTGTCGCGATCCCAGGCCCTGCCCGTGCCGGGATCAGCCGTCCCGCCCCAGAGGTCCACCACCAGTTCGCCCCGGTGGTACGCCGCGAACGCCGCACCCACCTCGCCGCGCTCGGTGAAGTTCCGCGCGAACGCCTCAGCTACTTGTTCCCACATGACGAACGATAGTACCGATCGTTCTTATCTTGGTCCAGCTCGGTAGGGTGGCGGTGGAGGTGGTGGCACGATGCCGGTGAAGGCTGGGGAACGGCTTGATCCCGAGGCGACCCGCGCGCGGATCCTGAAGGCGGCCGCGGAGGTGTTCGGCCGGCGCGGGATCCACGCGGCCGGGATGAACGAGATCGTCGAGGCGGCCGGCGCGTCCAAGCTGACGATCTACAAGAACTTCGGCTCCAAGGAAGGGCTGGTCGAGGCCGTCCTCACCGACCGTACGCAGCGGGTCCGCGCCTGGCACAACGCGGCGGTCGACGCGGCGCCGGCCGGTCGTGACAAGATCCTGGCGGTCTTCGAGCTGATCGCGACCTGGTACGCCGAACCCGGGTTCCGCGGGTGCGCGATGATGAACGCGGCGACGGAGGATCGCGGGCAGGACGGGGCGCCGCGACGGCTCGCGCAGGACCATCTCAGGTTCTACCGGCAGCTGTTCGAACGTCTGCTGACCGGCGCGCGCAACCCCGAGGTGACCGCGCGGCAGCTGGTCGTCGTCCTGGAAGGTGCGACGCTGATCAGCGCGGTCGACCAGGACCCCGGGCTGGGCACCGAGGCGCGCGTCATCGTCGAGACCCTGCTGGACGCGGCATCCTGAGCAGTACGGCGACGCACGCGAGTCCCGCACCGGCGGCCACCAGGAAGGCCGCGCGGAACCCGGCCCGCTCGCCGACGAGCCCGCCGAGCGGACCCGCGACCATCACCCCGAGATCCCAGAACGACGTCATCACCCCCATCGACACGCCGGGCCGCAGTCCACGCACACGATCCAACGTCATCGACACACAGGCCGGATAGATCAACGCCAACCCGACCCCGGCCGCCGCGATGAACACCAGCGCGCCGACAGGTCCGCTCGCCGACGCGATCCCGGCCAGCGCCACGACTTCCACCGAGATCGTCGAGACGGCCACGACGCGCCCGCCGTACCGGTCGACGAGCGGACTGCCGGCGAACCGGACGACCAGGAACGCCGCCGCGAACACCGCCAGCGCGACGCCGTCGACTTCGATGTGATCGGCTCGCAACCGCAGCACGAGCAGCGCAGCCACCGTCCCGTAGCAGTAGGCGGCCAGCCCGATCGTCACCCCCGGCAACGGAACTCCGGGCGGCACCAAACCCCGGAGCCGCACCAACGGCTCGCGCAGCCCTGGGTCCCGGCGAGTTGTCAGCACAAGCCCCACGGCCACGAGCGACAACGCCACAACCACCCACCAGACCGCACCACCCGCTGCAGATCCGACGAGCGGACCGGCGGCCAGGCCGCCCCACATCGACAACCCGAACCAACCTGCCAACCGGCCGCGCTGCGCCGGTCGCACACCGGACAACACCCATGGCAACGCGGCCGAGAACAGCGCCGCCTCCCCCGCCCCCATCACCAGCCGCGCGACCAGCAGGACCCCCAGCCCGGGCGCCCACAGTTGCCCCAGGCCACCAATCGCCGCGAGCACTCCCCCGGCAAGCACGACCGGCCGCGACCACCCCGCATCAGCCAGCCGGCCCGCGAACGGCCGCCCGCACGCCGTGGCGAGAAACGCGATCCCGATCGCGGTCCCACTGGCCAGCGCGCCGCCGCCGTACCTGTCCGGCACGTACGACGGCAACGCCTGCAGCGCCGCCCCGAACGCGAGATACCCGCACAGCACCGCCACCCACAACCGCCGGACCGGAACCGTCATGGGCTAGATGGTACCGCTCGTTACTATCTAGGCGAACCCGCCGTCCGGGGCGATGTGGTCGAAGATCTGGTCGACCAGCGCGACGACGTGCGGATCGTCGACGGTGTAGATGTGCCGCCGCCCCACCCGGCGGACCGTGATCAGGCCGGCGATCCGGAGCTTGCCGAGATGCTGGCTCGCGGTCGCGACGCTCACGCCGGCACGCTCCGCCAGCGTGCCCACGTCGTACTCGCCGTTCGCCGCGAACCACACCAGATGCAGCCGCACGGGCGGCGACAGCAGCCCGAAGGTCCGAGCCGCGGCGGCCAGCTGCCGGCGGGTCGGGGCGATCCGCCCGGACCTGACCGCGGCCGCCGCGGGCTCGGACCCGTTCATCTCAGTAGATGTTCGAGGGCCGGACCATGCCCTCGGCCAGGTCGCCGAAGCCCGGGGCCAGGATCGCGCCGGGGTTGCCGAGGACCTCCTCGACCACCGCGGTCTCGGTCGTGATCAGCAGCGCCGCGATCGACGCCGCGCTCTCCAGGGCCGCGCGGGTCACCTTCAGCGGGTCCATCACGCCTTCGTCGAACATGTCGTCGTAGTGCCCGGTCAGCGCGTTGAACCCGTGGCCGAGCGGCAGGCTCGCCACCTTCGCGACGACCTCGTCGCCGTCGTACCCAGCGTTGATCGCGATCCACCGCAGCGGCTCGGGCAGCGCGCGCCGGACGACCTCGCGGCCGATCGCGTCGTCGCCGGTGAGCTCGACGCGCGACACCGCCTCCTGCGCCTGGACGAGCGCCGTACCGCCGCCGGCCACCACGCCCTCCTCGACCGCCGCGCGGGTGGCGGCCAGCGAGTCCTCGACCCGCAGCATCCGCTCCTTGAGCTCGACGCTCGTCGCGCCGCCGACCCGGATCACGGCCACCCGCCCGGACAGCCGCGCCATCCGGAGCTGCAGGCTGTCCCGGTCGGCGTCGATCCGGGCCCGCTCGAACTGGGTCTCGAGCTGCCGCAGCCGTGCCTCGACGAGCGCCGGGTCACCGTGCCCGCCGACGATCGTCGTACTGGCCTCGCTGATCGTGATCCGGTCACAGGTGCCGAGGTGCTCCAACGCCACCTCGGCGAGCTCGAGCCCGGTGTCCTGCGCGATCACGTGCCCGCCGAGCGCCACCGCGAGGTCTTCCAGCTCGGCGATCCGCCGGTGCCCGAAGCCGGGGGCCCGGACCACGACCGACTGCATCGTGCCGTGCATGTTCCCGCCGACCAGGAACTGCAGCGCCGGCCCGGTGACGTCCTCGGCGAGCACGACCAGCGGCCGGTCCGCGCGCTTGGCCACCTCGACCGTCGGCATGATGTCCTGCACCTGGCTGATCTTGCGGTTGGTGAGCAGGACCAGCGGGCGCTCGTGGACGGCCTCCATCCGCTCCTTGTCGGTGACCATGTACGCCGAGGTGTAGCCGTGGTCGAACTCGATCCCGTCGACCACTTCGACCGACATCCCGAGCTCGTCGGACTCCTCCGTGGTGACGACGCCGTTGCGCCCGACCCGCTCGACCGCCGCCGCGATCACCTCGCCGATCGACTCGTCGTCACCGGCGGCCATGGTCGCGATGTGCCGCAGGTCCTGCCCGCCGCCGACCTCGGCCGCCCAGGACCGCAGCGTCGCCACCACGACCGGTACGGTCTGCTCGATGCCGCGGCGGACCCGCATCGGGTTGGCGCCGGCGTCGACGGCCCGCAGGCCCTCGCGGACCATGGCCTGGGCGAGCACCGTCGCGGTCGTCGTCCCGTCGCCGACCACGCCGTTGGTCTTCATCGCGACTTCCTTCACCAGCTGGGCGCCCATGTTCGCGAACGGTTCGCGCAGCTGGATCTCCCGGGCGATCGTCACCCCGTCGTTGGTGATCGTCGGCGGCCCGGTCAGCTTCTCCAGGACGGCGTTGCGTCCCTTCGGTCCCAGCGTCACCTTCACCGCGTCGGCCAGGGTGTTCACCCCGGCCTCGAGCAGCCGTCGTGCTTCTTCGTCGAACCGCAGTTCCTTGGCCATGGTCGGGCCGCCCTTCGGGTTATGGGATGAGAATCGCCCGGCCGCGGACCAGTCCGCGGTCGAGGTCGTCGATCGCCTGCTGGAAGTCGGTGAGCGGGTACTTGCTGGTGTGCAGGGTGACCTTGCCCTGCGCGGCGAGAACCATCAGCTCCTGCAGATCGGTGTAGGAGCCGACCAGGTTCCCGACGAAGTTGATCTCGGTCGAGATGACGTCGATCGTCGGTACGACGAGGTCCTCGCCGTAGCCGACGACGTAGTAGTTGCCGGCCCGGCGCAGCATCGCCACGCCTTCCGCGGTCGCCCCGCCCTCGCCGACGAAGTCCACCACCGCCTCGGCGCCGCGGCCGCCGGTGAGCTCCAGGACCTGCCGCACCTGGGTGCCGTCGGCAACGATCCCGTGGTCGGCGCCGATCGAGACCGCGAGCTCGACCGCGGCGGGATTGCGGTCGACGACGACCAGCGTCGCCGCCGAGATCGCCTTCAGCACCTGGATCCCGATGTGCCCGAGCCCGCCGGCGCCGATCAGCACGCACACGTCGCCCGGGTGCAGCGCCCGCGCGGCCTTGCGCACCGCGTGGTACGCCGTCAGCCCCGCGTCCGCGAGCGCCGCGACGTCGGCCGGTTCGAGACTGTCGTCGATCCGCACCACACTGCGGGCGGTCGTCTTCAGGTACTCGGCGTACCCGCCGTCGGTGTCGATCCCCGGGAACCGGCTGTTCTCGCAGTGCACGTCGTCGCCGAACCGGCACGCACGGCACAGCCCGCAGGTGACCAGCGGATGCAGGATCACCTTGTCGCCGGGCCTCACGTTCGTGACCGCGTCGCCGGTCGCGTGCACCCAGCCGGCGTTCTCGTGCCCGATCGTGTAGGGCAGCACCACGCCGGACTTCTCGGCCCACTGTCCTTCGAGGATGTGCAGGTCGGTCCGGCACACCCCGGCTCCGCCGATCCGCACGATCACGTCGAGCGGCCCCTCGACCTTCGGCTCCGGTACGTCGTCCAGTTGCAGACCTGTGTGATAGCCGACCACCCGGACCGCTCTCATGCCGTGCTCCCGTATCTCGTAGCCAACAGTCCACGACAGAAGTGCGCGTTGCCCTCCATCGAGATCCGCACCGACTTCGCGAACCGCAGCCGGAGCGGGACGTCCTCGGGAGCCAGCGACTGCCCGTCCTCGGACACCACCAGCGGATCCGCAGGCCGTACGCCGAGCCCGACCGCGACCCGGCGGCGCAGCAACGCCTCCTTGTGCGGCCCTGCGGGGACGTCGGCGAGCGTGACCCGGTGGAGATCGTCCACGGTCACGTCGGTGGTCCGCAGGAGTTGCTCGGCGCACCGTTCCATCGCCGCGGTGTGCGCCTTGCGGTGGAAGATCTCCCGCAGTTCGTCGAGGCTTTCCTCGGCCTCGATGCCGAACGTTCCGACGTACCCGGCGTCCGCGGCCAGGCCGGCGTTGATCTTGTCCGAGTCGTGGTGGTCGTCCAGCTCCACCACGACACCGCGCAGACCGTCCACCCGGCGCAGGGCGTCGGCCGCGTCGGATGCCATCAGGTAAGCGAAGTTCGGCGAGCAGAACGACGTCGGCAACCGCAGGTGCACGGTCACTCGTGCGTCCTCGATCCGGACCGAGCGGACGAAGCCGAGCTGCGTGATCGGCTCGTCCAGCTCCGGATCCATCACCTCCGACAGGGCCCCCAGAACCCTGTCGGACAGCGATGTGGCGACCGCGATCATGGCCGCGCGCCCGCGGCCACCTCGACGGAGGCGTCGCCGGCCTCGGTCGGCAGCCGCAACTCGGCCGGTACGTCGAGGTCGTACATCGCCGCGGCGTTCAGGCCGAGGATCTTCTTCTTCTGCGCCGTGGTGATCGGCGCATACTCGGTCAGCTCCTCGGGGATCTGGAAGTCGACGAACTTCTCGACCAGCCACTTCGGCGTCCACAGGGCGTAGTCGCTGGAGAAGAAGATCTTGTCCTCGCCAAGCCAGTAGAGCAGCTCCCCGATGATCTGGGCGAAGTACTTCGGCCGGGTGTGGATGAACGGCATCGCGACCGCGAGACCGCCGTACACGTTGGACTCCTGGGTGGCGATCCAGCAGAAGTCCTCCAGCCGCGGCAGGCCGACGTGCTCGACGACGAAGTTCAGGTCGAGGTAGTCGGTCGCGACCTTGTCGATGTCCGCGACGTCGAACGCGTCCCGGTCCAGCGGGCGGATCGTGGGGCCCTTGTGGATGTGGATGTTGTGGATCCCGAGCTCGAGACACTCCTCGAGGTACCGCCGCGACCACGGGTCGTCGAGCTTGTAGCCGCGCGAGTCGCCGTGCCACTCGGCGGTGTAGAGCTTGACGCCCTTCAGGTTCATCCGCTCCGCGTCCCGGCGGAGTTGCTCCAGGCCCGCTTCCCCGTTGCGCGGATCGTAGGCGTGGTTGTACGTCAGCTTGTCCGGATGCTCCTGCGCCAGCCCGAAGGCCTCCTCGGTCTGCCCGAACCCGTTCGTGTAGAACTCACCGAGGATCGCCGGCTGGAAGATCGCGTGGTCGACGTAGCCGTCGTCGAACAGGTCCTTCATCAGCCGCTGGCCGCCGTAGTACGTGTAGGTGTCGTAGTCCCACAGAACCTCCTCCGGGCTGAGGTTCTTGTGGTAGTCGTAGAAGCAGTCGATGAACTGCTTGCCGTGGATGTTCTTGTGGTTCGACGCCCGCCCGTCCCACAGGGCGATGTGCGCGTCGACCACGAAGTACTTCTCGCCGTCCTTGTCGTACATGCGTGCCCTCCTAGTGGACGGTGAGGTCGAAGCCGATGTACTCCGCGGCGTCCTCCGGGCTCGCGAACAGCAGCGTCCGCTCGTCGAGGTGGACCATCCGCCCGTAGTGCGTCGAGCTGATCTCCTCGAACACCGACCCGTCGAACTCCGACCCGAGCGCGTCGGTCAGCTCGGCGTAGTCGAAGTCCAGGACGCCGGTGCCGTCGACGCGGATCATCGACGGGTACTCGGTCAGCTCGACGCCGTCCTTGGTGCCCATCACCCGGGCCACGACCCGGCCGATCGGCGTGTTCATCAGCGTCACACCGCACTTGTTGGAGAACTCGGTGTCAGATCCGAACTGCATGCTCACTGGTCCAGCTCCTTCGGAACGTCGAGCCCGAGGTCCTCGAGCAGGGAACGGAACTTCTGCTTGGCCGCGTCCAGGCTGACCGCGAACGTGACCGACTTGTCGGCCGGCTGCGACCAGATCGGCTGCAGCGCGTGCGCGGCGTCGAGGCAGCGCGGCACCCAGGTCGCGAGCCATTCGCCGAACAGTGCCTTGTTGGCCTCGCCGTACTCGGCGTCGCGGGTCAGCAGCCGGAACAGGCCGCGGGTGTAGCCGAGGTCGCGGTCGTAGTCGTGCTCGCCGGTGCCGACGATGGTCGGCGTGATGTAGTCGCCGTTGCGGGCGGCGATCTGCATCACCAGCTCGGTCCGGAACAGTGAGCCGACCAGCTGCTCGAACACGATGTTGGTGGCGAACAGCAGCTGGCACCAGTCACCGACGGCGGTCAGCCGCTCGACCACCTCGCGGGTCGGCTGCCACTCCGGCGCCGACTTCCAGACCTCCTTGTGCGCGGACCCGTCGAACGGTACGTCGGCCTCGGCGAGGTCGAGGTTGAACAGCGCGAGGTCCTGCGCGAACCGCATCTTGTGCGCCGCGTTGACCGCGACCGCGGTGTTGATCATGTTCGTCGGACCGGACCGCTGGATGCTGGTGAAGACGTGCAGCGCGAGCCCGTTCTCGGCGTGCATCCAGGCGCCCAGGTTGCGCTCGATGAACTTCAGCCAGGCCGGATTCCAGCTGTCGTACGCCCTGGCCCGCTTGGCGTTCTGCAGGCACAGGTCGACTTGCCGGACGACCGCGGAGTTGTTCCGGTAGATGGTCTGGTTCCACTCCTCGTTCGGGTCGAGGAAGGCGTGCCAGTTCGACGACTTCGCGGCCGTCCACTCCTTCGGGTAGCCGCCGGGGCCGTCGCCGAAGCCGTAGATCCAGCCCTGCGTCAGGTGCCGGTCGGGGTCCGGCTGGACGTCGACGGTGACGTCCTCGTACATCGTCGCGCGCAGCTTGGCCGGCTTGTAGTAGTTGTAGCTGCGGCTGGTCGAGCTGGGGAACTCCAGCGCGCCGGCCTCGGAGTCGGTGAACTCGATCCTGGGGAAACTGCGGGGCTTGGTCTGTGTCATCTCAGACTCCATCGGTAGCTGGGCTGGTGAACTTGTCGTAGAAGACCTGGTCCTTCGGGACGGCGTGGTTGTCGAGCAGGGCGAGCGCGGCGTCGACCATCGGCGGCGGACCGCACAGGTACGCCTCGCACCTGCTCAGCTGCGGCTCCCGGCGCTCGACGACGTCGGTGACGTTGCCGACCTCGTACTCGCCCTCGGGCGACTCGGACAGGCAGGGCACGAACTCGAAATCGGTCAGCGTCGCCCCGAGGTCGCGGATCGCGTCCAGGTAGAAGAGGTCGGCCGCCGTCCGGGCGCCGTAGTAGAACCGGACCGGCCGGGTGCTGCCGGTCTCGCCGAGGTGCCGCAGGATGGACAGGATCGGCGCCATCCCGGCACCGCCGGCGATACAGACGACCGGCAGCACGTGGCCGTCCTTCAGCGTCGACGAGCCGTACGGCCCGGTCATCGACAACTCGTCGCCGGCCGCGAGGCCGTCGTCGAGCAGCCCGGAGAACCGGCCGCCGGGGTACTTCTTGATCAGGAACTCGATCTCACCCGCCGGGGTCGTTGCCATCGAGAACGACCGATGCTCGTCGGTGCCGGGGATGGTGAGGTCGACGTACTGCCCGGGCTTGAAGTCGAACTCCTCGGCGGGCTTCAGCCGCAGCGACACGATGTCCCGGGTGACCGGCTCGATCGCCGTGACCATACTCGTCACGGTGCGGATCGGAATGCCGCCGAGCAACTCGTCCTCGTCGAAGTTCAGCAGCTCGATCGTGCAGTCGCTGAACGCATGTGACTTGCAGAGCAGCACGTAGCCTTCCGCGACTTCGGCGTCGTTGCAGGCGAACGTCGAGTAGCGCTCCATCTGGATGTCGCCCTCGAGCAGGTACGACTTGCACGCCGAGCACTGTCCCTCGCGGCAGCCGTGCATCAGGTGGATGCCCTGCCGGAATGCGGCGTCGAGGATCTTCTCGTCCTCGTCGACCTCCATCTCGATGCCGACCGGTTCGAACTGGATACGATGTTTGTCGGCCACCCGGACCACCTCAGCCCGCGCGGTACGCCGCGACGTGCGCCTCGCGGTCGGCGTCGGACATCTCGTTCAGCAGCACGTTCGGGCTGTTGAAGGTGTTGCCGCGGACGTCGTCGAGGGTCCACATCTTCTGCGGGTCCAGGTCGAGGTGCGGCTGCCCGATCAGGGTCTTGCCGTCGTCACGGACGTACCCGAGGTCGGAGACGATGTCGGCCAGGTCCTTGCCGTGGTGCAGGGTCTCCCACTCGCGGAACCCGGTCAGCCGGCCCATGTTCGGCGTCGGCCGGCCGTCGTACTCGCCGCGGAACGCGACCGCGTCGGTCCAGTAGCAGGTCTCCGAGCAGTACGTCCGCCACTGGTCGTCGACCTTCTCGACCACCATGTCCTCGCGGATCAGCGCCGGCACCATGCAGGTCCAGCAGCGGTGCGGGTACTGGTAGCCGACGTCCTCGAAGGCGATCGGCTTGTTCCGGCCCGGGTAGGCCAGCCGGTTGTAGTTCTCCCACCACTTGCCGTACTTCGAGTACCAGCCGGGGTACTTGTCCTCGAACCACGCGAAGTCCGTGTCCGTCATCGTGTCGATCCGCCAGTAGTTCACCGGCCAGCCGGTGGCGAAGAACCGGGCCACCTCGTGCACGTAGCCCTTGTTGGTGATCCGGTTCCACGCCTCCTCGACCAGGTCGTGCGGAATCGTGAGGCCGTACTTCTCCAGCGGCAGCAGGTAGCTGCGGTAGTAGTCGTCGTAGATCCAGCGGCGCCACATCTCCGCATAGCTCTCACGATCCTTGCGCCGGTCCTTCGTGCCGTACTCGATGAACGTGCCGATGGCCGCGTCCACGACACAGTGGTTGTTCCACCACGCGTAGCGCAGGTCGCGCTCGAGCAGCGGGCGGTTGCGTTCGTCGGCGAGCGCCATCAGCAGGATCGAGTACCCGTTGCTGATGTGCCGCGACTCGTCGGACTGCACCGAGTGGAACACCGTCGGCAGCAGGTAGTCGCCGTTCGCGGCCGCCTCGTCGGGCATCGCGACGAACAGCGTGTTGGTGAACGCGGTCTCGGCGACCACGGTCAGGTAGATGTTCGCGGCGGTGATCGCGTCACCGGTGATGAATCCCTCGCCGAACTGCCGGCCGATGGTGCCCGCGTAGTTGTTCGCGAACGCCTTCTCGGTCATGTCGAAACCGGCCGGGTCGATGTAGTTGTTCATGTAGAGCCGCTTGAGGTTCATCTGGATCGTCGAGTGCCGGACCTCGTCGATCATCTGGACCGCGAGCCCGTTGTGGATCTCCGGGTTCGGTACGGCGTCGATCGCCATCGGCATCGCCCGCGCCGCCGAGATCTCCGGGAACGGGATGATGCTCAGGAACAGCTTCTGCCACTCCAGCCAGCGCTGCTGGACCTGGCGGAACATGTTGCCGCGGATGGCGCCGTCCATGGCGCCGTACACGCGGTTGTCCTTCTCCTCCTCCATCGGGAAGTACGACCGCATGATCTGCTTCAGCGGGTCCTTCTTCGGCGCCTTCTCGAACGTGTAGTCGGTGCCGAACCGGGTCGCCGGGGTCGCGAAGGTCGGCTCCCACGAGAGCTCGGTGATCTTCGCGTGGGCCTTGGTGAGACTCTGCCTGCTCATGTGCCTGCCTCCAGGGGTCGGGCTGTTGGCTGGAATGAAAGCGGGCGGGCGCAGGCGCTGCTGTCTCAATGTGAGATACCGGTCACACGGTTGCGGAACTACCTTGAGGGGTGTTCGCTGGCCTGACCCGTCGATGCAGGAGGTGGGAGATGCCGTCCAGCCGATCGGTCCGCGACTCGATCCTGTTGTCCTGGCAGCGCTCCGAGGCGTCGCTGGTCGACGCCGACCAGCCCTCACCGGCGTACTTCGCGGGGATCGACGTGGACACCACGCTCACCCGGGCCGCCCGGCCGGTCATCGACGCGCTGGCCTCGGAGCTCACCAACGAGCCGGTCTGCATCATCCTCACCGATGCCAAGGGCATCGTCCTGGACCGTCGCGGCGGCGATCCGGGGCTGATCCGCAAGCTCGACTCGGTCGACCTGTGCCCCGGTTTCACCTACGCCGAGTCCGAGGTCGGCACCAACGGGATCGGCACCGCCCTCGAGGTCGGCGGCCCGATCCTGGTGCTCGGTCCCGACCATTACAGCGGTGTACTGCGGCGTTTCGCCTGCGCCGGCGCACCGATCACGCACCCGGTGACCGGCGGCCAGCTCGGCGTCCTCGACATCACCACCCAGGCCCAGAACTCGAACGCGGTCCTGCTGTCGTTCGCGAAACTCGCCGCCCGGCGGATCCAGGAGCGCATCGTCGAAGAGGCGAACGCGCTCGACCAGGCCCTGCTGAGCGACTACTACGCGGCCTGCCGGCACAGCGGCGGATCGGTCATCGCGCTCGGCGACGAGGTCTTCATGATCAACGCGCACGCCCAGGCGCACTTCGACTCCACCGACCAGGCCGCGCTCATCGACCGCACCCGGGACGCCCGCGGCGGGACCAGGCCGCGCACGTACCTCGCCGACCTGCCGAGCGGGATCACCGCGCGGCTCGCCTACCAGCCGACGTTCCTCGGCCACCGGCTGGCCGGCGGAATCGTCCAGGTCCGCGAGCAACGGGCCGGGCTCCGGAACGCCGGCGGTCCGGCCCGGGTGCCGTCGCTGCCCGGCGTGGTCGGCAGCAGCGCCCTGTGGCGGCGCACCACCCAGGAGGTCCTGGAGTCCGCGAGCCGGGCGGAGTGGATCGTCGCCGAAGGTGAGCCGGGCACCGGCAAGCTGACCCTGCTGCGGGCGGTGCACAACTACTCCAGGTCCGGCCACCGGCTGGCGATCGTCGACGCGGACGATCCCGCACTCGTCACCGCCGTCGCGAGCGAACTCGAGTCGGGCTCGGACCTGGTACTGCGGCACGCGCACCTGCTGTCCACCGACGCCATCCACGCCCTGGTCGACGTCCTGCAGGGCGTCCGCGACAGCCTCGCGGAGGATCCGTGGATCGCGCTGACCGTCGCCACCGGTCAGTCCGGTGCGCAGGACGAGCTCGACACCCAGCTACTGCGGTTCTTCCCGCGGACGGTCGCCGTACCGCCGTTGCGGCATCACCTCGACGACGTACAGGCGCTCGTACCGCACCTGCTCGCGCGCACCGGGGTCGCCGGGGTGACGCTCTCCCCGGCCGCGATCAGCCAGTTGATGCGGCTGCCGTGGCCGGGCAACGTGACCCATCTGCGGACGGTCCTCGCCGAGGTGGCACGGCGCCGCCGGTCCGGTGTCGTGGAGCTCGACGGCCTGCCTGCCGAGTGCCGCGCGACGACGCGCCGGCATCTGACCCGGATCGAAGCGCTCGAACGGGACGCGATCGTCGACGCGCTCGCCGCCCACCAGGGCGACAAGGCGGCCGCCGCGACCGCGCTCGGCATGTCGCGGGCGACCATCTACCGCAAGATCCGCGACTACGCGATCGTCACCTGAGGCGGTCGAGCAGGACGACCTCGCAGTCGTAGTGCTGCGACGCGGTCATGTGGCCGCGGAACCAGAGCAGGGGGACACGGCCGGGGTCGCCGGGGGCGACGATCGGGCGGAGATTGTCGCCGGTCGAGTTCTCGGTCACCGGCGTCCAGGTCCAGGTGGCCCCGGCATCGGTGGTCCGGCCGTGGAAGATCTCGTGGTGCTTCAGCGCGCTGCCGTCGCGCGGGTCGATCGGCGTCGAGGCGTAGAGCGAGTCCAGGTCGTACGGGTCGATCGCGACCAGGCCTGTGTAGTCGTTCTCGTGCACGAGCAGGCCGTGGCCGGCCTTCGCCAGCTGGCGGACCTGCCAGGTGCCTTCGGTGAGGCGCGCGTAGAAGAAGCGGTGGTCCGGTACCGGGTGCTCCCGGGCGAACGCCTCCTCCGGCTTCTCCGGCGTGTCGTGACGGGCCAGCAGGATCGCCGCGACCTCGTCGCCGCCACGGCGGATGTCGACCGTCCAGCAGTGCGTCATCGGCTCGCTGTCCCAGACCGAGTCCGCGGCGAGGAGCGTGGTCAGCTCCACCTGTGACGGCGCGTCGGCGTCGAGCGCGTGCGGATCCACGACGGTCCCGTCCGCCCGGTGCAGCGCGCCGGCTTCCAGGTAGCCGTGGTAGATCGAGTTGTTGTAGTCGCGCGGGTGGTGATCCGTCGTGATCAGGTCGATGCGGGCCGGCTCTGAAGAACTGGAGACGTACCGGGTGTAGCCGTTGACGTAGCCGACCTTGGGGCGGGTGAAGAGCTTCCCGGCGTACGCCCAGGTGTCGCCCTCGTCGTCGGACACCAGCGCACACGGGTCGTCGTTGACGGCTCGCGCGAAGCAGTAGAGGCGGCCGTCGAGCTCGTGCAGGTTCGAGTACGTGACGCCGCGGCCGCCGGTGAACTCGCTCCAGTCGAAGGTCTGCTCCGGGCCCCACGTGCGCGGGTCACCCGGCTCGCTGATCCGCCACCGGGTCAGGTCGTCGGTCTTGTGCTTGGTGTACACGGCCAGCCAGCGCCCGTCGCGGCGCCGCCACAACGCCGGTACGTCGTGGTCGTCGGCCTCGAACCGCTCGTGCAGGACGACGACGTCGGTGGCGCCGGACCGCAGGTCCACCACGGTCAGCTCGACGTTGCCCGCCCGGCCGTCGCCGCCGGGGCCCTCCGGCGCCGCGATCGATCCGGCCACCAGCACGCCGGCGTCCGGATCCACCACCGCCCGCTCGTCCTGGAACCAGCACCAAGCACCGTTGTCGTTGATCACCCGAGCCGCATCCATGGGCACCCAGTGTCGCAGAGATCCCGTCTCATCGGTAAGCGCTTGCCAGCATCTGGTCAGTGCCACCTGCGACGATCGGGGTATGCCGATCGATCAGCACCTCCTGCTCGCGTTCCTGCTGACCACGACGATCGCGATGATCACGCCGGGACCCGACATGTTGTTCATCCTCGGCTGCGGTATGCGCAGCGGCCCGCGGGCAGGTCTGCTGGCGACAGCCGGTGTGGCGACGAGTGAGGCGGTGCACGTCGCGGTCGCGGCCGCCGGGCTGGCCGCCTTGTTCGCGGCGGTGCCGGTCGCGTTCACGACGGTGCGGATCGTCGGCGCGGCGTACCTGGTCTATCTGGGTGTCCAGATGATCCGGCACCGCAACGATGCCGCCGACGAGGCGCCGGCCGGTCAGGCCGCGATGTCCGGGCGGAAGGCGTACCTCGCCGGGCTGACCACGAATCTGCTGAACCCGAAGATGGTCACGTTCACCATCGCGTTCCTGCCGCAGTTCGTGGTGCCGGCGCACGGTCACGTGTGGCTGCAGTTCGCGGTGCTCGGCGCGATCCTGATCGTCCTGGAGTTCCTCGTCGACGGGACGGTCGGCCTGCTGGCCGGGCGGATCGGGGGCTGGCTGCGCACCCGCCGTACCGCCCGGCGCCGGATCGACACCGCGACGGGCGGCATCTTCATCGGGCTCGGCGTCCGCCTGGCCCTGCTGCGTTAGACGAGCGCCAGGCCGCCGGTCCAGGCGACCTTCTCGCCGACGGCGAGGGTGAGCTGCAGGAAGCCGGCGGCCTCGAGCTCACGGGCGCGCTTGAGCGCGCCGGCGTCGACCGTCTGCAGGCCACCGGCCGAGATGATGCCGGCCAGCAAGGCCTTGGCGTCCGCGTCGTCGCCGGCGATCAGGACGGTCGCCGGCGCCTCGCCGGCCTTCCCGGTCGCGACCGTGGCGGCGAAGTTCGTGTTGAAGGCCTTCAGCACCGTGGAGTCCGGGAGCTTCGCGGCCAGCTCGGCCGCCGCGGAGCCGTCCGCCGGGACCACGAGCGAGTCGAAGGTCTCGAAGTTCAGCGGGTTGCTGATGTCGACGACGACCTTGCCGGCCAACTGCTCGGCACGGTCGGCGAGCACCTGGTCGAAGGCCGGGTACGGCGTCGCGAGGATCACGACCTCACCGGTGACCGGCTTGTCCTTGTCGGTGGAGTTGAACAGCTCGACGGTGTTGCCGCCCTTGGCGACGACCGCCGCGATCGCCTGTCCCATGTTCCCGCTGCCGATGATGCTGACGTGCGTCATGCTCTCGCTCCTTTTGGTTGTACCTTCAACTATCACGATAGCGCATGATTGTTGTAGCTACAACCATTAGGATGAGGTTGTGAGCACCCGATGGCTGGACGACACCGAGATGACCGCGTGGGTGCGGCTGGCCGCCGTACTCGAGCTGCTGCCCGGCGTCCTCGACTCGCAGCTGCGCCGGGACGCGGAGCTGACCCACTACGAGTACTACGTGATGGCGATGCTGTCCGAGGCGCCGCAACGGACGCTGCGGATGACCGCGCTCGCCCAGCGGACCAACGCCACGCTCCCCCGGCTCTCACATGTGGTGAAGCGCCTGGAGGACCGTGGCCTGGTCGAGCGGTTCCCGTGCCCGGAGGACGCCCGCGCCACCAACGCGCGGCTGACCGCGCCCGGCTGGAAGAAGATCAAGGCGACCGCGCCCGGCCATGTCGAGACGGTCCGGCAGCACGTGATCGACGTACTCACGCCGGAGCAGATCTCCCAGCTCGCCGCGATCACCGGGGCGATCCTGGAGTCGGTCGACCCCGACGGCAACCTCAGCGCTGTGTATCGCCGCTGAGGTCGAGCAGCACCTTCGACGCGACCGTGCGGTCGGTCGCGAGATCGAACGCGGCGCGCGCCTCGTCGAGCGGGAACGCGTGCGTGACGATCGGGTCGACGTACAGCCCGTCGGCGAGCAGCGCGATCGCGGTGTCGAACTCGTGGTCGAACCGGAACGCGCCGGTCAGCGTCAGCTCGCGGGTCATCAGCAGGCTCCCGGCGAACGCGGTGTCGCCGCCTGGCAACGAGCCGACCTGGACGACGGTGCCGCCGCGGCGTACCCGTTCCAGACAGGTCCGCAGGCCGCCCGCCGTACCCGATGCCTCGATCGCGACGTCGATCTCGTCCGGCCAGTCCGCCGTATCGGCCCGGATCGTCTGCGTCGCGCCGACCTGGGACGCCAGCGCCAGCGGGGCTTCGTGCAGATCCGTCACGACGACCTCGACCGCTCCGGCCTGGCGCAGCGCCGCGGCCACCAGCAGACCGATCGGCCCCGCGCCGGTGACGAGCGCCCGCTTCCCGGCCACAGCTCCCTCGCCGGCCTGTCGTACGGCGTGGATCGCGACCGACAACGGCTCCGCGAGTACGGCGGTGCGTAGCGCGAGCCCGGCGGGAAGCACCCGCACCTGGTTGGCCCGGACGATCAGCTCCTGGACGAACCCGCCCTGGATGTGTGGGTCGCGGGCCGCGCTGCCCAGGTAGCTGCTGGAGGCGCAGATGTTCCGGCGGTCCCGGGCGCATTCCGGGCACGCGCCGCACGGTGTCGCCGGGTGGATCCCCACCGGCGTTCCGGCTTGGAGATCGCCTCCGCTGATCCGGCCGACCACCTCGTGCCCGAGCACCAGCGGTTCGCGGATCCGGAAGTTCCCGACGCCGCCCTCGTGGTAGTAGTGCAGGTCCGATCCGCAGATCCCGCCGTACTCGATCCGCACCGCGACCTGTCCCGCGCCGGGCTCGACGGCCGGCCGCTCCTCGACCCGCAGGTCTCCCGCGGCATGCACCACACAGGCGTACACGTCATCCACCATCCCGGAAATCGCTGTCCGCCCGACCTTATCCGCCGGGCGCCGCCGGGCAACTGCGGTGTATCGCGAGGTGGTCCTGGATCCTCCGTCCCGGTAGGGGCGGACCAACTTGGGGGGAGACAGGCATGGCGACGACGTACAAGATCCATCCGGCGATCGGTATCGCGCGGGTCGGGAACAGTCCGGACGAGTTCTTCGTCGGACCGGAACGACTCCGCGAACGGCCCGAGCCGGCGGGTGGGTTCAAGGACGCGCAATGCCGGGTCAAGCGGCAGGCGGCGCGGTTCCGGATCTTCGCGCACCACGACGACGGCAGCGTCGAGGAACTCACCGACGCCACCGCCGAGATCTCCTGGACCGTGCATCTGGTGAACGCCAAGGCCGCGCACCCGAACCGCGGCAACAGCGAGCCGGCCGGTCAGCTCACCATCGACCCGGGCCCGCGGACGCTGACCGGGCCGGACCAGCGGGAGCTGTTCGACACCGGCTCGATCGACTTCTCCGGGCAGCCGGCGGTGACGGTGCCACTCGGCGAGATCCGCAGCGACGACGACAACCACCTGCTGGTCCTCGGCGGGCACGGGACCTCCGCGTCGCCGGCGGGCAATGTGATCGGCAGCTTCTGGGGCAACGCCGGCTGGTACGACGACGTGTCGGACGGACCGGTCACGGCCACGATCACGCTGCGCGCGGACAACTCGTCACCGGCGGTCGAAGGCGCCTGGGCGATCGTCGCGCCGCCCAAGTTCGCGCCGCACCAGGACAGCGTGACGACGCTGTACGACCGGGTCCTGCAGCGGATGATCGACCTCGGGCTCGCGGCGGCGCCCACCACGACGTCGTACACCGAGGACGTCTACCCGATCCTGCAGCGCGCCCGCGACATGCGCTGGGTGGAAGGGATCTTCGGCGCGCACAGCTGGCCGGACCCGGTCACCGCGCAGCCGCTCGTGGACGCGATCTTCGCGCGGCTGCGGCCGCCGGGCGACATGCCCCGGCTCAACGGCGGCGATTCCGCGCTGACGCCGACGCAGTACGCGCACATGCAGCGCTGGCAGGCCGGCAACTACGCCGCCGACTGGACCGGAGTACCGCAGCCGCAGACCGATCTGACCCCGGACGGGATGGATCGCGCGGCGCTCGAAGCCTGTGTCGGCGGCGCGTTCTTCCCCGGGATCGAGGCCGGCGGGCTGTCCGCCGGCGACCGGCCGATCATCGAGACGTCGTACGCCGAGGCGTTCCGGCTCGCGTCCTCGGTCGGCGCCGGCACGATCAGCCAGGCGATGGCGCTGCCGTGGCAGGCCGACTTCAAGGCCTGCGGTGACAACTGGTGGCCGGTCCCCCGGCCCAACGACGTCATCGCCCAGGACACCGGCAGCCCCGCCCGCTGGGACCGCGACGTCGCCAGCATGGACGACATGGTGACGCTGTGGCACACGCTCGGCTTCGTCGTCGAGCAGGGGTCCGAGCACGTCGAGGTCGAGCACTGCGACGAGGCGTCGATCACGCTGCTCACGCCCGAGCTGCGGTTCGTCGACGTACCGCAGGGGCCGATGGGCATGGTCCGCGAGGCCGCGCTGGCGATCACGTTCGAGGTGCTGTCGCCGGGGTCCGCGGTCACGCTCGACTACGCGCCCGGCGGTGCGCCGGCGCATCCGCAGCTGGTCGCCGCGACCACCTCGGTCACCGTCGGCCCGACCGCGCCCAACGGCGTCGCGACCGCTCGGCTGTGGGTCGTGTACCGCACCGGCGCGGCACCGTCGGCGATCCCGCCGCAGGTCCTCACGGTCCAGGAAGCCGCGTCCGGTCAGACCTGGCAGGTGACCGTCACCGGCAACACCGTCGCGCGGACCACGGCAGCGACCGCCCTGGTGCTGGATCGCTCCGGCAGCATGAGCGAGGACCGCGGCGACGGCCAGAGCAAGCACGTCGCGCTGCAGCAGGCCGCGAACATCTTCGTCGACCTGATGCTCGAAGGCGACGGCGTCGGCATCGTCCGCTACAACGAGGACGCGCAGCCGCTGCAATCCGTCCTCGAACTCGGCGCGGGCGGACTGTCCGACCTGAACCGCAGCGCGACCCACGACACGATCAACGGCACCGGGCTCGATCCGCAGGGCGCAACGTCGATCGGCGACGGCATCTTCGAGGGCCGCGGTCTGCTCGACGCGGCGCCGCCGTACGACGTGAAGTCGCTGGTCGTCCTCACCGACGGGATCGAGAACAGCCCGCGCTTCATCTCCGACGTCGCCGCGCAGATCAACGAGCGCACGTACGCCGTCGGTCTCGGGCAGCCGCAGAACATCAGCGTTCCCGCGCTGCAGACCATCTCCGGCAACAACGGCGGGTACCTGCTGGTCACGGGCGCGATCACCACCGACAACCGATTCCTGCTGCAGAAGTACTTCCTGCAGGTGCTGGCCGGGATCAGCAACGCCGAGGTCGTGCTCGACCCAGACGGCGAACTGACGGTCGGCGCGGTGCACCGCATCCCGTTCCAGCTGTCCGACGGGGACTCGGGGGTGGACGTCGTCCTGCTGACGCCGCGGCCGGACGCCGTCGACTTCCGGCTCCAGACGCCGAACGGGCTGCTGATCGAACCGTGGCGGGCGCAGTCCGAGCCGGCGATGCGGTACGTGACCGGGGAGGGCGTCGCGTACTACCGGCTCACACTGCCCGTCCAGCTCCGGCCGAACAGGTTCGACCAGGCAGGGACCTGGCACGCGTTGCTGACCATCGGCCGGCCACACACCGGGAGGACTCCGGATGACTCCGACGGCGTCGACCTGTCGATCCTTCGCGGCCGCGCGCATCCGGCCGTGCACGCCGCTCCGCCCGCGCGGCGTCCGTTCGAGTTCGAGCGCGCGTTCGCGGTGGCGCAGGAGCCTGCTGTCGGCGAGCAGCCCGGGCGGCGCGGTCTTCCGTACAGCCTGGTCGTGCACTCCTACTCGAACGTGTCGTTGCGCGCCACGGCCGACCAGCGATCCTTCGAGCCCGGCGCCGGGGTGACCATCAACGCCTCCCTCACCCAGTCCGGCGTACCGGTCTCCGGGGATCCTTACGTGTGGGCGGAGGTGACGCGGCCGGACGGGTCCGTCGTGACGGTCGTGCTCGATCCGTTCGCGGCTGGGGAGTTCGAGGCGAGCTTCCGTACGACGGCTCCAGGCGTTTACCGGATTCGGGTGCGGGCTCGCGGACGTACTCGCATCGGGCGGCCGTTCACGCGGGAACGTACGCTCACCGCGGCCGTCTGGCGTGGCGGCGACAACCCGCCGCCGGTGGGTGGCGGCGATTCGTGCTGCTGCGAGTTGCTGTCCTGCGTGCTCAAGGGCTTCGACGACAAGCTGATCGAGCGGTTGCGGCGACTCGGGTTCGACCTCGACGCGATCCGCAAGTGCGGTTGCTGATGTCCCCGACGTACGACGTCGTTGTCGCCGGCGGTGGCCCCGCCGGCGCGGCGACCGCCCTGCGACTGGCCCGCGCCGGGCACACCGTCGCGGTGCTGGAACGCAGCCACTTCGAACACCCACGGGTCGGCGAGACGCTGGCCCCGAGCATCCAGCCGCTGCTGCGCACGCTCGGGCTGTGGTCCCGATTCGTTGCCGCGGGCCACCTTCCGTCGTGGGGGACGCGGAGCCTGTGGTCCGGGGCGGGCGAGCACTCGCACCTGACGAGCGCGTACGGAAGCGGCTGGCACGTCGACCGGCGTACCTTCGATCGAATGCTCTTCGACGCGGCAGGTGACGCCGGGGCGTCGACGTGCCTCGGTTGTTCTTTGAGCTCGTGCTCGTACGACGGGATGTGGCAGCTGACCTGCTCCGACGGCGGCCGGCTGACCGCCCGCGTGCTGATCGACGCGACGGGCCGCTCGGCAGCCGTCGGGCGCTCCCTCGGCGCGCGTCGTATCCCTTTCGACCGTCTGGTCGGGATCACCGCGCGTTGGTCGGGCGTCGACGTGACGGACGAGCACTACCTACTGATCGAAGCCGCTGCGCATGGCTGGTGGTATACGGCGCCTCTCGCCCACAACGCGATGATCGCCATGCTGATCACCGACGCCGACATCTGCCGCCGTCACCACCTGTCGTCCCCTATGGCCTGGACGACCGACCTCAACCAAACCTCCGCCACCTCCGCCCGTCTCCACCACAAAATCGCCGGGGTCGCGAGTTCACCTCGGGTGTGCTCGGCGGCGAGTCAGCGGTTGATTCGGTCGCGGGACCTGCGGCCGTGGCTGACCGTCGGCGACGCGGCTCTTGCCGTCGACCCGATCTCCGGCAGCGGCGTGCCCCGCGCGCTCCGCACCGCGGAAGCCGCGGCCGAAACAGCCACCCGACTCCTCAGCCACCCGTCCGACGCCGCGGACCTGATCACGCAGTACGAGTCCGACCGCAACACCGAATGCACCACCTACCTGACCACCCGCGCCAGCTACTACAACGCCGCCGCCCACCACCCCACGCCCTTCTGGACCCGCCGCCGGACCCCCGTTCCTCGAGTCGTGGAATACGGCTGACCACCTGTTCGTCGAGTCGTGGGATGTGGCTGTGGAAAGCGACCACGATCCACGACTCGGCGAACCGTCGGACCTGGATCCGACACAGCACCGCGGTCAGCGGAAGTCGCGGGACTTGGTGCGGGCGGCCAGGGGGAGGTGTTGGAGGTGCTCGGCGGAGAGGTTGGTTACTTCGCCGGCGCGTTCCACGCGGCCCCGGATGATGAGGGCGGCGGCGTTGCGGGCCACGGCGGCGTGGTGGTGCCAGCAGCCGACGGTGATGACGATGTTGGCCATGCCGGTCTCGTCCTCGAGGTTCATGAACGTGACGCCGGACGCGGTGGCGGGGCGCTGGCGGTGGGTGACGACGCCGGCGACCCGGACGCGGGCGCCGTTCGGGGCGTTGCGCAGCTCGGCCGCGGACAGGATGCCGTCGGCGCGCAATTGCTCGCGGACGCGTTGCATCGGGTGGCTCGTGGTGGTGATCGAGGTGGACCACAGGTCGGCCATGTCGGCCTCGATGTCGCTCATCCCGGGCAGCGTCGGCGGCGGACCGGCCGCCGTGATGCCGGCCAGTTGACCCGGGCGCTCCTCGGCGGCGCGGCCCGCCTCCCACAACGCCTGTCGCCGGTCGAGCCCGAAGCAGTCGAACGCGCCGGCGGTCGCCAGCGCCTCGACCTGGGCCGCGGTGATCCCGGTCCGCCGGACCAGGTCGGCCATCTCCGTGAACGGCCCGCCCCGCTCCCGCTCCTCGACGATCAGCTTCGCGCCCTTCTCCCCCACCGTACGTACCTCAGCCAGCCCGAGCCGGACCGCGAACGCGCCGTCCCGCCGATGCACCGTGGTGTCGAACGGAGCCTTCGGGTCGAACGGGCCCACCACCGGCTGCGGATCCGCCAGGCACGCGTCGAGACCGGTCGGCCCGGTCAGCTCCTGCCCCTCGACCAGCAGCTCAAGACCCGCGTCGACACCCGAGAGATGCAGATGCGGGCGGCGGACCTCGACACCGTGCCGGCGGGCGTCGGCGACCAGGGACTGCGGTGAGTAGAAGCCCATCGGCTGCGCCCGGAGCAGCGCGGCCAGGAACGCGGCCGGGTAGTGCAGCCGCAGCCAGGTGCTGGAGTAGACGAGCAGCGCGAAGCTGATCGAGTGCGACTCGGCGAACCCGAAGTTCGCGAACGCCTCGATCTTGGCGTAGATCTCGTCGGCCAGCTCCCCGGTGATCCCGTTGCCCGCCATCCCGGCGTACAGCTTGTCCTTCAGCGACGAGATCTTCTCGATCCCGCGCTTGGACCCCATCGCGCGGCGCAGCAGGTCGGCCTCGTCGCCGTCGATCTCGCCGACCGCCATCGCCATCTGCATCAGCTGCTCCTGGAACAGCGGCACGCCCATGGTCCGCTCCAGCACCGGCCGCAGCTTCGGGTGCAGGTAGGTGATCGGCTCCTCGCCGGTCCGGCGGCGGATGTACGGATGTACGGCGCCGCCCTGGATCGGGCCGGGCCGGATCAGCGCGATCTCGGTGACCAGGTCGTAGAACCGCCGCGGCTTCAGCCGGGGCAGCGTCGCCATCTGCGCGCGGGACTCGACCTGGAACACACCCACCGAGTCCGCCCGGCAGAGCTGGTCGTAGACCCCGGCTTCCTCCCGCGGGATCGTGTGCAGCTCCCACGACTCCCCCACCTGCTCGCGGACCATGTCCAGGCAGTACTGCAGCGCGGCCAGCATGCCGAGCCCGAGCAGGTCGAACTTCACCAGCCCCATCCAGGCGCAGTCGTCCTTGTCCCACTGCAGGACCGTCCGGTTCTCCATCCGGGCGTGCTCGATCGGCACCACCTCGCCGACCGGGCGCTCGGTCAGCACCATGCCGCCGGAGTGGATCCCGAGGTGCCGCGGGAACTTCAGCAGCTCGGTGGCCATCGCCACCACCTGCGGCGGGATGTCGTGCTCGGTCGAGGTGATCTCCGGGCTCCAGCCGTCCACCTGTTTCGACCACGCGTCCTGCTGGCCGACGGAGTACCCGAGCGCCTTGGCCATGTCCCGGACGGCGGACTTCGGGCGGTAGGAGATCACGTTCGCCACCTGGGCGGCGTTGTGCCGGCCGTATTTGGCGTAGACGTGCTGGATCACCTCCTCCCGGCGGCCGGAGTCGAAGTCGACGTCGATGTCCGGCTCCTCGGCGCGGGTGGTGGCCAGGAACCGCTCGAACGGCAGGTTGTAGAGGATGCTGTCCACCGCGGTGATCCCGAGCGCGTAACAGACCGCCGAGTTCGCCGCCGATCCCCTGCCCTGACAGAGGATCCCGTGGTCATGGGCGAACCGGACGATGTCCTCGACGATCAGGAAGTACCCCGGGAAGCCCTTCTCCTCGATGACGTCGAGCTCCCGCTCCAGCCGCTCGTACGCGTCCGGGCGCTGCTCGCGCGTCCCGTACCGCTTCGCGGCCCCGCGGAACGTCAGCACCCGCAGCCACGACATCGGCGTCTCCCCCTCGGGTACGTCGCGCAGCGGCAGCTTCGGCTTCGCCCGGGCGAGGTCGAACGCGAGCTGGTCCGCCAGCGTCACCGACCGCGCCACCGCCCCGTCGTACCGCCGGAAACGGGCGGTCATCTCGGCGCCGGAGCGCACGAACGCCATCCCGCTCGACGGCAGCCAGCCGTCCATCGCGTCCAGGTCGCGACGGGCCCGTACGGCGGCCAGCGCGGCCGCCAGTTTGTGCTGCGCCGGGGTGGCGTAGTGAACGTTGTTCGTGGCAACTACCGGGAGACCGCGGTCGGCGGCCAGACCGGCCAGGACCCGGTTCCGCGTGGTGTCGGCGGGGAGGTGGTGGTCGATCAGCTCGACGACCACCCGGTCCTTGCCGAACAGCGCGGTCAGCCGGTCCAGCTCGCGTCCGGCCGCGGCCGGGCCGTCGGCGCGCCCGCCGAGCTCGAGCGCCTGCCGGACCAGGCCCTTGCGGCAGCCGGTCAGGATCACCCAGTGGTGACGGCCTTTCTCGGCCAGCCGCTCCAACGAGTAGACCGGTTTCCCCTTCTCCCCGCCGGCCAACTGCGCCTCGGTGATCTCACCGGCCAGCCTGTGGTATCCCTCTTGCCCCTCGGCCAGCACCAGCAGGTGACTGCCCTCCGGATCGGCCACCCCGTTCTGCGGGCCGGTCAGATCCAGCGACAGCTCGGCGCCGAACACGGTCGGCAGCGAGTACGCCGCCGCGGCCTCGGCGAACCGCGCCGCACCGTAGAACCCGTCGTGATCGGTCAACGCCAGCGCGTGCAGCCCCTGCCGAACAGCAGCCTCGACCAGGTCCTCGGGCTGCGAGGCGCCGTCCAGGAAGGAGAAGTTCGAGTGCACGTGGAGCTCGGCATACGGCACGGCGTACTCAGGGCGATGCACCACGTCAGGCACATACGGCCCGCGATGCTGCGACCAGGCAGGACTGTCCCCGCCGTCTGCCGTCACCGGACGCCCACCATGGCTGCCCGGACGCGAGCGATCCGACAACTTACGCTCGAGCTCCGACCACTTGATCGGCGGATTGTTGTAACCCACGCAACCATATTAGAACATAGGTTCCCTTAAGCTCAGGCGCCAGCCGCCCCAATCGTGGACATCATCCGCCTCAACTTGCCGCGCGTCACGGGACGGGAACCGAGTCACCCAGACCGGCGTACAGGTAGCGGTCGCCGAACGCCTCGCTCAGTGCCAGGAAGCCGGGTTCACCCGTGCAGTGGCCCGGGGCGACGGTCTGCACTTGCCACTCGTCGCGGAGTGCCTGCGCGACCCGACGCACCTCGGGCTCCTCGGCCAGGACGAGGTGGAGCCCACCGGCGATGCAGTGGACACGGTCGTCGATCGCGGCAGTGGCCTCCAGGATCCGCTCGATGCCCGGGTGCGAGCACCCCACCACCAGCACCAGTCCCTGCGAAGTCAGCAACGCGAGGGAGATCTCGCGCAGCTCACGCGTTCCCGCCACCTCCGAGACGACGGGGATCAGCCACGCGCCGCTTCCCAGCGGGGTCGACTCCTCGATCCAGGTGAATCGTGCGCCCGGCCACGGCGTGCCGTGGCGGATGACGTCGGGCGGCTCGCCGTCGTAGTACTGCATGGACCGCGGCAGCGACGGGCGGCGCGGGTAGAAGTGGCCGGGAAGGCTCGAGCCGAACACGCCGTACAGCTCGGCCGGCGCGTAGACCGGCACGTCGGGGTTGACGTGCAGCAGGTGATCGAGCCCGGAGGTGTGGTCGCCGTGCCGGTGCGAGACCACGACGAGATCGATCGTGCGCAGGTCGACACCGAGGGCGCCGGTGTTGGCGGCGAACGTCCGCGAGTCGTTCCCGGTGTCGAAGAGGATCCGCTGGCCCTCGAACTCCACGAGCGCAGCGAATCCCCAGTCCTTGATCAGGCCGGGGCGGCTCCCGAACGCGTCGTGGAGGACCGTGATCCGGTTGGCCGTCCCTCCCCGAGGCTCCATGCCATCACCTGACCACACCGCACGGCGTACGTCGAGTAGGGCACGGACCGCCGTGCCCGCGGATCTACGCGACTGTCAGGGGCTAAGCGCCGAGTAGCCACGTCTAGGTGAGCTCAGTCCGGTCGGTGCAGGGCGTCGAAGACGTCGCGGACGAAGTAGGTGTCGGCCAGGGCGTCGTGGATCGCGTAGGACGACTGGTCGATGCCGACGGTCGCCGACATCTCGCCGACGTCCGCGGTCGGCGGGTGCTTCGTGTGGCCCAGCAGCTGGCTGATGACGCAGACGAGGCGAAAGTCCCACGGCACGTCCGCCGCATCCTCGGCGACCAAGCCGTTGAGGTGCATCAGATGCAGTACGTCGGTGGCATCCATCCACGGCGCGGCCCCGACCCACAACGGCTCGTCCGCGGTCAGCTCGACCATGAGCTCCGCGACGTCCCGGCCGCTGCACACATCCTGTTCGGATCCGTTCAGCGACGGGTGACGATGGAAGCGGCTGATCTCCAGCGCCCGCTCGGTCGCGGCCGACAGGTCCAGCTCGTCCAGCCGGACGAACCGGTTGTACGCCGTCTCTCGCCCGTCGTCCTCACGGCGGATCACCGCCAGCTGCCAGATCTGCCGGCCGCCTGGGAGCCACGGTTCCCGGACGCTGGTGGTTTCCAGATCAACGAAAAGAATCGCCATCCCGCAATCCAACCAAAGCGATACGGTGTCGGCATGTTGAGGCAGGTTGCGGAGGGTGTGCTGGTCCACCGGAGCGAGTTGCTCCAGAACAACACCGTCGTCGTGCAGGGCCACTCGGGTGTGCTGCTCGTCGACCCGGGCATCACGGGCGAGGAGATGGCCTGCCTCGCGGACGACCTTCGGGCGATGGGTCAAACCGTCGTCGCAGGCTTCTCGACGCATCCCGACTGGGATCACACACTCTGGCATCCCGAGTTCGGCGACGCGCCCCGCTACGCCACCGCCCGCGGTGCGGCCTTCCTGCGCGAGCTCCTGTCCGACGCCGCCTGGAAGGACCGCGTCGCCGAGGGGTTGCCGCCGGAGATCGCCGACCAGATACCGCTGGACCTGCTCGGCCGGGTCACCGCCCTGCCGGCCGGAGCCACGAAGCTTCCGTGGGACGGACCCGAGATCCGGATCGTCGAGCATCCGGCGCACGCCCAGGGCCACGCGGCGCTGCTGATCGAGGAGCCCGGCGTGCTGGTCGCCGGCGACATGCTGTCCGACATCCTGATGCCGTTCCCCGATCCGGCCGCCGCGGATCCGCTGGCGGACTACCTCACCGGGCTGCAGCTCCTCGAGGGCGTCGGGGACGCCGTCGAGGTCGTCGTCCCCGGTCACGGCTCCCCCGCCGCCGGAGCCGATCAGGTCCGCGTCCGGATCGCGCAGGACCGGGCGTACGTGCAGGCCTTGCAGGACGGCCGTCTTGCCGACGACCCGCGGATCGGCCCGTCGGCCACCTACGGCGCGGACTGGCTGCCCGCGGTGGCCGAATGGCATCTCCAGCAGTTCGGCCGGAAAACCGATTGACCGGCACCACGGCCGCGCTGGTACCGTGCCGTGGTCCGTGACATCACACCAGGAGGTGAGGCCCCGATGAACGCTGTAGCGCAGTGGGTGCTCCCCCTCTCGTGGTCACGGGCGGGCGATTGACGTAGGTGTCGTCGGGAGCGCCGCGAGAAGCTCCCGAAGGGAAACACCTATGAACTCTTTGCCTTTCAGTCCGGGCGTCGGCGCGGTGACGATCTCACGCGTCGCGGACAACCAGTGGCACGCGATCGAGAACGATCTCGTCGTCGGCCGCGGTCACGCCTCCCGGCGGCTCGACGGCCGGAGCTTCCTCAGCATCGACACCTGGCGGGACGCCGTCTTCGACCGGCTCGCCGCCGCGATGCTGGCCGACCTCACGGGCCCGCTCCACACGGTCGTCGACGAAACCGACCGTGACCTCACGGCCAACTGGGAACGCGCTGGACTCACGATCTGGCGCCGCGAGTCGGAGTACGTCGTACCCACCCGGCCGATCGCGCCGCCAGCGCCGTCAGGGGTGCACATCGTCACCGACGTCGCCGAGCCGCCGCTGCGCGAGCTGGACCAGGCGATCCGCGACGAGGTCGGATCCACCGTCGGCTGGCACACGATGCCCGCGGAGGTGCTGCCCTGGCAGGGCGGGACGCGGCCGATCGACCCGTCGAAGTACACGGTCGCCGTCCGCGACGGCCGGTACGTCGGATTTGTCCGGGTGGCCACGAGGACGCGGCGCCCGCGCATCGGGCTGATCGCGGTCCTGGCGGCCGAGCAACGCCGAGGCATCGGCCGGGCGCTGCTGGGCCACGTGCTCGACGGGTTCCACCGCGCCGGCGTCGAGGCCGCCACGGCGGAGGTCGACGAGACCAACACCGCGGCGACGGCACTGTTCGAAGGGATCGGCGCCGAACGCACCGGCCGCACTCTCGAACTGATCACCGGGAAGGCCTGACCATGCCCAGAGCAGCAGGCGGTATCGAGATCGAGGGCACTGTCGTCGAGTGCCTCCGCAATGCCACCTTCCGGGTCGAGCTCAGCAACGGCCACAAGGTCCTGGCGCACATCAGCGGCAAGATCCGGAAGAACTACATCAAGATCCTCCCCGAGGACCGCGTCCTGGTGGAGCTCAGTCCTTATGACCTGAACCGGGGCCGGATCATCTTCCGCTACCGCACCTGATCCATCTCACACGCCACCCGTCTGATCAAGACTAGAACATGTGTTCGACGAAGCGGTAATCTGAAAACATGCTTGGTCGGTTCACGGTTCGGCCGTCCGACGACGGATCCACTGGATTCGGCGTCTGGGACGGTGCGGTCAACGGGTGGCGTGCAACAGGTATCGGCGACGAGGCGAAGGCGCGGGAGCTCGCCGCCGATCTCGACGTGCAGTACGACGCCCACGGCCCTCGGGCGGCGGATGCCGTGCGGCACGTCGACCCCGCGCAACCGGTGCAGCGGGCGACCTGGTCCACCGGCGAGCTGGACGTCTGGATCCGCGACAACGGCGTCTGGCTGGGCCGGTTCCGCGACAAGGACGGGCGGATCACCTGGGTGCCGGGCACGGACCTCAGGCCGCTCTAGCCGGGCGGCTTCGGCTTGGCGGCGTCGGCGGGCTGGGGGTTCGGGTCGCCGATCAGGCGTTTCGGCGGCGCGACGAAGTGCTCGGCGGGCAGGCCGCGGAGGGCGCCCTGCATGGCGGTCTTCCAGAGCGGGCCGGCGGTGCCGGAGCCGGTCGGGTCGGCGATGTCCTGGCCGTTCAGCGTGTGCCGGTACATCAGGTTGGTGTACGGCAGGTTGGCGTCGGCGACCACCGCCGCCGCGGCCAGGTTCGGGGTGTACCCGGCGTACCAGACGGCCAGGTTCTCCTGGATCGTTCCGGTCTTGCCCGCCATGTCACGGGTGCCGAACCGCAGCCGGCCGCCCGTCCCGCCCGGCATCATCACCGCGCTCAGCACCCGGTTCACGCCGTCCGCGACCGCCCGCGGGAGGACCTGCTTGCAGTCGTACCCGGGGCCCGGGACCGGGCGCCAGGACTTGTCCCGCACGGACGTGACGACGATCGGCGTGCAGTACTTCCCGCGCGCCGCGAACGTGGCGTACGCGTTCGACAGCATCAGCGGTGTCACGTACCCGACACCGAGCGTCATCGAGATCACCTGGTCGAGCGGCTGGCCGGTCTGGCCGTTGTACATCCCGAGCTCGGCCGCGACCGTGGCGACCGCGCACAGCCCGGTCCGCTGCGACAGCTGCAGGAAGTAGGTGTTCGTCGAGAACCGCGCGGCCTCGACCATGGTCAGGTTGCCGCTGTGCGTCGAGTTCTTCGGCCGGTACGTCGGGTCGCGCGTCCAGCCGTGGCAGGTCCGGAACTTCTTGTTGCTCAGATCGATCTGCTGCGGCGAGTTGATCCGGTAGTCCATCGGGATGCCCTGGGACAGCGCCGCGGCGATCGTGAACGCTTTCATCGTCGAGCCGTTCTGGAATCCGCCGTACCCGCCGGCGTAGGACTTCTCGACGTTGTAGTTGTAGTTCGTGTGGAACTTCCCGTTGCCGTACGGGCGGCTCTGCACCATCGCCTTCACCAGGCCGGTGCCGGGCTCGACGATCGTGATCGCGGCGATCGCGGAGTCGGTGCGCTTGCTGTGCTCCTCGATCGACGCCTGCGCCGCCGCCTGGATCCGCGGGTCGATCGAGGTCCGGATCAGCAGCCCGCCGGTCTTCAGGTAATGGTCGCGGTCCTTCACGGTCGCGCCGAGCGCCGGGTTCGCGAGCAGCTTGGAGACCACGTAGTCGCAGTAGAACGGGTACCGCGAGTTGGCGCACCCGTTCGGCACCGGCTCGACCTTCGCCAGGTCGATCACGGGCGTCTTCAGCGCCTGGTTCGCCTGGTGCACGGTGACGACGCCGAGCTCCAGCATGCGTTTGATCACCACGTCCCGGCGGGCCTTGGCGCGGGCCAGGTCGTTGGTCGGGTCGTACCCGGTCGGGTTCTTCACCAGTCCGGCCAGCATCGCGGCCTGCGGCAGCGTGAGATCGGCGGCGGAGGTCCGGAAGTAGTGCTGGGCCGCGGTCTGGATGCCGTACGTCCCGTCGCCGAAGTTCGCCAGGTTCAGGTACCGCTCGAGGATCTCGTCCTTGGACAGCTCGCTCTCGACCGCGATCGCGTACCGCAGCTCGGTGAGCTTGCGCTGGTACGAGACCTCGGTGGCCTTGGCCCGCTCGGCCGCCGTCTTCGCCTTCTCGACCAGGCTCATCTTCACGTACTGCTGGGTGATGCTCGACCCGCCCTGCTGCACCTCGCCGCCGGTCTGGTTGCGCACCATCGCCCGCACGGTGCCCTTCAGGTCGAGCGCGCCGTGGTCGTAGAAACGGGAGTCCTCGATCGCCACGATCGCCTTGCGCATGATCGGGCTGACCGAGCTCAGCGGCACCGGCACCCGGTTCTGCTCGTACAACGTGGCGACCAGCGTGCCGTCCGCGGCCAGGATCCGGCTGCGGACGGCCAGCGGGTCGCTCTCGAACTCGCGCGGCAGGCTCTGCACGGTCTCGGCGACCTGCTCCGAGCCGCGTCCGGCGAAGCCGGCGAACGGGATCACGAGCCCCGCCGCCAGCGCACCCGAAAGTACGCTCACGCCGATGAACAGAATCAACGACCGAGCCTTACTGCGACCGCCCCTGCCGGTACGCACCCTTCCAGGCTAGACGAGTGATCAAGCTCCGGGTACCCCGGAATTGATTGCCTCGATCAACTTCGGCCGCAGTTCCCGGGCACTGATCACCGCGTCGACCGACCCCACGTCGCGGGCCCGCTCGATGCTGTGCACCCGGTCGAACTCGGCCGCGACCTCGCCCAGTTTCTCCGCCCGGACGACGGTTCGCACGTCCGCGAGCTCCGTGGCCAGCGCCGCGCGCTCCGCTCCCGAGGCCTCGCCGACGCGCTCGGCCAGCGATGCCACCCGCGGATCCGCGGCGGTCCGCGCGTCGACCTCGGCCGCGAACACGACCGCCGCCGCCGGCGCGCCGCCGAGCACCGACGCGAACGAGCCCTCCACCGCGAGCACGGTCATCGACGGGTTCAGCGACTTCGAGAACACCACGAACGCGCCGCCGTGGTACCGCGACACGACGCAGAACACGATCGGCCCGCGGAAGTTCACCATCGCGCGCCCGATCTCGGCGCCGTACTCGAGCTGCAGGTTCCGCATCGAGTCCGGCGACCCGTCGAACCCGGACAGGTTCGCGAGCACCACCAGCGGCCGGTTCCCGCTGGCCGAGTTGATCGCCCGGGCGACCTTCTTCGACGACCGCGGGAACAGCGTGCCGGCGGTGTAGGTGTCCGGCCCGTCGGTGGGCGGGAACCCGCGCCGCGGCACCGATCGGGACTCGATCCCGACCAGGCACACCGGGAACCCGCCGAGCCGTGCGTCCTGCACGACCGCGGTGTCGGCGTCGGCCATCCCCGCCCAGCGCTCCAGCACCGGGTGGTCCTGGTCGGTGACGGCCCGCATCAGCGTCCGGATGTCGAACGCCTTCTTCCGGTCCGGGTTGGTCGCCGCCGAGAAGATCTCGCCGATCGTCTTGAAGTCGCTCCCGGCCACCTCGTGCGGGTACGGCGTGACGTCGCGATCCGCCGGGTCCGACGTCTCCGCCCGCCGCGGCCCGCGCTCCCCCGGCACGACGTACGTGTGGTCGTAGTACGTCATCAGCACGTCCCGGGCGCCCTTCAGGTCCGGCGCCCAGTACTGCGCCTGGCCGTTCGGGCCCATCACCCGGTCGTAGCCGCCGATGCCGAAGTTGTCCTCGGCCGAGACACTGCCGGAGAAGTCGAGCGTTTGCTTGCCGGTCAGCACCATCGCGCTGTCCGGCGTCATCACCAGGATGCCCTTGGTGTGCATCAGCATCGTCGCCTCGGCGTTCCAGTACGGCTGCGCGCCGACGTTGATACCCGCGACCACGACATTGATCTCGCCGCCGGCCTGGGTGAACTCGACGATCCGCTTGAGCGCCTTGGCGACCCAGTCCATGTTCTCGGTGCCGGAGTCCATCGAGATCCGGGCGCCCGCGGACAGCGAGTACCACTCGACCGGGACCCGCATCCGCTCGGCCAGGTCGAGGGCCGCGATGATCCGCGAGCACTCCGCCTCGGCCACCGCGCCGAGCGCCTTGGTCGGGTCGCCGCTCATCGCGACCCGGGTGACGCCGTCCGGGTACCGGTCGGTCGGGGTGCTGACGATGCCGACGATGATGCCGGCCTTGTTCAGGCCCTTCGGCCGGTCCACCGGGACCAGGTTGCCGCTGTCGTCCAGGTCGTGCTCGACGAACGAGCCGCCCTGACCGGCGACCATGCCGCTGACCTCGTACGGGTAGATCGTGTTCCGCCGCCGGGAGCGCTGCACCTTCTGCGCGTAGTCGTCGAGCGGCAGCAGCCGGCCGGTCGGCGGCTCCTCGATCGACGTCACGACCCCGGCGCCGTGCTGGTAGTAGAACCGCGCCGCGACCGGGTTGACCGAGCCGTCCGGCGCCGCGACGTCGCCCTGCACCAGGACCTCCTCGATCCCGGCGCCGGCGGTCATCGGGGCGATGTTGCGCTGCAGCGCGGTCACCTCGTCGACCTGGACGTTCACCACCGGCCAGATCTGCACCCAGACGTGGTTCATGTCGAGCTTCGCGCCGGCCGCGCCGCGCGCGGTACGGGCCCGGCGGATCGCCTCCAGGCAGTTCGAGATCGCGCGCTCCGCGTGCGGCAGCGACGTGACCTGGCCGTCCTCGTCCCGGGCGACCGCGAACTGGCGGACCTGCGCCAACGCGACGAGCCTCCGGTCGGCCTCGTTGTCGCGGGCGACGCAGTAGTAGAGCAGCACGTCCTCCGGCGCGTCCAGCCGGGTGATCCGGAAGTCGCGCAGCCGCCAGAGGTTCAGGCGGCGGCCGACCATCGGGTGCACGCCGCGGACGTTGTCGTCCTCGGCCATCGACCCGCCGGCCGGCCGGTAGGTGAAGTACGAGACCGGGCGGCCCTGTCCCGGGGCGACCGCGACCGAGATCCGCCGGACCCGCTGGGCGATCGGCAGGTCGGCGACCATCCGGCGGTACAGGTCCGAGGCCTCCTGCTGCCACTCGGGCAGGTCCGGGCCGTACAGGTACAGCTCGAGGACGGCCTCGTGGCCCGCCGTCCGGGCCTCGATCCGGTCGGTCAGCGCACGCGACAGGCCGCTGTCCCGGTCGGCCAGCTCGGCGACCGTGCCGACCGTCGTGACCAGGTGGCTCGGGCGGTCGTCGATCGTGTAGTCGGCAGTCGCGAACGGCCGCCCGTCGACGGCGAATTCGCGCAGGTCGTGCAGTTCGTACTCGCGGTAGTGCCGCCGGACGAGCACCTCGAGCATCGGCTCCCGCTCGCCCCAGCCGTGCTCCAGCCGCTCGGCGAGGAACCGGACGATCGGTTCCGGGATCGCGGCCAGCGCGTCGATCCGGCGCTGCCGGTCCGGCGAGTCCGGGTGCGCGGCCAGGTCGGCGACCTCGTCGCCCACGCCAGCGATGATCGAGGCCCGCTCGGCGTCGACCTGGGGCTGGTCGAACCAGCGGAACCGCACGCTCCGGGCCAGGTCCCCGACGACCGGGAAGCGCAGCTGCGTGGCCAGCACCAGCCGGTCGAGCAGCTCGTGCACGGCCTCGTCCAGCGGCGCGTCCGGCAGCGGCTCGGCGATCCACCGCTGCAGCACCGACGTCACCAGCAGGACGTCGGGAGTCGAGCGCTGCTGTGCCAGGAAGATCCGGAAGACTGCCTCCTCCAGCTCCGGGCTGCGCTCCAGCCCGGTCACGCCGTAGTGGCTCAGCACGCGGGTCAGGCGGGCCTGGAACTCGGCCGGCAGCCCGCCGCGGTCCGGATCCAGGCTCTGCAGGTAGGTGTAGAAGTACTCGCGCGGGCTGTGCACCCGGTTCTCGAGGGTGGTGTCCGTGCCGGCCGGCCGGTTGCGGCTCAGCTCGGCGAAGTCCGCGAACACCGTCAGCAGCTCGATCTCGGCGCCCACCGGCGGCTCGGAGCGCTGGTGCGCGAGCTCCGACCGCGCGGACAGGTAGTCGGCCAGCATGCCGCCCTCGTCCTGCGGGTCGATGTCGAAGCCGAGCAGCATGCTCCGCAGATCGTCCAGCCCGCGCTCCACCCGCTCGGCCGCGGACTTCTCCCCGGTCCCGTTCGGCAGATCGAGCTGTACGCCGTTGTGGACCGGAGCCACTTCCTCTACGGCAGCGTCGTCCGCCACCGGCTCCAGCCGGATGAGCGGCGCGCCCGTCTCCACCTGGCTGCCGGTCGAGACCAGCAGCTCCTTCACGGTCGCCTTGAACGGCGCGTACAGCACCGTCTCCATCTTCATGCTCTCGAGCACGAGCACCGGAGCGCCGGCCTCGATCTCGGCCCCGGTCTGCACCGGCGTCGCCACCACGAGCGCCGGCGCGGGCGACCGCAGTACGCCGCCCTCGTCCCGGCTCACGCGGTGCGTGACACCGTCGACCTCGACCAGGTGCACCGGGCCGTGCGTCGCGGTCACCAGCCGGAACCGCTGCCCGCCGACGACCAGCCGGCCGCGGTAGTCGTCCAGCCGCTCCAGCTCGGCGTCCACCACCTTCAGGTGCTCGTTGCCGTTACCGACGCCGACCCGGAACCGCTCCGGCCCGATCCGCGCGACCGTCACCCGGTAGCTCGCGCCACGCAGCTTCAGGTCGATCGCGCGGCCGACCTCGTGCTGGACCTGCGGACGGCCGCCGTGCGCGGTCTCCAGCAGCCGGGTCCGCTCGACCTGCTCGGCGTCCTCGTACCCCTCGATCGCCGCCGCGACCAGCGCGACGCCCGAGTGCCGGTGCGAGACCAGCCGACCCTCGCCGCGGACCCGGTCGATCCAGCCGGTGTCCGCACTGCCGTCGATCACCTCGGGCTGGTCGAGCAGCTCGAGGATGAAGCTCTTGTTGGTCGCGCCGCCCTCGATCAGCACTGTCGTCGCCTGCATGGCGCGCCGCAGCCGCGCCAGCGCCTCCTCGCGGGTCCGCCCGTACCCGATCACCTTCGCGATCATCGAGTCGAAGTCGGCCGGGATGCTGTCCCCGGCGCTCACCCCGGTGTCGACCCGGATGCCCGGGCCGGCCGGCAGGTCCAGGACGACGATCCGGCCGGGCGACGGGGCGAAGTCGCGGTCCGGGTCCTCGGCGTTCAGCCGGGCCTCGACCGCGTGCCCGCTCTCCACCGGCCGGGCGCCTTCCAGCCGGCCGCCGGACGCGACGTGCAGCTGCGCCTTCACCAGGTCGAACCCGGTGGTCAGCTCGGTGATCGGGTGCTCGACCTGCAGCCGGGTGTTCACCTCGAGGAACGCGAACGACTTCTCGCCCGGGTGGTACAGGAACTCGACCGTCGCGGCCCCGCGGTACCCGACCGCGATCGCCAGCCGCTCCGCCGACGCCTTCAGGTCCTCGACCTGCGACGCGGACAGCAGCGGCGACGCCGACTCCTCGATCACCTTCTGGTTGCGGCGCTGCACCGAGCAGTCCCGGACGCCGAGCGCCCACGCCGTCCCCTCGCCGTCGGCGATCACCTGGACCTCGACGTGCCGGGCGCCGGTGACGAGGCGCTCCAGGAACACCACGCCGCTGCCGAAGGCGCGCGCGGCCTCCTCACTGGTCCGCGCGTACGCGTCGGACAGCTCGTCGGCGGAGCCGACCATCCGGATCCCGCGGCCACCGCCGCCGGCCGTTGCCTTCAGCATCAACGGGTAGCCGATCCGGTCGGCGGCCTCGAGCGCGGCATCGAGCGACTCGACCGCTCCGCGGCTCCACGGCGCGACCGGGACGCCGACCTCCTCGGCGATCAGCTTCGAGCCGATCTTGTCGCCGAGCTTGCGCATCGCCGCGGCCGACGGGCCGATGAACGTGACGCCGATCCGGTCGCACAGCTCGGCGAACGCGGGGTCCTCGGCAACGAATCCCCAGCCGACCCAGGCGGCGTCCGCACCGGTCTCGCGTAGCGCGCGCTCCAGCACCCCCAGGTCGAGGTACGGGCGGGCCGACGCCGGGCCGAGCGGGTAGGTGATGTCCGCGGCCCGCACGAAGGTCGCGGTGCGCTCGCCGTCGGTGAACAAGGCCACGGTCTCGATCGGGTCACCGCCTTCGGCGTTGACTTCCCGGACCGCGTTGATCAGCCGCATCGCGGCCTCACCCCGGTTCACGATTGCGATACGCTTGAACATCGACCGCCTCCATGTCGCACCCTGCCTTGTATTGCTGGGATCGCCAGCTCTGGCACAGGTTTTCAGCACATCACCGTTACCGTCGAGTCGGCCCCCTGTTCAGGCGTGTTTCGACCTCTGGTACGACGTCTCGCGCGAACCGGATCGTCTGCTCCAGGGGGTCGGCTTCCGGCCAGAACACGAACGCCCGGAACGGCTGCCGCGTGACCAGCTCGGTGACGAAGTCCGCCCACTGTCCCGGCGTCCCCCGCAACGGAGCGTCACCGTGCGTCGTGTCGGTGTCACCCGGCCCGTCGGTCACCGTGCCGACGATCTGCGCGATCCGCAGCACGTCGGCCGGATCGCGGCCCGCCGCCTTGGCCGCCTCGTCGATGATCGCGTTCGCGGGCGCCAGGTCCTGGTACGGCAGGTAGCTCGGGATCGGCGCCGCCCAGCCGTCGGCCAGCCGCCCCGTCAGCCGCAGCGACCGCGGGCCGATCGAGCCGATCCAGATGCCGATGTCGTGCGGCGGCGCCGGGACGGGGCGGGTGTTCACCGCGTAGTACTTGCCCTCCGCAACCACTCGCTCGGCGCCGGACCACAGCCGCCGCAGCAGGCCGATCCCTTCCTCCAAGGCCTCGATCGCCTCGCCCGGCGTCCGGTCCGGACCGCCGAACCCCTTGATCGCGCGCGGGATGCCGCCGGCCCCGAGGCCGAGCTCGAACCGTCCGCCGGACACCCGGTCGAGCGTCGCCGCCAGGTTCGCGAGCATCGTCGGCGGACGCAGCGGCAACGGCGTCACGTCGGGGAAGAACCGCACCCGCTCGGTGCGGCTCATCAGGTCCCCGATCACCGCCATCGCGTCGAGCTGCGCCGGAGCGTACGGGTGGTCCTGCACACCGACGTACGTCAGGCCGCCCTCCTCCGCGGCGGCCACGACCTCGCGGTGTTCGGCGAGGTCCGGGGTCGGTGTCACCTGTACTCCGAAATCAACCATGTCTCGAGCATGACCCCAGGGTGCGGAAAACTGCGCGGCAGGGCTCATGGGAGGGGACTGACGTGACGGATGCGTTGATCGAGCGGCTGCGGGGCGAGGTCGCGGGACCGGTGCTGGCGCCGGGTGACGAGGGGTACGCCGAGGAGCTGTCCGGGTTCAACCTGGCGGTGACGCACACGCCGGACGTCGTGGTCGGGCTGACGTCCGAGGACGACGCGGTCGCGGTCGTGCGGTCAGCGGCGGCGACCGGTACGCCGGTCCGCGTGCTGGCGACCGGCCACGGCATCCCGAACCCGATCCGGGACGGCATCGTCGTGACGACCGGCCGGATGACCGGCGTGACCGTGGACGCCGAGGCGCAGGTCGCGCACATCGCCGCGGGCAGCCGCTGGGCCGAGGTGGTCGCGGCGGCCGCACCGCACGGGCTGGCGCCGATCACCGGCGCGTCCGACGCGGTCGGCTGCATCGGGTACACGCTCGGCGGCGGGCTCGGCCCGCTCGCCCGGACGTACGGCTTCTCGTCCGACTGGGCCCGCGGCTTCCGGGTCGTGACCGCGGCCGGCGAGGTCGTGACCGCGAACGAGACCGAGCATGCGGACCTCTTCTGGGCGTTGCGCGGCGGCAAGGGCGGCTTCGGCATCGTCACCGCGATGGACTTCGGGCTGGTCGAGCTGGGCACCCTCTACGGCGGCTCGGTGTTCTTCGACGCCGAGTACATCGCGCCCGCCCTGACCACCTGGGCCGAGTGGACCAAAACGCTGCCGGAGAGCGCCAACACGTCGGTCGTGATCCTGCGGCTGCCGCCGCTGGAGTTCATCCCGGAGCCGTTGCGCGGCAAGACGGTGCTGAGCGTGCGGTTCGCGTACGTCGGCGCCGCGGCCGACGGGAAGGCGCTCTTCCAGCCGATCCGGGACGCCGGCACGACGCTGATCGACGCCGTCGGCGAGATGCCGGCGAGCGACATCGCGCTGATCCACAACGACCCGAAGGACCCGACGCCCGCCTGGGACCGCGGGCTGATGCTCGACGAGCTGGACGCCGAGTTCGTCACCGCGTTCCTGGAGGTGGCCGGCCCGGACCAGCAGCTCCCGCTGGTCGCGGTCGAGCTGCGGCACCTCGGCGGCGCCACCGAGCGCGACGTCCCGGAGGGCAGCGCGGTCGGCGGCCGCAGCGGTGCCGGCACGCTGACGATGATCGGCGTACCGGACCCGAACCTGTTCGAGAAGGTGCTGCCGGCAACGGTCGACGCGGTGCTCGGCCGGCTCGAGCCGTGGGTGTGCACGGAGACCACGGTGAACTTCGCCGGCGGCTTCGCGCTGCCCGGGTCGTACCAGGCGTCGTGGCCGGCCGACACGTTCGCGCGGCTGGCCGACGTCCGCGCGGCCTACGACCCGGACTCGCTCTTCCCGTTCGGGCCCCGCCAGGAGAACTCGGGCTCGTAGCCGAGCAGGCGGCGCGCCTTCTCGATCGACAGCAGGGTGTCGTTCGGGCCGAACGGCCGCTTCACCGGAACGCCGGGGAACACCTCGGCGAGCAGCTCCTCGTTCGGCCGGGACATCACCGTGTCGGCGTTCGCGACGATGAACACGTCCGTCCCGGTCACGTCGTACTCGAGCGACTTCCGGACGGCCTGCGCGCCGTCGCGGGCGGCGATGTACCCCCAGAGGTTCCACTTGCGCGCGTGCGCGTCCGCGTCGAACCCGGGGAACCGGGCGTAGTCCTCCGGGTACATCACGTTCGAGAAGCGCAGGCCGATCAGCTTCAGGTCCGGGTGCCACCGGCACAACTGCCGGGCCAGCTCCTCCTCGAGCGTCTTGACCAGCGAGTAGGTGCTGTTCGGCCGCGGCGGGTAGTCCTCGTCCACGGGCACGTACGGCGGGAACTCGTCGAACGGCAGCCCGAGCACGGTCTCGCTGGACGCCCAGACGATGTTCCGGACACCGGCCCGCAGCGCGGCCGAGAACACGTTGTACGTCACGGTCATGTTGTTGTGGAAGGTCGCCGCGTTCGGCCGCAGCCCCGGCGCCGGGATCGCGGCGAGGTGCACCACCGCGTCGACGCCGTCGTGCCGGTCGTCGATACCGGCGATCGCCTCGTAGGTCTGACCGAAATCGGTCAGGTCCACGCGTGTCGACGTCACATCGGCCCGGGCCGGTGCAGCCTGGTCGAGAGCGACCACGTCCCAGCCGTGGTCCGCCAGGTGGTCGACGACGGCCTTGCCGAGCTTGCCGCTACTTCCGGTGACCGCTACCCGCCTCGCCTCGTTCACGCCGAGATCATCGCACTAATGTGTGACATGCCACCGTGGAAGGACACATCGTGAAACTTGCTGGCCGGATGGATCGGTTGGGAACCGAGTCGGCGTTCGAGGTGCTCGCCAAGGCGAAGGCCCTGGAGGCCCGGGGACGCGAGATCGTGCACCTGGAGATCGGCGAACCCGACTTCGACACGCCGCCGCACGTGATCGCGGCCGCGCAACAGGCCCTCGACAAGGGGTTCACGCACTACGTCCCGGCGCCCGGCATCCCCGAGTTGCGGACCGCGGTCGCGGACTTCCTCGGCCGCACGAACCGGCTGACCACGACGCCCGACCGGGTGCTGATCACCCCGGGCGCGAAGCCGATCATGTTCTTCACGATCCTGGCGCTCTGCGAGGAGGGCGACGAGGTCCTCTACCCGGACCCCGGCTTCCCGATGTACGCGTCGATCACGTCGTTCGCCGGTGCGACGCCGGTGCCGGTACCGCTGCGCGAGGAGAACGGGTTCGTCATCGATCCCGACGAGCTGCGGTCGCTGGTGACGGACCGGACCAAGCTGCTCATCCTCAACTCCCCGCACAACCCGTGCGGCAGCGCGTCGACGCCGGAGCAGCTGCAGGCGATCGCCGAGATCGCGATCGAGCACGACCTGGTCGTGCTCAGCGACGAGGTCTACTGGGCGCTGCGGTACGACGGGGAGCACCACAGCGTGCTCGACCTGGACGGCATGGCGTCGCGGACGATCCTGCTCGACGGCTGGTCGAAGACGTTCGCGATGACCGGCTGGCGACTGGGGTTCGGCGTGTTCCCCGAGCCGCTGGTCGAGCCGGTGACCCGGCTGATGATCAACTCGGTCTCGTGTACGTCGGCGTTCAGCCAGCACGCCGCGATCGCCGCCCTCGAAGGTCCTTGGGACGACGTCGACCGGATGCTCGAGGCGTTCCGCGAGCGGCGTGAGGTGATCGTGTCCGGGCTCAACGCCGTACCGGGCGTGTCGTGCGTGGAGCCGGGCGGAGCGTTCTACGCCTTCCCGAACATCACTGAGCTCGGCGTCTCCGCCGCCACCCTGGCCGACCGCCTGCTCGACGAGGCCGGCGTCGCCTGCCTGCCCGGCACGTCGTTCGGCACGTACGGCGAGGGCCACCTGCGCTTCTCGTACGCGAACTCGGTCGAGAACATCCGCCGCGCCCTCGACGCCTTCACGACTCTCGTGCGCTGACCGCCATCAGCCAGTCGGCGCCCACCACCCGGTAGCCGAGCCGGTACAGACCACGCAGGATGCCGGGCACATGCTTGGCGCCGTACACCACAGCCACCTCGAGCTCCTCGTCGCCGCGGTCCCGGACCACTTCCGCGACCGCCGCGACAGCACGGTCGTCGCGACGGTCGAGCAGCAGGTCGAAGAAGCGGTCCCACTCCGCGCCGCGCAGCTCCTCCTGCCGGGTCGGCAGGTCGTCGACCTCGATGTCAGCCCGGACTCCGCATCGGCCGGCAACACCCGGTACGTCATGGTCATCCCCTCGACCGCCGAGGACTGACCCTGGATGCCTTCGACGACGAGCAGGTCGCACCTCCGCAGCCGCGCCTCGACGTCGCGGAAGAACTGCGGCTCGGCCACGTGCAGCATCGGGAAGATCACGATCGCCGGTCCCCCGCCGCGCTTGGTCAGCCGCAGTACGGCGGACCGGGTGCCGACGATGCTGTTCTCGATGATCTGCATGTCCCCATCCCCCAACGGCCGTGTGGCACAGTGAGCTGATCATGACTGATCAGCACGGGCACACCCATCGGCTCGACCTCGACGACGCGTCCGTCCGGGAGTGGGACGCGACGGTGGTCGGCTCGGATCCCGAACGCGGGATCGTGCTCGACCGGTCCGCGTTCTACCCGGGTGGCGGCGGGCAGCCGCCGGACCAGGGGGTGCTGCTGTGGGGCGGCGTCCGGACCCGGATCGTCGGGACCACCAAGGGTGACGACCTGTATCTCGTACCGCACGAAGACGACCCGGTCCCGCCGGCCGGGACCGCCGTCCGCGGGGCGCTCGACGACGAACGGCGTACCCAGCTGATGCGGACGCACTCCGGCCTGCACGTGCTGACCGGGGTGGTGTTCCGCGACTTCGGCGCCCTCGTCACCGGCGGGAACATGGAGCCGCTGTCGGCGCGGATGGACTTCGACCTGGCCGAGGTGCCGCCGGACTTCAAGGACCGGGTCGCCGAGGCGGTGAACGCGGAGATCCGCACCGACCGCCGGATCACGGTTAGCAACTTGCCGCGCGACGAGGCGTTCGCGATCCCGGACATCATCCGGACCGCGACCAACCTGCTCCCGCCCGATCTCGAAGTGGTCCGGATCGTCGACATCGCCGGCCTCGACACCCAGGCCGACGGCGGCACCCACGTCGCCTCTACCGCGCTGATCGGCCGCATGGAGGTCGTCAAGATGGAGAGCAAGGGCCGCGGCTTCCGGCGCCTCCGGGTGCGGATCGTCTGAGATCGTCCGAACCGGCCGACGGTCAGTCGGCCGGCTGCTGCTTCTGCTCGGCGGCCTGCCTGCGCACGTCGGCCTGGACCGCGCGCTCGTGGTCGAGCCAGTCGGGGTTCTCGGTCTTGATCGCCTCGATCTGGGTGCTGGTGAGCGCCTCGGTGATGCCGGCCCGGGCCAGCCCGCTGATCGACACCCCGAGCTTCGCGGCCACCACCGGGCGCGGATGCGGACCATCGCGACGCAGGTCGCGCAGCCACTCGGGCGGGTCCGCCTGCAGCGCGTTCAGCTCGTCGCGCGACACCTCGCCGTCCTGGAACTCCGCCGGGGTGGCCGGCAGGTACACGCCGAGCTTCTTCGCCGCCGTGGCAGGCTTCATGGTCTGGGTCTTGCGCGCCGTCATGGCAGCAGCGTAACGGCAGGTAGCCTGACCACCGTGACCGGATTCCGGCTGGGCTACGTCCCCGGCGTGACGCCCGCGAAATGGGCCCGGATCTGGACCGAACGGCTCCCCCGCGTCCCGCTCGAGCTCGTCCAGGTCACCGCCGCGGACGCCCCCGGCGTCCTGCGCCGGACGGAGGCCGACGCCGCCCTGCTCCGGCTCCCGATCGACCGCACCGGGCTGCACGCGATCCCGTTGTACGTCGAGCAGACGGTCGTCGTGGTCCCCAAGGACCACCTGATCACCGCCGCCGACGAAGTCACGCTCGACGACCTGGCCGACGAGCTGATGCTGCATCCGCGCGACGACGTCCTCGACTGGGAGCATCCGCCCGGCCGGTTGATCGACGACCGCCCGGCCCGGACCGCCGACGCGGTCGAGTTGGTTGCCATGGGCACCGGGCTGCTGGTCGTACCGCAGTCGCTGGCCCGCCTGCACCACCGTAAGGACCTCACCTACCGCCCGCTGGCCGGCGTGCCGGAATCGCAGGTCGCGCTCAGCTGGCCCGAGGACGAGACCAGCGAACTCGTCGAGCACTTCATCGGCATCGTCCGCGGCCGGACTGCGAACAGCACCCGCGGCCCCGCCGTCGCGAAGAAGCGGCCGGCCCGGACCCCGCCGCCGGCCCGCCCGAAGAAACCGCGCCGCCGCCGCTAGATTTCAGTTGAGCCTTCAACTATCATCGTCGTATGGCGATCTTCCGGTTGAACCACGCGGTCCTGTACGTGCGCGACGTCGCGGCGAGCGTCGCGTTCTACCGAGACGTTCTCGGCTTCGGTTACACCGAGACCGGTGACGCCATCCCCGGCGCGGCGTTCCTGCGCGCGCCCGGGTCCACCAACGACCACGACCTGGGCCTGTTCCAGATCGGTTCGCAGGCCGGCCCGTCGGGCGCCGGGCGGACCACGGTCGGGCTGTACCACCTCGCCTGGGAGGTGGACACGCTCGGCGACCTGGAGGACCTGGCCGCCGCGCTCAGCGAGCACGGCGCCCTGGTCGGCGCGTCCGACCACGGCACCACGAAGTCGCTCTACGGCAAGGACCCTGACGGCCTCGAGTTCGAGATCGTCTGGATCATCCCCGCCGATCTGCTCACCGACGAGGACCGGACCAGGACCGGCATCGCCCGGCTCAACCTCCCGGCCGAGATCGGCAAGTACGGCCGCGAGGCGCGGAGCGGCGTCGGCATCTCTCGCGTCGGCTGACACTGACGACAGGAGGTGTGCCGCGATCCGCGCCGGTTCGCGGCGAACTCAGGCGGGCGACGGCATCTACGTAGACGACTACGTCCTGTCGTCACGGCACAGGTGGTCGGCGATGCGGAGAGCATTGGCGAGGACGGTGAGGACCGGGTTGACCCCGCCGTTGGTGACGTGGACCGAGGCGTCGGCGATCCAGACGTTGTCGTGGCCCCAGACCTTGCCGTACGGGTCGGTGACCGAGCGTGCGGCGTCGTCGCCCATCCGGCAGGTGCCGGCCTGATGCTGGCCGGTGCTCGCCCCGCCCAGCGTCCCGAGCTTGCCGACCGCCGTCCGGACCGCGCCCGCTTCCTCGAGCCAGGCCTTCGCCTTGGCGCTCATGAAGCCGTGCGCACGGACGTCCTCCGGGTGGATCGACCCGCTGGTCACCACCACGGGGTTGCCGAGACGGTCCACGACGGCCGGATCGACGCGGACGCGTGAGTCCGCCGACGTGACTTCCTGGATCGGGCCCACCACCCGGAGCATCCGCCGTACCTGGTGACGCATCGCGTCCACGCTCTCCGCGCCGGCCGGCGGGATCAGCCCGGCACCGGTCAGGTAGTCGTACGTCGCCGCGGGCGTCGGCACGAACTCGTTCGCGAGCATGCCGCCGCCGACGATCCCCTCGTTGCCGTGCCGGAAGTCGCAGGTCGCGATCGACACTCCCGGCCCGACGAGATCGGCGACCTCGTCCGCGAACAGTCCGACCGCACCGGCGTACACATGCGCCTGCAGGTGCCGGCCGACCTGGTCCTGGTTGTTGCCGATCCCGTCCGGTTCGCCGTCGTGCGCGCTGTTCAGCAAGAGCCGCGGTGTCTCGGACGCTCCGGCGGCGACCACCACCTCATCGCACGAGACGGTACGCCGCCAACTCCCGTCGCTCGCAGCCAATGCGACGCCGACGACTCGACCGGTCGAGTCGGTCACGAGACGCTCGGCCGTGGTCTCGGTGACGAGCGTGCAGTTCCCGGTCGCGAGCGCCGCGGGCAGTGCGGTGTTGTGCGTCCCACCCTTCGCCTCCACCGGGCAGGCGAACCCGACGCACAGGCCGCACCGCACGCACCCCGAGCGTCCTTGGTAGTCGACCGAGTTGATGAGCAGCGGTACGTCGAGCGTCCCCCACCCCAGGCGGTCCGCCGCGGCGGCCAGCGCCGAGGCCGGTCCGGTCCGCGGCAGCGGCGGCATCGGCAACGGGATCGACCGCGGCCCGTGCCACGGATCGGTCCCACCACCGCTGACCCCGAAGCGCTGTTCCGCCAGCGAGTAGTAGGGCTCGAGGTCGTCGTAAGAGATCGGCCAGTCGGCGAGCGCGCTCCCGTCCGGTACGCCGTACGTCGTGGCCATCCGGAAGTCCCGCGGCACGAAGCGCCACGCCTGCGCGCCGTACACGCGGGTGCCGCCGCCGACCGTGAACGCGTTGTTCCCCCAGCCGCCGTCGGGCGGGAGCACCGCGCTCCGTACGCCGTCCACCAGGGACACCCGCGGACGCCCTGCCGGATCCGGGTCCGTCAGCGCCGGAAGGCCGGCCACCGACCGCGGATTGCGGAGGTGGTCGCGCGCCAACGACTCCGTCGACGGGTAGCTGCCCAGGTCGACGACGAGCACCGACCGCCCCGACTCGGCCAGCACCTGAGCTGCCGCGCCGCCGCCTGCGCCGGACCCGATCACCACGCAGTCGTACCGCTCCGCGACCTGCTCCCGCGGCGTCACGCGCAACTCGGTCCGCACCGGCTCGACCTCGTCGCTCCGCCAGCCGACCATCGCCCAGGCCACCGGATCCGCGTAGAACCCCTGCGCGATCAACCGCACCAGCCAGGCCCGGTCCGCGTCCGTCGCGTTCGAGAGCCCGCGCTCCACGCGACCGAGCCAGTCCGGCCGATCCTGCGTCAGCACCTGCTCGACGAAGCCGACCGCCGCCCGCTGCCACCCCTGCCCCGGCACCACGGACTCCGCCAGCCGCTCCAACCCGACCCGTTGCTCTTCAGACAAGCGCACCCGCAGATCCTTTCACGGGTCGAGGTTCTGTACTTGCCGGTCCATTTTTTGCGAGCAACGCTGTGGGCATGGCACTTGACGACTATTACCTGCTCGGGCGATCGGGGCTGCGGGTCAGCCGGCTCGCCCTGGGCACGATGAACTTCGGGCAGTCCGGTTTCCATGCGCCGTACGGCAGGACCGAGGACGAGGCGCGGGCGATCTTCCGGGCCTATGTCGAGGCCGGCGGCAACTTCATCGACACCGCCGACTTCTACACCGCAGGTGAGAGCGAACGGATCCTCGGCCGGCTGATCGCCGAGGCCGGCGTCCGGGAGCGGATGGTGCTCACCACGAAGGCGACCAACAGCGTCGACGCCGGCGACCCGAACGCGGGCGGCAACAGCCGCAAGCATCTGATCCGCGCCCTCGACGAGTCCCTGCGCCGGCTCGGCACCGACTACGTCGACCTGTTCCTGCTGCACACCTGGGACCGCATCACGCCGGTCGACGAGGTGCTGCGGACCCTCGACGACCTCACCCGCGCCGGCAAGATCCGGTACGCCGGGCTGTCCGACGTACCGGCCTGGTACGCCGCCCGCGCGCAGACCCTCGCCGACGCGCACTCGCTGACCCCGATGGTCAGCCTGCAACTGCCGTACTCGCTGGCGGAGCGGACGATCGAGACCGAGCACGTCGGGATGGCGCAGCAGCTCGGCCTCGGGATCACGGCGTGGAGCCCGCTGGCGGGCGGCTTCCTGACCGGCAAGTACCGGCGTAACGACACCCACGGCGTGACAGGCGACGGCCGGCTGACCGGGGACGGCGCACCGGAGCGCAGGTGGACGGAGGAGCACTGGGACCTGCTCGCGACGGTCCGGGACGTTGCGGACAAGCTCGGCGTGACACCGGCGCAGGTTGCGGTCAACTGGGCCGCGACCCAGCCCGGGATCGCGTCCGCGATCGTCGGGGCGAGCCGCCCCGAGCAGCTCGAGTCCAGTATCGCGGCGCTCGGTTTCGAGCTGCCGGCCGAGCTCCGGGCCGCCCTCGACGAGGCCGGCGCCGTCCCGCCGGACTCGGTCTACCGGATGTTCACGCCGCAGTACCAGGGCTGGCTGGTGAACCCGGGAGCGAAGGTGGCCGACAAGCCGGCCGGGTATCAGCCGCCGGTGCTCAACTGGCGCTGAGGTAGTCCAGGCACAGGTCGAGCGCGTACTCCAGGTGCGTCGACGAGCCGGACGACATCAGGATCGCGACGCCGCCCTGGATCGCGGCGATGAGTGCGCCGGCCGCGCGGGCGGGATCCACATCGGCACGGATCTCGCCCGTGGCCTGCATCTCCCCGATGCCGAGCTCGAGCCGGTGCTGCCACTGCGCGAGCAGCTGGCCGGTCACCGCCTGCGCGGCCGGGGTGTGCCGGCCGATCTCGGTGATGAGTACGCCGAGCGGGCAGTGCACACCCTGCCGGCGGTACTTCTCGACGACGGCGTCCCGCCAGTCGTGCCACGCGTCCCAGGTGGTGAGCTTCCCCAGGTGCGGCTCCTGGTCCTCGAGCACCTGCTGGGCCTCGCGCTCGGCGACGGCGAGCAGCAACTGCTCCTTGCCCTCGGGGAAGTAGTGGAACAGCTGGCTCTTCCCGGTCAGGCTGCGCCGGCCGATGTCGTCCAGCTTCACCGCGGTGATGCCACGCTCCCGGATCTCCGCCGCGGCCGCCGTCACGATCCGCTCGCGCGTCGCCACGCCCTTCGCTGTCAGCACACCGTCAAATGTACCTGCGGGTTCATTCGTTCAGCGCGGCCAGCCTCGCGAACACCGGCTTCGGCTCCCAGTGCCCGTCGTCGTCGACCGCGACCAGCCCGTACGACGAGAGGTCGAGATCGTGCTCCGGGTCGTCCGGACGGTGCGGCAGCGCGAAGCCCGCGAAGCTGAACCAGAACGCCGCCGCCAGGTCGATCCGGTCGAACTCCTCGACGAGCTCGATCAGGTACTCCACCTGCTCCTCCTCGTCCCGCTCGTACCCGCCGTTGATGACCGGCGGGTCGACCTCGCGGTTCACGATCATCCAGCCCGTTCCGCCGCGGTCGGCCGCGCCCCGATAGGCACAGCAACCGAACTCGGTCGCGACGACCGGCTTGCCCCACTTCTTCCGTGCCGCCAACTCCTCGGCGAAGGTCGCCGCGTTGGCGGCGTCCCGGTACGCGTCGACGGCGACGATGTCGAACAGGTCCCAGTTCACGTCTTCCCACAGCCCCGCGGCGTACGTGATCCGGCCGCCGAAGACACTCCGCGCCGCGGATGCCAACTGCTGCTGCACCTCGCCCCAGCGCGCGAGTCCCGCCTGCAGCTGTGTGAGCTTAGCGGGATCGGCCCAGGTCGCGGGATCGGCCATCAACGCGAGCCGCTCCCCCGACGTCTCGCCGGGCACGAAACCCTTGCAGAACACGGACAGCTCGCACCCCAGCACGAGCACCACGTCTCCCCGGCCCGACTGCCGCAGCGCCTCGGCGCGCCGGCCGCAGTCGGTCAGGAAGGCGATGAACTCGTCCGGCTCAAGGTCCATCGGCACCGGCGAGAACCACAGCTCCAGGCCCGCCGCCAGCGCGGCCTCGCCGGCTGTCCCGAGCCGGTCCGGATCGTTGCCCGACACCCGGACTGCGGGCGCGTGCAGCTGGTCTGCGATCACCGTCAGGTCGCGGCGCACCTCCTCCGGGTCGAAGCGCTCGCGGGTACTGCGGCCGTCGTACCGCAGGCCGGTGTCGTAGTTCACCCCGATCGAAAGCATGACCAGCACGGTAGCAAGCAAAATCATACTCAGTACATCTTTTTATCCGGTATGGTCAGCGCCATGGAGGGGCGCCGGGAGCGGAAGAAGGCAGAGGTCCGGACCCGGATCTCGGAGATCGCGACCGCGCTGTTCCTCGAGCGCGGGTTCGACGCGGTGTCGGTCTCGGAGGTCGCCGAGGCGGCCGACGTCGCGCGGCCCACGGTGTTCGCGCACTTCGCGCGCAAGGAGGACCTGCTGTTCGACCGCTACCCCGAGGCCGAGGCGCTGGTCGTCGCCGCGGTCGAGGATCGTCCGGCCGGGACGTCCGCGGTGCAGGCACTGTCCGGTCTGCTCGTCACGCTCGCCGACGAAGGGCATCCGCTGTCGGCGATGCGCGGGCAGTTCCGCCGCTTCTGGGAGGTCGTCGCCGAGTCCAGGGCGCTGCAGTCCCGCGCTCGCGAGCTCCTCGACCAGCTAGAGCAGGCGATCGCCGCCGCGATGGCGCACACCGCCGTACCGGAGCCGCGGCTGACCGCCGCGCTCGCAGTCGCTGCGTATCGCACCGTCCATCTGGAGGCGGTACGCCGGATCCTCGCCGGCGAAGACGCCACGGCTGTCGCGGTGGACCACCGCGCGCAGACTCTGCACGCCATCGCCGTCGTCGACGGTCACCTGGCAGACGTCAGGTAGGCGGCGATCGCGCGGGCGCAGTCGACGGACTCCGCGTGCGAGCTGTCCACCTCGACGTCGTACGTGACGCCCTCGTGGACGACGTATGCCTGCTGCGCGGCCATGCCGCGGGTGCGGTCGCCCCGGGCCAGTTCGCGCCCGGCGGCGACCTCGGGGTCGCAGTGGACGCCGACGAACAGCGTCTCGACGTCACCGGCCGCGTCCCGCCAGCGCTGCTGCGAGCCGGCGCCGCCGAGGAAGACGTCGTCGACGATCACCCGGCCGCCGGCCCGGCACATCGCCACGATCCCGGCGGTCCAGGCCGCGTCCAGCTCGCGGAACGCGGGCCCGACCGAGACCTCGCCGTCCGGTCCGAACTCGATCCCGCCGTCCATCACCGCGGGCAGCGCGTCCACGAAGTCGTCCACGCTGAACCCGAGCCAGGGCTCCGGCAGCACCGCCTGCAGGCACCGCACGATCCCGGTCTTCCCGGAGCTGGAGCCGCCGTTGATGATGATCAGTCGAGCCGTCACCCGCGCAAGGCTAGGGCCTGACCGGCCGTCGCCTCGACAGATTTCCGGCGCCGCGCGAGCCCGAGCAGCGGCAGCGCCAGGGTCTGGATGCCCGCCGTCAGCAGGTACGCCGGCCCGTAGCCCCAGGCGTCCGCGGACCGGCCGAGCACCGGCTGGATCACGACGCCGCCGGCCGATCCCAGCAGACTGTCGAAGGACAGCACGGTCGCCCGTTGCGCCGACGGGATGTGGCTGTTCAGGTACGCCTGCCGCACCGGTGACATCGCCGCGAACAACGTGCCCCACAGCATCAGCAGCACGAGCGCGACGCCGAACGACGTGACCAGCCCGATCACCGCGATCACCACTCCGGACGCGGTGATCGCCCCGATCAGGATCCCGATCCGGTCCCGGAACACGCGGGCGACGGACGCCGCGGACGCACCGCCGGCGATCTGCGCCGCGGCAACGATCCCGGCCGACAGACCTGCGATCGCGTACGAGCCGGTGTGTCCGTACAACTGCAGCAGGTACGGCTGTGCGGCGTAGAAGCCGTAGACGGTCGCCCCCGCCGTGAACGGCCCGGCCAGCATCACCCAGCGCACCCGCCGGTCGAGCAGCCCGTGCCGCAACGACGCCCGGACGATCCCGGCCATCTCGCCCCGCACGGACCCGCGGGCCTTGGGGGTGAAGCCGATGTCGCGCATCGACCGCGCGGCCACCACGAAGGTGACCAGCAGCAAGGCGGCCCGCACGACGTACGGCGTGCCCAGGTTCGTGAGCTGCGCCAGCACCCCGCCGCCGATCGTGCCGGCCATCATCGCGATCCCGTTCACCACCTGCCCCTTCGCGAACGCCGCGTCCAGCGACCCGGTGTACCCGGTCGCGTGCAGCCCGTCGACGAGCCACGCCTCGGTCGCGCCGCTGAAGAACGTGAACCCGAGTCCGAGCAGCATCGACACGATCGCCCACCACACGAACGGCGCGTGCGCACGCCACAGCAGCAGGTACAGCACTGTGGTCCCGATCAGCGTGGCGGTGCCGAGCAGGTACGACGTACGCCGCCCGACCGTGTCCGCGACCACGCCGGTCGGCACCTCGAACAGCACCATGCCCGCGGTGAAGAACGCGTTCGCGGCGAACGTCTGCCCGATCCCCAGTCCGGCGTCGAGCAGGAACAACGTGTTGATGCCCCAGATCATCGACGACGCGCCCGTCGACACCGCGACCAGCGTGAGGTAGGTCCGTAGTACCCGTTCGGCTGTCATATCCACTACGTCGGAGCCGGGAGCGGCGGTTCGACACGCCGTAGCTCCGGGGGCGGGTATCGTCCGGGGACGTGACGGACCAGAAGGCGGAGACGGCGGAGGCGCCGCAGCCTCATCACAACGCCCACGACACGGCCAAGCTCGCGGTGATCGTCGGCGCGCTCGGCGTCGTGTTCGGTGACATCGGAACCAGCCCGATCTACACCCTGCAGACGGTCTTCAACCCCGAGGACCCGCACCCGGTGCCGCTCAGTGACCACAACGTGTACGGCGTGGTGTCGCTGATCTTCTGGTCGGTGATGATCATCGTCACCGTCACGTACATCCTGCTCACGATGCGCGCGGACAACAACGGCGAGGGCGGCGTGGTGGCGCTGATCACGCTGCTCCGCAAGTGGACCCGTACGCACCCGGGCCGGAAGGCCTCCGCGGTGCTGGCCACGGTTGGCCTGTTCGGCGCGTCGCTGTTCTTCGGCGACGGCATGATCACGCCCGCGATCTCGGTACTGTCAGCGGTCGAGGGACTCAAGACGGTGCAGCCGTCCCTGGGCGAGTACGTGGTCCCGATCACCGCGGTGATCATCGTCGGGCTGTTCATGGTCCAGCGCCGCGGCACCGAGCAGATCGGCCGGGCGTTCGGGCCGGTGATGATCGTGTGGTTCGCCGTGATCGGCGCGGCCGGGATCGGCGGCATCCTCGAGCACGGGGCGATCCTCAAGGCGCTCTCCCCGACGTACGCGATCGGCTTCCTGACCGGGCACTTGCACATCGCCTTCTTCGCGCTGGCGGCGGTCGTGCTGTCGATCACCGGCGCCGAGGCGCTGTACGCCGACATGGGGCACTTCGGCCGGAAGGCGATCAGCCGCGGCTGGCTGTTCTTGGTGCTGCCGGCCCTGACGCTCAGCTACATGGGCCAGGGTGCGCTGATCCTGAAGAACCACGAGAACATCACCAGCCCGTTCTTCCTGCTGGTCCCGGGCTGGGGCCGGCTGCCGCTGGTACTGCTCGCGACCGCGGCGACCGTGATCGCGTCGCAGGCCGTCATCACCGGTGCCTACTCGGTGATGGCCCAGGCCGCCCGGCTCGGGTACCTGCCCCGGCTCCGGGTGACGCACACGTCGGCGACGACGATCGGCCAGATCTACGTACCGTTCGTGAACTGGCTGCTGTTCGTGTCGGTGCTGACGCTGATCTTCGCGTTCCGGAGTTCGGCCGCGCTGGCGTACGCGTACGGCATGACCGTGACCGGGACGATCACCATCACCACGCTGCTGTTCTTCTACGTCGCGCACTACCGCTGGAACGTGCCGCGCTGGCTGATCCTGGCCGGCGCCGTACCGCTGCTCCTGATCGACGGCCTGTTCATCGCGGCCAACCTGACGAAGCTGCTGCACGGCGCGTGGCTCCCGCTGCTGATCGCGCTCACCGCGTTCACGGTGATGACGACCTGGCAGCGCGGCCGTGAGGTCGTCACTCGCGAGCGGGAGCGGGCCGAGGGTTCGCTGCAGGAGTTCATCGACGAGCTGAGCTCCGGCAAGCTGCCGGTCCGGACGGTCCCCGGTACGGCGATCTTCCTCAACCGCGGCGGCGTCAGCGCACCGCTCGCGCTGCGGGCGAACGTCGAGCACAACCAGGTCCGGCACGAGCACGTCGTGATCGTCGCGATCGAGACCGAGCCGGTACCTCGGGTCCCGGACGACCGGCGGGTCACCGTGAACGACCTCGGGTACGGCGACGACGGGATCACCCACGTCACGATCAAGTTCGGGTACATGGAGTCGCCCGACGTACCGACTGCCCTCGCGCGGCTCGATCCGGCCGCCTCCGAAGGCCCACTCGACCTCGGCAAGGCGTCGTACTTCCTGTCGAAGATCGAGCTCCGGCGGGGCAAGGAGCCGACGATGGCGGGGTGGCGCAAGCAGTTGTTCCTGGCCACCTCGCACATCACCGCGGACGCGGCCGAGCACTTCGGGCTGCCGCGGGACCGGACCGTGATCATCGGCTCGCACATCGAGCTCTGATGGACCAGACGTACGACGAGAGCGCGCCGGTGCCCGCACTGGCCGGCCTCGTCCGTACGGTCTGGATCCAGCGCACCGGCGCGCAGCCCTATCCGCAACCGGGGCGCGGGCCAGCCGCTGCTCGGCGTGCCGGCGGACGAGCTGGTCGACTGCGCCGTCGACCTGTGGGGCCCGGCCGCGGACGCGCCGAGCCCGCAGGCGGCGCTGCTCGGCGTGCAGCGATACCTCACCGGGCAGGAGCTGCACCCGGATCCGGTCGTGGCGGAGCTGGTACGGCGACTCATGCCGTGGGAGCGGACCGGGATCGCGTCGCTGGCCGACGAGCTGGCGTTGTCGGAGAGCCAGCTGCGGCGGCGGTGCCTGACGGCGACCGGAGTCGGGCCGAAGGCGTCGTACCGGCCGTTCCTCGCCGGGTGGTACGACCGTTTCGTTCAAGCGCGGCGTGGCGGTCCGCTTCTAGCGTCGGCTCATGGAACTGATCGGTCCTGACCACGAGCTGTACGACGCACTGCGGCGCCCGGCGATGCCGCAGTACGAGGACGTCCGCCCGCGGGTGATCGCCCGCTGCGCTTGCGTCGACGACGTCGTCGAGGCGCTCGGCTACGCACGCTCGCACGGTCTGCCGGTGGTTCCCCGCGGTGGCGGCCACTGCTTCGCCGGTCGCTCGTCGACGACGGGTTTGATGATCGAGCTCTCGGCGCTGTCGGCGATCTCGGTGGAGGCCGAGCTCGCGACCATTGGGGCGGGTGCTCGGCTCGCGGATGTCTACCGCGGGCTGCACGAGTACGGGCTGACGATTCCGGCGGGGTGCGGGCCGACGGTCGGGATCGTGGGGCTGACGTCGGGCGGCGGGCTCGGGTTGCTCGGTCGGCGCTACGGGCTGACGTGCGACCGGCTCGTCGCCGCGACCGTCGTCCTCGCGGACGGCGACGTCGTGACGTGCGACGCGGAGCGGGCGGCCGACCTGTTCTGGGCGCTGCGCGGGGCGGGCGGTGGTCAGTTCGGCGTCGTCACCTCGCTGGTGTTCGCCGCCGTACCGTCGCCGGCCGCGACCCGGTTCCGGCTGACCTGGCCTCGCGACCGGGCGCCCGACGTGATCGCTGCGTGGCAGGAATGGGCGCCGGCCGCGCCGGACGAGATGACCGCGTGCCTGCAGGTGACCGCTGATGGGGTGCGGGTCTTCGGCGCCACCCTCACCGCCTTCGACGTCGGTCCGCTGGACGACGCTTCTGAGGTCGACGTCCGCAGCGATCTCAGCTGGCCCGCGCTGAAGGCCTCGCTCTCGGAGGGTGATCCGGACGACCGGGTCGTGCACAGCAAGTCCGAGTTCTTCCGTTCCGCGCTGCCGCCGGAGGTCGTCGGCCGGCTGCTCGGCACCGGCTGCGAGCTGAACTTCACGCCGATGGGCGGCGCCTACAACCGCGTCCCGGTCGACGCCACCGCCTTCGCCCACCGCACCGAACGCTTCCTGCTCGAACATGTCGGGCCGGATCGGACCGCCGTACGCCGGTCCTGGTCCATCGCGCACGCCTACGGCTCAGGGCATGTCTATCCCAACTTCCCCGATCCCGATCTGACCGACTGGGCCGCCGCCTACCACGGCGCGAACCATGCCCGGCTCGAGAACGTCAAGGCCGCCTACGACCCTGGCGACGTGTTCCACTTCCCCCAATCGCTTGGAGGTGGCAGATGATCCGGCTGTACATGAGCATGTCGGTCGACGGCTTCGTGGCCGGGCCCGGCGACAGCACCGAGGAGCCGATGGGGCGCGGCGGGTTCCGCCTGTTCAACTGGCTCGACGACCGCAACTCCGACGGGCCGAGCGGACAGGTCTATCGCGAATGCCTGGCCACGGGCGCGCTGATCGCGGGCCGTCGCACGTACGAGCACGCCGGACGCTGGAACGGCGACCACCACGACGGCGTACCGATGTTCATCCTCACCCACCACGCCGACGACGATCCGCCGGGAAGCGCCGTCTACATGACCGACGTCGCCGAGTGCGCCGCCCAGGCGAGGGCGGCCGCTGGCGACCGCGACGTGATGGTCCACGGCGCCGGCGCTGCCCAGTCCCTGCTCCGCGCCGGCCTCCTCGACGAAATCGAACTCCACGTCGTCAACGTGCTCCTCGGCCAGGGCCGCCGCCTGTTCGACAACCTCCCCGCCGAATACATCGAACTCGAACCACTCCGCCAACTCCCCGCCCACGACGTCACCCACCTGCGCTACCGCGTCCTGCGATGACACCGGAGAAGGAGCTCCTGCTCAAGCAGCTCACCGCGGTCCAGGAATCGCTCCTCTGGAAGGTCGAAGGGCTGAGCGACGACGAGCTCCGGCGGCCGATGACGCCGACGGGAACGAACCTAATCGGCATCGTGAAGCACCTGACCGGCATCACCGGTGGCTACTTGTGCGAGGCGTTCGGGCGGGACCGGGAGAAGCCGCCGCACGAGTACGACGAGGAGCTGTTCTTCGGTCTGGACCTGTGGGCGACGCCGGACGAGTCGACCGACGAGCTCGTCGGCGCTTACCGGCGAGCGTGTGCAGACGGCGCGCGGGCGATCGAGGAGCTGGACCTCGACACCGTCGGCACGCATCACACCGGCTCCGAGGTCACGCTGCGGGAGATGATCCTGACCGTGCTGCTCGACACGACACGGCACACCGGCCACGCCGACGTCGTCCGCGAGCTGACGGACGGACGTGTCGGGAGCCGGCCCGGCGATCCGATGTCGCCGGACGATCCCGAGTACCTGCGGATGTACCGAGCACGGATCACCGGGGAGATCGACCGGGACACCTGGATGACGTACGTCCGGAACCGGCCGGACCACGACCCGTCGGCGTAGACCGAGGTCGTGCCGCGGACACGGCGTTCACTGCAGGTGGGAAGAATGTTCGGGCTGGAGCCTTGAGCTGGTTGGAATTTGGCTTCACGATGTGGTGCGACTGATCCCACGCCCCTGGGAGGTTCGTTCGCATGTGGAAGGCTGCGCTTCTCGTTCTTGCCGGTTCGTTGGTCGCCGTGCTGCCTGCGCAGGCTGCCGCGCCTGGTCCTGTGTACGCGCCGGACAACTCTGTTGCCGATCCCGGCGTACTGCGGTCCGGTGGTGACTTCTACGCCTTCACGACCGGGCCCAAAGGGCGCGTGAGTCGTGGGGACACGGCGAGCGGGCCGTGGCAGAGCGTCGGTGCGGCGCTTGATCTGTCGACGCCGCCGGCTTGGATGGACACCAGCGCCGACGTCTGGGCGCCGGACGCGTGGCAGACGTCGGCCGGATACGTCCTGTACTACTCGGCCGTCGCGAAGAGCTTCGGTGGCCAGCGCTGCATCGGGGTTGCCACGTCGAGCGATATCGGCGGGCCCTACACGCCGATCGGCGACACCCCGCTCGTCTGCCCGGGAGGGCGGCACGGCGGCGAGGACGCCGTACCCGGGCGGCCGATCGCGGCAGCCGGCGTGATCGACCCGTCCCCGTTCCAGGACAGCGAAGGGCGGCGCTTCCTGCTGTACAAGACGCAGCAGGTCCCGTCGTCGTTGCGCATGGTCCGTCTCACCGACACCGGCCTGCACTGGGCGGGCAGCGACAGCCGCGAACTCCTGCAGCGCGACGGCATCATCGAGAACCCGACAATGGTCCAGCGCGGCTCGCAGTACGTCCTGTTCGCGTCCCGCTACGGCTACGACAACTGCAGCTACGCGACCGTCTGGCTGCGCTCGACGGATCGCTGGAACTTCGCCGGCGCGACCGAACACTCACTGATGACGTCGTCCGGCACCGGCCTGTGCGGCCCCGGCGGCGCGGACGTCACGCCGTCCCTCGACGGCGGCTGGCGCGTCTTCCTGCACGCCTGGGTCTGCGGCACCGGTACGTCGCCCTGCACCGACAGCCAGATCGCCAACGGCGTCGCCCACCGCCGCGCCCTGTACGCCGCGATCCTCAACTGGGCCTCCGACGCCACACCGTCCGTCGGCATGTTCCTCTGACCAGAACGGGAATCCCGATGCGCCGCACAACTCTCATCCTGGCCACGCTGCTCGCCACGCTCGCCGCGACCTTGTCCGGCCCGCCGGCCTCGGCCGCCTCCGCCGTACAGCTGCGTTTCGTCACCGCGAACGTCGACTTCGGCGCGCCGGAGACGACCCCCGCCAAGTGGCGGAACCTGATCGCCCCGAACGCCGACATCGTCTTCCTGCAGGAGGCGAAGAACCTCCGGCTCGCCGATTTCGTCGACACCTCGACCTGGATCATCCGGCACGGCACGGTCGCGAACGAGGCCGACTCCGAGGACCGGCTCGGCAGCGCGGTGCTGATCCGGCGCTCGGTCGTCACGGACCTGACCGACTGGGACCTGGTCAGGGGCGTCGACGCCAGTCCCTGCCCGGACGGCGGGATCATGACGCGCTGGATCGCGAAGCTGAAGGTCAAGCTCACGAACGGCCGCTGGGTGCGGATCGCCTCCCTGCACATGCCGCCACCGCGCTGCCAGACCGGCGTCGGGAGCCCGTACGACCGGATGTCCGGCAGCGTGGTCGACTTCGTCCAGCGGACCGACATGTTCACGGTCCTCGGCGCCGACTGGAACAAGACCGTCGACGACGACCCGAACGAGATCGGCCGTCGCTCCGGACTCGAGCCCAACGGACCCGACACCGGTGACCGCATCGACGGCTTCCTGTACTCACCGCAGCTGACCAACTGCTGCATGACGCAGCTCGGCCAGGTGAGCGACGGTCACCAAGCGGTCCAGCTCAAACTCACGGTCTCCGCGCCGTGACCCCGCTCAGAGCCAGGGCGGGAGCGACGCCGCGGGAGTGCCGTCCGAGCTGACGACATCGGCGTACGGACGACCGGACAGGTACGCCGCGAGCTCGGGCAGGGGCCCGCGGACCTCGGGTACGTCGCCGCGCTGCGTGCGGATGTCCTCGCACAGCGCCTCGAGGAAGTCCGGCGGAAGATCGGCGAACGTCACCCCGGCGCCGAGGTCGACCGCGTGGATCATCACCTCGCGGGACCGCATCCACGGGATCTTCGTCGCCGGGACCGGAACGCCTTGCGCGGTCCGGACCGCGGCCTGCCACTGCGCGTCCGTCAGCGTCGCCATCGACGCGTTCAGCCCGGCGGACGACGCGTCGAACCAGGACCGCAGTTCGTCGGCCGACCGCGACGTACCGGCCTCGATGTCGGCGTTGCGCGCCGCAGCGGACGGGTACATCGGCCGCTCCTCGCCGGTGCGCGCCCACTCGACCAGGTTCCCGAGCGCTTCGGCGTTGAGCGACAGGTGCGCGGCCACGTGCCGCCGCGACCAGCCCGGTAACAGCGACGGGGCTTCCAGGTCACCCAGTGCAGTCCGGCACAGCGCCGTACCCTCGTCGATCCACTCCAGCACGCGCTTCATCAGGCGAACGTAGCCCACGTCGGCGCGGGTTCTTGCAGCGGTGGGGTCTTGTGGTGAGACTGGCCCGCATGAAGGGGGCCCGCGCATGGTGACGACGATCGGCGTAGTAGGACCGTCGGACCTGGTCACCTCCACCAGCAGGATCATCAAGGGACTGCGGGGCGTCGAGGTGGTCCCGCTGCGGTACCGCCGGGAGACCGACACACCCAAGGTGATGGCCGATGCACCGGGCAGTGTCGACGCGTGGCTGTTCACAGGTGTCGTCCCGTACCAGATCGCCGCCGCGCAGGACCTGCTGGACCGCCCGGCCGCCCACGTCGAGTACACCGGAGCCACCTTGATGCGCGCCCTGGTGCAACTGCTCCGCGACGGGCAGGACGTGACCTCGCTCAGCATCGACGTCCTCGACGAGGCCGACGTCCGGGAGACCTTCGACGAGGTCGGGCTCCCGATGCGCGGCGTGCAGGTGCTGCCGTACCGGCCCGGGCTGAGCCTCGACGAGATCGTGGCGTTCCACCAGGACGCCGGCGCGACCGTCGCGATCACCTGTCTGCGGACGGCGTACGAGAAGCTCCGGACCGAGCAGACCACGCTCCGCCTGGCGCCCTCGGTGCACTCGGTCCGCGCCGCGGTGAACAGACTGCTGCTCGTCCATGACGCTTTGCGCAGTGACGATGCGCAGATCGCGCTCGGCCTGGTGGAGATCTCCCCGGACGCCGAGACCGCGCTCCGGCGCGAGGCCGGGTCGCTCGGCGGCAGCGTGATCCGGTACGACGACAAGCGCTGGCTCGTGGTGGCGACCCGCGGACCGCTCGAGCAGGCGACCGCGGCGTTCACCGAGCTCGGCATGCTGACCCGGCTGAAGGAGCAGTTCGGGCCGGTGCGGATCGGGTTCGGCATCGGGGGGTCCGGGACCGAGACCGAGGCCTTGGCCCGCCGCGCGCTAGGCCGGGCGAAGACGGCCGGCCGGACCGCGGCCGTGGTGTCGCTGCGCAACGACATCGATCTCGTGCTGGTCGGCGGCGCGGCGCCGCGGGCGCAGCAACGGTCGAAGCTGCAACTGCTCGCCCAACGCGCCGGTCTCTCGAAGGCCACCCTCGAGCGGCTGCAGGAGCTCGTCCACTCCACCCCTGAGGAGGGGCTGACCACGCGCTCGGTGGCCGACTACCTCGGCATCCAGCCGCGCACCGCGCGCCGCGTCCTCAACCGGTTGGAGCGCGCCGGCCTGGCGGACGCCACCGGCACCCAGCTCGGCACCGGCAGCGGCCGCCCGCTCGTTGTTTATCGCGTTCATCTCTGATTATTTCTCAGGCGGTTGACGCACTGACGCACGTCCGGCTAATTTCAGCCATGACCGTAATTCGGTGCGTACTGTCCCGGGAGGCCTTGTGGACAAGCGATTCGCACGGGGATTGATTGCTCTACTGGTCAGCTGCGCAGGATGGATGAGCGTTTCCGCTCCAGCCGGCGCCACGATTCCGGTCGGGACCGAAACCCCGACCGTGACCAGCCTCGGTCCGGCGTCCGCCGTGACCTCGACCAGCGTCGCCGAGCAGGTCGGCGACCGGATCTGGACCATCACGTCCGGCGTCTCGCCCGTCCAGGTCGGCGCGTTCGACCCGGTCGGCAAGACCGTCGACCGTAAGTTCTCGCTGCCGACCGGCGCCGGGGCCTGGGCGATGACCCACCTCGGCACCGACCTGTACATCGGCCTTTACACCCCCGGTGACGTCTACAAGGTCGACACCACCACCGGCACCGCGGCCAAGGTCGCGCAGTTCGGCTCGTTCATCTGGTCGCTGGCCGCGACGCCGGACGGCAAGATCGTCGCCGGCACGTACCCCGACGGAGCCGTCCACGAGTACGACCCGGCGACCGGCGCCACCAAGTCGTACGGCGCGGCCGTCGCCGGCGAACAGTACGTGCGCAGCATCGCTGCCGACGCCACCACGATCTATGCGGGCGTCGGGACGAAGGCGCACCTGGTCGCCATCGACCGCGCGACCGGCGCTCGCCGCGACGTCCTGCCGGCCAAGTACGCGGACCGCACGTTCGTCGCCACGCTGGCGCTCGACGGGACGAAGCTCGCCGCGAGCCTGTCCCCCACCGGCACGATGCTGGTCTACGACACCGCCGACCTGAGCAACCCCGTCGAGGTCCAGACCCCGGGCGGCGATCAGTACATCACCGCGATCACGATCGACGGCCCGGACATCTACCTCGGCACCCGCCCCTCGGGCACCCTCTACCGGTACCGCGACGGCACGCTGACGCGCCTGGGTTCGCCGTACGACGGGGCGTACTTCAACCGGATCTTCGTCGACGGCGCCGCCCTGCGGGCCGAGCTGACCAGCCAGGTCGTCGACTTCGACGAGGCGAGCGGGACCTTCACCGGCACCGATCTCGGTCAGGCCGGTCTGCCGCCCGCGCCCGAGCAGGCGATGGCGATCGCCGCCACGCCGACGTCCGTCCTGGTCAGCGGCAAGGCCGGTGTCCAGGTGCACGACCTCGCCACCGGCGGCAGCAGCCGCACTTTCCTGCCCGGCGAGGCGAAGACCATGACGCCGGTCGGGAACAGCGTGTACCTGGGCGTCTACACACTGGCCCGGCTCTGGCAGATGCGGCCCGACGGCACCGGCCTGCACGAGCTCGGCCAGATCGGCAACGAGCAGACCCGCCCGACCGACGCCGCGTACGACGACCGCTCGCGGACGTGGCTGATCTCCACCGAGCCCGACTACGGCAAGTACGACGGCACACTCGTCGAGCAGCATCTGGACGGCGGCGCACGCGAGGTGCACCGCGGCGTCGTACCGCACCAGTCGGTGCGCTCGGTGACGACCGCGGACGGGATCGCGTACCTCGGCGGCGCGACCCGCAACAGCCTCGGCACCGACCCGATCCTGCCCAAGGCCACCGTGGTCGCCTTCGACCCGCGCCGCAACCGGGTGCTGTGGGAGTCGGCCGCACTGCCCGACGCACAGACGTACAGCGATCTCGTGCTCTATCGCGGCCGTCTGTACGCGACCACCGACGACGGCCGCCTCGCCGTCATCGATCCGGCCACCGGCAAGCTCGTCGGCAGCGCCACGCTCGGTACCGGCCAGAGCCGGCTGACGATCGCCCGCTCCGGCCTGTACGGCACCGACAACAAGCGCGTCTTCAAGGTCACGCCGAGCCCGACGGGTGCTCCGACGGTGAGCACCGTGGTCGACGGCCTGGCCGCGCAGATCTACAGCTACCCACTCATCACCACCTCGTCGACGGGTGACGCCCTGTACACGATCAAGGGCCGTGACCTCGTCCGGATCGGCGGACTCCGATGATCATCTCCCGACGGACCGCGCTCGCCGGCGCGCTGGCGACCGGCGCGGTCACCGCTCTCCCCACCACCGCCCACGCGGAGGACAGTCCCATCGACGGATCCACGCTGCCCACTTCCGGTCCCGCGGTCGTCACGGCCGCCGTCGTCGCGATGGCGGTGCACGACGGCCACGCCTACGTCATCAGCCGCGGCATCGTGCCGCCGCGGCTGACCGAGATCGACCTGACCACCCGGCGCGTCACCAGGACGGTCGAGCTACCAACCGGCGAGGGCGGCTGGGGCATCACCGTTGCCGCGGGCAAGGTGTACGCCGGTCTGTACCCGACCGCCGACGTCTACTGTTTCGACCCGGCCGACGGGTCCGTCGTCCACGTCGGGGCCCTGGCCGGCCCGGGCGGCTTCGTGTGGGACATGACGACGGCGCCCGACGGGCAGGTGTTCGCGGTCAGCTACCCGAACGGTGCGGTCTGGCAGATCGATCCCGCGACGAACGTCCCCACCCGGCTCGGCGCCCCGGTGGCCGGCGCGCAGTACGGCCGGTACGTCGGGGCCGCGGGCAACTACGTGTACGCCGGGATCTACACGCCGGCGCAGCTAGTCGGATACGACCGTGGCACCGGCGCCTTCCGGGATCTCACGCCCGAGGCGTTCCGCGGCCAGACCTTCGGCCCGGTCACCGGCGCCGGCGACCGGGTCTACGTGGGCACCGGCAAGACCCTGCTGACCATGGCCCTCGACGGCACCGACGTACGGAGCGTGCCGCTGCCCGCGGGCGAGTCGAGCGTCGACGCGATCACCGTCGCGGCGGACGGTACGGCGTACCTGACCACCCGGACCTCCGGGACCGTGTGGTCGTGCGGGCCGCAGGACACCAGCCTGACCGCGGTGGCGACGCCGGCGCCGGCGGACGAGCACCGCCGGCTCGTGATGCTCGACCCGGCCACGCTGCTCGGTTCGACCGGGTCCGGCGTGCTCTGGTGGCTCGACGTCGGAACGGGTGAGTTCGAGCTGCTCGACCTCGTCGACGCCGGGTTCACGCCCGCGCCCGACAAGCCGCAGTCGATCATCACCGGCGACCCGCACCTGTACGTCGGCGGGCACTGGGTCGTCACCGAGCACGCGATCGACACCGGCGCGACCCGCCGGATCCGGGTCGCCGGCGAGGCCAAGACGCTGACCTGGGTGCAGGGCGAGCTGTACTCCGCCCTGTACCCGAGCACCGAGGTGGTCCGGATCAACCCGCGCACCAAGGAGGTGCACAGCTTCGGGCCGATCGGGCACGAGCAGATCCGTCCCTGGCAGGCGGCGTACGACGCGAAGTCGAAACTGCTCGCGATCGCGTCGGCGCCGGGCACGGGCAAGCTCACCGGCGCCCTCACGCTGCTGGACATCCGGACGGGCGAGCTGGACGTGCACTACGGCGTGCTCCCCGACCAGAGCGTGATGACGGTCGCGGTCGTCGACGGCATCGCCTACCTCGGCGGGGACGTGGTCGGCGGCGGTGGCATCCCCCCGACCCGCACCTCGGCGGCGATCGCGGCCTTCGACCTGTGCCGCCGGGAGCTGCTGTGGACCGTCGAGCCGCTCGCGGGGGAGCGCTCCCTGCAGAGTGTCGCCGTCCACGACGGCGTCCTGTACGGCGTGCTGAAGCGGACCAGCGGCGCGTGGTTCACCTACGACCTGCGAACGCGCGCTGTCGTGCGCGGCGCGAACAAGCTCTCCGGCTACGGTCAGATCCACACCGACCGGACCGGCGTCTACTGTGAGACGAACTTCGGCGGGAACCTGTACCAGCTGGGTCCGGGGCTCAGTACGGCGAAGCTGCTCGTGAACAAGCTCGGCGACGGGTGGTACACCGTGCCGCAGCTGACCCCGGTGCGCGGCGCCCGGCACAGCGTCTGGGGCCTGTCCGACCGCGATCTCGTCCAACTGCCGTTGCCATAAGCAAAGGATTCGTGTGATGGAGAACAGTCAGCTCGCCCGCGACGGCGGGACGCCGGTGCGCACCGAGCCGCTGCCGTCGGTGATGAACGCCAGCGGCCGGCGCTTCGGCGACGACGAGGTCAAGGCGGTCGAGCGGGTGCTGCGCAGCGGCATGCTCTCGGCCACCTGGGGCACCGAGGTGCCCGCGCTCGAGCTCGAGTTCGCGTCCCTGCTCGGCGCCGGGCACGCGGTCGCGTGCAGCTCGGGGACGGCGGCCCTGCACCTCGCGGTGGCCGCGGTGAACCCGGAGCCGGGCGACGAGATCATCACCACGCCGATCAGCGACATGGGCACGGTGTTCCCGATCATGATGCAGAACGCCGTCCCGGTGTTCGCGGACGTGGACCCGATCACCGGGAACCTGACGCCGCAGACCGTGGCGGCCGCGATCACGCCGCGGACCAAGGCCGTGATCGTCGTTCACCTGTTCGGCAAGCCGGCCGCGGTCCGGGAGCTGCGCGAGCTCTGCGACCGGCACGGGATCCTGCTGATCGAGGACTGCGCGCAGGCGTACCTCGCCCCGGTCGGCGACAGCTACGTCGGCCGGATCGGGCACATCGGATGCTTCAGCCTGCAGCAGACCAAGCACATCAGTGCCGGTGACGGCGGCCTGGCGGTGACCGACGACGCGCAGCGGGCCCGCCGGATGCGGCTGTTCGCCGACAAGGGCTGGCCGCGCGACACCGACGAGCGGACCTACCTGTTCCTCGCGCTCAACTACCGGATGACCGAGCTGGTCGCCTCGGTCACCCGTGCCCAGCTCACCAAGTTGCGCGGCGTCGTGCAGGATCGCCGTGCGGCGGCCGCGCGCCTGTCCTCCGCGATCGAGGACCTGGCCGGGGTGACGGCACCGCGGGACGGTGGCGACCACGTGTACTGGCAGTATCCGCTGATCATCTCCCCGGAGGCGGGCGACATGCGCGAATGGGCGGCCGCCCTGACCGCCGAGGGTGTGCCCGCGAACGGCGGCTACCTGACCAGCCCGCTGTACGCCGCGCCGGCCGTCCGCGAGCGGATCACGTACGGTCGGTCCGGGTTCCCGCTGCAGGACGTCTCGTACCCGGCCGGCCTGTGCCCGAACGCCGAGGAGCTGATCGAGCGCCGGCTGCTCGTCCTCGGCTGGAACGAGAACTACACCGAGTCCGACGTCGACGACATCGTGGCGGCGATCCGCAAGGTCCACCACGCCCTGGCCCAGGAGACCCCATGACCGACTCTCCCCTGCTGCTCGACTGCGACGTCCTGGTCGGGCACGACGTGACGACGGGCCGCTGGGGGCGGCCCGAGAACGTCGCGAAGGTGTTCACCGACAGCGGGATCTCCGGCGGCGCCGTGGCCGCGCTGCGCGCGGTGCACTTCGACGTACCGTCCGGGAACGACGAGGCCCGGCAGGTTGCCGACGGCAACGGGTGGACGACGTGCCCGGTGCTCGACCTGCGGGACCCGCTCGGCGCGGAGAAGGAGCTCGAGCGGCAGCTGGCGAGCGACGCGCCGCCGCGGGCGATCCGGCTGGCGCCGACCGCCCAGAGCGTCGAACCGACGTACCCGGCCTTCGGTCACGTCGTGCAGCTGCTGGTGAACGCCGGGCTGACCATCTTCGTCGAGGGCGACGTCCGCAAGGTCGGGCCGGCGCTGCGCGGGCTCGGCGCCCGCGTGGTGTTCCTCGACACGCACTTCTACTACCTCGGCGACTTCGTGCTGCTGGCCCGCGCCGAGCCCGGGTTCCACACCTCGACCCGGATGCTGACCGGGCCGGACTCGCTGGAGATCGTGGCCGCGGAGGTCGGCGCCGAGCGGCTCGTGCTCGGCTGCCGGACGCCGTTCCACGAGACCCGCTCGGTGATCCGCCGGCTGCTGTCGTCCAAGCTCAGCGCCGACGAGATCGCCCAGGCCGGAAGCCGCAGCCTCACGACCCTGCTGGAGCCCGCATGCTGATCGACGTCCACGCGCACTGGGGACCGTGGTTCTTCTCGATGGACGTGGCGAGTATCGACACCAACATCGACGGACTCGACCGGTTCGGCATCGACCTGCAACTGGTCTCCGCGATCGAGGCCATCGTGTACGACGCCCCACTCGGCAACCGCTCGCTCGCCGCGCAGCTGCCGGCCGATCCGCGGCTGCGCGGGATGGTCGTCGTCGACCCGCGCCGCCTGGACGAGGCCCGGACCGATCTCGACGAACTGCTCGCCGGCGACGGGCGGAGCCGGTGGGTCGGCGCGAAGATCCACAGCGAGTACAGCCGGACGCCGATCAGCTCCCCCGCGATGCAGGCGGCGATTGAGCTGACCACCGAGTACGGGCTGCCGACGCTGGTGCACACCTGGGGCGACACCGTCGTCGATCTCGCCGACGTCGCCGCCCGGGTGCCGGGGGCGCGGCTGCTGGCCGGCCACATGGGCGCGAACGGCTGGCCCCGGGTCCCCGAGGCTGCGGACCGCTCGGACCGAATCTGGTTCGAGCCCTGCTGGTCGGCGCCCGAGGCGAACCGGATCCGCTGGATCCTGGACCGGATCGGCCATGACCGGATGATGTTCGGCACCGACGCCACCCTGATCGACCCGTCCGTCGCGCTCGGCGCCCTGGAGGCGGCCGACCTGACGCCCGAAGAACACGCCGCGGTCACCCACGCCAACGCCATCGCGCTGTTCGGCCTCTGACACCGCCGGGTTGCCCCCTCTGCTCTCCGCCCTGTGCAACCTCGACAGGACGTATACGCCCACTCCCGCGACCGCACAGCGGGCGACAGGCCGCATGGCCGCTCAGTGGGCGTATACGTCCTGTTGACCTTGCACGCAGTCACAGCGTGACGAACACGACGATGTCGTGTTCGGGGCCGCGGACCTCGGGCTCGCGCCAGCCGACGTGGCGGTAGAAGGCGATCGCGTCGTGATTCTGGTTCCAGGCGAGGAGCCAGGCTCGGGGGTGTTCGCGGGTGGCGGCTTCCAGGAGCCGGCGGGCGAGGCCGGAGCCGCGGGCGTGCTGGAGCACTCCGAGCTCGTCCACCTCGAAGGCGCCGATCAGCAGCTCTTCCACCTGCTCGGCACCGAGCCGGTCCAGGACACTGCCGTACGACCGGTCGGTGCGGAACGGCGCCGGCGTCGTCCAACCGGTCACGAACCCGGCGATCCGCCCGTCCGCCGACCGCTCGACCCACGCCTGGAACCCGTCCCGCCCGGCGTCGGCCGCGAGCCGCTTCCGGAACGCGGCCGCGGTCTCCCGGGGATCGCGGTGCGCGAACGGCGGCGCGGTGAACACATCGACGTACGCCGTGGTGAGCTCGTCCGCGATCTCCAGGATGTCCCGCCCATACGTCTGCACCGCTCCAACCTACTGACGGAGCGGTGCGTCCTGCGGGGACCGCGTCAGCTGGTCGTCGCGGCCGCCGACTCGAGGCTCGCCGGCGCGCTCTCCGCGACCGCCGGCGGTATGCCGGTGGTCATCGAGCCCGGCGCCGCCGCGATCGTCTCCAGCTCGTCGCGGAACTGCGGGAGCATCCAGCGCAGCGGCTGGTCGAGAACGCGGGCGATGGCGGCCTCGTCGACCTTCAGCAGCGCGCCGATCCGGGCGAGCGCGTCCGGCTCGTCGGTGGCGGCGTACAGCAGGTGGACGACCTCGTGCCGGTGCGCGAACACGGCGAGTGCCGCGGCCGCGAGGCCGGCGTCGATTTCGGGCGGACTGGTGATTTCCCCGTTGACTGTCACGACACCAACAACCCGTCGGGGCCCTGATCGGTTACGTCCGGGCCTTGACAGTTGACCAATGCTCAACAGCCGTCAGCTGGGCAGCCAGGACACTTTGCCGAGCAGATACGTGGCGCCGATGAGCGCGGCGGTGTCGATCAGGGCGTGCGCGACCACGAGCGGCATGACCCGGCCCCAGCGCCGGTACAGGTAGGTGAAGATCACGCCCATGATCACGTTCCCGGCGAACCCGCCGAGCCCCTGGTAGAGGTGGTACGAGCCGCGCACCAGCGCGCTGGTCGCGGTCGCCCGGCGCACCGACCAGCCGAGCTGGTCCAGGCGGTGGTTCAGGTAGCCGAGCACGATGACTTCCTCGAGGACGGCGTTCTGCGCGGAGACCGCGACCAGGATCGGGATCCGCCACCAGTAGTCCGGCAGCTGCGACGGGTCGACGGTCAGGTTCGCACCGGTCGCGTGTGCACCGATGTAGAACAACAGCCCCGCTCCGCCGACGGCGGCCGCGATCGTCGTCCCCCGGCCGAGGTCGCGCAGCCGGTCCCGCAGATCGAACCCGATCGTCCGGAACGACTCCCGGCCCCGTGCCAGGAAATGCCCGACCAGCGCCACCGGCACCAAGGCGGTCACCACCGCGAACACCTGCCACGCGAGATCCAGCCACGGCCGCCCAGGAGCCCGGGATCCGACGATCACCGCCGTCTGCCCGCTGATCGGCTTCGCCGACGTCAGCACACCGGCGAACGAGATGATCGCCGCCACCCCGGAGGCGCCGAGGGACAGCGCCAGCACGAGCCAGACCTCTTTTGTCAGCACCGACCGGGTGATGGCAGCCGGCTCGACAGGTGCTGCAGGTGCAGGAGTCGCGGCGGAGGTCCCGGACGCCGCCGAAGCTGCGGCTGGTGGACTGGCGAGCTCCGCCGGAGGGTCCTGGTCGTCGGCGGCACTCGTCATGGTTCAACTATCGCGCGTAGGTCCAGCCAGCAGGGTGAGCAGGTGGTCGAACAGGTCGCCAGGGTCGGTGGACAGCTCGTACTGGGTCTGAATCTGGAGGCCGTCGGACAGGGCGATCAGCAGCGTCGCGATCGCGTCGGGATCGGCGGAGGGGTTGAAGGTGCCGGCGGACTGGCGGGCCCGGACCGCGTCGGCGAGGGCCTCGCGAATGCCGGCGTACCGCTCGACGAAGTACTCGTGCGAGGTGTGGTCGGGGTCGCCGGCCTCGGCGGAGAACGTCGAGTACAGCTGCACGAGCCCCGGCACCGACCGGTTGTGCCGGACGATCGCGGTCAGGTTGTCGATCGGATCGGCGGTCCCGAAGCGGGTCATGTCCGCCTCGTCCCGCGCCCGGAGCACCGCCTCGAAGAGCTGTTCCTTCGAGCCGAAGTAGTGCAGCATCCCGGCCTCGCTGAGCCCGGCCGCGGCGGCCAGCTCGCGCGTCGACGTCTTCCGGTAGCCGTGCCGCGCGATCACCTCCAGCGCCGCCCGCAGGATCTCGGCGCGCTTGGCCACGCCCTTCGCATACGGACCCCGGGAATTCGCCATGGCCAAAACCTAGCATCACTTGGTTTTCGCACGTAGCATCGGCGCCATGAACGTCGACGACCTGCTCGGCCGCCTCTCCCTGGAGGAGAAGGTCCGGATCCTGACCGGCCAGGACTTCTGGTCCACGCACGCACTGCCCGCGATCGGGCTGCGCTCGATGGTGCTGTCCGACGGCCCGAGCGGCGTCCGCGGCGCGGTCTGGGACGAGCGCGACCCGTCGCTGAACCTCCCGTCCGCCACCGCGCTCTCGTCCTCCTGGGACCTCGGCATCGCGCATCGGTACGGCGTGGTGTCGGCGCTCGAGGCCCGGCGGAAGAACGTCGACGTCGTGCTCGGCCCGACGATCAACCTGCACCGCTCCCCGCTCGGCGGCCGGCATTTCGAGGCCTTCAGCGAGGACCCGGTGCTGACCGCGGACCTCGCCGCGGCGTATGTCGCCGGCGTGCAGGAGCTCGGTGTCGGCGCCACCCCGAAGCACTACGTGGCCAACGACTTCGAGACCGACCGCTTCACCGCGAACGTCGTGGTCGACGAGCGCACGCTGCGCGAGGTGTACCTGCTGGCCTTCGAGAAGGCGGTCACGCAGTCGAAGGCGTGGCTGGTGATGAGCGCCTACAACTCGATCAACGGCGCCACCGCGTCGGAGAACGAACTGCTCGAGACCCCGCTCAACACCGACTGGGCGTTCGACGGTGTCGTCGTCAGCGACTGGACGGCGGTCCGGAGCGTGGAGAGCGCCAAGCACTCGCAGGACCTCGCGATGCCGGGGCCGGTCGGCGCCTGGGGCGACGCGCTCGTCGGCGCCGTCCGGTCCGGCGAGGTCAAGGAGGACGCGATCGACCGCAAGGTCCGCCGGATCCTCGCGCTCGCCGCGCGCGTCGGCGCCCTCGAAGGCTTCGAGAAGCCCGCCGATCCGCCGCAGATCGACGGCGTGGCCTTCGCCCGTACGGCGGCCGCGGAAGGCACCGTCCTGCTCCGCAACGAGGGCGCGCTGCCCTGGAGCGACGTACGCAAGCTCGCGGTCATCGGCCACAACGCCCGGGACGCCCGGACTCAGGGCGGCGGTAGCGCGACCGTGATCCCGGAGCAGGTCGTCTCGCCACTCGACGGCGTCCGCGCTGCTCTCCCCCACGCCGAGATCACCTATTCGATCGGCGCGATCGTCCAGGAAGGCGTGGCCGAGCTGCCGCCGGCGACCATGACCAACCCGGAATCAGGTCAGCAGGGCGCCCGCGTGCGGTTCCTCGGCGCCGACGGTGCCGAACTGTTCGCGGAGGACCGGTTCTCCAGCGCACTCGTCTACCTCGGCGGCGACGCCCCGGTCGTCGAAACCGCGACGTTCGAGTTCCGCACCACCTGGACACCGGCGGAGTCCGGCGCCGTCCGGCTCGGCTTCGCGTCGGTCGGCCACGGCCGGATCTTTGCCGATGGCAAGCTTCTCCGCGAGGACACCGCGGTGCCGGTCGGCAACGACCTCGGCGCCGCGATCCTGTCGCCGCCGTCGATCTCCACGCCGCTCGACGTGACCGCGGGAACGCCGGTCGACGTGCGCGTCGAGCTCGACCTGCACACGGCCGAGGGCGGGCTCGGCAACGCGCTCAGCATCACGGTCGGCGTCGAGCCGGCCGACGACGACCCGCAGGCCCTGATCGACGAAGCGGTCGCGGCGGCGCGGGCGGCGGACGTCGCGCTGGTTGTCGTCGGCACCAACTCGAAGGTCGAGTCCGAGGGGTACGACCGGACCTCGCTCGCCCTCCCCGGTCACCAGGACAACCTGGTCCGCGCGGTGGCGGCCGCGAACCCGCGCACGGTCGTGGTCGTGAACGCGGGCTCGCCCGTCCTGCTCCCCTGGCGCGACGACGTCGCCGCGGTGCTGGCGACGTACTTCGGTGGTCAGCAGTACGGCGACGCGCTCGCCGACGTGCTGCTGGGCCGCGTCGAGCCGGGAGGTCGCCTCCCGACCACCTGGCCGCGGACGCAGGAGGACGTCCCGGTCATCGACGTGACCCCGAAGGACGGTGTCGTCCGGTACGACGAGGGCGTCCACATCGGGTACCGGGCGTGGTTGAAGGCCGGGACCGAGCCGGCGTACGAGTTCGGGCACGGGCTCGGCTACACCACCTGGGAGCTGTCCGAGCTGCGGGCGAACGACCCGTCGTCCGTGGCGCTGACCGTGCGCAACACCGGCGACCGCGCCGGCAAGCACGTGGTCCAGGTGTACGTCGAACGCCCGGAAAGCACCGTCGACCGGCCGGTGCGCTGGCTGGCCGGGTTCGCCGTCGTCCGCCTCGACGCGGGTCAGGCCCGCGAGATGACGGTGCACCTCCACGAGCACACCTTCGAGCACTGGGCTGTCACCGACCAGGGGTCGGGCTGGACGACCGAGCCCGGTGCCTTCACGATCCGAGCCGGCTCGTCGGTTTCGGACCTCCCGCTCTCCACGGAGCTCGAGGTCCGTTAGCTGCCCGGCTGCACGAGCTTCATCGGGGCTCGGGGCGGTTCGACGCCGGTCGCCGGACGACCCGGCGGCCGGTGTCGGACTGCCAGTACAGGACCGATCGGCCCGAGCGGCGGCGTTCCAGCAGCCCGGCGCCGGTCAGGACACGCAGGTGATCGGACACGGTGGCGAGCGACAGCCCCGTGGTCGCCACCAGCACGGTCGTGCTCACCGGTTCGGCCGCCTCGACGAGAATGCGGGCGCGGTTGCGGCCGAGGAGCTGGACCAGCGGTTCGTCGGGAGTCGCCGTGGTCGCGAAGATCCCGCTCACGGGGTACGTCAGCGCGAACCGGTCCGGCAGCCGCCAGCTCACGTTGACCTTCTGGGTGTGCGCGGCGATGAACATCAGGTCCCGGCCGCGTACGTCGGTCACCGGGTAGTCCCAGCGGTTGACCTGGATCCGCCCGTCGCCCAGCCACCGCACGTCGGGGCCGAGTCCGCGCAGTACACCGGACCACCCCTGCTCGCTGAGACGCGATGTCCGCGACACGACGTCGGCCTGCAGCACCCGCAACCGCCGCGGCCAGTCGGGCTCGACCGTCTCCTTCCACACCCAGCGCAGCAACTCCGCGGCCTCCGCGGCAAGCCCGGACGCCTCACTCAGCACGGCCGGCACCGGCGTCCGTACGACGCTGAGATCGGCGCGGATGCGGTCGTCGTCGAGCGATGTCAGGTACTCGAGCTCCTCCTCGATCGTGAGATCGGGCTCGAGCGGCGGAACGGTCAGGAAGTCCGCGACCCAGCTCCGCCCGAACGCACTGTCCACCAGTGCCGCCCACACCGGATCGGCGGCCACCGCGGCCTGGAACGCGGCGCTGTGCGTCTGTTTCCACGGCCGGAACCACGGCTCGACCGGCGCCCGCAGCAGCTTCAGCGCGGACACCGTCTCGGTGAGCTGCGACGTACCGAACCGCGCGTTCACCAGCGTGTCGGCATCGACCAGGAACTCGGACAACGTTTCGCCTCCACCCGAAACTGTAGGTGACCCGCGGCCGCCGGTCGATGCTGCCGGGCATGGGCACCTACCGGGCGATCTTCGCCAACCCCGAGTTCCGGAACCTGTGGATCAGCAGCGCGCTGGGCAACGCGTCCTCGACCATGACCAGCCTGACGCTCGCGATCCTGGTCGACGCCGCGACCGGCTCCGCGTTGCTCGCGGCGGCCGTCATGTTCGGGCCGTCGCTCGCGCAGGTTCTCGGTGTCTCCACGCTGATGTCCGCCGCGGACACCGCGCGGCCCCGCCAGGTGCTCACGCTGCTCGCGGTGCTCTCGACCGTCGCGGTCGCCGTCCAGGCCGCGGCCGATCTGTCCGCCGGCCTCCGGCTCGTGCTGTCGCTCGCGGTCGCGTACGGGCTCTCGATCGGCGCCGGCGTTCGCTGGGGTCTGCTCGGCGAGGTGGTGTCGCCGGACGAGTTCGTGCTCGGCCGGTCGGCGATGAACCTGTCGGTCGGCGCGATGCAGATCGCCGGCTTCGGCGTCGCGGGCGTTCTCCTGCAGGCGGTCGGCCCGTCGACGGTGCTCTGGATCGCGACCGGATGCGCGGCGCTCGCCGTACCGGTCATTCGCTTCGGTCTGCACGACCGCGCGCCGCGCCGGGTCGCGCGGACCGGCCTCGCCGAGACGTGGCGCGGCAACCGTACGCTGCTCGCCCAGCGCCGTACTCGTCCGCTGCTGCTCGCACTCACGCTCCCGAACGGCCTCATCGTCGGCTGCGAAGCCCTGTTCGTCCCGTACGCCGGTTCGCGCGCCGGTTGGCTGCTGGCCGCCGGAGCCGCCGGCATGATGACCGGCGACCTCGTCGTCGGCCGCTATCTCAGCTGGCAGCGGCGCCGCAGCGTGGCGCACTGGCTGCGCTTCCTGCTCGCCGTACCGTTCCTGGGCTTCGCGTTCGATCTCCCTCTCGCGGTGCTCTGCATCTTGGTCGCGGTCGGCAGCAGCGGGTACTCCGCATCGCTTGCACAGCAGGAGATCCTCGTCGACCTCACGCCGCCCGAGATGCGCGGTCAGGTCCTCGGGCTGGAGTCCGCGCTCCGGATGACGACGTTTGGCGTGACGGCGATCCTGGCCGGCGCGCTCGCCGACCTGACGGCGGCCGCGCCGGTGATGACAGCCTTCGCGGTCGCGTCCCTGCTGGTTTCCGTCGTCCTGAGTAGACCGCTGGCCCGGATAGGCTCGCCGCATGGAAGTGGTCCGGCTGCGGAAGGTCTCCAAACGGTACGGGCGTCGGGAGATCCTCGCTGACGTCGACCTGGGCCTCGACGCCGGCGAACTGCTGGCCCTGGTCGGTGCGAACGGCTCGGGCAAGTCGACGGTGCTGCGGCTGATGGTCGGCCTGTCGCAACCGTCCGCCGGAACGGTGCAGCGCAACGCCCGCGTCGTCAGCTACGTGCCCGACGTGTTCGCGTCCCACGATCGTCTGTCGGCGTCGGCGTACCTGCGGCACATGGGCCGCATCCGCGGACTCAGCACGAGAGCGGCGCGCGACCGGTCGCTCGAACTGCTCGACCGGCTCGCGCTCGCGGGCGGTGCGGACACCCCCATGCGGAAGCTGTCGAAAGGCAACGCGCAGAAGGTCGCGCTGGCGCAGGCGCTGCTCGATCCGCCGCAGCTGCTCGTCCTCGACGAGCCTTGGGCCGGACTCGACGCCACCGCCCACTCCACGCTGCGCGAGCTTCTCACCGAGGCTGCTGAGCAGGGCACCGCGGTCGCGTTCACCGAGCACTCCGCCGACGTCGTCCGTTCGACCGCGACCCGGGTCTGCGAGCTCGACCGCGGCCGGTTGACCACAGTGCACCGGCCGGCCGATCTCACCGAACTCCACCTGATCCCCGGCGCCGGCCTCGACTGGGATCACCACCCGGACGTGCTCGACGTACGGCGTACCGATGCCGGCGTCGTCCTGCTGCTGCCGACCGGCCGTCACGACGCCGCCCTGCTCACCGCGCTGAACCACGGCTGGTCGGTCGTCACCGTGCGGCAGGTGAAACCCGAGTGAGCGCGCTCTACCGCTACCTGCTGACCAGCGTCTTGCTCTCCCAGCGGTACCTGCCGCCGACGCTGATCTTCCTCGCCGCGATGGCCGTCGGAACGACGTCCGACAACGGGCCGCTGCAGTCGTCGTACGCGTTCTGCGTGCTCGCGATGCTCGTCTGCACCACGTGGCTCGCCGTCAGCGTCGTGAACCACGAGGATCCGACGCAGCGCCAGATCACCGTCGTGACGGTCGGCAGCTCGTTGCGCGTCCTGACGGCCACGGTCGCCGTCGTCGTCACCTGGTGCGTGCCGCTGCTGGTGATCGGTCTCGTCTACCCGATCGTCACCGGCAAGCACACCGTCACCGCCGCGGACCTCGCCGTCGGCGCCGCGGCCCAACTCGGGGCGGCGATGACCGGGATCGCGATCGGCCTGCTCTGCTCGCGTCTCGTCGTCGCGCGGATCGGCGTCGCGATGCTGACCGCGGCAGCCGCGATCCTCGCCGTCCTCCTGGTCCGCTGGATCTCGCCGATCCGCCCGATCATGACCGTGCTGTCCGACGAGAAGCCCGCCGGCACCAACGCCGTACCGCTGACGCTGCTCGCCGTCGTCTCGGCGATCCTGCTGACCGCCGCAGTGCTCGCGACGAAGGTGCTCGCCGACCGGAAGGAATGATCAGGACGCCGCGATCGACGTCAGCCCGTGCGGGGCGGCCGAGCCACGGATGATCAGCGTCGTGGCCAGCTCGACGTGATGCGACGCGACCGGCTCCCCCGCGGCCAGCTGCAGCGCGGTGCGGACCGCGACCGCGCCCATCTCGCGCAGCGGCTGCCGGACCGTGGTGAGCGGCGGCGAGGCGAGCCGGGAGACCTCGGTGTCGTCGAAGCCGACCACGCTGAGATCCTCCGGTACCCGCAGGCCGCGCGCCCGCGCCGCCTCCAGAATCCCGAGAGCGACCTCGTCGCTGCCCGCGAAGATCGCGGTCGGCCGGTCCGGCAGGTCGAGCAGCTTGGTACCGCCGGCCAGCCCGTCCTCGTACAGGAAGTCGCTCATCCAGAGGTACTCGGCCGGTACGCCGGCACCGACCGACTCCATCGCGCTGCGGTAGCCGCTCAGCCGGGCCTGGTTGCAGCCGGACGTCGGCGGGCCTCCCACGTAGCCGATCCGGCGGTGGCCGAGGGACAACAGGTGCTGCGCCGCGGCCATCCCGCCGGCGAAGTTCGTCGAACCCACGCTGATCACGTCGGGCTCCGGGGTGTTCGCGGGGTCGATGACCACCAGCGGCAGCCTCGCCCGGGCCAGCGCTGCCAGGTCCGCGGCAGACAGCTCGCTGGTGACACCGATCGCGGCCAGCCGGCTGCTGGCGGTCAGCTGCCGGATCCAGCCCGCCGCCCGGCCCGCGGTCGCGCCGCCGCTCGCGGTCGGCGGATGCTTCGGATGCGAGGTCAGCACGACGTCGACGCCGGCTGCCTGACCGGCCTCGACCACGCCCTGGATCACCTCGACCGAGTAGGCGTTGACGACGCCCTGGTAGAACAGCTCGATCGTCTCCCGTTGCACCGTGTCCGGGCGGCGACCGACGTACCCGTGCTTCTCGAGGACCTCCTGGACCCGTGCGCGGGTCGCCGACGACACGTCGCTGCGCCCGTTCAGCACCTTGGAGACCGTGGCGACCGAGACCCCGGCCGACCCGGCCACGGTGGCCAGGGTGACGCGACCCTTCAACCGCGACATCTCATCACCCTCCTCCAGGGTCCTCGCTGATCGTCACCGGGGTGGTCAGCACCCGGTCGTGCCCGACTACCCTCACATCTCCGGTGATCCGCAGCATCGCACGACACGGCAGGTCGAGTGACGACGTGCCCACCATCACTTCGACGTCACCGGGCTCGACGATCCGCCGCAGGCCGGGATCCGTGTACGCCGCGCGGTCGGCGTGCACCCGGAACGTGACGTCGGCCGCCTGTCCCGGCGCGAGCGACACCCGGGCGAACCCGGTGAGCAGCTTCAACGGCCGGGCGACCCGGGCGACGACGTCGCGCAGGTACAGCTGCACGACCTCGTCGCCGCCCCGGTCGCCCGTGTTCGTCACCCGTACCGTGGCGGTGAACTCGCCGTTGCTGCCGATCTCCGGCACGCTCAACCGGAGATCGGCGACCGTGAAGTCCGTGTACGACGCGCCGTACCCGAACGGATAGAGCGGCCTCGTCTCGAGCCCGCTGATGCCCGCGCTCTCCACACTCCCGAGCGCCGGCTGCAGGTAGGTGCCGGGCTGGCCGCCGACGTGCCGCGGGATCTGCACCGGCAGCTTCCCGCTCGGCACGATCCGCCCGCTCAGCACACCCGCGATCGCCGCGCCGCCTTCCTGCCCCGGGATGAACGCCTGCACCAGCGCCGCCGCGCGATCGGCGTACTCGCCGAGCGCATACGGCCGCCCCGACACCACCACGAGCACGACCGGCTTGCCGGTCTCCAGCAACGCGTCGAGCAGCTCACCCTGGACCCCGGGCAACCGAAGGTCCTCGGCGTCGCACCCTTCCCCGGACGTCCCGTGCCCGAACAGACCCGACAGATCACCGACGAACGCCACCGTCAGCTCACAGTCCTCGGCCAGCGCGACAGCTTCCGCGAACCCGGAACGATCCGCGCCGGTCACGTCACAGCCCTTGGCGTACGACACATTCGGCAGCTCGTTGCGCAAGGCATCCAACGGCGTGGTGATGGTGATCCCGAGGCCCCGCTCGGGGTACCGCGGCAGCACATGGTTCGGGAACGCGTAGCAGCCCATCAGCGTGCGTGCGTCGTCGGCGCACGGTCCGACGACCGCGACCTTGGTGGGGGCGGCGATCGGGAGCACCGAACCCGCTTCGAGAAGAACCACCGATTTCTCGGCCAGTTCGGCGGCGACGGCCCTGTTCGCGTCCGAGTCCAGGTCGACACCCCCTGCCTGGACCGAGCGCTCCGGGCTCCAGTCCTCGTCCAGCAGGCCGAGTTGTACCTTCTGCAGCAGCACGCGGCGCGCCGCGCGGTCGACCAGGTCCTCGGGGACCTCGCCGGCCTTCACCTTCTCCAGCAGGCCGGCATACCCGATCGCGTCCGGGAGTTCGACATCGGTGCCGGCTGTCAGCGCCAGCGCGCCGGCGGCATCGTCGTCCGCGGCCACCCGGTGCATCGACGCGAGGAACGGCACCGCCCAGTAGTCCGAGACGACCGTCCCCTCGAAACCCCAGTCGTCGCGCAGGACGTCGGTGAACAGCCACGGGTCCGCACTCGCGGGCAGGCCGTCGAGGTCGGAGTACGAGCTCATCACCGACCCGGCGCCGGCCGTCGCGATCGCGGTCTCGAACGTCGGCAGGATGATGTCCAGCAGCTCCCGGCGCCCCATCGACACCGGCCCGTGGTTCCGCCCGGCCCGCGAGGCGGAGTACCCGGCGAAGTGCTTCAGGGTCGCGACGACACCACCGCTCTGCAGACCCCGCACGTACGCCGAGCCCAGCATCGCCACCAGGTAAGGATCCTCGCCCATCGTCTCCTCGACGCGCCCCCACCGGTAGTCCCGCACGACGTCCAGCACCGGCGACAGTCCCTGGTGCACGCCGACCGCGGCCATGTCCCGCCCGATCGCCGCCGCCATCCGCTCGATCAGCCCCGGGTCGAACGTGGCGCCCCAGGCGATCGAGGCCGGGTAGACCGTCGCGCCGTACGTCGTGAACCCGGTGAGGCACTCCTCGTGGACGATCGCGGGCACGCCGAGCCGTGAGCCCTTCAGCACCACCTCGTGCTGCCGGATCACCTCGGCGACGCCCTGCTCGACCGTCTGCGGGTAACTGCCCCAGACGCGGGTCAGATGGCCGAGGCCCTCGCGACTGGCGTCCTCCAGCGACAGCGAGCCGCCGACCGAGAACACGTCCTCCATCGGCGCGACGTTGATCGTCTCGTCCTCGGGCAGCTCGTCGTCGGCCATGTCGTTGCCGGCCCAGCGACTGCCGAGCTGCGCGATCTTCTCCTCCAGGGTCATCGCCGCCAGCAGCAGGTCCGCCCGCTCCGCAGCCGGCCGCGCCGGGTCGCGCCAGGGCCGCTCAGTGTCGATGGACAAGAAAATCTCCCTTGATGAACGTTCGTTTCGGTGAGCAATTATCGAAAACTTTTCGATACTCTCCGTTCGACCCGGCGAGTGGACTCCGGTCGTTGAATCGCCTGCGTAACAGGGGATTGCGTGACCTTACTGTGACCCCGAACTGGGGTTAGTTCAAGTCTTGACAGCACTATCTCCGAAATCTATGTTTCGAAAACAAGTCATATCGGCAGGTGCTTCCGCAACCTGTGGGGGCAGCACGGACGACGGAGATCACTGTGGATCCCAACACGACATCCCGGCGGACCTTCCTGGGTCTCGTCGGTGGCGGCGCACTCGCTGCCGGCCTCGCCGCGTGCGGCAGTTCCGGCCCGACGAGCACGCCGGGGTCGACCACCGGAGCCAGCGGCAACGCCGGCAGCGGGGCGACGTACTGGTTCCTCACCGGCCAGCCGCAGCAGGGCATCCGGGAGGCGCAGGTCAAGCGGTTCAACGACGCCAACTCGGGCACCAAGATCAAGACCACCGAGTTCCAGAACGACGCGTTCAAGCAGAAGATCAAGACCGCCATCGGCGCCGGCCAGGGCCCGACGCTGATCTGGGGCTGGGGCGGCGGCGGCCTGAAGAGCTACGTCGAAGCCGGCCAGGTCGAGGACCTGACCGACTGGTTCAACAACGAGCAGGCCGACCTGAAGAACTCGATCTTCCCGTCCGCCTTCACCGCGGCGACCGTCAACGGCAAGCTCTACGCGATTCCGGGCGAGACGGTGACGCCGATCGTGCTGTTCTACGACAAGCGCTCCTTCGAGAAGATCGGCGCGCAGCCCCCGCAGTCCTGGGGCGACATCATGGACCTGGTGCCGAAGTTCAACGAGAAGGGCATCGCACCGTTCTCGCTCGGCGGCCAGTCGCGCTGGACGAACATGATGTGGCTGGAGTTCCTGTTCGACCGGATCGGCGGCGCCGAGGTCTTCCAGAACATCTTCGACGGCAAGAAGGACGGCTGGTCCGACCCGTCCGCGATCAAGGCGCTCGAGGAGATGCAGAAGCTGATCAAGGCGAACGGCTTCGTCAAGGGCTTCTCCTCGATCACCGCCGACTCGAACGCCGACCAGGCGCTGCTCTACACCGGCAAGGCCGCGATGATGCTGCACGGCGCCTGGACCTACGGCAACATGAAATCGTCTGGTGGCGACTTCGTGACCGGCGGGCACCTCGGCTACATGAACTTCCCGCCGGTCGACGGCGGCAAGGGCGACCCGAGCGACACGGTCGGCAACCCCGGGCAGTACATGTCGATCTCCTCCAAGGCCAGTGACGCCGACAAGCAGACCGCGAAGAAGTTCATCGCCAACAACACCCTCGACGACGCGACCGTGTCGGAATGGGTGAAGTCGGGCAACATCCCGGTCGTGAAGAGCGCGAAGGACAAGCTCTCCTCGATCACGGACAAGAACGACTCCGCATGGCTGAACTTCGTCTACGACACCGCGGCGAACGCGAAGAACTTCGCGCAGTCGTGGGACCAGGCGCTCAGCCCGACCCAGGCCGAGACGCTGCTCGACAACATCGCGAAGCTGTTCCAGCTGTCGATCTCGCCGCAGCAGTTCGCCACCAACATGAACGCGGTGATCGGCCAGTGACGGCGACCGCTCCGCCCGTAGCGCCGGCAACCGGGCGGAAGGTCTCGTCCGGCGCCGGGCGGGGCGGCGCCGGGCGGAGCGGTCCGGTTGCCTGGATGGTGCTGCCCGCGCTGATCATGTTCGTCGTGTTCGGCGTCGTCCCGCTGGTCGGCGTACTGGTCCTCAGCTTCGTCCACTGGGACGGCCTCGGCGCGATCACCCCGGCGGGCCTGTCCAACTGGCGGACGATCCTCACCGATTCGTCGTTGCCGCACAGCATCTTCGTGACGTTCGAGATCATGATCTTGTCGTGGGCGGTGCAGACTCCGATCAGCCTGCTGCTCGGGACGTTCCTGGCCGGCCGCCAGCGCTACCGCGCGTTCCTGGCCGTCCTCTACTTCATCCCACTGCTGCTCAGCTCGGCCGCGATCGCCATCACCTACAAGGCCCTGCTCGACCCGAACTTCGGTCTGGGCCCGGGACTGCACCTCGATTTCCTGACCCAGGACTGGCTCGGCAACAGCAAGCTGGCCGTCGGCGTGGTCGTCTTCATCGTCTCCTGGCAGTTCATCCCGTTCCACTCGCTGATCTACCAGGGCGGGGTCCGGGCGATCCCGACCACGATGTACGAGGCCGCCTCGATCGACGGCGCCGGCCGGATCCGGCAGTTCTTCAGCATCACGATCCCGCAGCTCAAGTACACGATCATCACGTCGTCGACGCTGATGGTGGTCGGCTCGCTGACCTTCTTCGACCTGATCTTCGTCCTGACCGCGGGCGGACCGGGCGACGCGACCGAGGTTCTTGCCCTCGACATGTACAAAACCGGATTCATGTCGAACCAGATGGGCCCGGCGAGCGTGATCGCCGTGATCCTCGTACTGCTCGGCCTGGCTCTGGCTCTGCTGCTGCGCCGCCTCGGAGGCAGCACGACCGCCAGCCAGCAGGAAGGTGCATGACATGGCAGTGGCCACCAGCAGCACGAGTACGGCGACCAGGCCCGCGCGGGGCGGGCCGGTCCGCGCCCACAAACTGCTCCAACTGAACTGGTTCGGCGGTCTGGCGGGCTGGATCTGGCTGGCGATCGTGATGATCCCGCTGTACTGGATCGTCGTCACCAGCTTCAAGGACCAGAGCGCCTACTTCACCCAGAACCCGTTCGCGCTGCCGTCCGCCCCGACGTGGGCCAACTACAAACTGGTGATCGAGTCCGACTTCCCGCGGTACTTCCTGAACAGCGTGATCGTCACGATCGGCGTGATCATCCCGGCGGTCGCGATCTCGTTCATGGCGGCGTACGCGATCATCCGGGGCGCCGGCAGCCGCTGGCTGGCCGGGGTCAACGGCCTGTTCCTGATGGGGCTCGCGATCCCGCTGCAGGCCACCATCATCCCGGTCTACCTGCTGATCATCCGGATGCACCTCTACGACAGCCTGGTGGCCCTGATCCTGCCGTCGATCGCGTTCTCGATCCCGCTGTCGGTGCTGGTGCTGACGAACTTCGTCCGGGACGTGCCGAAGGAACTGTTCGAGTCGATGCGCGTCGACGGCGCGACCGAGTGGGACATGATGCGCAAGCTCGCGCTGCCGCTGACCCGCCCCGCTCTCGTCACGGTCAGCATCTACAACGGCCTCGCCGTCTGGAACGGCTTCCTCCTGCCGCTGATCCTCACCCAGAGCCCCGACAAGCGCACGCTGCCGCTCGCGCTGTGGACCTTCCAGGGCCAGTACAGCGTGAACGTCCCGGCGGTCCTCGCCTCCGTCGTCCTCACCACCCTGCCCATCGTCATCCTCTACGCCGTCAGCCGCCGCCAACTCCTCAGCGGCCTGACCGCAGGCTTCAGCCGCTAGATCCTTCTGCTCCGGGGACGGGTCGCCCACGACGCGAACGCCAGGACGGCGAACGCGGCGGGGGCGATCATCCCGGCGTACTCGTGTGCGGCGGCGTTCGACGCCGCCGCACCGGTCATGTTGATCAGCACGCCGGCGTACGCCCATTCCTTCAGCCGCGGCAACCTCGGTACGGCGATCACCACCGCGGCAGCGAGTTTCGCCGTACCGAGGATCGTGGCCAGGTAGCTCGGATACCCGAGGTCGATCAGCATCGGGTAGAACGGCGCCATCCGGAACAGGTCCATCGCACCGCCGACCGCACACTCCGCCACCACGATCGAGGTCACCGTCCAGTACGTCGCGGTCCTCATCGCGATCACCTTCTATCGAAACGGACCCGTACTCTTCACTAACGGTACGATAGCGTTTCGATGGAGGTGGATCAATGGTCTCGCGGGGAGATGGCGCGCGGCAGCGGATGCTGACCGCCGCGCTCGACGTACTGGACGAATCCGGGCTGGCGGGGTTCACCATGGAGGCCGTAGCGCGGCGGGCCGGGGCGAGCAAAGCCACGCTGTACCGGCGGTGGCCGACCACCGGCGCGTTGCTGGTTGACGCGATGGATGCGACCTACCGGCCGTTTCCCACGCCGGACACCGGGTCGGTGACCAAAGACGTCGCGGAGATCCTCACCGCGTTCGTGTTGCTGCTCGAACGGACACCGTTCCCGCGGCTGCTGGCGGCGTTCATCGATGCCGCCGAACGCGATCCCGCCCTCTCGAAGCTCCACACCGATCTGACCAACCGGCGCCGCGAACCGCTGCTCACGGTCCTGCAGCGTGGCCGGGACCGCGGCGAACTTCCTGCCGACACCGATCCCGAACTCACCACGGATCTGCTCACCAGTCCGTTCTTCTACCGTCACTTCGTCGCCCACCGCCCCATCCCCCGCCGAATGGTCACCGACGTCATCGCCCGCGTGCTGAATCCGGGCCGTGTCCGTGGCCTCACGGACTGCTAGCCTCGACGCTCGGTCTGGCCAGTGGGGTGATGAGTGCGTTGGTGGATGAGAAGCCCGAAACGAACAGCTGGTTCGACAGGCACCAGAGGAGTGCGTGGATCGCTGCCGCGGCGTCGATCGCCACCGCTCTGATCGCCACGCTGGTGCCGATTTTCGCCAACTCCGGTGACGACAAGGACACGGCGGGCGGCCCGGCCGCCGTACCCACGTCCTCGGCTTCCACGTCGTCGACGGCGTCGGCACCGGCCAGTGCGCCGACGACGACGCCCGGCGAGAACGAGTCGCCGAGCTCCAACGGCTCGCCCGCCGGGAGCGAGCGGTGGAAGGGGGCGCTGCTGGTCGACGCCGAGCCCAAGGATCTGGACGCGTTGCCGGACCCCGATGGTGCCGACGACCAGGGCGACGTGTTCATGGTGCTCAACTACGAGTTCGGCGGTCAGAACAGCACGCGGATCGCGCAGTGGGCAGGGGCTTCCGGTGCCCTGCCCGGCTACCAGGAATGCTCGGATGCGATCGACGCGCTCGGGAGCCGCGACAACGTGAAGCTCTCGAAGAAGACCGTGCTCTGTGTGCGGACCAGCGCCGGGAACGTCGTCAGGCTCAAGGTCTCCAAACTCGGCGAAACCAGCATCGACACCCACACCACCTTCGACGCGGTCATCTGGAACGGGAGCTGAGCCGGGCAGTCTGTCCGATGATCTGGCGGGTTCCGTCGACGAGGATGGCGAGCCCGGTGCGGTTGGGGCGGGCGTGGAGCCAGGCGGGGCCGTCGGGGCCGAGGGCGAAGGCGGTGGTGGCGTCGATGTCGGCGTGGGTGAGCGACCGGTGGATGACGGTGACCGACGCGAGCGCAGTCGGTGTCTCGCCGTTGCGGGCGTCGGTGATGTGCGGACCGCGGCGGTGCAGGCCGGACGTGGCGACGGCGCCGTTGCGGATCGGCACGATCGCCGCGATCTTCTCGGGGGCGAACGGGTCTTCGATACCGATCCGCCAGGCATCGGACTCCGGTCCGACGACGTGGCAGATCAGGTCACCGCCCGCGGAGAGGCAGTAGTCCGTGCCGGCCAGCCGCTCGAAGGCGGCCGCGGCCCGCTCGACGGCCCAGCCCTTCACGACGCCGCTCGGGTCGAGTAAACCAGCGCGTCGTACGTCGAAGGCGCCGCCGGACTCGAGCCGTGCCCGCTCGCCGAGCCGGAGGACCTCGGCGACCTCGGGCGGGCAGTCGACGACGGTCAGCTCGCCGCGGTTCAGGCGGGAGATGTGCGAGTCGGCGCGATACGTGCTGAAGATCCGGTCGGCGGTGTGCAGGACGTCGAGGGCGTCGGCCCAGGCCTGGGCGGCGAGTTCGTCGTCGGTGTGCCGGCCGCGCAGCGCGAGGCTGATCGGCATGCCCATCACGTGCTCGACGTACCGCTTCACTTCGTCTGGTCCAGGGCGCTCTGCAGGGACCGGATGTAGCCGTCGCTGGTGACGGTCGCGCCGCTGACCATGTCGATCTGCGCGTTCTGGGCCTTGACGGTCTCGTCGATCAGGATCGGCAGTGCGTAGTCGTTGATCTCGACGTCGCGGTGGTTCCCGTTCGGGTACTGCAGGACGTTGACCGCGGTGATCTTGCCGCCCTGCACGGTGAGCTGCACCTGTACCGGACCCCACTGCGTCTGCGCGACGTCCCCGGTGACCGTCGACGATCCCGACGAGGCCGACGGCGTCGCCGACGGCGTGGTGGATGGCGTTGTTGTCGGCGTGCTCGGAGCGCTGTTGCTGTCGGCGCCCTCGCCCCCGGCGATCGGCGTGACCGCGGCCTCCGGGCCGGACGTCGAGGTGTGGTAGCCGAACATCAGGACGACCGCCGAGACGGTGCCGAGGAGCCACAGGACGATTCGTTTCACGGCGGTCACCACTTGAAGGTCTCGAGATGGAGCCGCTCGACCGGCAGGCCGGCGGCGGTGAGGCTGGAGCTGACCAACGCGGTCCACGCCTCGGGTCCGCACAGGTACACGTCGCGATCGGCGATGTCCGGTATCCACTGCAGAAGCGCCTGTACGTCGTCGTACTCCCGCACGCCGGCCCCGAACCACGAGTCCGGGCGCCGCCGCGATCCCGGCAGCGTCAGCAACGACAGGCCACGGTCCCGCCACAACGCCTGGAACTCGTCGTGGAAGAGCTGCTGGTCCGTGTACCGCTGCACCAGCACCGCATCGCCCGGCGCGTAGTCGAGTCCCTCGGCGAGCGCCCGCAACGGCGTCACGCCGACACCCGCGCCGATCAGCGCGACCTTGCGCCGGGTCCGGGCCCGCGGGCTCATCCGCCCGTACGGTCCTTCGATCAGCACCCGCGTTCCCGGCAGCAGCGAACCGACGGCCGCGCTACCGTCCCCCGCGTCCTGCACCGTGATGCGCAGACCTCGACCGTCAGGCGCGGCGGACAGCGAGTACGGGTTCGCCCGCGTCCAGCCGGGCCGCCCGAGGAACCGCCACGAGAAGAACTGCCCGGCCTCGGCTCGCAAACGGTCCAGCCGGCGCCCGGCGACGTACACCGACACGATCCCCGCGCCCTCCGGTACGACGGCGGTCACCCGGAGCCGATGCCGCACGTTGCGGTGGATCGGTACGCCGACCCGGAAGACGAGCACGGCCCCGGCGGCGACCGCCCAGGCCGTCCACCAGAACACGGTCCGCCCGGTCGACGACAGGAACTCCTGGCCGGTCCACAACTGGTGCGGGAGCGCGATCCCGACTCCGAGGTACGCGTAGAGGTGCAGGAGATGCCACGACTCGTACCGGATCCGGCGACGAGCCGCCCTGATGCTCGTCAGCACACTCAGGCACAAACAGACCGTGCCGCCGACCGCGAGCAGCATGCCCGGGTAGTCGACCGTCAGGTCCCACAGCGTCGAAGGAGTCCGGTGCAACTCCCCCGCCGCGTAGCCCCAGGTGATCGTGACGACATGCGCCAGCATCAGGTTGAAGGACGTGAAGCCGGTGATGCGGTGGATCCGCGCGAGGCGGTCCTGCCCGAAGGCCGATTCCAGCACCGGTACGCGGGCCATCAGCACGACCTGCGCGAGCAGCAGCACCGAGGCGACCAGTCCGGTGATCCGGCCGATCGAGGTCAGGCCGGTCGCCCACCCGCCGAGCTCCTGCACGCCGCCACCGGCGACCCACCAGTACACGACGAGCAGCAGGCTCAGCCACAGGGCTGCCAGCGCGCCGAGCCGCACGGCGCTGTCGTTACGAGACCGCATGCCCGTCAGTCTCACGGCGCCTGCTGAGCGGGTCCTTCGGGTTGTCTGTGAGCCGGCTGTGAAGCGCTCGTTTGGCCGCCGCTGGTTGCCGGACGCCCCGGAAATAGATACCGTTGAGATTTGTGCCGGAAAACAAAAAAGAAGCCCTCTCCGGGCTTCTGAGTTCAGAATATCAGAGCTTTTCGGGCAACGCAAGAAACGATCGGGGGCAGGGGTGCTGGAGCAGGAGATCGCTGCAGAGCAAGGCGAAGTGACGCTCATGTACGAACGGCTCGACGTGCTGCGAGAAAAGGCCCGCGGCGAACTCGGCCGCGTTCAGGTCGAGGAAACCACCGGGACCGATCAGGCCTGGTCGGAACGCGAATCGTTCACGGAGCTGTTCTCCGGACGATTCTCGCAATTGTCGTCGGTCGAACGCGGATTGTGTTTCGGGCGGATCGACGAGACCGCCGGCGAGCGGTTCCACATCGGGCGGATCGGCCTGTTCGACGACGACTACAACCCGCTGCTGATCGACTGGCGGACGCCGGTGGCGCAGGTGTTCTACCGGGCCACCGCCGCCGAGCCGCTCGGCGTCAAACGCCGGCGGCACATCCGCCTGCACGGCCGGACCGTGGCCGGGATCGACGACGACCTCCTGGACGCCGAAGCACTGGGAGACGGCGAACGCAGCACGCTGATCGGCGACGCGGCGCTGCTGTCGTCGCTCGGCGCGAGCCGCACCGGGCGGATGAACGAGATCGTCGCGACCATCCAGTCCGAGCAGGACGAGATCATCCGCTCCGGACTGCCCGGGGTGCTGGTGGTGCAGGGCGGTCCGGGGACCGGCAAGACCGTGGTCGCACTGCACCGGGCGGCGTACCTGCTCTACACGCATCGCGAGCAGCTCGGGCGGAGCGGCGTCCTGGTCGTCGGGCCGAACAGCACGTTCCTGCGCTACATCGACCAGGTGCTGCCGTCGCTCGGCGAGAACGACGTCGTGCTCGCGACGATCAGCGAGATGTTCCCGGGCGTCGTCGCCTCCGCGCCGGAGCCGGCCGACGCGGCGCGGATCAAAGGCAACCCGGCCATGACGGAGGTGATCGCCCAGGCGATCGCCGGCTTCCGGGTGGTTCCTGCCGAGCCGATCCGGCTGAACGTCGACCAGGACGAGCTGGTGCTCCGGCCCGCCGCGATCCGCACGGCGCAGCAGGCAGCGCTCGCGGCGCAACCGCTGCACAACCGGGCCCGGCCGCTCTTCGCCCGGCGCATCCTCAAGACCCTGACCAACCAGGTCGTCGACCGCATCGGCCGGCAGTACGTCGGGGAGGCGGACATCGAGGACATCCAGCGGGAACTGTTCGAGGACGAGCGCGTGCTGCAGCTGCTCGACCGCTTGTGGCCCGAGCTCACGCCACAGCTCCTCGTCTCGGTCCTCTTCTCGTCCGACGATCGACTGGCCGCCGCGGCGCCGCACCTCACCGGGGCGGAGCGTGCCGCCGTACTGCGACCACTCACCGCGGGCTGGGCTCCGTCGGACGCCGCCCTGCTCGACGAGGCGGCCGAGCTGCTCGGCGAGACCGCGGAGGTCGTGGTCGGACGCAAACGCCGGGCGGCCGAGGAATCGGCCGCGGCGGAGGCGAGCCGGGTGTACGCGCACGGCATCGTCGACATCGAGCTGACCGCCGAGCGGATCACGATCGAGCCCTGGGAGATCGAGCAGTTCAAGGACCTGGTCGCCCAGCGCACGCGCGTCTTCGACAATCCGGCGGGCCCTACCGGCAGCGTCGGGTACGACCGCAGCTGGGTGTTCGGGCATGTGATCGTCGACGAGGCCCAGGAGCTGTCCGCGATGGACTGGCGGATGCTGATGCGCCGCTGCCCGCGGCGGTCGATGACGATCGTCGGCGACATCGCGCAGACCGGATCCGCGGCCGGCGTCCGGTCCTGGGCGGAGCTCCTCGACCACTACGCCCCGCGCCGCTGGCGCACCGCCGAGCTCACCGTCAACTACCGCACCCCGTCCGAGATCATGACCGTCGCCGCCGACGTCCTCGGCGCGATCGACCCGGCCCTGACCCCGCCGACCTCGGTCCGCGAGACCGGCACCGAGCCCATCCTCGACCCGGTCCCGGCCACGTGCCTCACCGATTCGGTCCGCACCGCGATCAAGTTCGAACGGAGCGAGATCGGCGACGGCCGACTGGCGGTGATCGTCCCGGCGGGCCGGTACGACGAGTTCGCCGCCGCCCTTCCGGAAGTTGCCCACGGCCATGACCCGTCGGTCCTCGACGGCACGGTCGCGCTGCTCGACGTAGCGCAGTCCAAGGGGCTGGAGTTCGACGCGGTCCTGATCGCCGACCCGGCCGGCATCGTCGCCGAGTCGGACCGCGGCCTGTCCGATCTCTACGTCGCGATCACGCGTGCGACCAAGCGGCTGGTCGTCCTCGGCGACCTCCCGGAGGTGCTCACTCAGGTACGACGTACTCCGCGTCGGTGACGTGCTCGCCCCACTCGGTCTCGGGCTCGTCGCTGTCGACGCCTTCCCAGATCGCGGTGTGAACCATGAAGTTCTCCGGGCAGCCACCGTGCCAGTGCCACTCCCCCGGCGGTGTGTAGATGACGTCGCCGGGGCGGATCACGGTGACCGGACCGCCCCGGGACTGGATCAGGCCGACGCCGTCGGTGACGTGCAAGGTCTGGCCGTTGGCGTGCCGGTGCCAGGCGGTCCGGGCGCCCGGAGCGAACCGGACGGTGTTCACCCGGACGCGCGACGGGACCTCGCCGCGGATGATCACGTCGAACCAGACGTCACCGGTGAACCACTCCGCAGGACCCTTGGCGGTCGGCGGTTTGGGAAGGATCTGCACAGCTATTCCTTGTCGTGAGCAACGGTTTCCTGGGTGGCCGCCCAGCTGGCCAGCAGCTGCAGCGCGTCCGCGGTCGGCGAGCCGGCCGGCGCGGTGTAGACGACCATGGCGAGCCCTGGGTCGGACGGGAAGTCCATCGCCTCGAAGTCGATCTCGAGGTCGCCGACCACCGGGTGGTGCAGCTTCTTGCGCCCGGAGCGGTGGAAGCGGACGTTGTGGTCCGCCCAGCGGGTCCGGAACGTCTCGCTGCGGGTCGACAGCTCACCGATCAGATCGCTGAGCGCCTTGTCGTGCGGGTTCTTGCCGGCCTGCAGTCGCAGGACCGCGGCGATGTCGTCGGCGGCCCGGTCCCAGTCCACGAAGAACTCCTGCGAGGCCGGGTCGAGGAACGTGAAGCGGGCGGTGTTCGGCGGCCGGTGCGGATCGGCGAACATCGACGTGTACAGGGCACGCGACATCCGGTTCGCCGCCAGGATGTCCAGGTGGCCGTTGCGGATCCACGCCGGGGAGTCGGTGATCGCGTCGAGGACCTGCTGCAGGGCCGGGCGGACACCCGGGCTCGGAGCGCGCCGGCGGACAGGGGTCGCGTCCGACTCGTGGGCGAGCGTGAACAGGTGATCGCGCTCGGCCTCGTCCAGCTGAAGTGCCCGGGCGAGCGCCTCCAGCACGCTCTCGGAGGCGCCGGCCAGGTTCCCCCGCTCCATCCGGACGTAGTAGTCCACCGAGACACCGGCGAGCAGGGCGACCTCCTCGCGCCGCAGCCCTCTCACGCGGCGGTTGCCGCCGTACGCCGGCAGGCCTGCCTGCGCGGGGCTGAGGCGGGCGCGGCGGGAGCTGAGGAACTCCTTGATCTCCGCTCGGTGGTCCATGTCGTCCAGCCTACGGACCGCGCGCGACCCGAGGGAGGCACTGGTGTTACCTGGAACGACAGGCACTGCCACGTCGCCGTACGACGTCCTTCACTGGAGCCATGCGAGCTACTTATCTGTACGGCGCCGGAGATGTGCGTGTCATCGACGTACCGGATCCGGTGATCCAGCAACCAACGGACGCGCTGGTGCGCGTCGTCAGGTCCTGCATCTGCGGCAGCGACCTGCACCCGTTCCACAACCTGCCCGCGACACCGGCCGGCAAGACCATGGGCCACGAGTTCGTGGGCGTGATCGAGGACGTCGGGCGGGACGTGACCACGCTGCGGAAGGGCGACTTCGTGATCGCACCGTTCGCGTGGTCGGACGGGACCTGCGACTTCTGCCGGGAGGGACTGCAGACCTCCTGCCGCCACGGCGGCTTCTGGAACGCGAACGGCGTCGACGGCGGACAGGCCGAAGCGGTCCGGGTACCGCTGGCGGACGGCACGCTGGTCAAGGTGCCCGGCGGTGAGGACCCCGCGCTGCTGCCGTCGCTGCTGACACTGTCCGATGTCTACGGCACCGGGTACCACGCGGCGCTCAAGGGCGGCGTCTCGGCGAGGACCACGGTCACCGTGATCGGCGACGGCGCGGTCGGGCTGCTCGCCGTCCTCGCCGCGAAGCAGTTCGGAGCGGAGCGGATCGTGCTGATGGGCCGGCACAAGGACCGCACGGATCTCGGGGTCGAGTTCGGCGCCACCGAGGTGGTGGCCGAGCGCGGCGCGGAAGGGATCGCGAAGGTCCGCGAACTGACCGGCGGCGACGGTACGCACGTGGTCCTCGAGGCGGTCGGCCATTTGCCGGCGTACGAGCAGGCGCTGGGCGTGGTCCGCGCGGGCGGGGTGATCAGCCGCGTCGGCGTGCCGCAGTACGACGAGGCGCCGATCGGCTTCGGCACGCTCTTCCTGCCGAACCTCACGCTCACCGGCGGCCCCGCACCGGCCCGTGCGTACATCGAGCGGCTGCTCCCCGGCGTCCTCGACGGCTCCGTTGCGCCCGGCAAGGTGTTCGACCGGACCGTCGGCTTCGACGACATCCCGGCCGGCTACCGCGCGATGGACGAGCGCACCGCGCTGAAGGTCATCATCGAGCCCTGACGATCGGCGAACAGTGAAGATATGGTCACTGCGGGTGAGATTGTCATTCAAGTGAGTAAATTCCGTGACACCTGAGCTGCCGGGAACCCCTTCCCTCACGTACTCTGCCCAACCATGCACAGAGGCGAGCGGCGGGCCAAGCGGCCCAATGTCGTGTGGTCCGTGTTCGTGTTCCTCGCGGTCAGTGCGCTCGCCGGTGCGCTCACCGCCGGACTGGCCCTTCCGTTCGCCGGTCTGGCCGGTGTGACCACGTCCGCGGCGCACGACAGCGTGCAGTACCTGCCCCAGGACCTGCAGACGGCACCGCTGGCGCAGAAGTCGATCATCCAGGACAGCGACGGCAAGGTCATCGCGACGCTGTACCAGCAGAACCGGACGCCGGTGACGCTGAAGCAGATCAGCCCGGTGATGCTGCAGGCGATCGTCGCGATCGAGGACGACCGCTTCTACGAGCACGGCGCACTCGACTTCAAGGGCACCCTGCGCGCGCTGCTGCGCAACCAGTCCTCCGGCGGTGTCCAGCAGGGCGGCTCGAGCATCACCCAGCAGTACGTGAAGCTGAGCCTGATCAACAAGGCCCAGACGCCGGAAGAGGTCAAGCAGGCCACCGCCGAGACCTACGAGCGGAAGGTCGCCGAGCTGCGCTACGCGATCGCGGTCGAGAAGGAGGTCAGCAAGAGCGAGATCCTGAACCGCTACCTGAACCTGGCCTTCTTCGGCGACCGGTCGTACGGCGTCGAGGCCGCGGCCATGCACTACTACGGCGTGCACGCCGCCAAGCTGACGCTGCCGCAGGCCGCGATGCTGGCCGGCCTGGTGAAGAACCCGACCGGCTACGACCCGATCGACAACCCGAAGCGCGCCAAGGCCCGCCGCGACGTCGTCCTGCGCCGCATGCAGGAGCTGAACGTCATCAACGCCAAGCAGGCCGCGGACGCGATCAAGACACCGGTGATCGACCCGGCCAAGGTCCGCGTGATCCCGAGCGGCTGCGCGAACTCGACGTTCCCGTTCTTCTGCGAGTACGTCGTGTCCAAGCTGAAGGCGAACAACGCGTTCGGCAAGACTCCGGAGGAGCGGGAGAACTACATCGAGACCTCGGGCCTGGTGATCAAGACCTCGCTCGACCGGAAGATGCAGGCCGGCGCGGAGGCCGCGGTCCGGAGCCACTCGAAGCCGACCGACCAGGTCGTCGCCGCGATCACGCTGGTCGAGCCGGGCACCGGCCTGGTGAAGGCGATGGCGCAGAGCCGCCCGTACGGCGCGAAGAAGGGTCAGACGGCGTACAACTACAACGTCGAGAAGACCTACGCCGGCGGGTTCGGCGGCTTCCAGAACGGTTCGACGATGAAGGCCTTCACGATCGCCGCCGCGATTGCAAAGGGCGTGCCGACGACGTACCGGATCCGCTCGCCGCAGACGATCGACCTCAGCGGACAGAACTTCAGCACCTGCAACGGCCCGGTGGCCGACGACTCGTACAACCCGAAGAACTCCACGAAGACCGTCCTCGACCCGTCGATGGTCGACGCGGCCCGCGCCTCGACCAACACCTACTTCCTGCAGCTGTCGCAGCAGATCGGGATCTGCCCGATCGCGACGATCGCCTCGAAGCTCGGCATGTACAACGCACAGACGCTGAAGCCGCTCGAGCAGGTGGTCTCGTTCACGCTCGGCTCCGCGGGTCTGGTCACGCCGCTGATGCTGTCGAACGCGTACGCGACGTTCGCGGCCCGTGGGATGTACTGCACTCCGCAGATCATCACGTCGGTCGCCTCGCTGAAGACCGGCAAGGCGATCCCGACTCCCGGCCCGAGCTGCCACCGGGTGCTGTCGCCGGGCGTCGCGGACGGCGTCAACTACGTCCTGCAGCAGGTGATGGACAAGGGCGGCACGGGCGCCAAGCTGAAGTTCGGCAAGAGCGACCTGGCCGGCAAGACCGGTACGACCGACGAGAACAAGGCGGTCTGGTTCGCCGGGTACACGTCGAGGCTCGCGGGGGCCTCTGTGGTCGCCGACGCCGATCCGCCCGCGGAGAACATGATCAACCAGGTCTTCAACGGCGAGAAGCTCAAGGACGCCTCGGGTTCCGGGACCGCCGGCCCGATCTGGGAGGCCGCGATGCAGGCGGCGCTGCAGGGCATTCCGACGAGCAAGTTCGTGAAGCCGGACGACAAGATCATCCGCGGCAACGTGAAGGACCTGCCGTACCTGAAGGGCATGACGCCCGCGGACGCAGCCGCGAAGCTGCTGTCGATGGGCTTCAAGGTCCAGATGAGTCACGGGCCCCAGGTCGACTCGGACGCTCCGGCCGGCACGGTCGCGTGGACGACCCCGCGGCAGGAGGACGGCGCCCCCGAAGGCTCCACGGTGCTGCTCTACATCTCCAACGGCAGCAAGGCCCAGCCCCCGACGCCCCCGGTCACCCCGCCGGTCCCGCCGGGTACCCCACCGCCGACCATCAAACCCCCGCCGGGCTGGCCCACCTGCCCACCATGGGACCCGCGCTACCCCAAGTGCAATCGCCGCTGACTAGGCTGGGGTCCAACACCTAGTACTTGTGAAAGGACCCCCCGTGAGTGTGGATGAGCTGACTGCCCAGGTCGAGCGTGCGCGCCAGGACTACGAAGCGCTGGTGGCGAAGGGGCTCAAGCTGGATCTGACGCGGGGGAAGCCGTCGCCGAAGCAGCTCGACGCGGCCAACGGGGTGCTCGGCCTGAGCGGTGAGCCGGTGGGCGCGGACGGCACGGACCTGCGCAACTACGGCGGGCTGAACGGCCTGCCCGAGGTGCGGGCGATCTTCGCCGCGGACCTGCAGGTTCCTGTGGAGCAGCTGCTCGCGGCCGGGAACTCGAGCCTCGAGCTGATGCACGACGCGGTCGTGTTCGCGCTGCTCGGCAAGGTACCGGGCGCCGAGCAGCGGTGGGCCGACGTGGAGGGGTTGACGTTCCTGTGCCCGGTCCCGGGGTACGACCGGCACTTCGGGATCTGCGAGCGGTACGGCATCAAGATGGTCCCGGTGCCGATGACTCCCGAGGGCCCGGACATGGACGTGGTCGAGCGGCTGGTCGCCGAGGACGCCGCGATCAAGGGCATCTGGTGCGTGCCGAAGTACAGCAACCCGGACGGCACCGTGTACTCCGACGAGACGGTCCGGCGGCTGGCCGCGATGGAGACCGCGGCGCCGGACTTCCGGATCTTCTGGGACAACGCGTACGCCGTCCACCACCTGACCGACTCCCCCGCGCAGCTCGCCGACATCCTCGCGCTGAGCGCCGAGCACGGGCACCCGGACCGGCCGTTCGTGTTCGGCTCGAGCTCGAAGATCACCTTCGCCGGCGCCGGCGTCGCGTTCTTCGGGTCCTCGCCGGCGAACATCGAGTGGTGGCTCAGCCACACGGTCAAGCGGAGCATCGGCCCGGACAAGATCAACCAGCTGCGGCACGTGCAGTTCCTCCGCGACGCCGACGGCCTGCACGAGCACATGCGGACGCTGGCGGAGCTCATCCGGCCGAAGTTCGACGCGGTCGACAAGATCCTCACCGCCGAGCTCGGCGGCACCGGCCTGGCCTCCTGGACCGCTCCGGCCGGCGGCTACTTCGTCAGCCTGCAGGTCCCCGAGGGCTGCGCGCGCGAGGTGGTCGCGAAGGCGAAAGCCGCCGGGATCGCGATCACGCCCGCCGGCGCCACGCACCCGTACGGCGACGACCCGACCGACCAGACGATCCGGATCGCCCCGACGTACCCGGAGCTGCCCGAGGTCGAGACGGCGATCGCGGGCCTGGCCACCTGCGTCCGGCTGGTGGCCAGCGAGAAGCTGCTCGCCGACCAGGACCGTCAGGCCTGAGGCAGGTCGAAGATCAGGCAGTTCGACGTCGCGTGGGCGAGGAGCTTGCCGCGTTCGTCGTACAGGTGCGCCTCGGCGACCGCCGTACGACGACCGCGGCTGATGATCCCGCCCTCGCAACGGAGCAGGCCTGAATCGATCGTGACCGGCCTGACGAAGCGGGTCATCAGGTCGAGCGACGTGTAGCCGACGCCGGGCGGCAGCGTCGAGTGGACGGTGCACCCGGCGGCGGTGTCGAGCAGGGTGGCGATCACGCCGCCGTGCACCGTGCCGAGCGGGTTGTAGTGGAACTCGGCCACCGGCATCAGCACCGTGACCTTGCCTTCCTCGACCTCGATGCCGGACCCGCCGACCAGGTGCAGGATCGGCGGCGCCGGGAGCTCCCCGTCGCGCATCGCCCGCAACATCTCCAGCCCCGACGACCGGCCGACCCGGGCCGCGGTCTGCGCCGGGTCCGACCACGAGAACGTCCGGCTCCTGGTCGCCTGCTGAGTCTCAGTCATAGATCGAGCCTCACACCGGCGACCTGGGTCTGTCAACGAGACCTAGACCTCACTACCATGACGGCATGAGTGGTACGACGTACAACGCGCTCGACTGGTCGGTGGCGAACTGCCCGATCGGCCGCGCCATGGAGATCATCGGCGAACGCTGGACCGTGGTCGTGCTGCGCGAGGTGTTCAACGGCATCCGCCGGTTCGACGACCTCCGGGTCCGCACCGACATCCCGCGGCAGGTGCTGTCCAATCGGCTCGCCACGCTCGTCGAGCACGGCATCCTGCGGCGGACGCCGTACCGTGAACCGGGCGCGCGGCAGCGGTACGAGTACCGCCTCACCGAGCAGGGGCTCGACCTGTACCCGGTGCTGATCGCGATCCGCGACTGGGGCGACAAGTACCTGGCCGGCCCCGAGGGCTCGCCGCTGACGATCGAGCACCGCGACTGCGGCGCCCCCGTCCACACCGAGATCCGCTGCGCGTCGGATCATCGCGTGCCGTCACCGCGCGACGCCGTACCGCGACCGGGTCCGGGCGCACGCCGACGGACAAGCGCTTAAATTACTGGGATTTCCGGCCCTGCTGTCTCTCTGTGACCCGTAACTCGCTAGTCTTCTGCGGGTACTGGGGGAGGAAGAGTGAGGCAGTTCAACGCACCGCCCGGATGGCCCGACCCGCCGACCGCGCGCTGGCGACCACCGAAACGCTGGCAACCGCCCGAGTCGTGGCCGCCTGCACCGCCCGGCTGGGCGTTCTGGGTCGACGCGTCCGGCAAACGGGTTCGCGGTCCGATCGGCAGGTACGGCGGACCCGGCAGGATCAAGGTCGGCGCGATCGCGGCCGTACCGCTCGCGCTGATCACGCTGGTGCTGCTCAACCCGTTCGGCAACGGCGACGAGTCCGCGAGCACGGCGCCCGTGCGGACCTCGGAGCCCACGTCGGCGCCGACGAGCACACCGGTCACGGAGCCGACGACCACCGGGCCGACAGCGACGACGGAGCCGACGACTCCGCGCCGGGCCGAGCCGAGCCCGGAACCGACGCCGACGCCGTCAGCGGTACCGTCGGAGAGCCGGACGCCAAGCGTGACGCCGAAGCCGACCGAGCCGTCGCCGACGAGCTCGCGGACGGAGCCGACGCCGACCACGGTCCCGGTCACCACCGGGGCGGCCGTGTACCAGAGCTGCGCGGAGGCTCGGGCGGCAGGCGCGGCACCGCTGCACCGTGGGGACCCCGGCTACTCGGCGGCGCTCGACCGCAACGGCGACGGCGTGGCCTGCGACCGCGGCAACTCCTGACGCAGGCCCTCGTTCCACAGCTCCTGCGTCTGGCTGATCCAGAAGGCGGCGAACAGCACGATCAGCGTGCCCTCGATCCACAGCACGGCATGCTCCCAGCCGAAGACCTTCTTCCAGCCGACCATCAGGAGCGGTACGACGACCATCGCCGCCGCGATCACGGAGTACCGGTTGGCCGGTGAGTGCCGGACCGCGTGCGTGCGCTGCTTGCGCCGGAACTGCTCGGCGTTCAGCAGGACGACCGCGACAATGCACCCGAACATCACGATCGCGGCCGCGTAGTGCGCGTCGCCGATGAACCCGGACCGGTCGACCAGGAACCAGGCCAGCCCGCCGCCGAAGATCAGCGCCGCGACCGCGAGACCGAGCACGTACATCGGCGTCCAGCCAGCGGGCTGCCGGATCCGGTCCCGGATGATGAAGACGGCGGCCAGCAGCAGGCACGGTACGCCGACCACGAAGACGGCGAGCATGTTGTTCGTGACGTTCGCGGCCGCGTCACCGAGCACGACCGGCACCGAGTGGCACCGGCCCTGCCCCGGCGTCGGCACCAGCGCGACGCCCGGAGCGAGGATGCCGGCCACGTTGAGCAGGATGTCCTCCGGCTCGGTGTTGCCCTTCAGCACCACCATGCAGACGCCGATGGTGATCAACGAGCCGACGAAGATCGCCCGCACCGGCGTGTAGTAGTACGCGCTGATCGAGGTCTGCAGGCAATGCGGATCAGTCGTGGACCACTCGATCACCAGCGACACGGCGAGCAGGGCGATCATGGCCACCATCGCCATCCGCAGGTACCGATAGGTCTTGATGGCGTAACCACCCGGCACGGTCATCCGCGGCCCCCTCGCGACGAGCTCCCTGGTGCCGTCAGTATGCGCCCGTTCACGGACCGACGCCGACCGGACGGAGCGCCGCCTGTCAGCCGAGCCGGATGGACTTCTTGTTCATGAACTCCTCGATGCCGGCCGGGCCGAGCTCGCGGCCGAGGCCGGAGCGCTTGATGCCGCCGAACGGCAGGTCCGCCTGCGAGCCGCCGGCGCGGTTGAGGTACACCATGCCGGCGTCGATCCGGTCGGCGACGCGGCGGTTGCGGTCGGGGTCGGTACCCCAGACCGAGGCGCCGAGGCCGAAAGGCGTGTCGTTGGCGAGCTCTACCGCGTGGTCCTCGTCCCGTGCTTCGAAGACGATCGCGACCGGGCCGAAGATCTCCTCGTAGTACGCGTCCATCTCCGGCGTGACGTCGGTGAGCACGGTGGCCTCGAGGTAGGCGCCGGGGGTGATCCGGTTCCCGCCGGCGCGCAGCGTGGCGCCTTGCTCGACCGCCTTCGCGACCTGTGCGGCGACCTCGTCCGCGGCGGCGGCCGAGGCGAGCGGCGGGAGCTTGGTCGCGGGATCGGCCGGGTCGCCGGGCAGGTAGTACTCCGTGACGCGCTTGGTCAGCCGGTCGACGTACTCGTCGTAGAGATCGGCGAGCACGATCATCCGCTTCGGCGCGTTGCAGGACTGCCCGCAGTTCCGCATCCGCGCGGTCGCGGTGGCGTTGACGGTCTCGTCCAGGTCGTCGGTGTCGAGGACGATCAGCGGGTCGGAGCCGCCGAGCTCGAGCACGGTCTTCTTCAGGTTCTTCCCGGCCTCGGCGGCGACCGAGATGCCGGCCTGTTCGCTGCCGGTCAGCGAGACGGCGGCGATCCGCGGGTCGGCGAGGATCGCCGGGATCTGCCGGCTCGAGGCGAACGTGTTCACGTACACGTCGGCCGGGACGCCCGCCGCGTGCAGGACCTCCTCGATCGCGCGCGCCGACCGCGGGCAGATCGAGGCGTGTTTGAGCAGGATCGTGTTCCCGAGCACCAGGTTCGGCGCGACGAACCGGGCGACCTGGTAGCACGGGAAGTTCCACGGCATGATCCCGAGCAGCGCGCCGATCGGCCCCTTGGTGATGACCGCCTGCCCGCCCTTGATGTCGATCGGCTCGTCGGCGAGCAGCGCCGGTCCGTGCTCCGCGTAGTACCGGAAGATGTCGACGACGATCCCGACCTCGCCGAGGCCTTCGCTGACCCGCTTGCCCATCTCCAGCGTCATCGTCGCGGCGAGCTCGTCGGCCCGCTCCGCGAACAACTCCGCCGCCCGCGCGACGATCCCCGCCCGCGCCTGCACACCGCGCCGCCGCCAGTCCGGGTACGCCGCATGCACCCGCCCGATCGCCGCCCGCACCTCCTCCTGCGTCGAGTTCGCCACTTCCTCCACCAGCACCCCGCGCGCCGGGTCGACAACCGAGTACATGGGCAACCTCCATCCAGAAGCCGAAGACGCCACCATACTGTATGCAATCCTGCTTTGAGCACCCATCAACCGTTTCGGACGCCGCGAACTGGTTGGTGGGTGCTCAAAGTCGCGGTGCAGCGCGCCGGGTCGTGTTGTGTCAGTTGTGTCTTGCGGGCATGCTCGTGGCTGCCCGTTGTCCCGCCTCTTTGATCGGATGCCCGCCCGTGTCTGAGCAACGGAAGTTTCGTCGTGTTGTGCAGCTGGTCGCCGTACTGGCTGCTGTTTCGGTGCCCTCGATGGCGCTTGCCGCGCCTGCGGCGCCGCCGGATCCGGTGAACGCCTGGCAGTATCCGCACTGGCCGCAGAAGCAGCCCTGGCAGGAGTCGGGGCCGGACTCGCGCGTCGCGAAGACGCTGTCGAGCGGTCTGCCGGGGCCGATCGACCCGCAGAACTGGGAGAACCCGGACCACATGACGTGGGACGACTACGTCAAACCGCCGGGGACCAACTGGGCCGACCCAAAGGTCCTGGGATCCCAGCGCACCTTCAAGGGCGCGCTCGTGCTGCTCGACTACCCGAACCAGGACTTCGTGGTCACCCAGCCCAAGGGCTCCACCGTGTTCGGCAACCCGAGCGCCGCCGCGAACGGCGTACCGCGGGACCAGGTCGCGAGCTTCTACCACGACTTCCTCAACAAGCCCGAGCCGCTGAACCACGGCCACACGCTGCACGAGTACTGGATGGAGGACTCCGGCGGCCGGTACGGCGTCGACCTCACCGCGTTCGGCCCGTACCGGATGCCCGGCAAGTCGCACGAGTACGCGATGGAGTTCCAGGGCCCCACGGCCTGCCCCGCCGGCGACACCTGCGACCGCGACATCCGCACCGACGGCCGCGCCGCCTGGGTCGCCGACCAGGGGCCCGACGTACCGGCCGGCTACGACTTCGTGTTCTTCCTCAGCGCCGGCCAGGACGAGTCGTCCACCTGGCAGGAGTTCGGGATGATGAAGTTCCCGACCAAGGAGGACGTCACCGACGACTTCGGCCCGCCGGACCCGGCGCTGCCGAACTGGTCCGACACCCGGTACGTCGACTGGACGTCGTGGGCCGCGGGCGCGTCGATCTGGCCGAACGCCGGCGGCGGCTCGTCGACCCAGGCGGAGAGCTCCGGGATGGCCGTGTTCGCGCACGAGTTCAGCCACATCCTCGGCATCGGCGACAACTACAACAATCCGTACGGCGTCCCGCCCCGGCGCGCGTACACGGGCATCTGGGAGATGCTCAGCCGGGGCAGCTTCAACGGCCCCGGCGGACCACACAGCCGCTGGATGATCCCGGCCACCGGCGGCGCCTCGATGGGCGCGCAACACATGCTGCGCAACAAGATCAAGCTGCAGATGGTCGACGAGCAGAACGTGCTGCGGCTGTCCCGCGAGGCGCTCGCGTCGTCGGGGGTGGTGATCGCGAACGTGAAGGCCCGCAGCGTGAACCCGGGCGCGAAGGACCTGTCCGGGATCAACATCGAGCTCGGCGGCGCCGGCGATCTGGACGCGCCGTGCAGCACCGCCACCGACCCGATGTGCGACGGCCGCGGCTACCAGAACTACACGGTCGAGGTCGTCGACCGGATGGGCACCGACTCGTTCACGCCCGACGCCGGCGTCCTGCTCGCGAAGACCAAGAACCAGGACCGCGCGCCGTTCGAGTGGGTCATCGACGCCAACCCGCAGAACATCAACATGACCGACTATGTGCTGCCCGACGGCACGAAGGTCCCGATCACGATCGGCGACTACCGGCAGCTGTCCGACGCGCTGTTCCACGCCGGCACGAACTCCGGCAGCGAGTACGAGTACACCGACACCGCGAACCGTCTGCACTTCTACGTCACCAACGTGCACCGCAACCGCCAGGGCATCCTGTCCTACACCGTCGCCATCCGCTCCCTCGACGGGGCGGGCGCCCAGCAGCGCGGCGTACGGCTGCTGCCGGCCGTCGCGAAGCCGGACCGCAGCGGCGTCCAGACCTGCAGCTTCAGCCTCACCAACACCGGCAAGGCCGGTACGACGTCAGGCCCCGAGGACATCACGCAGTACGTGAAGGGCGACGTCTACCGCCTGTCCGCCAAGTCCGACGGCTGGCCGATCTCCCTGCCGAACGCACTCGCCACCGCGAACGCGGGCCAGCAGGTGACCGTCCCCGTCCACACCAAGGCCGGTGCCGGTCCACTGGCCAAGATCACCCTGACCGCCACCTCCGAAAGCGATCCGACGAAGTCAGCGACCGCCACCTGCATCGCCGTCAAGCGCTGACCGCAGCGCGCCGGGCGTCCACGCCAGACCGACGCCCGGCGCCGCGTGCAGGTAGTCGATCACGCGCGTGAGCGCCCAGCCGTGGGCCTCGACCAGGCCGGTCGCGATCCAGCGCAGGTACGGCGCGGTGGGCGCGACCGGTTCGAGGTCCGCGGCGCTGTCGTGGGTGACGGTGAACATCGGGACGCCGTCGCGCTCCCCCAGGCGGACCACGGTCTCGTAGCGGCCGGGGCCCATGGTGTGGATCGCGTCGACGTCGGGCAGCAGCGCCGCCACGTCGCACGCGAACTCGCCGCCGGGATCGCGACGCATTTCCTGCGCGGCGACGTCACCGACCTGGCCGGGCGTCAGCAGGTACCCGCGCGCGGCCACCTGACCGGGCGCGGAAGCGTCGTAGAACGCGGAGCCGCCGCCCCAGACCTTGGAGGCGCCGGCGAAGACCAGACCGCCGGGAATCAGGACACCTGCGGTGCGGGCGGGATCGGAGCGATCACGGCAACCGGGGTACACCCGGGCGCCACCGTGTGGCCGTCCGCCGGACAGGTAGCAGCGGAATCGTGCGAGGGCGAGGTTGGAGCCGTAGGCGACGTACCAGACGCGATCCACCGCACCTCCGTGAGCCGGCCACCAGCTGCCCGCTCACAATAGTTTGAAACTCACTGCAACTGAACAGCACGGTTCACCTTCCGTCAGTTAAACGTTCAGACTAAGGTGCCGGGAGGCTCCACCCGCCCCGACAAGGAGACCCGCATGCCAGACATCAATCGCCGGAGATTCCTGCAGCTGGCCGGTGCGTCGGCCGCGTTCGCCGCGATGGCGGACAGTATCGAGCAGGCCGCCGCGATCCCGGCGCACCGCCGCCTCGGCAGCATCCAGGACGTCGAGCACATCGTCGTGCTGATGCAGGAGAACCGGTCCTTCGACCACTACTTCGGCACCATGAACGGCGTCCGCGGTTTCGGTGACCCGCGGCCGGTCACGCTGCCGAGCGGGAAGCCGACGTTCTACCAGAACGCGCTCGGCAAGGAGATCCTCCCGTTCCGGCCGGAGGCGGACAACCTCGGTCTGCAGTTCATCCAGGACCTCGCGCACAGCTGGCCGGACGCGCACCAGGCGTTCAACAACGGCAAGTACGACCAGTGGATCCCGGCGAAGAGCTCGACCACGATGGCGTACCTGACCCGCGAGGACATCCCGTTCCACTACGCGCTCGCGGACAAGTTCACGGTGTGCGACGCCTACCACACCTCGTTCATGGGCTCCACCGACCCGAACCGGTACTACATGTGGACCGGCTACACGGGCAACGACGGCACGGGCGGCGGCCCGGTCCTCGGCAACGACGAGGCCGGCTACGGCTGGACGACGTACCCGGAACGGCTCGAGCAGGCCGGTGTCTCGTGGAAGATCTACCAGGACATCGGCGACGGCCTGGACGCAGCAGGCAGCTGGGGCTGGATCAACGACGCCTACCGCGGCAACTACGGCGACAACTCGCTGCTGTACTTCAACAAATACCGCAATGCGCAGCCCGGGAACCCCCTGTACGACAAGGCGCGCACCGGCACGAACGCGAAGGCCGGCGAGAGCCTGTTCGCCCAGCTCGCCGCGGACGTGCAGAACAACCGGCTGCCGAAGATCTCGTGGATCGCGGCGCCGGAGGCGTTCACCGAGCACCCGAACTGGCCGGCCAATTACGGCGCCTGGTACATCTCCCAGGTCCTCGACGCGCTCACCGCGAACCCCGAGGTGTGGAGCAAGACCGCGCTGTTCATCACCTACGACGAGAACGACGGCTTCTTCGACCATGTCGTACCGCCGTACCCCCCGATGGACGCCAGCCAGGGCCTGTCGACCGTCGACCCGAACCCGGACCTGTACACCGGCAGCAAGGCCGCGCACGGCCAGTACGGTCTCGGTCAGCGCGTCCCGATGCTGGTGGTGTCACCGTGGAGCACCGGCGGCTACACGTGCTCGGAGGTGTTCGACCACACGTCGATCATCCGGTTCATGGAGACGCGATTCGGCGTCCACGAGCCGAACATCTCGCCGTGGCGCCGCGCGATCTGCGGCGACCTGACCTCGGCGTTCGACTTCGGTACGTCGGCCACGCGCCCGGCGCAGCTGCCGGACACCAGCGCCTATGAGCCGCCGGACAACAAGCGGCACCCGGACTACGTCCCGACGCCGCCCGCGGTCGGTCAGCTCCCGGCCCAGGAGCGCGGCTCCCGTCGTACCCGCCCGCTGCCGTACGCACCGGTCGTCGACGGAGCCGTTGCCGACGGCAAGTACCGGCTGAGGTTCGGGTCCGGGGCACGCGCCGGCGCGCAGTTCCTGATCACGTCCGCGAACCGTACCGACGGTCCGTGGACGTACACCACCGAGGCCGGCAAGACGGTCGCCGACAGCTGGAACCCGATCTACTCGGGCGGCGTCACCGACCTCACGGTGCACGGCCCGAACGGCTTCCTCCGCACCTTCAAGGGCAAGCCCGCCACCGGCCTGGAGATCACCGCCCGCGAGAACCCGGCCACCGGCAACGTCGACCTCACCTTCACGTCCGACGCCGCCCGCACGGTCACCCTCGCCGACTCCTACGGCGGCACGCCGAAGCAGATCGCCCTCCGCACAGGCAAGACCACCTACACCGTCACCACCACGAACCGCTGGTACGACGTCTCCGTCACCACCACCGCCGACACCACCTACCTGCGCCGCTTCGCCGGCCACGTCGAAACCGGCGCCGCGGGCGTGAGCGACCCCGCGATCAAGACGGTCTGACCACAGCAAACGGGGTCCTTGGACAAGCAATACCTTGTCCAAGGACCCCGGGGCTTGTCGCCGGTTCAGATGATCGGCGCCTCCGGCTTCGTGGTGTCGGCCGGGGTGTTGTCGTCGACCTGGTCGAGTTCGTCGACGGCGATGCGGCTGGTCCAGCGCTGGTCGGGGTCGGGTTGCGGGATGGAGTCCAGGAGGAGCTTCGTGTACGCATGCGACGGCTCGTGCATCACCTCGGAGACCGGGCCGCGTTCGACGATCTGGCCCTTGGTGATGACCATGACCTCGCCGCCGAGGTAGTAGACCGTGGACAGGTCGTGAGTGATGAACAGCGTCGTCATGCCGTGCTCGCGCTGGAAGTCGAGGAGGATGTCCAGGAAGTGCCGGCGCACCTGGGCGTCCAGCATCGACACCGGCTCGTCCGCGATGATGAACGACGGCCGCAGCATGTGCACCCGGGCCAGCATGATGCGCTGCCGCTGACCGCCGGACAGCTGGTGCGGGTACCGTCCGAGCACGTTCTCCGGCTCCAGCCGGACGGCGCGCAGCGACTCCTCGATCAGCGCGAGACCGGCCTCCCGGGTGGACGCCAGCTTGAACTTCTTCACCGCCTTCCAGAGCACGCGATCGACCCGGTAGAACGGGTTGAAGATCGCGTACGGGTCCTGGAAGACCGGTTGCACGTCGCGCCGGTACTCGTCGTACTCGGCCCGGCTCAGCTTGAAGATGTCCTTCCCGCCGTACAGCACCGATCCGGCCGTGGGCTTCTGCAGGCCGAGCACGTTGCGGGCGATCGTGCTCTTCCCGCTGCCGCTCTGGCCGACCAGGCTGATGATCTGCGGCGGCGACGCGGCCAGCGTGAAGCTCACGTCGTCGACCGCGGTCACGTACCCTTCCGCGACCCCGCGGGCGTGGAACCGTTGCTGTACGCCGCGGAGTTCGAGTTCCGACTTCATGAGGCCCTCCGTCCGACCTGCGGGATCGAATCGATCAGCTGCCGGGTGTACGGGTCCTGCGGATCCTTGAACACCTGCCGTACGCCGCCCACCTCGACCAGCCGGCCCTCGTACATCACCGCGACCCGGTCGGCGAGCTGTGCGTGCACGCCCATGTCATGCGAGATCACCATCAGCGTGACGCCGAAGTCGGTGCGCAGATCGGCGAGCGACTGCAGGATCACCCGCTGGATCGTCACGTCCAGCGCGGTGGTCGGCTCGTCGGCGATCACCAGGTCGGGCTCGAGCGCGACCGCGATCGCCATCAGAATCCGCTGCTTCATCCCACCGGACAGCTCGTGCGGGTACATCCGGGCCACCCGCGGCTCGAGACCCACCTGCGCCAGGAGCCGCGGAATCAGCTCGCCCAAGGAGTCCCTGCGCTGCGGCGCGTGTTCGAGGATGACGTCCTTGAACTGGTCCTCGACGCGCATCACCGGGTTCAGTGAGCTCATCGAGCCCTGCGGCAGGTAGGAGAGCGCCGACCACCGCAGCACCCGCAGCTCCTCGCCCTGCACCTTCAGCAGGTCGACCGGCGATCGGCCGGCCGGATGGAACATCGCTGAACCGCCCGTCACCTTGCCGGGCGCCTTCAGGAGCCGCAGCAGCGCGACCGCGAGGGTGCTCTTCCCGCTGCCCGACTCCCCCGCGATCCCGAGGATCTCGCCGCGGCGGACGTCGAGGTCGATCCCGCGGACCGCCTTCACGTCGCCGCGGTTGGTGGAGTAGGCGACCTCGAGTCCCTTGACCTCCAGGACGTTCCCGGACACGTCACTCACCGGCCACTCCCCTCAGCCGCGGGTTGTAGACCTCTTCCAACCCGATGTTCACCATGTTCAGCGCCGCGAACAGCAACGTCAGCAGCGCGATCGGTACGACGAACATCGGCCACGCTCCGAGCGTCAGCGCACCGGTGCCGATCGCGTTGAAGATGATCTGGCCCAGGTCGATCACGCCGCCCGGCCCGAGCCCGATGATCTCGAGTCCGACCAGGCCGAAGATCGCGCCCAGCGCCGACGACGCGAACCCGACGCCGATGAACGGCAGCAGGTTCGGCAGCAGCTCGGTGACGATGATCTCCATGTCGCGCGACTTGCTGACCCGCGCCAGGTCGACATACGGCCGGGTGCGCAGGCTGAGCACCTGGGACCGGATCGTCTTGGCCGCGAACGGCCAGGAGAAGATCGAGATCATCACGCCGACCTGGAACAGGCTGACGTTCTTCGCGTACGCCGACAGCGCGATCAGCAGCGGGAACGTCGGGATGACGAGCAGGATCCCGGTGAACGTCGAGAGCACGTTGTCGATCCAGCCGCCCTTGTAGCCGGCGACGAACGCGACGACGACACCGGCGACCGTCGAGATGACACCGGCGATCGCGCCGATCTGCAGTGAGACCGAGAGCGCCTTCACCACCATCGCGAACACGTCGCGGCCGAACTGGTCGGTGCCGAGCAGATGATCGGGTCCCGGGACCAGCCATTTGTCGTACGCCGCCAGCTCGATCGGGTCCTTGCCACCACCGATGGCCTTGGTGATCAGCGGGCTGAACAGCGCGATCAGCACCAGCGCCCCGAGGATGGCCAGTCCGGTCGCGAGGCGCCTGCTGTTCCGGATCGTCCGCAGTACCGCGGTCAGGATTCTCATCGCCATCACTTCCAGTACTTGACCCGCGGGTCGAGCAGCGGGAGCAAGAGGTCGAGGAGCAGGACAGCGGTCAGCACCGAGAAGATCGCGATGTCGGTGACGCCGAGGATGGTGTTGAAGTCGAGCTGCTGGATCGCGGTGACCAGCGTGGTGCCGAGCCCCGGGTAGTTGAACAGCTGCTCGACCAGCACGTTGCCGTTGAAGATGAAGCCGAGCGAGATGCCGAACGCGGTGACCTGCGGGAGGTAGCAGTTCCGCAGCGCGTACCGGGTCAGGATCCGCCAGCCCTTCAGGCCCTTCGCCTCGGCGTACACCAGGTAGTCCTCGCCGAGCACGGGGATCATCAGCATCCGGGTCGACAGGATCCAGCTGAACGTCCCGATGATCACGATCGACAGGCCGGGCAGCAACCCGTACTTGAGCACGCTGCCGATGAACTCCGGCGTGATCCCCGGATTGATGTTGGAGTCGTACGCCGATCTCGCAGGCAACACGCCCATCGAGTACGCGAAGATGTACACCAGGATCAGCGCGACGAAGAAGTACGGCACGTGCGACAGCGCGATCGACAGGTTGGTGGCGATCGCGGAGCCGAGCTTGCCGCGCCGCCAGCCGGCGATCGCGCCGATCACGACGCCGAGGATCCAGGCCAGCACCGCCGAGATGCCGAGCAGACCGATGGTCCAGGGCAACGACCGGAGGATGACGGTCTGGGCCGGCGTCGGGTAGTTGATCAGGCTCGGGCCGAGGTCGCCGTGCAGCACCAGCTTCTGCATGTACGTCACGTACTGCGTCAGCAGGTTCCCGTCCAGGCCGAACTCGTGCCTGTAGCGGGCGATGATCTCCGCGCTCGCGGTCTGGTTGTAGATGTAGTTCTGCTGCAGGGTCTGGATCAGTGTGTTGATCGGGTCACCCGGCATCAGCCGGAAGAAGAAGAACGCGATGGTGAGGGCACCCCACAGCTCGACCACGTACAACCCGAGCCTGCGCAGGGCGTACGCCGCCAGCGGATGCCGCGACAGCCAGGCCCGCACCCCCGATCGGGGCGCGGAGTCCTGGCTCTTGTCGACAGCTACCACCGGCGGGGCTTCCGCCGTCACGCCGGGCCCTTCTGCCCGGTGGGCTCGATCTTGCCGAGGACGAAGATGAAGTGCTGCCACCAGTTCAGCGGGACCTCGTACAGGTCGTCGTCGGTCGGCCAGCCCTTCCAGAACGTGGTGTTGAAGTACGACGGGTAGCCGGTCTGGATCACCGACAGCATCGGGAGCTCCTGGAAGTAGATCTCCAGCGCCTCCTTCAGCAGCGGCTTGGCTTCCTCGCTCTCCGGGTTCAGCCCGGCCAGCTTCTTGGAGATCTCGTCGAACTTCGCGTTCCGGAACCGCAGCTTGTTCTTGCCGGCCGCGTTCTTGCCGACCGGCTGGTACTTGTCGCTGGTCCAGTCGGTGTAGAGCTGCTCGGGGTCGATCGCGATCCCGGCCCAGCTGGAGTCGATGTCGTACTCGCCGCGCTGGAACTTCTCGTCGTGCACGTTGCCGGCCAGGCTGCGCAGCGTGGCCGGGACGCCGACCTTCGCGAGCTCGGTCTTCAGCACGTTCGCGATCGCGTACTCGCCGCCGTCGACCGGCGACGGCGTGATGATCTCGAGGTTGATCTCCTTGCCCTTGTACGTCCGCTTTCCGGCGGCGTTCTTCGGGGCGATCTCGTCGAGCAACTGGGCGGCCTTCTCGGGCGAGAACTCGAACTTGTACTTGTTCGCGATCTCGTCGTCCTTCCACTTGTCGTTGGTCGGGTAGTCCGCCCACGGGTACTGCGCCGGCGGCACCGGAACGGGCCAGATCGACTTGCCGATCTTCTCCCGGTCGAGGCAGTAGTTGATCGCCCAGCGCATCTTCGGCTCCGAGATCACGCCCCGCGACGGGTCGCAGTTCAGCCACATCACCCGCGGGTTCGGGTCGTGGAACTGGGTGGTCTGCAGGGCCGGGTAGCCGGTGTTGCGCAGCTGCTTGGCGTGCTGCTCGTCGATCGAGCCGACGTCGAACTCCGCGCGCTCGAACGCCAGTGACGCCTGGTCGAGCTGCTTCGACGTGCTCTGAAAGACGACGTACTGCGGCTTGACGTCGAGCTTGTCCTTGTTCCAGTAGTTCGGGTCCTTCTCCCAGACGAACATCTTCTGGGCGCGGATCGCCTGCTTCAGCTTGTACGGACCGCTGTGTACCGGCGGGTTGTCCTTGTACTTTGTCGGGTCCTGGGTCTTCCAGATGTGCTCGGGCATGATGCCGAGCGGCGGACCGGCGATCGCGGAGATGAAGTTGTAGTGGAACCGGGGCGTCGGCTTGAGCAGCTTGACGACCGCGGTCTGGGCGTCCGGAACGTCGATGGCCTTGACGAACTCCTTCAGCTCACCGCCGCCGCCGAACAGGTCCGGCCGGTCCTTCAGCAGCATGATCGTGAACTTGAAGTCGGCGGCGCCGAGCGGCTTGCCGTCGTTCCAGTGCGCCTTCGGGTCGAACTTGAACGTGACCTCGGTGAAGTCGTCGTTGTACTTGTACTCGGTGGCCAGCCACGGCTTCATCTCGCCGGTGGCGAAGCTGAGGTAGAACAGCGGCTCGGTGCTGAGCTCGACGCCGGCGCCGCCGGGCGAGCCGTTCGGGATCATCCCGTTGAAGCTGTCGAAGACCGTGTACTCGACCTGGCCCACGATGACCGCCTGGTCCCGCGGCACCGGGATGTTGGCCTTGCCGATCTGGATCGACTTGGTGGCGACGGGCTTGTTGTTGTTCGCCGGTTTGTCGGAGTACGAGGAGCCACCGCCGGAGCAGGCCGCCAGGAAGGCGGTCATCGCGGCCGCGGCACCTCCTCCGACCAGGCTTCGCCGACTCAGTTGATAGCGGACGACGTCGTTGACGTCTTCGAACTGGGGCCGCGGTGCTTCGTTCATGACGAAAGTCACCTCCGTTTCCGTTGCGCGGACGAGCTGATCACCGACCGAGAGGTGCCACGGACTATAAGTAGGCCTGACAACGTTGGCAAGAGTTCATTCCCACGTTGAAACCGTGAGGTTATATCCGCAGATCAGTCGATATACCAACCGATGACAACGTTGGCTCGCTCTCCGTGACGCCGTACGCGGAAACGCTTCCAGCGACGGTCACGCGGAGTGCATTTTCGGGCCCTGCGGCCGGTTCCGGTCAGTCGTAGACGGCGTCGACCAGAAGTTCCACGGATCGGTCCGGTTCGTTGAGAACCGCGCGGATCACATGCCGCCGGTCCCAGCGCCCGGCGGCCCAGGCGAGCGCCTTCGCCAGCCCGTCGAAGGTGGCCGCGTGCGCGGCGCCGCCGGCGTCCACCCACCACGAGACCTCGACACCGTCGACGGTGAGCTCCTCGTGCTCCCACCAGGTCGCCGGCACCTCGGGCACCAGCTCACCGACCAGCGCCGGTACGTCGGCCTCCGTCCCGGCGGCGTCAAGCTTGCCCTCGGCAACTTCCTGGGCGAGCGGTACGTCGAACAGGTCGCTGAGCCCGTCCGCCGCCGCGCCGGATCCGATCACGAACCCGCCGAGGTCCTCCCGCTGGACCCACATCGGGCCGTCGACCACCACGGCGTGCTCTGCGTCGGTCACCCGGGTCGTCCCGTCGGCGTCGAGCACCCGGACCCGGGCCGGCGCGTCGCCGGGGAACAGCGCGAGCGTGCCGAGCCGGTTCCACAGCCGCAGGATCGACGCCTCGTCCACCTCCCGCTCGGGGTCCGCGAGCCGGTCGAGCACCAGGGCGAGGCCGTCGGCGTCGAGGTCGGTGACGTCACGGACCAGGCCGGCCGCCGTCCGGACCTCGGGATCGAGCCCGGCGGTCCAGGCGGGCGCCGGGTCGAGGAAGGTCGCGAGCACCGGTTCGGCGTCGGGGTCGGCCCGTCCGGCCAGCGGTTCACCGTCGTCGAGCAGGACGTGCTCACGAATCCACCAGGCCGCGTACGACGGTACGCCGAGCGGCCGGTCGTCCGGGCCGACGACCCGTACCTGCGTGACCAGCGCGCGGCGCAGCGCGGGGTCGGATCCCAGCAGCTGCAGGACTTTCGGCCAACTGTGGTCGGTGATCCAGTCGAGGTCGCGGATCGCCTCGAGTTCGCCGACGGTAGCACCGAAGCGGGATCCGTCCGGGGCGACGTCGTACGCCCAGTCCTCGATGCCGTCGAGATCCTGGAGGGCCTCCGGCAACCGGTCGAGCGTGACGTCGGACGCGGCGACCACACCGAGCGACGCGAGGACGCCGACGGCCTCCAGCGCGGGCAGTCCGTAGCGGTCGAGGACGTCGCGCGCGATCGGTGCGACCTCCTCGGCGTCGAGGACCGCGTGCGCGTCGGAACCCTCGACCACCAAGGCGTTCGCGGGCACGAGGTCGCCGTCGGCGTCGCGCAGGACGAGGTCGGACAGCCACCAGAGTCCGTCGGCCTGCGCCGGGTCGGCGGCGATCAGGCTGAGCACGGCGTCCGCGATCGCGTCCGGATCGTCGGCGTCGGCGGAGTGCTCGACCGCGGCCCGGACCGCGCCGTCCTCGAGGAGTGAGCGAGGTGTCGCGGGGATCGCGCCGAGACGTTCGAGGACCGGGTCGACGGCGTCCGGGTGGACGACGCGGACGCCGTACGCACCGAAGGCGGCGAGCGTGCCGACCGGGATCTCAGGCCCGGGCAGCAGCAGTCCGCGGGCGCCGCGGACGAGCCGGCCGTCGGCGAGCGGAACCGGGACGGTGCCGAGCGATTCGCGGATCAGCGGGTCGGTGGTCATCGTCGCGAGGCTGGTGTAGAGCGCGCGCCACCAGTCCGGCGGCTCTTCTCCCCCGAGTTGGTCCACCACCTCGGCGAGCTCGAGACGCTTTACCTGCAAGGCATCCAGCGCGATCCGCTCCTCACGGCGCGCGTGGATCAGCCCCGGGACGAGCGGCGCGAGGACGGCGTTGAACGCCTCGTCGGCGCCCTCCACCAGCACCGCCTCCGACGGCCGCAGCACGGCGCCGTCGACGCCCTGGAGCATCGGGGTCCGGGGCAGGGTTGCGAGGATCTCGTCGCGGAGCATTCGATCGAGTGCACCCGCCGCGAGACCGGTGGGCACGAGCCGCAGTACGTCGTCGCCCTCCGCGGCTCGCTCCCGCAGCAACTGTGCGTACGCTGTCGCCGCCTCCTGGACGAGCCGATCCGTCAGCGGGCCTTTCGCCACGTGCCGCCGGGTGGAGTCGAGCGGGAAGGTTGCCAACAGCAACGCGGGTAGTGCCAACGGCTCGTCGGTCGGGGTGGGCGCGTGGATGACTCCGGGCAGTTCGGTGAGCGGTCCGCGTGGGAGGGCCCAGACGACGGACCAGTTCGGTCGGCTCCGTTCTTCGGTGGGCCGGTCGGCGAGAAGAGCCGGGTCGAGAGTGCCGGCGGTGCGGTGGATGTGCCAGCGGGCATTGACGTTCTCGAGGATCCGGTGGCCGTCCTCGGTCTCGATCTCGATGCGTTCCAGGCCGGGGAGAGCGAGGAGGAGAGCATCGTCGGCTTCGGCAAGCAGGCGGCGGACCAGGGCCGCGGCGGCCTCGTCGCGGAGCGGGAGGATGACGGCGGTGTCGTACCCGGCGGGCGGTTCGCCTTCGGTCGCGAACGGCAGCCGCAGAACCGGAACCTGCCCGTCGCGACGGCGGAGTTCGGTGTCGAGCGACGCATTGCCGAGGTCGGCGATCGCCGCCGCGGTGTCCGCCTTCGAGAACCGCACGCCGCCGCTCCGCGACAACACCACTGGCTCGTCCGTCACCGCCAGCACGGCAGAGAACCCGACCCCGAACCGCCCCACGGGCTCCCCCGCGTCGTCCGGCCCGGTCGTCAGGACGTCGCGCTTTGCCGACGCGCGCAGGGTGGCGAGCGACTCGACGCCTGCTGCGTCGAGCGGAGCGCCGGTGTTGGCCACGACGAGGGTGTTGTTGCGGAACTCGTACAGCACTCGGCCGGGAGTGCCGGCGCGGGCAGCTGCGTCGGCGGCGTTCTGGGCCAGTTCGACGACCAGCCGGTCGACGTACCCGCCGAGGGCGAGTTCCTCCTCGGCGTTGGCGTCCTCGCGGAACCGTACGGGCGCCGCCGCCCACCCGGCCAGCACCCGTTCGCGGATTCTCGTCGTACCGAAGGCGTCGTCAGTCACCGACGCAGTATGCCGTACCGCCGGGCACCGGGTTTCTGCGTCCGGTGGAGAGGTGGGAGCCATCATCTATCGTGGTGCGGTGATCACCTCCGGCAGTCGGTACGTCGCACTCGGCAGCTCGTTCGCGGCCGGCCCGGGGATCAGCCCGATCGAGCACCCGCAGGCCGGCCGCTCGGGCAACAACTACGCGCACCTGGTCGCGCGCGAGCTCGGCCTCGACCTGGTCGACGTCTCGTACTCCGGCGCCACAACCGCGCACCTGCTCGACACCCGGCAGGACGACGCGCCGCCGCAGCTGGAAGCACTCACGCCGGAGACGGCGCTCGTCACGATCACAGCCGGCGGCAACGACCTCGAGTACGTCGGCAGGTTCCTGCGCGGGAGTTTCCTGAACACGATCGCGAAACCCGCGACGATCCTCGGCCGCCGGGTCGCGAACCGGATCCGCGCGCGGGTCAGCTACCTCACCGACGACGCGGCGTACCAGGCCGTCACGGATTCGCTGACCGCCGTGGTCGAGCAGGCCAGGCAGCGATCCCCCGAGGCGCGGATCCTGCTCGTCGACTACCTCAGCCTGGTCGGACCGGCGACCCGGCCGCGTCTCGACGTACCGCTGAACGAGGAGCAGCTGCCGAGCATCGCGCTGATGGCCGACGGCTTGGCGGCTGCCTTCGCGAAGGCAGCCGCCGCGACCGGAGTCGACCTGGTCGCCGCATCGACGGCGAGCCGGGACCACGCGATCGGCTCGACCGAGCCGTGGACCACCGGCTTCACGATGCTCCCGCCCACCCTCGGCGGCTTCGTCCCGTACCACCCGAACGCCGCCGGCATGCAGGCCGTCGCCGAGCTGATCCTCGCGACGCTGCGGGCCTGAACGCGTGCCCTACTTCGCGGGCGTGTAGACGTACGGCGTGGGTGGTGGTGACTGCTACGAAGCCGAGGCGCTGGAGGATCGGGGAACTGTCGTCGGAGGCGTCGACGTGGAGGTACTTGTAGCCGAGCTCGACGGCGCGGGCCGCGCGGACCGCGACGAGTGCCTTGTAGATGCCCTTGCCGCGCCACTCAGCAAGGGTCGAGCCGCCCCAGAGACCGGTGAACTCGGTGCCCTTCTTGTACACGGCCCAGGCGGCGGAGACGACCTCGCCGTCGGCCTCGGCGACGTAGACGTCGGTGCCGCTCGCCTGCCGGCGGACCAGATCGTCGGCCAGCCAGGACCAGTCCTCGCCCCAGACTGCCGACTCCATCGCGGCGATGCGCTCGAAGTCGGCGCGCTCGCCGACCGGGCGGATCGTGATGCCGTCGACCGCGTCGCGGCCCTGCAGGCGCTCGACGACGGCCGTGCTCTCGGCGACCAGGACGGTCTCCTGCTCCTCGGGCTCGAACCCGGCGGCCCTCAGCCGGTCGGGGAGATCGGCCGGCAGGTCGTGGCCGCGGAGCTTCCACTCGACGGCCTGGCCCTTGGCCGCGAAGAAGTCGCGCTGGCGGGCGATCAGCGCGTCGATCTCGCCGCTGTCGAGGCCGTCGAGCGAGCGGTAGCTGACGAACCCGCGGCTCGGGTACTCGACCCGGATCACCGGCCCGTCGGTACTCGTCGGAACGCCGGCGGTCTCGCTCGTCCCGCGCAGCTGGTCGTCGTACGCGGCGAGCAAATCGTCCTTCGAGGCATCTGTCACGGGGTGACTCTGACACGACTTGCCCAGATCCGCCGCACATTTCGGCTCACCCGAACCTTCGGCGCGCGGCGGCGACGCCCGGCGGGCTGGCTCAGGCCGTGCTTGTTCTCACGCTCGGCGTTCGCGAAGTGGCTCAGCGACACCATCAGGTTCAGCGGTTCCATCGGTCCGTCCTCCGGGTTCTTCGGCGCTTACACCCGGAGGTCGGATCAGATCGGCCGAACTCGACATCGGCGGTCAGGAATTCTTCTCGGTCACCAGCACCAGGCGCCGCAGCAGGCCGTCGAGCCGGGTCCGGTCGGCCTCGGGCAGGTGGTGGACCAGCTCCTCCTCGACCCGCTGGATGTCGCCGATCCCGCGCTGCCAGAGCTCGTTCCCCGCCGGTGTCAGCGTCGCGACGACCTTGCGCCGGTCGTCGCGGTCGTGCGCGCGCTCGACGTACCCGCGGCGCTCGAGCGCGTCCAGCCGGTTGGTGAGGGCGGCCGCCGACATCCCGAGCTGCCGGGCCAGCTCGCCCGGTGTCGCGCGGTACGGCGCACCCGCGCGCCTGAGCATGTGCAGCGTCTTGAACTCCCACAGCTGCAACCCGTACGCCGCGAGCACGGCCTCGCGCCGGCGCTCGAGGTAGCGGGTCAGCACCTGCAGCCGCACCGTGATGCCCTCCACGTCGCGATCCAGGTCGTCCAGCTGTCCCGCCCAGAGATCGACATGCGCGTCCACGAAATCCTTCACCGGTCCAACTTTTCAGCGACTGAAGGTTAGTTGTCAAATATTTCGATGTCGAAATATTGTGCCGCCATGAGCCACCTCGCAGCCACCGACATCGCCGCCGCCGCTGTCCAGCTGATGCGCGCCGGCCGCTGGGCCGCCGCAGCCGACCTGCTGATCGCGGCCACCCCCGACGATCCCGACGAGCGCGAGCTGCTCGCGCTGACCCGCGCCGAGGTCGCGGTCGACCAGGACTTCGGCCGGACGACCGACCACGCCACAGCCGCACTCGCGGCGGTCCCCGGTGACTCCTGGGACCTCGCGATGCTGACGTTCCGCAAGGACTACGCGAACGCCCTGTTCCAGGCAAGCGACCCGGACCTCCGGGACCGCGCTCGCACGCTCATCGAGCAGGCGCCCGACCACGCGCGACGAGGGACGGCCAGCTTCTGGGCGGGCGCGGTGGCCGACAACGTGGACGAACAGCCCGCGGAGGCGTGCGCGCACTACGAGGTCGCGTTGGAGCTCGGCGAGAAGTGCGGCGACGAGTTGCTGGTAGCGCAGGCCCTTCGCCATCTGGGCCATCACGCTCACGCGGCCGGCGACCTGGCACTTGCGCGAAGCCAGTGGGAGCGGTCGATCGAGCTCTTCCAGAAGGTAGGGCACCTGCGCCCTGCGCTCGCCCAGCAGGTGTCGCTCGCGGTTCTGCTCCGCGACGAAGGCGACCTCGCGGGATCACGAGCGCTCGCGACCGAGACGAACCGCTGGGCGCGGCAGCTGGACGTCCCGTTCATCGCCCAGCAGACCGCCGACCTGATGGCGGTGCCGGCATGAGCCAACTCACCGCCGCCGACATTGTCGCCGCCGCTGCCGAGCTGATGCGCGCCGGCCAATGGGCCGCCGCAACCGATCTGCTGACCGCCACCCGCGCCGACGATCCGGGCGAACGCCGTAGCTTGGCGTTGGCACTGGCCGAAGTCGCGGTCGACCGGGACTTCGCGCAGCAGACGGATCACGCCTCGGCCGCGTTGGCCGCTGTCGACGAGGTCGCCGACAACAGCATCGCGTGGGACGTCGACATGTTGAAGCTCCGCAAGGACTACGCGAACGCGCTGTTCGGATCAGAGTGCGACGCCGACGAGTTGGCAGAGCGGGCCGCGCGGCTGATCGACCAGGCGCCGGACGACAGGCGGCGCGGAGCCGTCACCTTCTACGCCGGTGTCATGGCGGACAACCTCCTCGACCGGCCGGACGAGGCGTTCACCCACTACACGACGGCACTCCGGCTCGGCGAGAAGACCGACGACCCATTGCTGATGTCCTACGCGCTCCGACACCTCGGCGACCACGCCCACACCGCCGGCGATCTCCCCCTCGCCCGGCAGCACTGGGAGCTCTCCACCGAGCAGCGGCAGCAGACCGGCCACCTGCTGGGCGCGCTGGCGCAGCAAACCTTGCTGGCCATGCTGCTGCGAGACGAGAGCGACGCCGCCGGATCACGAGCGGTCGCGACCGAGGTCAACCGGTGGGCACGCCAGGTGCCGATCCCCGGGATCGTCCAGCAGACAACTGATCTGATGACGCCGAGTCGTTGACAGCTCCACCGGGTCCCCGACGCGAACGCGGCGCGCTGATCACGTAGTCCACCGAGCGAACTCGGCAGCGACGCCGGCGCTGAACGCCACGTGGTCGGGCACCCGCTCCGGTGGAACAAGGCCGACTGAGCTCAGCAGGGCGTCGGCCTCCAGGGCGGTGAGGGTCGCGGCGTTCAGGATCCACGGCGGGTGACGGTTCGGCAGGTACCAGGTTCGGCCGGCGCGGTGGACGTGCAGGCCCCAGCGTGCGGTGAGGAAGTCCTCGAGCGGCCCGGCGGGCAGGCGTTCGCCCATCTCGACGCCGACGACTGCCTCAGCGCCGGAGCTGCGGACAGTCGACGTGTACGTGTGGTGGTTGCCGTGGCGTTCGTGGCACATCCGCGCCCAGCGGTACGGCAGCCCGAAGACCGTCCGCGCGGCCGCCACCACGGCCAGTCGGTTCGCGTCGAGGCTGAGGAACACGACACCGCGCCGGCCCGTCTCGTCCACGGAGTACAGGCGGATGTTCGTTTCCAGGAACGAGCCGAAGTACGGAACGCCGGGGCCGTACGGGAGCCCGGTGCCGACCATCCGGAACGGGACCAGGCCGACGTACGTGCGTCCCTCGAAGGTGTCCGGCCGGGTGCCCGGCGGGAAGAAGTGCGCGACGTCCTCCGGCGCGAAGGCCCAATGCACGAAGGTCAGATCCAGCCACCGCTGCCGCAGGATCCGCGGCCGCGGCAGCTCCGGCGCCTCCGGCCAGCTCACTGCGCCGACGGTCTGACCTCGCACGTCGGCCTGCCGTCGTTCAGTTCACACACGAGGTACGCCGGTGTGCCGGGCTCGGCGGGCTTCCACGGCATCACCGCGTCACCCGCGAGCAGCGCGTCGAGCGTCTGCAGCTCCGGGTCGCGCTGCTCCGCATGATGCCGGTATCCGGCCGCACCCAACGCCAGCGCGATCGCCATCCCGAGCAGATTCACCTCGGTCGGCTTGTCCGGCACCGTGGTCCCCTCCCCCGGCTCGAACTTGATGCCGTGGTCAGCCACCTCGACGATGCGAGCTACGTACTTGCTCATGATCGGAAGTCTAGGGTCAGACCCACGAACTTCGAAGATTTCCGCGCCGAGGTTCCCCCGGAGGACCTGTCCGACCTCCACCGCCGACTGGATGCGACCCGGTGGCCGGACCAGTTGCCGGACGCCGGCTGGTCGTACGGCGTGGAACTCGGGCGACTGCGGGAGGTGACCGACCACTGGCAGACGTCGTACGACTGGCGGCGCTTCGAGGATCGGTTGAACGTGCACCCGCAGTACGTCACGGAGATCGACGGGCAGCGGGTGCATTATGTCCGAGCAGGTTCCTCGGGAACGCCGCTGTTGCTGCTGCACGGGAGGACGAGAAGCAACGGCTCAGCGGGCTCGAGCGCTGGCAGCAGGAACGGTCCGGGTACGCCTCGATCCAGAGCACGCGGCCGCAGACGCCGGCGTACGCGCTGGTGGACTCCCCGGTCGGCCAGCTCGCGTGGAATCTCGAGTGGTACGACGACTACGGGCACCGGGTAGGTGCCATCGGCAACGACCGGATCGGGGCTGGCGGTGTTTCCGGGCGACAGCACGGTCCGGCGGCTGGTGGAGCGGGAGTTCGGCGTCGTGCACTACAGCGAGTTCGACCGTGGCGGGCACTTCGCCGCCCTGGAGGTCCCCGAACTCGTGGCCGGGGACCTCCGGGACTTCTTCGGGAAGGTCTAGGACGAGAACGCGGCGTCGAACGAGGCGGTCGGTGGGTCGAAGGCGAGCGACTTCACGAACTGGAGCGCCTCGGCGGCGCCGACCAGGCGGTCCATGCCGGCGTCCTCCCACTCGACCGAGATCGGGCCGGCGTAGCCGATCGAGTTGAGCATCCGGAAGCACGCCTCCCACGGGACGTCGCCGTGGCCGGTGGAGACGAAGTCCCAGCCGCGCCGCGGGTCGCCCCAGGCGAGGTGGGAGCCCATCCGGCCGTTCCGCCCGTTGCCGACCTGGCGCTTCGCGTCCTTGCAGTCGACGTGGTAGATCCGGTCCTTGAAGTCCCACAGGAAGCCGACCGGGTCCAGGTCCTGCCAGACGAAGTGCGACGGGTCCCAGTTCAGCCCGAACGCCTCCCGGTGCCCGATCGCCTCCAGCGTCGCGGTCGTCGACCAGTAGTCGTACGCGATCTCCGACGGGTGCACCTCGTGCGCGAACTTCACCCCGACCTCGTCGAACACGTCGAGGATCGGGTTCCAGCGGTCCGCGAAGTCCCGGTACCCGGCCTCGAGCATCGCCGGCGGCACCGGCGGGAACATCGCGACCGTCTTCCAGATCGACGACCCGGTGAAGCCGACGACCACATCGACGCCGAGCGCCCGGGCCGCCCGCGCGGTGGTCTTCATCTCCTCGGCGGCGCGCTGCCGGACCCCTTCCGGGTCGCCGTCGCCCCAGATGTGCGCGGGCAGGATCGCCTGGTGCCGCTGGTCGATCGGGTCGTCGCAGACCGCCTGCCCGAGCAAGTGGTTGGAGATCGTCCACACCTTCAGGTTGTGCTTGGCCAGGATGTCCAGCCGGTCCTGCACGTACGCCGGGTCCTCGGCGGCGCGGCGGACGTCGAGGTGGTCGCCCCAGCAGGCGATCTCCAGCCCGTCGTACCCCCATGACGACGCCAGCCGCGCCACCTCCTCGAACGGCAGGTCGGCCCACTGGCCGGTGAACAACGTGATCGGTCGTGCCATCTTTCTCTCCTTGTCGGGTGGTACTGCAGGGGTGTCCCCGGCGGCGTCCGGAGCGCGTGTACGCCGCCGGGGACGGTCACCGCGGGACTCGCCGGGCCGTCGCCCGTCCGGGGCCGAACCAGCCGGGGCGGCGGCAGGTGTACGGCAGCGAGATCCCACGGCGACGTCATCAGCCGAGCCGCGCCTTCAGGTCCTGGCCGACCGCGGTCAGCAGGGTCCGGGCCGGTCCGTCGGCGACCGTGCCGGCCGTGGCCAGGTACAAGGTGAGCGCGACGTCCGCGGCCACGGTCTGGTGCCGGGCCGCGGCTCGTTCGGCGGTTCCGAGGTGCGCCTTCAGCACCGTGGCGGTTGCCAGCGGCACCTTTCCGGCGGCGCGGTAGCGGTCGACGAGCTTGACCGCCTCGGCGTACGACACGACCACCGAGAACGGCACGTTCTTCACCGAGGTGTTCCCGGCGACATCGGTTGCCGTAGCCGTCAGCGTATGCGCACCCAACCCGAGCACGACTCCGTCAAGCGCCCCTGTCGTTGGTTTGCCGTCCAGCGCCATCACTACAGTCCCTGGCCCGGACAGCGCATCCGTCACAGCCGCTTGCACCGAGGCGGTCGAGGCAACGCCCAGACTCGCCGGCAGCCCGGTCACGGTGGCCGTAGGTGCCGTCTGATCGATCTTCACCGTGACCGACGAAGGCTCCGAGACGTTGCCGGCGGTGTCACTCCCCCGGACCGCGACCGTGTGGGTCCCGTCCGCAGTCAGCGTCAAGGGCGCGGTGTACTCCGACCAGTTGCCGTCGCCAACCTTCTGCTCCAGGTACACCTGCCCCGGCCGATCGTCCACACCCATCGCCGTCGCGGTCACCGGCCCCGTCCACCAGCCCGCTTGTCCGGACGGGGTCGACGGGTCGAGTCCCAGGCTGACAGTCGGTGCCGTGGTGTCGGTGACGCGCCGGAAGTAGTCGAACTTCGCGGTCTTCGAGGCGGACTGATCCACCCCGAACGCGTAGACGCCGAACTTCGCCGCCGCCAGCGCGGTGTTCGTCACCGGCGGCAGATCGGACCACGTGACGCCGTCCGAGCTGTAGGAACCGGTGAAGCTGGAGTCGGACTTCGAGAGTCGCAGGTACCAAACACCCTGAACCGGCGTCGGGGCGTTGGGTTGGGGCGATTGGACGACGTTGGCGACCTCGCTGCGCAGCTCCAACCCTCGGGTGATTGTGCTGCCTGCGGCGTTGGTCGTCAGGTAGTCGAGCTTCACGTAGTTCGCGTCGTCGGCGTAGACCAGCAGACCTGCCTGCTGGAACGCCTCGTCGAACGACGACGCGTCGACCTTCGTCTCGATCGTCCAGTCACCGTCCGGCGCCGGCTGCAGCATCAGGTTGCGCGGGTTGGTCGCCGTACCGCCGTAGATGTCACCCTTGCTGGTGTCGATCTCCAGCCCGCCGCCGGTCACCCGGTAGGCGGCAGGATCCGGCCGTACGACGTCGGACCAGCGGCACGCGTCGAGCGTCGTACCGGCGAACTCGTCGTCCGGTGCAGGCTGCTCGGCGGTGTCGTCAGGCGTGATCGAGAAGTAGTCGAACGACGCCGTGATCGGCAGCGCCTCGGTCCGGTTCGTCAACCCGAACAGGCCGATCCGCGGGTTCGTGATACCGGCCAGCTGCTTCGTCTCCGGCATCTCGGTGAACGTTGCTCCGTCGGCGCTGTACGCCGCCTTCAGGTTCGCGCCGTCGGACGTGAACCGGACCCACACCGTGTCCGGATAGACCGCACCGAGGTTCCCCGTGTTCGACGCGGCCACCTCGTTCGGTACGCCGTTCTCCTCGCGGATGAACTGGAAGATCCGGTCCGCCGCGGACGGTGCGCCGGTGGAGCGGCCCTGCAGCACCATCTTGGCGTAGTTGTCGTCGTCGCCGTACACGATCAGGCCGGCCTGCTGGTAGGCCAACCGGGCCGGCAGCGTGACCTTCGCAGTTGCCGACCAAGCGCCCGCCGGGAGCGGCTGGAGCACGAGGTTCGGTGTGCCGGTGTTACCCGTGCCGTAGATGTCCGTGGCGGTCAGCGGAATCGACAACGCGCCGTTGCCGACGGACAGCTCTTGGTTGCCGCGGACAACTGACGACCAGCGGGCGGTGTCCAGTGCGGTGCCGTCGAAGCCGTCCGAGCGGCCTGTCAGGCAGGTCGGCGCCGACGGCGAGTCGACGGTCACCTCGACCCTTGCCGTTCCTGTCGCCCCGCGCGAATCGGTGACCGCCGCGGTCACCGTGTGTTTGCCCGGGACTGTGAACGTGTGCGAGGCAGCCGGCCCGGTGGCGGTGCCTCCGTCGCCGAAGGTCCAGGCATAGCTGAGCGGAAGATCGCCTTCCGGGTCGGTGGCCGACGCCGTGAAGTCGACCGCCAACGGCGCCTTGCCTTGGGTAGCCGAAGCCGTGACCGTGACCGCGGGGCGTTGGTTCTCCGTGACGCCCTTGCCGATGAACTTGACCCAGTTCACGTTCAGCTGCCCGGTCGTCTTCACGAAGTACAGCGGGCCGCTCGCGGCCGACGCACCGCTGACCGCGCCGGTGAAGTCGCCGTACGTCTGCCAGGCGCCGGTCGGCGGCACCTGGATCGTCGCGACCACCGGGCCGTCGGTCGGCGAGCCCTGCCGGACCTGCACCGTCGCTCCCGCGTCCGGGGACGCCGCGCGCAACTGGATCTGGTCGATGTTCGTCAGGTTGGTCGGCTTCCAGCCCCACCAGTCGCCGTCCTCGATGAACCCGATGTTCTTCCCGCCGCCCGCGGTGTCGCCGGTGTCCTCGACCTGTACGCCGGGAGCCGATCCCGGCCCGCCGGTCTCGTCGAAGAACTCCGCTTCCCGGGTCTTCGGCTGTAGCTGGACGACCTTCTGCGTGGTGATCCTGCCGGTCCCCGGCGCGCCCTTGTCGGTGTAGGTCACGGTGACGATGCCGAAGATGTTCGCGCCGACGTGGCCCTGGTCGCCGGGCAGCGGGAACGTCCCCTCACACCCGTGGTACTGCTCGTACCCGTGGGCGTGCTCGTCGTGGCCGAGCGCCGGCTGGGTGACGACGTCGTTGCAGTCGACCGTGCCGTCCTCGGGATCGGTGACCGTGACCCGGTAGCGGATCGTGTCGCCGAAGTCGAAGAACCCGCCGTCGACCGGCGCCTGCACGGTGATCGTCGGCGCGGTGTTCCCGGCCGTGATGGTCCGGTTGGACACCGCTGTCCGGCCGTCCGGATCCGTCACGGTCAACCGGGCGGTGAAGACCCCGGCCGTCGTGTACGTGTACGTCGGCTTGGCGTCGGCGCTGTCCGTCGTACCGTTGCCGTCGAAGTCCCAGGCGAACGTGACCGGCTGACCGTCCGGATCGCGGGAACCGGTCGAGTCGAAGGCGACCGTCAGCGGCACCGGGCCGGAGGTCTTGTCGGTGTTGAACTGCGCGATCGGCGCCCGGTTCCCCTGGATGTAGTCGATCCGGTAGAGACCCGAGTCCGCGTTGTTGCCGCCGAACCCGCTCCCCCACTCGATCACGTACAGGGCGCCGTCGGGACCGAACTGCAGCGCGTGCGGCCGGATGAAGTTCAGCTTCTGCAGCATCCGCGACACGTCCGCCACACTGCTGCGGTCGTCGTTCAGCTGCACCGAGAACAGCCGGCTGTCGTTCCAGTCCGCCCACACAGCCTTGCCGTCGAAGTACTCCGGCCACTTTCGGTCCGACGGGTTCGCGGCGTCGTACTTGTACGCCCCGCTCGTCATCGGCGCACCGCTGCCGCCGATCTCGGGGACGCCGGTCGTCGACTTGCCCTGCCACATCGTCGCGGGGATCGCGGCCGGCAACTGCGTGAGGCCGGTGTTGTTCGGCGACTCGTTCACCGGAGCGGCGCAGTTGAACGTCGGCCCCGACGTACCGGTCGCGAAGTCGTAGTCGTTGTACGGCGTGTTGGCGCCCACGCAGTACGGCCAGCCGTAGAAGCCCGGCTTGGACAGGATGTTCCACTCGACGCGACCGTCCGGGCCGCGCGTCGGCGAGACAGCGCCGGCGTCCGGGCCGTAGTCCGCGACGAACAGGTGGTTGGTGGTCGGGTCGATCCCGATCCGGAACGGGTTGCGGAAGCCCATCGCGTAGATCTCGGACCGCGTCTTCGCTGTGCCCGGCGGGAACAGATTGCCGGCCGGGATCGTGTACGTGCCGTCGGTCTCCGGGTGGATCCGCAGCACCTTGCCGTTCAGCGCGTTGCTGTTGGCTGCCGACCGTTGCGCGTCCCAGGCGGCCCGCCCGGCGCGCTCGTCGATCGGCGCGTAGCCGTCGGAGTCGAACGGGTTGCTGTTGTCGCCGGTCGCGACGTACAGGTTCCCGTTGCCGTCGAACTCGAGTGCGCCGCCGGCGTGGCAGCACTGGTCGCGTTGCGTGTCGATCCGCAGCACCTGCTTCTCGCTGGCGAGGTCCAGGGAGTCACCGGTCACCGTGAACCGCGAGACCCGGTCGTACGGCTCCGTGCTCACCGGCGAGTAGTACAGGTAGATGAATCCGTTGGACGCGAAGGCGGGGTCGAGCGCGATACCGAGCAGCCCGAACTCCTGGCCGGTGTAGACGTTCAGCGTCCCGGCGGTGACGACCGAGCCGTCGGTCTTGACGATCTTCACCGCGCCGTTCCGGTCGATGTAGAACACCCGGCCGTCCTGAGCCACGGCCAGTTCCATCGGGTTCGAGGTGTCGTCGTCGAGCGTCACCTTCTCGTAGCTGTCGCTCAGCGACGCGCCGCAGTCCGCGGGCTCGGCCCCGGCCGCGGTCCGGATGCCGCCGAGCAGCTGCTTGCGGAACGTCGGGTCGGCGTACGACTCGGTCGTGTGGCCCATGCCGGTGTACCAGGCACGGCCGCCGTCGTAGTCCTGGCACCAGGTGATCGGGTGCTCGGGGCCCATGGTCCCGCCGCTGTACGACGACTCGTCGAGCGACGCGAGGACGTGCACGGTGCCGCGCGGATTGGTCCGGTAGTTGTACCACTCGTCGGTCCGCGGCCACAGCGTCGGCGCGTCCTTCGTCGACGGGTGCGCGTGGTCCTCCACCTTCACCGTCGCGTTCGGCGTACCGGCGGGATGGCTGTCGAAGTAGCTGCCGACGAGCTTGCCGTACCAGGGCCAGTCGTACTCGGTGTCGGACGCGGCGTGGATACCGGCGTACCCGCCGCCGCCCCGGATGTAGCGCTCGAACGCGGCCTGCTGGTCGGCGTTCAGCACGTCACCGGTGGTGGACAGCCAGATCACCACCTCGTACTTCGCGAGCTCGGTGTCGTTGAACATCGTGGCGTCCTCGGTCGCGGTGACCGTGAAGCCGTTCGCGGTCGCCAGGTCCTTGATCGCCTGGATGCCGGCCGGGATCGAGTCGTGCCGGAATCCGGCGGTCTTGCTGAAGATCAGTGCGTTGAACGTCTCGTCGCCGTGCCCGGGATGGGCCCGGGCGGTCGACGGGGTCAACACTGTCAACACCGCCGCGAACAGGGCGAGCACGAGTAGCCAGGCCATCGTGCCGTGTCTGCGTAGCTGGATCATGCGGAGCTCCTCATGGGACGGACAAGGGTGCGCGCTCCATCAACTACAAATCCCGTGCTCTGCCCTGCGCGGGAGTACTACCGGCCGGTCAGCGGACGCCGAGCAGGTGCTCCATCGCCAGCTGGTCCAGCCGTTCGAACCCGAGACCGCGCTCGGCCAGCGCGTCCCGGTCGTACGTCGCGTTGCGGAGGTCGTCCAGCGACTCACCCTCGGCCAGGGTGGGCTCGGACATCTCCGCGACGCGTGCGGCGGCGAGTGCCTCCGCGACCTCGGGGTCGGCGCGGAACGCCTGCACCTTGTCGCGCAGGATCAGGTAGTTCCGCATACAGCCCCGCGCGGTCTCCCAGACGCCTTCCTCGTCCTCGGTGCGCGGCGGCTTGTAGTCGAAGTGGATGTAGCCCTCGTACGCCGGGTAGCTGCCGGCGCCCTGCAGCACGTCGACCGTCCAGAACGCCTCGCGCAGGTTGCCGGCCCCGAACCGCAGGTCCTGGTCGAACCGCGGACCGTGCTGGCCGTTGAGGTCGATGTGGTACAGCTTCCCGTGCCACAGCGCCTGCGCGATCCCGTGCGCGTAGTTCAGCGACGCCATCTGCTCGTGCCCGACCTCGGGGTTGATCCCGACCAGGTCGGGGTCGGCGAGGTCGTTGATGAACGCGATCGCGTGCCCGATCGACGGCAGCAGGATGTCGCCGCGCGGCTCGTTCGGCTTCGGCTCCAGCGCGAACCGGATGTCGTAGCCCTGCGCGCGGACGTAGGCGCACAGGATGTCCATCGACTCCTTGTACCGGTCGAGGGCCGCCCGGACGTCCTTCGAGCCGCCGGACTCGGCGCCTTCCCGGCCGCCCCAGAGCACGTACGTCGTCGCGCCCAGCTCGGCCGCCAGGTCGACGTTGCGCAGCACCTTCGCCAGCGCGTACCGCCGGACCTGACGGTCGTTCGCGGTCAGGCCGCCGTCCTTGAACACCGGGTGCGCGAACAGGTTCGTGGTCATCATCTCGACGACCATGCCGGTGTCGGCCAGCGACTTCGTGAAGCGCTCGAGCGTGCGGCCCCGGGTGCTGTCGTCCGGTACGACGTCGTCGTCGTGGAACGTGACCGCCGCGGCGCCCAGTTCCGCGAGCTTCTCGACCGCGTGCACCGGGTCCATCGCCGGGCGTACCGCCGTGCCGAACACGTCGACGCCCTGCCAGCCGACGGTCCACAGACCGAAGGAGAACTTGTCGTCCTTGGTCGGGGTGTACTTACTCATTGCGGAATCTCCTGCCATTGTCGGGATGCCGAGCTGGCCTCGACCGCGGCCAGCACGCGCTGGACTCGCAGCCCGTCGGCGAACGACGGTTCCGGATCGGCGCCTTCGGCGATCGCGGTGACCAGGTCGACGACCTGATGGGTGAACCCGTGCTCGTAGCCGAGCAGGTGGCCTGGCGGCCACCACGCGGCGACGTACGGGTGGGCGGGTTCGGTGGCGAGGATGCGGCGGAAGCCCGCCGTCCTCGGGTCTTCGGTGGCGTCGTAGAAGTGCAGGAGATTCATGTCCTCGAAGTCGAACGCCAGACTGCCGAGGCTTCCGTTGATCTCGATCCGGATCGCGTTCTTCCGGCCGGTCGCGAAGCGGGTCGCCTCGAAGACGCCCAGCGCGCCGGAGCGGAAGGTGGCCAGGAACACCGCGGCGTCGTCGACCGTCACCGGTCCGCGCTCGGTGCCGGCCGTACCGGCAAGTCCCGAGTGCTCGGCGGCGACCGGGCGCTCCTTCACGAACGTCTCGAGCCGCGCGCTGACCTCACCGATGGTGTCGCCGGTGATGAACTCCGTGAGGTCGATGATGTGCGCGCCGATGTCGCCGAGCGCACCCGATCCGGCCTTCTCCTTGTCCAGCCGCCACGACAGCGGCGCCTCCGGATCGGCGATCCAGTCCTGGAGGTACTGCGCGCGGACGTGCCGGATCGTGCCCAGCTTGCCTTCGGCCACCAGCTGCCGGGCCAGCCCGATGGCCGGCACCCGGCGGTACGTGAACCCGACCATCGACCTGATCCCCTTGGCCTTGGCCGCCTCGGCGGCCGCGGTCATCGCCTCGGCCTCCTCGACGGTGTTGGCCAGCGGCTTCTCGCACAGGACGTGCTTGCCGGCCTCCAAGGCGGCGATCGCGATCTCGGCGTGGCTGTCGCCCGGCGTGCACACGTCGACCAGCTGGACGTCGTCGCGAGCGATCAGCTTGCGCCAATCGGTCTCGGTCTCCTTCCAGCCGAGCTTCGCCGCCGCCGCGTGCACAGCCTCGGCGTTGCGACCGCCCAACACGTTCATGGCCGGGTCCAGCGGCAGGTCGAAGAAGCGCGGCGCGCTCCGCCAGGCCTGCGAATGGGCCGCTCCCATGAACGCATAGCCGATCAGGCCGATGCCCAGGTTCGTCATGACTCTCCTTGTCAGCTCTCGAATGCTGTCGGCAGGTACTGGTCCACGTTCTCCTTCGTGACCACCGGCGCGTACAGCTTGACGGTCCGCGGCACCTCGACCTCCACCAGGTCGCCGAGGGCCTTCTTCTGCACCAGCAGCCGGGCCAGCCGGACACCGTCGGCCCCCTGCGTGGACGGGTAGATGACGGTGGCCTTGAGCAACGAGTTGCCGGACTTGATGTCCCGCATCACGTTCGCCGAGCCGGCCCCGCCGACCACGAAGAACTCCTTGCGGCCGGAGTTCTTGATCGCGGCCATCACGCCGACGCCCTGGTCGTCGTCGTGGTTCCAGATCGCGTCGATCTTCGGCGCGGCCTGCAGCAGGTTGGCGGCGGCCTTCTCACCGGACTCGACGGTGAACTCGGCGGCCACCCGGTTGCTGACCTTCAGCCCGCAGTCGGCGAGCGCCTCCTTGAACCCCTTGCTGCGGTCCTGAGTCAACGGCAGCGAGTCGATCCCGGCGATCTCCGCGACCACCGCGTCCTTCTTCCCCTTCAGTTGCTGGCAGACGTACGTGCCGGCCGACACGCCCATCCCGTGGTTGTCGCCGAGCACCGTCGTACGAGCCGCGAACGGGCTGTCGAACTCACGGTCCACGTTCACCACCGTGATGCCGGCCTCCATCGCCTTCGTCGCGACCGGGGTGAGCGCGGCCCCGTCGAACGGCAGCAGGACGATGGCGTCGACCTTCTGGTTGATGAACGTCTCGACCTGGCTGATCTGCAGGTTCACGTCGTTGGTGCCCTCGGCGACGATCAGCTCGACGTCGGAGTACTTCTTCGCCTCGGCCTGGGTGGCCTTGGTGATCGCACCCATCCAGCCGTGGTCGGCCGCCGGTGCGGAGAAGCCGATCTTGACCTTCTTGCCGGGCTCGTCGTTCTTCACCGCGGCCTGCTCGGCCGGCTTGCTGCCGGTGTCCTCCTCGGCCTTCGGGGTGTTGCTGGTGCAGGCCGCCAGTGCAAACACACTCAGGCCTGCGATCACGAGAGTTCGGGCGGAACTTCGGGACATCGTTGTCCTCCTTCTACGATCCTGTGGAACGTCGCGCCAGGCGCTGCTGGAGGAGGACGGCGATCACGATGATCGCGCCCTTCGCCACCGACTGGGCGGAGATGCTCAGGTTGTTGAGGGTGAAGACGTTGTTCAACGTCGTGAAGATCAGTACGCCGAACACGGTGCCGACGATGGTGCCGCGGCCGCCGGACAGCAGCGTCCCGCCGATCACGACCGCCGCGATCGCGTCGAGTTCGTACAACTGACCGTGGGTGGAGCTTCCCGTGGTCGTCCGTGCCATCAGCATCACCGCGGCGATCCCGCAGCAGAGTCCGGCCAGGACGTACAGCGCCACGGTGTGACGCTGGACCTTGATGCCCGCGAGGCGGGCCGCCTCGGCGTTCCCGCCGACGGCGAAGGTACGGCGGCCGAACGTGGTGCGGTTGAGCACCACCCAGCCGGCCGCGGCCACCAGCAGGAAGATCCAGACCAGCACCGGTACGCCGATCAGCGAACCGCCGAAGAAGTCGACGAACGAGTCGACCGTGATGATCTGGGTCTTCCGGTCGGAGATGATCTCGGCCAGGCCGCGGGCCGCCGCGAGCATCGCCAGCGTGGCGATGAACGGCACGATCTTGCCGTAGGCGACCAGCAGGCCGTTGACCAGGCCGCACGCGGCGCCGACCGCGAGCGCCGTGGTGACCATCAAGATCCAGTGGTAGTCGGCGGCCAGCTGCTGGGTGGCAAGCGTGGTCGCCCAGACCGACGCCAGCGCGACCATCGCGCCGACGCTCAGGTCGATCCCCCCGCCGGTGATGACGAACGTCATCCCGACGCTGACCACGCCGATGACCGCGGCCAGTCGCAGGATCGTCAGCACGTTCGCTCCGGTCGCGAACGTGTCGCCGGCGGTGACGACGCCGACGATGCAGAGCAGCACCAGCGCGACCACGAGTCCGAGATTGCGGCCGAGCCCGCCCTGCAGCAGGTTCGTGGAACGTCGCGTGGCGGGCGGCGTGACGGTTTCCTGCGTCGATGATGTGGTGACGTCCTCACTCATCACACGGCTTCTCCCTCCATCACCAGGTCGAGCACCTGGTGTTCGTCGATGTCTTGCGCGGGCCCCGTGTGGACGGCACGCCCCTCCCGCAGTACGACGACCCGGTCGGACAGACCGAGCACTTCCTCGACCTCGCTGGAGACCAGGACGATCGCGACCCCGTTGGACGCCAACTGCCGGATCAACGCGTAGATCTCCGAGCGGGCCCCGACGTCGACTCCCCGGGTCGGCTCGTCGAGCAGCAGCACCCGGCAGTCGCGCAGCAACCAGCGTGCGAGCACGACCTTCTGCTGGTTGCCGCCCGACAGGTTGCGCACCGGGTGGTCGACACCGGCCGGGCGGACGTCCAGGGCCTTGGCCAGCTTCCCCGCCGCTTCCCGCTCGGCCCGGTTGTTCAGGAATCCGGTGCTCGCGAACCGGCCCAGCGTCGACACGGTGATGTTCTTGAACACCGCTTCGTCGAGCAGCAACGCCTGGCTCTTGCGTTCCTCCGGCGCCAGCCCGACCCCGGCCTTGACGGCGGCCTGCACCCTGCCCGGCCGGAGCGTGGCCCCGCCGACCCGCACGAATCCGGTCGCGGGCCGGCGGGCGCCGTACACGGTCTCGAGTACTTCGGAACGCCCGGAGCCGACCAGTCCGGCCAGGCCGACGATCTCTCCCGCGCGGACCTCGAAGTCGATGCCCGAGAACTCACCCGGCCGGCTCAGGCCGACGACCTCCAGGAGGACGGGCGCTGCGGCCGGGACCTCGGTGCGCGGCGGGAAGACGTACTCGATCGACCGCCCGGTCATCAGCTGGATGAGCTCCTTGGTCGGCGTCTCGCGGGCGTCCAGGCCGGTCGCGACGGTGGTGCCGTCCTTCAGCACCGTGACCCGGTCGCCGATCTCCCGGATCTCCTCGAGCCGGTGCGAGATGTAGACGACCGCGACCCCGCGGTCGGTCAGGCCGCGGATCACCCGGAACAGGTTCGACACCTCTTCCGGGTCGAGCACGGCCGACGGCTCGTCCATCACGATCAGGCGGGCGTCACGGGACAGTGCGCGGGCCATGCTGACGATCTGCTGCCCGGCGGCCGGCAACGAGCCGACCGTGCGATGCACCGGGATCTCGGCGTGGCCGAGGCCCTGCAGGATCGTGCGTGCCTTCGCGTTCGCCTCGTGGGTCCGGCTGAAGCCGTAGCGGGACGGCTCGTGGCCGAGGAAGACGTTCTCGGCGACGGTCAACTCCGGCACCAGGTCGAGCTCCTGGTAGATCGCGGCGATGCCCCGCTGGATCGCCGCGGTCGGGCTGTTCAGCTGCACCGGCTCGTCGTTGATCCGGATGGTGCCCGCGTCCGGCTGGTGGGCGCCGGTCAGCACCCGGATCAGCGTGGACTTGCCGGCGCCGTTCTGTCCGAGCAGGCAGTGCACCTCACCCGCGCGGACGTCGAGGTCCACGCCGTCCAGCGCGCGGACGCCGGGGAACTCCTTGACGATCCCCGTCATGGTCAGCAGATCGGTCATGCCGCGACCCCGATCCGGGTCGGGTCGACGAAGATCTGGTCGAGCGAGATCTGCGCCCCGCCGCGGACGGCCGCCGCGAAACCGAGCTCCGACCGGACGACCCGGCAGCCGCCGCCGTCCGGTGCGATCACGCGGTCGCGGATCGCCTTCTCCAGAGGTTCCTTCAGCCACGGCCCGAGGACGGCGAAGTAGCCGCCCAGCACGAGCACGTCCGGGTTCAGGATGTTCACCAGGATCGCTCCCCCAATCCCCAGCCAGGTGCCGACGTCCTTCAACGCGGACAGCGTCCGCGTGTCCCCCGCTTCGGCGCGCCGGGTGATCCCGGCCAGCCGTTGCTCCACGTCCAGCGACGGGTCCCGCACCGGGTCGTCCCTGTCCGTTGCCTTATGCAACAGTGCGGTCAGCCCGACGACGGTCTCCCAGCACCCGGTCCGCCCGCACCCGCAGGTCCGCCCGGGCGGGGCGACCGGCATGTGCCCGACCTCGCCGCTGTACCCGCGGCCGCCGCGCAAGAGGTGCCCGTTCGACACCATGCCGCCGCCGACGCCGACCGCGCCGGTGAGCAGGACGAGGTCGTGGGGCGGGCGGTCCTGGCCCGCGTCTGCCGCGCTCTGGAGCTCGGCGTACGCGGCGAGCGCCGCCAGGTTCGCCTCGTTGTCGACGTGCAGCGGATAGCCGGGGTCGCCCAGCCGGGTACGCATTTCCTGCGCGACCGAGACCTCGCCCCAGCCCAGGTTCGGTGCGAGCTTCAGCTCCCCGGTCTCGCCCTCGACCAGACCCGGTACCGCCAGCGTCACGCCGGCGAGCTGCCCGCCGCGGGCATCCATCGCCGCGAGCGCCTCCCGGACCAGGTCGGCCAGCCGGTCGAGCGTCGTCGCCGGCTCGAGATGCGCGACGTCCAGGGGCACGCGCTTCTCCAGGACCACGCGGCCGGCCAGGTCGAGCGCCGCGACCGCCAGGTAGTCGACGTTGATCTCGGCGCCGACACCGCAGACGCCGGTGCCGTCGAGCTCGACGAGCTGGCCCGGGCGGCCCAGGGCGCGACTGGAGTCGGCCGAGCCTTCGCGGAGCAGGCCGCGCTCGACGAGTTCGGCGACCAGGCTGCTGACGGTCGCCTTGTTCAGGCCGGTCTCCTCGGCGATCCGGGCGCGGGACCGCGGGCCGAGGTCGCGGACGTGCCGCAGGACCACCGAGAGGTTGTTGCGCCGCAGCGACACGTGATCGGCGGCAACGCCCCGGCTTCCCGGGCGGCGGCCGTCGGTCAAGGTCATGCGAGCACCCCCTGTGCAGACTTTGTCTGTTGATCCAACAAACTAAGTCCACGCCTTTTCGTCGTCAAGAGTTCGTAACAGTCGAGTTCTTGCAGCGCTTTGTGGGGTTTTGTACGCTCACGGAGCTTTCTCCTGCCCGCCCCCTCCAGGAGCCCGCCCATGAAGCTCACTCGTCGTACCCTCCTCGCCGGCACCGCCGCAGCCGCGCTCGCCGGCAAGACCCAGTTCGCCTTCGCCGCCAGTCCCCCGGGCGACGTCGTCGGCAAAGTCACCGTCGGCTACCAGGGCTGGTTCGCCTGCGCCGGCGACGGCGCCCCGATCAACGGCTGGTGGCACTGGAGCCAGAACTGGGGCCAGCCGCCGTCGCCGACGAACACCGCGATCGTCAGCTGGCCCGACGTCCGCGATTTCACCGCGACGTACGAGACGGCGTACCCCAACCTCGGCAACGGGCAGCCGGCGCGGCTGTTCTCGTCGTACGACCAGCAGACGGTGAACACGCATTTCCAGTGGATGCAGCAGAACGGCTGCGACACGGCCGCGCTGCAGCGGTTCAACCCGACCGGCGGCGAAGGCCCGACGCGCGACGCGATGGCGGCGAAGGTGCGCCAAGCCGCGGAGCAGTACGGCCGCAAGTTCTACATCATGTACGACGCGACCGGCTGGACGTCGATGCAGTCCGAGATGAAGGCGGACTGGATCAACAAGATGCGCGCCTACACGTCCTCACCGGCGTACGCGCGCCAGAACGGCAAACCGGTCGTCTGCATCTGGGGCTTCGGCTTCAACGAAGCGAACAAGGCGTGGCCGGCCGACGTGTGCCTCGACGTCGTGAACTGGTTCAAGGGCCAGGGCTGCTACGTCATCGGCGGCGTGCCGACGCACTGGTTGCCGGGCAACGAGGACTCGCGGCCCGGGTACCTGGACGTGTACCACGCCTTCAACATGCTCTCGCCGTGGATGGTCGGCCGGATCAGCGACATCGCGGGCGCGGATCACTACTACAACAACGTCAACCAGCAGGACCAGGCGGACTGCAACGCCCACGGGATCGACTATCAGCCGTGCGTGATCCCCGGCGACCTGCAGTCCGGGCACCGGCGGCACGGCGACCTGATGTGGCGCCAGTTCTACAACCTCACGCGCGTCGGCGTGCAAGGTCTGTACATCTCGATGTTCGACGAGTTCAACGAGGGCAACCAGATCGCCAAGACCGCGGAGACGTCCGGCTGGGTCCCGGCCGGCTCGGGGATCCGCGCCCTCGACGAGGACGGCACGGCCTGTTCCGCGGACTACTACCTGAGGCTGACGAACGACGGCGGGCGGATGTTCAAGGGGCAGGCGCCGCTGACCGCGACGCGCCCGACCGTACCGATGCCCGCAGCCGGCGCCGGCGTGATCTTCTACGAGCACGTGGACTACGGCGGCGCGGCCGGCGCCGTGCTTGCCAAGGGCAACTACTCACGAGCGCAGCTGCAGGCGGCCGGCGTCCCGGACAACTGGGCGTCGTCCGTGCGGGTGCCGGCCGGCTGGACAGTGACGGTCTACGCCGAGGACAACTTCGGCGGGCAGTCGTGGGTACGGACCGCGGACACGCCGAACTTCGTCGCGCTGACGCCGAACGCGAACGACCAGCTGACGTCCTGCCGGATCTCCTAGAACAGCTCCATGCTGTCGGCGGTGGCCGTGATGACCGGGTTGTCGAAGTAGAGGCGGCAGGCGATCGCGTGGCCGGTGCAGGTGAGCAGGGCCGGCCCGGCGGCGTCGACGACCCGGTACGCGACCGGGTGCTCGCAGCGCTCGACCTCACCCTCGTTCTCACGGCCACAGCCGAGGACGTGGCAGGTGACGGTCTCGCCGACGTTCATCAGCGTCAGGCCGTGCTCGGGGCAGACGCCCCAGCCGACGCCACAGGCCTGTCCCTCGTTCGCGGCCAGGCGGACGAGTTTGCCGGCGGTGACCTCCAGCCTGCTCGCCAGGTCGCGGAAGGTGGTCGCGGCCTGGTCGAGGTCCTGCCGGAACCTGCGCAGCTCGACGGACTCGGGCATGTTCTGCGTCGCGGCGTGCAGGTCCTCGGCGAGCGTCATCGCCGCGACCGCGATCTCGTCGACCCGGACCGGCGTGTTGAACTGCCGCAGCGTCGTGCCGGACGTGTCCCGCGGCCGGTCGCGCACCTCCGACAGCCACTCCGAACGCCGTACGACGTCGGCCGGCTGACCTAGCTGGATCTCACCGACCTGCTGCCCCGACTGCCACTCGGACGCCGGTTCACGGTGCGGAGCTGATTGCGGAGCGTGACCGTTGGTGCCGTTCGCCGCTGCGTCCCCGCTCTTCGGGAGCCGGCTTTCCTGCGCTGTCCGCCCGTTCATAGAGCCTCACTCGTCCCAGTCCCCTGTGGTGCCTCGGTGGCCGATCGTGCCATGCGTCCGGTACCCAGGACCAGAGGAAAAACGACAGCGTGACCCACCGCTCCCCCATTTTCGCAGACAGCAACGAACACCCCCAGCAAAACCGAGGATTCCCCGCCGGAGGGCCACTGAATCACACCGTTCGGGTTACCGAACGCGATCTTTGCATTTCCGTACGGAGCGTGGTCACATAGTCGCTGTCAGCTGTCGACGGAGGAAGTCCACGGTCCGGGTCCGGGCGTGGTACGCCGAGTTCGGCGGATCCTCGCGCAACTCCCGGGTGAGCACCGAGTGCGCGGACCGCCCGTACCCGTCGGGGTTCCCGGGCGCCGAGTCCAGCTCGATCACCTCGAACGCGTCGCCGAGCTGCGCACGCAACGTGACGAACCTCTCGGCCGGCGACATCCGGTCCCGGCTGAAGCGCAGCCCGAGGACGCAGAGCCCGTCGGCCCGGGTCCGCTCCTTGACCTTGTCGAGTTCTTGCGGCGACAGGCCGGGATCCCGCCGCAGCTTCGGCGTCACTGCGAACGGCGTCGACGGCTGGCTCAGCACCGGCGCGGTCACCACGTCCTCGACCGCGGTCGCGAGCGCGAACCCGCCGGAGAAGCACATCCCGACCACACCGACGCCCCGGCCCGGCGTCCGCGCGGCCAGATCGGTCGCGACGGCCCGCAGGTACCTCGTGATCGGGCGCTCCGCATTCGCCGCGAAGCACCGGAACTCCTTCGAGACGCACAACCGGGCGATCACGCCGAGCGTGTAACCCGGGGTCTCGGCGCGTCCCGGCGTACCGAACGGCGACGGGATCACGACGGTGAACCCCTCGCGCACCAGATGCTCACCGAACGCGGCCACCTCCGGAGTCAGCCCGGGGATCTCCGGGATCAGGACGACACCAGGTCCCTCGCCCTTCTCGAAGCAGTCATAGGTCAGGCCGGCACCGGCGAACGGCGCCCTCCGCCAGGAGGCCAGATCCGCGGTCATGGCGCGTAGTGTTGCACGGCGCCGCCCGCGGACAGGTCCACGAGCGTGTGGGCGAGGGATCTCGCATCGGCCAAGACCCCGGCCAGGTCCATGGTCGTCAGTCGGCGGTCGCGCACCACGACCTGACCGGCGACGAGGACAGTGACCACGTCGGAGGCTCGGACCGAGTAGACGAGCGCGGCGCGGGGGTCGTGCAGCGGCTGGTTGTGGGGTGCGCTCAGATCGACGAGGACGATGTCGGCCTGCCGGCCCGGCTCGAGTACGCCGATGCGGTCGGCGAGGCCGGCGGCCGCGGCACTGCCCCGGGTGGCCAGACGGAGGGTGTCGGACAGCGTCATCCACTCGGCGTCGTGTTCACGTTGCTTTTGGGTGAGGGCGACCATCCGCATCGCTTCCCAGACGTCGAGGGTGTTGTGCACGGCGGCGCCGTCGGTGCCGATGCCGACGTCGACGCCTGCTGCGCGCAATGCCTTGATCGGGGTGACTTCGCCCATCGCGAGCTTCAGGTAGACCTTCGGGCAGGACGCGACGGTCGTCCCGGCGTACCGCTCCAGGATCGGCAGGTCGTCCGCGCGGATCCCGCAGCCGTGCGCGACGAGGGCACCTGCGTCGAGGACACCGGTCCGTTCGAGCACCTGGACCGGTGTGACGCCGTGCTTGTCGAGCGAGGCCTGCGTCTGACCGTCGGTCTCGGCGGCGTGCAAGTGGATCCGCAGCCCTTCCGCCCGCGCGAAGTCCGCCGTACGCCGGAGGTCGTCGTCGGTCACCGTGTACGTCGCGTGCGGGCCGAGGCTCGCGGTGATCCGCGGATGCCGCTGCGCGAGCTCTCGTGTCGTCTCGAACGCATTGCCGACGGCCTGGTCACCCGCCGAGGAGAAGAACGTCGGCGCGAGGTCCGCGCGGATCCCGGACTCGACCGCGGCCTCGGCGATCTGGTCGGCGTGGAAGTAGTGATCGACAAAGGTCGTCACCCCACCCAGCAACATCTCCGCACACGCCAGCCGAGCCCCGACCCGCACCCGCTCCGGCGTCAGGTTCACCTCCATCGGCCAGATCCGCCGGTTGAACCAGTCCGCGATCGCCAGATCCTCGGCCGCCCCGCGCATCATCACCATCGGACTGTGCGTATGCGAGTTCACCAGCCCAGGCACCGCCAGCAACCCGGTCCCGTCCACAACCTCAACACCCGAACTGCTCCCCCAACCGCCCTCCGCCCCGGCTGAGGTGGGCGTGATCGCGACGATCCGGTCGCCCTCGACAGAGATGTCCTGAGCTTCGTCGACGCGGCAGTCGCCCTGCTCGGGCACGACCAGGACGGACACGTTGCGGATCAACAATCGCGACATTCATCCTCCAGCCCGGCCGGCTCGTCGACGTACAGAAGTCTTGTCCATCCCCGGGTCCACCCGATGGGTGCCGTGGGGGTCGACGTGGAAGGTGAACCCGTGCGGCGTACTCCATTCGAGCGTGCTTGGGCCGACCCGATGCACCGACCATCCGCGGGCATGCGTCTTCACCCGATGACCGAACCGGCCGAGCGGCGCCAGGTTGGCCGTACTGGTCTGGCCTCTTGGTCCGTGAGGGTCGTACGGCTCGATGTGGTCGAGGTCGATGCGGTCGCTGCTCTCGCGGGTGCCGTACGGGAACAGCTCGACGGGGTGGATCAGCCGAACCCGCTCTCGAATGCGGGTGGGGATCTCGTACGCGTCGACACTGACCGCGTCGTTCAGATCGATCACAGGCTTCACGGTGTATGGCCCATGCCCGACCAACTCGGCCAACTGACCGGCCAGCAGCGGCCCGATGCCCTCGGCGCGCACAACACCGGCACCACTCGCCAGAGTCTTGTCGGTGAGATGCACGATCACCTCGGTCTGTCCTGGACGCACCTGTCCCCTGGACCGACCTGCCGGATCGGTCCGCCTGATCGAACCGGCGGCGTAGGCGTCCTGTTTGATCTGCGCGAGCCGTCCGTCGAGCGCCCGCAACGCGGCAGCATCCATCGCAGACTCGTCGTCATTCCGAGCCTCCGGATCAGCCAACCGGCTGCCATACGGATCAACCGGCAGATCGGGATCACACGGCCCTGACGCTTCCAACCACGGATCCTCCACCGGCCCGACTGGCTCCTGCGGATCAAACAGCAGGTCATCCTCGCCGCCCGGACACGCGGCCCCGACCCTCTCGGCCCGCAGAATCACCCCGCTCCCCGAACACACGCGATCGCCCGTCATGGCCTCGGTCGACGCAACCGCAGCGTCGCCGGCCGGTGCGGGACACGGCGTTGCCGTCGTATCTGGCGCGGCCTCCGGGCCGGCGTAGGCAGTCGCCGCAGCACGTACGTCACCAGACGCTCGGCCGCACGCCCCGCCGGGATCGCGGCGACCGGCGCCTCCGGCCAGAACGTCAACTCCGGCCCGGACATCAACTCCGTCCCGGACGTCCACCCCCGCATCAGCCCCGGCGCGCGCATCCACCCTCGCGTCGAGCCTCGCATCGGCTTCGGTCCGGGCGTCGGTCTCGGGGGCGGCTTGAGGTTGGGTGGCGGTGTTGGTTTGGGCTTGGGCGAGGAGTTCTTGGGTGAAGGCGGGGTCGCAGATGATGCCGACGGCTTCGGCGCGGCGGTGTTGCACGGGGCGGGTGTCGCCGAAGGTCTTCAGGGCATCGGCGATCGCGGCGATGGTCGCGTCGTGGCGGTTGACCGCGGCTGCGGCGGCTTTGATGTAGATGGACTTGTTGCCGTGCCCGTCGCCGCGCCCGACGAACACGCCACGGTCGGCGGCTGCTTCCGCGGCGTCGGTTTCAGCGAGCCCCGGATCGGCCTGCTTCTTGGCTGCGGCCACGATCTTGTCCAGCCGGTACGGGGAGATGGTGTCCACGATCGGCGCGACTCGCCGGTCCACGTACGCCGCGGCGCACGGGTCGAGCTTCACGCAGTACCGCACGATCTGACAGGCTTTCCACGGTGTCGCCGCACCGGCCTGGACCTGCGCCCAGATCCGCGGGAACCGGTGCCGCAACGCGAGGCCATCGGCGATGATCTGGCGGCCGACGCCGGGAGAGACGCCGAGCACGACGGCGAACTCGGCGACCGCGAACTCGGCGATCTCCGGGCAGCCCTCTCCACCGAGCACCACTGCGCGCTCGCCGCCGTCGCGGACGCGCCGGCCCGGCCGGACCTCGCACACCGCGGGATGGAACCGATCGGCGTAGACCTGGGCGCACTCCAGCACCCGCGCGTCGGCCCTGCTGGCGACCGCGCGGCATTCGGCCGCGGCCTCCAGCAGGTCGCGGGTCGGCAGCACACCGAGATCATGATCGAACATGTGTTCGATTCTATCGAATGTCTGACTGTGCGCCAAATCCGTCAAACTCACGGAATCCCATGCCTGCAAGGCGAAGCGGCGCATCCACCGACCGCCGCCGGGTTCGATTTCCGAGAGTCGGCGATGCAGATCGGGTACCGGGGGCGGACTGAGCGGCGGCTCAGACAGGAGCAGGTGGATCGCATCCCTCAGTAGGCGCTCGCAACACCACACCATGACCCCAGCCCCAGCGCTTAGCCCTTGGCGCTCACCGCAGATGAGGGACAGATGATGGGAACATTTGTTCGAGTTTCGGGTATGGTGGGCGTATGGGTGCTGACCTTCAGGGCTCGTTGCTGGATGCGTTCGCGGATCCGGAGTTGGGGTCGCTGGACGGGGTGTCGCGGACCGAGTTGGGGCGCGGGGCCTGGATCGATGTGCTTCCGGGGTGGTTGACGGGGGCGGATCAGGTGTACGAGCGGCTGGCTCGGGAGGTGCCGTGGCAGGCGGAGCGGCGGCAGATGTACGACCGGGTGGTCGACGTGCCGCGCCTGCTGTGCTTCTACGGTGAGAACGCCGAGCTGCCACTGCCGATCCTCGACGAGGCGCGGGATGCGTTGAGCGGGTACTACGCGGACGAGCTGGGTGAGCCGTTCCGTACGGCGGGGTTGTGTTTCTACCGCGACGGCCGGGACAGCGTGGCGTGGCACGGGGATCGGATCGGGCGCGGCAACCACGAGGACACCATGGTCGCGATCCTGTCGGTCGGCGAGCCTCGCGTGCTTGCCCTGCGACCGCGACCGGGCGGATCCAGCGGTCCGGTCGGCTCGACGGTGCGGTATCCACTCGGGCACGGCGACCTGATCGTCATGGGCGGCTCCTGCCAGCGCACCTGGGAACACGCCATCCCGAAGGCAGCCGGCCGCGTAGGCCCACGCATCAGCATCCAGTTCCGCCCCCGGGGAGTCCGGTAACCACCACACCCAGCCGACGGCCGGGACGAGGTGGCCGCAGACCGTCGGGTGGGCCGGTTCAGGCGGCGGCTGCGGGGGTGTTGGTGATGTCCGGGCTGTAGATGCCGTCTTTGGTGGCGATGTAGAAGCCGAGGAGGCGGATGCCGGCGGCGCGGCAGATCGCGGTGGCGGCTTGTGACCACTGGTTGTCCAGGTCGGTCAGGCGGGCGGGGCCGGGGCGGCCGAGGGTCAGGATGAGAGCCGCGTCGGGGGCGGTGCGGACCGCCGGGATGATCGGGTGCATGGCGGTCCCGCAGAGCTGGGCCGGGCTCGGACCCACGGCATGGGTCGACCGGTCGGCTGGGACGGCCTCAGGCGGGACGGCCGCAGCTGGGATGGCGTCGGCCGGGATGGCGTCGGCCGGGAGTTCGACGGTGACGGTGGCCAGGTAGTGGTCGTCGGGGGCGCAGATGAGGACTGTGAGGGTGCCTCGGCGGCGGTCGCCGTGGCTGACCATGAGGTCTACGACATCGGCTGTGACGGCGGGGTCGGTGAGCGGGCGGTCGGGCCAGGTGGCGGAGAGGTTCTCGAAGCTCATGCCTGTAAAGATGCCGCGATTCCGGCCGCCGGGCCGGGTTGTCCACAGCTGAAATTGGCCCATGTTCTGAAGGTGGGAATGGATCTCTCGGGTGGGCCGTTGCGCATCTAGGCTCGAGGACATGAGCAGCAGACTTGGGCAGATGCTTCCCCCGGCCGGAGCGCCGCGGGATCTCGCGATGGCGCAGTTGGCCAACTCGGTCGGGGACGGGGCGTTCGTCGTCACCTCGGCGTTGTTCTTCACCCGCGTGGTCGGGCTCTCGACCGCGGAGGTCGGGCTCGGGCTGACGATCGCCTGGCTGGTCGGATTCCTGGCGGGCGTCCCGCTTGGAAACCTCGCGGACCGGCGGGGAGCCCGCGGCACCGCGGTCCTGCTGGCGCTGACGACCGCGACAGCAGTCGCCTCGTTCCTGGTGGTCAGGAGCTTCGCCGGCTTCCTGATCGCCGCGGTGATCTACGCGTGCAGTCAGACCGGGCTCACCGCGGCGCGGCAGGCGTTGCTCGCGGGCCTGGTCGCCCCGGCGGAGCGGACCAGGATCCGCGCGTTCCTGCAGTCCACCGTGAACGCCGGGCTCGCGATCGGCGCGCTTCTCGGCGGCGTGGCGCTCCGCTTCGACAGCACGGCGGCGTACCTGACTGTGTTCGCGGTCGACGCCCTCAGCTTCCTGATCGCGGCCGGGCTACTGCGCCGGGTGCCGTCGATCGCGACCACGCTGCGCGTCGCGGGCGAGCCGCGGCTGGCCGTGCTGCACGACCGCCCGTACGCCGTGCTCGCGCTGATCAATGCGGTGATGCTGCTCTTCATGCCGCTGATCAGCCTGGTCGGCCCGCTCTGGATCGTCACCCGCACGAACGCGCCCAGCTGGGTCGTCGCCTCGCTGATGATCGTGAACACGCTCGGCGTGACGTTCTTCCAGGTCCGGATCGCGAAGAGCGTCAAGGATCTGCGCACCGCGTCCCGCAGCGTCCGGTACGCCGGTGTCGCGATGCTGGCCGCCTGCGCAGTCTTCGCGACCACCGCCGCCGGCCTGAGCGCCCCGCTCACCGCCGTCGTCCTCGTCATCGCCGCCGCACTCCTGACGCTCGGCGAGATGAAACTCGCCTCCGGCGCGTGGGAAATCAGCTTCGGGCTGGCCCCCGCCGACAAGCAGGGCCAGTACCAGGGCTTCTTCGGCACCGGCCCCGCGATCGCCCGGATGCTCGGCCCGGCACTGCTCACCACAGTGGTGCTCGGCTGGGGCCCGATCGGCTGGCTGGCCGTCGGTGCACTGTTCCTGGGGACCAGTTGCGCGACTGGTCCCGCCGTACGATGGGCTGCGCGGACGAGGGCCGTCAATGAGGACGCCACGCCGTCGCTGGCAGAGGAGAACGCCGCCTGATGGAGATTCCCGGACTGGTCGAGATCACAACGTACGACGAGCTGCGGGAGGTTGTCCCGCAACCACTGGCAGCCGCCGCAGGCAAGGCCCGCAAGGAGTTGCACGACCTCGACCGGGAGTGGCTCGCGGCCTCGCCGTTCTGCCTGATCGCCACCTCCGCGGACGACGGCACCTGCGACGTCTCCCCCAAGGGCGACCCGGCCGGGTTCACGAAGATCTTCGACAGCACGACGATCGCGATCCCGGAGCGGGCCGGCAACCGGCGGGTCGACGGGTTCACCAACATCCTCTCCAACCCGCACGTCGGGCTGATCTACTTCCTGCCCGGCCGCGGCGACACGCTGCGGATCAACGGCCGCGCCCGGATCGTCCGCGAGGCGCCGTTCTTCGACGAGATGGTCGTGAAGGGCAACCGCCCGCAGCTCGCCCTGCTGGTCGAGATCGAGGAGATCTTCCACCACTGCTCGAAGGCGTTCCTGCGCTCCCAGCTGTGGAAGCCGGAGACCTGGACCCCGGAGGCGATGCCCAGCCGCCCGCGGATCGCGAAGGCGCTGGAGCGGCCCGACGACGAGCTCGCGACGCTGGAGGAGTACTACGGCACGGCGTACGAGGAGAAGATCTACAAGGTCAAGTACTGAACTACCGCGGCGGGCGCAGGCCGATGTACTCCGTGGCGACGATGACACCGGCCCCGCCCGGCCTCTACGGTTCCGTACTGTGAGCACGACCGAGACGCCCCCGCCCCTGGGGGCACGAGTGCGCCGCGCGGCCCTGCCCGTGGCGCTTGCCGTGTTCTCGGTGGTCGGCACGTTCGGGGCGTCCCGCGGTCAGACCGACCGCCACGAGCCGGACTTGTTGATGGTGGTGCTGCTGCTGATCGGCTCACTGTCGCTGTACTGGCTGTGGACGAAGCCGATCCCGGTGCTGTGGGCAACGGTCCTTTCGACGCTGGTCTACATGCTCCGCGAGTACCCGTGGGGCCCGGTGGTGTTCGCGTTCGTGATCGCCGTGTTCACCACGATCCGCCTGGGGCACCGGCTGGCGGGCTGGCTCGGGCTGATCACCTTGTACGTCGGGCACGTCGGCGGGCGGATGATCCTCGGGATCAACGAGCAGGGCATCTATCAGGTGCTGCTCGTCGGCACCTGCTTCTGCGTCCTGGGCTTCCTCGCCGAGCTCTTCCGCGCGCACCGCGACCGCGTGATGGCCGCCGCGCGGACGCGGAAGGAGGAGGAGCTGCGCCGTGCCGGCGAGGAACGGCTGCGGATCGCGCAGGAGCTCCACGACGTCGTCGCGCACCACATCTCGCTGATCAACGTGCAGGCGTCCACCGCGCTGCACCTGGTCGACCGGCAGCCCGAGCAGGCCGCCCCGGCGTTGTCCGCGATCAAGGACGCGAGCAAAGAGGCGCTGGTCGAGCTGCGGTCGATCGTCGGCGTCCTGCGGCAGTCCGACGAGTCCGCGCCGCGGCAGCCGGTCACCGGACTCGATCACCTCGATCACCTGATCAGCCGGACCGAGCGGGCCGGCCTCGACGTACACAAGATCGTGCACGGCGATCCGCGGCCGCTGCCGGCCGGACTCGACCGCGCGGCGTTCCGCATCGTCCAGGAGTCGCTGACGAACGTCGTACGGCACGCCCGGGCGACGTCGGCGACGGTCCGGATCCAGTACGGCGAGCAGTCCCTGGTGCTTCAGGTCGACGACAACGGCGAGTCGCTGGCCGGTGCACCCAAAGAGGGCAACGGCATCTCCGGGATGCGCGAACGCGCCACCGCACTCGGGGGCACCCTGACCGCGAACCGCACACCGACCGGCAGCCTGCGGATCACGGCGACGCTGCCGCTGTGAACAAGCCGGCCGGTGTCAGGGCAGGCGGACGTGGGACGGGTTCAGGTCGGCCACGCGGGAGACGCCGAGCAGGGCCATCGTGCGGCGTACCTCCTTGGTCAGGATGTCCGCGGCCCGGGCGACACCGCGCTGACCGCCGGCCATCAGGCCGTACAGGTACGCGCGACCGACCAGGCAGGCGTCGGCGCCGAGCGCGATCGCCGCGACGATGTCGGCGCCGGACATGATGCCGGTGTCGAGGTAGATCTCCGCGTCGCTGCCGACCGCCTTCCGGACGTCCGGCAGGATCCGCAGCGGCGTCGGGGCGCGGTCCAGTTGGCGGCCGCCGTGGTTCGACAGCACGACCGCGTCCGCGCCGGCGTCCACAACCCGGCGGGCGTCCTCGACGGTCTGGATGCCCTTGACGATCAGCGGGCCGTCCCAGATCGAGCGCAGCCAGTTGAGATCGTCGATCGTCATGGTCGGGTCGAACAGCTTGTCGAGCAGTTCCGCGACGGTGCCGTCCCAGGTGGACAGCGAGGCGAACGTCAGCGGGCGCGTGGTCAGCAGGTTCGCCCACCAGGCCGGGTGCAGCGACGCGTCCAGGACGGTCTTCGCGGTGAGCGACGGCGGGATCGTGAAGCCGTTGCGGACGTCGCGGAGCCGGGCCCCGGCGACCGGTACGTCGACGGTGAGCATCAGCGCCTCGTACCCGGCGGCGGCCGACCGCTTCACCAGGTCCTCACCGGCCGTGCGGTCCTTCCACACGTACAGCTGGAACCACTTGCGTGCGTTCGGGCCCGCGGCCGCGACGTCCTCGATCGAGGTGGTGCCCATCGTCGACAACGCGTACGGGATGCCGACCTGCTCGGCGACCTTCACGACCGCGCTCTCGCCCTCGTGGTTCATCATCCGGGTGAAGCCGGTGGGCGCGAACGCGAACGGCAGCTCGGAGCGGCCGCCCAGGATCGACGTCCCCAGGTCGATGTCGGAGACGTCGCGCAGGATGGACGGCTGCAGCTCCATCTCGGCGAACAGCCGGCGGGCGCGGCGCAGGCTGATCTCCGCCTCGGCGGCGCCGTCGGTGTAGTCGAACACCGACCGCGGCGTCCGGCGCTTCGCGATCGCCCGCAGGTCCGCGATCGTCAGCGCCTTCTCCAGCCGCCGCTCGGTCGGGTTCACCGTGATCGGCTTCGGCCGCAGCAGCGGCTTCAACTCGGACCATTTGGGCATCTGGCGATCGGTCATCACGTCTCCCGGCTGAATCTGTGGTCGGACCACACCCTACCCTGTGGTCCGACCACACAGATAGGCTCGTCCACATGAAGAACTACGAGCTGGTCCTGCACCGGGTCGAGGCCGATCTGGCCGCCGGGCGGCTGCGGATCGGCGGGCGGCTGCCCGGTGAGCGGGCGCTGGCCGAGCAACTCGGGATCAGCCGGCCGTCGGTGCGGGAGGCGGTCCGGGTGCTGGAGGCGATGGGCGTGGTGCGGACCGCGACCGGCTCCGGGCCCGAGGCCGGCGCGGTGATCGTGGCGGAGCCGGTGTCGCCGCTGACCGCCGTACTGCGGTTGCACCTGGCAACCAACCACCTGCCGATGGGCGACGTCGTGCAGACCCGGCTGCTGCTGGAGTCCTGGTCGGCGCGGGAGGCCGCGGCGCGGGAACTCGAAGCGGACGAGCTGAAGGTCGCGGAGGAGCTGCTCGACCGGATGGACGACACCGCGCTGTCGCCGGAGGAGTTCCACGTGCTCGACGCGGAGTTCCACGTTGCGCTGTCCGGGCTGGCGGGGAATGTGCTGATCGCCGCGGTGATGACCTCGCTGCGGTCGGCGATCCACGGGTACGTGCTGGCCGCCGTACCGAACCTCCCGGACTGGGAGGCGACGGCGGTCGGGCTGCGGGCCGAGCACCGGGCGATCCTGGCGGCGGTGCGGGGCGGTGAGCCGGAGCGCGCGGCCGGGCTCGTGACCGCGCACATCCGGGGGTTCTACCAGGCAGCCCAGTTAGCACCGTTCGGCGGCGCTGAGGGCGGTGCGGCGCAGGCCCAGGATCACGACCGCGCCGACGACCAGGTGGAGTGACGCGAGGCCGAGCTTCGCGCCGAGGCCGATGCCGTTCGTCAGCGGGCTGCCGAGCGAGGTGGTGCAGACGATCGCGGCGACGACGGTCCAGATGTTCTGGGCGCGCGGCGTACGGCGCTCGAGGATCGCGAGCAGGGCCCAGCCTGCCAGCGCGACGAAGACAGTCGAGACGACCACGGCGGCGGCGCCGATGTGCTGGGTGCCGCCCTGTCGGGCCTCCAAGGTGATGCCGGCGAGCGGGCCGAGAATCGCCCAGTCAGCGAGCGCTGCAAGAGCGGCAACCCCGACAACGGCCAGGCGGCTACGCCCAGGAACCCGGCGAGGAGCCGCCGAGGCAGCCGGGTCGGCAGGCAGCGCGGGGGCCGCGGGCAGTGCCTCGGCCGTGGGCTGGGAATGAGCCGCGCGCTGCGACTGGCCCGTGGGCTTGGGCTGGGATGTGTGGTTGTGCATTGAGGGCTCCTGGGGTGATGGGGTTGTGGGATCACCTTCTTGTGGAGTGGGGGGTGGCGGCATCGGTCGTGGGGCTGGGGGTGGGCGGCCGGAAGTCTGTGGGGGTTCGACTTTGGTTGGTGGTGCCGATCGAGGTTGACCGCCTAGGGTCGGCGGCATGGAGGAGTGTGTGCCGCCGAAGCCGTCGAGACAGGTCGACCTTGTCGCGACCGGCGCGATGAGCGTGCTCGTCGCGCTGACGATCGTCGGGCGGCTGCCGGATCCGGAGCACGACAAGTTCCTGTTCCTCGACATCGCGGTCGGCGTCGTCGCGGTCGCGCTGATCCCGGTGGCGCTCCGCCGCCCGGTGCCGGGCGCGATCGCACTCGCCGTCCTGGCGGCCCTCTCCCCCGCCGCTACACCGCCCTCCACCCTCGGCACGTTGAACGTGGCCATGCGCCGCCCGTGGCGTCCGGCGATCCTGGTCGCCGTGATCGGCACCGTCGCGCATCTGATCCAGGGCCTGTGGCAACCGATCCACGGCCTCCCGTTCCTCTGGTTCGCCGTCCTGGACGTGGCCGTGCACGCCGCACTGCTCGGTTGGGGTCAAGGAACGCAGGCCCGGCAGCAGCTGCTGGAGTCGCTGCGGGAACGCGCCCGGCGCGCGGAGGCCGAGCAGGGCCGCCGGGTCGCCGAGGCGCGATCGCTCGAGCGCACCAAGATGGCCCGCGAGATGCACGACGTCCTCGCCCATCGCCTCTCGCTGCTCGCGACGTACGCCGGTGCGCTCGAGTACCGCCCGGACTCGTCACCGGAGAAGCTCGCGAAGGCGGCCGGCGTGATCCGGACCGGCGTCCACCAGGCGCTCGACGAGTTGCGCGAGGTGATCAACGTGCTGCGCGACGAAGACGTGTACGAAGGCCGACCACAACCGACGTTCGGGGACCTCCGGGCGCTGGTCGACGAGTCTCGCGACGCCGGTACGACGATCGCGTACGAGGACCAGGTCGCCGATCCGGCATCCTTGCCGCCGGCAACCGGGAGGACGGCGTACCGGGTCGTGCAGGAGGGGCTGACCAACGCCCGCAAGCACGCGGCCGGACACCCGGTGACCGTGCTGGTGTCCGGCGAACCGGGTGATCGGTTGCGGATCGAGCTGACCAACCCGGCCTCGAACGGTAGGCCGCTGGCGCCCGGGAGCGGGACCGGGCTGGTCGGGCTGACCGAGCGCGTCCAGCTCGCGGGCGGCACGCTGGACCACGGGCAGGTGCCCGGTGGCGGGTTCCGGCTGGAGGCCTCGCTACCGTGGCCCTCGTGAACATCCGGGTGCTGGTGGTGGACGACGACGCGTTGGTACGGGCCAGCCTCGAGATGATGCTGGACGGTGCGAACGGGATCTCCGTGGTCGCGCAGGCCGCCGACGGGGACGAGGTACCGGCGGCCGTCGACGCGCACTTCCCGGACATCGTGCTGATGGACCTGCGGATGCCGCGGGTCGACGGGATCGTCGCGACCCGGCGGCTGCGGGCGCGGACGAACCCGCCCGAGGTCGTCGTGCTCACCACGTTCGACACCGACGAGAACGTCCTGCACGCGCTCCGCGCCGGGGCGAGCGGGTTCCTGCTCAAGGACACGCCGCCCGCGCAGATCGTCGACGCCGTCCGGCGGGTCGCGGCCGGCGACCCGATCCTGTCGCCGGCGATCACCCGCCGATTGATGGACCGCGCCGCCACCCAGGCTGACGCCCACACGATCGCGCAACAGAAGCTGCAGCGGCTTTCGCCCCGCGAGTACGACGTGATGCTCGCGGTCGCGCAGGGCAAGGCGAACGCGCAGATCGCGTCCGAGCTGTTCATGAGCCTGGCGACCGTGAAGGCGCACATCTCGCACATCCTCACCAAACTCGAGCTCGGCAACCGCACGCAGATCGCGCTGCTCGCACATGACGCGGGGCTCGCATAGGCTCCGCGCATGATTCGGGTGCTGCTGGCGGATGACCAGGCGTTGGTGCGGGCCGGGTTCCGGTCGTTGCTGAACGCCGAGGACGACATCACGGTGGTCGGCGAGGTCGCGGACGGCGCCGAGGCCGTCGCGGTGGCGCGGCGGGACAAGCCCGACGTCGTACTGATGGACATCCGGATGCCCGGGACGGACGGGCTCGAGGCGACGCGGCAGATCGGCGCGGATCCGGAGCTGGCCGACGTCCACGTGGTGATCCTGACGACGTTCGACCTCGACGAGTACGTGTTCGAGGCGCTGCGGGTCGGGGCGAGCGGGTTCCTGGTGAAGGACACCGAGCCGGTCGAACTGCTGCAGGCCGTGCGGGTGGTGGCGCGCGGTGACGCGCTGCTGTCCCCCGGTGTGACGCGCCGGCTGGTGGCGGAGTTCGCGTCGCGGTCGCGGCAGCCGCATGCGAGCAAGGAGCTCGACGTCCTCACCGAACGCGAGAAGGAGATCGTCGCGCTGGTCGGCGAAGGCCTGTCGAACGACGAGATCGCCGGGCGGCTGGTGCTCAGCCCGGCGACCGCGAAAACCCACGTCAGCCGCGCGATGATCAAACTCGGCGTCCGCGACCGCGCCCAGCTGGTGGTGGTCGCCTATCAAACCGGGCTCGTGCGGCCCGGCTGGCTCGGTTGACCTGCCGACGCGTGCAAGGTCGACAGGACGTCTCTGCAACTCGCGGCTGTCGGCTCGCGTGATTCGAGGTCTGGTGCCTGGTTGCAGACGGATACGTCCTGTCGAGACTGCACGGGTTCGTCTGCGGAGTTGACCTTCCAGCTGGTCGAGGGGCGAGGGTGGTTGCATGATGCGACTGGAGGAGATCACCGCCGCTGTCGAGGCCGGACGGGGCGGGGATCGTGAGGCTGCCCGCACCCGGTTGACCGCGCTCTGGGAGGAGATCGACGACCCGGCGACCCGGTGCGTGATCGCGCATTTCCTCGCCGATGTGCAGGAGGAGACCGAGGACGAGCTGAGCTGGGATCTGCGGGCTTTGGAGCTCGTCTCGGACGACCAGTGGCTGCCGTCGCTGCACCTCAGCCTCGCCGACGACTACCGCCGGCTGAGTCGGCCCGAAGAAGCCCGAGAGCACCTCGCGGCGGCGGAGGCCAACCTCTCGAAGCTCCCCGCCGGGGACTACGGCGACCTGATCAGGAGCGGCTTCGAGCACGTGGCGGAAGCTCTCGCGGCCGGCAGTGTGCAACGGCTGGAGACCAATCCCAGTACCTGACTACTCCCCCAGGGGTAGGGCCGGTGACTCCTCCAGGGCGACGCCGGACGTGGGGGCTGACAGCCAGGCTCTAGGTATGGATGCGCTAGTTGAGGTCAGCGGGCTGACGAAGCGGTACGGCGACACCTTGGCGGTTGACGGTGTCGATCTGACGGTGTTGCCGGGTGAGGTGTACGGGTTCCTGGGGCCGAACGGGGCGGGCAAGACGACGACGCTCCGGATCCTCACCGGGCTGATCGCGCCGACGAGCGGCCGGGTGCGGGTGCTGGGCGGCTGGCCGGGTGAGTCCGGCGTATTGCGGCGGACCGGGTCGATGATCGAGTCGCCCGCGTTCTACCCGTACCTGTCCGGCCTGGACAACCTGCGGCTGCTGGCCGAGTACGCCGGGGTGTCGCGACAGCGGATCGACGAGGTGCTCGGGCTCGTCGACCTCGCCGATCGCGCGACCGACCGGTTCTCGACGTACTCCCTGGGGATGAAGCAGCGCCTCGGCGTCGCGGCGGCGCTGCTCAAGGACCCGGAGCTGGTGATCCTCGACGAGCCGACCAACGGCCTCGACCCGGCCGGGATGCGCGACATGCGCCGCCTGATCCGCGAGCTCGGCACCGGCGGCCGGACGGTGCTGCTGTCCAGCCACCTGCTCGGCGAGGTGCAGCAGATCTGCGACCGGGTCGGCATCATCAACGCCGGGCGGATGGTTGCCGAGCACACCGTCGACGAGCTGCGCGGCGAGCAGGAACTGGTGGTCCGGGCCGCACCGAAGGACCAGGCGCAGTCGATCCTGACCCGCTTCGGCAGTGTCCACCGCTACGACGACACGCTCCGGGTGCAGGTGGATCCGGCGAAGGCCGCCGAGGTGAACCGGACGCTCGTCGAGGCCGGTATCGAGGTGTCCGAGCTGCACACCACCGAACGCGCGCTCGAGGACATCTTCTTCGAGCTGACCACAGAGCTGACCACAGAGCTGTCGACAGAGCTGTCGGCCGGGGAGGAGACCACCGATGCTGGGTAGCTACCGAGCCGAACTGCTCAAGCTCCGCAAGCGATCCGCCGTCTGGGTGCTGTTCGGCGCCGGCCTGGTGCTGAGCCTGATCTTCGGGTACCTGCTGCCGTACCTGGGCTACGCGACCGGCGACGACAACCCGCAGACCAACGGCGTACCGCGCGCCGAGATCCTGCGCGGCATGCTGCCCGAACGCGTCGTCGACAACACGATCGGCGGCTACCCGATCTTCGCCGGCGCGCTCGCGCTCGTGCTGGGCGCGATCGTGATCGGCGGCGAGTACACCTGGGGCACGCTGAAGACCGTCCTCACCCAGCGCCCGCAGCGCGGCACGATCCTCGGCGCGCAGTTCCTTGCGCTGGCCACGATGATCGCGCTCTGGGTGCTCGGGATCTTCGCCGCCTGCGCGCTGTGCAGCCTCGGCATCGCCGCGGCCGAGAACGGCTCGACGAACTGGCCGGGCATCGTCGATCTCCTGCAAGGCCTCGGCGGCGGCTGGCTGGTGCTGATGATGTGGTGCCTCGCCGGAGCCGTCCTGGCTGTTGCCTTCCGCAACGTCGCGTTGCCGATCGGCCTCGGCGTGGTGTGGATCCTCGGCATCGAGACGCTGCTGGCGGGCGTCGTGAGCAGTCTGCTGCCGAGCCTGGACTGGCTCGCCAACGCGCTGCCCGGTACGAACGCCGGCTCACTCGTCTTCAGCGTCACCGGCATGGCCGCCGCCGACGCACCACCCGGCGTCCGCGATGCCGTCGGCGGCGGACGGGCGCTGCTGACCCTGATCGGTTACTGCGCGGTGTTCGCCGTCCTCGCGGCCTGGACCACGCGGCGCCGCGACGTCACCTGATCCCGGCGTGCACCAGCGCGAGCTCGCAGAACATCGCGTTGGCCCAGGAGAACCACTCGCGGGTGTACTGCGTGGGGTCGTCGACGTCGAAGCCTTCGTGCATCTGGCCGGTGCCGCCGGTGGTGTCGCGCAGGAGCTCCAGCAACTGCTGGCGCTCCTGCGCCGCCGTGCTGGAGATCCCCTGCACGGCGAGCGCGATGTGCCAGATGTAGCGCGGCGGGGTGTGCGGGCTGCCGATACCGGCGGCCGCCGTACCGCTGTAGTAGTAGGGATTCGACGGGCTGAGCAGCAGGGAGCGCGTGGCGAGGTACGTCGGGTCGTCCGGCGCGGCGTACCCGGTGAGCGGGATCGACAGCAGGCTCGGCATGTTGGCGTCGTCCATCAGCAGCGTCTCGCCCAGGCCGTCGACCTCGTACGCGTACACCCGGCCGTGCACCGGATGATCCACCGTGCCGAACGTCGCGATGCCCTCGTCGATCTCGGCCTTCAGCGCCTTCGCCCGGTCGGCCAGCGGCTCGTCCCGTAGCACCTCGGTCGCGATCTCCTGCAGGTACCCGAGCACCACCGAGGCGAACATGTTCCCGGGTACGTTGAAGCCCAGCTCGGTCGCGTCGTCACTCGGCCGGAACGCGCTCCACGACATGCCGGTCGGTCGCGTCAGCCGCCCGCGTCCTTCGCGGACCAGGGTGTCCGACGGCCGATCGTCGTGCCGCTGGAACCGGTACGGCGAGCGCGCCTCGTGGTCCTGCTCCACGGTCCACAGCTCGACGATCGCCTCCGCGGCGGCCCGGAAGCGGTCGTCGATCACGTCCGCGCGGCCGGTGATCCGCCACAGCCGGTAGGCCAGCTCGAGCGGGAAACACAGCGAGTCGATCTCGTACTTGCGCTCCCACACCCACGGCGACATCTCGGTCTCGTCGGTGACGTGACCGGCGCCGTTCGCCTCCTGGTTGAAGGCGTTCGCGTACGGGTCCAGGACGACGTACTCGAGCTGCCGGTGCAGCACGCCGATCAGGATCTCCTGCAGGCCCGGATCGTCCTTGCACAGCAGCAGGTACGGGCGCAGCTGAGCGGCCGAGTCGCGCAGCCACATCGCCGGGATGTCGCCGGTGAGCACGAACGTGGTCCCGTCCGGCAGCCGCTCGGCGACGGCCGGCAGGTTCTCGGCCATCGAGCGCCGGAACATCTCCGCGATCACGTCGTCGCCGCCGGCCTTCCGCACAGCCTCCGTGGCGCGGGCGAGGACCTCGGGGTCGATCATCAACACATCTACCTTTCACCATCAAGAGTCAGGCCGAGAGAGGGGTCGGGCGAGAAGGTCCGGTCCAGGACCAGGCTCGCGGCGCCGATCGCGCCGACGTCCACGCCGAGCGCCGTACCGGTGACCTCGAACGGATGCACCGCCCGCAGCAGGAACCGGCCTTCCAAGGCCTCCCGGACCGCGGCGTCGAGGACCGGTGCGAGCTGTTCCCAGTGCGGGCCGCCGAAGACGACCCGCTCCAGATCGAGCAGGTTCGCGATGTCCTCGACCACCTTGGCGATCCGCTCCGCGAGCGCGGTGACGATCGCCCGCGCCGGCGCGGAGCCGTCCGCGGCCAGCGCGCACAGCCGGGAGAAGGCCGCCTCGACGGCTTGCCGGTCGTCCAGGTCGATGCCCTCGGCAAGCACTTCGGCCTGGACGCCCTGCTGTACCAGGAACCGCGGCTGGCTGGCTTCGCCGACGCAACCGCGCCGGCCGCAGTAGCACAGCGGACCGTCCGGATCGACGATCACGTGGCCGATCTCGCCGACGTTGCTGGACGAGCCGCGGACCACCTCGTCGCCGATCACCAGCCCGGCGCCGACGCCGGTGCCGAGGTAGAAGAAGACGAAGCTGCCGCCCTGGCCGGCCCACCGCTCGGCGGAGGCGGCCGCGGTCACGTCCTTGTCCAGGACGATCGGCAGGCCGGTGCGCTCGGCCAGCTCGTCACGGAGCGGCACCAGGTGCCAGGTCGAGAGGTTCGGTGGGTCGACCACCACGCCGCGCTCGACGTCGATCGGCCCGGGCGCGGCGATCCCGACGCCGGTGACCCGGTCCCGCGGTGCGCCCGCCTCGGCGATCACTTCCTCGATCGTCTTCGCGATGCCGTCGATCAGCAGGCCGGGGTCGTCGGCGTACTGGTCCACCGGCCGCCGCGCGACCACCTCGCCGGTCAGGTCGAGCAGGACGACGGTGACGACGGACGGGTCGAGGTGGACGCCGACGGCGTACCGGCCGGTGGGCTCGAGCTCGAGCAGGGTCCGCGGCTTGCCCAGTCCCGCGCCCCGCAACCGTCCGGCTTCGCGGACCAGGCCCGCGTCGAGCAGGCGGCGCGCGATGTTCGAGATCGCCTGGCCGGACAGACCGGTGGCCTCGGCGAGCTCGACGCGGCTCAGCTGCTCGCTGCGGCGGATCGCGTCCAGCACCACGGCGTCGTTGAAGCCCCCGACGCGATCGAGGTTCGTCCCCCGTCTAACCAATTGGATCCGCACCCCACGGTTGCGACCAGTCGTACCGGATGGTGTCCCCACCCGTGCGCCATTCGTTCGGAGTGGTGTTGACCAGCCAGTCGACCGGCTCGATTTCCGACGCAGCACCACCGTCGAGCGCCAACCGTATACCGTCCCGCAACGCACGGTCCGTGCGGTCCGTCCGCGCCGCCGGGTCGATCGACAGGAACAGCGCCGTACCGGACCGGGCGACGAGATCCAGGAACCGCTCGTTCAGCTCCCACGGCGTCTGCGGCGTGCACGGGACGCAGTCCGCGTCGACCGTGAAGAACCGGTTGTGCTGCGGGAGCCGGAACGCGAGGGTGTTCACCCCCATCTTCCGGGTCCGCTCCCAGTCCCGGCCGGAGGTGTCGTCGCCGGTCCGCTGGACGTCGACGAGCCCGGCCGCGAGGTGGCCCACGGTGTTGCAGCCGATCAGTACGACGTCCTCGGCCGCCGCCCGGATCTCGCGGTAGAACGCCAGCACGATCTCGGCCGTCGTCCGCGACCGGTCGTGGAACTGCCAGCCCCCGGTGGTCAGGCGGGATCCCATCGCCGGCCCGAAGTTGCCGAAGATGTCGTACGTACTGAAGTCGTGCTTGACCAGCTCGAATCCCCAGGACCGGAAGCGTTCGAGATCGGAGCGCACGCCGTCGAGGACCTCGGGGCGGGTCGGGTCGAGCGCACGGCCGGGTTTGTCGTGCGAGCCGGACTTCGCCCACCGGCTGGGTTCGCGGACCAGGAGCGGGCGGAACCACAGGCCCGGGCGCGCACCGATCGCCTTGATCGCGGCCGCCGTACCCGCCAGGTCGTCGAAGACGCCCGGCGTGCCGCGGTCCCAGGGGCCGCCGGAGGCGATGCCGCCCGGGTACCAGCCGTCGTCGACGACGCTGAACGGCTTCACCGGGTGGCCGTCGGCGAGCTCGACGATGGTCGACGCGTCCTTCAGGACGGCCTTCTCGTCGAAGTTCTCGCCGTAGGCGTAGTACCAGTTGTTGGCACCTACAACTGGCCCGGCAACAGGCCCGGCCACCGGCGCGGGCTCAGGTCGCGCCGGTAGCCGGGTGCTCATGGTGGCGACCGCTGCGTGCAGGGTCTGCCAGGGTGTGCCGACGTCCTCGAATCGTCGCACGACCGCTGCTGTCAGGGTACGACCGTCCAAAAGCGCCGGGCCGTCGCCGTTCCGCAGATCGAGCCACAACGTGAAGCCATCGCCGTCGACCGTCCAGGCGCAGAACGCGTTCGGCTGCACGTCGACGCCCATGCCGAAGGTGCCCGCGGCGGAGTGGGCGAGGAAGTACCACGGCAGCAGCCGCTCGGGCTGCCGGTGCCGCCACTGCAGGTCGCCGTACGAGCGTTCCCACGCGTCGCCGAGGATCAGGGCGTCGCTCGGCAGCTTCTCCGACCAGCGCAGCGCGACCCGGGAGACCTTCGCCGCGGTGACCTCGACCGTCCCGTCGTTCCAGCTGACTTCGATGCCGGCGCGTGCCGGAATGGCCAAGCCGTCCGAGGGGTCCGCCTGGACGAAAACAGCGCTCGGTTCTCTCACCTGACTCCTCGGGGTGATTAATTTCCCCAGAGACTTTAGTTAGTCGCGCTCGGGCCGGTCAAGGCGGTCACGGCGGCGACGAGACGCTCCACGTCGGAGCGGTCCGTGTACGGCGCGAGACCGGCCCGGACCGCGCCCGCCGCGCCGAGCCGGAGGTGTTGCGCGGGCTCGTACGCGTAGAACGAGCCGGCCGGGGCATTGACGCCCGCCTTCGCGAGATGCTCGGACACCTCCCCCGGCGTGTGCCCGTCGAGCGTGAACAGCAGGGTCGGCGTGCGGTGCGCGGCGTGGCCGTAGAGGGTGACACCCGGGATCGCCTTCAGGGCCGCCTCCAGCTCGTCACGCAGCCCGTCCTCATGCACTTCGACGCTCCGCAGCGACGTAATCAGCCGCTCGCGCCGCGTCGTGCCGCTGCCTCCGAGCCCGGCGATGAAGTCGACCGCGGCCGTCGTGCCGGCGAGCAGTTCGTACGGGAGCGTGCCCAGCTCGAAGCGCTCCGGTACGGCGTCCGTCGACGGCAGGAGCTTGTCGGGCCGCAGCGTCTCGAGAAGCTGCGGCGCCGCGGTCAGCACGCCGAGATGCGGGCCGAAGAACTTGTACGGCGAGCACACGAAGAAGTCGGCGTACCGCGCGTCGACCGGCGCGTGCGCCGTCAGGTGGACGCCGTCGACGTAGATCAGTGCGCCGGCCTCGTGGACCTGGTCGGCGATGCGCTGCGTGTCCGGACGGGTGCCGAGCAGGTTCGACGCCGCGGTGACAGCGACCAGACGGGTGCGGTCCGTGAGCAGCGGCGCGATGTCGTCCAGCTCGGAGGTCTCCGGGTCGAACCCGAGCCACTTGACCGTGGCGCCGGCGGCCTCGGCGGCCTGCACCCAGGGACGCACGTTCGCGTCGTGGTCGAGCCGGGTGACGATCACCTCGTCACCCGCGGACCAGGTCTTCGCGAGCGCGCGGGAGAAGTCGTAGGTCAGCTGCGTCATGCTGCGGCCGAACACGATCCCCTCGGCGGTGGTGCCGAGCAGGTCGGCCATCGCCTGCCGGGCGCCGACCACGATCTCGTCGGCGCGGCGCTCGGCGGCGGTCAGCCGGCCGCGATTGGCCAGTGCCGAGGTCATGGTGTGCGCCACCGCGTCGGCCACGGCCTGCGGGGTCTGCGACCCGCCGGGGCCATCGAAGTGCGCGGCTCCCTCGTCGAGCGCAGGGAACTGCTTGCGGACGGCGACCACGTCGAAGGCATTCATGCGCGTCATCCTCTCTCGGTCCTGACAGCGCGCGCTACCGCCTGCCCGAATACGGATAAAAATGCGCGAACTGTCCGGGGAGTAGTGCAGGATGTCAGGAGTGAGAACGGTAACGACTCCTGACAGTACGGCGGCCCCGGTCCGGGCCTGGCTCCCGATCATGCTGGCGCTGGCGGCCATCTGGGGCTGCAGCTTCCTGTTCATCTCGGTCGGCGTCCGCGAGCTGCCGCCGCTCTACCTCGCGCTCGGCCGGGTGATCGCGGGATCGGTTGTCCTGCTCACGATCCTGATCGCCAAGCGCGAGCCGCTGCCGCGCGACCCGTGGCTGTGGGCGCACTCGTTCGTGGTCGGGGCGATCGGCTCGGCGATCCCGTGGACCCTGTTCGGGTACGGCGAGGAGCGGATCCCGTCGCTGCTCGCCGGGATCTGGAACGGCATCACCCCGCTGGTCGTGCTGCCGATCGCGGTGCTGATCTTTCGGACCGAGAAGTTCTCGGCGCAGCGCGGGATCGGGCTGCTGATCGGCTTCGCCGGGATGCTCGTCGTCCTCGGCGCCTGGCGGGTGCAGGGCGGCGCGAACCTGGCCGGTCAGGCGCTGTGCATGCTCGCCGCGGTGTCGTACGGGCTCGCGATCCCTTACCAGAAACGGTTCCTGGCCGGTACGACGCTGTCCGGCACCGCGCTGTCCACCAGCTTGTTGCTGTGCGCAACCGTCCAGCTGGCCGTCGTCGCCCCACTGGTCACCAGGCAGGCGCCGCCCGCGCCGTGGTCGCTGTCGCCGGAGACCGTGCTGAGCGTGCTCGCCCTGGGCGCGCTGGGCAGCGGACTGGCCTTCGTCCTGAACATGCGCAACATCCGCCTGATCGGCGCCAGCCGCTCGTCGATGGTCACGTACCTGATGCCGATCTTCTCGATCGTCGTCGGCATCCTCGTCCTGCATGAGCACCTGACCTGGTACCAGCCCGTCGGCGGTCTCGTCGTCCTGCTCGGCGTCGCCGTCTCCCAGGGCCTGCTGACCCTGCGCCGCAAACCAGTCGTTGCGGCCGCGGCAACCTGAGGTGTGCGGACCTGCGCCACTCAGTAACCCCGCCCGGCAGGTGGCCGTCGGCCGGCGCTGAGCGTCGGGCGCCGGGGCGGGCAGCAGTTGTTGAGTGGTGGAGGTCCGCCCCGCGCTCGTCAGATGCGGCGGAGGTTAGGGATCGCGGCGACCACCACCGCGACCAGGGCGAGCAGGGTGCCGGCGACGACCGGTGTGGTGACGGGCTTGTCGGCCACCGGCAGGAAGATGTCGATGAACAGGCTGGCGATCAGCTGACCGGCGATCGTGCCGAGGCCGAGCACGAAGACGCCGACCACCCGGACCACTGCCGCCGCGGCGCTGATGAAGATCACGCCGCACGCGCCGCCGAAGTACAGCCAGGGTTCGCTCGGCAGGTGCCGTGGCGCACCGCGGAGCGAGAGATCGACGAGGAACACGAGCAGCAGCGCGACGAATCCGACCAGGAAGTTCACCACTCCGGCCGCGACCGCGCCATACGCGTCGGAGGACGCGGTCCGCGCCACCCGTCCGTTGATTGCCTGCTGCACAGCCGTGCCGACGCCGCCCAGCGCAGGCAAGATCGCCAGCATCAGGCCGTCGGGGTGACTCAACTGCTCGGACACGGCGAGGCCGACCGCCACCAACGCGATCACCGCACCGACTATGCGGACGGCGGTCAGCGGCTGCGGGCCTGCCGGACCGAAACCGAGACGGTCGACGACGAGGCTGCTGATCGCCTGCCCGGCCACGCCCGCCACCAAGAACACCGCCACACCGATCACGGAGACGGTGATCGACTGCGTCGCCACGAGGAACGCCCCCGCGATTCCGCCCAGGCACTGCCACCAGCGCAGGCCGCCGTACCCGCGCATCGGACGCCGGATCGTGCGCCACACCGTGACCAGGCCGCGCCGCACCGGCGGTACGACGGCGGTGGCGACCAACAGGATCAGCAGACCGGTGCCGAACGAGATCAGCGCCGCGGGGATGCCGTCGCCGAGGATGCCCCCGAGCTCACCGTTCAAACGCGACTGGACCGCTACCAGCATCCCGATCCCGAACGCCGAGGCGAGGCCGACGACGTGGTGCCGCCGGGTCGAAGGGGCGGGACGGGTGGCGGTGGTGGTCACCGCACTATCATCACCGTTCGACCAATAGCGCCTGACAGCAGGTCCGCATCATGACCGGCGGATCAGCGCCAGATACATCGCGTCGGTGCCGTGCAGGTGCGGCCAGAGCTGGACATCCGGACCGGCGCCCAGGTGCGGTACGCCGGGGAACAGCGGCCGCGCGTCGTCGAGGGTCGCGTCGCCGCGACGGCCCAGGACGGCGTCGACCACCGCGCGGGTTTCGTCGGGATGCGGCGAGCAGGTCACGTACGCCACCACCCCGCCGGGCCGGACGGACGTGATCGCCGAGTCGAGCAACGCCTCCTGCAGCGGGCGGAGCTCCTCGACATCCTCCGGCGTACGGCGCCAGCGCGCTTCCGGGCGGCGGCGCAGCGCACCGAGACCACTGCACGGCACGTCCGCCAGCACGCGGTCGAACGACCCAGCCGGCCAGGTCGGCTTCGTGCCGTCGCCGACGAGCACCTTGTGGTTGCCGTGGATCGCGCGCAGGTTCTGGCGGACGAGTTCCGCGCGGTGTTTGAGCGGCTCGACCGCGGTCAGCTCACCGTCCTGGACGAGCGCCGCCAGCAGCGCTGACTTGCCGCCCGGGCCCGCGCACAGGTCCAGCCAGTGCGCGTCGTCCCCGTCGACCTTTGCCGAGGCCAGCGCGACCGCGACCAGCTGCGACCCCTCGTCCTGCACACCAGCCCGCCCGGTCGCGACGGCCTCGATCCGCCCCGGATCCCCACCTCCGTCGAGCACAGCCCCATACGGCGACCACCGCGCCGGCGTCGCGCCTGCCGCGACCAACTCATCCACATCTGCAAGCCCAGGACGAGCCACCAGCGTCACCCGAGGGGGCTCGTTGTCGGCAACCAGCAACCGCTCCAGCTCGTTCGCGGCCTCACCCGCCGGTGCGGCGCCCGGACCAGCGGCGAGTGCACGGTCGAACGACTCGATCACCCACCGCGGATGTGCTTCGGCGATCGCCAGGTAGCCGAGGAGATCATCGTCCGGGTGTGGCGCGGTCGTCGAGATCCACTGGTCCAGCGTGCGCTGACTGATCTTGCGGAGTACGGCGTTCACCAGGCCGGTGCGCTTCTGACCGAGCTCGGACCGAGTCAACGTGACCATCTCGTCCACCGCGGCGTACGAGTCCACCCGCATGTTGAGCAGCTGATGCGCGCCGAGGCGAAGCACGTCCAGCAGCTCGGGGTCGAGGTCGGCGAGCGGCCGCGAAACGCACCGCTTCAGAAAGGCGTCGTACGTGCCCTGCCAGCGCAGCGTGCCGTGCACGAGCTCGGTGCAGAACGCCGCGTCCCGCCCGCCGAGTCGTGCTTCCCGCAGCGCCTTGTTTAGCGCGAGGTTCGCGTACCCGCCCTCACCGGTGACCTGCCGGATGACCTGGTACGCGACCCGCCGTACCGGATCCGGCCGCCGCTGCGGCGCCCTGTTCCGCGCGTTCCGATCGCTCACGCCGCAGGTCCCAGCCGGTCCTCGTCGGTGAGGCGCACGCCGCGGGCCCAGTCGGGCGCGGCCATCGGCTTCTTGCCCTGCGGCTGAACCGTCACCAGCTCCACCGCCTTGCTCCCCGTGCCGACGCGCACACTCGACTTCGTCGCCCGCAGCTCACCGGGCTTCAGGTCGTCGTCGGTCGGCCGTACGGTGAGCACCTTCAGCCGCTCGCCGCGGAACATCGTCCACGCACCCGGCGCCGGGTTGCAGCCGCGCACGAGCCGATCGACCCGCTGCGCCGGCGCGGTCAGATCCAGCTCCGCGTCCTCGACGGTGATCTTCGGCGCCAGCGTCACGCCGTCAGCGGGCTGCTCGCGGGCCTCCAGCACGCCGGCCTCGATGCCGTCGAGCGTGTCGACGAGAAGCTTCGACCCCGACACCGCCAACCGGTGCAGCAGGTCGCCCGAGGTGTCCTCGGGGCCGATCGGTTCGGTGAGTGCGCCGTACACCGGTCCGGCGTCCAGCGCCTTCACGATCCGGAACGTGCTCGCACCGGCCACGTCGTCGCCCGCGATGATCGAGTGCTGCACGGGTGCGGCGCCGCGCCACGCGGGCAGTACCGAGAAGTGCAGGTTGATCCAGCCGTGCCGCGGAATGTCGAGCGCCGCCTGCGGCAGCAGACCGCCGTACGCGACGACCGGGCAGCAGTCCGGGGCGATCTCGCGCAGCCGGGCCAGGAACTCGGGGTCACTCGGCTTCACCGGCTTCAGGATCTCGACGCCGCCCAGCTCCTCGGCGTACTGCGCGACCGGCGACGCGACCAGCTTCCGGCCGCGGCCGGCCGGCGCGTCCGGGCGGGTGACGACACCGACCAGTTCGTGCCGGCTGGCGACGATCGCCTCGAGCGCGGTGACAGCGGGTTCCGGCGTACCGGCGAAGACGACTCTCACAGGCCGAATCCGTTCGTGGGGTGCGGGGAGACCTTGATCTGCGGTGGGCCGCCCAGGCCCGACCACTCGGCCTCGCGGATGGCCTTCATCGCCTGCTTGCGGGTCTCGCGGTCGAGGCGGTCCACGAACAGGACGCCGTCCAGGTGGTCGGTCTCGTGCTGGATGCAGCGCGCCAGCAGGTCGGAGCCCTCGATCACCACCGGGTCGCCGTACATGTTGAAGCCCTTCGCGATCACCGACTGGGCCCGGCGGCAGTCGAAGGTCAGGCCGGGGATCGACAGACAGCCTTCGGGGCCGAACTGCTCCTCCAGCGACAGCGTCAGCTCCGGGTTGATCAGGTGCCCGAGCTCGCCTTCGACGTGGTAGGTGAACAGCCGCAGGCCGACGCCGATCTGCGGCGCGGCCAGCCCCGATCCGGGCGCGTCCTGCATGGTGTCGGTGAGGTCGGCGACCAGGCGGCGCAGCTCGGCGTCGAAGTCGACGACCGGCTCGGCCTTGGTGATCAGAACGGGGTCGCCGAACAGACGGATGGGTTGGACCGACACAGACTCTCCACAGGGCTCCACGAACCGGGACCGGGCAAGTCTAGTTGGCCCGCCGGAGCCGTTTCCGGTGGGAGGCCCCTCCCGTTTGTTGCCACAAGCACGTACTGTGGTCCCAGGCGTACCCTCAGTCACTGCCGTCACACGCCGCTCGGGAGACCCAATGCGCACAGCAGCACGGGGAGCAACACTGGTCCTCCTGGGTGCACTGCTCGTCCAGGCACCCCTCACCGCCCAGGCCTACCAGCCGCGCGAACCGGAGTTCCGCACCGGACCGACCGGTCCGACGACGCCGACCCCGGAACCTACCGCGGAACCGAAGTCGAGCTCCGGTGAGCCTGCGGCGCGGTCGTGGAGTGAGGTGGTGAAGCAGGTCAGCGAGACGTCGCCGGGCGATGTGCAGCTCCGCTCGGCCGACACCTCCGCGCAGGCCGCGTCGATGCTCCGATGCTTCAAGCTCGACGCCGAGAACTACTGCCTCGGGCTCGGGTTCGTGCAGGAGGTGCCGACCGGGTCGCAGCGGCACGCACTGATGGCCGAGCCGAGCCTTCGCGCCGCGGACGAGGTAGGTGCCGAGCAGGACATTTCGACCGGTGATCTGACGCCGGCCGCGTTCGTGGCCGAGCGGGCCGCGCTGCCGAAGACCCAGCGGGTGACCGCCGAACTCGACGAGATGGAAGCCGCGTGGAACGGCCGCGCGAAGGCCCGCGAACTCCGCGAACTCGCCGAAGCCGAGACGCCGCCGCCCAACCCAGAGACACAGCAGACACCGCGGAGCGCACAGCCGACCGCGCCCACGACACCTCCGGACGAAGCAACCACGGCACCGACCAGCACGCCGACTGTCACGCCGACCGGCACTCCCACTGTCGCGCCGACGCGGACCGCTCCCACCGGCGGGACGCCGACCGCGGTGCCGACGACTCCGGTGGCGCCGGTCGCCGCACCTGCCTCGGCGTACCTGATGAAGGGGTTTCAGACCTCGCAGGAGAAGGGGTACTGGTGCGGTCCGGCGACGTTCCAGTCGATCGACTGGGCCGACGACAACCAGAAGGACACCCAGGCGTCGTGGGCGAAGGACCTCGGCTCGACCACGTCCGGTACGGCGATCTCGGCGATGGTGAAGCAGACCAACCTGAAGACCGCGTGGCCCAAGTCGGCCGGCACGTACATCGTGCAGAACGTCTCGCACTGGACCGCGCAGACCTTCTTCACCGTGCACCAGAAACACCTCGGCGTGTACAAGGCCCCGGTGATCGAGCACGTGCAGCTCCTCAAGCGGTACTTCCCGTACCTGGCCTTCAACCACAGCGGCCACTACCAGGTCGGCCGCGGCTACGACCAGGCGAAGGGCACGATCGCGATCTTCGAGGTGTTCAACGAGCGCCGCTTCAACAGCCGCGGCAACGTCACCGACGGCCCGAAGAACATCCCCGCCAGCGCCCTGTTCAACGCCACCCTGGCCAACTCCTTCCAGAACATCGGGCTGTAAATGCGTCGTCGTACCGTTGCCGCAGGCACCCTCCTGGTGCTGCTCGTCGCGGGCTGCTCCTCCGAACCGCCGCAGAGCAGCCCGTCCCCCAGCCGCACACCGACCACGTCAGCAGCACCGACGACACAGCCCCAGCCGACCCGCCCGACGGACACCGGTACCGCGCTGCCGGCCTGGGCGAATGTTCTGCGGCAGCCGGTCGACGGGCAGCATCTCGTGACGCGGCAGCGCAAATACGTCGTCACGCGTGGCAGTGACGAGGCCGGTACGACGACCATCGCGGACCGGGCCAGCAAGAAGGTCGTCGTCCGGCACGTCCCGGCGAGCGGGTTCGTCGCGCAGTCGCCGGTCGTCATCGACGATCGGTGGGCGCTGGTCGAGGACATCCGCTCCGACGGGCCTGACCCGCAGATCAAGGTCGTCCGCTACGACCTCACGACCGGCAAGGCCACCGTTCCGGCCGCGCTGCCGCCTGTGTCCGAGCCGGAGATCGGCGCGTACGACGGCACCTTCGCGTACAGCTCCACCGACGCGAAGAACCGCTCCTGCCTGGTCGTCGCCGACCTGACGACGCTGAAGTCGCGCACCGTCACCTGCGTCGCGGCGCCTGGCTACGTGGCCGATCCGGTGGTGTCGGCCGACACCGTGACGTTCAGCGCGATCGTCGCGCCGGAGACTGCCCGCCGGTGCAAGCGCCTCCTCGCCGCTCCGCTGTCCGCGGGTGCCGCACAGCCGGTGCCCGCAGCAACCAACTGCATCCAGTGGAGCGGCGCGACCCTGCGTGGCGCGACCGTGTGGTCCGAGGTCGGCGCCTCGGACCCGGACCAGTACCAGAGCAAGGCGTACGTCCGGGAGTCCGGCGACTCCCCCGCCCGCCCGCTCGGCACCGTCGTCACCGACACGATTCTTGCCTGCGGCAACTGGATCCTGTGGGAGACGAGGACCGTGAGCCCGGCCGGCGAGGAGACCTACCAGATCAACCGCTGGCGTCCCGGTCTCGCCGCCCCGCAGCGGCTGTACGCCGCGAAGCCCGGCGTCGCGCTCACGCCGATGACGTGCCAGGACAACACCGTGTACGTCGAGGCCGCGTACTTGGCGAGCTCCCCGACGTACACCGAGACCATCTCGGCAGCGCTCTAGCGGCGCGCGTGCCGGATCTTCAGCCGGCCGAAGCCCATCACGCCGGTGATCCGGATCCGCGGGCCGTCGCCGGTGGAGTTGCGCGCCGGCTTGTACCGGGTGTCCTTCCACTCGGTGCGGACCGCGTCGAAGTCGACCACCGCGTCCCGCGGCAGCGTGATCTTGACGCCGCCGTGCAGCACGTTCAGCTCGATGTCGACGTCCCCGTGCTCGAACTGCGCCTGCGACAGGTCCAGCCGCACCCGCCCGTGCAGGGACTCGACCTTGAGGTGCCGCGGCACCCGCCACACACCGCGCCGGACGATCCGGCCGGCGGACGCGCCGATGGTCGCCGAGCGGCCCGGCTGCTCGGCCGGCAGCGCGGCGACGGCGACCTCGAGATCCTTGCGGGTCCTGGCGGACAGCACCTGGTGGAGCTGCTGCTCCATCTCGTCGTGGGTGAGATACCCGCCGGTGTACGCCGCCTGGACGCGTTCCACCGCCGCGTTGCGATCCACGTCCCCGATCGCGGGCGAGCGGTCTTCCGGCATCGACGTCACCGGCTCACTCTAGTGGCAGACCCCGCTCACGCAGCTGGATTCGCAGATCCGCGGCGCCGGTGAAGACCTCGGCGTCGAGCCCGACCGCCCGCGCGCCGTCGACGTTGTACGCCATGTCGTCGGTGTAGAACGTGCGCGCCGGGTCCAGCCCGAAACGCTCGATCAGGATCCGGTAGATCTTCTCGTCCGGCTTCACGGTCTGCTCGACACCGGACACGACCTCGCCGTCGAAGTGGGTGAGGATCGGGAACGCCTCCTTCGCGACCTCCCACTTCTCACCGGAGAAGTTCGTCAACGCGTACGTCGGAACGCCGGCGGCCTGCAGCTGCGCGAGAACGTCGGCGGTGTCCTCGAACACGCCCTTCACCATCTTCAGCCACCCCGTGTCGTAGGCCTCGATCCACTCGGCGTGTTCCGGGTGCAGGCTGGTCAGCTCCGCGACCGCCTCCGCCCACGGACGACCCTCGTCCTGCTGGTGGTTCCAGGCAGGCGTGGCCACCTTGGTCAGGAAGTGCGTGCGCTGCCCCTCGTCCGGGATGAGGTCGGCGTACAGGTACGTCGGACTCCAATCCAGCAGCACCCCACCGATGTCGAACACCACCACGTCGATCGTCCGCTCGCTCATAACTGCAACCCTACGAGGCCACCTCGGCGTTCGACGCGGCGCGGGCGTGCAGAGCGGGAGCCAGTGCGTACTGGCCGAGGAAGATCGTGACGCCGAGGACCGCGCAGCCGAGCCAGGTGACGGTCGGGCCGAGGTGCTCGAGCGCGTTCGTCCCGGCGAGCGGGCCGATCACCGTCCCGACGCCGAACGCCATACCGGACAGACCCATGTACCGGCCGCGCAGGTCGATCGGGGCGAGGTCGGCGAACACCGCGCCGATGACCGCGGCGAACCCGATCTCCCCCAGCGTCCACACCACGACCGACAGCGCGTAACCCCACCAGCTGTGCACGACCGCACCCACGCCGAACCCGAGTCCGACGACGAGCATCGAGGCGGCCAGCAGCTTCGGGCGGTCGAGCTTGACCATCCACCGGCCGAGGAAGGGCTGGACGAGCACGATCACGACGCCGTTCAGCCCGATCACCAGGCCGTAGACCCGCGACGACAGACCGTCACCCGCCATCGCGAGCGGAAGAGTCGAGTAGCCCTGCATGTAGATCGTCGCGTAGCCGATCTGAATCAGGATCATCAGCAGGAACACCGTGTCGCGCGCGACCACCGGCAGCAGCGCCCGGCTCGCCGCCCCGGCCACGGGCGCCGGGCGGCTCTCCGGCACCATCGTCCAGATCACCAGCCCGGCGATCACCGACGTGGCGGCGTTCACCCAGAACAGCAGGCCGTACCCGAAGGAGGCCAGGACGCCCGCGGCGACCGTCGAGACCGAGAAGCCGAGGTTGATGGCCCAGAACAGCAGACCGTAGGCGCGGACCCGCTCGGTCGGCTGCAGCAGGTCCGCGACGGTCGCCTGGACCGCCGGGCGGAACAGGTCACCGAGCAGGCCGACCAGGAACGCGGTCGCCCAGACCAGCGCCATCGACCGGGCCGAGCCGAGCAGGACCAGCGCGGCGCCGGTCCCGAAGAAGCAGATCAGCATCGTCAGCCGGCGACCGATGCGGTCGGTGAGGAAACCGCCGACGAGCTGCGCGGCGACCGATCCCAGGCCGACGGCAGCGGCGACGGCGCCCGCCGTGCCCGCGGAGAGGTGCCGGTCCTGGGTCAGGTAGAGGACGAGGAAGGGTTGCACGAAGCTGCCGAGCCGGTTCACCAGCTGGCACACCCACAACGCCCAGAAGGCCCGCGGCAGCGCGGTGGACGTGGGGTTGCCGACGGCTGTTGCACTCATGGGGCAACTGTCCGCGAACGGCCCGGACCTTGTCGACGATTAGGCTCACGGCTAATCTTGGCCGGTGATCACGATCAGGCTGAACGCCGGCGACATCGGGCGGATCCGGTTCGCACTGTCACCGGTCTGGGAGGCCGTCACGAGCGTGCGAGCGCTGAGCAACAACACGGCGCGGAGCGTGCACGGCCCGTGGCTGCAGAAGGTCCGGCCGGCGATCGAGGGCGACGACCTGACGTTGCTCAGGGCCCTCATCCCGTCGGCCGGCTACATCCCGGACTTCCTCACGCCGGCCCCGCCGCGACGGTCGACGAGCCTGGAGTCCGGTCTCGCCGCGATCGCCGCGACACCGCACGCGCTGGCGACGGCCGAGCTGACCAGGCTGTACCGGGCCACTCCGCATCCGATGCTGCCGGACCTGATCGCCCGGCCGGCGGCGGCGCTCGACCTGATCACCTCGGCGCTGGAGACGTACTGGCGGCGCGCGATCGAGCCCGACTGGCGGCGGATGCGGTCGCTGCTGCAGGAGGACCTCGCGTTCCGGCTGGACGAGCTGGCCGCCGGCGGCATCGAGCGGCTGTTCCGCAACCTGCACCCGTCGATCAAGTTCAGCGGCGATCGGATCGACATCGACCGGCCGTACTGCTGCGACGGCGAGCCGATGGCCGGACAGGGCGTCCTGCTGGTGCCGTGCGTGTTCACCTGGCCGGCCGGGCTGGCGGTCACCGGCGCGCCGCACGTCCCGACCATCACGTACCCGCCGCGCGGCCTCGGCCGGCTGTGGGAGGACCGCCAGGAGACCACCGACTCGCCGCTCGCCGACCTGGTCGGCCGCACCCGGGCCGCGATCGTCAGCCACCTCGACCTGCCGATGTCGACGACCCATCTGGCCAACCAGCTGGGCGTCTCCGCCCCCACGCTCAGCGTTCACCTGAGCATCCTTCGCAACGCCGGCGTCGTGACGTCCCGCCGCGACGGCCGGGCCGTGCTCTACCACCGCACCGCGCTCGGCCATCAACTCCTCGCCGCCTCCACGACCCTCGCCACGACCGCCTGATCCTTGACAAGCGCCGCGGCGATCCGCGAGATTGGCTGACGGCGCCGACCGGTCGCCGAGCTGTGGGACATCCGCCCCAGTCGGGGTTCCATTCGCGAAGGGGAGTCAGCCCTCTCGGTCGTCGATGCCAGCAGGCCATCTCTCAACACCACGTCACTGGGGGACGAAGGTGTCGACGGAGAGGCTTGTCATGACGAAGGACGGCAATTTCAAGAAGGTCGTACGGCGGCACGCCCAGGAGACCGGGCAGCGCTACACCGAGGCACTGACCGATCTCGAGGGTCTCGACGACCGCATCTACCACGAGCCGGACGCGGACCGGCTGCTCGCCCACCTGCGGAAGCGGTACGGGATCGACGCCGTCTCGGCGACCAAGCTCAGCGTGCACAAGACATACGTCTTCCGCATCGACCGCAACAACGGCGCCCCGTGGATCGCGCGGGCGTTCCCGCCGGCGCGGCCGCGGGCCCACGTCGAGGGCGATGCCGCGGTCCTGCGCTTTCTCGAGCAGCACGACTATCCCGCGGAACGTCTCGCCGTCGACGATGCGGTGTCCGACTTCGACGGCAGCTCGGTGCTCGTCACCGAGTTCATCGACCACACCCCGCTTCCGCCCGGCGAGGGATTCGCGATCATGGGCGACCTGCTCGGACGGCTGCACGCGCTGCCGTTCGACGAATCGGTCAGCCGGCCCGGTGGGGCGAGCGGTGAGGACCCGCGCCGGACGGGCACGCCGCGGCAGGATCTCCTGGCGGGCTTGGCCTTTCTCGACGCGGTGGACACGAAGGTCGGGGCGGCCGATCGGGAGCGCTTCGAGCAGCTCCTCGAGCAGGTGCGCACGGCGGACGACGGCGACGGCCTGCCCGAGGGTCTGCTGCACGGCAACCTCCTGCATGCTCCCGACCACGCCGTGATCGGCCCGGACGGGCCGGTGGCCATCAACTGGAAGGCATCCGGCCGCGGGGCGCGGATCGCCGACCTCGCGTTCCTGCTGTGGGGCACCGGAGACTGGGCTCCCACCCGACGCACCAACGAAGGGCACGTCGAAGCGGTCGTCAGCGCCTACCGCAAGCATGTCGAGCTGACCGACGAGGAACTCGACCGGCTCGAGGGCGTGATGTACATCAGGCCGCTCTACCTGGTGTGCTTCGGCTACCACCGCGACCTCACCAACGGCGTGCCGTTCGACGAGTGGTGGTTCATCGAGCCACCGGAGTACATCGCCTCCACCGCGGCCGCGACCAGAGCCGCGTTCCGCAGGTAGCGCGTCAGCCGAAGCCGGGCGGGTCGACCTGGACCCTGACCGCGCCCGGGCTCTTCTTCGTGGCTCGGGTCGACTGGGCTTCCTTCAACGCGCGGACGAGAGCCGTGCCGTGGGCTCGCGGGGTGCGGACCACGGCACGGACCGTCTCGTCGTCGACGTCCACGGGGCCGAGGACCTCGAGGCCGGAGGACGGCGGGATCAGGTCGCGGAGGCGGGTGACGAGGTCGTTCACCGACTCCGACGGGCCGGTGAGCTCGGCGAGCTTGGCGGCGGGGGCGAGGCGCGCCGTACGGCGTTCCTCGATCTCGCGGGCGGCGTACCCCTCGGGGCTCCAGCGGACGATCGCCTGCAGCGGCAAGGCCGACGGGTCGCCGACCAGGATGACGGGGCTGCCCGCGCGCACCAGGGCGGCCGCGTTGAACCAGCGACGGACAGCCTCTTCAGGGGCGCGCAGGTCGGGGCGGGCGAGCATCAGCCAGGTGTCGAGGAGCAGCGCCGCGCTGTATCCGCCCTCGGCGACCGGTTCGGCTCCCGGCGTGGTGACGACCAGCGCCGGCGCGTCCGGTACGACGTCGAGCATGTTGTCCCCGCCCGACGTCCGCACGACGACACCGGGGAACGCGCGGCCCAGTTCCTCCGCCGTACGACGGGCGCCGATCACCGCCGCACGCATCCGGGTGTCGCCGCACTCCGGGCACCGGTGATCGACGGCCGGCCGGCCGCACACACTGCAGCTGGCCGGTCCGGATCCGCCGGTACGACGCAACGTGCCGCCGCACGTGGAGCACCGCGACGGCGCCCGGCACGTCTGGCACACCAGACTCGGCAGATATCCCGCGCGCGGCACCTGCACCAGCACCGGCCCGGTCCGCAGCCCTTCACGGGCGATCTCGAACGCGCGGTGCGGCAACCGGGCAGCACGCGCCGCGGGGTCGCGCGCCAGGTCGATGTCCGACTCCCCCGCGATGTGCACCGACGGCGCGGCGGCCCGGATCGTCTTCCGGTCCGCGATCAGCTCGTGCGCGAACCCGGACTCGATCAGCGCCGCCGCCTCGGCGGAGCGCGCGAACCCGCCGAGCAACGCCGCACACTGCTGCCGGAACGCCCGCAGCAGCAGCACCTCCCGGGCATGCGGGTACGGCGCGCGCGGCTCGGCGTACGACTCGTCGCCGTCGTCCCACATCGCCACCAGCCCGAGATCCGCGACCGGCGCGAACGCCGCCGCCCGGGTCCCGATCACCACCCGCGCACAGCCGTGCAGCGCGGACAGGAACGCGCGATAGCGAGCCGTCGGCCCGAGATCCGCGGACAGCGTGACGAAGCCGGACTCCCCCAGCACCTCAGCGCACGCGGCAGCGAGCCGCTCGAGATCCCGCGCATCCGGCGCGAGCAGCAACGCACCCCGCCCCGACGCCGCACACACCGCGGCGGCCTGCGCGAACGCCAGCGCCCAGTCGGCCCCCGGTACAGCGGTCCACACGGCCCGCGGCGACTCCGAACGCTCGATCGCATCGAGGAACCCCGGCGGGTACGGCGACCACTCGGAGCGGGACGTCGACACCGGCGGACGCGCCGGCTGATCGCAGCGCAGCGGCTCCCCCTCGACCTTCGCGTGCCGCGGCGGGACCGCCAGCCGGGTGACGTCCGCGAGCACCCCGGCGTACCGGTCCGCGACCGCCCGGCACAGGTCCGCGATCTCCGGTGTCAGCACCCGCTCGGGTGAGACGACCTTCCGCAGCCGGACCAGCTTGCCGTCGTGGTCCGACTCGTCGAGCCGCTCCAGGACGAACCCGTCGAGGTCCTTGCCCGCGAACCGCACCTTGACCCGGGCGCCGGGCTGCGCCGCCTCGGCCATGTCCTCGGGCACCAAATAGTCGAACGGCCGGTCCAGGTGCGGGAGCGAGACGTCGACCGCGATCCGGGCCACCGGCAACGACGTGGTGATCTCGGCCGGTTCCTTGGTGCGTGACTTGCGGACGGTGTCGCGCAGCAGCGTCAGCTGCTCCGGCGAATCCCCGTCCGAGGCCACGTTCGATGTCACTGAGGAATGCTAGAGCAGCGGGCCGACAGTGCGGTTGTGCACTGCCGACCCGCTGTGGATAACGATGGGGCCAACTACTTGCCGACCGCGGCCTTGAGAGCCTCGACGCGGTCCGTGCGCTCCCAGGTGAAGCCCTCGCCGGTGCGGCCGAAGTGGCCGTTCCGCGCGGTCTGGGCGTACACCGGCCGGAGCAGCTCGAGGTCGCGGATGATCGCGGCCGGCCGCAGGTCGAAGACCTCGCGGACCGCGTCGGCGATCTTCTCGACCGGGACCTTCTCGGTGCCGAACGTGTCGACGTAGAAGCCGACCGGCGCGGCCTTGCCGATCGCGTACGCGACCTGGCACTCGACCCGGTCCGCGAGACCGGCCGCGACGATGTTCTTCGCCACCCAGCGCATCGCGTACGCCGCCGAGCGGTCCACCTTGGACGGGTCCTTGCCGGAGAACGCGCCGCCGCCGTGCCGCGCCATCCCGCCGTAGGTGTCGATGATGATCTTCCGCCCGGTCAGCCCGGCGTCGCCCATCGGGCCGCCGATCTCGAACCGGCCGGTCGGGTTCACCAGCAGCTTGTAGTCGCTCGCGTCGATGTCGAACTGCTCGAGCACCGGGTCGACGACGTGCTTCTTGATGTCCGGCGTCAGCATCGACTCCAGGTTGATGTCCGCCGCGTGCTGGCTGGACACCACCACGGTGTCGATCCGGACCGCCTTGTCACCGTCGTACTCGACCGTGACCTGGGTCTTGCCGTCCGGCCGCAGGTACGCCAGGGTGCCGTTCTTGCGGACCTCGGCGAGCCGCTCGGACAGGCGGTGCGCGATGGTGATCGGCAGCGGCATCAGCTCCGGCGTCTCGTTCGACGCGTAGCCGAACATCAGGCCCTGGTCGCCCGCGCCTTGCAGGTCCAGGGCGTCCTGGGACGCGTCCGAGCGCGTCTCGTACGCCGTGTCGACACCCTGCGCGATGTCCGGGGACTGACTCCCGATGGCGACCTGCACCCCACAGGACGCGCCGTCGAAACCCTTCAGGGACGAGTCGTAGCCGATCTCCAGGATGCGCGAACGCACGATCCCGGGAATGTCGACGTACGCCGTCGTGGTGACCTCTCCCGCGACAACGACCAGACCCGTGGTGATCAGGGTCTCGACCGCGACCCGGCTCTTCGGGTCCTCGGCCAGCAGCGCGTCGAGAATGGAGTCGCTGATCTGGTCAGCGATCTTGTCCGGGTGACCTTCGGTCACGGACTCGGACGTGAAAAGGCGCCTCGCCACAGTTCTCCCTCGGATTCCTCTTGTGCCGCCCGGTTGCGCGTTGGCACGACCGCGCGATCCCCCCATGCACCGGCGGTTGGCGATGCATCTTGGGAAGTATGCCAGCAGTTTCCACCCGCGTCCCGGTAACGCTCCGAATTCATCCAGGATACGAGATCCGTGATCATATTCTGGACGATCGACGCCGTTTCAGGCGTGCGCGCCGACCGTCACGTCGCCCAGTGTGAGCGACGCCGTACCACCGAGGATCGCAGCCACGCGGTCCACCTCCGCGTCCAGCAGGGCGCGGCGGCGCCGGTTCAGCGGGGCGAGCGCCTCGACGGTGACCTGCACCCTCCGGCCGGACTTCTTCTGGTGCCAGACACCGGCCACGATGCCGTCGACGAGCAGCAGCGGGTAGTTGCCGGCCTGGCCGCGGGCGGTCGCGCGGGCGAACGCCGTGCCCGGGAAGAGCAGTTCGCGCGGGAAACTGCCGACGCCGTACGCGTCGAAGTACGGCAGCAGCCGGACTCCCTCGGCGCGGTCGTCGGGGAACTCGTCGTCACCGGGAGCCACCCAGGCGGCCTGACCGTCGAGCTCGACCTGCGGGAGGCCCTCGAAGTACGGCTTGACTCGCGTCGGAGCGACGCTGAGCCAACGGGCGAACTGCTGCGGGGTCGCGGGACCGTACGAGTAGAGGTACCGCTGCAGGAGCTCGGTCAGGGCCTGCTCGGCGGGCATCGGCTCGAACGGCCGGAGGCGATGCGGGTTCGCGTACGTCACCAGGCGGCCGCGCATCGGCCCGTGGCAGAGGACGCCGGCGTGCGCTGCCACGTAGACCGCCTGCCGCCAGCGGGCCCAGGCGCCCTGGAACGCCGGGATCGTCGGCTCCCGGGCCCACTCACCGGTCCGCCGGACGACCTCCTCGGTCAGCTCGTCGACGGTCAGGTCGTCGTGCGCCAGCGCCGCGCCGATGGCGACGACCACCTGATCGATCTCGTCCGGCGTCATCCGGATCGGCTCCGGCTGCGAACCGTTCGCCGGCAGCGCACCCAGCGCCCCGGTCCACATCGGCAGATCCTCGAGCGGCAACAGATGCACCGTCCCCCGCGGCCCGAACGTCTTCACCAGCCCTTCGTCCCGCTGCACCGACACCCGATCCGCCCCGTCCACGCGCAACGCCACGGAGGTCTCCCCCGCCGCCGCGATCTGCGCATGCGCCCCACACATCGCCCGCACAGCCTCCACCGCCGTACCGACCGGCGCCGCCAACCCATGCCGCCGCATCCGCCGCGCGACGACGGCTTCCCAGGAGATCTCCATGGCCACCACGCTAGAACGGAAAGCGGACAGCTTCTGTCCTCTTATAGCGGAAGACCTGCCGCGAGCCGCCCTCCGGCCCGTCCGGCGCAGGCTCGGCAGGCAGGAAGCCGAGGCGTTCGTAGAACACGCGTGCTCCGCCGGCCGCCGCTCCCGGATGGTCAGCGCCGAAGGTCACCACGTCGACGAGCTCGCCCTCGGCGAGCCCTTGGCCCGCCGTGAGCCGCTCGATCGCCGCGGCCATCAGCCGCCGGCCGACGCCGAGGCCCCGGGCCCGCTCGGAGATCACCAGCCAGTGCACGGCGTACCGCGGCGACGAGCCGCCGAACAACACTGCTCCTGCCGGCTGACCCTCGTCAGTCGCCACGAGCGCACGCTCGTCGGCGATGTGACTGTCGAGTGCGCGGTGGAAGCCTGGTTCGGCCACCATCGGGCCGAACCAGTGCTCGACCTCGCCGGCCAGTCCGAGGATTGTCGGCCTGTCGGCCTCGACCGCCGGTCTCACCTGCAGCACGGAATCACTGCCAGTGGGTGGCGACGAGGTTCCAGATGACGCCGGCGAGGGCGTCCTTGCTGCCGGAGGGGACCGGGAGGGCGTTGCCGGCGCGGTCGAGGATGACGGCCTCGTTGACGTCGCTGCCGAAGACCTTGCCGCCGGAGACGTCGTTGACGACCAGGAGGTCGCAGCCCTTGCGTTCGAGCTTGGCGCGGCCGAGCTCGAGGACCGAGTGGTCCGCGTCGCCGGTCTCCGCGGCGAAGCCGACGATCACCTGACCGGTGCGGGCCCGGTCGTGCGAGATCGTCTGCAGGATGTCCGGGTTCTGCACCAGGCTGACCGCGGGCACCGAGCCGTCGGCGGTCTTCTTGATCTTGTGCTCGGCGACGTCGGCCGGGCGGAAGTCGGCCGGCGCGGCCGCCATCACGATCGCGTCCGCGTCCCCGGCGCGCCCGGTGATCTCGTCGTACAGGTCGCGGGTGCTGGTGACCGGGACGACCTGGACGCCGGCCGGATCGGGCAGCTCGGAGTTCGCCGCGACGAGGGTGACCTTGGCGCCGCGGGCGGCGGCGATCCGGGCCAGCGCGTAACCCTGCTTGCCGGACGAGGAATTGCCGAGATACCGGACCGGGTCGAGGTGTTCGCGGGTCCCGCCGGCGCTGATCAGCACCTGCTTGCCGGTCAGGTCGGCCACCGACTGGCCCGCCGCGCGGGCGGCCTCGTCGGCGAGCATCAACTGGCTGATCGCGAAGATCTCCGACGGCTCCGGCAGCCGGCCGCGCCCGGTGTCGGCGCCGGTCAGCCGCCCGACCGCCGGGTCGAGGACCGTGATCCCGCGCGAACGCAGGGTCGCGACGTTCGCCTGGGTGGCCGGGTGCTCCCACATCTCGGTGTGCATCGCGGCCGCGAACAGGATCGGGCAGCGCGCCGTGAGCAGGGTGTTCGTGAGCAGGTCGTCGGCCAGCCCGTGGGCGGCCTTGGCGATCAGGTTCGCGGTCGCGGGCGCCACCACCACGAGCTCGGCGGCCTTGCCGATCCGGACGTGCGGGACCTCCTGCACGTCGTCGAACGGATCGGCGGTCACCGGCTGCCCGGACAGCGCCGCCCAGGTCGCCTCGCCGACGAACTCCAGCGCGGCCGCGGTCGGCACCACGCGCACGCTGTGCCCGGACTCGGTCAGCCTCCGGAGCAGGTCGCAGACCTTGTACGCCGCGATGCCGCCGCCGACCCCGAGCACCACGTTGGGCTTCATACGGGGTGAGTTACTCGGACTTCTCCGCGGCGGCGGCTTCCGCCTCGGCCTCGGGGTCGATGTCGGTGCAGGTCAGCACACCGTCGTTGATCTCGCGCATCGCGATCGACAGCGGCTTCTCCTGGACGTGCGTCTCGACCAGCGGCCCGACGTACTCCAGCAGGCCCTCGCCGAGCTGCGAGTAGTAGGCGTTGATCTGCCGCGCCCGCTTGGCCGAGTACAGCACGAGCTTGTACTTGGAGTCGGTGTGGGTGAGCAGGTCGTCGATCGGCGGGGAGGTGATGCCGATGGCGACGGGCTGGTTGCCAGACAAGTTCAGCTCTTTCCAGAGATGGAGGGTGATCGAATCAACTTTACCAACTGATCGGCGGCCTCCCGAACCGAGGCGTTGACGATCGTCACGTCGAACTCCTTCTCGGCGGCCAGCTCGACGGTCGCAGTCTCCAGCCGGCGCTCCCGCTCCTCCGGCGTCTCGGTGCCGCGGAACAGCAGCCGGCGGACCAGCTCGTCCCAGGTCGGCGGCGCGAGGAACACGAACTGCGCCTCCGGCATCGTCTCGCGGACCTGGCGCGCACCCTGCAGATCGATCTCCAGCAGGGCCGGGCGGCCGGCCGCGAGCTTGTCGAGCACCGGCTGCTTCGGGGTGCCGTAGCGGGCGGCCTTGTGCACCACGGCCCACTCCAGCAGCTCGCCGTCGGCGATCATCCGGTCGAACTCGGCGTCCGACACGAACAGGTAGTGCACGCCGTGCACCTCGCCCGGCCGGGGCTTGCGGGTGGTCGCGGAGACCGAGATCCAGATGTCCGGGAACCGTTCGCGGATGTCGGCCGCGACGGTGCCCTTCCCGACCGCGGTCGGTCCGGCCAGCACGGTCAGCCGTGCCGGGTCGGGAGCCGCCGCCGGCTCGTTCGAACTGTGTCCCGCGTGCGTGGTCATCGTCACACCAGTGTCCAACGAGCCGGTCGAGGTTTTGGTCTGGCTCACCCTGAAATCACTCGGCAATCACTCAGCGAATTCGCGCTCGAGCGCGGCGATCTGGTTCGAGCCGAGGCCGCGCACCCGCCGCGTCTCCGAGATCCCGGCGCGCTCCATGATCTGCTGGGCGCGGACCTTGCCGACGCCGGGGATGCACTGCAGCAGCTGGCTGACCCGCATCTTGCCGATCACGTCGTTCGTCTGCCCCTCGTGGAGCACCTCCGTCGGAGACGCTCCCGAGTGCCGGATCCGGTTCTTGATCTCGGCTCGTTCACGCCGCGCCGCCGCGGCCTTGTCCAGAGCCGCCGCACGCTGCTCCGGGGTCAAAGAAGGAAGTGGCACCGTTTCACCTGTCCCGTTGTATGGCTTCGCAAGGGAACCTAACACGGGTTCAGCCCGCGGTCTGGCCGTGGTGGAACAGAGTCGCCGGACAACGCGCGAATTAGAACGATCAGTTGATCAGTTCAGTGCCGGGAGGTCGACCTTGCAGCTGTCCTTCGCCTGGCTGGAGATGTTCTTGTACGCCGTCATGACGCCGCCGGTCTGCTTGCTGAGCTCGGCCAGCTTCACCGCGTCCGTACCGGCCTTCTGCGCCTTCTCGGCGAACGTGACGACGACGCCCCAGTCGTCCTTCACGTCCTGCGGCGCGGACTCCTGGAGCTTCTTCGCATCGTCCAGGATCTTCACGTAGTCGACCGGTTTCTGCGGATCGACGTCGACCGCCTTGGCGGCGTACTTGGCGAGATCGACGCAGTACGCCTGCTCGTCGGTGCAGGCGGTCAGCGCACCGGCACCGGCGGCCACGGTCGCGAGGATGGCGAGAGAACGCTTCATCGGGCTCACGCTACCGGGAGTGACCAAATCATCCGAAACGAATACGTTCCGGGCTGGTGGGACGGAACGGGCAGAGCCGTCCCACCAGGTCACGTCGGCCTGGGTCAGGACCGCGTCAGTTGCCGGCGCCCGGCAGGTCGATCTTGCAGGTGTCCTTCGCCTGCTTGGTGATCGCGTCCATGGCGGGCTTGATCTTGTCGCCGTCGGCCTTCGCCAGCTCCACGAGCTTGTTCGTGTCGCCCTTGGCGTCCTGCGCCTTCTCGGCGTAGTCGATGACGGTCTTCCAGTCGTCCTGCAGGTCCTTCGGCGCCGACTTCGACACCTTCTTCGCCTGGTCCAGCATCTTGCCGACGGCGTCGGAGTCCTTGATGTCCAGGTCCTTCGACGAGTCGACGTACCCCTTCAGGTCCGCGCAGTAGTCGCCACCCGAGCAGGCCGTCAGGGCGCCAACACTCATCGTCACAACGGCCGCGAGGGCTGCCAGCTTCCGCATCGTGTTCCTTCACTGTGTCGCGCGGGAAGTCCGTGGCTCCCCGTCCGCCGACACCTTTCCGAACGCCGGGGTCAACGCGAGCTCCGGCACGCCGTGAAGAACGTCGCACCCGGCGACTGGAACCGGGTTGTGATGTGGAGCGTCGCCGTCCTTCGAGTGGACTTCAGGTCTGGCGACGGTGATCGCGACCGCGTTCGCCGACACGATCACCAGGATCGCCGCCCAGTCGAGGATCGCGAGCCGCTGCCCCAGAACCACCAGCCCGACCAGGGCCGCGAGCACCGGGTTCACGCTCATGAACACGCCGAAGAACTGGGCCGGCACGCGCCGGAGCGTCAGCAGGTCGACGAGGAACGGCACGGCCGACGAGAGCAGACCGGCCACCAGCGCGTACGACACCGCGGCCGGCGTCGGCGGGTGCTGCAGCAGGACGACCACGCCGACCGGGACGTACGCGAGACCCGACAGCGCAGCCGCCGCGGCCGAACCTGTTGCGCCCGGCAACTCCCGGCCGACCTTGCGGTTGAGCAGGATGTAGAACGCCCAACACGTTGCCGCGAGCAAGCCCAGGCCGACGCCGAGGTAGTCCGTCGTCGCTTGCGGGCGGGTCAGCAGGACGACTGCGGGGGCGGCGACCGACGCACACACCAGATCCACCCTGCGCCGGGAGCCCAGCAACGCAACGGCGAGCGGTCCGAGGAACTCGAGCGTGACCGCGAGGCCCAGTCCAACCCGGTCGATGGCGGTGTACAGCGACAGGTTCATCACCGCGAAGACCATCGCCAGACCGACCACCGGGCGCCATTGGCGGCGGGTGATCGACCGGAGCCGCGGGCGGCCGACCGCGAGCAGCGCGATCGCCGCGACCCACTGCCGGATCGCCACCACGCCCGCCGGGCCGATCACCGGGAACGCCAGCGCCGCCACCGACGCACCCACCTGCGTCGACAGCCCGCTGCCGAGCATCATCACCACACCGGTCAACCGTTCGCGCCTCACGATCACCGAGCGTCCGCCGGACGCCGCCAATCGCAAAATGCATACGACCGCCGATCTATACGCTGGAGTCATGGATATCCGGCAGCTGCGGTGCCTGGTCGAGATCGTCGACTCGGGCACGTTCACCGATGCCGCGATCGAGCTGGGGATCTCACAGGCGGCGGTGTCGCGCAATCTGCTGGCCCTGGAGCGTGAGCTCGGCGTCCGCCTGCTGCATCGGACCAGCCGTTCGCTGACCCCGACCGCGGCCGGTGTCCGGGTGCTGGCCCGGGCGCGGCACATCCTCGCCGAGCTCGACGAGCTGGTGAGTGAGGCGACAAGCGGCCACACGCGACTGCGGGTCGGTCATGCGTGGTCGGCGTTCGGCAGCCGGACCCGCGAGTTCCAGCGCCGCTGGGCAGCCGAGCACCCCGGTGTCGAGCTGCAGTTGATCCGTACCAACACCGCGACCGGCGGTCTCGCCGAGGGGCTGTGCGATCTCGCGGTGGTCCGCAGCCACCTCGAGCTCGGCCGCTTCGCGCACGTCCTGCTCACCCGGGAACCCCGGTACTGCGCCCTGCCCGCCGACGACCCGCTGGCGCGCAAGCGGTCGCTGACGCTCGACCAGCTCCGGGACCGCACCATCGTCATCGACCGCCGGACCGGAAGCACCACGGCCGACCTGTGGCCGGACGACGCGCGGCCGAAGATCGAGCTCACCCAGGACGTGGACGACTGGCTCGCCGCGATCTCGTCGGGGCGCCGCGCCGGGCTCACGCCGCAGGCGACCACGACGCAGTACCGCCGCGACGGCGTCGTCTACCGGCCGGTGCGGGACGCGCCGCCGGTCGACGTCCACCTGATCTGGCATCGCGAGGACCCGCACCCGGCGACCCAGGCCGCCGTCGACCTGCTGACCGCGCTCTACCGCGAGTCGAGCAGCCCGAGAAGCTGACGGCGGTCGTTCGCCTTCCACAGCAGGTCGCGCACGCGGTCGATCCCGCCGACCGGCCAGCGGTCGAGCAACCGGAGCACCTCAGGATCCTTTATGCCGGCGGCCAGTGCGCCGATGTAGTCGCCCCACACGGTGTCGAACGGCCGGCCGAACAACCGCTCCATGCCGAACTTCAGCGGCTCGCTGATGCCGATCCGGTTGTGCAGCTCACCGGCAGCGCGATAGGCCGCCTGCAACGCCTCGTCACGCTGCTGCCAGGTCTCGGCCCGCCCGACCGCGCGCAGCAGCGGCGCCATCGCCGGACCGCAGGACAGCCGGCCGAACGCCGTGCCGAACCATTTGGAGTACGGCGCGTAGGTGCGCTCCATCAGGAAGCACAACCGCATCAGGTCCTCGACGAGCCGGGCGCCGATCAACGCCGACCCGAGCTCGTCCCCGACGTACCCGGAACGGCCGACGAGATTCATCTCGGGATGCACACGCCACCAGCCGGCGATCATCAGATAGCGCCAGACGTCGTCCGGGTAGTACGCGAGCCGATCGCGGACCGCCTCGAGACCGAGGTCGTCGTGGAACACGCCACCCGCGGCGTGCTGCCGCAGAATCGACTCGGGAAACGTCAGCCAGTCCCCCGGCGTCAATTCACCGTCGACGTCGAAACCGAACTGCTGCCGGAAGTATTCGCGCACGGTGTGTACTTCCACCCAGGTGGGTCGCCCCGCGAAGGTCTCGGGCACCTCCACCCGGAGTTCCACACCGTCCTCGACGAACAGGAGCACCCGTGCCTCGCAGTTGTGGTCCGTCGACATCTCGTCGTCGAACCCCAGAACCTCCGACCCGCGCCCCAGCAACGCCGCACTGTGCGGCACACCGACCAACGGCCGGACGACCTCGGAATAGAACCGCTCGCAGATCTCCAGACCGGACATGCGAAGAAAATCGCAGATTGCCGGGCACTCATTCAAGAGAAATCAGAAAATCCCGCGAAATTACTTCGCGGGATTTGCTGATTCAGACCTTATCAGTTTTACCGGCTGTTTGTCAGTAGCCGAGGACCGTCCGGTACGCCGCATTCGCCCGGTCGGCCGCGTCCTGCAGACCGGTCGCGCTCGGACCCGCGCCGAGGATCTCGCGGGAGCTGGACGGTACGACGTTGCGCACCGCCGGACCGAACACCTTCGCCAGGCCCTCGGCCGTGCCGCCCTGGGCGCCGAGGCCGGGGGCGAGCAGCGGGCCGTTGATGTCCAGGTTCTCCTCGGTCGAGCTGATGGTCGCCCCAACAACCGCGCCGAAGGAGCCCAGGCCCTCGACGCCGGCGTTCAGCTCGCGCAGCCCGTCGAGCACCGCACCGGCGACCGTCGGTCCGTCCGCGGTCCGGGCGGACTGGAACTGCGGGCCTTCCGGGTTCGAGGTCAGGGCGAGCACGAACAGTCCCGCCCCCGCCTCCCGCGCCTCGTCGATCGCCGGCTGCAGCGAGCCGAACCCGAGGTACGGGCTGACCGTCAGCGCGTCACAGGCCAGCGGTCCCTTCTCGGCCAGGTACGCCGCCGCGTAGCCCGCCATCGTCGTACCGATGTCACCGCGCTTGGCGTCGATGATCACCAGCGCCCCGGCCTCGCGGAGCCGGATCGTCGCCTGCTCGAGGACGGCGACCCCGGCCGACCCGAAACGCTCGAAGAACGCCGACTGCGGCTTGAACACCGCGACCCGGTCGGCGAGCGCGTCGACGACGCCGTACGTGAAGGACGCGAGCCCCTCCGCGGTGTCGGGCAGGCCCCAGGCGTCCAGGAGGTGCTGGTGCGGGTCGATGCCGACGCACAGCGGACCGCGGGCGTCCATGGCGGCGCGCAGCCGGGCGCCGAACGGCTTGTTACGCATGTCGCTCCCCAAGGGGTTGGTTGCTCATGGCAAGCTCCTGTTGATCCGGCGGATCAGGCCGGGACCTTTGTAGATCAGTCCGGAGTAGACCTGGACGAGGCTCGCGCCGGCGTCGAAGAGGCGGATCGCGTCCGACGGTTCGACGATCCCGCCGACGCCGATGACGGGCAGCGCTCCCCCGGTTTGGCTGTGGATGTGGGCCACCACCTTGGCCGACGTCTCCGCGAGCGGGCGGCCGGACAGACCGCCCGCCTCGCCGGCGAGCGGGTGGGTCTCGACGCCGGGGCGGCCGATGGTGGTGTTGGTGGCGATGATGCCGGCGACGCCGGTGTCGGTGCAGACCTGGAGCAGCTCGTCGATCGCCGACGTGGTCAGGTCCGGCGCGATCTTCACCAGGATCGGCTTCGGCTCGAGGCCCGCGACGGTCAGCTCCGCGGCTTCGGTGTGCAGCGCGGTCAGCAGTTCGCGGAGGTGGCCGGCATCCTGCAGCGAGCGCAGGCCGGGGGTGTTCGGCGACGACACGTTGACCGCGAAGTAGTCGCCGTACCGGTAGAGGCGGCGCAGGGAGGTCACGTAGTCCTCGACCGCCTCTTCCAGCGGCGTCACCTTCGACTTCCCGATCGAGATGCCCAGCGGGTAGCCCAGGTCGCCGTACGCCGCCAGCCGCGCGGCCAGTGCCTCGCTGCCGAGGTTGTTGAAGCCCATGCGGTTGATGACGGCTTCGTGCTCCACGAGGCGGAACAGCCGCGGTTTCTCGTTGCCGGGCTGCGGGTGCGCCGTGACCGTGCCGACCTCCACGAAGCCGAAGCCGATGGCCGGCCAGGCGCGCAGTGCGACCCCGTTCTTGTCCATCCCGGCGGCGAGCCCCACCGGTGAGGGGAAGCGGACGCCGAAGACCGTGCGCGGCGCGGGCGCGCCGTACAGCCGGGCTCCGGCGCGGGGAGCGCCGGGGATGCGGCCGAGCAGGCGGAGGGCGGCGAGCGTCTGCTCGTGCGCGACCTCCGCGTCGCCCTTGCCCAGCCGGTACAGGACCGGCCGGACAAGGCGCTCGTACATCGACCGGTCAGACACCGCGGATCCTCGGGACCCAGTCCTGCAGGGACCGGACGCCGATGTCGCCGGCGCGCTGCGCCTCGATGCCCTGGACCGCGGCCGCGAGGCCCTGGACCGTCGTGATGCACGGGATGTTGCGGGCGACGGCCGCGCTGCGGATCTCGTAGCCGTCCAGACGCGGCGAGCCGCCCTGGGTGATGCCGATCGGCGTGTTGACGATCAGGTTCAGCTCGCCGTCCTGGACCATCTGGACGATCGTCGGCTCACCGTTCGGGCCCGGGCCCTGGCTGCTCTTGCGGACCGTGACCGCCTCGACCCCGTTGCGGCGCAGGACGTCGGCCGTCCCCTCGGTCGCGTAGATCTGGAAGCCGAGATCCGCCAACCGCTTGACCGGGAAGATCATGTGCCGCTTGTCCCGGTTCGCGACCGAGACGAACACCTTGCCGGCACCGGGCAGCGGCTGCGAGGCCGCCGCCTGCGACTTCGCGAACGCCGTACCGAAAGTGTCGTCGACGCCCATCACCTCGCCGGTCGACTTCATCTCCGGCCCGAGCACCGTGTCGACCGACGAACCGTCGATGGTCCGGAACCGGTTGAACGGCATCACGGCCTCCTTGACCGCGATCGGCGTGGTCGGCGGCAGCGTGCCGCCGTCGCCGGCCGCCGGCAGCAGGCCCTCGGCGCGCAGCTCGGCGATCGTGGCGCCGAGCATCACCCGGGCGGCCGCCTTCGCCATCGGCGTCGCGGTCGCCTTCGACACGAACGGCACCGTCCGGGACGCCCGCGGGTTCGCCTCCAGCACGTACAGGACGTCGCCGGCGAGCGCGTACTGGACGTTCAGCAGGCCGCGGACGCCGACACCGCGGGCGATCGCCTCGGTGGACTTCCGGATGTTCTCGATGTCGGCGTTTCCGAGCGTGATCGGCGGCAGCGCGCACGACGAGTCGCCGGAGTGCACCCCGGCCTCCTCGATGTGCTCCATCACGCCGCCGAGGAACAGCTCGTCGCCGTCGAACAGCCCGTCGACGTCGATCTCCACCGCGTCGTCCAGGAACCGGTCGATCAGCACCGGGTGCTCGAAGGCCCCGTCGCCGCCGAGCCGCTCCAGCGCGGCGGTCAGCTCGGCCGAGCTGTAGACGATCTCCATGCCGCGACCGCCGAGCACGTACGACGGCCGGACGAGGACCGGGAACCCGATCTCCGCGGCAACCTGGTGCGCCTCCTCGGCCGACAGCGCCGTGCCGTGCTTCGGCGCCGGCAGCTTCGCGTCCGCGAGCACCTTGCCGAACGCGCCCCGCTCCTCGGCCAGGTGGATCGCCTCCGGCGACGTCCCGACGATCGGTACGCCGGCGTCCGCGAGCCGCTGCGCCAGCCCGAGCGGCGTCTGGCCGCCGAGCTGGACGATCACGCCCGCGACCGGTCCGGCCTGCAGCTCGGCGTACACGATCTCGAGCACGTCCTCGCAGGTGAGCGGCTCGAAGTACAGCCGGTCGGAGGTGTCGTAGTCGGTCGAGACCGTCTCCGGGTTGCAGTTCACCATCACCGTGCAGTACCCGGCCTCGCGCAGCGCCATCGACGCGTGCACGCAGGAGTAGTCGAACTCGATCCCCTGCCCGATCCGGTTCGGCCCGGAGCCCAGGATCAGGACGGCGGGCGTGTCGCGCGGCGCGACCTCGGTCTCCTCGTCGTACGACGAGTAGTGGTACGGCGTCTCGGCCTTGAACTCGGCCGCACAGGTGTCGACCGTCTTGTAGACCGGCCGGATCCCGAGCGCCTGCCGGACACCGCGGACCACGTCCTCGGTCAGCCCGCGGATCTCGGCCAGCTGCAGGTCGGAGAACCCGTGCCGCTTGGCCAGCTTGATCACGTCGGGCGTCAGCCGCGGCGCGGCCGCGACCTGCAGGGCGGTCTCGTGGATCAGGTACAGCTGGTCCACGAACCAGGGATCGATGCGCGTCGACTCGAAGATCTGCTCCGGCGTCGCCCCCGCCCGGATCGCGTCCATGACGATCCGGAGCCGGCCGTCCTGCGGCGTCTTGATGGCCTCGAGCAACGGCTCGAGCTCCGACGCGGGCTGCCCGGCCCAGGAGAACCGGGCCTCCGGCTTCTCCAGCGAGCGCAGCGCCTTCTGCAGCGCCTCGGTGTAGTTCCGGCCGATCGCCATCGCCTCGCCGACGCTCTTCATGTGCGTGGTCAGCGTCGCGTCAGCGGCCGGGAACTTCTCGAACGCGAACCGCGGCACCTTCACCACCACGTAGTCCAGCGTCGGCTCGAAGCTGGCCGGCGTCTGCCGGGTGATGTCGTTCGGGATCTCGTCCAGCGTGTAGCCGATCGCGACCTTCGCGGCGATCTTCGCGATCGGGAACCCGGTCGCCTTCGAGGCCAGCGCGGACGAGCGGGACACCCGCGGGTTCATCTCGATCACGATCAGCCGGCCGTCGGCCGGGTTCACCGCGAACTGGATGTTGCAGCCGCCGGTGTCGACCCCGACCTCGCGGATGATGCCGATGGCCAGGTCCCGCATCACCTGGTACTCGCGGTCGGTCAGCGTCATCGCCGGCGCGACCGTGACCGAGTCGCCGGTGTGCACGCCCATCGGGTCGACGTTCTCGATCGAGCAGATGATCACGACGTTGTCGGCCTTGTCGCGCATCACCTCCAGCTCGTACTCCTTCCAGCCGAGGATCGACTCCTCGATCAGGACCTCGGTCGTCGGCGACGCGTGCAGCCCGGCGCCGGCGATCCGCCGCAGGTCCGCCTCGTCGTAGGCCATCCCGGAGCCGACGCCGCCCATCGTGAACGACGGCCGGACGACCAGCGGGTACCCGAGCTCGCCGGCCGCACCCATCACGTCGTCGAGGGTGTGGCAAATCCGCGACCGGGCGACCTCGGCGCCGAGCTTCTCGACGATCTGCTTGAAGGACTCCCGGTTCTCACCGCGCTGGATCGCGTCGACGGACGCGCCGATCAGCTCGACGCCGTACTTGTCCAGGACGCCGTTGTCGTGCAGGGCGATCGCCGCGTTCAGCGCGGTCTGGCCGCCGAGGGTGGCGAGCAGCGCGTTCGGGCGCTCCTTCTCGATCACCTTCTCGACGTACTCCGGGGTGATCGGCTCGACGTAGGTGGCGTCGGCGAACTCCGGGTCGGTCATGATCGTGGCCGGGTTGGAGTTCACCAGGACGACCCGGAACCCCTCCTCCTTGAGCACCCGGCAGGCCTGGGTCCCGGAGTAGTCGAACTCGCAGGCCTGGCCGATCACGATCGGCCCGGATCCGATCACCAGGACCGAATCGATGTCTGTACGGCGCGGCATCAGTTCCGCCCTTCCATCAGCTCGACGAAGCGGTCGAACAGGTACGCCGAGTCGTGCGGGCCGGCCGCCGCCTCGGGGTGGTACTGGACCGAGAAGGCGAGCACGCGGCCGTCCTTGCCGGTGAGCTTCAGCCCTTCGACGACGTTGTCGTTGAGCGAGACGTGGGACACCTCGGCGGTCCCGTACGGCGTCTCGACCGTCTCCTCGATCGGCGCGTCGACCGCGAACCCGTGGTTCTGCGCGGTGATCTCGACCTTGCCGGTGGCCCGGTCGAGCACCGGCTGGTTGATGCCGCGGTGCCCGTACTTCAGCTTGAACGTGCCGAGCCCGAGCGCCCGCCCGAACACCTGGTTGCCGAAGCAGATGCCGAAGTACGGCTTGTTCTGCTCGAGCAGTTGCTTGAGCAGCGTGGTCGGGTGCTCGGTGGTCTCCGGGTCCCCCGGGCCGTTGCTCATGAAGATGCCGTCCGGGTTCACCGCGAGCACCTCCTCGAGGGTCGCGGTGGCCGGCAGCACGTGCACCTCGATGCCGCGCTCGGACATCCGCTTCGGCGTCATCGACTTGATGCCCAGGTCGAGCGCGACCACCGTGAAGCGCTTCTCCCCCTCGGCCGGCACGACGTACGGCTCGAACGTCGTCACCTCCGACGCGAGGTCCGCGCCGACCATCGGCGGCTGCTCGAGCACCTTGGCCAGCAGCTCGGCCGGGTCCAGGACCTCGGTGGAGATCCCGGCGCGCATCGCGCCGCGCTCCCGCAGGTGGCGGGTCAGCGCGCGGGTGTCGATCCCGGAGATCCCGACGATCCCCTGGCCCTTCAGCTGGTCGTCGAGCGAGCGCGTGGCGCGCCAGTTCGACGGGACCCGGGCCGGGTCGCGCACGACGTACCCGGCGACCCAGATCTTCTGCGACTCGTCGTCCTCGTCGTTGATCCCGGTGTTGCCGATGTGCGGCGCCGTCTGGGTGACGATCTGCCGGTGGTACGACGGGTCGGTCAGTGTCTCCTGGTACCCGGTCATCCCGGTGGTGAACACCGCCTCGCCGAAGGTGGATCCGGTCGCTCCGTACGACGTGCCGGCGAACGACCGGCCGTCTTCCAGGACCAGCAGTGCTGGCTGGCTCATGATGCTCCGATCAAGGTCGAGATGGATGCGGTCAGGGCGGCGGTGTCGGCCTTACGGCGCGGACGGAACCCGGTGTCGAGCTCACGTCCGTCGTGGGTCCAGGTGACCACGACCAGGCCGGACTTCTCCGCGGTCACCTTGCCGGCGATGCCACGGTCGGTCCGGACCCCGGTCAGCCGGTCCGCGGGGATGAAGACATCCGCCGCGCCCTGCCGGTGGAAGATCAGGCCGGCCTCACTGACGGCCAGGTCCGCGGTCGCGCGGACGCCCAGTTCGTGCACGGCGATCCGGTCCATCCAGTCGCCCGCGCTCGTCGTCGCGACGTACACACCTTCGACGCCGCGTGTCGCGTCCTCTGGTGCCGTGGGCAAGGGCGCCAGGTCGGCCTGCCGGGACTGGCGGTTCCGCCAGCCGCGGTACATACCGAAGTAGGCAGCCGCCAGCACCACCAGCGTGCCGAGAATGCCCAGGAAGGCCTTCACTCCGTTGAATTCCTTCCCCGCCCCACCGCCCCGGTCGTGAGCTCACCGTCCAGGACGGTCGGCGTACCCCGCAGGAACGTCGCCACCACCTTGCCGGGCAGCGTCATTCCCTCGAACGGCGTGTTCCGCGACAGCGACACCGATTCCTCGGGGACCACGGTCCGCTCGACGCGGGGGTCGTAGAGCACGATGTTCGCCGGTGCGCCGGCCTCCAGCGGACGGCCGTGGTCAGCCGCCTGACCGATCGCGGCCGGCGCGTAGCTCATCCGGTCGGCGACGTCGGCCCAGGTCAGCAGCTTGGTGTCGATCATCGCGTGCTGGACCACGGACAGCGCGGTCTCCAGGCCGGTCATCCCGAACGCGGCCGCGCTCCATTCGCAGTCCTTGTCCTCGACCGGGTGCGGCGCGTGGTCGGTGGCGACGATGTCGATCGTGCCGTCGGCCAGGCCCTCGCGGACGGCCTCGACGTCCTCCTTGGTGCGCAGCGGCGGGTTCACCTTGTACACCGGGTTGTAGGAGGCGGCCAGGTCCTCGGTCAGCAGCAGGTGGTGCGGCGTGACCTCGGCGGTCACCTCGAGGCCGCGGCGCTTGGCGGCCCGGACGATCTCCACCGAGCCCTTGGTGGACAGGTGGCAGATGTGCAGTTTCGACCCGACGTGCGCGTTCAGCAGGATGTCGCGGGCGATGATCGCCTCCTCGGCGACACTTGGCCAGCCGGTCAGGCCGAGGACGCCGGACAGCGCGCCCTCGTTCATCTGCGCGCCCTGGGTGAGCCGCGGCTCCTGCGCGTGCTGGGCGATCACGCCGTCGAACGCCTTCACGTACTCCAGCGCGCGGCGCATCAGCGCGGCGTCCCAGACGCAGTCGCCGTCGTCGGAGAACACCCGGACCCGGGCCGCGGAGTCCGCCATCGCGCCGAGCTCCGCGAGCTGCGTGCCCTTGCGGCCGACGGTGACCGCGCCGATCGGGTACACGTCGGCGTACCCGGCGTCGCGGCCGAGGCGCCAGACCTGCTCGACGACGCCGGCGGTGTCGGCGACCGGGTCGGTGTTGGCCATCGCGAACACCGCGGTGAAGCCGCCCTGTGCGGCCGCCCGAGTGCCGGTGAACACCGTCTCGGCGTCCTCCCGGCCGGGTTCGCGCAGGTGCGTGTGCAGGTCGACCAGCCCGGGCAGCGCGATCAGGCCCGCGGCGTCGATCGTGGTGACGTCCGCCGGCGCGTCCAGGCCGGTGCCGGTGGCAACGATCTCGCCGTTGTCGATCAGCAGGTCCGCCACCTCACCGCCAACGATGCTCGCGCCGGTGATCAGGTAAGCGGTCATGCCGTGGGCTCCTCGGTCTCGTTCGTTCCAGAAAGCAGCAGGTACAGGACGGCCATCCGGATCGCGACGCCGTTGGTGACCTGCTCGACGATCACCGAGCGGGTCGAGTCGGCGACCTCGGCGCTGATCTCCATCCCGCGGTTCATCGGGCCGGGGTGCAGCACGATCGCCTCGTCCGGCAGCTGCGCCATCCGGTTCCTGTCCAGGCCGTAGCGCCGGGTGTACTCCCGGGCGCTCGGGAAGAACGCGTCGTTCATCCGCTCCCGCTGCACCCGCAGCATCATCACCGCGTCGCTCTTCGGCAGCACCGAGTCGAAGTCGTACGACGTGACGCACGGCCAGGTGCTCATGTCGACCGGCAGCAGTGTCGGCGGGGCGACCACGGTGACGTCGGCGCCGAGCGTCGAGAGCAGCAGTACGTTCGACCGGGCGACCCGGGAGTGCAGGACGTCGCCGACGATCGTGATCCGGCGGCCGTCCAGCGCACCGAGGTGGCGGCGCATCGTGAACGCGTCGAGCAGCGCCTGGGTCGGGTGCTCGTGGGTGCCGTCGCCGGCGTTCACCACCGAGCCGGTCATCCAGCCCGACGTCGCCAGCAGGTGCGGCGCCCCGGACGAGCCGTGCCGGCAAACGACCCCGTCCGCGCCCATCGCCTGCAGCGTCAGCGCGGTGTCCTTGAGGCTCTCGCCCTTGCTCAGGCTCGACCCCTTCGCGGAGAAGTTGATGACGTCCGCGGACAGCCGCTTGGCGGCCGCCTCGAACGAGATCCGGGTCCGGGTGGAGTCCTCGAAGAACAGGTTCACCACGGTCCGCCCGCGCAGGGCGGGCAGCTTCTTGATCGGCCGGTCGGCGAGCGAGCGCATCTCCTCGGCGGTGTCGAGGATCAGCTGCGCCTCGTCGCGGCTCAGGTCGCCCGCGCTCAGCAGGTGCTTCATGCCTGTGCCCCCTTGTCCGCGATCAGGACCGCGTCTTCCCCGTCGAACTCGTCGAGATGAACGGTGACCCGCTCGACGAGCGAGGTCGGCAGGTTCTTGCCCACGTAGTCGGCGCGGATCGGCAGCTCGCGGTGGCCGCGGTCGACCAGGACGGCGAGCTGGACCGCGCGCGGGCGGCCGAGGTCGCCGAGCGCGTCGAGGGCCGCGCGGATGGTGCGGCCGGAGAACAGCACGTCGTCGACGAGCACCACGACCTTGCCGTCGATCCCGTCCGCCGGGATGTCGGTGTGCTCCAGGCCGCGCGGCGGTTTGAGGCCGATGTCGTCGCGGTACATCGTCACGTCGAGTGACCCTGTCGGTACGCTCTGCCCCTCGACGGCCTGGATCCTGGCCGAGACGCGCTGCGCCAGCGGGACGCCGCGGCGCGGGATGCCGAGCAGGACGACCGGGTCGGCGCCGCGGTTCCGCTCGAGGATTTCGTGGGCGATCCGGGTCAGTGCCCGGGAAATGTCGGAAGCGTCCAGGACCTCGCGACCGCTGCGTTTCGGCGGCTGCTCGGCCTGGTGCTGCTCTGCGCTCTGGGCAGGGCTCATCGCTACCGTTCCTCCTTTCCCGCCTCTCTGGACGGGTCTTTAAAGGACGTTCGGACCGCTTGACATGGTATCGGATGTGACACGCCGTCTTGACGCTGGCCCACACCCCAGAATATTGTTACTCTGTGTAACCGAGGGGGGTTCACCTTACCGGCCCGTTCCGGCGGGCCGGACATGACGAACTAGTCGGAGGGAAGAACCAGCGTGCCTAGCGAATACGCGAAGACACTGGGTGGCAAGTTGCGCGCCATCCGCCAGCAGCAAGGACTGTCGCTGCATGGCGTGGAAGAGAAGTCCAAGGGTCGCTGGAAGGCGGTCGTCGTCGGCTCGTACGAGCGCGGCGATCGAGCCGTCACGGTCCAGAAGCTCGCGGAGCTCGCCGATTTCTACGGCGTGCCGATCCGTGAACTGCTTCCTGGGTCCGCCAGCGCGGCCGCCGCGGCTGCCGCTCCTCCCCGGTTGATCCTCGACCTGGAGGCCCTGCAACACCTCGACGCGAGCGAGGCCGGTCCGCTGACGCGGTACGCGGCCACGATCCAGGCTCAGCGCGGGGACTACAACGGCAAGGTGCTGTCGATCCGTCAGGACGACATGCGGACGCTGGCGGTCATCTACGACGAGTCGCCGACGACGCTCACCGAACGCTTCATCTCCTGGGGTGTGCTGAACCCGGAGGCGAAGGGCGAGGTCGAGGAGTCGCCCGAGGCCGCCGGAGCCTGACGCCTGAACGAAGGCACCAGACGGTCGGGGCTTGTAGCAGCTGGCCCGCGGCCGCCCGCCTTCCTTCAGCTGACCGAACAGAGCAGCAACCGCAACAACCACGCGGCGGGTATCACCTCACCGGCCGCAGAACGGGGACGCAAACGGCGGCCCGGGACCGTACCGAGACGGTCACCGGGCCTGACAACTACAGAGGGCTCGCCCCCCTCGCTTCCGCTTGCTCAGACGCCCAATGTGGGCTTCAACTGCAGCAGTCTGGCCAGCAGTCCGTTGACGAACGTCGGGGACTCGTCGGTCGACAGATCCCGCGCCAGCGCGACCGCCTCGCTCACCGCGACCACGTCCGGCACCTGGTCGTCGTACAGGAGCTCGTAGGCGCCGATCCGCAGGATGTTCCGGTCGACGGCCGGCATCCGGTCCAGCGACCAGCCCACCGAATGGGTCTCGAGCAGCTCGTCGATCTGCTCGATGTGTTTCGCGACCCCCTCGACCAGCGCCACGGTGAACTCGTTCACCGGCGGGTCGTTGTCGGCCACCCGGTCGGCCAGGGTGCCGCCGACCGGCAACCCCCTGACCTCCGACTCGAACAGCACGTCGAGCGCGCGCTTGCGGGCCTTGCTCCGGGCAGACATCTTCTGTTGTCGCTTCCCTTGGTTAGTCAGCGATCAGGAGGTGACGCGGCCGAGGTAGTCCCCGGTCCGGGTGTCGACCTTGACCTTCTCGCCGGTGGTCAGGAAGAGCGGGACCTGGATCGTGTAGCCGGTCTCCAGCTTGGCCGGCTTGGTGCCGCCGGTCGACCGGTCGCCCTGCAGGCCGGGCTCGGTGTACTCGACCAGGAGCTCGACCGAGGCCGGAAGCTCGACGTACAGCGGGAGGTCGTCGTGCACCGCGACGATCGCGTCCTGGTTCTCCAGCAGGAAGTGGGAGGCGTCGCCGACCACGTCGGGCTGGATGTTGGTCTGCTCGTACGTCGACTTGTCCATGAAGACGTAGGACGAACCGTCGTTGTAGAGGTACGTCATGTCACGCTTGTCGACCGTGGCCACCTCGACCTTGACGTCGGCGTTGAAGGTCTTGTCCACCACCTTGCCGGACAGCACGTTCTTCAGCTTGGTCCGGACGACGGCGCCGCCCTTGCCCGGCTTGTGATGCTGGAACCACACGACGGACCACAGCTGCCCGTCCAGGTCGAGCACCATGCCGTTCTTGAGGTCGTTCGTCGTTGCCACGCGGGTATGCCCTTCGAAATCGATCAGCGGTAACACGTGATTGTAGCGGTCGCTTGCGGTTTCCTCCGATTCCGCGGACCCCGCTGGCCTTAGGCTGGTCGCCCAGACTGTCCACAGAGGCGCAGGAGGCCGGCGATGACGGGGTTCGTGATCTTCGTCGTGGTGATGATCGTGGTCAGTCTGATCTCCAAGGCGCGGCAGCAGGCCACCCGCGGCAACGGTCAGCCGAACGCGCGGATGCAGGCGCTGATCGAGCGGATCCAGGCGCAGCAGGCCGGCAGCCAGCCGGTGCAGATCCACGGCCAGTTCACCGAGGCCGCCGGCCCGGGCGGACCGCGTCCGGCGCCGAGCCCGACGTTCCCGGTGCAGGCCGGAAACCCGCAGGGCAGCCAGCAGGCTGCGGCCGCTCTGCAGCAGCTCATGCAAGGCGGTCGGCAGGCGCCTCGCCCTGGTGAATGGGCCACGCCCGCCCAGCCGCAGTACCCACTGCAATACAACCCTGCGCCGTACCAGCCGGGGCCCTACCAGCCGCCGGCGCACCGGCCGCAGCAGAACAACCTGCCGACGCCGAGGCAGGACCTCGACGCCAGGGTGCGCGAGTTGATGACCGCAGGCAACGAGGTCGGCGCGATCCGGTTGCTGAGCGACGAGCGCGAGCTGGGGATCCTGGAGGCGCAGAAGTACGCGCGCGACCTCGTCGCCCCGCCGACGGCTCCGCGGCCGAACGCGGACGTGCTCGACGAGCCCGACGAAGGCGAGGGCCGGTATGTCGGTTCGGCCGCCTTCGCGGAGTCGATCTTCAACCTCGACGACCGCGACGAGAACGTCTGGGCCAGCGGCTGGGTCGACAAGCCCGACCCCGACGACCGCTCCGACATCGACGAGCTCTGGCAGACCGTCAGCAACCCGCCGCGCCCGACTCCTCCCACTACGACTCAGTAACGCGGGACGCCGGTCAGTCGCGCCGGTCGCCGAGTGACTCCAGCAGTGCGCGCAGCAGGTCTGCCAGCTGCTCGCGCTCGGTCTGCGAGAGGCCCGCGAGCAAATGCGACTCGGTCTCGATGTGGGTCGGCAGCACCCTGTCGATCAGCTCGAGCCCTTCGGGCGTCAAGGTGACCAGGACGCCGCGGCGGTCGGTCTCGCTCGGCGCCCGGGTGACCAGGCCGCGGGACTCCAGCCGGTCCAGCCGCTGACTGATCGCGCCGGACGTGACCATCGACGAGTGCATCAGACCGGCCGGCGTCAGGCTGTGCTCGGCGTTGCTGCGCCGCAGGGTCGCGAGGACGTCGAACGACGCGCGGTCCAGGTCGTGTTTGGCGAAGTTCCGCCGCAGCTCGGCGTCGAACAGCGCGCCGAGCCGGCCCATCCGCCCGATGATGCCCATCGGCGACGGGTCCAGGTCGGGCCGGCGAGTGCGCCATTGCTCGAGGACCAGGTCGACGTGATCTGCCATGGGTCCAGCGTAGCGCCAGATTGCTTAGCGATGAGCGACTTGAAAGTTACTTAGCGCTGAGATACTTTATCTTAGTGCTAAGCAATCGACGACTCTTCCTACTCCTGACCACGGCGGTCGCACCGATGCTGTGGGGCACCACCTATGTGGTCACCACCGAGTTCCTGCCGCCGCATCGCCCGCTGCTGGCCGCGCTGCTGCGCGCGTTGCCGGCCGGCCTCCTGCTCGTCGCGATCACGCGGGTCCTGCCGCACGGCAGCTGGTGGTGGCGCTCGCTCGTCCTGGGCACGCTCAACATCGGCGCCTTCAACGCCCTGCTGTTCGTCGGCGCATACCGGCTGCCGGGCGGCGTGGCCGCGACGGTCGGTGCGATCCAGCCACTGCTGGTCGCGCTGCTGTCCGCGGGTCTGCTGCGGCAGCGCCTGTCTCTTCGCACCGTCCTCACTGCCATCGCCGGAGTGTTCGGGGTCGGCCTGTTGGTACTGCGTGCGACTGCACGACTCGACACCTGGGGCGTGCTCGCAGCTGCCGGCGGTGCGGTCGTCATGGCGTTCGGGGTCGTGCTCAGCAAGCGCTGGACGTCCCCCGCTCCCCTGCTGGCCACGACCGGATGGCAGCTGGTCGCCGGTGGGCTCGTGCTCCTGCCGGTGACGTTCTTGGTCGAGGGTGCGTTCCCCGCCTTCACACTGCGGAACCTCGCCGGCTACTCGTACCTGGCGCTGTTCGGCTCCGCGATCGCCTATGCCTTGTGGTTCCGCGGACTCCGCGAGCTCGTCCCGACCGAGGTCACGTTCCTCGGCCTGCTGAGCCCGGTAGTAGCCACCACCCTCGGCTGGCTGCTCCTGGCCCAGCACCTCACAACGCTGCAGGCCGTCGGCGGCTTCGTCGTACTGGCAGCGCTCGTCACCGCACAGGTCCGCCGTACGCCGAAGAAGCCGGTCGTCGAGACACGGGTACTCGTCCCGGCCGGGGAGGGGTGCTGAGAATGCGGATCCTCGTGTGGGGAGCGACGGGCTCTGTCGGAAGCCGGGTTGTCGCCGAGGCAACCGCCCGCGGTCACAGCGTCACCAGCGTCAGCCGGTCCGGCTCGGATCACCTGCGCGGTGATGCCTCCGACCCGGAGGACGTGGCGCGCTTGAGTGCTGGGCACGACGTGGTCATCAGCGCGACCCGGCCGCGGGACGGGAGTGAAGGTGAGCTCGTGGACACGGCCAAGGCCCTGCTGATCGGGCTGCGCGGCAGTGGCGCGCGGCTGGTTCTGGTAGGCGGTGCAGCGAGCCTGCTCGTGCCGGGGAGCGAGCTGACGCTCATGGAGTCCCCGGAGTTCCCGGCAGCGCTGTTGCCGATCGCCCGGGCATGCGCCGCGCAGTACGCGCTGATGCGGTCAGCTGATGCGTTGGACTGGACGTATGTGAGTCCGCCGGCCCTGCTGGAGCCTGGTCCGCGCACCGGGCGGTACCGCAAGGGCTACGACCACCTCGTGACCAGTGCGGCCGGCGAGTCCTCCATCTCGGTCGAGGACTTCGCCGTCGCACTGGTCGACGAGGCGGAGCAGGCTCAGCACATCGGACAGCGCTTCACCGTTGGCTACTAGATCAAGCCCTCGCGGAGTGCGTACGCGACGGCGTGTGAGCGGTTTCTGAGTTGCAGGCGGCTGGTGACGTCGTGCAGGACGTTCTTGACCGTGCGCTCCGAGTACGACAGCTCGCGCGCGATCTCCTGCGTGTCCTTGCCGTCCGCAACGAGTCGCAGTACCTGCGTCTCCCGGTCGGACAGACCGGTGTGGGCCAGCCCGCGCGGTGCCAGCACATGCCGCTCCATGCGCGACACCTGACCGAGCAACCGTCCCAGTAGGTCAGGTGGCAGGCTGCCGTCACCCGCGGCGGCGGCCTGCACCAGGTGCACGATGCGGTCGGCGGTCGCCTCGGTACGTCGCAGTACGCCGGAGACCCCCAGCTCGACCGCGGTCATCAGCGCCTCGTCGTCGATCGAGCTGCCGATCAGCACGGTCCGGCGGCAGCCCCGCTGTGCCGCCGACCGCAGTACGTGCACGGCGCCGGCGTCCAGCGCGTCGACGGCGACCAGCGCGACCACTGGCGAGGCGGTGCGCTGTCCGGCCGACGGCGCCGGCAAGAGAGCCGGCAGGTCGGCGTCGCCGATCAAGTTGATCTCCGGCCGCTGCCGCAGCGTGTGCACCAGCCCGAACTGCGAGAGCGGGTCGAGCGCCTTCACCCAGACCGGAATCCGGTTCTCCCCACGGTGGTGCCCGAGATGTTGCCCGTGGTGTTGCGTCATACGAACCCCCAAGTCGTCATTGTCCGCCCGATCGTGCTGCCCACACCTAACCTGATGCCCGAAAGGGCAGATCGGTTACGAATCGAGCGTCGTGAGCGCGCGGAGGGCGAGACGGTAGGAGTCGAGACCGAAGCCGGCGATGGTGCCGGTGGCGACCCCGGCGACGACGCTGGTGTGCCGGAAGTCCTCGCGGGTGGCGGGGTTGGTCAGGTGGATCTCGATCAGCGGAGCGGTCCGCTGCGCGATCGCGTCCCGCAGCGAGTACGAGTAGTGGGTGAACGCGGCCGGATTGAGGACGACCGGTGTCCGGCCGTCGGCCGCCTCGTGCAGCCAGCCGACCAGTTCGGCCTCGTCGTCGGTCTGCCGCACCTCGACCTCGAGCCCGAGTTCGGCACCGGTCTTCTCGCACACCCCGACCAGCTCGGCGAAGGTCGTCGTACCGTACTTCTCCGGCTCCCGCGACCCCAGGCGCCCGAGGTTCGGCCCGTTCAGTACCAGCACCCGCCTGCTCACATCCGTCACAGCACTCACCCTAGCGGCAGCCCGTCGAAGGCGGTTTCGGCTTCGGTCACGGCATCCAGGTAGCGGTCGCCGGCGCGCTGACCGGCGTCGATGGCGGCCCAGTTGCGGCGAGACAGGACCCGCTGGACCGACACCACCTGCGCGGCCAGGAGTTCGCCCACGAGATCGCCCCCGAGGGCGTCCGCGAGCGCGCTCTCGTCGTCGTCCATGAACTGGTGGAGCCGGGTCGTCAGCGCAGGCGTGGTGAAGACGAGCCGGTAGTACGCGAGGACCTGCGGGTGGTCGTTCAGGCCGGTGATGGGGTCGCGCGCGACGAGCCCGGCGAGGAAGTGCTCGCGCAACGCCCGGACGGGCGGAACCGCGGATGCTGTGACGACGCGGGCGGACTCGTGCCGGTGGTCGGCGATCCGGTGCAGTACGAGGTCCTGCTTGGTCGGGAAGTACTTGAACAGCGTCGGCTTGGAGACGTCGGCGGCCGCGGCGATGTCGGTCACCGACACCTCGTCGAAGCCGCGCTCCAGGAACAGCGCGATCGCCGCCTCGGACAGGGCGTCGTACGTCTGCTGCTTCTTCCGCTCGCGAAGTCCGGTCACGAGCCCATGTTAACCTAGGCAAAAGATTGACCGAGTTAATCTTTTGTGGAGGGGCGATGCGGGACATCAGCGAGGAGCGCGCGTACGCCGAGCGGTGCCGGGAGGCGCTGCACCGGATGGTCGCCGGCGCGCGGGAGAACGTGGCCGTCGGCGAGCACACCTGGGGCGACCGCTACACGGCCGAGCGGCTGGGCTACTACCTCAAGACGCTGGCCAGGGACATCGCCGACGAGGGCGAGAACCCGCCCTTCTTCGGCGTCATCGCGCACGGCGCCGACGCGAGCGAGCACAGCCGCCAGACCTACTACCTCGGACGCCGGCACATCGCGGACGCGATCGGCCGGCCGCCGATGGTGATCGACTGGCGCGCGCCGGTGTCCGCCGCGTTCTACCAAGCGTCCGCCGTCGAGCCGCGCGGTATCGACACCCGCCGCCGCTTCGGCTGGTCGGCCGGCGTCCTCACCGGCTTCGAGGACGAACACCTCCGGTCCGGCGGACCGTCGACGCCTGGCGAGCTCGTACGGCGCGAGATCGAGCGCGCCCGGGTCGGTCCGATGCGGGACATCGTCGCCACGATCCAGCCCGACCAGGACACGCTGGTCCGGACCGGCCTCGACGTCTCGGTCTGCGTCCAGGGCGCGCCGGGCACCGGCAAGACCGCTGTCGGCCTGCACCGCGCCGCCTACCTCCTGTACGCGCACCGTTCGCGGCTCGAACGCACCGGTGTCCTCGTCCTCGGGCCGAACCGCGCGTTCCTGCACTACATCTCCGCCGTGCTCCCGACGCTCGGCGAGGTGAACGTCGAGCAGACCACGATCGAGCAACTACTGGATCGCGAGGTGCGCGCGACCGACGATCCGGCGGCGGCCGCGGTCAAGCACGACGCGCGGATGGCCGACGTGCTGCACAAGGCGGTGTACGACCGGATCCGACCACCGGGGCAGGCGGTCGTGGTGAACGACGAGTCGTACAGGTGGCGGGTCGCCCAGCACGAGTTCGCGGAGATGGTGGCCGAGGCCGAGCCGACGACGTACCTGACCGGCCGGGAGCGGGTCGTCGCCCGCCTGGTCGCGGCGCTGCAACGGCAGGCCGAGGCGCGCGGGCAGAACTGCAACGGCGCCTGGCTGCGACGGATCGCTCGTGGCGTGACGCCGTACGTCGACGCGGTGTGGCCGCATCTGAAGGCCGAGGACGTGCTGGCCGAGTACCTGAGCGATCCCGGTCAGGTAGGCATCCTGACGTCCGACGAGCAGCGGGCGATCGCGTGGCCGCGGCCGCGGAAGGCGAAGAGCGCCCGCTGGACGGCGGCGGACGCGGTGCTGCTCGACGAGGTGAGTGCGTTGCTGGAGCGCCCGCCGACGTACGGGCATGTGATCGTGGACGAGGCGCAGGACCTCTCCCCCATGCAATGCCGAGCGATCGCGCGGCGCAGCGAGCACAGCTCGATCACGGTGCTCGGCGACCTCGCGCAGGGTACTGCGGCGTGGGCCGCAACCGACTGGCAGACGCAGCTCGCCCATCTCGGGAAGCCGTCCGCCGAGATCGTTGCGCTGAGCACCGGCTACCGGGTTCCGGCGACCGTGGTCGAGCTGGCGAATCGTCTCCTGACCGCACTCGACGCCAACGTACCGCCGACCACGTCGTACCGCTCCGACGGCGAGCTCACCGTCACCCGGGTCGATGACCTGGCGGCCGCCTGCGTCGACAGCGTCCGGCGCGCGCTCGACGCCGAGGGATCGATCGGCGTGATCGCGGCCGATGACCAACTGCCGGTGTTGACCGATGCGTTGAAGGCGGCCGGGATCGAGACCTCCGCGGCCGACGTGGACGGCCGCGTGACCGTCGTCCCGGCAAGCCTCGCCAAGGGGCTCGAGTACGACCATGTCATCGCCGTTGAGCCGACTGACATCGTCGCGGCGGAGACGCGCGGCCTCAACCGGCTGTACGTCGTCCTCACCCGGGCGGTGTCCCGGCTGGACATCCTGCACAGCCGGGACCTGCCTCCTGAGCTCTAGGGCGTGTCTAGCTCCAGGGTGCGCCGGGGCCGCCCATGCGCTGCGCGTACGGCGTACCGTGGCCGAGCTCACCGCGACGGATCGGCTTGTCGGTGAACGCGGATGCGTAGATGGCCGCTGCAAGTTCGAGCGTGTTGCGCGCCTCCGCCAGCGTCACCGGCGCCGGCTCCCCCGCGGCCTTGGCGTCGAGGATCGCGGCGAGCTGCGCGGTGTGACCGCTCGCGACGTCGGGCAGATCGGCCGACCAGGCGTCCGCGACGGCCTCGTGACCAGGCGCCGGCGTGATCGTCCAGTCCAGGTTCTTGTACCCGTACAGGTGTTCCAGCTCGACGGTCGCGTTCTCGCAGTCGAACCGCAGCTGCGACGTCTGCCGAGCCGAAACCAGCGAGTTCACGATCGAAGCGACCGCGCCGTTCTCGAACGTCACGAGCGCCATCGACACATCCTCGGTCTGCGTCGGCCGGGCCTGCCTGGCGGCCAGCGCGGTCACCTTCTCCCACGGGCCGAGGACCGACAACAGCAGGTCGTACTGGTGGATGCCGTGCCCCATCGTCGGGCCGCCGCCCTCGACGTCGAACGTCCCGCGCCACGGCACCGCGAAGTACGCGTCGTCGCGATACCAAACGGTGTTGCACAGGGCAACCAACGGGCGGCCGAGGACACCGTCGGCGAGCAGCTCGCGCAGCCGGACCGCGCCGGATCCGAACCGGTGCTGGAACACGCACGCGACCTGCGCCGCGGACTTCTCCTCCGCCGCCACCAGCGCGTCGAACTCGTCCAGCGACAGCGTCGGCGGCTTCTCCAGGTACACGTCGACATCCGCCGCGAGGCACTCGGCAGCCAGCGGGACGTGCGAGTTCGGCGGGGTGCACAGGTGGACCAGGTCGACCTGCCCGTCCGCGAGCAGATCGGTCAGGCTCGGGTAGGTCGCCGGGATGTTCCACTGGGCGGCGAACTTCTTCGCCCGGTCCAGATCGACGTCGACGGCCGCGACCAGCTCGGCCCGGTCCGGCAGCGCGGCGACGGCCCGCGCGTGCGAGCCGGCGATCCCACCGGTCCCGACGATCGCGATCCGATGCTTGCGGTCAGTCATGGAAAGCCCTTTCCGAGGCGTAGGCAGCATCGTCCGCCACCCCGGCGCCGTTCCACAACCCGCAGCCCGCCATCTGACCGCATCCGGTCGCCCGGTCGCCCCGGCTCTCCCGACCGCTCCGTGGGTACTGCGGACCTGGGTCACTCACCAACCGAAGCACCACGAGCCGCTGCACGCTCAGCTCCGCGCCCGGACCACCCGACAATCAGGGTTGGTGAGTGGCCCAGGTCCGGTGGATCGGTTGGTGGATCAACTGATCTCGCCGTACGCCGCGACCAGGAGGCTCGGGTCGGGAGCCTCGAGGATGGTGGGCTTCGCCAGCGCGTCGAGGACGACGAAGCGGAGCCGGTCGGCGCGGGTCTTCTTGTCGAGCTTCATCGCGTCCTGCAGGTGCGGCCAGGCGTCGGCGCGGTAGCTGACCGGGAGGCCGAGCGACTCCAGGACGGCGCGGTGCCGGTCGGCGGTCGCGTCGTCGAGGCGGCCGGCCGCGCGGGCCAGCTCGGCGACGAACACCATGCCGATGCTGATCGCGGCACCGTGGCGCCACTTGTACCGCTCGACGCGCTCGATCGCGTGGCCGAGCGTGTGCCCGTAGTTCAGCGCCTCGCGCCCGATCCGGCCGCCGGCCGTCGTCGTCCGCTCGCGGAGATCCGCGCCCACGGTGTCGGCCTTGACCTGGATCGACCGGGCGATCAGCTCCTCGGTCGCGGCGTACGACGGACTCGTCGCGCCGGACGGGTCCTTCTCGACCAGGTCGAGGATGACCGGGTCGGCGATGAAGCCGCACTTCACGACCTCGGCGAGGCCGCTGACGTAGTCGTTGACCGGCAGCGTCTCCAGCGCGGCCAGGTCGCACAGCACACCGGCCGGCTCCCAGAACGCGCCGACCAGATTCTTGCCCTCAGCGGTGTTGATCCCGGTCTTCCCGCCGACCGCCGCGTCGACCATGCCGAGCAGGGTGGTCGGGATGTGCACGACCTTGACGCCGCGCAGCCAGGTGGCGGCGACGAAACCGGCGAGGTCGGTCGTCGTCCCGCCGCCGACGCTGACGATCGCGTCCGAGCGGGTGAAGCCGGCCTGGCCGAGGACCGACCAGCAGTACGCCAGCACCTCGGCGGTCTTGGCCTCCTCGGCGTCCGGGATCTCGATCGCGTGCGCGGTGAAGCCCGACCCGGTCAGGTCGTCGCGGATCGCGTCGCCGGTCTCGCGCAGTGCGCGCGGGTGGATCACCGCCACCCGCTGCACGCCCTCGCCCAGCAGGCCGGGCAGCTCGCCGAGCAGGTTGTCGCCGATCACAACGTCGTACAGCGCGGCTGCCTGGACGCGGATCCGCGCGCTCACGAGAGCTGCCCCAGGATCTCGTCGGCGATCTGGTCCGGGGTCTTGGCGTCCGTCATCACGGTCAGCTTGGCGACCTCGGCGTACAACGGCCGCCGGGCTTCCATCAGGTTGCGCAGCTGGGTGCGAACGTTGCCGAGCAGGAGCGGCCGGGCGACGCTCAGCCCGACGCGCTTGGACGCCTCGCCGAGGCTGACGTCGAGGAACACCACGGTGTGGCCGGCCAGGTCCGCCCGGGTCGCCGGGTCCAGGATCGCGCCGCCGCCGAGCGACAGCACCTCGCCGTCGTCCAGCAGCGCGGCGACGATCGCGGCCCGCTCCAGCGCGCGGAACTGCGGTTCGCCCTCGTCGACGAAGATCTCGGAGATCGGCTTGCCCGCGCCGGCTTCGACGTCGGAGTCGGTGTCGCGATGCCTGGCTTCCAGCCGCTCGGCCAGCAGGGCCGCGATCGTGGACTTGCCCGATCCGGGCGGGCCGACCAGGACGACGACGGGGCTCACTCCCACTCCCGCGGGGTGATCGTGGCCGGCAGGTTCGCGAGGTACGACTGGTGGTTGCGCGCGGTCTCCGCGACCGAGTCGCCGCCGAACTTCTCCAGCGACACCTCGGCCAGCACCAGCGCGACCATCGCCTCGGCGACGATGCCGGCCGCCGGTACGGCGCAGACGTCCGAGCGCTGGTGGTGCGCCGCGGCGGCCTCGCCGGTCGCGGTGTCGATCGTGCGCAGCGCCCGCGGAACGGTCGCGATCGGCTTCATCGCGGCGCGCACCCGAAGCGTCTCACCGGTGCTCATGCCGCCCTCGGTGCCGCCCGAGCGGCCGCTGGTCCGCCGGACCGCGCCGTCCTCGGCGACGATCTCGTCGTGCGCCTGGGAACCCGGGGTCCGGGCCAGCTCGAAGCCGTCGCCGAGCTCGACGCCCTTGATCGCCTGGATGCCCATCAGCGCACCGGCCAGCTTGGAGTCGAGGCGGCGGTCCCAGTGCACGTAGCTGCCGAGGCCAGGCGGCAGCCCGTCGACGACGACCTCGACGACGCCGCCGAGCGTGTCACCGGCCTTCTGCGCGGCGTCGATCTCGGCGACCATCTGCTTGCTCGCGTCCGGGTCCAGGCAGCGCACCGGGTCCTCGTCCAGCCTGGCGACGTCGCCGTACGCCGGGATCACGCCGTACGGCGCCTTCACGGTGCCGAGCTCGACGACGTGGCTGACGATCGTCACGCCGTACGCCTGGCGGAGGAAGCGGGCCGCGATCTCGCCGAGCGCGACCCGGGCCGCGGTCTCGCGGGCACTGGCCCGCTCGAGCACCGGGCGGGCCTCGTCGAACCCGTACTTCTGCATGCCGGCCAGGTCGGCGTGACCGGGCCGCGGCCTGGTCAGCGGCGCGTTCCGGGCCAGGCCCTCGAGCGTCTCGGCGTCCACCGGGTCGGCGCTCATCACCTGCTGCCACTTGGGCCACTCGGTGTTCCCGACCTGGATCGCGACCGGGCTGCCGAGGGTCAGCCCGTGCCGGAACCCGCCGACGAACGTCACCTCGTCCCGCTCGAACTTCATCCGGGCGCCGCGGCCGTAGCCCAGCCGACGACGAGCCAGGGCGTCGGCCACGTCGTCCGTGGTGACCTCAACGCCTGCGGGAAGACCTTCGAGTACGGCGACGAGCGCTTGTCCGTGCGACTCGCCGGCGGTGAGCCAGCGCAGCATGGGCCCGATTCTTTCACGTCCGTCCCGACCCGCAGACACGGGTCTCAGACTCAGCCGCAGGCCTGGTTCTCCTGGGTCGGGCCGGTGCGCACCGCCAGGACCGCGTTGAAGGTCTTGGCGATCGGGGAGTCCTGACAGCTGGTGCTGGCCGTGGCTGCCTGACCGCCGGCGATCGCGGCGCCCGTGAGGGCCGCTGTGGCGAGGGCCGCCACGGCCAGGCGCCCGGCGGTACGACGGAATGCGGTGGTCATCATGCGCTCCTTCGAACGATCTGCTGATACAACGACCGTAGAAGCCAGAAGCGCCGCACGAACTGGCCCTGGAACCCGTCCTGAGGTAGCGCTGGCACCACCCCTCTATAGGGTCCTGGCATGACGCAGGGCATGACTCGAAGGGCTGAGGAGACGTGGCGGGCGCGGGTGCGTGGGTGCCTGCTGGGCGGTGCGATCGGGGACGCGCTCGGCGGGCCGGTGGAGTTCCAGGACGGTCGGTCGATCGTCGAAAAGCACCCGGACCGGCTGCGGAGGTTCGTCGACGGCGGTCCGGGCTGGCCGGCCGGGACGATCACCGACGACACGCAGATGACGTTGTTCACGGTCGAGGGGCTGATCCGCGCGGCTGTCCGGACCGACCGCGGGATCGGCTTCACCGTGGGCGTCGTCCACGGCGCGTACGACCGGTGGTTGGACACGCAGACGCTGCCGGGGCCGAGTGGTGAACGCAACGGATGGCTGCAGGGCGAGCAGTGGCTGTACGTGCGCCGGGCGCCGGGCAACACCTGCCTGACCGCGTTGACCGAGGCCCGGAAAGGCGAGCCGAAGATCCCGCAGCTCGGCGGGCAGGCCGTCAACGACTCGAAGGGTTGCGGCGGGGTGATGCGGGTCGCGCCGTTCGGGCTGCTGCCCGACTACTTCCCGGCCGACTGGGTGTTCGACAAGGCCGCGGAGGCCGCCGGGTACACCCACGGGCACCCGACCGGCAAGCTCGCCTCCGGGACGCTGGCCGCGATCATCCGCGAACTCTGCGACGGCGCCGGTCTCGACGAGGCGATCACGCGCGCGACGAGCCTGCTGATCCAGCACGACGGACACGAGGAGACCAGTACGGCGCTCGCGCTCGCCCGGCAGCTGGCCGCGACGGCGCCGGCGGGACCGGTCACTGTCGAGCGCCTGGGCGGCGGCTGGGTCGCCGAGGAGGCCCTGGCGATCGCCGTCTTCGCTGCGTTGTGCTACCCGGAGCCCGACCAGTTCCTCGACGCGCTCGCGCTGGCCGTCACGCATTCGGGCGACAGCGACTCGACCGGCGCGATCTGCGGGAACATCCTCGGCGCCCTCCACGGCGAGACTGCGCTGCCCGCCGAGCTCGTCTTCACCGTCGAGGGACGTCCGGTCATCCTCCAGCTCGCCGACGACTTCGCGCTGGAGTTCACCCAAGGCAGGCGGCTGCACGGCGACTACGGGCCGTACACCGCGTGGACCAACCGCTACCCGGGCGGCTGAATCGAGAGTTTGTGCTGGAACACGTTGCGCGGATCCCACTTCGCCTTGATCTGCTGCAGCCGTGGGTAGTTCCCCAGGTAGTACAGGTCGTGCCACGGCACCACGGACGTGTTGTACGCCGGATCCGCCAGGTCCACGTCCGGATAGTTGATGTACGACCCGGCGTTGATCGCGTTCGGCACCGGGACGCCGCCCGTGCCGCGGTAGATGTCGGCGTACACCTTCCGCGCCCACCCGATGTGCTTGTCGTCGTCGGCCGCCGCGGACCACGACGCGCTCAGCACCATCTTGGCGACCACGTCCCGCTGCGCGGCGGCGGTCGCGCCGGACGGCACCGTGTTCACCTTGCCGCCGTACGGGATCAGCAGCACCGAGGACTCCGGCCCGCTGTACGTCGCGTCCGTGAGCCCGCGGTACATGGCGAGGATCTGCTCGTCGGTGTACCCCTTCTTCAGGTAGCCGGCCTTGTACTTCCCGCGGCCGGGCGACGGCGTCTCCGCGATCGACCGCTCCATCGTGGTGTGCAGGAACGCTCCCTCGCCGACGTCGATCACCTGCGGCTTCGGGTCCACGCCGGCGACCATCGCGGCGTTGAACGCGTTCATCAGTCCGGCCGCGTCCGGCGCGGCCGCGTCGATCTGCGTGGACAGCAGGAACTGGCCCGCCGACGAGTGCGTGAGGATGCACGGCGCGTAGAGCGTCGCGTACGGCGAGTCGGCGGTGTTGTGCTGCTCGAAGAACGTGAACCAGTTCCGCACCGTGCGCAGGAACCCGGCCGGCGTCATCGTCTTCCAGTCGTAGAGCAGCAGGCTGGACCGCAACGCAGCCGGTGCCTTGGGCAACGAGTCGGCCGGCGCTCGGCCGGACGCGCCGGCGGTCCGCATCAGGTACCGGGTGACGACGCCGAAGTTCCCGCCGCCGCCACCGGTGTGCGCCCACCACAGGTCGCGGTGCGCGTTGTCCCGCGTGGCGACGACGGACCGGGCCCGTCCACGAGCGTCGACGACGACGATCTCCACCCCGTAGAGATGGTCGACGACCGAGCCGTACTTCCTGGACAGCGGCCCGTATCCGCCCCCGGCGAAATGGCCGCCGACGCCGACGCTCAGGCACCCGCCGCCCGGCACCGTGACACCCCAGCCGTAGAACAGGTCCTTGTAGACGGTCTCGAGCATCGCGCCCGCGCCGATCGAGAAGGCGCGGTACTGCGGGTCCCACGTCACGGCGTCGTACGTCGACATGTCGAGCAGCACCTCGACGTCGCCGCTGTCGACGAAGTCCTCGAAGCAGTGCCCGCCGCCGCGCACCGCGATCCGCTTCCCGCTCCGGACCGCCTCCTGCACGGCCGCGACCGCGTCCTCGGTCGACCTGATCACCCGCGCGTAGTCGGGTGTCGCCACGAACCGCCGGTTCTGGCCGCGCAGCACCAGGTCCTGGTACCGCGCGTCGTCCGGACGGATCGTGTCGCCGGCCGCGGTGCCGACGGCCGCCGACGCCGTACCAGGGATGGCGAGCGCGGCACCCGCGACAGCGGTTCCGGCCAGGAGACCACGACGACTGACTGGCATTGAGTTTCCCTCCCGAGAGTTCGAATGCTGCGACCCTAGGAAGGCAGGCAGTGTCCGCACATCAACCATCTGGTTGAGTCCGGTACTCCCCTATCCGGCGTACAGCCGCTCCAACGGCGCGCCCAGCAGGACACCGGCCAGCGCCCCGGCGAGCATGAACGGCCCGAACGGGACCATCTGTTTGCGGGTCATCACGCGGGTCGCGATCAGCACGATCCCGACGACCGAGCCGAGAAAGAACCCGCCGTACAGACCGGACGCGAACTCGCCCCAGCCGAGCCAGCCGAGCGCGAGCCCGAGCAGCCCCGACAACCGCACGTCACCGAACCCGACGCCGCGCGGGAACGCGAACCACAGCACGTAGAACACCGCGAACCCGATCGCTCCCGCGATCGCTGCCCGGCGCAACGATCCCCACTCCCCCGTCGCCGCCGCCGCGGCCACGAGTCCGGCGCCGACGACCGCGTACGTCGGCCAGATGATCACCGACGGCAGGAACCGCGTCCGCGCATCGATGTAGCCGAGGATCGCGCCCGCCACCGCCAGCACGAGCCACGTCGGCAGCACCGCATCCAGGCCGAGGAACAGGCCGAGCAGGCCGCCGGCGACCGCAGCCAGTCCGCCGCACCAGTACGCCGCGCGCCGGCCGGCCAGCGCCGCGTACGGGACCTTCGTCTCGCCCTCGTCCAGCTCCGGCTCCGGAATGCGGCGCATCAGCCAGGGACCGAGCACGGCCGCCACGGGACCACAGACGACCACGCCGATCCCGGCAGCGAGCAACGCGTTGTCAGCCGGCACGATCGACGACCCTAGACGATCTACCGGCCGGCGCGCGCGGCCGCCCGCCGGGCCAGCACCCGCGCGAGCACCAGAGCAGCAGCAACGAACAGCAGGAGGAGTCCGACGAGGACCGCGACCGTGCTCCAGAAGCCTTCGTTCTCGGTGACGTACGTGATCCGCTGGTACTCGTCGTCGTTCGCCGCCTGCGCGAACGTGAAGTCGTCGGTGATCTTGCCCGGCTCGCGGTACGTCGCGGTGTACGCGGTGAGGAAGTCGGTCGGCTTCGGCAGGATGTCGGTGTCCACCCGGCCGGCGAACAGCAGCTCCGGTGTGACGTCGGCGTCCGGCGTCTTCGTCGCGTCGACCCGGTGCTCCGAGGCGACGTACACCGTGACGAACTGGGTCGTGGTCGCGCCCTTGCTGAGCCGCATCGGGTACACGATCCGGTCCGACGCGAACGTCAGCCGCAACGGAGGCGTCGCGCCGCCGAGGCTCTCCCCGGCCCGCTTCGGGGCGAGCTTGACCGCGACGATCTCCCACTTCTCGGTCAGGTACGGCGTGAGGTTCGCGGCCAGCGTCGACGGTACGGCGTACCCGTTCGTGCGCAGCCAGTCCGTGACCGCCGTACCGCTGGACCCGCCGAGCCGGGTGATCGCGAACGGGCCGAGCGTCATCTGCTCCTTGACCGTCACGCCTGCCCCGGGAGCCGGGGCACCGGCCGTGTCACCCTTGCCGCGGCCGAGCCCGAGGTCGCGGAACGGCCAATAGGTCTTCTTCACCACGCGCTTCGGCTTCGTCAGCTGGCCGAGCCGGTAGAACAGGCTGTCGTCGTCGCCGAGGTCGACCTTCGCGGCCGCCGGGACCGGCATGATCCAGGCCGCCTTCTTCGACGCGCCGCGCACCGCCATCGAGAGCGTGATCTGCTCGGTGCCGCCCGAGTGCTGCACGAGCGCGTTCTCGCCGTACGCCCGGGCCGCCGACTGCGCGTCCGGCAGGTACCCGCCGCAGGCGCACGCCCACGCCGGAGTCACCCCGGCCGCGACGAACCCGACAGCCAGCACACCCGCGACCACCCGCCAAAGCTTCACGGGCCGAACACTAGCTAGCCGAAGGTGTACGCCGTGTGGAAGAAGTTCGACGAGTCGTACTTCTTCTTCGCGGCGTCCAGCTTCGCCGCGCTCGCGCCGTAGTACGAACTGACCGCCCGGCCGGTCTCGACGTAGTTCACGTAGGCGCCGGCGGAGAACGCGCGCACAGCTCGGTGACCGTTCGCGATGAAGGTCTGCGCGCCCCTGTTCTGCGCCGAGGAGTACCACTGGATGACGGCCAGGGCGCTCCGCCACGGCCACGACGATCCGCCGGCCGGCGTCTTCGCGGCCTGTCCGCCGAGCGGGTCGAGGATCGCCGACGCCGGTGTCGCGGCCCGCGCGGCGGCCTTCACCGCTCCGAGGAGCGCGGTGATCGTCGCGGCGTCCATCGGGCCCTTGAGCACGTCGGAGCCGGCGAGGAATCCCTGGCGCGGACTCGTCGTACCGCCGCCGAGGTACTTGACCGCTTCCAGGTGCGACTTGACCGACAGTGTCCGCGCGGACGCCTTCGCGCCGACGAACGACTCCAACTGGGCGGCCGCCGCGGTCGCGTCTCCGGTCGTGGACACGCCGAGCACCCGGACCGACAGCGTTCCGTTGCTCTTGGCATCGATATGCAGGTTGCCCCAGACCGTGGTGGGTGCGCTCTGGGCGAACTTCTGCCAGCCACGGACGACGGCCGCGGCCTGCGACTCCGGCCAGGTCAGCCGGAAGAACCCGAGCTTCGTCGCCGGGATCGTGGCGAACTGGAACGACGTCACCACCCCCAGATTGCCGCCGCCGCTGCCGCGCAGCGCGGTGAACAGCTCGGGCTCGGAGGAGGCGTTGACGGTGTGCGCCTTGCCGTCCGCGGTGACCACGCCCATCGACACGACCCGGTCACAGGTCAGGCCGTACGTCCTCGTGTGGATCCCCATCCCGCCGCCGAGGGTCAGGCCGGCCACGCCGACGGTCGGGCAGGTGCCGGTCGGCAGCGACCGGCCGTAGCGGTCGAGGAACGCGTGGACGTCGTACAGGCGGGCTCCGGCGCCGACCGTGAGGACGCCGTTCGCGTAGCTCATGGTCTTCAGGCCGCCGACGTCGAGCTGCAAGCCGTTGGCGATCGTCGACGCGCCGACGTACGAGTGACCGCCGCTCTTCGCGACGAGGACGAGCTTGTTGGTGCGGGCGAAGTCGATCGCCTTCTGCACGTCAGCGGGGCTCGCCGCCTTCACCACGGCGGTCGGGCGGACGCTGTCCCAGCGCGGGTTGAAGAGCTGGTGCGCGGCGGCGTACCCCGAGGTGGACGGCAGGTAGAGGCGGCCCTTCAGTGACCTGGCGAAGGTGTTCCAGTTCGGCCCGGCCCCCGTCTGCGTCGTCGCCGACGTGCCGGGGCTGCCGCCCGGTGTCGTGCTCTGGGTTGTGCTCGGTGCTGTGCTCGGTGTCGCGGAAGAGGTGGTGCTCGGCGGAGCTGTCGTCGAGCTGGTGGCGCTCGGGGTCTGCGACGGGCTCGCCGTACCGCCGGTGTCGTTCGTCGAGTCGCCGCAGCCGGCCACGGTGACCACGGCTCCGCCAACCCAAACGGCGCCGCCGGCTTTCAGAACGGTACGACGGTCAAGCAGGCTCACGATCCCCGAGCTCCTCACGCGCGGCAGCCCTCATGGCCGCCAGAGGAGCCGGCGACCTACCCGTCATCATCTCCACCTGGAGGGTCGCCTGATGCACGAGCAGATCAAGTCCGTTCAACAACTCCGTACCGACCCGGTGCGCCGCGATCGCGAGCCGTGTCGGCCACGGGTGGTACGCCACGTCGAACACCACCGGCGCGACGCCGGCGAAGTGCTCGGCCCACGGGTCGGCCGCGCCGCCGGGCAGTGTCGACACGCACAGGTCGAAGCCGCCGATCTGCTCGACCTGCGAGAAGTCCGCGACCGCCGTCCGGAGCCCGAGCTCCGCGGCCAGATCGCGCAGGCGCTCGGCCTTGGCGATCTCACGGACGACGAGGGTCACCTCGCTCACCTGCAGACCGCGCAGCGCGGCGAGGGTCGAGGCTGCCGTCGCTCCACCGCCCAGCACGACCGCGGACTCGGCGGCGGTGATGCCGCGCTCGGCGAACGCGTTCACCAGCCCCGGTACGTCGGTGTTGTGCGCGGATCGAGATCCGTCCGGCTCGAGCAGCATCGTGTTCGCCGCGCCGATCAGCTCCGCGACCGGGTCCACCGTGTCCACGAGGTCGAGCGCGACGCGTTTCAAAGGCATCGTCAGCGACAGCCCGCGGACGTCCTGACCGAGGCCCGCCACGAACCCGGCGAGCTCGGCTTCCTCCACCTCGTACGCGTCGTACTGCCAGTCCAGGCCGAGGGCGGCGTACGCGGCCCGGTGCATCGCCGGGGACAGCGAGTGCGCGATCGGCGAACCGAGCACCGCGCACCGCGTCATCAGCACCGGCCCTTGTGCGCCTGGCACCAGGCCTGGAGCTTCGCCACGTTCGCCTCGTGCTCCTGGTTGGTGCTGGCGAACGCGGTCTCGCCGGTGTCCAGGTTGACCAGCGTGAAGTACAGCCAGGAACCCTGCGCCGGGTTGATCGCGGCCCGCAGCTCGTCACGGGTCGGCGAGTTGATCGGCGTCGGCGGCAGGCCCTTGTGCAGGTAGGTGTTGTACGGCGACGGGTCCTTCCGCTGCTCGGGCGTGGTGAAGACACCGCCGTCCCGGCCGACCACGTAGTGGATCGTCGAGTCCATCTGCAGCCGCATCCCGGCCGCGAGCCGGTTGTAGATCACCCGCGCGACCTTCGCGTAGTCCTGCGACCTGTTGGTCTCCGCGCCGATGATGCTGGCCACGATGACTGCCTGGTACGGGTCGAGCTTCTTCCGGCCCGCCGTGTTCACCAGATTCAGCGAGGCCGCGTTCTTGTTGTACTCGGCGGTCATCAGCTTGAGCATCGTGTAGGCGTTCGCGTTCTTCGGCACGTCGTACGTCCCCGGGGACAGGAAGCCCTCGGCGTTGTTGTGCGCATACGGCGGGAGGCCGAGCAGAGCGGGCTTGCCGAGCGCGGTCGCGGCGGCGCCGGCCGGCAGCTTCAGCTTCGAGCCCTGCAGGATCAGCGCGACCTCGGCCTTGGTCTTACCGGCCGGGACGCTGATCCGGGCCACCCTGACCGACTCGGCGGTGTTCAGCATCAGCGCGAGGGCCGCCTTGGCCGACATGTGCTTGCGCAGCGTGTACGTCGCCGCCTGGATCTGCAGTGAGCGCGGGTCGTCGCGGGCCACCCGCTCGAAGGCGCGGGCGCTCTTCACGACCTCCTTCTTCTCCAAGGTGTCCGCGATCGACGCGGTCGCCTGGCCCTTGGTGATCTCGACGACCACCGTGCCGGTGCCGGCGCCCTCGTAGTCGGGCGCGGAGAACAGGCCCTCGAGCGCGTCCTTGCCCTTGCCGAAGCCGACCACCGCGCCGGCCACCAGGGCACCGACGACGAGCAGCGAGACCAGGCCGGCGAAGCAGCCGAACGCGCGCCGGCCGCGGGCGCGGCGCCGGTTGGCGCGCCGCTCCACGCGGGACTCGGCGCGCAGCCCGAGCCCGCTGCCGAGGTCCTCGCCCTCGCTGGTCTGTTCGTCTACCGACGGTCCGTTCACAGGGGCCTCCCGGGTGGGTTGCCGGTCTCGCGCTCGAGGTCGAGCGCGTGCTGGAGAATCACGACCGCCGCGGCCTGGTCGACCACGGCCCGTCGCTTCGAGCCCTTCTTTCCCCGTTCCCGCAACATCCGCTCGGCGGTGACGGTGGTGAACCGCTCGTCCACCAGCCGCACCGTCGTTCCGGTGTCCTTCTCGTGCACCTTGTCCCGCACCTGCTCCGCCGTCTCCCGGATCTTCACCGCGGCCGGCCCCTCGCCCCCGGACAGGGAACGCGGCAGCCCGACCACGATCTCGAACGCCTCCAGTTCGGCGGCGAGTGCCGCGATCCTATCCAGATCGCCGGGGCCACGCCGGACGGTCTCCACAGGCGTGGCCAGGATCCCCTGCGGATCGCTGCTGGCGACGCCGATCCGGGCGTCCCCGATGTCCAGCGCGATCCGCACGCCACGTCTCATCTGACCACGTCCCTCAGCCGGTCACCTGGTGACCGATGGCGTGCTCGACGGCGCTCAGCGCGTCACCGGCACCGGCCGCGTCCGTGCCGCCACCCTGCGCGACATCGTCCTTGCCGCCGCCCCGGCCGCCGAGCTTCTCGGCCGCGACCCGAACCAGGTCGCCGGCCTTCAGCCGCCACTCGCGAGCGGTGTCGTTGAGCGCGATCACCACGCCGGGCTTGCCGTCGTTCACGCTCAGCACGGCGACAACGGCCGGCTTGTCGTTGCCCATCCGGCCGCGGACGTCCAGCGCCAGCTTGCGCAGGTCGCCGCCGTTGACGCCGTCGGGTGCGCGATGGCCGACGTACTGGACGCCGAAGACGTCCTTCGGCTCCTTCGCGAGCTCGGCCGCGGCCTCCAGCACCCGCGCGGCGCGGACCCGCTCGAGCTCCTTCTCGGCCACCCGCAGCCGCTCGGCCAGGTCGGCGACCTTGGCGGGCAGCTCCTCCGGGCGGGCCTTCAGGTTCTCGCTCAGCAGCCGGACCAGCGCCCGCTCGCGGCCGAGGTAGTGCAGCGCCTCCATGCCGACGAACGCCTCGATCCGCCGGACCCCGGCGCCGACCGAGGACTCGCCGGTGACGGTCAGCGCGCCGACCTGCGACGAGTGCTTCACGTGCGTGCCACCGCAGAGCTCACGCGACCACGGCCCGCCGATCTCGACCACACGGACCTGCTCGTCGTAGGTCTCGCCGAACAGCGCCAGCGCACCCCAGTCCCGGGCCTCCGGCAGCGACATGTACTGCGCCGACACCGGCAGGTCCTGCCGGACCGCGAGATTCGCGACTTCCTCGATCTCCGACCGGGTCGCCGCGTCCAGCGCCGACGACCACGCGAAGTCGAGCCGCAGGTAGCCGGGCTTGTTGTACGAACCGCTCTGCAGCGCGTTCGGGCCGAGCACCTGGCGCAGCGCGGCGTGCACGACGTGCGTGCCGGAGTGCGCCTGGCAGGCCGAGACCCGCCACTCGTGGTCGACGGCCGCGTGCACGTCCTCGCCCGGACGCAGGACGCCCTCGAGGATCTCGACCTTGTGCACGATCAGGCCCTTGACCGGCCGCTGCACGTCGAGCACCTTCAGCTTCAGGCCGTCACCGGTGATCAGGCCCTCGTCGGCGATCTGGCCGCCGGACTCGGCGTAGAACGGGGTCTTCTCGAGCACGACCTCGACGGTCTCGCCCTGCTCGGCGAACTGCGCGACCGCGCCGTCCCGGAGCAGGCCGCGGACCTGCGAGTCCGACGAGAGCTCCTGGTACCCGGTGAACTCGGTGACGCCCTTCTCCCGCAGCTCCCGGTAGCCCGAGGTGTCCGCGTGGCCGGCCTTCTTCGCGCGCGCGTCGGCCTTGGCCCGCTCGCGCTGTTCCTTCATCAGCGAGCGGAAGCCCTCGGTGTCGACGTTCAGGCCCTGCTCGGCGGCCATCTCGATCGTCAGGTCGATCGGGAAGCCGTACGTGTCGTGCAGCTGGAACGCCTTCGCGCCCTCCAGCTGGTGCGCGCCGCTCTCCTTGGTCGCCTTGACGGCGACGTCGAAGATCGTCGTACCGGCCGTGAGGGTCCGGCGGAACGCCTCCTCCTCGGCGTACGCGACCTGGCTGATCCGGCCGAAGTCGGTGACCAGCTCCGGGTACGACTTCTTCATCTGCTCCAGGCTCACCGGGAGCAACTCGACCAGGCTCGGGTCCTCGTAGCCGAGCAGGCGCATCGAGCGGATCGCCCGGCGCAGCAGGCGGCGCAGCACGTACCCGCCCTGCTCGTTGCCCGGCGTGACGCCGTCGCCGATCAGCATCAGCGCGCTGCGTACGTGGTCCGCGACGACCCGGAACCGGACGTCGTCCTCGTGCCCGGCGCCGTACTTGCGGCCGGTCAGCTCGGTCGCCTTCTCGATCACCGGGTAGATCTCGTCGATCTCGTACATGTTGTCGACGCCCTGCAGCAGGTACGCGACCCGCTCCAGGCCGAGACCGGTGTCGATGTTCTTCTTCGGCAGCTCGCCGAGGATCGGGTAGCCCTCCTTGCCGCCGCCCTCACCGCGGATGTTCTGCATGAAGACCAGGTTCCAGAACTCCAGGTAGCGGTCGCCCGCCTCCCAGTCCCGGTCGGCGCCGAACTCCGGGCCGCGGTCGATCAGGATCTCCGAGCACGGGCCGCACGGGCCGGGGATGCCCATCGACCAGAAGTTGTCCTTCATGCCGAGCCGGACGATCCGGTCGTCGGGCAGGCCGGCGACCCGCTTCCAGATGTCGATCGCCTCGTCGTCCTCGTAGTACACCGAGGCGTACAGGACCGACTCGTCGAACCCGTAGCCGCCCTCGTTCTGGGGCTTGGTGACCAGCTCCCAGGCGTACTCGATGGCCTTGTCCTTGAAGTAGTCGCCGAAGGAGAAGTTGCCGTTCATCTGGAAGAACGTGCCGTGCCGGGTGGTCTTGCCGACCTCGTCGATGTCGAGCGTCCGCACGCACTTCTGCACGCTGGTCGCCCGCGGGTACGGCGGGGTCTGCTGGCCGACGAAGTACGGCACGAACTGGGCCATGCCGGCGACGTTGAACAGCAGGTTCGGGTCCGGCGACGGCAGCGGCGCGCTCGGCACCACGGTGTGGCCGCGGTCCTCGAAGTACTGCAGGAACCGCCGCCTGATCTCACTGGTTTCCATGGGTGTTACCGGTAGTCCTCACGATCGTTGGTGTTCTCGATGCCCAGCGCGTCGCGCAGCTCGGTCTCCCGCTCGGCCATGCCCTCGCGGACCTGGTCGCCGAAGTGCCGGACCGCGGCGGCCAGCTTGGCCGCGGATTCCTGGACGCTGTCCGGCGCGAGGATCTGGGCGCGCTTCTTCAGCCGGGTGACGGCGTAGACGCCGACGGCGATCCCGACGATCAGCCAGAAGATCCGCTTCACCGCTTCCGCGCCTTCCGCTCGGCCTTCATCTCGTCCTTGACGCGCTTGGCGACGTCCTTGCGCTGTTGCTCGCCAAGTGCCCGGCGCACGCCGTACGAGAACGCGGCCGCCTTCACCAGCGGGCCGCCGGCGGTGGCCGAGAACAGCGACATCAGCGCGGCCGCGTTGGTGGTCACGGTGGTCGCGTTGTCGGTGATCGTGTCCACCTTCGCCAACTGGGCGTTGGTGGTCGCCACCGTGGTGGTCACCTCGCCGAGCAGCGGGATACTGGAGTCGGAGACGCCCTTCACCATGATCCGGGTCTCGTCGAACACCTTGCCGAGCTTCAGGATCGGATAGGCCAGCAGGCCCACCAGGATGAGCAGCGCGCAGGCGGCTATCAGCCCCGCGACTTCACCGACGCTCATGGAAACGATCCACCTTCCGTAGCGACCTCATGCGACCTGACGCGAACTCTCCGCGACTCTGCGCGACTCTCCGCGTCACTGTGGACCGCCTGACCTTATCGCGCGGCCCTGTCACACTCCGCTCCAGGACACCATCCCTCACATCACAGTCCCCCACCAAACCGCAGCACCGGGGACGTGCGAGTTCCTAGGAGTTCCCGTTCTCGCAGGCGATTCCGTCGCCGTTGCGGTCCAGGGCCGCGGTGTAGCCGGGGTCGCCGCGATACAGCGGCGCCATGCCGGCGGCGCGGACCTCGGCGCAGTTGCGGTACACGACGGACGGGGTGCTGCTCGGGGTCGCCGACGGGGTGGCGGTCGTCGTACCGGAGGTCGGCGGGCTCGTGCTCGGGGCGGCCGGGGTCGTCGGGGTGGTGCTCGGCGTGGCGCTCGGGGTGCTTGTGGACGGAGTGCTTGTCGACGGGGTGCCCGTGGACGAGGTGCCTGTGGTGGGGGCGGTCGTCGTCGGCGCTGCCGGGGTCCCCGTCGTACCGGTGGTCGGGGTTGTCGTCGTCGGGTCGCTCGGGGTGCCGGGCGTCCCGGTCGGAGTGCCGGACGTCGTCGTACCGGTGGTCGAGCTGTCCGGGGCGGCGGCTGTCCACGGGGTGGCCGGGGTCCAGGCCGTGCTCCACGGCGTACCGGCCTGCAGGGGCTTGCCAACCGGGAGCGACGGCCGGGCGCTCGACCGCGACGTACCTTCCGAGCGGCCGTCCGGCGGGGTCGAGGAGCCGACTGAGGACGGCGGCTGCGAGTCGGCGGTGTTGTGCGATCCGGTCGGGACGAAGAACCAGGCGCCGGCGGCCGTGACCACGACTGCCGCGACGACGCCGAGCTTCAGGAGCGGTAGGCGCCGACGGCTGTGCCGCGCTCCGAACTTCCGTGCATGTCGACCTAGGCGGAACTGCCTCACGAGAAAAACCCTTCACCCCCAGGCCGAGAGGCAGCCTACCCAATTCATACGCTTCAATCGAAGCTCACGTTGTGTGGTGACTCGCTAACGGTCCCGCAGGATCTTCCGGATCGCCGCCACCCGGTCGGCGTACGACGCCTCGCCGCCGCGGCGGGTGGGCTTGTAGTAGTCGGTGCCGTCGATCACGTCCGGCGCGTACTGCTGCGGGACGATGCCGCGCGGGTCGTCGTGCGAGTACTGGTACGACGAGCCGTGGCCGAGCTTCTTCGCGCCGGCGTAGTGCGCGTCCCGCAGATGCGGCGGCACCGGGCCGACCTTGCCGGCCTTCACGTCCGCGATCGCGGCGTCGACGGCCGTGATGACCGCGTTGGACTTGGGCGCGAGCGCGAGCGCGACGACCGCCTGCGCGAGGTTGATACGGGCTTCCGGCATCCCGATCAGCTGGACCGCCTCCGCGGCCGCGACGGCGACGCCGAGCGCGGTCGGGTCGCCCATACCGATGTCCTCGCTGGCCGAGATCACCAGCCGGCGGGCGATGAACCGCGGGTCCTCCCCCGCCTCGATCATCCGGGCCAGATAGTGCATCGCGGCGTCCACGTCGGACCCGCGGATCGACTTGATCAGCGCCGACGCCACGTCGTAGTGCTGGTCCCCGGCCCGGTCGTACCGCACGGCGGCCCGGTCGACGGCCGTCTCCAACGTGACGAGATCGATCAACGCCCGCTCGGCGGTGTCCTGCTCGGCCGGCCCGTCCTGCTCGGCCGAGGCGTACTTCAGCGCTTGCTCGTGCTTGGCGCGGGCGCCGCCGGCCGCGGCCTCCAGGTAGGTGAGGGCGCGGCGGGCGTCGCCGCCGGCCATCCGGAGCAGGTGGTCGCGGGCGTCGGCGGCCAGCTCGAACTCGTCGTTCAGCCCGCGGTCGTCGACGAGCGCGCGGTCGAGCAGGGTGGAGATGTCGTCGTCCGTGAGCGACTCGAGCGTGAGCAGCAGACTGCGGGACAGCAGCGGTGAGATGACGCTGAAGAAGGGGTTCTCGGTCGTGGCGGCGACCAGGGTGACCCAGCGGTTCTCCACGCCGGGAAGCAATGCGTCCTGCTGAGCCTTGGTGAAGCGATGGACCTCGTCGATGAACAGCACGGTCTCGACCGCGCCGGTGGCGCGGGACAGGTCCCGGCGGGCGCCGTCGATCACCTGCCGCACGTCCTTCACCCCCGCAGTGACCGCCGACAGCTCGACGAACTTCCGGTTGGTCTGATGCGACACCACCGCCGCGATCGTGGTCTTCCCGGTCCCCGGAGGACCCCAGAGCAGCAGCGACATCGGCTGGTCGCCCTCCACGAGCCGCCGCAACGGCGAGCCCGGCGCCAGCAGGTGCTGCTGGCCGACCAACTCGTCGAGGCTCCGCGGCCGCATCCGCACCGCCAGCGGCGCCGCCGTGTGGTCCATGTCCGCCAGACTGCCGCCACCACGGGCAGGCGCCGGCGCACCAGGAAGATCGAACAACCCATCACTCACGCCAGAAGCCTAACCAGGCCCACCGACAGGCCGCCCATCCGGCGGACGCGGCTACCGGCTGGGTCCGCCGGGACGGTTGTGCGAGCTGCGCAGGCTGCGGGTGTCACGGCGAGTCGCGGGCGGCGGGGTGTCGAGCGAATCGGCGATGCCCTTGCGTACGGAGCGCAGCTGGGCCTGCGCGGGATCGAGTCGGGTCGCGACAGCCTGGTCGTGGTCCCGCCAGGCATCGGCGGTTCCTTTGACGTACAGCGCGATCGCCGGCACCCGCATCGCGAGCTCGGCCCAGAGCGGCGCACCGGTCAGCCCCACTCCCGCGCTGTAGGCAAAGAACGCCCCGCTGATCCTCGCCTGCCGAAAGAGCGTCGGACGCCGGTCGATCGGCGCCTCCTGCTTCCGGGCGAGGTGACGGCGATCGTCCATGAACTGCTGCCCCTGCTGGACCAGGTCGTCGGCAGCCCGCCGCAGCGGCTCACTGACCCGGACCTGCGCTCCCTCGGCGATCACGTCCCGCAGCAGGCAGGCGCGGCCCAGCCGGGTCAGGGACTGCCCGAGCCATTCGTCGTCGCGGGCAGGCACATCCGCTCGCCCGCCGTACGCGTCCTCGAACTCCTTGCGGAGGTCCGCGACGGTGGTGGTCGGCATCGTCCGGCCGTCCATCGCGGCCCTGGTGACCGCCTGGGCGGAGGCCTCCTCGAGACTGAGTCCCCACTGGTTGTCGGGGTCGAGCGACAGGTCGGCCGCCGCGGCCAGGATCTGTTCGGCGTCGGACCCCTCCGGATCCAGGCGTACGTCGTCCAAGTCCAGCCTGCGCCACCAGTACGCGAGGCGGTCCGCGGTTCTGCGCGCCTGGTCGCTCGCCTGCGCCGGGAACGACCGCTCGTACCGATCGAGGGCCAGGAGGGCCTCAGCGGCGAACAGGTCCACCACCTGCTGGGCGGCGGCCAGCTCGTCCCGGGTGGGTTCCCGCCGTTCGGCCCGCGGGATCACTGCCGGCCGTCCAGCTCGGCCTGGACTCGCTCGACCGCCTCCGCCCGGCGTTTGAGCCGGTCGAACCGCTCGGACTTCTCCGGATCGGCCGGCTGGTAGTCGGCGTCCTCTGCCGCCTCGACCGGGATGTACCACCAGCGCCCGGCGTACCAGGTCGGACCAACCTCCATCTCCGCGAGCATCGGCGTCGCCTCGCCGGAGTCGAGCAGTTCACGCATGCGGTCTTGCGTAACGTAGTCGGTCACCTACCCGACTGTAGGACGCCGAGGGGCGAACACGAGGTGCCAGGTGCCGCTGCGTCGCAGCAGGACGAGCGTCGGGACCTGCAGGACGACGATGGTCGCGACGGTGATCACCGGGTCGGTCGCCGGGACCACGGAGATCGGCAGCGTGTAGGCCACCACGACGCGCACGATCCCGTCGATGATCGTGGCGATCCCCCACCACACCGTGATCCACTTCCACGCGTCGCGGAACCGCGCGTTCGTCTCCCAGAGCCGGTCCATCACCGCAGCCCGGCGCGCGAACAGCGCCCGGGTCACGACGTACGTCATCGGTTGCGGGTGCCGCAGCGACCACAAGGTGATGCCCGCGAACGGCAGGCTGATCCACGCGTTGCGGACCAGCAGCAGGCGTGCGTCCCCACCCATCACCGCGACGACCGTGCTCGCCACCATGCTGATCACCACGGCCATCCCGAGCAGGTCGGTACGCCGGGTGCGCGCCAGCGAGATCGCCGAACTGATCAGCCCTGGGACCACACCGACGACCAGTGCGGTCAGGTCACTCGCTCCGAGCGCTTTGAGGCCGTAGAACAGCGCGAGCGGGACGGCGATGTCGACGACGAGCAGCCAGGGGCCTTTGTGCGTGGGCATGCGGCGAGCTTCGCCGAGGCAGCCGCCGGCCGGCATCGAGCCGACGGCTGTTCACCCCTAGACCAAAGTCTCAGTCCTTCTTCTTCGCGGCCTCGTCGTCATCGTCGTCATCGGCGGCGCGGAGCTCCTCCGGGAGGTCCTCGTCGTCGAGGTCGCGGAGTTCCTCGGGGAGCTCGTCCGCGTCGAATTCCTCGGGGAGGATCTCCTCGGGCTCGGCGCCCGACTCCGGCTTGATCGCGTTCCGGAGGCGGCCGAGGATCCGGTCGGCCTCGGTGCCGAACGGGTTGTCGTTGACCAGGTAGGTCCAGGTCGCGGTCGGCCGCGGGATCCCGCTGGCCTCCTCGTTCAGGCCGTCGGCGCCGATCTCGGCGTCCGCGAACGTCTCGGCCGCGTCCTTCCAGGCGTCCTCGATCAGCGTGTCGAACGACGCGATCGCCGACTTGTTGAACTCGTCGATCGGCTTCAGGTGCACGATGCCGCCGGCCAGCGAGCGCAGGTGGATGCCCTCGCGCAGGTCCGCGAGGTAGGCCAGGTGGTCGGTCCAGCGTCGGTCCAGGTGCCGCAGCGCGATCCGCCGCGCCGCGCTCTTCACCACGTCCTCGCCGACCTCGTCGACCAGCTCGTCGTACCGCTCCTTGGCGCGGTCGGCCAGCTCGGTCGCGGCCAGGTCCTCGGTCAGCACCTGCTCGCGGGTCTCGAGCAGGATCGCGCGCTGCTGCCCGGTCAGCCGGTTGTACTGCCAGGTGGTCCGGTGCAGCTCGGCGTTGGCGCCGTCCGCGACCCGCTGCGCGTGCTCCAGCATCCCGATCGACTTGCGGTCGGTCAGTCGCCCGGTGTCGTCCGGGTGCGGCCGGAGACCGGACGACACGGAGTACCGCGTCACCAGCTCGTCGGCGAGCGAGGCGAAGAACAGCGATCCGCCCGGGTCGCCCTGCCGCCCGGCGCGACCGCGCAGCTGGTCGTCCAGCCGTCGCGACGCGTGCAGACCGGTACCGATCACGTACAGGCCGCCGAGCTCGATGGCCTTGTCCTTGTCGTGCGTCTCGTCCTTGCCGCCGAGCCGGATGTCGGTACCGCGGCCGGCCATCTGGGTCGACACGGTCACCGTGCCCGGCACGCCGGCCTCCGCGATGATCGCCGCCTCCTCGGCGTCGTTCTTCGCGTTCAGGACGACGTGCTCGATGCCGGCCGCCGCGAGCTGGTCGCTGAGCTGCTCGGACTCCTCGACGCTGTGCGTCCCGATCAGGATCGGCCGGCCGGTCTCGTGTACCTCGCCGATGTGCTTGACCAGTGCCTCGTTCTTCTGGTCGACGGTCAGGTACAGCCGGTCCGGGTCGTCCTTGCGGATGTTCGGCTTGTTCGGCGGGACGACGGCGACCTCGACGTCGTAGAACTCCTGCAGCGACTCCCCGACGACAACCGCCGTACCGGTCATGCCGCACAGGGACTTGTAGCGCTTGATCAGCGCCTGCACGGTGATGCTGTCGAGCACCTCGCCGGAGTCGCTGACCGGCACCGCTTCCTTCGCCTCGACGGCGGCCTGCAAACCGTCGGGCCAGCGCTGCAGCTTCGCGATCCGGCCGCGGTTGTTGTTGATCAGGCTGACCTTGCCGTCGCGGACCAGGTAGTCGACGTCCTTGCGCAGCAGCACCTCGGCGTGCAGCGCGACGTTGATCTGGGTCAGCCGGTCGAGGTTCTCGTCGTCGTACAGGTTGTACGTCGGACGCTCGGGCTCGGCCGCAGCCTCAACCTCGCCGTCCACGTCCTCAGCTGCCTCGTCGGCCTCGCCGTCCTCAGCCGCCCCGTCGGCCTCGTCCGCCTCAGCTGTCTCGGTCGCCGGCTCGGCTACGGCTACGGCTGAGGCCTCGCCGTCCTCAGCCGCCCCGTCGGCCTCGTCCGCCTCAGCTGTCTCGGTCGCCGGCTCGGCTACGGCTACGGCTGCGCGTTCGCCGAGGGCAGCCTCGACCTTGTCGGTGCCCCGGTCGGTCAGCGCGACGGTGCGGCCGTCGCCGTCGATCTCGTAGTCGACGCCCGCGCGCAGCGTCCGGACCAGCTGGACGACGTCGTCGTCGAGGGCCTCGTTGCGGGTCGCGCCGGCCAGCACCATCGGCACCCGGGCCTCGTCGATCAGCACCGAGTCGGCCTCGTCGACGAGCGCCACGTCCGGCTCGACGGTGACCCGGTCCGCCACGTCGGTGACGAGACGGTCCCGCAGCACGTCGAAGCCGATCTCGCTGACCGGGACGTAGCAGACCTCCGCCTGGTACGCCTCGCGGCGCTCCTGCGGGGTGGACGCCTGGCCGACATGCGACACGGTGACGCCGAGCAGCTCGTACACCGGGCCCATCCACTCGGCGTCGCGCTTGGCCAGGTAGTCGTTGACCGCCAGCACATGGACCTTGCGGCCGCCGACGGCGTACCCGGCGGCGGCGATCGCGCCGGCCAGCGTCTTGCCCTCACCGGTCGCCATCTCGACGATCCGGCCCTGCAGCATCGCCAGCGCGCCGACGACCTGGCCGTCGAACGCGCGCTCGCCGATCGCCCGCTTGCCCGCGTCCCGCGCCAGCGCGAGGAACTCGATCTGCTCGTCCTCGTGCAGCCCGCCGGTGGTCCGCAGCTCCGCGACCGCCTCGGTGAGCTCTTCGTCGGTCAGGGAGAGGACCGATTCCTCCGCCTCGCCGACCAGCTGGGTGAGCCGTTCGTACGGGCCGAGATCGATCGAGCCGGGGCGCTGCAGCAGCCGGCGGAAGCGAGAAGCGATTTTCAGGGCCATGATGCAGGAAACGTACAGCCTCGGCCGGTCGTTCCGCGCGTCAGGTCCGGTGTGTTACGGCGTCCATTGGTACGGCGTGGTTCTGGTGACCGCGTGCAGGCCGAGTTTTTGGAGGATCGGGCGGGAGTCCTCGGACGCGTCGACCCGGAGGAACTCGTAGCCGCGGTCCTTCGCGAGCTGCGCGCGGTGCACGAGGAGCGCGCTGTAGAGGCCCTGACGCCGCCACTGCGGCAGCGTGCCGCCGCCCCACAGACTGGCGAACCCGGTGCCCGGGTGGAACCGCACCCACGCGGCGGAGACGGCCGGGCCTTGCGCACCTTTGAGCGCGTCCTCGACCAGGAAGACGGACAGCCGGTCCGGGAACATCCGCGCCTCGCCCTGCAACTGCTCCACGATCCGTGCCAGCCCGCTGTCCCACAGGCTGTGCGTGAGTTCGGCGATCCGCTGGTAGTCCTCCGGTCCATCGGCCTCCCGCAGCCGGACCTTCGACGGCAACGCCGACGGCCGCTCCAGGATCCGGTCCACCTCGCCGAGGATCAGCGTCTCCGGATCCCCCGGCACGAATCCGGCACGAACCAGCCGCTCACCGACGTCGGCCGGCTCGTCGTACGCGTACGTCTTCCACTCGAACGGCAGGCCGCGCTCCCGGAAGAACGCCACCTCTCGCGCGATCACCGCGTCCGGGTCGTCCCCGAGGCCGCGCGGGGCCTCCACGAAACCGGCCCCGTCCGGCCCCTCGACGTACGACCGATGGACCAGACCCTCGTGCTCCTGTTTCCAGCCGGGGATCGCATCCGCGTCCGGCAGCCGGATCCGGCGGTGGAACACGTCGAGAAGTTCGTCAGGAGTCATCTGCGCAGTCAACCAACCAGGACCTTCGGGCGTCCAACGAGTAAGTCCTTGAAGGGGGGACACCATGAGAATTCACCACATCACCCCCAAGGCGATCCTCACCGCGGCCGCGGTGCTCGCAGTCCCGGCCGCGGCCTTCGCGGCCCCGTCCGTCGCCGGATCGTCCGCCGCCCCCCGAACCGCCGCCCCGCTCACCTCCGCGTCCGTCTCCTGCCCGACGGGCTGGGGCTCGTTGCCCGAGGCCAACAACAGGGTGCGGGCCGCGACGCCCGCCACCACGGCCGTGACCGGCGTCCGGACCGGACGGCACGCATGCTTCGACCGGTTCGTCGTCGACATGACCGGTGGTCCGACCGGGTACGACGTCCGCTACGTCAGCAGCGTCCACCAGGACGGCTCGGGGTTCCTCGTCCCGCTGCGCGGCGGGGCGAAGCTGCAGATCGTCGTCCGCGCGCCGGCGTACGACATCGACACCGGCAAGACGACGTACGCGCCGAAGAACGCCAAGGAACTGACGAACGTGCGTGCGTACAGCACGTTCCGGCAGGTCGCGTTCGCCGGCAGTTTCGAGGGACAGACGACGATCGGACTGGGCGTCCGCGCCCGGCTCCCGTTCCGGGTCTTCACCCTCGCGGGGCCGGGCTCGGCCTCCCGGCTCGTGGTGGACGTCGCCCACCACTGGTGACCGCCCTCCCAGCGGCCGCCCGATCCCACCCGGGCGGCCGCGCCTGCTTGTTTAGGGAAGCACTCGGTTGAGCAGGTCGTAGAAGCTGTTCGCGAGGATCAGCTCGTACGGATCGGTGAGCAGCGGCCCGAGTTCGGCCATGTCGGACGGCGTCCACGACCAGGCGCCGATCAGCCCCGACACGAACAGCGGGCTCGCACCGTCCCAGTTCGCGATCCGCCGGTCCAGCGCCGCCTTGAACTCCGCCGCCTTGCCGGGCGCGCCCCAGCCGCCGGTGATCGGGATACCGCCCTGCCGGACGGTGAGCGGATCGCCGTCCCAGGTCTGCATGATCCCCTTGGTCGGCGTGTACTCGGCGAACCCCTCGGCGATCTCTTTGGACAGCGGGACCCAGGTGTTGTTCTCGCGACCGCTGTACGCGTAGATCACGTCCAGCGCGGTGCGGCGCATGAACGAGCCGGTCATCTTCAGGTACTCCGTGAGCTCGTCGGGCTTCCACGAGGCGGGGTACGTGTACCCGCCGCCGGACGGGCCGCAGACCAGCAGGTCGTTCGCGGTCGCGGTGCGCTGGAAGTAGCTGTAGATGTTGGGGCCCGACTCGGCCAGCAGCGGGCTGATCGTCCAGTTGGTCGGCACCTGGCCGCGCTTCGGGTCGTCCCAGATCTCCCGCAGCCGGCGCTGGCAGTACTGGATGTTGTCGCCCTCACCGAAGGTCAGCGTCACGTAGACCTTGTTCTTCGGCTTGTCGATGCGCCGGATCGGCCGGGGCTTGTCGGAGATCGGGTCCGCCATCCCGGCGTGCACGGTGCCGTTCATGTAGAAGTCGGCCGCGACCACGGGCGAGCCGCCCTTGCTCGCGAGGTCGACGCCGTCCCACTCACCGGAGACGTCGTTCGCGAACCAGCCCATGTACGGCGCCAGCGTCGGGTACTTCGCGTAGTGCTCGATGAGCAGGTCGCCCGTCGCACCACCCGGCGGCAGCCAACTCACCAGGGCCTTGGTTGCCACCACATAGTCGCGGAAGTACGGGAACGGCTCGATGCGGGTCGGCGACGTGTCGGTCGCGGACACCAGGTACTGGTTCCACATCTCCACGGTGACGACGAGAGACGTCGTACCCGCGGGCGGTTCGAAGCGGTAGATCCAGTAGTTGCCGCCGTCGGCGAAGCGGTTGGCCTCACCGCCGATCGACGAGTGCGAGCCGTCGAACAGGTACGGCGCCTCCTCCGGGCTGTTCGGCTCGAAGCGGGCGATCTCGGCGCCGTTGGCCGTCACCACCACGTGCCGGACCGAGGCGCCCCAGCCGTCGTCGGTGAACGAGTCCGCGAACCGGACGTAGACGGCCTCCTTGCCGAGCTTGGCGGAGACGTCCAGGTTGTAGGTGCCGCGGTTCGACGAGTCGCGGATCTGCTGGGTCTCGCGGGCGATCTCCAGCCACTGGACGCCCTCGACGTCGACCACGCGGGTCGGCGGGAGGCCGGCGAGCAGCTTGTGCGTGACCTTGCCGAACAGGTTGTCGAGCTGCCAGCGGTAGGTCTTCACGCGGTCGTCGTCGAACATCCCGCGCAGGTCCTTCACGATCCGCAGCCCGTGCGCCTTGGCCTGGTCGGCGTCGGCGACGACCGCGTTCTCGAGGCCGGCGAGCGTCGTCGCCACGTTCAGCGAGTCCGGTACGGCGGGGTCGTGCACGATCGCGCCGCGGATCCGGCCGCGGTACTTCGCGACCAGGTCGAGCGGGTTCTTGTACTCCTTCTTCGGCAGGCGCATGTCGGACAGCCAGCGGGCGTCCGGCACGCTCTCGGTTCCGGTGTCGTAGATGAAGTACAACTCCGGCTCAGTACGGTTGACGATGCCTTGCAACGTTGTCAGCAGGGTCTGGTCTCCCCCGCTGAGTTTGCTGACGTCGCCGTAATCCAGGTGCCTTGGGCGGTTGAACACCGGCAGCAGCCGAGCGGGGCTGCCGGACGTCGATGAAACTGCGGCGTGTGCCTCACCCGCGAGCATCGGAACCACCCCGAACCCACCGGCCGCCACCGCGCCGCCACCCGCCAGGAACGTACGTCTCGAAACCATCGCGACCACTCCCTGAGGTTGACATCGATGTCAAATCAGCCCGGAATCTAGCAACGCGAAGAGAGCGTGTACATAGCTCACTACAACGTTGACCCGACTTTCTTGGAATCGTTTCCGCTGAACCGGTCCAGCGCGTCAGCTCAACGACGACGCGGACCGCATGTGGCCTGTCGTCACGCCGCGGGCGGCTTGCCGGTGGTACGGCGGAATCTGGCGCGGAAGGAGCCGTCGTACTCGAGTTTGGTGTAGCCGGCGGAGTGGACGCCGACGGCGAAGAAGGCGGTGAGGAGGAAGGTGATGCCGGCGATCAGGGAGATGTGCCAGAAGGCTGCCGTGAGGCCGACGAAGGAGGCGCCTTCGGCGAGGGTTTTGGCCACGCTGACCAGGCGTGATCTGGTGACCTGGCGGCGGAACGCTTCCTGACGGTTGAGTACCAGGAGCGCCGCCAGCAACGGGATCGCGACAGCGAAAGCCACGACGCAGATCGTCGCGGTCAGGTCGAGTGGGGACGTGGTCAGGAACGGCTGCACGACGACCAGGCCGGCGGCGCCGAGTCCGCCGTAGATCAGGTTGGACTGCCGGATCCACTCCTCCTGGACCGCCGGATCGGACTTCGCCTCCTCGGCGTCCTCCCGGAGCCGGTAGGCAGCCTCCACAGCGGCGTCCCCAGCCGCGTCGTCGGCTGCGCGGCTCCGCGCCGACTCGGTCTCCTCGCCCATCCGCCCGCCCTCCAAAACGACTGGTCCGCCGTACGGCGGCGAGCCATAGTAAGCGGGGTGCGGTACTACTACCCGGAGCACCTGGCGGCCTACCGACGACTCGAGCGGGAAGGCCTGACCCAGTGGAACGACCTCTTCGAGCAGGACCGGACCGACGACTTCGAGGCCTTCCCGAACCGGGCCTTCCTCGAGCGCGTACTCCCGGAACAACCGGCCGACGTCCTCGAGTACGGCTGCGGCACCGGCGCCGCGGCCTGCTTCCTCGCCGCGCGCGGCTTCCACGTCGACGCGATCGACCTGATCCCCGAAGCGATCCGGCTGGCCCGGCGATTCGCGCAGGAACGCGGCCTGGACGTCAACTTCTCCGTACAGGACGTCTGCGCCATGCCCGCGACGTCCAAGCAGTACGACGTGGTGCTCGACAGCTACTGTCTCCAGTCGATCGTCACGGACGCGGACCGCTCCCGCGTCCTCACCGCCGTACGCGACCGCCTGAAACCGAACGGCCGGTACATCCTCTCGACCGCCATGTACGATCCGACCCGCGTCTACGAGGACGACTTCCGGTACGACGCCACCACCGGCATCTGCTACCAGAAGACCACCGCCCCGATCGCCGACGCGGTCCACCTCGACAACACCTGGTATCTCCCCCACCGCCGCCACCTGCGCCCCGAAGCGCTGCAGGCCGAATTGCAGCGCGCCGGTTTCCACGTCGTCTCGCAGCAAGGCGGAGACGTCGTGGCTACCAGGCTTGGTTGAGGATCTGGGTGGCCTCTGCCAGGGACAGGCCGGCTTCGCGGGCGGTGCGGGCGAGGTTGACGGCGGCAGTGTGGGTGGCCGCGTCGTTGATCTGGCTGCGCGAGGCGAGGACGAAGGTGCCGTTGCGGCCGCGGGTCTCGACCAGCTGGTCGGCTTCCAGCTCCTTGTAGGCGCGGGCGACGGTGTTCACCGCCAGCCCGAGGTCGAGCGACAGCTGGCGTACGGTCGGCAGCCGGGTCCCGCGGGCCAGTTCGCCGGCCCGGATCAGCGCCTCGATCTGCGAGCGGACCTGCTCGTACGGCGGTGTCAGCCCGACCGGATCGACTGTGATGTCCATCCGGTCAGCATCTCAGGTGAAGTCCTCCGCCGTGTACGGCCGCTGCTCCACGAGGACGAGCCAGTTCCCCGAGTTGTCCCGCAGCACCGCCTCCACGCCGTACGGCCGGTCCGACGGCTCCTGGATGTACTCGACCCCCTTGGCGGTCAGCTCGGTGAACGTCTTGCGGCAGTCGTCGGTGGCGATGCCGAACCCGTGCATCGTGCCCTTCGCCATCATCCGCTTGATCGCCGCCGTGGACTCCTCGTCGAGCGGCGGACCCGGCAGCGCGAGCTGCAGTTCCAGCTCGGGATGATCGGCGTGGTGCACCGTGCACCAGCGGAAGTCGGGCAGCTTCACATCGGTGTTCAGCACGAACCCGAGCTTGCCGGTGTAGAACGCCAGCGCCTCGTCGATGTCGTCGACGAACACGCTGATCAGGCTGATGTTGGTGATCACAAGTTCCTCCTGGAGATCGGGTGTCGGCACGACGTTAGGCGCCGGACTCCCCCGCCGGCTTCTCCGGAATTGCGGAGTTGAGTCCGAGCATGAAAACGAAACAGCCAGGGATCCGCGCGCCGCTCTGGGTCCGCTGGTACTGCGTCGGCGGCATCCCGACCAGCTCGGTGAACCGCTGCGAGAACGACCCGAGGCTGCTGTACCCGACCAGCCCGCAGACCTCGGTCACGGTCAGGTTGGTCGCCCGGAGCAGATCGGTCGCGCGCTCGATCCGCCGCCGCGTCACGTACTGCATCGGCGTCTCGCCGTACGTCGCGGCGAAGCACCGCAGGAAGTGGTACTTCGAGACACCGGCCGCGGACGCCAGCGCCGCCAGGTCGAGCGGCTCGGCATAGTTGCGGTCAGCAACGTCCCGCGCCCGCCGCAGGTGCGGGAGCAGCTCCACCGGTACGTCGCTCACACCGCCGAGCCTAGATAGTTTCGGCGGGCACCGAAAGACTGGCACTGGCACCGCGCGCCGGCGGATCGTACGGCGCATGAGAGTCGGACAAGGTGGGACCGCACACGCCGGACGGCAGCGCCGTGGAGCTGTACGAGCTCACGCAGGCGCACGGCGAGGACGAGCTGATCAACGCCGCGATCGATCCGGGCAGCAGCATCCTCGAGCTCGGCTGCGGCACCGGGCGGATCACCCGTCCGCTGGTCGCCGTCGGCCACCACGTGGTCGCCGTCGACGAGTCCGCGGAGATGATCGCCCGGATCACCGGGACCGAGACGATCCGGGCGACGATCGGCGATCTGCGGCTGGAGCGGAGGTTCGACGTCGTGCTGATGATGTCGTTCCTGATCAACGTCGCCGACGACGCCGAACGCCTCCGCCTGCTCCGGACCTGCGCCCATCACGTCCGCCCTGGCGGCGCGGTCCTCCTCCAGCAGGAGATTCCGGGCACCAGGCACGCCCCCGCGACCATGGAACGCGAACACAGCACGATGGTGATCTCCGAGGTCGAGGACCTCCCCGACGGCGTCCAGGCCGCCACCCTGACCCACACCATCGACGGCCGCTCCTGGTCCCAGCGCATCGTGACCAAGAACCTGTCCGAGGACGCGCTGGACGCCCAACTGGCCGAGGCCGGACTGCGCCGCGCCGGCTATCTCACTCCCGACAGGATGTGGGTACGTGCACAACCGGTTTGAATACCCGATCGACGTGTAGCTTGGCTGCATGTCGCGCACGGTGCTCCCCTCACAGCGGTGTGAGCTGCGCGCGGCCGAGCTCAGGCGGTTGCTGCGGCAGCGCCGGGCCGGATGGGCTTGATCGATCGGCGGTCGGTCGTTTCCGGACGGGACATCGACCCGTTCGGCTCATCCAGCGCGAAGGGTTCGTTCTGTGTCAACTGTGCTTTGCGTACCGCAATGGCAAGGATCCGCAGCCGGGTCCGCATCGTTTCTGGCCGACGGCGCTCGCCGGACATCCGCCCTCGTCCCGGCGGATCGAGTGGTGACGGTGGAAGTTCCGGAGTCCGACTCGCCGATGGCCGACGGTGTGCGCGCCGCCGCCGCGCTGGTCGCCGTACAGCGGGCGACCAAGGCGGCGCTCGGGACGGTTGACGACTTCGTCCTGACCGCCGGCGGGGACTGTGCGGTGGACCTCGTCCCGATCTCCGCGGCAGCCGAGCGGTACGGCGAGGATCTGACGGTGCTGTGGATCGACGCCAACACCGACGTGTACGGGCCGGGCGATCCGTTCTCCGGCGCGTTCCACGGCATGGTGGTTCGTACGCTGCTCGGCGACGGCCCGCCCGCGTTGTCGCCGAAGCGGCCGCTCACGCCGCACCAGGTCGTCTTCACCGGCGTCCGGGTGATCGACGACTGCGAGCAGGAGTATCTGCGGAGCAAAGGTCTTCGTCCGTACGGCGTGAATGATCTGGAGGCGGCCGTCGACGGCTTGCAGGGGCCGCTGTACGTGCATGTGGACCTGGACGTCCTGGACCCGGCCGAGTTCGCCTCCGTCGGCTACTCCTATCCCGCCGGCCCGTCGGTCGCCCGCGTGCTGGACCTGATCGCCGGCCTCGACGACGTGGTCGGCGCCGCGATCACCGAGCACGCTCCGCGGGCGCGGAATCCGCACGAGGAGGAGATCGTCCGCGCCCTCGGAACGGCTCTGCTGCGCTTCGCCTGACTCAGCGACGGCAGGCCGCAGAGGTCTCCCGGGGGTTGTCGGGTCTTGGCCACGGCGCGCATGGTGGTTCGAGGGGCGGCGATCGTCGCAGGGGGTGCGCAGCCGATGAGTCAGTCGAGTGGGCAGTCGAGCGGACAGACGGGTGGGCAAGCGGGAGGGGAGCCGGCGACCGCAGGCCGGGCTGCCGATCCGCAGGTGCTGATGCGGAGCCGGCAGTACCGCGGTCTGCTGGTCGTGTCGGCGCTGGTCGGCATCGCCGTGTCGCTCGCGTCGTGGGGCTTCCTCGAGGGCACCCACTGGCTGCAAGAGGCGGTGTACACCGACCTGCCGAAGACCCTCGGCTTCGACTCGGCTCCCTGGTGGTGGCCGCTGCCGGTGCTCGCGGTGGCCGGACTGGTGATCGCGTTCGCCATCGTGCGACTGCCCGGTCACGGCGGCCACGAACCGTCCCAGGGGTTGAAGACCGGCGCACCGACCACTCCTGTCGAACTGCCCGGCGTCGTCCTGGCCGCCGCCGCCACGGTCGGCATGGGACTGGTCCTCGGACCGGAGGCGCCCTTGCTCGCCCTGGGGGGCGGCGTGGCGCTGTTCCTGGCGGATCGGGCGCGGCGCCCCGTCCCTGACCAGGCCAAGCTCATCCTCGCCGCGGCGGGCGGATTCGCCGCGCTGGCGACGATCTTCGGCTCGCCGGTCATCGGTGCGGTGATCATCATCGAGGCTGCGGGCCTCGGCGGACCGACGCTGCCGCTGATCCTGCTGCCGGGTCTGCTCGCGTCCGGCATCGGCTCCCTGGTCTTCGTCGGGATCGGCCATCTGACCGGCCTGAGCACCAACGCGTTCGCGCTGCCGCCGCTGACGCTCCCGGCCTACCCGATCCCGCGGTTCGTCGACTTCCTCTGGACGATCCCGCTGGCCTTGGTGGCAGCCGCCGGAGTCTTCGCGGTCATGACGCTGGCACGGTACACGCGCTCGCTGGTCGTACGGCGCCCGTTCTTCCTGATTCCGGCCGCCGCCCTGGTGGTCGGTCTGCTGGCCATCGCCTTCGCCCAGATCAGCGGGCAACCCGCCAACGCGGTGCTGTTCTCGGGCCAGGACGAGATGTCCGCAACCCTCAAGGACGCTGCGACCGTCTCGCAGGGCACGATCGCGCTCCTCCTGGTGGCCAAGGCCCTGGCGTGGGGCGTGTCGCTCGGCGCCGCGCGCGGCGGTCCGACGTTCCCCGCCATCTTCCTCGCGCTGGTCGGCGGCCTGCTGGCAGCGGATCTCCCCGGGTTCGCGCAGACCCCGGCCGTCGGCGTCCTGATCGGGGCCTCCGTCGTCGCCGTCCTGAGGCTGCCACTGTCCGCGATCGTGCTCGCTCTGCTGATCACCCGGGCCGGAGGTGGGGTCGCGCCGCTCGTCATCGTGTCGGTGGTCGTGGCCTACATCAGCACGCTGATGCTCTCGGCACGGCGCACGATCACCCCAGAGGGATGATGCCGTTCGCGCGTGCCGCCGGGGATGCTGGCGCTCGCCGGGGCTACGTGTGTGCGAGACGGCCCCGCGCCTGGCGAACGCCAGGTCCAGGGCAGCCGGAAAGAGGTGCCAGATGGCCAACAGTCCGGACGGGGAGGCCGCGCCCGCGACGCAGAGTCGCGTCGGCGGGAGAGACCACGTCGAGGTCGCGCTGCGATCCTTCGGGGTGCCGAACTCGGTGGCCCACGAATTCGACTTCTGGGACGGGAGTTATGAGGGCCGGCGGTTGTTCTCCGAGCTGCTCGGCACGTTCTTCCTCGTCCTCGTCGCCGTCGGCGGCGGCATGGTCAATGCGCGCTTCGGCGGCGACGCGGTCCCGTACGGCGCGCGCGTCGTGTCGCCGGCGCTGATGGTGGCGGCGATCATCCTGTTCATGGGCGCGGTGTCCGGGGCGCACCTGAACCCTGCGGTCAGCGTCGCGTTCGCGCTCCGCGGCGACTTCCCGTGGAAGCGGGTACCGGCGTACATCGTCGCCCAGTTCGTGGGCGCCGGACTCGCCACGCTCCTCCTGGTCGCGCTGATCGGCAAACAGGGCAGCGCGGGGCTGACCCTGCCCGGTTCGGGGATCTCGGGGACCACGGCGATGCTGTGGGAGATCGTGCTGACCACCGGACTCGTGAGCGTGATCCTGGGAACCGCCTCCGGTGCCCAGCAGATCGGCCCGTTCGCTGCACTCGGCGTGGGCAGCTACATCGCGTTGGCCGGGTTGTGGGGATCGGCTGTCAGCGGCGCGTCGATGAACCCGGCGCGTTCGCTCGGACCGGCTCTGGTGCTCAACGACTGGACCGCGTGGTGGGCGTATCTGGTCGGTCCCACCGCGGGCGCCGTCGTCGCCGTCGGTCTTGCCTTCGTACTCCGGGGCCGTGGCGGTGGCCGGAGCGGGATGTCGGCCGCGCAGGGCACCCTCGGTGTGGACTGGCGGACCGGGACGCAGCCGCGCACCGAAGCGCAGGATCCCCGGTCACGCGGTCACTGACCGTCGTCGCCGGGCGGGCGCCGCCGGCCTCGGCCGGGCTGGACGGCGTTCACGACCTTGGCCACGGCCGTCACCAGGAACAACTGGCCGAGCACCATCTCGCCGACCGCGAGGCTCTGGCCCGGGTTCCGCGCCGGCACCAGGTTGCCGTAGCCCGTTGTGGTCAGCGTCGTGAACGAGAAGAACAGGTCCTGGGAGATGTTGCCCTCGCCTTGGGCACCGAAGAACGAACCGTCCTGCAGGACCCCCAAGGCCCGGTAGGAGAACGCGAACGCCATCCCGAGCATCAGGTAGGCGGCGATCGCGCCTAGCAAAGTCTCGAAGTCCACGGTCGGGCGCAGCACCAGGTGCCGGACGATCACGCCGGGCGCGATCAGGTACAGCACGCCGCAGGTCACCGCGATGAGACCGCTGCCGGACGGCCTGTCAGGGACGAACAGATGCAGGACCGCGACACCGGTCGAGGCGAGCAGGACCGCGCTGGCGACAACACGGAGACGGCGCCGGGCCTGCGAGGCCTGGAGCGTCGTCCAGATGGTCGCGATCTGCACGAACAGCACCAGCGACAACGCCCATGACGCCGTGAGCGTCGCCGAGACGGTGTAGGTGACCAGAATGAGCACCAGCACCAGGCCGTAACTGTCAGGCGAGCCGAAGACGTCGCGGAGCGGTCTGGTGCGGCGTCGTGGTCGCCGCACCTGGTGGTCGGGGCTGTCCGCCATCACACTCAGCACTCAGACGGTACTCAGATGGTCTTCAGACGCCTTCGACCGCCTCGACCCGCCCGGATCGAACCGCCGCGGCGAAGGCCTGGTAGTCCTGCTCGTTCTGGTCGGCGTAGCGCTCGGAGAAATCGGCGATCGACTGCTCGAACTCGTCGCGCTTGCCCAGGTAGGCGTCCAGCGCGACCGGATCACCGGAGCGGGCGTGTGCCCTGGCCAGGGTCCATCCGCAGATCCGGGCGTACAGGGTGAGACCGGTCGGGATCATCGCCTCGACATCGGCCGATCCCTTCATGTCGCGCAGTTGCCGCCAGTAGAAGTGCCGTTCGACGTCGAGACCCTTCGTCCACCCGAGGAAGATGTCGCTGGCGGCCTGCATCATCCGCTGGCCGTACACCACTCGCTCGCCGTGCTGCTTGTACCGGCTCCGCGGCAGGTGATCCTCCAGGACGGACCTCGTGGCCTCCTTGACCTGCAGGAAGAGCGGATCACCCTGGTCGCGGCCCTGCAGCAGACCGATGAACGCCCGGGTCCCGACGCTCCCGACCCCGACCACCTTGCGGGCGACGTCGACCAGTTCGAACCGCTCCAGCAGTTGACGCTGATCGTCGCGCAGCGTGGCCCGGTAGGCGCGGAACTGCTCGCGGAGTCCGCGCTCGACCTCGTCGCCGGACAGGCCGTAGGTGCTCTGCAGCTCCCGGATCGGGACCACGATCGGCGGCCGGCTGACGATCCGGTACCGTCCGTCGACCAGCTCACCGAGCTTCGACAACGCCTGCAGACTGTCCCGTGAGTGGGCCTTCGCGAGGGTCTTCACGCCCGTGGCCTCGGCCCGCTTGGCCACCTTCGCCTGCTTCGGGTGCTTGCCGGCCTTGGCCGCGGCCTTGCGCATCGCGGCCACCAGGTCTTCCTCGTCCAGGTGTGCGTACCAGATGTCCAGCGTGCCCATCTGCGCGAAGTCGGCCATCGCCTTACGGTACGCCGCCGCCGACACGAGCGTGACCGCGCGGGCATCCGCCGCGCTGAAGCCGTTGTTGCGCGCCGCGATCGTGAAGCTGGCCGCCATCCGCTTGACGTCGTACTCGAACGGCCCGGGCAGGGTCTCGTCGAAGTCGTTCAGATCGAACAGCAAATGCCGCTCGGGCGAGGCGAACGCCCCGAAGTTCGAGAGGTGGGCATCGCCGCACAGCTGGACGCCGAGACCGGCCGTCGGCGTGCCGTTCAGGTCGGCGGCCATGATCTTGGCCGCGCCGCGATAGAAGGTGAACGGCGACGCCAGCATCCGCCCGTGCCGGACCGGAACCAGGTCGGACTCGCGGGTCGTGTTCTGCTCCTCGAGCAGACCGACCGGGTCGGGCCGGTCAGCGGCCGGCTTCCAGCCGCTGTGGCTGGAGCGTGGCACCAGCTCTCGCGCCGCCTTGCCCCGGGCCCGGCGTTCTTCGATGTTCGGGTGCGGAACGCTCCTTCTTGGTGTCACCTGAGTCACCCCTCCCCTGGTGTCCTCCCTCGCTCTTCGATGACACCTGAGACGGGTCGCCGGGGAATCACCCCGCCCGGATGACCGGACCGGCCGGGCCTCCGGGCCCGGCCGGCGCGGTTGCGGCTTATTCCGCCTTCTTCTCCTCGGGCTTCGCGTCGACGCCGGCTTCCTTGCGCTGCTCCGGCGTGATCGGCGCCGGCGCCGCGGTCAGCGGGTCGAACCCGCCGCCGGACTTCGGGAACGCGATCACGTCGCGGATCGACTCGGTACCGGCCAGCAGCGCGGTGATCCGGTCCCAGCCGAACGCGATGCCGCCGTGCGGCGGCGCGCCGAACTTGAACGCGTCGAGCAGGAACCCGAACTTCTCGGTCGCCTCCTCGTCGCTGAGGCCCATCACCTTGAAGACGCGCTTCTGCACGTCCTCGCGATGGATACGGATCGAGCCGCCGCCGATCTCGTTGCCGTTGCAGACGATGTCGTACGCGTAGGCCAGCGCCGACCCCGGGTCGGTGTCGAACGTCGCCAGCGAGTCCGGCTTCGGCGACGTGAACGCGTGGTGCACGGCGGTCCACGCACCGGAGCCGACCGCGACGTCACCGGCCGCCGTCGCGTCGTCGGCCGGCTCGAACAGCGGCGCGTCCACGACCCAGACGAACGACCACGCCGACTCGTCGATCAGGCCGCCGCGACGGCCGATCTCCAGCCGGGCCGCGCCGAGCAGCGCCCGCGACGGCTTGATCGGGCCCGCGGCGAAGAAGATGCAGTCGCCCGGCTTCGCACCGACGTGGTCGGCGATCCCGGCGCGCTCCTCCTCGGACAGGTTCTTCGCGACCGGCCCGCCGAGCTCACCGTCCTGGCCGACGAGCACGTACGCCAGGCCGCGGGCGCCGCGCTGCTTGGCCCACTCCTGCCACGCGTCGAGCTGCTTGCGCGGCTGGTCGGCGCCGCCCGGCATCACGACCGCGCCGACGTACGGCGCCTGGAAGACCCGGAACGGCGTGTTCTTGAAGTACTCGGTGCACTCGACGAGCTCGAGGCCCATCCGCAGGTCCGGCTTGTCGGAGCCGAACCGCGCCATCGCCTCGCCGTACGTCATCCGCGGGATCGGCGTCTGCACGTCGTACCCGACGAGCTTCCACAGCGCGGTGAGGATCTCCTCCGACAGCGCGATGATGTCGTCCTGGTCGACGAAGCTCATCTCGATGTCGAGCTGGGTGAACTCGGGCTGCCGGTCGGCGCGGAAGTCCTCGTCGCGGTAGCAGCGGGCGATCTGGTAGTACCGCTCCATACCGGCCACCATCAGCAGCTGCTTGAACAGCTGCGGCGACTGCGGCAGCGCATACCAGCTGCCCGGCTGCAGGCGGGCCGGCACCACGAAGTCGCGGGCGCCCTCCGGCGTCGACCGGGTCAGCGTCGGCGTCTCGATCTCGACGAAGTCGTGCGCGGCCAGCACGTCGCGGGCGGCCTTGTTCACCTGGCTGCGCAGACGCAGTGCGGTGCCCGGACCCTGCCGGCGCAGGTCGAGGTAGCGGTACTTGAGCCGGATCTCCTCGTTCACCGGCGTCGCGTGGTGCTCCTCGACCGGGAACGGCAGCGGGGCCGCCTCGTTCAGCACCTCGACCTCGCTGGCGATGATCTCGATCTCGCCGGTCGGCAGGTTCGGGTTCGCGTTGCCCTCGGGGCGCGGCGACACCTCGCCGACGATCTTCAGGCAGTACTCCGACCGCAGGCCGTGCGCTGCCTCCTCGTCGCGGATCACGACCTGGACCGTGCCGGACGAGTCGCGCAGGTCGATGAACGCCACGCCGCCGTGATCGCGTCGCCGCGCCACCCAGCCCGCCAGAATCACCGTCTGCCCGGCGTGCTCGGCACGCAACGAGCCTGCGGAATGGGTACGGATCACGAGTTCTCCTTGTGCGTGTTGATGCTTGGTCGTAGGTCCTGTGCCGGCGGAGTCCAGGTCGCGGCGTCGGCCGGCACCTGCTCACCGCTGCGGATGTCCTTCACCTCAGGACCGTTGTCGGTGCTGAACCAGACGAACGGGATCCCCCGCCGATCCGCGAACTTGATCTGCTTGCCGAACTTGGCCGCGGCCGGCGCCACCTCGACCGCGATCCCCCGGGCCCGCAGGGCGATGGCGGTCCGCATGGCCTCGGCCCGGTCCTCCTCGGAGTTCAGCGCGATCAGCACAGCGGTCGGCGTCCGGCGGCTGGCCGTCAGCAAACCCTTGCTGATCAACCGGTGCACGAGCCGCGACACCCCGATCGAGATCCCGACGCCGGGGTACGTCGTTTTGCCGTCCGAGGCGAGCGAGTCGTACCGCCCGCCGGAGCAGATCGACCCGTACCCCTCGTCGCCGATCAGCTGCGTCTCGTAGACGGTGCCGGTGTAGTAGTCCAGGCCGCGCGCGATCTTCAGGTCCGCGACCAGCAGCCCCGGCGCGTGCTCGTTGGCGGCGTTCATGATCTGCGACAGCCGCTCGAGTCCCTCGTCGAGGATCTCGTGCTGCACCCCGAGCGCCCGCACCTGGTCGGCGAACGACGCGTCCGTCGACGAGATCTCCGCGAGCCGCAGGACCTGCTTGGCGGTCTCGGCGGACAGGCCCGCGGCGGTCAGCAGCTCGGTCACCTTGTCCGGGCCGATCTTGTCCAGCTTGTCGACGATCCGGAGCGTGCCGGTGATGTCGTCGATGCCGACGCCGCGGTAGAAGCCCTCCGGGATCTGCCGGGTGTTCACCTGGATCCGGAACGGCGGGATCGGCAGCTTCCGGAACGCGTCCGCGATCACCAGCGGCAGCTCGACCTCGTAGTGGAACGGCAGCTCGCCGCTGTCGATGATGTCGATGTCCGCCTGGGTGAACTCGCGGTACCGGCCCTCCTGCGGGCGCTCGCCGCGCCACACCTTCTGGATCTGGTAACGCCGGAACGGGAACACCAGCTTGCCGCTGTGCTCCAGGACGTAGCGGGCGAACGGCACCGTCAGGTCGAAGTGCAGCCCGAGGGCCGCGTCCTCGTCGGCGCCGGCCGCGAGCCGCCGGACGCCGTAGATCTCCTTGTCCGCGTCCTCGCCCTGGTTGGACAGCCGCTCGACCGGCTCGACCGCGCGGGTCTCGATCGACGCGAATCCGTGCAGCTCGAACGTCTCCCGGATCACGTCGAGGAACTCCTGCTCGACGATCCGGTCCTGCGGAAGGAATTCGGGGAACCCGCTCAGAGGGGTCACCTTGCTCATGGTTAGGGAATCTCCAGGTCCTGCAAGTAGGGGTTGGTCGCCTTCTCCCGGCCGATCGTGGTCTGGCCACCATGACCCGGCAGGACGACGATCTCGTCGCGCATCGGCAGGATCTTGGTGGCCAAGGTATGCAGCATCGCCGGATGGTCGCCCCCAGGCAGATCCGTCCGGCCGATCGACCCGGCGAACAACACGTCACCGGAGACCAGCACCGCGGGCACGTCCTCCGGCCCGTCGTACGGCGTGGTGAACGTGACCGACCCGCGGGTGTGGCCCGGGGTGTGGTCGACGGTGAGGTCCAGGCCCGCGAGCTCCAGGGACTGCCCGTCCTTCAGCTCGGCGACGTCGTCCGGCTCGGCGAACGCGTGGTTGCCGCCGAGCAGCATCCGCGCGGTCTCCGGGCTGATCCCGGCCATCGGGTCGGCCAGCAGGTGCCGGTCGTCGGGGTGGATCCAAGCGGTCGCGTCGTACGTCCCGCAGACCGGGAGGACCGAGAACATGTGGTCGATGTGACCGTGCGTGAGCAGCACCGCGACCGGCTTGAGCTTGTTCTCCCGGACCACCTGCTCGACGCCCGGGGCGGCGTCCATGCCCGGGTCGATCACGAGGCACTCCGCGCCCTGGCCGGTGGCGACGACGTAGCAGTTCGTACCCCACGACCCCGCGGGGAACCCGGCGATGAGCACGACTGACCTTCCTGGACCTGAGATCGGGACCCACCAAGGCTACCGGTCGGCAATCGCCGAGATCGAACCGGATTGTGACGCAACACCGTTGCGCCTGAGCTGGGAGTTTGTGATTGTTCAGGGATAAGCGTCGAGAAGGCAGCTCGACGCGCCCAGGCGGGCCCTGTTCGCACGGTTGGACCGGGGACTGACCAGAATGGGCACGAGCGCAGTGCATACCGCCGGAAGGGGCGAGTTGTGGCCGGAGAGAACTGGGGCCGGGTAGCCGAGGACGGAACGGTCTTCGTACGGACGAAGGACGGTGAACGGGCGGTCGGCCAGTGGCCGGACGCGAACCCCGAGGAGGCGCTCGCCTTCTACACCCGCCGGTACGACGCGCTGGCGTTCGAGGTGGAGCTGCTGGAGCAGCGCGTCCAGGCGGGCACGGTGTCCCCCGACGACGCCCGCGCCGCGGTCAAGAAGGTGACCGGCGCGATCGAGGACGCCCAGGCGGTCGGCGACCTGGACGGCCTGCAGACGCGGCTCGAGGCGCTCACCCCGCTGGTCGCGCAGCAGCGCGAGCGGCGCAAGGCCGAGCGGGCCGCGAAGGTCGAGGAAGCCCGCTCCGCGAAGACCAAGATCGCCACCGAGGCCGAGACCATCGCGGCCGGCACCGACTGGCGGCACGGCGTGACGCGGCTGCGTGAGCTGCTCGACGAATGGAAGGCCCTCCCCCGGCTCGACAAGTCGTCGGACGACGAGCTGTGGCACCGCTTCTCTTCCGCGCGCACGACGTACACCCGGCACCGCAAGCAGCACTTCGCCGAGCTGTCCTCCAAGCGCGAGGAGGCCGCCGTGGTGAAGGACCGGCTCGCCGCCGAGGCGGAGACGCTGGCCTCGTCGACCGAGTGGGGCCCGACGTCCGGGCGGTTCCGGGACCTGATGCGGCAGTGGAAGGCCGCCGGGCCGGCGCCGCGCGAGGTGGACGACAAACTATGGGCCCGGTTCCGGGCCGCGCAGGACCAGTTCTTCGGCGCGCGGGACGCCGTCCAGGCCGAGGAGAACGCCGAGCAGGTGGAGAACCTGCGGGCCAAGGAAGCGCTGCTGACCGAGATCGAGACCATCCTCCCGGTCGAGGACGCGCGGGTCGCCCGCGAGCAGCTCCGCGACTACCTGGACCGCTGGGACCAGATCGGCAAGGTGCCGCGCGACTCGATGCGCGCCGTCGACGGGCGCCTGCGGGCCGTCGAGCAGGCCGTGAAGGCGGCCGAGGACGAGGTCTGGAACCGCTCCAACCCGGAGGCACGCGCCCGCGCCGAGGCGACCGTCAAGCAGCTCCAGTCACTGATCGCGGACCTGGAGAAGCAGGCGGCCAAGTTCGAGTCCCAGGGCAACACCCGCAAGGCCACCGAAGCCCGCGAAGCCATCGCCGCCCGCCGCGAATGGCTGACCCAGGCCCAGAACGCCCTCACCGACTTCAGCTGAGCAACCAAACCCACGCAGCCGTCACGGGCAGGTGTGGGTGATGGATCTGGCGGTGGTGGCCTCGGTCGTGGTGATCGGGAGGGTGTACTTCGCGGCCACCCGGAGGTACTCGAGGACGTAGGTGCACCGGTAGGTGCGGTTGAGGGGGAGCCACTCCCCTGGGCCTTCGTCGCTCTTGGAGGCGTTGGAGGAGCCGTCCACCACCAGGAGGTTGGCGGACTCGTCGTTGGCGAAGTCGACTCGGCGTTGGGTGGGCCAGGTGGACGCGCCCATGTCCCAGGCGCGGGCCAGTGGGTAGATGTGGTCGATCTGGAGCTTGGACGCGTCGGCCTTGCGGAACTCGATGCGGCGGCCGGTGTACGGGTCGGACGTCAGGACCCCGGCGGTGACCACGCACTTGGTGTGGCCGCGATACTGAACGGCCGTCAGGCGTGCGGCCAGCATGTCGTTGCGGGTGTCGCAGCCGTTGTGGCCCCCGACGCCGGCGTGGTTGTCCGACCAGGTCTGGCCGAACCGGTCGCGTTGATAGCCAGGGACCTTCGGGCGGTTCGGGACGACTCGCACCTTCGCCAGCTCGGCGGTGATCAACTTCGCCGTACCGGTGGCGGGCGGGGCCGGTGTCGATTCGGTGCCTTCCACCGGGAGCGTGCAAGCGGTCAGAAACAGAACTGCCAGGGCGGCGAGCAGCGGGCGCATCAGGCGACCTTAGGGCAAGGCTGTGGACAACGTCCGGCAGGATCGCGGGGTTTCGACGATCCTGTCCGGATGCTCCCGGCCGACTTCCCGTACTACTTCTGCGGTCTCCCCTTCCGGCCTTACCAGGTAGGGCGAAAGCTCAAGTGGTTGCTCGGTCTTGGTGACATCCGCCCGGTGCTGAAGGGCGTGTACGTCGACCACCGCGTGCCGGACTCGCAGCAACTGCGGGCGGACGCGCTGCGGCTGCTGACGCCTCCGGAGGCGGTCGTGTGCGGCGCGGCCGCGGCCTGGCTGCACGGCATCGACACGACCGCGCTCGGGCCTGCCGAGCTCGTGGAAGCCCAGTGGACACGCGAAGCCGACGACACGGTGGAGGTATGCGGCCTACGCGTCCTGAGCCCGGTCGCGAGCGCCGTGGAGCTCGCGATGCGACTCCCGAGACCCTTCGCGCTGTCGGCCGTCGACGCATTCCTCCGCACCGGCAAGGCCGACCTCTGGGCGCTCCGCGCGGCCTCCGCCGAGTGCGAACGGCACGCGGGCTACCGGCAGGGCCAGGAGGTGCTGCGCTGGGCCGACCGTCGGGCGGCGTCTCCGGGCGAATCCTGGCTGCGGCTCCGGTTGATCGACGCCGGCTTCGGCCGGCCGGATCTGCAGGTGCCGGTCAACGGACCGCGGCGCACCTATCGGCTCGACCTCGGGTATCCGGATCGGCCGGTGGACGGGCGGCGGCTCGGGCTGGAGTACGACAGCGACGCCTGGCACTCGTCGACCAAGCAACAGCTGAAGGACGAAACCCGCCGCACCGAGCTCGAAGGTCTCGGCTGGCATGTCATCTCCGTGCGGCGCACCGACCTGTGGGGCTCGTACCCAGCCCTGGAACTCGCCGTCGGCGGCTTCCTCTGCCAGGAACCGCGCCTACCGCGGCGGTGGTGAGACGCGACGACATCGGCGGGTACGAGCGGACTGGGATAAAGTCGCAGCGGTCCGAGGGTGGGGTGGAGGGGTGTCGCCGTACGGGCGAAGCCTGGAGGGGGTTGTGGATATGACTGAAGAGGTGCCTCAAGAGGTCCAGGTTCGACGCTTGGGCAAGGAGGGAGCGGAGCTCGCCGTCTTCGAGTTCCAGGGCAAGCTGCGAGAGTTGATGATCTCCAGCCTCCGCGAGGGCTATCTGGCCACCGGGAACTATGTCCCGGACGCGAGGGCCGTCTCTCTGCAAGGTGCGCTGTCGCTGGCTGTCGCAGGCGCGGCGACGGGTGCGACCGCGCTGTCGGCAGCGTTCTCGTCGACGCTCTTCATGGCGACCGCGAACCCCGCCACGCTGATGACCGTGGGCAACGGCGTCGGCAGCGCCGTGATGGGAGCCGGTGGGATCGTGGGACAGGCGCCGTTCATCGCCGTGGCGAGCTCACTTCCGGTCGTGGCGCCGATCCTCGCGGTCCTGGCGCTCAACACGGCAGTGATGATGCAGCAGTTCAAGCAGGTCGATCGCAAGCTCGACACCATCAAGAGCGCGTTGGACAAGGCGATCGCCCGGAGCGAGGCGACGCACGCGGGCGAACTGCTCGCCGCCTCCAGGACCGTCGACGACGTCTACCGGCAGTACAGCCTCGAAGGCTCCTTCTCCAACGACATGCTCGTGCGCCTCGCGCTCGCGGAACGCGACGTGCGAGCACTGTCCGCCAGGTTCCGACGCCTTGTCGAAGCGCGCAGCGCGACGAACGTCGACGACCTCAAAGAGGTTCAGCAGGCGAACTACGACGCCCACAGCGCGATGCTCGCCTCGTTCGTGGAGCTCCGGGTCTCCTACCTCCGGGTCTGTGTCGACATGCAGGAGAACCCGAAATCAGTCACTTCCTCGATGGAACACCTGAAGGCGGTCATCGACGACGGGATCGTGTTCTGGCAGGAGTTGCAGGACCGCTCACGAGGGCTCAAGGACGAGATCGGTCAGCGCGAGGCGAAGCTCCAGGACATGAACTGGGCGACACGTAACCTCCCGGGCGGCGAGGGCGCCACGCTCGAGAAAGAGCTCGCGAAGCTCAAGGACGCTTTCACGGCGACGATGGAGAGCGAGCGGCAGATCATGAGCGAGTTCCATTCGCTCATCGAGTCCGCCCGAACGACTCGGAAGGCCCTCGAGACGTCGGGCCCGACGAACGGCGCCACCTCGCCGACCCTCGTCTACTGGAAGGACGAGGCCGGCGAGCATTCGTTCGTGACGGAGCAGAACCTCATCTCCTGATCGGCGCGTGCTCCCAGCCACCCGGTTCACCGATGGTTGGTGAACCGGGTGGTGTGGAACCCGCGCGCCCCGGCGGGGACATGGTGCCCTGGTGGCGACCAGTCCGGGGCGGCGGGATCGGCCCAGGTACCGACGGTCAGTCGTTGTACCGGCGGCGGGCCAGCAGGAGGAGAACCAGGCCGAGGACGCCGGTGGCTGCGGCGATCGCGGCGACGTGGTGGTTCGTGGACCGGGCAGTGGTTGCGGCGGTGGCTGAGGCTGTGGTTGAGGCTGTGGTCGAGGCGGTGGTGTCGTAGCCGCCGGCCATGCCGGACTCGTTGTACTGGGTGCCGGGGAGCTTGTCGGCGTAGCGGTGGGCAACCAGTTCTTGGTAGGCCGTGATCGTGATCGGCTTGGCGCCGATCGACTTGACGGCCGACTGGTTCAGCGGCCGTACCTGGGTTCCGGCAACGGCGTACCAGGCGCCGATCTGGGGTTCGGTGAACACGAGGGCACCGGCTGCGACCGACACCATGCGGGCCTCGGTGTTGCCGGAGGCCACGTTGACTGCGTGCCAGGCGCCGGTGTCGTCCGGGGCGGTGAAGACGGTCAACGTCCGGCCACCTTGTGCGGCGCTGGTTGCCGCGTACCAGAAGGTTGCCACGGGCGCCGATGCGTCGCGGACGAAGGCCGGGTTGAGCGCGTAGATCGGGTGCGTGTCCCGCGCGACACTCGCCGCGGCCTTCGCCGTACCGCCGGCCTTGCCCAGCAGGCTCAGCGCGTCCGACGACCTGGCGGCATCAGTTGCCTTGGACAACTCGCTCGGCGACACCGGCTGCGGACCCGCCGCGCCGGCCGGGCCGGAGGCCGCGAACGAGAACGCGAGACCGGCCGCAAGGACGGCGGCGCAGCGGAGCAGGAGGTTCTTCGGGCGGCGCATGTCAGGCTCCGATCCGGTACAGGGAGTGCGTCCAGGTGAACTGCGAGTTGGACCGGTACCAGGTGTAGGTCGAGTAGTTGTACCGCGGGTCGTCCGGCCACGGGTTGTAGTACTCGATCGTCGAGTCGGAGGCGTCGTACCCGATGATGTCCATCATGTGGCCGCCGCCCGACGTCCAGCCGATCCGCGTCATCACCGGGCGGCCGGCCGCGATCTCGGTGACGAGCGTGCTGAAGCTGAGCGTGGACGAGACGTAGCTGCCGGCGCTGATCCCGATCGTGCGGAACGCGCGCTGATCGTTCGCGAGCGTCGCCTGGTTGTTCGGGCAGGTCGCGTTCACGGCGTACCCGAAGGCCAGGTTGCAGAACTGGTTCTGCGAGTAGGAGCGTCCGTAGAACGCGGCGATGCTGTTGCCGCTCGCGGCCCAGCACCAGTTCGACTTCTGCTGGGCCTGGCCGGTGACGTTCAGGTAGTAGCTGCCGGGGGCGGCCGAGGCCGGCGGGGCGAGCGGTGCCAGCGTCGCCAGGCCGAGGATCGTGGCCAGGAGCAACGACCAGGTGCGGCTGGGGCGGGGCCTGCGCATGAGTCCTCCTTCGAGAGGTACTGCGGGGTGGGCGGAGTCCATCGTCGAGACGTCACCACCGCGCGGCAAGGACTCGGGACGCGGGCCGGACGGCGGTGTGAACGGCAGCTCCGCGTGAACAGCGGGTGACGAGCCAGTGCCGGACCGTGCTGTGAATGTTTACACTTCCCCAAAGGAGCGTGGACATGATCGATTCCACTGTCCCGGTGGTGACGCCGGAAGCGCCGTTCGCGGACGCGCTGCGGCAGGCGATCGCCCGGCGCGGCCTGGCCCTGAACCGGATCCGGACCCATCTCGCCGACCGCGGGCTGAACGTCGGTGTCGCCACTCTGAGCACCTGGCAGAGCGGCCGGCGGGTGCCGCGCGAGGACTCGCTGGCGATCGTGACGGCGCTCGAGGACCTGCTGGAGGTGCCGCCCGGCTGGCTCACCGTCCGGATCCCGCCGTCCCGGACCGATCCGTCGGCGACGCTGCAGCCGTACGCCGTGGTCGACTACGCCGAGGCCCTCACCAGGCTGCTGGACCGGCTCCGCCGCGACGCCCACGGACGGCTGCGCAACGTCACCGTTCTCGAGGAGGTCCGGCTCGGCCCGGACCGAAGCGCGCACCGGCGGCGCGTGACCCAGAGCGTGGTCGCCGTACAACCGGTGGACCGGCTCATCATCGCGCACCAGGGTGAGCCGGGCTGCGATGCCGAGCAGCTGACGCTCCGGGCGCTGAGTGGTTGCCGGACCGGCCGGATCGCGCGCTCCCCCGAGGCCGGCGCGCTGCTGGGCGAGCTGCTCCTCGACCGGGTTCTCGCGGTCGGTGAGACGGCCGTCGTGCACTACGAAGTCGAGGACCGCTCCGGGCTGCCGGCGACCGAGTACCAGCGGTTCAGTGAGTGGGGCGGGATGCATTACGTGCTGGAGGTGCAGTTCGATCGCGCCGCGCTCCCGGTCCGCGTCCACGAGATCCGCCGCTGCCACACCTCCGGCCCGAATCTCGTCCACCGCGAGTTGATGCTCACCCCCGACGGCCGCGTCCATGTCATCGAGGCGTCGGCCGACCCGGGCACGGTCGGCATCGAGTGGGAGTGGGACTAGAACCTGAGACCGGAAGTGGTCCGCTGGGACCTGCTGCTGCAGGGCTCAGGTTGCCGGTTCCGGTCGCAGGTCGGCGGGCTCAGGCGCGGAAGCCGGCGTGGATGTGGTCGTGGTGGGTGCGGTCGGAGAAGTACGCCGGACCGGAGAGTTGGTACGGGCCGCCGACGTTGTAGGAGCCGAGCGCTTCGGTGGCGCGCATGTACGCCGTGACCAGTGAGCGGGGCGTGCCAGGGTCGACGACCGCGCGGCCGTCGATCTGCCAGGTGTCGAAGGCGCGGCCGCGCGGATGGTCGCTCGGGCGGTCGGTGCCGAACACGTTGATCGGGTGGCCGGAGCGAATGACGCTGACGCCGATCCGGTACGTCTGGGCAAGCTCGAGCATCGCGGCCAGCACGCTCTGGTGGACCTGACCGGAGCGGATGTCCGCGGCGGAGGCGGGTGGTAGCGCGATCCGCGCGTTGTTCAGCACCTGTCGTGCAGCCGGCGACAGCTGCGTCGTCGCCTTTCCCGGCTGTGCGGGATGCATCGCGGTTACCCGCCAGGTCCCCCGCGTCTTGGTGAGCCGTACGTCGACGGTGGTGCCGCCGGTCGCCACCTGGCTGTCCGCGAGGGTGAAGACGCGGCAGGGTACGAGGACGCTGGCGGTGTCGCTCAGGATCCCGCCGTACTGCGCGTCGATCACCTCCACCACACCGCGGGTGTCCCGCGGCCGCACCAACTCCACCACCGCCGCCACCGCGGCCCGCTTCGCCGCAGGCTCGATCTCCCCGGGACCAGGCGCCCAGGACCGCACCCTCGGCAGAACGATCTCACGCGGCGTCCCTGACGCCGGACCGCTCGACGGGGCGCTCGACGACGGGCCGCTCGGCGTTGGGGTGCTCGGCGTTGGGGTGCTCGACGACGGGCCGCTCGGCGACGGGGTGCTCGGCGTGCCCGCCGACGAGCCGGTGCCTGACGGAACCGATGTACCACTCGCCTGTCCGCCGGACGACGCGCTGCAGCCGGCCAGCACCCCCACGCCGGCAAGCAACAACCCACGCCGCCCGAAACCGCTCATACCCGCAGTCTGCCCGCCCTCACAAACAGAGCCGGCAATCCGTGTAATCACCCAGGAACAACCCGTGCCGGAGGCACCGCCTGAACGCCGCATCCTCCGGAGCCGGATCCCACATCCGCGCCGGCTCGACCGGCCCCACCGGCGGCCGGTAGTCCCGCACCAGCCGCTCGTACTCCGCCAGATACACGTCGACGAACGGCGGCTCGTACGACAGCAGCTCCCACCCGAACCGCGTCCGAGCCAACTCGATCACCCGGAGCAGGAACGCCCGCTCGTCCGCCCACTCGGCCGACCACGGCAGCTCGTCCAGGTCGAAGCCGTCGTTGCCCGACCCGATCCGCGCATTGCACACCAGCAACGCGAAGCCGCGCTCGAACCCGGTCCTGGCGAGCTCGCACGCGGCCGGCGCGAGCACATCCAGGAAGACCGCGGCCGCGCCGTTCGACAGCCTCAGCCCCGGTCCGCCGGCCGAACCGCCGAACCAGTCCCCACGGCCTACTGCGTGACGCGGTAGACGTCGAAGACGCCCTCGACGGAGCGGACGGCCTTCAGGACGTGGCCCAGGTGGGTCGGGTCGCCCATCTCGAAGGTGAAGCGGGACTTGGCGATCCGGTCGCGGGTTGTGGTGAGGGCCGCGGACAGGATGTTCACGTGGTAGTCCGACAGCACCCGGGTGATGTCCGACAGCAGCCGCGCCCGGTCCAGCGCCTCGACCTGGATCGCGACCAGGAAGACGGACTGGGCGGTCGGCGCCCACTCGACCTCGACGATCCGCTCGGGCTGGGTCTTCAGGTTCTCAACGTTCGCGCAGTCGGCGCGGTGCACCGAGACGCCCGCGCCGCGGGTGATCCAGCCGATGATCTCGTCGCCGGGCACCGGCGTACAGCACCGGGCCAGCTTCGACAGCACGTCGGTCGCGCCCTTGACGATGACACCGGCGTCGCCGCGTGCGGTCCGCTTCCGGCGCTCGCGGGACTGCGGCAGCCGCAGGCCCTCGGCCAGGTCCTCGGCCGCGCCCTCCTCACCGCCGTACGTCTCGATGAGGCGCCGGACGACCGCCTGCGCGCTCACGTGCTGCTCGCCGACGGCGGCGTACAGCCCGGTCACGTCCGGGTAGCGCAGCGAGTTCGCGACCGCGGTCAGGGTCTCGTGCGACAGCAGGCGCTGCAGCGGCAGACCCTCCTTGCGGAGCTGCTTCGCGATCGCGTCCTTGCCGTGCTCGATCGCCTCGTCGCGGCGCTCCTTGGAGAACCAGTGCTTGATCTTGTTCCGCGCGCGCGGGCTCTTGACGAATGTCAGCCAGTCGCGCGACGGCCCCGCGCCCTGCGCCTTCGAGGTGAACACCTCGACGACGTCGCCGTTCTCCAGGGTGCTCTCCAGCGGCACCAGCCGCCCGTTGACCCGGGCGCCGATGCAGCGGTGCCCCACCTCGGTGTGCACGGCGTAGGCGAAGTCGACCGGGGACGACCCGGTCGGCAGCGACATCACGTCACCGCGCGGGGTGAAGACGTAGACCTCGGCGTTGTTGATCTCGAACCGCAGCGAGTCGAGGAACTCCGACGGGTCGGAGGTCTCCCGCTGCCAGTCGACCAGCTGCCGCACCCAGGGCATGTCGTTCGGCCCGCCGATGTCGGTGCTCGGCGCGGCCGGCGCGACCGACGTCGGGTCCTCCTTGTACTTCCAGTGCGCGGCGATGCCGTACTCCGCGCGGCGGTGCATCGCGAACGACCGGATCTGCAGCTCCACCGGCTTGCCCTGCGGGCCGATCACCGTGGTGTGCAGCGACTGGTACATGTTGAACTTCGGCATCGCGATGTAGTCCTTGAACCGGCCGGGGACCGGGTTCCACCGCGCGTGCATGATGCCGAGCGCCGCGTAGCAGTCGCGGACCGACTCGACCAGGACCCGGATGCCGACCAGGTCGTAGATATCGCCGAACTCGCGGCCGCGGACGATCATCTTCTGGTAGATCGAGTAGTAGTGCTTCGGCCGGCCGGTGACGGTGGCCTTCACCTTCGCCGAACGCAGGTCCTCGTGCACCTGGTCGATCACGGTCGCCAGGTACTCGTCGCGGGACGGTGCGCGCTCGGCGACCAGGCGGACGATCTCGTCGTACACCTTCGGGTGCAGGGTTGAGAACGCCAGGTCCTCGAGCTCCCACTTGATCGTGTTCATACCGAGCCGGTGGGCCAGCGGGGCGTAGATCTCCAGCGTCTCGCGAGCGATCCGCTCCTGCTTCTCCTGGCGCAGCGAGCCGAGCGTGCGCATGTTGTGCAGCCGGTCGGACAGCTTGATCACCAGCACCCGGATGTCCTTGGACATCGCGACGACCATCTTGCGGATGGTCTCGGCCTGCGCCGACTCGCCGTAGCGGACCTTGTCCAGCTTGGTGACGCCGTCGACCAGCATGGCGATCTCTTCGCCGAAGTCGCGGGTCAGGTCCTCCACCGTGTACGGCGTGTCCTCGACGGTGTCGTGCAGCAGCGCGGCGCACAGCGTGGTCGCGGTCATGCCGAGCTCGGCGAGGATGGTGGCGACGGCGAGCGGATGCGTGATGTAGGCGTCGCCGCTCTTGCGCATCTGGCCGGTGTGGTACTTCTCCGCGGTCCGGTAGGCGCGCTCGATCATGCCGAGATCGGCCTTCGGGTGGGTCGCGCGGACCACCCGGAACAGCGGCTCGAGCATCGGCGCCCGGTTCGGGTGCCGGGTGCCGCCGAGGCGGGCGAGCCGGGCACGGACCCGGGCCGGCGCGATCCGCGGCGGCTGGGTCGCGGGCGGCTGGGGCACCGGCGCCGGGCGCACCGGTGACGGCGCGCGCGGAGGCTCCTGCGGTCCTGCGTTCGGTACCGCAGATGTCATCGCCGGGTCTTCGCCCACGTTGTGTCCCTCCGCCGACAGAGCACCAGTCTAGAGGCCCGCGTCCAACCAGGCCGAACCGCCTGTGGACAACACGCCGAGTCAGCTCGCGGCGACGGAGAGTTTGCCCGAATTCAGACCGTGACGAGGGAGTTGACGGTCTCGCCCTCGAGGCGTTCGCGGCCCGGGAGGAAGGAGAGTTCGAGCAGGACCGTCGTCCCGAGGACCTCGGCGCCGCAGCGCCGGATCAGCCGCAGACAGGCCTCGACGGTGCCGCCGGTGGCCAGGACGTCGTCGATGACGAGCACGCGGTCACCAGGAGCGAACGCGTCCTGATGCACTTCGATCGTCGCCTCGCCGTACTCCAGCGCGTACGACTCCTCGTAGGTCGCCGCCGGCAGCTTGCCCTTCTTCCGCACCGGCACGAATCCGGCGCCGAGCGCGAGCGCGACCGGAGCGGCCAGGATGAAGCCGCGGGCCTCGATCCCGACCACCTTGTCGACCACCGGGGTGCCGTCGTCGTCCTTGCCGGCCGCCGCCAGCGCCTCCACCACCTGGGTGAAGCCGGTGTGGTCGGCCAGCAGCGGGGTGATGTCCTTGAACACCACCCCCGCCTGCGGGTAGTCCGGGATGTCGCGAATGCCGTCGGTGAGAACCTGCTCGAGCGACCGCATCACTTACCGCGCTTCGACCGCGGCTTGCGCGTCGGCTGCGGCCGGCCCGCCGCAGCCGCCTTCATCGGCCGCGACGACGGCGTCGGGGCCGCACCGGTCGTCCGGTCCGCCTTCCGCGGCGTGTCCTGGACGGCGGAACGGGTCGCCCCCGCACCTGCCGGCACGGCCACCGGAGCGGCCGCGGCGGCAGCGGTCTGCGCCTTCTTCGCGGTGACGCGCTTGCGCAGCGCCTGCATCCCCGGCTCACGCTCCTTGAAGACCGCGAGCAGCGACGGCGCGATGAAGATCGACGAGTACGCACCGACGGCGATACCGACGAACAGCGCCAGCGACAGGTCCTTGAGCGGGCCGGTGCCGAGCACCCACGTACCGACGACCAGGATCGCGCCCACCGGCAACAGCGCGGTGACCGTGGTGTTGATCGAGCGGACCACGGTCTGGTTGACGGCGAGGTTGGTCGCGTCCGAGTACGTGTAGCGGTTCGACCCGGTGATACCGCGGGTGTTCTCGCGGACCTTGTCGAACACCACGACCGTGTCGTACAGCGAGTAACCGAGGATGGTCAGAACGCCGATCACGGTCGCCGGCGTGACGTCAAAACCGATCAGCGCGTACAGGCCGACGGTGATCGTGACGTCGTGCACCAGCGCGATGATCGCGGCCAGCGACGCCTTGGGTTCGCGGAAGTACACCCAGATCACGAAGAAGACCAGGCCGAGGAACACCGCCAGCGCCAGGATCGCCTTGTCGGCGATCTGCTTGCCCCAGGAGGCGCCGATCTGCTGCGAGGTGACTTGGTCGGCCGGGAGGCCGGCCTCCTTGGCGATCGCCGCGCGGACGACGCCGATGTCGTTCTGGGCCAGCGGCTTGGTCTGGACCCGGACCTTCTCGTTGTTGATCGTGGTCACGACCGGGTCGCCGAGGTCCTTGGCGTTGGTCGCCTTCACGGCGTCGCTGAAGTCCTGCACCGTGCTGTCGGTGACCTTGACCTTCGCCTCGTACTCGACGCCGCCCTTGAACTCGATCCCGAGCGCCAGGCCGCGGGTGAACAGGCCGGCCAGCGAGATGATGACCAGCACCGCCGAGAGGCTGAACCAGAACTTGCGGTGACCGACGAAGTCGTAGGAGACCTCGCCGCGGTGCAGCTTGGCACCGATCTGTCCGAGCTTCGACATCAGACCTCCCCTCCGACCGGCTTGCGCGTGGACGGCGTCTTCCGCGGCCGGGCCGTCGGTTTCGTCTGTCCGGGCAGTCGTTCGACGCCCAGATGTTCCGGATCGAGTCCGGACAGCTTGTGCCCGTGGCCGAAGAAGTCGGTCCGGGCGAGCAGCGTGACCAGCGGCTTGGTGAACAGGAAGACCACGACCAGGTCGATCAACGTGGTCAGGCCGAGCGTGAACGCGAAGCCGCGGACGCTGCCGATCGCCAGTACGTAGAGCACCAGCGCGGCGAGCAGCGAGATCGAGTCGGCCGCGATGATCGTGTGCTTGGCGCGGGCCCAGCCGGTCTCCACCGACGACCGCAGGCTGCGGCCCTCACGGACCTCGTCGCGGAGTCGTTCGAAGTAGATGATGAACGAGTCCGCGGTGATACCGACGGCCACGATCAGACCGGCGATACCGGCCAGCGTCAGCGTGAACCCGATCGCCTTGCCGAGCAGGATCACCAGCGATCCGGTGAGGACGGCGGCGACGCCGAGCGACAGGACCACGACGATGCCGAGGCCGCGGTAGTACAGGAAGCAGAACACGACGACGAGCGCGAGACCGGCGAGACCGGCCCAGATACCCGCGGAGAGCTGGTCGCCGCCGAGCTGCGGCGACACCGTCTCGACCGAGGAGATGTCGAACTTGACCGGCAGCGCGCCGTACTTCAGCACGTTCGCCAGGTCGCGGGCCTCGGCCTCGGTGAAGGTACCGGTGATCTGCGCCTGGCCGCCCGGGATCGGGTTCTCCACGCTCGGCGTCGAGATGGTCTCGCCGTCCAGCACGATCGCGAACAGGTTCTGGCCCTGGCCGCGCTTCGAGATCGCGGTGGTCGCCTTCAGGAACTTGTCGCCGCCCTCGCCGGTGAACTTCAGGTTCACCTGCCACTGCAGGCCGTTCTGCGGGATCCCGGCGGAGGCGTCCGACAGGTCGGTGCCCTTCATGATCGCCGGGCCGAGCAGGTACTTGTAGGTGCCCTGGCGGTCACAGGAGAAGATCGGCTTGTTCGGGTCGTCGACCTGCTTGTCGCCGCACTTGAACGTCGCGAACGCCGCCTGGGTGGCCGCGTCCGGCGTGTAGTTCAGCGGGTCGCCGGCGACCGCCGGGGTCGACGGCGTCGCCGATGGCTTCGCGCTCGGTGTCGCGGACGGCGTGCTGGGCTTGGGGGTCGGCGTCGGCGTCGCCTCACCGAGCGCGCTGCTCCAGGCCCGGCCCTTCGGCGAGCTGGGCGTGGTGCTCGGCTTGATCGTGGCGCTGGGCTTCGGCGTCGTGGTCGCCTTCGGCGTGGTGGTCGGCTTCGGCGTCGTCGACGGGGTGGTCGACGGCGTCGGCTGCGGCGCCGCGGCCTGCGCGTCGTACACCATCCGGAAGTACAGCAGGGCGGTCTGGCCGACCTGCGACACCAGGGATTCCTTCGTGGCGCCCGGGACGGCCACGTTGATGTGGTTCGCCCCGGAGGTGGTGATGTCGGACTCGGCGACACCCGCACCGTTGACCCGCTGGCCGATGATGTTCTTCGCCTCGTTCAGCTGCTCGGCGGTCACCTTGCCGCTGCCGTCGATCGTGCTGGCGGTCAGCGTGATGGTGGTGCCGCCCCGGAGGTCCAGCCCGAGCTTGGGCTTCCAGGTCTTGGTCAGCGCCATGATCCCGAACAGCAGAACCACGACCACCAGCAAGCCGATCAGGCTCCGCCCGGGGCGGGATGTCGAAGTCGTTGCCACGTCAGTTTCAACCTTTGTACTTCTGGGCGCGCCGCACCGTCTGGTGGACGCCGAACGCCGCGCCGCAGGCCGTTGTGGGGAAGGAGATCAGTTCTCGGTGTGCGTCGGCGGCAGCTTCGGCGCGTCCTGCACCTTGCCGTCGGCCTTCTCGCCGGCCTTGCCCGCGTCCGGTACGTCGACCTTCGCAGCGTCGTCGGCCTCGTCGGTGACAACCGTCGTGGCGGCCGGGGCCTCGTCGGCAGCCACAGGCGCCTCGACCTCGTCGGCGGCGGCGTCCTCGTCCGGGATCACCCGGCCGATCGCGGCCTTGACCACCTGGACCAGCACACCTTCGGAGATCTCCAGCGTCACGTAGTCGTCGTCCGTCTCCTCGACGATGCCGACCAGGCCGCTGGTGGTGATCACCTTGGTGCCGGGCGAGAGCGCAGCGACCGTGTCGGCCTGACGCTGACGCTGTTTCTTCTGCGACCGGCTCATGAACCAGATCATTCCGACGATCAGGATCAGCGGCAGCAGCAGCGTGATGCCACCGCCCCCGGAGGAGGCCATCGGTACGGCGAGGAGTTGCATCGGGTCTCAGAATCCTTCGTCGGGTCGGTTGTCGGAGTGCCCTGCACGAATGCGCAGGTCGGAGCGGACGGCCTGGAGGTCAGGCCACCGGGGAGTCTAACCCTGAGCGTCCACAACTACCTCATGACACCGGGTCACGTTTGAGTTACTCACCACGTCCACGTCACGCAGTGTCTACGTTCCGGCGCCGGTCGGTGTTCCCCGGACTCCGCTCTTGTTCAGTTGGAGCCGAACTCCTCAGTCCTCGTCGGTGTCGAAGAGCGTGTCCGCGAACGTCGCGCCCTTCGGTACCTTCAGCCCGATGTGCCGCCAGGCCGCGGGCGTGGCGACGCGACCGCGCGGCGTACGGGCCAGATAGCCCGACCGGACCAGAAAAGGTTCCGCTACTTCCTCCACAGTCTCACGTTCCTCGCCGACCGCAACCGCGAGCGTGGAAAGACCCACCGGCCCGCCGCCGAACCGGCGGCACAACGCGTCCAGAACCGAACGGTCCAGCCGGTCCAGGCCCATCTTGTCCACCTCGTACAGATCCAGGGCCGCCTTGGACAGCACGAGCGTGATGATGCCGTCCGCCCGGACCTCGGCGTAGTCGCGGACCCGGCGCAGCAGCCGGTTCGCGATCCGGGGCGTCCCGCGGGACCGGGACGCGATCTCGGTCGCGCCCTCGGGCGTGATGTCGACCTCCAGCAGCGCGGCCGACCGGTTGACGATCTTCTCCAGCTCGGCCGCCTCGTAGAACTCCAGGTGACCGGTGAACCCGAACCGGTCACGTAGCGGTCCCGGCAGCAGACCGGCCCGGGTGGTCGCGCCGACGAGGGTGAACGGCGGGATCTCGAGCGGGATCGCGGTGGCGCCCGGGCCCTTGCCGACGATCACGTCGACCCGGAAGTCCTCCATCGCCATGTAGAGCAGCTCTTCGGCGGGCCGGGACATCCGGTGGATCTCGTCCAGGAACAGGACTTCGCCCTCGCTCAGCCCGGACAGGATCGCGGCCAGGTCGCCGGCGTGCTGGATCGCCGGACCGCTCGTCACCCGCAGCGGCGCGGACATCTCGCTGGCGATAATCATCGCCAGCGTGGTCTTGCCCAGCCCTGGCGGACCGGACAGCAGCACGTGGTCCGGCGCGCGGTTGCGGCCGCGGGCCGCGTGCAGCACCAGCTCGAGCTGCTCGCTGACCCTCCGTTGCCCGCCGAACTCGGCGAGCGTGCGTGGCCGGAGCGCGGACTCGATCTTGCGCTCCTCGAGATCCACTGCGTCCGCGGAGACCAGCGGCCGGACGTTGTCTTCCATCCTTTAAGCCTTGGAGAGCACGCGCAACGCGGCACGCAGCAGGTCGGGAACGGACGGGTTCGGGTTGTCGGCGGCGAGCGGCGACACGGCGGTGACGGCGTCCTCGGCGTCGCGGGCGGACCAGCCGAGACCGACCAGGCCGGCGTGCACCTGGTCGCGCCACGCCTCCTGCGCCTGCAGCGGCCGACCGGTGACCGTCTTGGACGGCGCGCCGATCTTGTCCTTCAGCTCCAGCACGATCCGCTGGGCGCCTTTCTTGCCGATGCCCGGAACCTTCACCAGGACGGCGAGGTCCTCGGTCGCGACCGCTTGGCGCAGCTGGTCGGGGCTCAGCACCGCGAGCGCGGCCTGGGCGAGCTTCGGCCCGACCCCGGAGGCGGTCTGCAGCAGCTCGAAGGTGGTCTTCGCATCGTCGTCCGCGAACCCGTACAGCGTCAGCGAGTCCTCACGGACCACCATCGACGTGGAGATCCGGGCCTCCTGCCCCGGTCGCAACCCGGCCAGCGTGCCCGGGTCGCAGTACACGAGCAGGCCCACTCCCCCGACCTCGACGACGGCACTGTCCACTCCGACGGCCGCCACCGGGCCCCGTACAAAGGCGATCATCGCCAGCCTCCAAGCCTGCTCACGTCGCGCTCACTGCTTGATCACCGCTTGCCCTGCTGAGCGGCCACCGCGGCCCGCAGCCGCGCCACCTGCAGCCGCGACTGCGCCTGCGCCGCGGCCTCGAGGTTGACCCGGCTCGCGGCCGCCTGCTGCAACTTGCTCGCAACGCCGCCGCGCCACACCTGGCAGATCGCCAGCGCGAGCGCGTCGGCGGCGTCCGCGGGCGTCGGACGCTCGCTGAGCTTGAGGATCCGGGTGACCATCGTGGTCACCTGCTCCTTGTCCGCGCGGCCGGATCCGGTGACCGCGGCCTTCACCTCGCTCGGCGTGTGCAGCGCGACCGGCAGACCGCGGCGCGCCGCGACCACCATCGCGATCCCCGACGCCTGCGCCGTCCCCATCACCGTCCGGACGTTGTGCTGGGCGAACACCCGCTCGACCGCGACCGCGTCCGGCTGGTGCCGGGCGATCCACTCGTCGAGCTCCTCCTCGATCCGCACGAGCCGCTTGGCCACGTCCAGATCGGCCGGCGTCCGGATCACCCCGACGGCGACCAGCGCCGGCGGCTTCCCCGGCGTCCCTTCGACGACGCCGAGGCCGCACCGGGTCAGTCCCGGGTCGACGCCGAGCACCCGCATGGACCACCTCCGAACGTTTGTTCGACAACCCTAGACGGAGGCGACGGGCCTTTGGAAATCGGCGCGCCGAGGCTCAGAAGTCGTCGAGCATGTACGGCGCGGGTCCGCCGAAGGCCGCGTCGAACGCCGCGTCGGCGGGCGCCGCTCCCCCGGCAGCCAGGCCGGCTCCGCGGAGCGTCGCCAGCGGCGTACCGGCGTACAGCGCGGCCAGCCCTCGCGGGCCGAGTCGCAGCGCGTCGCTCGACGGCTCGGCGGCGGTGAGCCGGGCCGATCCGTTGCCGACCGAGAGGTGCCAGTCGCCGGTGTTGGCGGGCAGTTCGGGGTCGTCGATCCGCAGGTCCGCCTCGAGTACGACGCCGTCCGGGAATCCTCGCCCCGCGAGGGCCGCCGGAGCGTCGACCAGCCGCAGCATCCAGCGGTTCTGCCAGGACTTGCCGGTGGCCTCGTGCTCGGCCATCAGATGGATCGCGTCGAAGGGCGGGCAGCACGCCTCCACGGTCTTCGCGATCGACGCACCCGAGCCGACGGTCGCCCAGAGCGCGCGAGCGGTCTCCTCCGATCCGGCGATCAGCTCCTCGACGGCGAGCTCGCGGTCGGACCACTTGTAGACCACGAAGCCGTCCTCGGCGACGTACGCGAAGCTGTTGTCGTCCTCCAGCCAGGACTCGACCTGCGCGCGCGGCCAGACCAGCGGACCGTTCGAACGCCGCGTCTCGTGCACCTTCCCGGCCAGCTCGAGGAACAGGTCGGCGTCGTCGCGACCCGCCTTGCGCACCGCCGTACCGTTGCCGCCCAGGGTCCGCAGATCGGCCGCCTGGAAGGTGTACAGATGCCGGCTGCCCGCGAACTCGTACCCCAGGCGCCGGTACAGCACCGTGGTCGCCGGATACAGCGAGGTCAGCGGATAGCCCTTCTCCGCGCAGCGATCGAGCACGGCGCGCATCAACAGACTGCCGACGCCGCGCCCGCGGTACTCCGGCGCGACGACCACACCGGCCACACCGCCGTTGGCCACCCGCCGCCCGCCCCACCACTGCTCCAGCGGCCAGATCCGCGCCGCCGCGACCAACTCGTCACCGTCGACGACTCCGAGATATCGCCCGTCCGCGATGAACTGCCGCGCCGACTTCTTCCACTCGTCCTTGTCACCGCCCGGCCCGAACGACCGCGTCCGCACCTCGAACACCGAGTCCAGGTACTCCTCGGCAACCTCCACCACCCGCAGCTCAGTCACGGGGCGACCCTACGTCGATTTCTTGTCCGTCACCCAGAGATAAATCGTCCCCTCGACGACCACCGTCCCGTCGTCACGAGTCGCCTTGACCCGCACCGGCACATCCGGCCCCGCGGCCCAGGTCTCCGGATCCGTCTCCGCCGAGCACGTCAGATCCGACGTCGACTTGGCGAGATACGCGACCTCCATCCCCTTCGGCAGCCACCGCTTCCCCGCCGGCACGGTCGCCTCGGCCAACGCCCCCATCGCCGCCTCCAGACCGTTGCACACGGCAATCGCATGCACAGTCCCGATGTGATTCAGCACCGCCCGCCGCTTGGGCAACGTCAACGCCGCATAGTTGGGACTCACCTGCAGGAACCGAGGCCGCACCGACCGAAAGTACGGCGCCTTCCACGCAAACCCCCAAGAAAACACCCGCTCCCCACCAGGCACCCCACGCAACCGCTCCCACAACCCCAACACCTGACTCATGCCCGCATGTTACTCACGAGTCACATCAGGTGTGAAGAGGAGAAGTAGGACCACGGGCCCTGGTCTGGGAGACGCTGGGGTATGAGCAACGGACTTCTGCGGCGCGTGGATGCGGTACAGGTCCCGGTTCCGAGCCTTGACGAGGGGATTCGGTTCTACGTCGACGAGCTCGGGCATCGGGTGATGTGGCGCAACGACGCGGTTGGGCAGGCGGGGCTCGGGTTGCCCGACGGGGACAGTGAGCTGGTGCTGACCGAGCGCCTGTCGTACGAGCCGAACTGGCTGGTCGACGACGTCCGGACCGCGGTCGCCACATTCACGGCAGCTGGCGGTACCGTTTTGAGTCCCCCGGAAGACATCCCGGTCGGCCGTGTCGCCGTCGTACAGGACCCATTCGGCAACGCCTTGGTACTCGTCGACCTCTCGAAGGGCCTCTACACAGCCGACAGCGCTCCGCCATCAGCCTGAGCCGGCCTCGCTCTGTCTGTTGTTTGCGGCTTGGAGTGCCTAGGGTCACCAAAGTGGCCGGCCGGTGCGGGTTGCGGTGGATGGTCCGGATACGGCTGGTACGACCACGATGGCCGGCCCGCAAGCGAGGAGAGCTTGATGGATCAGTCGGGAACTGCGTCGACACCGGTGCTGAACATCGCCTATGAGTTGGCCGGATCGGGTGGCGGGCCTACCGCCGTACTGCTGCATGGCTTCCCCTACGACGTTCGCTGCTACGACGACGTGGTGCCGGTGCTCGTCGAGGCGGGGATGCGGGTTGTGGTGCCGTATCTGCGCGGGTACGGGCCGACCCGGTACCGCAGCGATGACGTCATGCGCTCCGGGCAGCAAGGCGCGCTCGGTCAAGATCTGCTGGATCTTCTCGACGCGCTCGAGATCGAACACGCCGTCGTGGGCGGCTTCGACTGGGGTGGCCGCGCCGCCTGCATCGCCGCCGCCGTCGCGCCCGAGCGGGTCGTCGGCCTGGTGACTGTCGGCGGGTACAACATCCAGGACATTGCCCGATCTGCCGAGCCCGCACCTCCCGAAGCCGAGAGTGCTGCCTGGTACACCCACTACTTCCTCACCGATCGCGGGCGTGCCGGGCTGGAGCGCTACACCGACGAGCTCTGCGGGCTGCTGTGGCGGCAGTGGTCGCCGACCTGGGCGGGCGCAGCCACTGCCTTCGCCGCCAGCTCACCCAGCCTGCACAATCCGGACTTCGTCGCGACCGTCATTCATTCCTATCGGCACCGTCGCGGCATGGCACCCGGTGACCCGCGCTACGACCACCTCGAGGAACTGCTGGCGACCACACCCGAGATCACCGTGCCGGCCGTCGTACTCGACGCCCTCGCCGACGGCCTGGGCCCCGACGACTCGACCTTCGAGGAACCGCTCTTCACCGGCGGCTTCGACCGACGCGAACTCCCCGGCATCGGCCACAATCCTCCCCAGGAAGACCCTGGATCCTTCGCCCGAGCAGTCCTCGACGTCGCGACGACAGCCGACACGTAGAGCCCGGGGTGGGTGGATTTTGACGATTCAATTCGGGATAGACTGCGAGGGACCGGAACTACGCGGCTGGACGGGGGACGATGGCAACGCCCAGCATCAAGGAGGTTGCGCGGCGGGCCGGGGTTTCGGTGGGGACGGTCAGCAACTTCTTGAACCGGCCTGCGATTGTGGCGCCGGCGACGCGGGAGCGGGTGCAGGCGAGTATCGACGCGCTCGGCTTCGTGCGGAACGAGGCGGCGCGCCATCTGCGGGCGGGGAAGAGCCGGACGGTCGGGCTCGTGGTGCTCGACGTGACGAACCCGTTCTTCACCGATCTCGCGGAGGGCGCCGAGGCGCTGGCGTACGAGCACGACACCGTGGTGATGTTGTGCAACAGCAAGACCGACCCGGTGCGCGAAGGTCATCACCTCGACCAGCTCGAGCAGCAACGCGTGATGGGCATCCTGATCACGCCGTTCGACAGTACCGATCCGCGGCTCACCGCGCTGGTCGACCGCGGTACGCCGGTGGTGCTCGTCGACCGTACGGCGGATCGCGGCCTCTGCTCGGTCTCGGTCGACGACCAGCTCGGCGGACGCCTCGCCGGGAACCACCTGATCGAGGCCGGCCATCGCCGGATCGCCTTCATCGGCGGGCCGTTCACGATGCAGCAAGTTGCCGACCGCAAGGACGGCATCACGGCGGTCGTGGCGGAAGCAGGCGACGTCGAGCTGCAGTACCACGAGGTCGACGTGATGGGTGTCGTCGAAGGTCGAGCGATCGGCGAGCAGGTCGCCGCGCTCCCGGCGCGGTCCCGTCCGACCGCGGCGTTTCTCGCCAACGACCTGCTGGCGCTGGGGTTCCTGCAGGGTATGGCGGTGGCCGGTCTGCGGGTCCCGCGCGACATGGCGATCGTCGGGTACGACGACATCGACTTCGCCCGCGCCGCCGCCGTACCGCTGTCGTCGGTGCGGCAGCCGGCCGAGCTGCTCGGGCGGTCCGCGATGGAGTTGCTGCAGGAGGAGGTCGAGTCGGCCGAGCAGCACCGGCATCGTCAAGTCATCTTCCAGCCGGACCTCATCGTGCGTGAGTCCAGCGACTTCAAGCGCCGCCGCTGATGACCGTGCTGTACGAGAATCCGCTCGCCTCGCCGGTCGATCTCGAAGGTTTCCGGCTCGAGGGCGACGGCGCGACGTCGTACCCGCTCGGGCGGCTGCGGCTGGAGAGCGTGCGGCCCGCGGACGACGGCCAGCACGCGAACGTCGTGCTGTGGTGCCCGGAGGAGTTCCCGCCGGACATCACCGTCGAGTGGGACTTCTGGCCGATCCGCGAGCCCGGTCTGTGCATCCTGTTCTTCCACGCGAAGGGTCGCCACGGCGAGGACCTGTTCGAGCTGCGGCCGCGGACCGGGCCGTACGAGCAGTACCACCACGGCGACCTCGACACGTACCACGTCTCGTACTTCCGCCGGCGCTGGCCGGCCGAGCGCGCCTTCCACACCTGCAACCTGCGCAAGAGCTACGGCTTCCATCTCGTCGCGCAGGGCGCCGACCCGATCCCGGACGTCGCCGACGCCGACGGGCCCTATCACCTGCGCCTCACCGTCCAGCGCGGCGAGATCACGTTCGCCGTCAACGACCTGGTCAGCTTCACCTGGTACGACGAGCGCCCGCTGCCCGGCGGCCGGATCGGCTTCCGGCAGATGGCGCCGTTGATCGGCGAATACGCCAACCTCCGCGTCACCACCCCCTGACCCACCTACCCCAACGCCGGTGGTTATCCCCCGGCGTTGGGGGTTCTCCGCTGGCATACGAGCAGAGAACCCCACACACCAGTGGATATCCGCTCTTGTGCAGACCCGTCCGGCGGGCGCGGGTTGTCGGAGCGATGGTGGGGGCGGGTGGACGCGACGCGGTGACCGGTGTCTGACAAACGCTTTCCGAGGTGTTGACATTGAGACGATTCAACCATACGGTCACATCACTTTTCGCCCCGAAACAAGGCAGGAACCGGCATGGACACAGGCTGGGCCGTGAGGCTGTACGGCGCTGCGGACGAGGTCCTTTGGGTGATCAAGCTGAACGCCCTGTGGATCCTTTTCACGCTCGCCGGCGGCATTGCTCTGGGTATCGGACCGGCCACGCTCGCGGCATATTCACTCGCCAGACGCAGGTCATCCGATGAATCGTTTCACGCCTTTCCTGCCTTCCGTACCGCTTTCCGCCGGGAGTTCCGGCGCGGCACGCTCGTGGTACTGCCCCTGATCGCGGTCGCCGTCGTCCTGGTCGGCAACTACCTGTACTTCGCCGCGCTCGGGGCCGCACTCCCCCGCCTGGCCAGCCTCGCGGCACTCGTCGCGCTCGGGCTGATCGCCGCCTACGCGCTCCCGATGGCCGTGCACTACGACCTCGGGATCCGCATGTTGTTGCCCAAGGCATCGCTGGTCGCGCTCGCGCGGCCGGCGTCGTCCCTGGTCCTGCTGTTCGTCGCGGTGTCCGTCGCCTTCGTGTCGGTGAAGTTCCCGGTGTTCGGGTTCGTGCTGGCCGGCGGCGCCTGGATCCAGCTCGACACCTGGCTCTGCCTGCGCTTCTTCGCCGAGAACGACGCGCGCCTGCACCCGAGTGGTAACTGAAAGGGAACCGATGACCATCTTCTCCCGACGGCGGATCGCCGTCGCCGCCGTCACGACGGCACTGCTCGCTGCCTCTGCCTGCTCCGGCGGCGGCGACGACAAGGGCGGCGAGGCCGCCAGTAACGAGCTGACCGTGATGGCGCCGCTGTTCGGCACCGCACCGGATCCGAACGGCGAGCTGCAGCAGGCGGTCGAGAAACTGATCGGCAAGAAGCTCAAGGTCACCTGGGTGCCGAACGCGGAGTACGGCGACAAGTCGAACGTCACGCTCGCGTCGGACAAGATCCCGGACGTGATGGTGGTGAACGAGAAGAGCCCGTCGTTCGTCAAGGCGGCCGAGGCCGGCGCGTTCTGGGACCTGACCGGCAAGCTCGACAAGTACCCGAACCTGAAGCCGTCGAACGAGCAGACCGCGAAGAACTCGCAGACCAACGGCAAGACGTACGGCATCTACCGGGTCCGCCCGCTGCTGCGCTCCGGCATCGTGATCCGCAAGGACTGGCTGGCCAAGCTCGGCCTGAAGGAGCCGCAGACCACGAACGACCTCTACACCATCGCGAAGGCGTTCGCCGAGAAGGACCCGGACGGCAACGGCAAGAAGGACACCTACGGCCTGATCATCCCGAAGTGGCCCGGCAACTACGCGAGCGCCAGCCCGTACGACGTGGTGGAGACCTGGTTCGGCGCACCGAACGGGTGGGGTGAGCGGGACGGCAAGCTGGTCCCGGGCTTCGACACCCCGGAGTTCCTGAAGGCCAACGAGTGGCTGCGCGGCTGGGTGAAGGAAGGCCTGGTGAACCCGGACTTCGCGACGCTCGACAGCGCGAACTGGAACGACCCGTTCGTGCAGGGCAAGGGCGGCATGATCATCGACGTGAACGTGCGGGCGACGCAGTTGCTCGACCTGTTCAAGGAGAAGAATCCGAAGGACTTCGACAAGGTCACCCTGGTCGGCAACCTGAAGGGCCCGGACGGCGAGAAGCACTCGTATCCGTTCACTGGTTACAACATGGTGATGGCGATCTCCAAGCAGCACGTGCGCACGGAGGAGCAGCTCGACCAGGTGCTGCAGACGCTCGACAAGCTGGAGTCGAAGGACGGCTCGATCCTGCTGACCAACGGCATCGAGGGCCGCAACTTCAAGGTCGACGGGCAGTACGCCGTGCCGCTCAACCAGGACGACCCGAAGGTGAAGGCGATCCAGAACGACGTGGACAAGGCCTTCATCCAGCTCGGGACCCGGGCGTCGGTCGGGCTCGGCGCGTACGCGCTGCGGCCGAACGACGAGGCCAGCCGGGCGATGCGGGAGAAGTTCGACGTGCTGATGAACGAGGACCTGAAGACCGCGGTGTTCAACCCGGCGCTCAGCATCATCGCGCCGACCGCGGTGGCGAAGGGCCAGACGCTGGACACGATCATCCCGGACGCGCGGATCAAGTACCTGTCCGGAGCGATCACCGAGGAGCAGCTGAAGGCGCAGATCAAGCGCTGGTACGACAGCGGCGGCACGGACATCGTCAAGGAGGTCAACGACCTGTCCGCCAAGGCCGGCGGCTGACGGATGGCGACCGACCTCGTCCCCGAGGTGGTGCAGCCGGCCGCGGACTCTTCGCGGCCGGCGCCCGCCGCCAAGCGCACCCGCCGTGCCCGGAACCTTCCCCGGGACCTGTTCCGCTACCGCTGGCTTTACCTGTTGCTGCTGCCCGGTCTCGTGTACTTCGTGGTGTTCAAGTACCTGCCGATGTACGGCCTGACGATCGCGTTCAAGGACTACGTACCGTTCCTCGGCTACTCCGGTAGCGAGTGGGTCGGGCTCAAGCACTTCCAGGAGCTGTTCACCGGACCGGACTTCGGCCGGCTGCTGTTCAACACTCTGCTGCTCGCATTGTTGACAATCGTCTTCGTCTTCCCGGCGCCGATCGTGGTCGCCCTGCTGCTGAACGAGCTGCGGGTCAACGTCCTGAAGCGGTCCGTGCAGTCGCTTGTCTACATTCCGCACTTCCTGTCGTGGACAATCGTCGCCTCGCTCACCTACCTGTTGTTCTCGGTGGACTTCGGCGTGATCGCGAACTGGATCCACGGGATCGTCGGCGGGCAGAAGACCGACTACGTCGCGCAGGCGGACTGGTTCCGGCCGCTGATCGTGCTGCAACTGCTGTGGAAGCAGACCGGCTGGGGAACGATCATCTACCTGGCCGCGCTGGCCGGCGTGGACTCGCAGCTGTACGAGGCCGCCCGGGTGGACGGCGCCGGCCGGTGGCGGCAGTTCTGGCACATCACGCTGCCGGCGATCCGGCCGACGATCGTGGTGATGGCGATCCTGACGTCCGGGCACTTGATGGACTCCGGGTTCGAGCAGATCTGGCTGATGACCACGTCGCTGAACCGCGACGTCGCGGACGTGTTCGACACGTTCGTCTACTACATCGGCATCACCCAGGGCTCGTTCAGCTACGCGACGGCTGTCGGCCTGTTCAAGGGCGTGGTCGGCGTCGTGCTGATCTTCGGCTCCAACCTGCTGGCCAAGCGCATGGGCCAGCGCGGTCTGTTCTGAGAGGAGGACCACGATGAAACCCGTCATGAAGCAGCGAGTCCGGTACTACGACTCGGTCGGCAGTCGCGTGTTCGACGTCCTGAACGTCGTGGTGCTGACCGCACTGGCCCTGGTGACGGTGCTGCCGCTGCTCTACGTGCTGGCCGGGTCGTTCGCGACCGAGTCCGAGATCAGCTCGCGGCCGTTCTTCCTGTGGCCGCACAAGTTCGTCACCGACACCTACCACTACATCTTCTCGACCGACACGTTCGTCCGGGCGTTGCTGACCACGGTCGCGGTGACCGCCGTCGGCACGGTGATCCAGCTGCTGCTGACGCTGACCATGGCCTACCCGCTCGCGAAGCGGTTCCTGCCGGGGCGCGCGCTGGTGCTGAACCTGGTGATCTTCACGCTGGTCTTCAGCGGCGGCATGATCCCGACGTACCTCGTGGTGCGGGATCTCGGGCTGCTGGACAGCTACTGGGCGCTGATCCTGCCGCTGGCGATCAACCCGTTCTACCTGATCGTGGTGAAGAGCTTCTTCCAGGAGTTGCCGGAGGCGCTCGAGGAGGCGGCCCGGATCGACGGCTGCAACGAGCTGAACGTGTTCCTGCGGATCGTGCTGCCGTTGTCGAAGCCGATCATCGCGACGTTCTCGCTGTTCTACGCGGTCGGGATCTGGAACGACTACATGTCGCCACTTCTCTACATCGACGACAGCAAGAAGTGGACGCTGCAGATGATCGTCCGCCAGCTGACCGCGGCGAACGCGGACTCCGCGAACGTGTTGCAGCAGCTGGAGACGGTCACGTTCCCGGAGCAGGGCCTGAAGTTCGCCGTGGTCGTGGTCGCGACGCTGCCGATCCTCTTCTTCTACCCGTTCCTGCAGAAGCACTTCGCGAAGGGCGTGCTGATCGGATCGGTGAAGGAATGACGACACTGCACTGGCTCGAAACTCCTTGTAGACAAGGCGTCACGTGGGGCGTCCCGTGGCCGCGCGGAACGGTTGCCGACGGCACCTGGTTCGCGCTCGCCGACGGTACGCCGGTGCAGAGCTGGACGACCGCGACGTGGCCGGACGGCTCGGTCAAATGGTCCGCGCACGCGATCGGGCCGTCCGAGCGCCCGGAGTCCTCGTACGAGCTCGTCGTCGGCGACCCCGCCGTGCCCGCGGCACCCGTGCACGTCGAGCGGCTCGGCGACGAGGTACGGGTGACGACCGGTGCGATCACCTGGACGTTGCGGAAACCCGGCCTGATCGCGTCGATTGTCGACAATGATCGGGAGATCGTCCGCGACGTCCGGCTGGTCAGCCTGCGGCAGGACGCGCCGGACGACGACGCGAGCCGGACCAGGCAGCAGACGACAGCGATTGTCGACAATCTCATTGTCGAGCAGGACGGCCCGGTGCGCGCCGTCGTCCGGCTGGAAGGCAAGCACGGCGACTGGTTGCCGTTCTCGGTCCGCCTGTACTTCTACGCCGGCGCGAGCGACGTACGGGTCGTGCACAGCTTCGTCTGGGACGGCGATCCGGATCGCGACTTCCTGGCCGGCCTGGGACTCAGCGCGGACGTGGTGATGAGCGACGAGCCCCACAACCGCCACATCCGGCTCGCCGGTCCGTCCGGTTTCCTCACCGAGGCGGTGCGCGGCCTGACCGGTCTGCGCCGCGATCCGGGCGAGGAGGTACGCCGTACGCAGGTCGCCGGCCGCGCCGTCGAAGCGATCCCGAACCCGGAGGTGGCCGACCGCCTGCACCTCGTCCCGCAGTGGAACGACTACACACTCGACCAGACCAGCGCGGACGGCTTCACCCTCAGGAAGCGCACCGGCGAAGGACACGCCTGGGTCACCGTCCCGTCCGGCACCAGAGCCCCCGGGTACGGGTACGTCGGTGGCGTCAGCGGCGGGCTGGGCTTCGGACTGCGTGACTTCTGGAAACTGCACCCGACCCGCCTCGACATCCGCAACGCGGCCACGGCGACAGCGACGGCCACCGTGTGGATGTGGTCGCCCAGCGCGCCGGCCATGGACGTGCGCTACTGGCACGACGGCATGGACCAGGACGCGTACCCGGAGCAGCTCGAAGGGCTCGAGATCACCTACGAGGACTACGAGCCAGGCTTCGGCAACGCGCACGGCATCGCTCGCACGCATGAGCTGACCCTGCGCGTCCACAACACCACACCGTCGGCCGAGGAGCTGTCGGAGCACGTAGCGCTGCTCAACTCCCCCGGACTGCTCACCGTCGCCCCGGCGCGTCTGTTGCAGGCAGGTGTGTTCGGCACCTGGAGTCTGCCCACAGCGGACCATCAGGACATCGAGGCCCGCCTGAACTTCCTCTTCCAGTACTACGTCGGTCAGCGCGAGCAGCGCCGCTGGTACGGGTTCTGGGACTACGGCGACGTCATGCACACCTACGACCGAGACCGGCACACGTGGCGGTACGACGTTGGTGGATACGCCTGGGACAACTCCGAGCTCTCACCGGACCTGTGGCTCTGGTACCAGTACCTCCGGACCGGCCGCGCTGACGTGTTCCGCTTCGCCGAGGCGATGACGCGGCACACCGGTGAGGTCGACGTGCATCACCTGGGTCGCTGGAAGGGCCTGGGGTCGCGGCACAACGTGCAGCACTGGGGTTGCAGCTGCAAGCAGGTGCGGATCTCCAGCGCGATCTACCGGCGCTTCTACTACTACCTGACCGCAGACGAGCGGACCGGCGACCTGATGGACGAGCTGGTGTCCATCGAGGATGCGTTCCTGGCTGTCGACCCGCAGCGGAAGGTGCGGCCCGACGTCTACTCCCCGGACCCGCGTGCGCTGTCCATCGAGCTGGGTGTCGACTGGGGTGCGCTGGCCGCCGCATGGCTGACGCGCTGGGAGCGGCACGGGGACGAGCGCGCCCGTGCCCGCCTGGTCGGAACGATGACCGACATCGCCGCACTGCACTTCGGTTTCCTGACCGGCAACGCACGGCTGGACCTCACCACCGGCCGGTTCGACACCAGCCGCCGAGGCATTGCCGTTTCGCACCTGTCCTCGCTCTTCGGGTTGCCGGAGATCTGTTCCGAGCTGATCGACCTGGACCTCGACGTACCCGGGTTCGAGAAGGCATGGCTCGACTACTGCCGGCTGTACCTGCTCTCGCCCGAGGAGCAGGCCGCAGCCGTCGGCCAACCGCTACAAGGCATCTCACTCGTCCAAGCCCACAGCCGGCTCGCCGCGTACGCCGCCGCGCGCACCGGTGACACAGCACTGGCCCAGCTGGCCTGGCGCAGGTTCTTCGTCGACGAAGGCGATCAGCTCAACCGCAACGCCCTGCAACGCGAGGCCGAGTGGCGGACCACTCCGGTCGACGGCGCCCTGATGCCGGTCGACGAGGCCGCGTTCATCAGCACCAACGGCGCGTCGCAGTACGCGCTGGCAGCGATCCAAAACCTTTCCCTGATTTCCGAACACAGACCTGACAGAGGTGGAGCAGCATGGAGGTCTCCCGACGTACGGTCCTAGCGGGTATGGCCGCAGTACCTGCGGTGTCCCTGCTCGACAACATCCAACCGGCCGCGGCTGCCGAAGCCTCTGAGGTCAAACTCAGCTGGCTCGAAGGCAAGCCCACCACAGCGGCTGTCACCACCTGGGGTACGCCGTGGCCGAAGGGCGTCGTACCGGCGAACCAGTCCTTCGCCCTCAAGTCCGCGGACGGCGCCGACGTACCACTGCAGAGCTGGCCGACCGCCTACTGGCCGGACGGCTCGCTCAAGTGGAGCGCACACGCCATCGCGGTGGACGCACCCGCCGAGTCGTACACACTCGGCCCCGGTACGGCGACCGCGCCCGCGCGGCCCGTCACCGTCAAGAACGAGAAGTTGTACGTCGACGTCGACACCGGCGTGATCCGCACCCGCATCCGCAAGAGCGGCTCGGAGGTGGTCAGCCAGATCTGGCGTGGTGACGTGCTGATCGCGCACAAGGGTGTGCTCGTCAACCTGAAGCAGGACAAGATCGCCGAGGACGAGGTCGGCGGCGCCGTCCGGGAGCAGTACGAGAGCGACATCCAGAAGGTCACCGTCGAACAGGCCGGTCCGGTGCGCGCGGTGGTGAAGGTCGAGGGCCGGCACAAGTCGCGCAGAGGCCAGACCTGGTTGCCGTTCTCGGTCCGGCTCTACTTCGTGGCGGGTGCGGAGAACGTGCGGATGGTGCACACGTTCGTCTACGACCGCGACGGGCAGAAGGACTACGTCGCCGGGCTCGGCGTGCGGTTCTCGGTACCGATGCGCGACGCGGCGTACGACCGGCACGTCCGGTTCGTCGGCGAGGGACACGGAGCGGTGTCCGAGGCCGTGAAGGGCATCACCGGGCTACGACGCGACCCGGGCGCCGCCGTCCGCGCCGCGCAGATCGCCGGGACCAAGCTGCCCGATCCGGCCACCTGGGACCAGCGGGTGACGACGCGGCTGCAGTACATCCCCGAGTGGGGCGACTACTCGCTGAGCCAGTTGACCGCCGACGGGTTCACGGTCCGCAAACGCACGAAGAAGGGCTACGGCTGGATCTCCGTCGACCAGGGCAAGCGCGCCTCCGGACTCGGGTACGTCGGTGGGGTCAGCGGCGGATTCGCCTTTGGGCTCAGGGATTTCTGGCAACGGCATCCCACCCAGCTCGACATCCGGAACGCCGCGACCGAGGAAGCCGAGGTGACCGTGTGGCTGTGGTCGCCGGCGGCCGGTGCGATGGACACGCGGTTCTACCACGACGGCATGGGCCAGGACACGTACCCGGAGCAGCTCGAGGGACTCAACATCAGCTACGAGGACTACGAGCCCGCGTTCGGGACGCCGTACGGGATCGCCCGGACGTCGGAGCTGACGTTCTGGGCGCTGGAGGCAACGCCGTCGGCCGCCCGGCTGGGTGACCTGGCCGACCAGGTCCGGACTCCCCCGCAGCTGATCAACCCGGTGGATCAACTGGTGAGCACTCGGGTGTTCGGCGGGCTGTTCACCCCGGTGGACCGGTCCGTGCCCGCCAAGAAGTCGATCGAGGACCACCTGGACTTCCTGTTCGACTACTACCGCGGACAGGTCGAGTCCCGGCACTGGTACGGGTTCTGGGACTACGGCGACATCATGCACACGTTCGACGAGGACCGGCTGGTGTGGCGGTACGACGTGGGCGGGTACGCGTGGGACAACTCGGAGCTGTCACCGGACCTGTGGCTCTGGTACGCGTTCCTGCGCTCCGGGCGCGCCGACATCTTCCGGTTCGCGGAGGCGATGACTCGGCACACTGGTGAGGTCGACGTCTACCACCTGGGTCAGTGGGCCGGTCTGGGCACGCGGCACGGCGTACAGCACTGGGCGGACAGCGCGAAGCAGCAGCGGATCAGCACGGCGGTGTACCGGCGGTTCTATTACTACCTGACGGCTGACGAGCGTACGGGCGACCTGCTGTCGGAGCTGGTCGACTCGGACAAGACGTTCCTGGTGCTGGATCCGCTGCGGAAGATCCGGACCGAGCCGTACACGCCTGACCCGCATGCGTTGTCCATCGGGCTCGGTACGGACTGGAGCGGTCTGGCGGCAGCCTGGCTGACCGAGTGGGAACGTCAAGGCCCGAAGGCGGCCGTGGCCAAGGCCAAGCTGCTCGGGACGATGGAGACGATCGGTGCGATGCCCAACGGCTTCGTCACCGGTAGCGGGCTATACGACCTGGACACGGGCCGGTTCGCGTCGGTGACCGAGAAGATCGTCAGCGTGTCGCATCTGAGCGCGATGTTCGGCCAGGTGGAGATCTGCGCCGAGCTGATCGACCTGGTCGACATGCCTGCGTTCGAGGCGGCATGGCTGCAGTACTGCCGGCTGTTCAACGCGACTCGCGCCGAGCAGACGGCGGAATGCGGTGCGTACTTCGGCAACCTGATCTTGCGGCAGGGCCATGCCCGCTTGACGGCGTACGCCGCTGTGCGGCTGGACCGGGACGACTTGGCAGCACGGGCGTGGAAGGACTTCTACACCGGCGACGGCTACGCACCGAACCTGCCGTGGAGCGCGGAAGACGTGTCCACCACCCTCAACCCGACCAAGGCCGCGAAGTGGGTCTCGACCAACACCACAGCCCTCTACGGCCTCGCCGCCATCCAGACGCTCGCACTTGTCGGCGACCAGATCGTGAACCCGTGAGGTGGGCGCCATGGTGCGTTTGCTCGCGGCAGGCGTCGTACTGGCGCTCGGTGCACAACCGATGACGGCCGCGGCAGCGGTCCCGCCGGAGTGCACCGACTCAGCTCCGGTGGTCTGTACGTACGACGTACCGCCCGGCGACTACGACGTAAAGGTGGTGTTCGGTCGCGAGCACGAACCGGTCGACGTAGTCGCCGAGGCCCGGCGCCTGGTGGTGTCGGCGAGCTCGGAGCCGGTGCTGCGGTTCACGGTCAACGTGCGGGATCCGGAGGGGCAGCAGAACGGTTTCGGCGGGCCGGGCACGCCTGGCCTCACCCTGCGGGTCTCCGGGGCAGCTCCGGTGAATGTGGTCGTGACCCGGGCGCCGGTCAGCACCCGGCGGGTGTTCCTGGCCGGCGACTCCACGGTCACCGACCAGGAGACAGCGCCGTACACGGGCTGGGGTCAACGGCTGCCCAGCCGCTTCGGGCAGGGCCTGTCGGTGGTGAACCACTCGGGATCAGGTGAGAGCACGGTGTCGTTCCTCGCCGAGCCGGCGATGTGGGCGGCATTGCGACCGCAGCTCCGCCCGCGGGACGTCGTACTCGTGCAGTTCGGCCACAACGACAAGCAGACGACCGCCGAGCAGTACCGGGCCAACCTGACCGAGCTCGTCGCCGGCATCCGCTCGGCCGGCGCGACACCGGTGCTGGTGACGCCGATCGTGCGCCGGTGGTTCACCGGGACGAAGCTCAACTCGACCGGCCTGATCGTCAACGGCCTGGGCGTCGACCTGCCGGCCGAGATGCGCTCGATCGCGGCGGCCGAGCAGGTCGGCCTCATCGACCTCACCGCCCGGACCCAGGCCGTCGTCGAGGCGCTCGGCCCTGAGGACGCCAAGGCGCTGTACCTGACCCGGGAGAAGCGCGACGACACCCACACGTCGGAGTACGGCGCCACTGTCTACGCCGGCCTGGTCGCGGCCGAGCTAGCCAGGCTGGGGCTGGTCGGGGACCGCTACTGGAACTGATCGCAACTTTTCGCGCGCCGGCCGCATCTCCCTGATAGCTGCACTGGGCAGTGTTGGAGGGGGAGCAAGATGCTGACACGTCGTACGGCGGCCGGCGCGATGGTGGGCGTGCTGGTCATACTTCTCGCTGGTTGCAAGGGATCCGACCCGGCAACCAGCGACGCAGTGGGAGCCACGCCGACGCCCACATCGACAGCGACGTCGGCCGCGCCGTCCTCGACGGCGCCGCCGGCGACACCGGCCGGTACGCCGACGAGCGACATCGCCGGACTGTCCGCGAGCAAGATCCTGGACAAGACGCAGGCCGCCGCGAAGGCCGCGACCAGCGTGCGGATGAAGGGTGCGCTGTCCGACGGCGGTGACCGGATCGTGCTGGACATCCGGCTCGCGAAGACCGGCGGTCAGGGCACCATGAGCATCAACGGGGCTTCGTTCTCGCTGATCGTGCTCGGCAAGACCGCCTACCTGAAGATCAGCGACAAGTTCTGGCGCGCGCAGACCGAGTCGAAGGCCGACGCGGACGCCGTGATCGCTCTGGTCGGCGGACGCTGGATCAAGACGTCACTCACCGACAAGGACCTCGGCGAACTCGCCGCGTTCGCGAGCAAGCCGAAGTTCTTCGACACGCTGTTCGAGCCGACCGGCACGCTCCGCAAGACCGCACCCCGGACGATCGGCAGTGTCACCGCGATCGGACTGCGCGACACCGACGGCACCCTCTGGGTCGACACCGCCACCGGACGCCCGGTCCGGCTGGAGTCGTCGAGCAAGGACGCGCTGACGTTCAGCGAGTACGACCAGGTCGCCGCGCCGAAGGCCCCGCCGGCCGCTCAGGTGATCGACGGCAAGGCCCTCGGGATGTGACGGTCAGGCGTTGGCGGCTTCCATGATCTCGTCGGACACGTCGAAGTTGGCGTAGACGTTCTGGACGTCGTCGCTGTCCTCGAGGGCGTCGATCAGGCGGAAGATCTTGCCGGCGCCGTCGGCGTCCAGCTCGACCGTCATCGACGGGACGAACTGGACGTCGGCGGAGTCGTAGTCGATACCCGCCTCCTGCAGCGCCGTCCGGGCCGCGACCATGTCGGTGGCCTCGGTGACGACCTCCCAGGACTCGCCCAGGTCGTTGACCTCGTCGGCGCCGGCCTCGAGCACGGCCTCCATCACGTCGTCCTCGGACAGCGACTTGCCGTCCTGGTCCTTGGCGACGACGATCACGCCCTTGCGGTTGAACAGGTACGCGACCGAGTTCGGGTCGGCGAGTGAGCCGCCGTTGCGCGACATCGCCGTCCGGACGTCCGCGGCGGCCCGGTTCCGGTTGTCGGTCAGGCACTCGACCAGCATCGCCACGCCGTTCGGGCCGTAGCCCTCGTACATGATCGTCTGGTACTCCGCGCCGCCCGCCTCGGCACCGGAGCCGCGCTTGACCGCGCGGTCGATGTTGTCGTTCGGGACCGAGGACTTCTTCGCCTTCTGGATGGCGTCGTACAGGGTCGGGTTCCCGCCAGGGTCGCCACCGCCCATCCGGGCGGCCACCTCGATGTTCTTGATCAGCTTCGCGAAGAGCTTGCCGCGCTTCGCGTCGATGACGGCCTTCTTGTGCTTCGTGGTGGCCCACTTGGAGTGGCCTGACATGGCAAACCCAACCCTTCTACCGCTGCTACCGACTGCAGATGACTCAGAGGCCGCGGACCAACTCGGCGAAGTAGCCGTGCAGCCTGGCGTCCCCGGTCATCTCCGGATGGAACGACGTGGCCAGCAGCCGGTCGTGGCGAACCGCGACGATCCTACCCGCGGCGGGGCCCGTCCTCACTGTCGAGAGTACCTCCACGTCCCGGCCGACGCGCTCCACCCACGGTGCCCGGATGAATACCGCGTGGTACGGCGTGTCGAGCGCGGCGAACTCCAGGTCGGCCTCGAACGAGTCCACCTGCCGCCCGAAGGCGTTCCGCCGGACCGTGACGTCGAGCCCGCCGAGCGTCTCCTGGCCCTCGATCCCGCCGGTGATCTCGCTCGCGAGCATGATCATCCCGGCGCAGGTGCCGAACACCGGCATCCCGTCCGCGATACGCTTCTGCAGCGGCTCGAACAGCTCGAACGCCCGGGCCAGCTTGTCCATCGTGGTCGACTCGCCGCCCGGCAGCACCATCGCGTCGACAGCGGCGAGCTCCGCGGGTCGCCGGACCGGAACCGCCTCGACGCCGACCGCACGCAGCATCGCAACGTGCTCCCGCACATTCCCCTGCAGGGCGAACACACCGATCACGGTCATAGGTTCACTCTCCGTTGCCAGTTCAGGGTGACCTCGATGCGGCCTTCGTCGAACGTCGCCGGTAGGTCGTTGTGCCGGAGCAGTGCGAGCACGTCCTCGAGCAGCGGCTCGCCGGGCGCGACGTTGGCGGTGTCCGGGTGCCAGAGCTTCAGCTCCAGCATCCCGAAGTCGACCGCGTGCCAGACGTCGGTGTCGGTGAAGAACACCAGCCCCTGCGGTTGCTCGGCGGACTCCAGCGCCTGCCGGGCCGCGTGGTGGTCCGACGTGTACCGGACCACGACCAGGCCGAGCGACTCCAGCTCGGCCAGCACGGCGTCCAGGCGGTCCGTGTCCGTCGTCGCCGGCCAGGCGGAGGCGTCCTCGTTGAGGTCCATCACCGCCTCACCGATCAGCAGCGGCACCAGCGCGGCCGCGTCCATCGACGGCGCGTCCTCCGACACCGCCTCGGTCAGCGCAGCCGTGATCGCGGCGTGGTCCGCGTACCCGGACCGCACCAGGACGCGGGCCAGGCCGCGCAGCTCCCGGGCGGTCCGCTCGTCCACCGACGGCAGGCCGCCCGGGCTCTTGGCCGACGTCACCAGCCGCGCTCGGCGAGACGGTGCGGCTGCGGGATCTCGTCGACGTTGATGCCGACCATCGCCTCGCCCAGCCCGCGCGAGACCTTGGCGATCACGTCGGGGTCGTCGTAGAAGGTGGTGGCCTTGACGATCGCCTCGGCACGCTGCGCCGGGTTGCCGGACTTGAAGATGCCGGAGCCGACGAACACGCCCTCGGCGCCGAGCTGCATCATCATCGCGGCGTCGGCCGGGGTGGCGATCCCGCCGGCGGTGAACAGCACGACCGGCAGCTTGCCCAGCGCGGCGACCTCCTTGACCAACTCGTACGGCGCCTGCAGCTCCTTCGCCGCGACGTACAGCTCGTCCTCGGGGAGGCTCTGCAGCTTGCGGATCTCCTGGCGGATCTGGCGCATGTGGGTGGTCGCGTTGGACACGTCGCCGGTGCCGGCCTCGCCCTTGGAGCGGATCATCGCCGCGCCCTCGGTGATCCGGCGCAGCGCCTCGCCCAGGTTGGTCGCGCCGCAGACGAACGGCACCGTGAACTGCCACTTGTCGATGTGGTTGGCGTAGTCGGCCGGGGTGAGCACCTCGGACTCGTCGATGTAGTCGACACCGAGGCTCTGCAGCACCTGCGCCTCGACGAAGTGGCCGATCCGGGCCTTGGCCATCACCGGGATCGAGACGGCGTTGATGATGCCGTCGATCATGTCCGGGTCGCTCATCCGGGAGACGCCGCCCTGGGCGCGGATGTCGGCCGGGACCCGCTCCAGCGCCATCACCGCGACCGCACCGGCGTCCTCGGCGATCTTGGCCTGCTCGGCGGTCACGACGTCCATGATCACGCCGCCCTTGAGCATCTCGGCCATGCCGCGCTTCACCTTGGCGGTACCGGTCTGGTTCTCGGTCACTTCTTCCTCCTGATCGTGGGGCTCGCTGTCCAGGTTAGGAGGTATCGGGCACCGAACTTCAGTCCACCGTGGATCAAGTGGACTGAAGCGCCTCTCCCAGCCGGGCCACCACGAGCCGGAGCGTGGCCGGCGGGGCGGTGAACGGGATCCGGATGTGCCGCCGGTCGGTGGCGTCCGGCGTGAACAGGTCGCCCGCGCCGAGCAGCAGCCCCTGCTCCCGGGCCGCCTCCAGGACGCGGCGCGCCCGCGTCTCGGTCAGCTCCAGCCACAGCGTCATACCGCCCGTCGGGGTGGGCCAGGCCACACCGTCGAGTGTCCGGAGTCCGGTCTCCAGCGCGTTCAGGTTGGCCCGCAGCCTGGTCCGCCGCCGGCCGATCACCTTGTCGAGCTTCGGCACGATGGCCCTGGCCAGCAGATCGTCCAGCGCGCTGGGTGAAGCCACGCTGAGCTGAGCCGCTGTGTTGATCCGCCGGCGCAGCTGCTTGCCCGTCCGCACCCACCCGACCCGCAGCCCACCCCAGACCGTCTTGGACAGCGACCCCACACTCACGGTCCTGGGGTATCGGCTCAGAGGCTCGGCCTGGTCCCCGGCCGCCAGCCACAACGGGCGCATGGTCTCGTCACTGATCAGCGCCGCGCCGTACCGGCGTGCGATCTCCACAACCGCCTGCCGCCGGTCCGCAGGCAAGCTGAGACCTGTGGGGTTGTGGTTGTCGGCCTGTAGATAGATGACCTTCGGCCGATGCCGTCGACACAGGTGCGCGAGCTGATCGGTGTCCCAGACCCCAGCAGGCCAGCCGGCCACGTCCAGGCGGTGTTTTCGCAGCAGGTCAAAGGCAGCCGGGTACGTCGGGGTCTCCGTGATCGCTACACCCGGTCCGAGGTCCAGTCCGGCCAGGGCGGCGTTCAAACCGGCTGCTGCGCCGACTGTGAGCGTCAACTGCTCCGGCTCGGTCGGGACACCCTCTGCAGTCAGGCGCTCGGCCAATGCGGTGCGGAGCTCCTGTGAGCCACCCGGCGGTGGACCGTCGCCTCCCATGGCCTGCGGCAGTCCGTCCTGCACGATCTGCGCCGCCGCCTCGGCCACGTCATGCGGCGCGGCCGTGGTGGCGAACCGCAGGTCCAGCACCGGCCTGTCCCCCGCTGTCACCGTCGACGCCGGCGCGACCGGGTCCAGCAGGCGGTCCAGCGGCCGAACCACTGTCCCGGAGCCGCGCTTGGTCTCCAGTACGCCGTCGCGGCGCAGGTTCTCCAGCGCGCGGACGACGGTCACCCGACTCACCTCGAGCCGCTCCGCGAGGACCCGCTCCGACGGCAGCCGCGACCCGATCGACAGGTCGCCGCGCTCGATCCGCCGCAGCACCAGTCCCTCGACCTGCTCGGTCTTGGTCCCGTCCGCCGCGTCCAGATCCCCCGCCCGCCACATAAGTCCAGTCTCCCACAACTGGCCTCATGGTCCGACTTTGAGCACCCGCCAACCAATCTCGCACGCCCGAAGTGGTCGGTGGAGGCTCAAGGTGCTGGGTGTGGAACTGTCGGTCGTGGGTGTGAGGATTCGGGGTGTGGATGAACGGTGGTTGATCGCTCCGGAGGAGGGTGGCGGGGCGATGCTCGTTGCGCTGCATCCGGACGGGCAGCCGGCCGGGGAGATCCTGCGTGAGCCGGATCTGGTCGCGTCCGTCGCCTCGCGGCCGCAGGTCACGCGGTGGGTGTGGCGTTCGTCGGCGGAGGTCTACCCGCGGCTGCTCGCCGCCGGTGTGCGGGTCGAGCGGTGCTACGACCTCGAGAACTCGGAGGGTCTCCTGCTCGGCCACGAGGGCCGGCTCGGCGAGCCGCGGTCCGCGGCCGCGGCCTGGGCCCGGCTCAGCGGTGGCCCGGTCCCGCCGGATCCGCCGCTGCGTGCCGTCGTACCGGGTGAGCAGTCGTCGCTGTTCGAGATCGCCGTCGAGCCGGTGCCGTTCGAGGCGCTCCTGCGGGTATATGCCGACCAGCTCCGGCGGCACCCCCTGGCCGAGCACCCCGACCGGATGCGGTTGCTCACGGCATCGGAGTCGTCCGCGATGCTGGTCGCCGCCGAGATGGACCTGGCCGGGTTGCCGTGGAGCGCGGACGCGCACCGGGAGGTGCTGGGCGAGCTGCTCGGCGAGCGGTTCGCCGGTTCGGGCGAGCCGCGACGGCTGACCGAGCTCGCCGACGAGATCTCCGCGGCGTTCGGGCACCGGGTGCGGCCCGAGCTGCCGGCCGACGTACTGAAGGCGTTCAAGCAGGCCGGGTACCAGGTGAAGTCGACGCGGAAGTGGGAGCTCGAGCATCTGGACCATCCGGCGGTCGCGCCGCTGCTGGAGTACAAGAAGCTCTACCGGATCTACACGGCGAACGGGTGGACCTGGCTGAACGACTGGGTGCACGACGGGCGGTTCCGGCCCGGGTTCCTGCCCGGCGGCACGGTTTCGGGTCGTTGGGTGACCAACGGCGGCGGCGGGCTGCAGATCCCGAAGGTGATCCGCCGCGCGGTGGTCGCCGACCCCGGGTGGCGGCTCGTCGTCGCCGACGCGTCCCAGCTCGAGCCGCGGGTGCTCGCCGCCATCTCCCGCGACCGGGCCCTGATGGAGGTCGCCGCGGACCCCGGGGACCTCTACAAGGCCGTGTCGGACCAGGCGTTCTCCGGCGACCGCGCGCAGGCGAAGATCGCCGTGCTGGGCGCGATCTACGGGCAGACGTCGGGCGACGGGCTCAAGAATCTCGCCATGCTGCGCAAACGATTCCCGCAGGCGGTGGCGTACGTCGACGACGCGGCGCGCGCGGGTGAGGAGGGGCGGCTCGTGCGGACGTACCTGGGGCGCACGTGCCCGCCGAGCGGTCATCCTCTGGACGAGGCCATGCTGGAAGGACCGCCCGCCGACATCCCCGCCACCGACCCCCGCCATGCCCGCGCCCGCGGTCGCTTCACCAGGAACTTCGTCGTCCAAGGCAGCGCGGCCGACTGGGCCCTGCTGCTCCTCGCCGCCCTCCGTCAGTCCTTGGCGCCGCTGAAGGCCGAGCTCGTCTTCTTCCAGCACGACGAGGTCATCGTGCACTGCCCCGCCGAAGAAGCCGACCAGGTCACCACCGCCATCCAGACCGCCGGCAACCTCGCCGGCACCCTCACCTTCGGCCCCACCCCCACCAACTTCGCCTTCACCACAGCCACCGTGGAAACCTACGCCGACGCGAAGTAGTCACACGGCAAACGGCGCCACGTCGGCCCACTCCCAGTGCAGGGTGCCGTCCGCTTCGCCGACATCAAGGTGGTCGAGCAGAGCCGAGGGCTCGAGACCCGGTGGGACATCGATCGCCACGTGCCGGTCGCCGCTCCATTCGGATCGCAGGCCCGTGTCGGTGATGCGTTGCTGAAGCTCGGTGACGGCCCTCGTCGGGTCCGGCTCATCGACGACCAGCGCGCGCAGCACGCGGCGTCCGGAGCGGGCTAGCACCTCGGTGACGATGGAGGCGTACGGAGTCGCCGAGCGCGACGCCGTACGCGCGGAACGGAATGCAGCACAGCGTCGCCGAGGCGTCGGCTGTTCGGCGGAGCCAGACCTGCTCGACCTCGTCGTCGAAGCCGAACGGCGCCAGAGCGATCTGCGCGATGTAGTTGCTGTCGGCACGGAGCACCGGGTCGTCGTGGACGATGAATCTCATCGCAGTTCCTCCGGAAGGCCGAAGCGCTGGTGGTCGGTGGTTTCGAAGGCGGTGATTTCGGCGATGCGGCCTTCTTCGACGCGGAAGATGTCGAGGGCGAAGAGGTGGTGTTCGAGGTAGGCGGCGAGGGTTGGCTGGTGGTTGACGGTGGTGGGGAGGAAGCGCCAGCGGGCCGGGGTGAGGTTGGGGGTCAGGGAGCGGATCGCGTCGTCGATGCCTGAGAACCAGAACGGGTACGGCGGCATGGTGATGCGGATGTCCTCGTGCATGAGCGCGGCGAGTGCGGCGGGGTCGGCGTTGTCCCAGGCGGTCAGGTAGCGCTGCAGCAGTTTGCGTTCGTCGTCGGACGAGCCGCGCGCCGACCACTCCGAGCGATGCGACGGCAGGTGTTCGCGAAGCACCGGGCGGGCGCGTTGGAGCGCCGAGTTGACCGCAGCCACGGACAGCGACACCGCGGCCGCGGTCTCCCGCGCGGACCAGCCGAGGACGTCGCGGAAGATCAGTACGGCGCGCTGCCGCGCGGGCAGGTGCTGGATCGCGATCAGGAACGCCAGCTCGATCGTCTCCCGCCGGATCGCGACCGCGTCCGGTTCCTCGGCCCGATCGAGCAGTACGTCGGGAAACGGCTGCAGCCACGCCACGTCGTCCCGCGCCGGCAACGCCGTCGCGGGGAACGAGGCCGGCTCCAACTGGTACGGCAACACCCGCCGCGGCCGCCGTACGTCGATGCACGCGTTCGTCGCGATCCGGTACAGCCACGCCCGCACCGACGACCGCCCCTCGAACTCCCCGCGCGCCCGCCACGCCCGCAAGAACGTTTCCTGCACCAGATCCTCGGCCTCGTCGTACGAGCCGAGCATCCGGTAACAGTGCACCCGCAACTCGTGCCGGTACCGCTCGATGTCCGCTTCGAAGCTGCTCATCGTCCGTCCTCGAGTTCGATCGTGGTCGGCATCGGGGCGCGGCCGGCGAGGCGGAACCAGGTGACGAGCCGGCGGCGGCGCAGGTCGCGGGCCGAGCCGACGACGTCGTTGTGGAAGCGGCGGGCCAGTTGGACGCGGCGCACGGCCAGGGCCAGCTCGCCTGCCCACGGTTCGACCTCGGTGCCGGTGGCGTGAATCGCACGGGTGAGGGCGGACTCTGCCTGTTCGCGGACCTCGAGTGACTCCAGCGAGGCAGCGCGAGCGCGGTGCGCGGCGTCGAGGAGGAGCAGCGCGGAGGCCGGGTCGAGGATGTCGCTGCCGGCCAGTTCCGCGACCAGGGCGGACCGTCGCGCCAGCTCGGTCTCCAGCGCGGCACGGGCCAGCTCCACCCGCCGGTGCAGCCGGTCGAGCCGCCCCGCGGTCCAGCTCGCGTAGGCGCCGATCACCAGCAGCACCACCCCCACCGCGAGCAGCACCCACGAGATCTCCACACCCCAAGCCAACCTCACCGCTCCGCCCGTCCCCACACGGCCCCGGCGATTACGGAGTGCTGACGGTCCGTCCGGACTCGGTAGTCACGACGCTTCGCGGCACTAGCGTCGGCAGCATGGCTGATATCGGCGTGATCGGCGGGTCCGGGTTCTACTCGTTCCTGACCGCTGCGGAGACCATCGAGATCGACACCCCGTACGGCGCTCCGAGCGAGCCGCCGGTGGTCGGAGACCTCGACGGGCGGGAGGTCGCGTTCATCCCGCGGCACGGCGCCGATCACCGGTTCCCGCCGCACCGCGTCAACTACCGGGCGAACCTGTGGGCGCTGCGCGAGCTCGGCGTCCGCCAGGTCCTCGGCCCGTGTGCGGTCGGCTCGCTCAGACCCGAGCTGACGCCCGGCACGTTCGTGGTCCCCGATCAGTATGTCGACCGGACGTGGGGCCGGGAGCACACCGTGTACGACGAGGCGCCGGTGGTCCACACGTCGGCCGCCGACCCGTACTGCCCGGTCGGCCGCGCCACGGTGATTGCCGCAGGCAACGTCGTACCGGACGGCACGATGGTCGTCGTCAACGGACCGCGGTTCTCGACCCGCGCCGAGTCGCGGTGGCACGCGGCACAGGGCTGGTCCGTCGTCGGCATGACGGGTGCCCCGGAGGCAGCGATCGCCCGCGAACTCGCGCTCTGCTACACGTCGATCGCCGTCGTCACCGACCACGACGCGGGCGTGGAGACCGGCACGGGCGTCACCCAGGCAGAGGTCTTCGAGGCCTTCAAGCTCAGCATCGAGCGGCTGCAACAGCTGCTGAAGGACGTCATCGGCCAGCTCCCGAAGCCGGACGCGGACTGCAGCTGCCGCCACTCGCTGGACGCCTGATGAGAGTCCTGCTGACCGGCGGAGCCGGCTTCATCGGCCGCCACGTCCACGACCAGCTTCTTGCCGAGGGCCACGAGGTCACCGTTCTCGACTCGTTCCGCGCGGATGTCCACGCCCACCGCCCGGAGCCACGGCCGGGCCTGATCGTCGGCGACATCCGCGACCCGCGCACCTTCGAGGGCATCGACACCGTCATCCACCTGGCCGCGAAGGTCGGGCTCGGCGTACACCTCGACGACATCGACGACTACGTCTCCTCCAACAGCCTCGGTACGGCGGTGCTGCTGAAGTCCCTCGGCACCGTCCGCAACCTCGTCTACGCGAGCTCGATGGTCGTGTACGGCGAGGGCCGCTACGACTGCGACGAGCACGGACAGGTCGCCCCGGGCCCCCGGCGTACCGAGGACCTGGACGCCGGCCGCTTCGAACCGCCCTGCCCGCTGTGCGGAGCGCCGCTCCGCCCGGGGCTTGTCACCGAGGACGCCGTACCGGATCCGCGCAACGCCTATGCGGCCAGCAAGCTCAACGGCGAGCATCTCGCCGCCACCTGGGCCCGCGAGACCGGCGGGCGGGTCACCGCGCTGCGCTTCCACAACGTGCACGGACCCGGCATGCCGCGGAACACGCCGTACGCCGGGGTCGCCGCGATCTTCCGGTCGATGCTCGAACGCGGCGAGACGCCGCGCGTCTTCGAGGACGGCGGTCAGCGCCGCGACTTCGTCCACGTCCGCGACGTCGCGGCTGCGGTGACGCTGTCGGCCGCCGCACTCCCCCAGCAACCCGCGTTCCGGGCGTACAACGTCGGCACCGGGACCGTCACCACCATCGGTGAGGTCGCCGCCGAGCTGGCCCGCGCGTACGGCGGGCCGGCGCCGATCGTCACCGGCGAGTACCGCCTCGGCGACGTCCGGCACATCACCGCCTCGTCCGACCGCCTGAAGGACGAGCTGGGCTGGAAGCCGGCGTACGACCTGCAGACCGGTCTGGAGGACCTACTCCGCTCGGCCGGTTAGCACCGGCACCGGCGGCAGGTCGATCCGGAACGCGCAGCCGCCGTCGACGTTGCTGACGGCAATCTTTCCGTCGTGGGACTCGACCACGCCGCGCGCGATCGCCAGTCCCAGACCGCCGCCGCCCGACCGGCCGTCGACGGACTCGGGCGTCCGCTGCTCGTCGCCGCGCCAGCCGACGTCGAAGACCCGGTCCAGGTCGTCGTCCGGGATCCCGCCGCAGCCGTCGGTCACCGCGAGCCGCACCCGCCCGTCGGTCTCCCGGTCCACCGCCAGCGTCACGGTCCCGCCCGGCGCCGTGTGCCGGATCGCGTTGCCGACCAGGTTGGTGACTGCGCGCGTCAGCTCGTCCGGATCGCCTTGTACGGCGAGCCGATCGTCGTCGTCCGGCGTGGACACCGCCAGCTGGACGCCTTCGGCCCGGGCGTGCTCGTTGTTCTCGCCCGCGACGTCCTCGGCCAGCTCCCGCAGGCTGACCGCGGACCGCCGGCGCGGCGGCGGAGCGGCCGACAACCGGGACAGCTCGAAGAGGTCGTCCACGAGCCCGGTCATCCGGTCGACCGTCGCCCGCATCTGCCGCAACGCCCCCGGTACGTCGTCGATGACGCCGTCCTCGAGACCTTCGGACACCGCCCGCAACCCGGCCAGCGGCGTCCGCAGATCGTGCGACATGAACGCGACCAGTTCCCGCCGGCTCGTCTCCAGCGCCCGCTCCCGCTGATGCGAGGCCGCCAGCTTCTTCCGGGTCATCTCCAGCTCGTCGGTCAACGCGGCCAGCTCGGCCGGCACTGCCCCGCCGACGGCCTCGGTCGGCTCGTACGACGTGCCGAGATGGCGCAACCGCCGCCCGACGTCCCGCGACCCGACGCTGATCCAATGCCCGAGCAGCACCGACATCGCCAGCCCGAGCAGCGCCGCGAAGGCGAGCGTCCACAACACCACCCACGAGTCGTGCTCGGAGATGAACATCGCCCGGACGCTCTGCAGCACCGCGGCCAGTGCGCCGGCCATCGGGGCCAGCGCCGCCACGATCATCGTGATCCGCAACGACCGCCGCCGGAAGCGCCACAACACGGCCGCCCCGACCGCTGCCACCACCAGCGTCCACAAGGTGGTCAGTGCCAGGATGGTCGCCATGTCCCTGTTCACTCGGCGTCACCCGCGAACAGGTAGCCGGTGCGCGGCACGGTGAGCACGAGCTTCGGGTCGGACGGGTCCGTCTCGATCTTCTCCCGCAGCCGCCGGACGTGCACGGTGACGGTGGACGAGTCGCCGAAGTCCCAGCCCCAGACGCGGCGCAGCAACTCGGCCTTCGTGTACGCCTTGCCGGCGTGCGACACCAGATACGCCAGCAGGTCGAACTCGCGATGCGTCAGCGACAGCTCGGTCCCGTCGAGATACGCCCGCCGGGCCGCGGTGTCGACCATCACCGGCCCCGCGCTCAGCTTCGTCGGCGTCAGATCGAGCCCGGCCAGCCGCTCCTCGCGCCGTACCATCGCCTGCACCCGCAACGTGAGCTCCCGCGGGCTGAACGGCTTGACCACGTAGTCGTCGGCGCCGACCTCGAGCCCGACCAGCCGGTCCTCCTCCTCGCCGCGCGCGGACAGCATGATCACCGCGGCGCCGTCGTCGGCCGCGCGCATCCGGCGCAGCACCTCGAGCCCGGACAGCCCGGGAAGCATCACGTCCAGGACGACGACGGACGGCTTCCACTGCTGCCAGACCTCGACCGCGGACGCGCCGTCCGCGACCACGCGGGCGTCGTACCCGGCCTTCGTCAGATAGGCCGAGACGACGTTCGACACGGTCGGGTCGTCGTCCACCACAAGCACACGAGTAGCCACGCTCCGAGCGTAGATCCTCCGCTCGTCCAGCCGCCGCACCAGCACCGCAACGCAGTGCGCCGTAAGCGACCCGTAGTCGTGTTCGGCCGCCGCGGGCGCGGATCCGTCCTTACCGTCGAAGCATGTCGGTCGATCTCGTCCTGCCGTGCCTGAACGAGGCGGCCGCGCTGCCCTGGGTCCTCGAACGGATCCCACCCGGTGTCCGCGCCATCGTCGTCGACAACGGCTCCACGGACGACTCGGCCGCGGTGGCCGCCGGGTTCGGCGCAACCGTCGTACGGTGCGAAGCGAAGGGGTACGGCGCCGCGTGTCACGCCGGTCTGGAGGCGGCCGACGCGGACGTCGTCGCGGTGATGGACGCGGACGCCTCACTCGATCCGCGGCAGCTGGTCCGGGTCGTCGCGCCGGTCGTCGCCGGCCGCGCGGACCTGATCGTCGGCCGCCGGCGCCCGGTGTCGCGGCAGGTCTGGCCGTGGCACCTCCGGCTGGCCAACGCGGAGCTTTCCCGGCGGATTCGGCGGCGTACGGGCGTGGCCTTGCACGATCTCGGCCCGATGCGCGCGGCCCGGCGTACCGCACTGCTCGGTCTCGGGCTGACCGACCGGCGCTCCGGATACCCGCTCGAGACGGTCGTCCGCGCCGCCGACGCGGGCTGGCGGATCGCGGAGGTCGACGTCGACTACCTCCCGCGCTCGGGCCGCTCGAAAGTCACCGGTACGCCGCTGGGCGCCGCCCGCGCGGTCCGCGACATGTCCAAGGTGCTCGCCCGGTGAACACCCTGATCGTGATCGCGAAGGAACCCCTGCCCGGCCGGGTGAAGACGCGGCTGCAGACCGAGTTCACCCCGCGGGAGGCCGCGGCGCTCGCGCGGGCGTCGCTCGTCGACACGCTCAGCGCGGTCCAGGCCACGCCCGCGACGCGGCGGGTGGTCGTACTCGAGGGCGATCCGGGGCCGTGGCTGCCGCCCGGGTTCGAGGTCGTGGAGCAGCGCGGCGGCGGACTCGACGAACGGCTCGCGGCGGCGTTCGAGGACGCGTACGACGGCACGCCGATGCTGCTCGTCGGGATGGACACGCCGCAGCTACGACCCGAGCTCCTCGGATTCCACTGGTCCAGGTACGACGCGGTGCTCGGGCTGACCGAGGACGGCGGGTACTGGTGCCTCGGGCTCCGGCAGCCGGATCGGCGCGCGCTGGTCGGCGTACCGATGTCGACCGACCACACCGGGCGGGACCAGCTCCGGCGGCTGCTCTCGCTGGGATTACGGGTGCGAATGCTGCCGACGTTGCGGGACATGGACACGCCACGGGACGCGGCCTACCTCGCGGCCGAGTTTCCGTCGTTGCGCGTGTCGCGCCTGTATCGGCGGCTGCAGCACGCAGCGCATCCAGGGCTGCTGTTCGACCAGGCGCTCGGCGGTACGACGCAGGTCGTTGCCACGGGCCCCGACGGGCGGACCGTACCGTCACTGTCCGAGCTGGACCGCTGGACGGCACCCGCGGACGAGGTGGATCGACTGGCGCTGAGCCGATGCGAAGGGCCGGTGCTGGACATCGGGTGCGGGCCGGGGCGGATCGTCACCGCGCTGGCGGAACGCGGGATCCCCGCACTCGGGGTCGACGTGTCGCCGCGTGCGGTGTCGCTCACCACGTCGCGCGGCGCGGCTGCGCTGCATCGGCCGGTGCAGGACCGGCTGCCCGGCGAAGGACGCTGGGGCAGCGTGGTGCTGATGGACGGCAACATCGGGATCGGCGGTGACCCGGCGGACCTGCTGCGGCGCTGCGCCGAGCTCGTTCGGCCCGACGGTCTCGTGCTCGTCGAGGTCGACCCCGACGACGAGCTCGACGACACCACGCCGATCGTGCTGCGCAGCTCCACCGGACGCCGTTCCACCCCGTTGCCCTGGGCAAGGATCGGCACGCGCGCCCTGATCCGGCACGCCCGCGCCACCCGCCTGCACCCCACCGAGGACTGGCGCACCCCCCACCGAGCCTTCCTCACCCTCCGCCGGACCGCATGAACGGCGACCTTGGGCCCGGGCCAACCAAAAAAACGGCGTCGAAATGGTCGAACGGTGCTCAAAGAAGGGCTTGGGTCGCCGGTGGTGCGGCGGTCGGCGCTGCGGCGGTGGTTGCGGCGGCCGAGCGGCAGTGGTGGCCCAACGTCGTGCTGGCCGTGGGGACTCTGGTGGTGGGGGTGTTGGTTTGGCGGTTCGGGCGCGGGTTGACTGTCGGCGCGGTGGTGGTCGTGGCGGGGCTGTGCCAGGTGCCGGGGGTGCTGCACGCGCCGATCACGAGCACGGACGCCTACCGGTACGTGTGGGACGGGCGTGTGCAGTTGTCGGGGCATTCGCCGTACGGCTACGTACCGCTGGACGATCGGTTGGCGCACCTGCGGGACCCGGTGCTGTTCCCGGGGTTGTCGCCGGATCAGCGGTCGGGCGTGACGAGCATCCCGAAGGACCCGGCGAGTCTGCCGGTGGACGACGCCCGGACGCGGATCAACCGACCGGGCGTGCCGACCATCTACCCGCCCGTCGCCGAGGCGTACTTCACCGTGGTCGCGCTCGTCACGCCAGGGTCCGTCGGCACGCTCGGCCTGCAACTGGCAGCCGCTTTGCTCGCGATCGCACTCACCTGGCTACTCGCCGTACAGAACCCGCGGTGGGCGGCCTTGTGGGGTTGGTCACCGATCGTCGCCCTCGAAGCGAGCAACGCCGCCCACGTCGACGTCCTCGCCGCGCTCCTCGTCACGGCCGCCGTGGTCACGGCCGCCCGCCGGCCACGACTGGCCGCGATCCTCCTCGGCGCGGCCGGCAGCGTGAAGCTCCTGCCGCTGCTGCTGCTCCCCGCGTTCCGCCGCCGGAAACCACTCGTTGCCCTGGGCACCTTCGGCGCGTCCTATGTCCCGCATGTCCTTGCCGTCGGCATCCTGGTGCTGGGATTCCTGCCCGGCTACCTCAACCAGGAAGGCTTCGAGGACGGCAGCTCGCGGTCGGCGATTCTCGCGCTCCTGCTGCCTCCTGAGGCCCGGCAGGTCGTCGCCGCCGTCCTCGCGCTCGGCCTCGCGGCCCTCGCCTTCCACCGTGCCCGCCGCGACCCGATGGCGCTCACGTGCTGCTGGCTGTACGGCGCGGCGCTGCTGGTCGCCACGCCGACGTACCCGTGGTACGGCCTCCCGCTGATCGCCCTCGCCGCGCTGGCCGGCCGGCCCGAGTGGATCGCCGTACCGGTTTCGTCGTATCTCGCCTACGGCAGCTTCGGGCACGACACCCGGCAGGGCCTGATCCAGCTGGCCGCCGCCGTCATCGTTGTCATCGCACTCACGCTCCGTGGCCGGGTCGCTGCGGAATCAGGTTTGACCGCAGCGCCTCTCGCCGCCAACACTGGCGGGCGTGACGAAACGCATCGCCCTCGCGACCTCGGCCGACTACGCTGAGTTGCACCCGCACGAACGCCCGCTCCTCGACGCGCTCCGCGCCGCGGGCCTCGACCCGGTGGTCGAGGTCTGGACCGACCCGTCGGTCGACTGGTCCGCGTACGACGCGGTCCTGCTGCGCACGGTCTGGGACTACTTCCGGCTGTACGACGTGTTCACCGAGTGGCTCGCCCAGCTCGACAAGGCCGGCGTACCGGTGCTGAACTCCACGGACCAGGTCCGCTGGAACAGCGACAAGCAGTACCTGCTCGAACTGCGCGAACGCGGCGTGGCGATCGTCCCGTCCCAGGTCGCGGCGGGCCCGTGCCTGCGCGAGGTCGTCGCCGGGCTGGCCGGTGAGCAGATCGTGATCAAGCCGACCGTGAGCGGCAACGCCCTGCACACCGTCCGCGGCGTCGCGGGGTCTCCCGAGCTCGAGCAGGCGCTCGACGAGCTGCCCGACGTGGTGTACCTCGTGCAGCCGTTCGTGCCGGAGATCCAGTCCGACGGCGAGTGGTCGCTGCTGTTCTTCGACGGCGAGTTCAGCCACGCGGTGATCAAGCGGCCCGCGACCGGCGACTACCGGGTCCAGGAGTCGCACGGCGGCCGGACGACGCCGGCCGATCCGCCCGCGGCGGTCCTCGAGGCCGCCCGCGCCGCGCTGGCCGCCTCCGGCCCGACACCGACGTACGCCCGGGTCGACGGCGTCGTGGTCAACGACCGCTTCCTGCTGATGGAGATCGAGCTCATCGAGCCGTACCTGTTCCTCCCGCAGTCCCCGGACGCGGCCGGCAAACTCGCCGCTGCCGTCGCGGGCCGGATCTAACTCGCAGCCGACTCTGGGTGGCCCCGGCGACGCCCGTACAGCAGGGTCTCGCCGGCGGCCGTCCCGGTGTACTTCGTCCGCCGCGCCCACTCCCGGCACTCGGCCAGCACCGGGCACGACGTCAGGCACAGCTCCCGCGCTTTGCGCTGCTCCCAGCGCGACGCGCTCTCGTCGTACGCCGGCGCCTGACCGATACACGCGGCCCGGCTCATCCAGCGGTCGGCGGGATCCACGATCACGGTCAGCGTCGGCCTCATGACTCCGACGGTAAGTCTCGCGCGAACTCGCCGAGGCTTTGTCTCGCAATATGATCGACTTACTCGACTTTTAGTGTCTGTGGCATGCCGACGCTCGACGCCATCCGCCAGGCCGCCCGCGACCTCGACGGACGCATCCACCGCACACCGATGCTGACCTCGTCCGCACTGAACGACCACTTCGCCGCCGATCTGGTGCTCAAGGCGGAGCTGTTCCAGAAGACCGGCAGCTTCAAGGTCCGCGGCCTGCTGACCAAGCTGCTCCGCCTGAGCGCCGCCGAGCGGGAGCGCGGGGTGGTCACGGTCTCGGCCGGGAACGCCGCCGGAGCGCTCGCCTGGGCCGCGCGGGACGCCGGCGTCCCGGCGACCGTGGTGATGACGACGACCGCCGTCCCGGCGAAGGTCGCTGCGGCCCGCGGGTACGGCGCCACCGTCGAGCTCGTCGAGGGTGACCTGATGGCCGCCTACGAGCGGATCCGGGACGAGCGCGGACTGACCGGGGTGCACCCGTTCGACGACGAGGACGTGATCACCGGCCACGGCAGCCTCGGCCTCGAACTGCTGGCGGATCGCCCCGATCTCGCCGCGGTGCTGGTTCCGGTGGGCGGCGGCGGGCTGATCTCGGGGGTCGCCACCGCGGTCAAGCTCCTGAAGCCGGACATCCGCGTGATCGGGATCGAGCCGGAGCAGGCCGACGTGGTCAGTCGCAGCCTGGCAGCGGGCGAGCCGCAGCGGCTCCTCACCGCACGCTCGATCGCGGACGGTCTCGCCGCGCCGGTCTGCGGCACCCGCAACCTCCCGCTGATCCAGCAGTACGTCGACGAGGTCGTCCGCGTCGGCGAGGAAGCCCTGCTGGAGGCGACGCGTCTGGTCATGTCGCGCACGAAGCTCGCCCTCGAGCCCGCGGCGGCCGCTCCGTTCGCCGCGCTGCTCGAAGGCAGCGTGCAACTCACCGGTGTCACCGCCGCCGTGGTGAGCGGCGGCAACCTCGATGTGTCGAAGCTGGCGCTCTAGGCGGTCGCGAGCCGCCCCTGCGCGCGGGAGCGGACGCCGTCGGACGGGTCGTCCACCGCGTCGCCCCGGCGGACGGGATCGTTCTCCGGGAGCAGGATGTCGCGCGCGACCACCAGCATCAGCCACAGCGTGCCCGCCATCCGCAGGATCACCGACAACCAGTAGATCCGGTCCGGGATCTGCGGATCACCAGGCGCCAGGAACTGCGCCAGATGCATCCAGACCAGCATCCAGTAGAAGCATTCACAGGCCTGCCAGATCAGCCAGTCGCGCAGCCGCGGACGGGCCAGCGCCACCAACGGCAGCAGCCACAGCACGTACTGCGGTGAGTAGACCTTGTTGATCAGCAGGAACGCGGCCACCACCAGGAACGCGAGCTGTGCGAACCGCGGCGGTCGTGGCGCCATCAGCCCGAGGATCGCGATCGACAGGCACAGCCCGGCGAAGATCACGATGTTCAGCTGGTTGACGTCCGCGACCTCGTGCTTGGCGAGCTTCAGGACGTACCAGATCGAGCCGTAGTCGCTCTCCCGCTCGTCGTTGAACTGCCAGAACGACAACCACTCGTTCTTCGCGAGCAGGTAGATCGGCGCGTTCACGAGTCCCCACGCGATCGCGGCGGCCAGCGTCGCCTGGACCCACGGCCACAGCTTCCGCCCGCGGATACAGACGATCAGCAACGGGCCGAGCAGCAGGAACGGATAGAACTTCGCCGCCGTCCCGAGCCCGAGCAGTACGCCGAACCAGATGGGTTTCCCGCGTGACCACGCGAACATCGCCCCGGCTGTCAGCGCCACCGCGAACAGGTCCCAGTTGATCGTGGACGTCAGCGCGAGCACCGGCGCCGCGGCGACGTACAGGGCGTCCAGCGGCTGCCCGCGAGCCGCGCCGGGTCTGGACTCGACGCCCCGAGCGGTCGCCACGGTCAGGCCGACGATCAGCAGCGCGCAGAGGAACAGCAGCACGGTGTTCACCAGGAAGAACACACCGGCGGTGTCGCGCTTCTGCTCGACGGTCAGGTCCTTCTTCGGGTCGCCGGTGATCAGCCAGGTGATCTGCGCTGCGACCTCCATGAACCCGCCGGTCAGCACCGGGTACTCGAGCACCGGGTAGTTGCCGGTGTCCAGGAACGGCCGGTTGCCCTCCGCGAAACCGCGCTCTTGGTACAGGAACCCGATGTCGGAGTAGCAGAGCGCCTTGAACGGCCGCCAGCTCTGCCGGTCCCAGCCGGCCTCCATACAGGGCGCCTTCTGCAGGACGCCGAGCCCGAAGGTGATCGTGCAGACCGCGAGCGCGATCCGCAGCGGCGTCCACCACGACGAGCTGAGCCGGGCGAACCGCCCAGACGGCCCACCGAGCCCGACAGTCAGGCCGGCGACCGCCGGATCAGCCTCCGACGGCGTCTGCGCTAGCTCGCGCTGTGGTCCGGTCACGGTCGGCATCATCTCCTATCGGCCACCCGGCGACCAGGAGAGGTTACCCACCTGTGCCTTACGCGGGGCGCAGGTGGTTCCCGCGCGCCGCTATCCGGTCGGGTGCTCGAGGCGCGTGAGCCAGGTGGTGAGGAGCTTCTCGAGCTGCTTGGCCTCGACCGGAGTGAGGGCCTCGAGGAGACGTTTCTCATTCGCCATGTGGGCGGTGAAGGCCTTGTCGATCAGCCGCTGCCCGGCCGGCGTCAGGCGGACCACCCGGCCGCGCCCGTCCTCGTCGCTGCGGCGGCGATCGACGAGCCCGGCCTCCTCCAGGCGGTCGACCCGCTTGGTGACCGCGCCCGTGGTGACCATCGTGTGCAGCGCGATCTCCCCCGGCGCACGCTCGTACGGCGCTCCCGCGCGCCGCAGGGCCGCGAGGACGTCGAACTCCCCCTCGGTCAGCCCATACTGCGCGTAGAGCAGCGTCAACTCACCGGTCAGCTGGTTCGCGATCCGGTGCAGCCGACCGATCACTCCTTGCGGAGCGGTGTCGACGTCCGGCCGCTCGGTCCGCCACTCCGCCTGGATCCTTGCCACATGGTCCACGGCTTCCACTATATCTTCCCGGGAAGATATAATATTTTCCATGGAAGACACTTTCCGCTGGACCCTGGTGACCGCGGTCGCGCCGATCGCGTGGGGCACGAACTACTTCGTCACCCACGAGTACCTGCCGGCCGGGCATCCCTTGTACGGCGCGGTTCTGCGCGCGCTGCCCGCGGGGCTGCTCCTGCTCGCCCTGGCCCGCCGCCTCCCCCGCGGAGCCTGGTGGTGGCGATCGGTCGTGCTGGGGATCTGCAACATGGGCGCCTTCTTCGCGCTGATCTACCTCGCGTCCCAGCTGCTCCCCGTCAGCCTGGCCTCGACGATCATGTCCGCGGCGCCGTTCACCATGGCGTTCTTCGCCTGGGGCCTGCTCGCGGAACGGCCGACCGTCCCGGTCCTCACCGGCGCGACCGCCGGGCTCGCGGGCGTCGTCCTGCTCCTCGGCGCGGGATCGGCCGCCGTCGATCTCCGTGGCGTCGCGGCGTCGGCTGCCGCGCTGACGATGTCGTCGTGCGGCTACGTCCTGGCCAAGAAGTGGGGCCGCGCCGACGAGGGGCCGCTCGCCACGACCGCATGGCAGCTGGTCGCGGGCGGCATCGTCCTGGTGCCGTTCGCGGTCGTCGTCGAAGGCAGTCCGCCGCACCTCGACGGACCCGCGGTCGCCGGCTTCGTGTACGTCGGACTCGTCGCGACCGCGCTCGCGTTCACGGCCTGGTTCGCCGGGCTGCGCCGGCTGCCCGCCGCGACCGTCGGCCTCATCGGGTTGCTGAACCCGGTCACCGGCGTACTCCTCGGCGTGCTGTGGTCCGGCGACGTCCTGACCGCGCGGCAACTCCTCGGCCTGGCGCTGGTGTTCGCCGGCATCACGCTGAGCCAAGTACGATCAATTGGAGTGTCGAAGCGCTTCGACTGGGGTAGAACTGGGGTGCCGACGGAAGAGGGGAAGCACCATGGTCACGATCGCGGACGTCGCCCGGCATGCCGGGGTGGCGACCAGCACGGTGTCCTATGTGCTCAGCGGCAAGCGGACGATCTCGCTTGACACCCGCGAGCGGGTGCAGCGCAGCGTCCGCGCCCTCGGCTACCGGCCGAACGCGAGCGCCCGGGCGCTGGCCAGCCAGCGGTCCAACGTGCTGGCGCTGGTGATCCCGCTGCGCACCGGCATGCACGTCCCGGTGATGATGCAGTTCGCGACCGCGGTCGTGACCACGGCCCGCCGGTTCGACCACGACGTCCTGCTGCTGACCGCTGACGAGGGTCCCGAGGGACTCGAGCGGGTCGCACAGAGCTCGCTGGTCGACGCGCTGGTGGTGATGGACGTCGAGCTGCACGACGAGCGGGTCCCGATGCTGCGGGAGCTGCCGATGCCGTCGGTCCTGATCGGGTACCCGGACGACGCCGCCGGACTGACCTGTATCGACCTCGACTTCGTTGCCGCGGGCGCTCGATGCGTGGATCACCTGGCTGACCTCGGCCACCGCTCACTCGCCCTGCTCGGTACGCCGTCGGCCGTGTACGAACGGCAGACCGGGTTCGCGCAACACACACTGACCGGGTTCGCCGAGGCTGCCGGGCGCCGTGGGGTGCTCGGCGTCGAAACGCCCTGTGAGCACACGTTCGACGCGATCCTGCACACGGTCGAGCAACTGCTGGCCGAGCACCCGGACATCACCGGATTGGTCGTGCAGAACGAGCCGATCATCGGCCCGCTCCTCGACGTCCTGCGCCGGCTCGGCCGCCGGGTGCCCGAGGACATGTCCCTGGTCGCGATCTGCGCGGACGACGTCGCCGAACGGCAGGTCCCGCAGCTGTCCTCGGTTACCATCCCGGCCGAACAGATCGGCGAACAGGCCGTCGAAGCCCTGATCGCCAAGCTCGAGGGCGGCAGCGTTCCGGAGCTGACGCTGCTGCCGCCCACCCTCACGGCGCGCGGCAGCAGCGGACCTCACGCCTCGCGCACCACCGCGTAGCCGCCGGCGGGCACCACCAGCTCACCGTTCACAGCGGCCCCGGCGACCAACTCGGTGCCCACGGCCGGTACGACGGCGTCGGTGTCGCCGTGGTTGATGAAGAACACCCAGGTCACCCCACCATCCCGCCGCCGCACCGTCTCCACCAACCCGCCCGCAGACCGCCCCGCGCCCGCCAAGCGGGTGACGAGATCGGCGGCGGTGTCGTCGTCGAGTTCTGTCGAGACGTACCACGCTGTCCCGGCGCCGACCTGGCGGCGGGTAACGGCGGGCTTCCCGTCCAGCACTCCCCCGGCGTACCGGTCGACGACCTCGGCCGCGACCGCCTCGACGTCCTCGCTCCACACCCGCCCGCGACCACCAGAGGCCAACGCAACCTCGCCCGACAGGGGATGGAACTCCTCGACCCGCACCCCGAGCAGCTCCGCGAACGCGCCGGGATAACCACCCAACCGCACCCGGACGTCCGGATCCACGATCCCGCTGAAGTACCCGACCACCAACTGCCCGCCGCTCTCGACATACGCGGCCAGGTTCGCGGTCGCCTCGTCGGAGACGAGATACAACGACGGCACCACCACGACCCGGTACGACGACAGGTCGGCGTCCGGAGCCGCGAAGTCCACCGTCACGTCCGCATGCCAGAAGTGCCGATGCGCGGATCGTACGGCGGCGAGGTAGTCCAGCGACGACGGCAGATGCGTGCCCTGCATCGCCCACCAGCACTCGGCGTCCCACAGGATCGCGACCTCCGCGACCACGGTGCTCCCGGCCACCTCGGCCAGCCGCGGCATCACGGATCCGAGCTGCGCGATCTCCCGGAACCTCGCGCTGTCCGCACCCGCATGCGGAACCATCGCCGAGTGGTACATCTCCGCACCGCCCCGGGACGCCCGCCACTGGAAGAACAGCGCACCGCGCGACCCGCGGGCGACATGCGACAGACTGTGCCGCGCCATCCGGCCGGGCTCCTTCGTATGCCACCGCTCACCGGTGTTCAGGCCGCCTGCCGCCTGCTCCATCAACAGCCACGGTTTCCCGCCGGCCCAGGCCCTGGCCAGGTCCGCGCCGAACGCGGTCTGCTCCTCCGCGCCGAGGCCGGCCTGGTCCGGATAGTGGTCGATGGCAACGACATCGACCTCGGCCGCCCACCGCGCATGGTTCACCGGAACCCAGCCGCCGAAGACGAAGTTGGTCGTGATCGGCGCCGCCGAGTGTTCGCGAAGCACTGCCTTCTGGTCCAAGTACGCGGCCAGCAACTCGTCGGACCAGAACCGGCGGTAGTCCAGGTACTGCGTCGGATTCACGAGGTATTGCGTCGCGCGCGGCGGCTCGATGTCTGACCACTCGGCGTACCGCTGGCTCCAGAACGCGGTGGTCCACGCCTCGTTCAGCCGAGCGAGCGATCCGTACCGCTCCCGCAGCCACCCGCGGAACCGCTCCGCCGCGAATGTGCAGTAGCAGGTGGTCCCGTACTCGTTGTGCACATGCCACATCGCGAGCGCCGGATGATCGTGGTACCTCTCGGCCAGCGCCCGAGCGATCCCGCGGGCCGCGTCACGGTACGCGGGCGCGCAGACGCAGTACGTGTCGCGGCTGCCGTGCGTCAGCCGTACGCCGTCAGCGGTCACCGGCAACGCCTCGGGGTGCAGCCGGCTGAACCACGGCGGCGGTGAGGCGGTCGGCGTGGCCAGGTCGACCTTCACCCCGCCGTTGTGGAGAAGATCCAGCACCTGATCGAGCCACGCGAAGTCGTACTCGCCGGGCGCGGGCTCCAGGCTCGACCACGAGAAGACACCCACGGTCACCAGGTTCACACCGGCCTGACGCATCAGGTCGACGTCCTCTTTCCAGACCGCGGGATCCCACTGCTCGGGGTTGTAGTCGCCGCCGTACCAAAGACTCATGGGCCTAGCCTTTCACCGCGCCGATGATGACGCCCTTCTGGAAGTGCCGCTGGATGAACGGGTAGACCAGCAGGACCGGCACGATCGCGATCACCACGATCGCCATCTTGATCGCCAGTCCCGGCGCGGGCTGCAGTCCCAGGCCGACCCCGGTCGCCACTCCGCCGGCACCGGTCGGGAGCGGCTGCTGCTGGACGATGTACGTCCGCAGCACCATCTGCAGCGGCCACTTCGTGTTGTCGTTGATGTAGAGCAGGGCGTTGAAGAACGCGTTCCAGTAGCCCACGGCGTAGAACAGGCCGACGACCGCGACCACGGCCTTCGACAGCGGCAGCACGATCCGGCGGAGGATCGCGAACTCGCCCGCGCCGTCGATCCGGGCGCTGTCGATCAGCTCGCTCGGGATCCCCATGAAGAACGACCGCATCACGATCAGGTTGAACGCGGAGATCGCGGCCGGGAGGATCAGCGACGCGTAGTGGTCGATCAGCCCGAGCGCGTTCACCACGAGGTAGCTCGGGATGATCCCGGGTCCGAACAGGAACGTCAGCAGCACGACGAACAGCAGTGGCCGATGGAACAACGACCCCGGACGCGACAGCCCGTACGCCGCGAGCACGGTGATCCCGAGGCTGAACGCCGTACCGATCGCGGTGATCACCACACTGATCAGCAGCGCACGCGTGACGACGCCACCTGACAGCAGCTGCACATACGCCGCCACGGTCAGCTCCCGTGGTACGACGACCAGTCCACCGGCCCGCGTCACGGCCTCGGTCGAGGACAGACTGGTCACCACCACGACGTACAGCGGGAACGCGACCGCCAGCGCGATCAGGACCAGCACGAGCGGCTTGCCCAGCCGGTCGAGGAGTGTCGGTTCTTCTTCCCAGACAGCTCTTTCACTCATGATCGGGAGTACACCCCCTGTTCGCCCACCATGTGCGCGAAGCGGTTGGCCACCAGGACGAGGACCAGGCCGACCACACCCTTGAACAGCCCGGCGGCGGCGCCGTAGCCGAAGTCGCCGACGAGCAGGCCCTGGTAGTAGACGTAGGTGTCGAGCACCTCGGCGGCGCCCCCGCCGACGGCGCTGCGCTGCAGGATGAACTGCTCGAACCCGACCGTCAGCGCGTCGCCGAGGCGCAGGATCAGCAGCAGGACGATCACCGGACGCAGCCCCGGCAGCGTGATGTGCCAGAGCCGGCGCCAGCGGTTCGCGCCGTCGGCCGCGGCGGCCTCGTAGAGCGCCGGGTTGATGGTCGACAGCGCGGCGAGGAACACGATCATGCCCCAGCCGGCGTCCTTCCAGACCGCCTGCGCGGTGACGAGCAGGATGAACGTGTCCGGTTTCGTCATCAGGTCGATCGCCTGGTGGCCGTTGTCGCGCAGGGTCTGGGCGAGCAGGCCGGCGCCGCCGATCATCTGCTGGAACAGCGAGACGACGAGCACCCAGGAGAAGAAGTGCGGCAGGTAGACGATGCCCTGGATGACGTTGCGGAGCTTCGCCGACAGGACGCTGTTGAGCAGCAAGGCCAGGGCGATCGGGATCGGGAAGAAGAACGCGAGCTGGACCGCGGTGATCGACAGCGTGTTCGCGACCGCCTTCCAGAACGCGGGCTCGGAGAACATCCGCCCGAAGTTCGCGAACCCGACGAAGTCGCTCCCGCGGATCCCGGCGTACGGCGAGTAGTCCTGGAAGGCGATCACGTTCCCGAGCGTCGGGAAGTAGTGGAACACCCCCAACAGCACGACAACCGGCAGCACCATCAGCAGCAACGGCCAGTCCCGCCGCAGCCGATGCCGGAACCCCATCCCCCGCGCCGGAACCGCCCGCACCCCGGCTCCCCGGACGCGGACCCTACCGACCGTTGTCACTGAGGACCTTGGCGTAGAAGTCGCGGCCTTCGTTGCCGCCGTTGTCCTGCCACTGCTTGACGGCGGTCTTCAGCTCGCTGACCGGCCGGCGGCCGCGGAAGATGTCCTGCAGCGCGTCGTCGAACGGCTGCGCGAGGGCCGCCATCTTGGCCGGCTGCTCGACCCGGATCCCGTCGAACAGATTCTTCTCCCGGACCTTGGCCGCCGCGTTCTGCCAGGCGCTCATCGACTGGACGTAGCCCGGATACTCGCTCTGGGTGATGGCCGTCGGCCGCCCGCCGAGGAAGACGTACGTCTGCGAGACCTCCTTCTGTCCGAGCGGGGTCAGTTTCGGCGCGCCGGACGGTTGCTTGGTGTAGTGCTTGCCCTCGACCCCGTAGGTGTACAGCTGGTACTCCTCGGTCCCGAACGGCGCGGAGGTGTAGTTCAGCACGCCGAGCAGTTCCTTCACCCGCTCCTCGCCGACGCCCTTCTTGACGAAGGTGAAGATCCCGGCCGGATCACCGCTCCACACGATCGGCGTGCCGCCGTCGTGCGCGAACGGCAGCACCGCTTGCGGGTCGTACTTCGGGTTGATCGGCAACTGCCGCTGCAACGACTCCTGCCAGCCGCCGAGGCCGTTCTGCCGGATCAGCAACTTGCCGCCCTCGAACAGCGCGTTCTCGTCCGCGCCGGCGTTGGCGACGACCTCCGGATGCACGTAGCCCGACTGGAACAGCCTGCGCACGAACGCCACGGCTTCGGCGTACTCCGGCGTCTCGATCTTGTTCACCAGCTTGCCGCTGGAGTCCTTGCGCCAGCCTCCCGGCGCCCCGAACGACCGGATCACCTCGTCGGCGACACTGCCGAACGCCCAGCGGCCGGCCTTCGCGTCGGTCAGTTGCTTGCCCAGCGCAAGCAAGTCGTCGGCGTTCTTCGGCGGCTCCGCGCCGGCCTGGTCGAACAGGTCCTTGCGGTACATCATCATCCAGGGGAACCCCTCACCGGGGAACGGCACCGCTTTCAGCTGCGAGTTCCAGACGCCGTACGCCCAAGCTCTGGTCGGCAGGTTGGCCAGCATCGGGTACGCGGCCGCCTTGTCGCCGGCCAGGTACGGCGTGAGGTCCTCGAAGAGCTTGTCCGCGGCCTGGCCGAACCGGGTCAGGCCCGAGATGTTCCAGCCCGGGATGCAGAGCAGCTCGGGAATGTTGCCGGCCGCGAGGATCGGCCCGAGCTTGTCGCCGTAGTCGTTGCCGTTCAGGATGTTGAACTTGAGCGGGACGCCGATCCGCTCGTCGTTCGCCGCGAAGTACGAATTGCCGGCCAGCGGCGGGATCGGGCTCCACAGCGGTGTCATCGCCGAGACTTCCTTGCCGCTCGGCACCATCGTGTCCGGCACCGCCCGCTTCAGCTCGCTCGGATAGTGCGAGAAGCCGGGCGAGGCGCCGTTCTCCCCCGGCAGGTCCGGCTTCACCGACTCGTACGCGATGTACTTCGGCAGCAGGCCGGACAGCTTGTCCTCGGTCTCGGCGCGGCCCGTCGTACTGGACCCCGAACCGCCGTCCGAACACCCGGTCAGCGTGGCCCCGCCCGCGGCCGCCGCCGCGCCGGCGCCGAGCAGGGAGATGAAGGTGCGGCGGCTGGTTCCGCCGATCTCTGGTCCGGTCACGTTGCATCCCCTAGACTTAGTTGGGCTAGTAGCCAAACAAATTAACGCAGAGCCCTCAGCGCGACAAGGTGTAGAACTGACCCAGAACTTCTTTTGGACGGGACGGACCTTGACCACACAGACCGCGGACCACACCGACATCCGCGCCACCAACCTGGCGGCGGTGCTCGGCCACCTGCGCCGCGAGGCTCCCTGCTCGCGGGCCGCGATCGCGGCCGGCACCGGGCTGAACAAGGCCACCGTGACGAGCATCGTCGGCGAGCTGCTGGAGCGCCGGCTGGTCCGCGAGACGCAGCAGACGCAGAACCACGTCGGCCGCCCGGCGACCCTGCTCGTGCTCGACGGCTCGGCGTACGCGACGATCGGGCTCGAGGTGAGCGCGCGCGGCCTGACCGCCCTGGCCTGCGACACCGCCGGCGAACAGGTCCTGCGGTGGCACCGGGCCGGCCCGGGCGTCGACGCGGGGCCGGCGAAGACCGTCACCGCGCTCGCGGCGCTGGCCCGCCGGGCGATCACGACCGTCCAGGCGTCCGGGCGCCAGGTGCTCGGCATCACGGTCGGCGTCCCCGGGCTGGTGAACCGCGACGGCGCCGTCGTCCTCGCCGCCGGCCTCGGGTGGACCGGTGTCCCGCTGCGCGCCGAGCTCACCGGGACACTCGGACGACCCGACATCCCCGTGACGGTCGACAACGACGCGTCGCTGGGCGTGCTCGCCGAGCACCTCTACGGCGCGCACGCCGGCACGCCGAACCTCATCCAGGTCACCGGCGACACCGGCGTCGGAGCAGGCATCATCACCGACGGGCGTCCGCTCGCGGGGCATCTCGGGTACGTCGGGGAGATCGGGCACCTGCGCCTCGTCCCGGACGGGCCGGTGTGCGGCTGCGGCCGCCGCGGTTGCCTCGAAGCGCTGGCGAGCCTGCCGGCGATCCTCGAACGGGTCGACGGCGCCGTCGACGACGATCCCCAGCAGCAGCTCGAGTCGCTGATCCGCCGCGCCGACGCCCAGGAGGTCGCGGTGACGAAGGTGCTCGCCGAGGCCGGGACCCATCTCGGCGACGGCATCGCGGCACTGGTCAACATCCTCAACCCCGAGGTCGTGCTGCTCGGCGGTGCCTACGCGCTGCTCGCCGATCACCTCGCGCCGGCCGTCGACAAGGCGCTCCGCGAGGCCACCATCGCCCCCGATGCCGGAGGCTGCACCGTCGCCGCCTCCACGTTCCCGCACACCGCCACTCCCCTGGGCGCCACCGCCCACGCCCTGACCCCACTGACCCGCGGCCGGCTCCCGAGCCGCTGACCGCCCCAGGAAAGCGCCTACCCGTTCCGCCCGCCGAGGTCTTGACCCTGGGCGTGCGGGATGCAACCCTCTGTTCACGCCCGATCTGTCGAAGCGCTTCGATCAGCTTCCGCCGCCCGTTGATCGAAGCGCTTCGACACCAGACCGTGGAGTCGATCGCCGATGAGTACTCCTCCCCCGTTCCGCGACCCCGCCCGGCCGGCCGGTGAGCGGATCGACGACCTGCTCGCCCAGCTCACCCTGGCCGAGAAGATCGCCTTCCTGCACCAGTACCAGCCACCTGTCGCCCGGCTCGGGCTGCAGGCGTTCCGAACCGGTACTGAGGCCCTGCACGGGGTCGCCTGGCACGGTCCGGCGACCGTGTTCCCCCAAGCGATCGGCCTGGCCAGCAGTTGGAGCCCTGAGCTCGTGCGCGAGGTCGGCGCGGCCGTCGGCGACGAGGTCCGTGTGTTCCACCGGAAGGACCCGGCCGATGTCGGCCTCAACGTGTGGGCGCCGGTGGTGAATCCGCTGCGCGACCCGCGCTGGGGCCGCAACGAGGAGGGGTACGCCGAGGATCCCTGGCTGACCGGCGTGATCGCGACCGCGTACGGACTTGGTCTGGCCGGCGACGACCCGACGTACCTGAAGACCGCTCCGACGCTGAAGCATTTCCTTGCCTACAACAACGAGACGGACCGCTGCACCACCTCGAGCAACCTGCCGCCGCGGGTCCTGCACGACTACGAACTGCCGGCCTTCCGGGCGCCGATCGAAGCAGGCGCTGCCGTCGCGGTGATGCCGTCGTACAACCTGGTGAACGGACGGCCCGCCCACCTCAGCCCGCTGATCAACGACGTCCTCCGGACGTGGACGACCGACGACCTGCTCGTCGTGAGCGACGCCTATGCGCCGGGGAACCTGTCCGGCCTGCAGCAGTACCTGCCCGACGCCACGACCGCGTACGCCGCCGCGCTGACGGCCGGCGTGGACAGCTTCACCCAGGACGGCGCCGACACCGCCCCGACGATCGACCGGCTGACGACGGCCCTCGACCGCGGGGTCATCACGGCCGCCGACCTCGACACCGCGGTACGGCGGGTGCTCGCGATCCGCTTCCGGCTGGGCGAGTTCGACCCGCCCGAGCTCGACCCGTACCGCGCGCTCGAACCCGAACTGGTCAACTGCCCGACCCACCGCCGGCTCGCCCAGGACGCGGCCCGTCAGGCGATCGTGCTGCTCAAGCACGAGTGCCAGGTCCTCCCGCTCGCGCCGACGACGCGTGTCGCCGTCGTCGGGCCCCTGGCCGGCACGCTCTCCGAGGACTGGTACGCCGGGACGCTGCCCTACCAGGTCACCGCGCTGGACGGCCTGATCGAGCGATCGGGCTCCGAACGCGTCGAGTACTGCGAGGGCGTCGACCGGATCACGCTGCGGATCGCCGGCTCGTCGTCGTACCTCGCGGTCGGCGGTGACGCGGTGCTGCGGGCCGGCACTGATCCGGGCGAGTTCGATCTGTTCGACTGGGGCGGAGACGCCTGGGCGCTGCGCTCGGTGCGGAACGGCCGGCACCTCACCGCCACCGACGAGGGCGAACTGGTCGCGGACCAGCCCGGTCCGAACGGCTGGGAGGTCAAGCAGACCTTCCGCCTGGTGCCGTCGTCGAACGCGGTCCTGATCCAGCACCTGCACAGCGGCCGCTACCTCCAGGTCGACGCAGACGGTGCAGTCGGCCTGGCAGACGCCGGTACGTCGTTCGAGCTCGACGTCGTGATCGACGGCGCGGCCGCGGCCGCCGAGCTGGCGGCCCGGGCCGACGTCACGCTCGTTGTCGCTGGCAACCACCCGTTGGTGAACGGCCGCGAGACCGAGGACCGGACGACCCTGGAGCTCCCACCGGCGCAGGACCGCCTGATCCGGCGAGTGCACGCCGCGAACCCGCGGACGGTGCTGGTCCTGAGCAGCAGCTACCCGTACGCCATCGGCTGGGCGCAGCAGCATCTCCCGGCGATCCTGTGGTCCGCCCACGGCGGTCAGGAGTACGGCCGCGCGCTGGCCGACGTCCTGTTCGGTGACCACGACCCGGCGGGCCGGCTGACGCAGACGTGGTACCACTCCGCGGCGGATCTGCCCGATCTGCTCGACTATGACATCATCGCGACGGACGCGACGTACCTGTACTTCCGCGGCGCACCGCTCTACCCGTTCGGCCACGGCCTGAGCTACACGACCTTCGCGTACGGCGACCTGCGGCTGAGCGCACCGTCGACGCCGGCGGACGGCCACGTGCAGGTCACGTTCACCGTCACCAACACCGGCGATCGGGCCGGAACCGAGATCGCCCAGCTGTACACACGCCAGCAACGCTCGCGGGTCAAGCAGCCGCTGCGGCAGCTGCGCGGCTTCCGGCGTGTGTCGCTGGAGCCGGGTGAGACCGCCGAGATCGAGCTGACCGTCGCCGCGGCCGACCTGGGCTTCTGGGACGTGACCCGGGACCGGCGCTGCGTCGAGACCGCGCGGCACAGCATCATGGTCGGCCGGTCCAGCACCGACCTGCGCCTCACCGCGACGCTCGACATTCACGGCGAGCGGATCCCGCCCCGCACCCTCACCCGCCTCGCCGCCACCAGCTTCGACGACTACAGCGCCACCACCCTCACGACCGCGACCCGCGACCGCGGCGACGCCGTGATCGCGCTGGAAGCCCAAGCCTGGTTGGCGTTCGACGACATGCAGCTCGATCCGACGAGCTATGTGGCCCACGTCGCCAACCGCGGCAGCGAGCCCGCCACCGTCGAGCTCCGCCTGGACGATCCGCTGCACGGCGAGTTGTTGAGCATCGTGCAGGTGTCACCGACGGACGAGCTCATCGCAGTCGTCGGTGAGCTCGCCCCCGCGAGCGGTGTCCACACGCTCTATGCGGTGTTCTCCGCCGCCGGCGTCGTCCTGGAGAGCTTCACCGTGTAGTGCTCGCAGGTGCCTGAGAGCACGCGGGACTCGACCCGGCCGGCCTTGAAGGTCAGCTCGATCACGGCGTCGCCGTTCGGGGACGGCAGCGTGATCGTGCTGACCTGACCGTCCGACGGCTCGAACCAGCGCAGCTCGACGCCGTCCGCCCAGTCGTACTCCGGCCGGTCGTCCACCGCGCCGATCGGGATGACCGCCCCCTCGCGCACGAACAACGGCACCGTGTCGAAGCCGTGCGTCTGTTCCACCCACGCCGGGCCGGTCGCGACCTCGCCGGTCAGCAGCGACGTCCAGCGCCCGCGGGGCAGGTAGAACGAAACCTCGCCGTCGAAGCTCATCACCGGCGCGACCAGCAGATCCGGGCCGAGCATGTACTGCCGATCCAGGTACGCGACCGCGGGATCGCCGGGGAACTCGAGCGCCATCGGCCGCATCACCGGCACCCCGTCCCGATGCGCCTCCTCGGCCGCCGCGACGAGGTACGGCGTCAGCGACAGCTTCAGCTTGGTGAACTTCCGCAGGACGTCGACCGCCTCCTCGTCGAACGCCCACGGCACCCGGTACGACGACGAGCCGTGCAGCCGCGAATGCGACGAGAGCAGCCCGAACGCCACCCACCGCTTGAAGATCGCGGGGTCAGGCGTGCCCTCGAACCCGCCGATGTCGTGACTCCAGTAGCCGAAGCCCGACGCCGCCAGTGACAACCCGCCGCGCAGCGATTCGGCCATCGCCTCGAAGGTCGACTCGCAGTCACCGCCCCAATGCACCGGGAACTGCTGGCCACCGGCCGTCGCCGACCGGGCGAACAGCACGGCCTCGCCTGCCCCGCGATTCTCCTCCAGCAGCCCGAACACGGCCGCGTTGTAGAGCTGCGGATAGTAGTTGTGCATCCGCTCCGGGTCGGAGCCGTCGAACCAGACGACGTCGGTCGGGATGCGCTCGCCGAAGTCGGTCTTGAAGCAGTCCACGCCCAGGTCGACCAGCGCCTGCAGCTTCGAGCGGAACCAGGCCGTCGCGTCCGGGTTGGTGAAGTCGACGATCGCCATCCCGGCCTGCCACAGGTCCCACTGCCAGACCGAGCCGTCCGGGCGTTTCAGCAGGTACCCGAGCCGGCGGCCCTCCTCGAACAGCGCCGAGCGCTGCGCGATGTACGGGTTGATCCACAGGCTGACACGCAGCCCGCGGTCCTTCAGCCGGCGCACCATCCCGGCCGGGTCCGGGAACGCGACCGGGTCCCAGACGAAGTCACACCAGTGGAACTGCCGCATCCAGAAACAGTCGAAGTGCAGGACGCTCAGCGGCAGGTCGCGCGCCGCCATCCCATCGATGAACGCGCTCGTCGTCTCCTCGGTGTAGTCCGTGGTGAACGAAGTCGACAACCACAGCCCCATCGACCACGCGGGCACGCGCGCGGGCCGTCCGGTGAGAGCGGTGTAGCGGTGCAGCACGTCTTTCGGCGCCGGGCCGGCGAACACGTAGTACGCCAGCTCCTGGCCTTCGACGCTGAACTGGTTGCGGGACGTCACCTCCGAGCCGACCTCGAACGACACGTGGGCCGGGCTGTCGACGAGGACGCCGTACCCCTTGCTGCTCAGGTAGAACGGGACGTTCTTGTACGCCTGCTCGCTCGACGTGCCGCCGTCGGCGTTCCAGCTGTCGACGACCTGGCCGTTCTTCACGAACGCGCCGAACCGCTCGCCGAGTCCGTACACGGTCTCGCCGACGCCGAGCGCCAGCTGCTCGTGCACAAAGTGCCTGCCGTCGGCATCGGTGACCAGGCCGACGCTGCGCGCGCCGGAGTTGGTCAACGGCTTCCCGTCCTGCTCGAAGCGCACGTCCCACGGGCCGTCGAGCGCGATCACCACACTCAGCTCGCCGGAGGTCAGCCGCGCCTCGGCCGCACCGACCTCGACCTTCACCGGATGCTCGTCGTCGGTGGTCAGCCGGTACGACGGGTGCGCGGGCAGTCCGCCGAGGTGGTGTGCGATCCGGACGCCGATCACCCCGCGGGCCGGCGACGAGAACGTCACGGTGAACATCGGCTGGTTGAGCGTGTCGCCGCGCCGCTCGATCCGCTTGGCGGGCGCGAACACGGTCAGCTCCCGCTCCCCCGCCTGTACGCTCTCGACCTCGGCCGGCCCCAACCGCGTCAGCCCCGCCCGCAGCTGCCAGTACCCGTCGGTGAACTTCATGCCGGCCAGCCTTCCGGATCGGATTGTCGAAGCGCTTCGACAGCGTTTCGACAACCGTAGAGATCGCAACTTCACGACGTCAAGTTGCGGACCTCTCAGCGGATTCTCAGCGCCGAGCCGTGAGACTGGGGGTATGCGAGTGCTGATGGTCGAGGACGAACTGCGGCTGGCCGACACCGTGCACCGGGGGCTGACCGACGCCGGGTTCGTCGTGGAGCTGGTGCACGACGGCGAGAACGCGGTGTGGGCCGCGACCGAGCACAACTACGACGTGATCGTGCTGGACATCATGCTGCCGAAGCTGAACGGGTACCGCGTGCTCGAGCTGCTCCGGGCCCGCGGCGTCTGGACGCCGGTGCTGATGCTGACCGCGAAGGACGGCGAGTACGACCAGACCGACGCGTTCGACCTCGGTGCGGACGACTACCTGACCAAGCCGTTCAGCTTCCTGGTCCTGGTCGCCCGGCTGCGGGCGCTGATCCGGCGCGGCGGACCGGAGCGCCCGGTCGTGCTGACGGCCGGCGACCTGACGCTCGACGTCACCCGGCGGCGGGTCGAGCGCAACGGGCGGGAGATCACCCTGACGCCCCGCGAGTACGGGCTGCTCGAGTTCCTGATGCGGCATCGCGGCGACACGGTCAGCAAGAGCGAGATCCTGGCCGGGGTCTGGGACCCCGCCTTCGACGGCGACCCGAACGTCGTCGAGGTCTACGTCCGCTACCTGCGCAAGAAGATCGACACCCCGTTCGCCCGGCACGCGATCGAGACCATCCGCGGGATGGGCTACCGGCTGAACCCCGAAGGCGGCTAGAAAGGACCTGGGCCAGACTGGGGGCGTGAGCACGGTGGTGCGACGGCGCGTCGACGGGTGGTACCGGACCGCCGGCGGCCTGCGGCAGGCGAGTGTCCGGAGCCGCTCGACGGCGGCGGCGGTGATCGTGGTGGCGGTCGCGATGATGCTCGGCGCGGCCGCCCTGCTGCTGCTCCTGCAGCGGGCGCTGATCACCGAGGTCTCCGACGCGGCCGAGGCCCGGGTCGCGGAGGTGGCCCAACAGGTCAGCGAGGACGGCACGGCGGGGCTCACGCCTGCCCTCGCCGAGTCCACCCGCAGCGGGCAGCTGATCCAGGTGCTCGACCCGGCCGGCCGGGTCGTCGCCGCGTCGTCGACCCGCGTCGGGACCACCCCGCTCACCGACCTCCGGCCGCCGGCGGGCGCGCTGCTGCGGGCCGAGGTCGGCGAGATGCCGCTCATCGACGACGACCACTCGTTCCTGATCGTCGCGCAGGGAGCGGCGTACGGCGCGACGACGTACACGGTCGTCGTCGCGTCCTCGGTGGAGACCCAGCGGCAGACGGTCACGACCGTGGCGAAGTACCTCGCGATCGGGTTCCCGGCGCTGCTGATCGTGGTCGGTGTGGCCGGCTGGCTGATGGTCGGCCAGGCGCTGCGGCCGGTGGAACGGATCCGGGCGCGGGTGCAGCGGATCGGGACGCGGGACCTGACCGAGCGGGTCCCGGTGCCGCAGACCCGGGACGAGATCGCGCGGCTCGCGGTGACGATGAACGAGATGCTCGACCGGCTGGAGACCGGGCACGCGACCCAGCGGGCGTTCGTGGCGGACGCGAGCCACGAGCTCCGGTCACCGCTGGCCACGCTGACCGCGGCGCTGGAGGTCATCGGGGCGGACACGACGGGTCAGGCCTGGCACGACCTGCGGCAGGTGATGGAGACCGAGACCGACCGGATGCGGCAACTGGTCGAGGACCTGTTGCTGCTGGCGAAGGCCGACGACACCGGCCTGCGGATGCGCCAGGTCGACGTCGACCTCGACGACCTCGTGACGGCGGAGATCCAGCGGCTGCGGAGCTCGGCGCCCGAACTGCACGTTACCGGTGACGTGCATCCGGTCCGGGTCGTCGGCGATCCGGCGCGGCTGAGTCAGGTACTGCGGAACCTCGTCGACAACGCGGCCCGCGCGGCGCACAGCACGGTCCACCTGACCACGGCGGACGTGAACGGGTCGGCGGTCATCACGGTGTCGGACGACGGGGACGGGATTCCCGAGCAGGACCGGCAGCGGGTCTTCGAACGGTTCGTCCGCCTGGACACCAGCCGGTCCCGCTCGAGCGGAGGCTCCGGGCTCGGGCTGTCGATCGCCCGCGAGATCACCCACGCGCACCACGGCTCCATCACGCTGACGTCCTCGAGCACCGGCGGTACGACGGCGACGGTCACGCTCCCGAACTGACCACGGACCGGAAATCGCCGGGACCGGGCGGCACCCGTGGGTCAGGATGGACCGCATGGACGTGTCGGTGGTGCTCGGGTTCCTGGTAGCGGTCTTCCTGGTCAGCGTCGTACCAGGACCGGACATGCTGTTCATCGTGGCGAACGCGGCGGCCGGCGGGCGCCGTACCGGCGTCGTGGCCGCGGCCGGGATGTCGACCGGCCTGGCGGTGCACAGCGTGGCGGCCGCGCTCGGCCTCGGGGCGTTGATCCAGGCAGCGCCGCAGGTTCTGAACGGCGTACGGATAGCGGGGGCGGCCTTCCTGCTCTACCTCGCGTATCTGACGTGGCGCGCGAGCCGGCAGGAGTTCGGGACTCCTGAGGACGCGCCGCAGCTCCCCCGGCGGACGCTGCGCCGGACCTACCTGATGGCGACCCTGACCAACTTGGCGAATCCGAAGGTGATCCTGTTCTACTTGGCCTTCGTCCCGCAGTTCATCACGACCGGCCACGGCAGCTGGCCGGCGACCGTGCAGTTCCTGGTGCTCGGCGCGATGTTCATCCTGGTCGGCTTCCCGGTCGACGCCGGCGCGGCCCTGCTGGCCGGCACGCTCACCGAGCGTTTCTTCCGCACCGGCAGCAGGATCCGCCGGAGGCTCGAGCGGGTGACGGCGGCGATCTTCGCGGGGCTTGCCGCCCGGCTCGCCATCGACATCCGCTGAGGGGTGGACCAAGCTGGAAGGTGAAGGAGGTGGGTGTGGTGAAAGCTGCAGCAGGCGATCAGGTCGTGGTGGAGAGCAGCCACCTGATGGCACATCGGCGGGAAGGTCAGATCGTCGAGGTGCACGATCCGGACGGCGCGCCGCCGTACCTCGTGCACTGGAGCGACACCGACTCCGAGTCACTGTTCTTCCCGGGTCCGGACGCGCACATCGTGCACGTCGAGCGGTAGCTGATCCGGATCAGTTCCGGACGGCCGCGGTGGCGTGCCGGAGTTCGTCGAGGACTGTGCGGACCGCTTGCCTCGCGGCACGTTCGGGACGGTACAGGGCGTCGATGTGGCGACGGGTGTGGACGTCGCGGAGCGGGCGGAGCGCCACCGCCGGATGACGCTGCGCGGTCCAGCGCGGCATCAGGGCGAGGCCGGCGCCGGCCGCCACCAGCTCGGCGACGACGGTGAACTCGTTGACGCGATGGACCAGCTCGAGGCGGTGGTTCGCGGCCGCTCCGATCGCCTCGATCGTCGCCATCAGCGGGAAGCCGTCGTGGACCGTGATCCACGGTTCGTGCGCGACATCGCGCGGGGTCAGGGACCGCTTCGCCGCGAGCGGATGATCGACCGGTACGGCGACGTCGAGCGGCTCGTGCAGCAGCGGCATGACCGCGACCGTCCGCGGCCACCGGGCCGCGTGGTCGAGACGGTGCGCCAGGACCACGTCGTACTCCCGGGTCAGCGCCGGGAACTCGTCCTGCGGCACGTCCTCGTCGTGCAGGCTGACCTTCGGGGCGATGCGCAGCAACCGCGGGAAGAAGGTCGCGGCGGCGCTGTGGAACGCCGCCACCGAGACCTCGCCGTCAGGCTGCTCCACGAAGTCGTCCACGACGTGGCGGGCCCGTGCGAGCGCCGACTCCACATCGGCCGCAGCTCCCGCCAACGCACGGCCGGCCGGGGTCAGCACGACCCGGCGCCCGGCGCGCTCGGTCAACGGCACCGGCATCGACCGCTGCAACAAACGCAGCTGCTGGGAGATCGCCGACGGTGTCACCAGCAACGCCTCTGCCGCCGCGGTCACACTCCCCAGCTCGCCGACTTCCCGAAGCACCCGGAGCTGCCGTTCATCCATTCTCATAATGTAGCTGTACTACATCGTTGCTGAAGACATTGATACTTGGCTTCAACGTTCTGCGCCCGCACGGTTGATCCCGTGCCCGGAACCCGCCGTACCGATCTCGTCCTGCTACTCGTCGCCGTGGTCTGGGGATCGAGCTACCTCGCAGCCAAGACCGCGACCGGCAGCGCGCCGGTGCTGACCGTGCTCTTCCTGCGGTACGGCATCTCTGCTCTCGCCCTCGTGCCGCTGGCCCGCGGCATCAACCGGCGGGAACTGAAGGCCGGGCTCGTCCTCGGCCTCACGCAGGCAGCGGTCCTCGTGCTGGAGACGTACGGCGTCACGCACACCAGCGCGGCGAACGCCGGGCTGATCATCAGCCTCACGCTGGTGCTCACGCCGCTGTTCGATCGTCGCGGTCTGCCGCCGCGCTTCTACCTCGCGGCCGGCCTCTGCGTCGTCGCCGTCGGCCTGCTGATGTCCGCCCACGGCCTGCACGCACCCGGCGTCGGCGATCTGCTCATGCTCGCCGCCGCCGTCGTCCGCGCGGGCCACGTCGCGCTCGTCGGCCGCCTGTCCACCGGGCTGCGGCCGTTGCAGCTGACGACGGTCCAAACCCTCGTCGGTACGGCGTTGTTCGCCGTTCCCGCCGTACCGCACCTGCCCACGCACGCCAGTGCCGGTACCTGGCTGCAGATGATCTATCTCGCCTTGTTCTGCAGCGTGTTCGCCTTCCTGGCCCAGACCTGGGCGATCCAGCGCACGTCGGCCAGCCGCGCCAGTCTCCTGCTCGGCACCGAACCCATCTGGGCAGTTGCCATCGGCATCGGCCTGGGCGACGAACACCTCGCCGCGCCGGCCGTTCTCGGCGCCGCCCTGATGCTCACCGGCACCACCTGGGGCCAATCCATCGAACGCACCCACCGCGAGTCGCGGCCCCAGCCGGTGCCGGTCACCTAGGCCGGATCAGCTGCGCGTCCATTTCTGGTCGGTCGAGCCGTTGCAGGGGGCAACGGCAACGGCTGCTCCGTTGCCGGTGCCGTTGGCGGTCAGGCAGCCGGCCGTCGACGTGACGGTCTGGTCGGCGTTCAGATGCCAGACCTGGTTGTCGCCGCCGGTGCAGTTCTCGATGGTCACGGAGGAGGTGCCCGCGGTCATGCACTTGTCGGCGTACACCGTCAACTGGTTCGACGCGGTGAGGTTCCACGACTGGTTGCCACCGTTGTTGCAGTCCCACAGGTCGAGCGCCGTACCGGGACTGGTCGAGAAGCCAGGCACGTCGACGCAGCGGTTGCTGGCGACACCGCGCAGGGGCTCACCAGGCGGGGCCGGCGGCTCGCTGTTCGTCGGCTCGCTCTTGAGCAGACCCCAACCCCACCACAGCTGGTCGCGTCCGCTGATGCTGTTGACCTGGAGATCGGCCGGCCCGACCTGCGTCGTCATCGAGTACGAGTCGCCGGTGCGCAGACCGGGCCAGTACACGATGCCCATGTCGTTCTCACGCGCGACCTGGGTCAGCGCCGCGAGGTACGACGTGTACACGTTTCCCTCGTGGTTGCCGTAGTTCAGGCCGATCGTCATCGGCGAGCCGGCCTCGTCGATGATCGTCCGCCAGCCGTACGAGCCGATCCGCGGCCGGAGGTTCGCCAACCAGGCGGCCTCGGTCGTGTCGGAAGCCCAGAAGCCGTAGAAGTGCAGCGACAGCAGCGTCCCGTTCAGCTCCGGCGCCGCGCCGACGCCGGTCACGTTGTCGTTGTAGCCGGTCCCGGAGATCACGATCCGCCCGCGCGGAACGTCGCTGTGCCGGGCGATCCACGCCGAGGTCAGCGACACCCACTCGGGCAGCGAGTACCCGAACGGCTCGTTCATCGGCTCGAAGTACACGCGCGGGTTCTTCCCGTACGCCTTCACCACCGTGTCCCACATCGCCGCGTAGGCCGCCGGGTCGTCGACCCGTCCGTCCTTGGCGTTGTCGGCCTCCCAGTAGCTCAGGATCACCTTGAACCCACTGGCCACCGACGCGTCGATCGCCCCGCGGTAGGCACGCCACCAGTCGGTGCCCACACTCGAGGGGTTGATCGGCAGCCGGATGGTGTTGGCCTTCAGTTCCTTGCGGAACTCCCCGACGATCCCGAGCGCCTTGCGGTACGTCGCCGGGTAGTCGTCGGCCGTGCTCAGGCCGGACGGGACGACCTCGTCATCGGCGTAGTTGTCGCGCGGATCGGCCCAGTTGACGCCGCGGAAGTCGTTCGTTCCCGGCGGGCTCGCGGCGACGGTTCCGGGAACCGCGGCGGCGAGCGCGAAACAGCACAGCAGGACGGCGAGGAGACTGCGGACGGTTGATCTCACGCCGCGATGTTTACGTAAACAAAGCGGGTCGTCAAGAGCTCGTCACGAGTTCGAGGCGCAGCCAGGCGGCCAGGTCGCGGATCTCCCGGTGCACCGCGGCGGTCAGCGTCTTCGAGAACGGCTCGTCCTCGTGGATCGCGTCCACGCGGAAAACCCCGGCCTTCCGGTCGGACGCCGCGTCGAGCTTCCCGACCAGGCGGTCGTTGTGCAGGATCGGCAGCGCGAAGTACCCCCACCGGCGCTTCGCGACCGGTTTGTACATCTCCAGCTGGTAGTCGAAGTCGAAGATCTCCAGCAGCCGCTTCCGGTCGTACACCAGGCGGTCCAGTGGTGACAGGAGCGCCGTCCGCCCGCTGAACGGCCGGTCGAGCAACTCCGGGTCGATCCGCCACTCGCCGCGGACGCCGTCCACCACGGCCGGCTCCCCCACCTGGCCGGCGTCGAGCGGCTCGCCCGGGCACGCAGGTCCTTTCGAGCGCAGCAGCCCCATCGACCGCAGCCGCTGCTCGTGCCGGATCGTGACCGCGTCGGCGAGCGGCACGACCGGATCGTCCGGGTAGATGCGGGCGGCGAGGTCCCACAGCCGGTCCCGGCCGTCCCGGCCCGCGATCGCCACCTCGCCGCGCTGCACCATGAACTCCAGCATCTGCGACACGTTGCGATTGTTGGTCCACCCACTCGATCGCCACGGCCGCACACAGGTGTCCGGCAGCTCGCGCATGGTCAGGGGACCGTCCTGCCGGAGCCGCTCGAGGATGTCGACCCGGCAGCCTTCGTTCGCCCGGACCCAGTCCTGCCGGTACTGCTGCCAGTCGAGCGGCTCTCCGTCGCTCGGCCAGGCCGCCATCTCGGCCCGGAACAACGCCATCGTCTCCGGCAGCCGCGCGAACCCGCGGAACTGCACGAGCTCCAGCGCCGCCAGCGCGTCGGCCAGCTCGGTCGGATCGTACGACGAACCGAGGCGGCTCCAGGCCACGAGGTCGGCATTCGGCGCGACATACGCGGTCTGGTCGAGCTGCACCACGGTCAGCCCGCGCACGACCTCGAACAGGCCGGCCGGCCGCTCCTTGGTGAGCAGCTGGGCACGCACGGCCAGCCGCCGTGCATCGCGCTTCGACAACTGGTGAACAGCCACGAACCGAGGCTAAGGCACCGCACGGACAGTATGGTGGAGGGAGATTCTGCGGGAGTAGCCGAGCGGGTGGGGACCTGGTGCTCGGAGTTTTCAGGGGGTCATCGTGGCGTTACGTGAGCGGGCATTTCTGCCCTGTGCGGTGTCGTTTGTGTCGATCATGTCGTTGCTGCTCGTCGCCGGCTGTTCGTCCGACGGAGGGACGAGTGTGCCGCCCGAAGTGTCGCCGAGCCCGTCGGTCGCCGTGCCGCGCACGCAGGCGGCCCTCAAGCCGGCGACCGACTGCACCCGGTCCACCGAGAAGCTTCCGACCGAGTCCGAGACCGACGGCGTGCAGCTGACGGTCCGCACCGATCCGAGCCGCACCTCGTTGCTGATGAAGAACACCGGCAGCCTGTCGGTCGTCGTCATCCCCGACCCGAACTTCACCACCCGCCTGGTCGCGGCGCCGCACGCGAACCCGAAGGACCCGGCCTCGCGGGCCGCCCTGATCGCGGTCAACAACAGTGGCGCGAAGGTGCCGGACATCCCGCCGTACGTGCCGCAGACCCAGGTCGTCACACTGCCACCCAAGTGGGCGCTCTGCGCGCTCACCGACAACGTCAAGGAGTCCGCGTCGGTCCGCTACCTCCAGGACCGGCAGTCCAGCGCCGAGTACTTCGTCACGAAAGCACTCGCCGACCAACTGCTCACCGCCAACAGTTCGGCCCGGACCCAGCCGACCCTGGTGCGGTGCGCGAAGAGCACCCTGGGCGTGCTCAAAACCCATCCGGAGATGTCCGATATCGAGCTGTACGTCGAGATCCTGAGCCCCCGCTCGGCCTGCCGGACCGGCTACAAGGCACTGCTGCGCGGTGACGCGAACGCGACCGAGCAACTCGAAGCCACGGTCATCGGACGGCTCGGCGGCGCTCCCCGGCTACTCGCGAACAGCAGGCTGTACAGCGTCACGACGCGTCCCTGAACCGCCGACCCCGGCCAGGGTCGGGTCCGGGTCCGGTCAGGGACAACTCCCCTGCCGCGGAGCGACCCGCGGCGGCAGACTGGAGTCCTACCGTTCGACTCTCGGAGGACATCAGCCATGATCGGCTTCATCATCGCCGGACTCATCATCGGAGCGCTGGCCCGGCTCTTCACGCCCGGCAAGCAGAAGCTCGGCCTGCTCGCCACGCTGCTGCTCGGGCTGGCCGGTTCGGTGATCGGCGGGACCATCGCGAGCATTCTCGGCACCGGCGGCATCTTCGAGCTGAACGCGCTCGGCTTCATCGTCGCGGTGATCTCCTCGGTACTGCTCGTCGGCACCGCCGAGTCGCTGTCGGCCCGCCACCAGAACCGCGCCATCAAGCACTGACCGACCCGGAGCGCCGGCCTCAGCTCTCCTCGTTGATCGCCATCGCCGGCCGCGGCGCGCGGCCCGGCGGCTGTGGCGGCCGCGGCAGCAACGGCCGGCGCTTCTCCAGGGTCCGGATCACCGGCTGCTTCGCGGTGACCGTGATCAGCTCACCGGCGTGCCGCAACGTCAGCGACGCGTCCGGCCCGTCGTGCACCGAGTACTTCACCGAGAGCGGGTCGATCTCCACCCGCAGCCGCACCCCGCGCCAGCGGACGGCGAAACTCAATCCGGCCAGGCCGACCGGCAACGCCGGATCGAAGCACAGGCAGCCGTCCCACTCGCGCAATCCACCGAACCCGGCCACCAGCGCACTCCAGGCACCGCCGAGCGAGGCCATGTGCAGACCGTCGCCGGTGTTGTGGTGCAGGTTGCGCATGTCGATCAGGGCAGCTTCGTACGCGTAGTCGTAGGCCAGGTCCAGGTGGCCGACCTCGGCCGCCATCACGGCCTGCACGCACGCCGACAACGACGAGTCCCGCACGGTGAGCCGCTCGTAGTAGTCGAAGTTCCGCGCCTTCTCCTCGGCGGTGAACGCATCGCCGCACCAGTACGTCGCCAGCATCAGATCGGCCTGTTTGACGACCTGGGTGCGGTACAGCTGGAAGTACGGCGCGTGCAGCAGCAGCGGATACCTGTCCTTGTAGGCCTCGAAATCCCAGACGGCATATCCGGTGAAGCCTTCGGACTGGGGATGCACTCCGAGGTCCTCGTCGTACGGGATGTAGACGGCGGCCGCGGCGTCCCGCCAGATCGCCTCCTCCTCGCTGTCGACCCCGAGCTCACGCGCCTTCGCCGGCACCTTCGCGGCGATCTCGGCCGCCGAGCGCAGGTTGCGGGCCGCCATCAGGTTGGTGAAAACGTTGTCATCGGCAACAGCGCTGTACTCGTCCGGGCCGGTCACTCCGGGTAGGTGCCAGCGCCCTTCGCGGTCGTGGTGGCCGAGCGACATCCACAACCGGGCGGTCTCGACCAGCAGCTCGAGCCCGACCTCGTCGAGGAAGTCGTCGTCGCCGGTGGCCCGGTAGTACCGCATGACGGCCTCGGCGATGTCGGCGTTGACGTGGAACGCCGCCGTCCCCGCCGGCCAGTAGCCGGAGCATTCCTGGCCGCGGATCGTCCGCCACGGGAACGCGGCCCCGCGGAAGCCGAGCTCCGCGGCGCGTTGCTTCGCCATCTCCAGCGTCGAATGGCGCCAGCGCAGCGCGTCCGCGGCGGCGTCCGGCATCGTGTAGGTCAGCACCGGCAGCACGAAGCCCTCGGTGTCCCAGAACGTGTGCCCGTCGTACCCGGCGCCGGTCAGTCCCTTCGACGGGATCGCCCGCCGCTCGGCGCGCGCACCGGCCTGCAGGATGTGGAACAGCGCGAACCGGACCGCCTGCTGCAACTCGGGATGCCCTTGCACCTCGACGTCGGCGCCGTCCCAGAAGTCGTCCAGGAACTCGGCCTGCTGCCCGGTCAGGCCGTCCCAGCCGGAGAACCGGGCGCTCGCGAGCGCAGCCGCGACCTGGTCCCGGATGGCGGTCTCGGACCGCAGGCTGGACCAGCCGTACGCCAGGTACTTCACGACGCGCAGGCTCTCACCCGGCTGCAGCTGGCAGATCACCGTGGTCCGCGCCCAGTCCTCGCGGACGTCCTGGTCCATCGCGTAGCGGACCGAGGTGTCCACCTCGTGCGCCATCGCCGCGGCCATCAGCTGCTGGCTGCGGGTCGTGCGGTGGATCAGGACGGTCCCGTGCTCGCCGCCGTCGTGGCTGACCGGCTTCAGCGGGTTGTCCAGGACCGCGGCCACCCGCGGATCGTCGGACAGCTTCGGCTGCGCCTCGTTCGCCACGAGCTCGGACTGGATCACGAACCGGGCCGGCTGGTCGACGGGCTCGACGACGTACTCGATCGCGGCCACCGCGCGCTGGGTGAGCGACACGAGCCGGCGGCTGCGGACCTTGATCCGCTTGCCGCCCGGCGACGTCCAGTCCACGTCCCGCTCGAGGATGCCGGTGCGGAAGTCCAGCGAGCGCTCGTGCTTGGACAGGTAGCCGTAGCGGATGTCGAACGGCGAGTCGTCGACCAGCAGCCGGATCAGCTTGCCGTTGGTGACGTCCACGAGGGTCTGCCCGGATTCCGGGTACCCGTAGCCGGCCTCGGCGTACGGCAGCGGGCGCTGCTCGTAGAACGAGTTCAGGTACGTGCCGGGGATCGCATACGGCTCGCCCTCGTCGAGATTGCCGCGCAGGCCGATGTGCCCGTTCGACAGGGCGAACAGGGACTCCGCCTGCGCCAGCTTGTCGAGCGCGAGCCGCGTCTCGCGCAGCCGCCACGGCTCGATCGGATGGTGGCCCCGGTCGATCATTCGCCCTCCACCTCCGGCCGCAGCAGGTCGGCCAGGTCGCGGACCACGACGTCGGCGCCGTGCGACTTCAGCTCGGCCGCCTGGCCGACGCGGTCCACTCCGATCACCCGCCCGAATTGGCCCGAACGGCCGGCGGACACACCCGCCAGCGCGTCCTCGAAGACCGCCGCCGCGGACGGGTCGACGCCGAAGCCCTTGGCCGCGGCGAGGAACGTGTCCGGCGCCGGCTTGCCCTTCAGGCCCTCGGTCCGGATCGTCACACCGTCGACGATCTGCTCGACGAACCGCGCCAGGCCGGTGACCTCCAGCACCTGGCGGGTGTTCGCACTCGACGACACGACGGCCCGGCGGAGCCCGGCCTGCTCGGCGGCCTCCAGATACTTCCGGGAGCCTTCGAACACGTGCACGCCGTCGGTGCGGATCCGCCGCTGCACCGCCTCGTTCTTCCGGTTGCCGAGGCCGTTGACCGTCATCGCGGACGGCGGATCCCCGGCCGTGCCCTCCGGCAAGGCGATGCCGCGCGAGGTCAGGAAGTCCCGGACGCCGTCGGGCCGCGGCTTGCCGTCGACATACGCGTCGTACTCCGCGCGGGCGTCGAACGGCACGAAGGCGATCCCGTGCTGCGCCGCATAGTCGCGGAGGAACTCGTCGAACATCTCTTTCCACGCGGCAGCATGAACGGCGGCGGTGTCGGTGAGCACACCATCCAGGTCGAACAGGCAGGCCCGGATCCCCGTAGGTAGTCCCAGCATGATCACCACATTAGCGGTCCGGGGACCACTGGTCGGGGAGGCCGAAGCCCGGGAACCGGGACGCACCGAACGTGGTGATCTCCACGATCTTGCCGTGGTCGACCCACAGCACGTCGAGCTTGAAGGCCCGCCAGATCGAATCGCCCGGTCGCTTCAGGTACGTCGCCGCGGCGGGCAGCCGGTTCGCCGACGTCGGTACGAGACGCCAGTCGCCGTCGCGGTCCGGCCCGAAGGCCCGCTGGAACAGCGGCAGGCAGGCGCGCAGCCCGGTGAACGACAGCCGGTCGGGCGGCATCGAGACCCGCAGGTCCTCGCCGGCGATCGCGATCGCCGCCTCGGCGTCACAGCGCTCGTGGGCGTCGATGAAGCGCGCCAGCACCTCCCGCTCCTCCGCGGTCGGCCGCGGCGCCGACCAGTCGGCGCGGTGCTCGGGCAGCCGCTGCTGCATCGTCACCCGCGCCCGCTGCAACGCGCTGTTGGCCGCCGCCACGCTCGTCTCCAGCAGCTTGGCCGTGTCGGCGGCCGACCAGCCGAGCACGTCGCGGGCGATCAGCGCGGCGCGTTGCCGGGCCGGCAGCGCCTGCAGCGCGATCAGGAAGGTGAGCTCGATCGTCTCCCGGTCCACCACGACGGCGTCCGGCTGATCGGCCGGCGGCGCGATCTCGTCGAGCAGCCGATCGGGATACGGCTGCAACCAGACCAGCTCCCCCGGCGAGTCCGTGGCGGCGGACACCGGGCGCCGGCTGCGCTGACGGGTGAGGTCGAGACAGACGTTGGTGGCGATCCGGTACAGCCAGGCGCGGAAGAAGGTGCGCCCGTCGTACTGATCGCGACCGCGCCAGGCCCGCAGCAACGTCTCCTGGACCGCGTCCTCGGCGTCGTCGAACGAGGCCAGCATCCGGTAGCAGTGCACGTGGAGCTCGCGGCGATGCCGGCCCGCGAGGTCGGCGAACGCGGTCTCGTCACCCGCGAACGCCGCCTCCTCGAGAGTCGTCACGAGGCGGTCCTTCCCACCTCCTGGACCGTCCAGCCGTTGCCGTCCGGATCCTCGAAAGACAGGAAGGTCTCGTAGTCACCGCGCGCCGGCGCGAGACCGGGACGCTTCCCCTCGGGGGTGAAGTGGAACGGCTCGCTCACCTCGACCCCGCGGCCGGCCAGCTCGGCGTGCGCGGCCTCGATGTCGTTCACCACCAGGTGGGTGCCCTGGTAGCTGCCCGGCGGTGCGGCGGTCAGGCCGGTCCCGATCGTGATCGAGCACGCCGACCCGGGCGGTGTCAGCTGCACGACCCGGAACGAGTCGCCCGCCCGATGGTCGACGTCCTCGGCGAACCCCAACTGCTCGGTGTAGAACTTCTTCGCCCGGTCCACGTCCGTCACCGGCACGATCACGAGCTCCAGTTTCCAGTCCATCTGCGTCATCTCGGGGCCTCCGCGGTCAGGTCGGTCCCAGTCTGACCGACGTTCAATGACCGTGTAACGACGCCCGGGCCGAAAACTCATCGGTCGATCGATGACTACTTTCCGGACGCCTCGAAGACCTTCGCGAACCAGTCGAGCTGCGCGAGCTGCTGGTATGTCTGGCCGCCCTCGTGCTCGTTGTAGTGGTACACCTCGATGTCCTTCTGCTCGCTGCCGGTGGCGCCGTAGTGGTTGAAGGCGGCGAACACCGTCGAGGGCGGGCAGATCGGGTCCATCAGCGCGACCGAGAACAGCGCCGGCGCCGTGGCGAGCCGGCCGAGGTTGACGCCGTCGAAGTAGCCGAGCGTGGTGAGCGCCGCGTCGACGTCCTGGCGGAACCCCTTCAGGTACCGCGTGATCTCGCCGTACGGGTCCTTGTCGGTGATCTGCAGCGCCCGCTGGAAGTGGCACAGGAACGGTACGTCGGGGGCGCAGCCGAGCAACTCGATCCCGGCGATCGGCGCCAGGCCGGCCGCCGCGATCGCGATGCCGCCGCCCTGGCTGCCGCCGGTGACGACCATCCGGTCCGGGTCCACCAGCGGCGACGTCCGGGCCGCGTCGAGCGCCCGCACCGCGTCGATGAAGACACGGCGGTAGTAGTACGTCTCCGGGTCGGTGATTCCCAGCGTCATGAACCCGGGCGTGTGGTTGAGACCGGCGTACGGCGTGGCGTCCGGCGTCCCGTCGACGCCGCCGGCGCTGTACCCCTGGCCGCGGGTGTCCATCACGAAGTGGGCGTAACCGGCCTGCGCCCACAGCGTGGTCGCGTGCGGGAAGCCCCGGCCTCCGGAGTACCCGTGGTACTGCACGACGGTCGGCAACGGACCGGTTGCGCCGGCCGGAACGTGCAGCCAGCCCTTGACCGGCGAGCCGTCGAAACCGGCGTAAGTGACGTCGTAGGTGTCGATCACCGCAAGCTTGTTGTCGATCAGGGTGAACGTGGCGGACAGGTCGTCGGTGCGCGCCTTCTCGATCGAACGGCGCCAGAAATCGACCAGGTCGGCGGGCGCGGCCACCTCGGGCCGGTACTCGCGGAGCTTGTCGAGGGAAAGGTCGAACATGGCCATAACCGGCAAACCTACGCCCACCGGCGGTCCGGCGGTAAGCGATGTCCAAATCCGGCCGCGGGTGACCTAGGGTGAGGTGATGCCGACTCCGAACATCGTCTTCGTGATGTCCGACGATCACGCCGCGCACGCGATCTCGGCGTACAGCAACAACACACGTAGCAAGGTCAACAGCACGCCGCACCTGGACCGGCTGGCCCGCGACGGAGTGCGGATGGACGCGACGTACTGCACGAACTCGATCTGCTCCCCCTCGCGGGCCTCGATCCTGACCGGGACGTACAGCCACGTGAACGGCGTCGCCTCGATCTTCACCGAGATCGACTACCGGGTGCCGACGTTCGCCGAGGTGCTGCAGGACGCCGGCTACCAGACCGCTCTGTTCGGCAAATGGCATCTCGGTGAGCGGCCGGAGTCCGCGCCGCGGCATTTCGACGACTGGCGGGTGTTCCCCGGCCAGGGCGACTACGTCGACCCGCTGATGATCGGGCCGGACGGCGCGGCAATCGTGCCCGGGTATGCGACGGACATCGTCACGGACCAGAGCATCGACTGGATCCGCCGGCGGGACCCGGACCGCCCGTTCCTGCTGCTCCTGCACCACAAGGCGCCGCATCGGCCATGGGTGCCGGACGAGAAGCACAAGCACCTCTACCCGGTCGGTTCGATCCCGGAGCCGAGCACGCTGTTCGACGACCACAGCACGCGCAGCCAGGCGGTTCGCGGCGTGCGCATGTCCGTCGCGGACGACCTGGCCGCGGACGAGCTCGGCGAAGAGCTGCCGGACGAGCTGCGCGGCCCAGGGAACCGGGAGGCGCGGATGCGCTGGAAGTACCAGCGCTACCTGCGCGACTACCTGCAGTGCGTCCAGTCCATCGACGACAACGTCGGGCGGCTGCTCGACGTCCTCGACGAGGAGGGCGTCAGTGACAACACGGTCGTCGTCTACACGTCCGACCAGGGGTTCTTCCTCGGCGACCACGGCTGGTTCGACAAGCGGCTGATGTTCGACGAGTCGCTGCAGATGCCGATGATGATCCGCTGGCCGTCGGTGATCCCGGCCGGCGGCACCTGCGACGCGATGGTCACCAACGTGGACTTCGCAGCGACATTCCTCGACATGGCGGGGCTGGAGCTGCCCACGTCCCAAGGCCGCAGCTTCCTGCCGCTACTGCGTGGTGAGCAGGTCCCGGATTGGCCGACGGCGATCTACTACCGGTACTGGGAGCACGACGACCCGTACCACCACGCCCCCGCGCACTACGGGATCCGCACGAAGGACTTCAAGCTCATCCACTACTACGGCGCCGGCCTCGGTGTACCGGGCTCGTCGGAGCGTCTGTTCGAATCCGAGTGGGAGCTGTACGACCTGCAGAAGGACCCGGAGGAGCTGGTCAACGTCGCCGAGGACCCGGCGTTCGCCGAGACCCGCGCTGCGCTGACCGCCGAACTGGCAGAACTCCAAAGGCACTATGCCGACCTGCCGTACGACGGCCCGTCGACCCCGGCACCGAAGTGGTCGTGGGCGGACGAGAGGTCACTGGAGCATGCAGCCGAGCACAGGCAACGCGTGGAACAGGACCCGGAGGCCAACAGGTCCCACTGACTCGGGACCTTCGGCCCTCTACACCCCCCGTTCTGGTCCAGGACGGTTGACCCAGGGGCAACAAGGGGGTGGGGGGAACATGTCGAGAACAGTGCAACTTCTCGCGGCGCTCGCCGCGGCGAGTCTGGCATTCGGAGCCGTAACAACCCAGCCGGCGTCGGCCACGGCATCGGCCGTCTGCTCGGTGGGAGTCGGTGCGGTCACTGGTAGCGGCGAGTCCGGCAGTGCCGTCTTGGCGACCATGCCGCCGACCTGGTCGTCCGGACTCTTCGTGAACAAGCCGTATCCCGCCCCAGTTCGGCTGAGCAGCGCGATTGCTTCCTCGAAGAACGGGGAGGGCGACTACGACGTCAGCGGTTACGTCGTACTGGGCGACACGTTGTACAACACCTACTCCATCGTCCACGAGGACGGGGAGATCATGGCCCGAGCGCTCGTGCGGATCGGTGGCGGCTGGAGCAGCTACGTCGCTCTCCACCGTTCGTCGTACTCGGCGCCGGGCATGTTGCCGCGCAACACGGTCTACGGGCTGCGTCGCGACGGTGTGCTGTTCCGGTGGAACGCCGCCAACTGGGGCCAGAAGACGTCGTACCCGGGATTCTCCGCCGTCAAGTCGATGGCCCTGATCAGTGCGACCGCGACGTACGACACCTTCCTGGCCAACACCCGGGGCGGTGCGCTGTACACGATCCACATTCCGGTGACGTCGCCCATGAAACCGGTCGTCAAGCTGGTCCGCCGGTCGGGCTGGCAAGGTTACGAGGCGATGCTCGCGCAGAAGTGCGGCATCTACGGAACGCTCCTGATCGGAATTGACACCGACACCCACGCCGGATACCTGTACGCCGTCGGGCACGCCGTCGGAACGTCGACCGTCATCGAGCCGCGTGGCAAGGTCCCCGGATCGTTCGGCTCCGCCGTGTACTTCCGGTGGATCTCGCAACCCGAACCACCGCCCTTCGGTGAATAGGGGGCCGAGATGAGAATCCGCACCACTGCGCTGATGGCGGCGATCGGACTGGCGGGCAGCCTGCTCGCCTGGCCGGCCGATGCGGCGCCGAACCGTGTGACGGCGACCTGTTCGGTCACGGCCGGCTCGGTCACGAGCAACGGTGACCACCGCGCCCAGGTGGTCACAAGCACTGTGCCACCCACGCTGACGAGAGACTCCAAGGTCGCGCTGGAAGTGTTCGCGCCCGGTCTGGTCGGGCTCAGCACCTCCCTGCGTGCCGAACCGGACCCAGGCGGTTCCCACGTGTCCGGCTACGTCGTGATCGGCTCAGGGCTGTACCTCACCCGGTACCACGCCGGCTTGACCGCCGAGGTCCACCACGCGCAGCTGACCCGGATCGGCGGCGGCTGGCGGGACTTCGTCGCCGTCGAGCAGTCCGTGTCCTCCGAGGACGCTCCCTGGCGGATGAACACCTACGGGCTGCGTTCCGACGGCGTCCTGTTCCGGTGGACCGTCGACCCGAACGGCGTCTGGCGCGGCAAGACGTCGTACCCGGGGTTCGCGGCGGTGAAGGCGATGGCGCTGATCAGCAAGACGCGGACCTACGACACCTTCCTGGCCACCACTCACGGCGGTGCGCTGTACACGATCCACATCCCGACCGGCACGCCGATGAAACCAGTCGTGAAGCTCGTGCGGCGCGCGACCTGGCAGGGCTTCGAGTCACTGGTCGCGACCAGCTGCGGCAGCTACGGCACACTGCTGCTCGGAATCGACAAGGCGGCCGGCACGGGCTACCTGTACGCCGTTGGGCACGCCAATGGACCGGCCACGATCATCCTGCCGCGCGGCAAGGTCCCGGCCACCTTCGGCGATCCGGTCGACTTCCGCTGGTTCCTCCCGATCGACCGTCTGTTCGGCGAATGAGAGCCGGCTCGGGCAGTGCCCGGGCCGCGGGGGCGCGAGATGATGTCGGCGGTGACCTCTCGGTGGAGGAGCTGTCCGGATGAGTGAAGCGACTGTGGTGTCGGTGAACGTCGGTCTGTCGAAGGACGTCGAGTGGAACGGGAAGACCGTCTACACCGGCGTGTGGAAGGGGCCGGTCGACGGGCCGGTGATGGTCCGTCGGTTGAACCTGGACGGCGACGGCCAAGGCGACTTGGCCGGCCACGGTGGCGAGCAGCGTGCGGTACTGGTGTACCAGCTGGATTCCTACCGCTACTGGGCGCAGCACTTCGGGCGGGACGACTTCGGCTACGGACAGTTCGGCGAGAATCTGACGGTCGACGGGCTGCCGGACGACGAGGTCTGCATCGGTGACCGCTACCGGATCGGCGGCTCCGAGCTGGAGGTCACGCAGCCACGCGTGACCTGCTACCGGGTCGGACTGCGGATGGGTGAGCCGGAGCTGCCGGCGCTGCTCGTCAGCCACCACCGGCCGGGGTTCTACTGCCGGGTGATCACCGAAGGCGAGATCGCTGCCGGTGATCCGATCGTCAAGACGGCTACCGGACCGGGTGCCCTGAGCGTCTCCGACACGGATGCTCTGCTGTACCTACCCGACCGCGACATCGAGAAGCTGCGGATCGCCGTACGCATCCCGGCGATGAGCCCGGGGTGGCAAGGATCGTTCCACGAGCTTCTGGACAAGGAGAACGCACCAGGGCCGGCGTGGGACGGCTTCCGGCAGCTGCGCGTCACCGATGTCGTCGCTGAGGCCAAGGACGTGTTCTCCATCAAGCTCGCTGCACCCGACGGCGGTGAGCTGCCGGCGGCTCAGGCGGGTCAGTACCTGACGTTCCGGATGCCGGAGGCTGTGCGCAGCTACTCGCTCTCCACCTCGCCCGGCTACCGCGTGAGCGTCAAGCAGGAGCCGCACGGGATCGGCAGCGCCTACATGGCTCAGCTGTCGTCCGGCAGCCTGCTGGAAGTCGCGGCAGCACGCGGTGAGTTCTTGCTCGAGGACGGCACCGGACCGGTGCTGCTGATCTCCGCGGGGATCGGAGTGACGCCTGTCCTCGCGATGCTTCACAGCCTGGCAGCTAGCAGTCGCGAGGTGTGGTGGATCCATGCGGCGCGCGGACCGACGGAGCACGCGTTCGCCGCGGAGGCACACGACTTGCTCGCCCAGCTCCCGAACGCTCACGAGCACATCTACTACAGCTCCGTCGAGGGGCGGCTGACCAAGGACAAGCTGCTCGAGCTGGGCCTGCCGCCAGATGCCACGGCGTACGTCTGCGGTCCTGAGAGCTTCATGGCGGACATGCAGGCAGCACTGACCGCAGTAGGGGTAACTCGGGTCCGTACGGAGCTGTTCGGCGCGCTGGCATCGCTGAATCCCGGTGTCGTCGGCCAGACGCTCAGGCCGCCGCATCAGCCGGACGGTGTCGCCGGCAATGGGCCGCTGGTGACGTTTGCCCGCAGCGGCATCTCGACAGCCATGCGCGACGGCACCCTGCTCGAGCTGGCCGAGGCCTGTGACGTGCCGGCGCGGTGGAGCTGCCGCACCGGCGTCTGCCACAACTGCATCACCCCGGTGCTGTCTGGCGACCTCACGTACTCCCCCACCCCACTGGAACCGCCGCCGAGCGGGCAGGCACTCCTCTGCTGCTCCCGCCCGGCGACCGACCTCATCTTGGATATGTAGCGGCCGCCGCGCTACGGCAGCTTCAAGCCGAAGCCGGGCTGGTCGGTGAGGGTGATATGGCCGTCCTCCAGCGTGTAGAAGCCGGGGCCGGGGACGCCTTCGACGATCGGGATGTTGCCGAGGCCGGCGGCCAGGTGAGCGGCGTACAGGGTCTTGAGCGGCTGGCCCCAGGCGTGCGGTGAGGCTTCGGCGGACAGGTCGGGCATGGTGCGGCGCCAGGCGGTGAGGCCGTGGCCGGTGACGTCCATCAGGGCCACGTCCACGAGACCGTCGCGGGCCAGCTGGAGGACGTGCTCCACGTTCGGGTCGTACTCGCCGTCGGCGACCTTGGGCCGGACCGGCAGTTTCTGCAGGTACTCGTGGAGCGCCTCCAGGTCGGGGCGTCGCTCTGCGAACGGCTCCTCGATCCAGTACAGGTCGCAGTCCGCGACACCGTCCAGGTACTCGAACAGGGTGTTCACGCTGAAGCCGTCGTTGCCGTCGACAAGGATCCCGGCGTCGGGGTACAGCTCGCGGGTCAGCCGGGTCACCTCGATGTCCCGCTGCAGACCGCCGTCGGAGTCCATCCAGCGATGCCCGCGGCCGATCTTCAGCTTGAAGTCGCGGAACCCGAACTCGTGGTCCTGGGCGAGGTTCGCCCGGATCGCGTCCAGCCCGCCGTCGAGGTCGTCGAGGTAGATCCCGCCGCTGTAGCAGCGCACCCGGGGCGATCCGGCGCCGCCGAGCATCGCGTACACCGGCACGTCGAGGACCCGCGCCGCGAGATCGTGCAGCGGGTAGTCGAGGAACTCGGCCGCCGGGTCGATCACCCCACGGTCCGGGTCGATCAGTTCTGCGAGGTTCCGTCCGACGAGCGAGCCGGGGTCCGCGTCGTACAGCGGCAGCCCCCAGCCCGTCGCGCCGCGGTCGGTCTGCACGACGTACGCCGTGGTGCTGCCGCCGCTCCCGTGGCTCCCGAGGAACGAGTTGCGGCCGATCGTGCGGAGGTAGTCGTAGCGGATCTCGGTGGTCGTGACCGAGCTGATGACGTGCCTGGCGAGGGTCATCGGTCAACGATAGACAGAGACCAGCCGTCGGAACGCCGCCGGATTGCTGAGCACGTCGGTGTTGTCCGCGAACTGGTCGATCGACCCGATCAGCCCGTGCCGCGCCACCGCTTCGTCGGTCACGGTCGCCAGGCACGCCTGCACGAACCGGTCCGCGCCGAGCACCATCGCGGGCCGGTCGAAGTACGGCCGCGGGGCCGGGTCGAGCTCGTCGGTGATCCCGAGCGCGTTGTGCCGCCGGGCGACCAGCTCGTACGCCGTGACGAGCGCCCGCTCGCGCTCGGCGTACGACGTGGCCGCGACCGCATCGGCCAGCGCGACGTCGAGCCCGTCCGGGTGGTCGAGCCGCGCGAACGCCGTACCGAGCCACTTGCTGTACGGCGCGTAGGCCCTGGCCTGCAACAGGGCCAGGCGCATGAGGTCCCGCACCAGCCGGGCAGCCACGACCCGCGACCCGAGCTCGTCACCTACCTCGTGCGTGCGCTGGACGAACGCCTCCTCCTGGGCGACACGGGACCACTGGCAGGCCAGGGTCCACCACCAGATCTGGTCCGGGTACCAGGCCAGTGCCTCACGAACCCGGGCCAGCCGTCCGTCGTCCGTGTACACCCGGCCGGCCGCCACACCGAGGAGCTGCTGCTGCGGAGTCACCAGCCAGTCGTCGATCCCGATGCCCTGTGACGCGTCGAACCCGAGCTGCCCCCGCAACCAGTCCCCCAGCGTCGCAACGGTCACGTGGTGCCGCGGCGCGTAGCTGTCCCAACCGAAGCGCACCGGATACCCGTCGTACTCGTCGGGCAGCCCGTCGTCGACCGCCTTCCGTACCCGCTCGACGTCGGCCGCGTCCACCAGTACGGCGAGCCGCGGTCCCCAGCCGTGGTCCATCGACCGCTCGGTGTCGTACCCGAGAACGTCCGACCCCCACCCGAGGAGTCCGGCCGCGTAGCCGATGTCTCCCACGAGCGGCGCGACCACCTCGGCGTGAAACCTTTCCGCGACCTCAGCCGCCGGCCTGAACTCAGCCTTGGAACCCACTGGGCCGCCTTTCGGTTCGGTCTGCCCGTTTACAGTTGCCCAGTGCGACATGTGGTGTGGGACTGGAACGGAACGCTGCTCAATGACAATCACGCCGTCCTGGCTGCCGTCAACGAAGTTTGTGCCGGGTTCGGGCGGGCGGAGCTGAGCTGGGGCGAGTGGCAGGCGGCCTACGCGCGGCCGATGCGGCTGTCGTACGAGCAGATCCTGCGGCGCACCCTGGACGAGGCCGAGTGGGAGCAGGTCGACAAGCTCTACCACGATCAGTACGACGCGCTGCTGCACACCTGTGAGCTGGCCACCGGGACGCACGAGGTCCTGCGGTCCTGCACAGCGAGCGGGCGGACGCAGTCGTTGCTGTCGATGTGGTTCCACTCGCGGCTCACGCCGACGGTCGAGCACTACGGGCTGACGACCTACTTCACCCGGATCGACGGGCTGCCCGGCGAGATCGGCGGCGGCTCGAAGGCCGACAGCCTGGTCCGGCATCTGGAGGCGCAGCAGCTCGATCCGGCCGACGTCGTCCTGATCGGGGACGTCGTCGACGACGCAGAGGCGGCCCAGGCGGCCGGCGCCCGCTGCGTGCTCGTCACCACCGGCGCGATGACCCCGCAAGCCCTGCACTCGACGGGTGCCCCGGTCGCCGCTTCGATCACGGAGGCGCTCCAACTGCTCGACGCCTGAGACGAGAGCCGCCATGATCCCCAGGGGTACAGGCCCGTGGTTCTCCCTGGTGTGATGCACCTGCCTGCGACGAGACGGTGGTTTCACACCGAAGAGCGTCCAGGGAGGCACCCCGATGAAGCAGTACTACGGCCCAGTGGTCGTCCTACTCGACAGCCAGGACACGCTGGAGTGGGCTGCGGCCGAAGCCGCGGCCCGGAGCGCCGAGCTGCGCATCGTGCACGTGTTCCGCTGGCCCCACCTGCTCGACCCGCTCGGTGAGCTGACCGTCGACGAGCGGGACCTGAAGGCAGCCGAGGAGGTCGTCGACGAGGCGGCCGACCACGTCCGGCAGATCTTCCCGAGCCTGCGGATCTCCACCACGGTCTTCCCCGGCCGCCCGGCCACCGCGCTGCTGAACGAGGCCCGCGAGAGCACCGGCGCACTCGTGGTGATCGAGCACGGTCGCAGCTTCGAGCGGAGCGTGGCCCGGCGGTTGGCCCGCCGTACGACGGGGTCGCTGGCAGTCGTCGGGCTGACCGCGGACCACGCGGCCGGACCGTCCACGGGTCGTGTGGTCGTCGCCGTCGACGGTCACGACCGGTCGGATGCGCTGGGGTTCGCGTTCGGCGCGGCGCGGCGGCGGGGCACTGGTCTGACCATCCTGCAGACCGGTCCGGCCGACGTTACCGCGTGGCAGACGGCGTACCCGGAGGTCGACGTACGGCGGAGCGCGGTCACCGGCACCGTCGCGAGCGCCGTGCTCGCCGAGTCCGCCGCCGCGGCCCTGACCGTCCTGACGGCCGACCGGACCTGGCTCCAGCAGACCGGCAACGCGACAGTCGCCCGGCTCGCGCGCGGTCCAGTAGTACTGGTCTGACCAGTGGACCCGGGCCGGCCCGGCTAGGCTGACCGGCGTGGGGATGGGAGATCGCGAGCATCGAGAGCTGAGGGGCCGGCAGCGGGAGACCGAAGTACTGAGAGGGCTCGTCAGCGAGGCGAAGGCCGGCCGCAGCCAGGTGCTGCTGCTGACAGGCGAGGCCGGTGTCGGCAAGTCCGCCTTGCTGGACACCCTGGTCGCCGGCGCCGACGGCTGCCGGATCACCCGAACCGCAGGGGTCGAGTCCGAGATGGAGCTCGCATACGCGGGCCTGCACCAGCTCCTCCAGCCGTTCCTGGAACATCTCGAGCGACTGCCGGCACCGCAGCGCGAGGCGCTCGGTACGGCGTTCGGCCTGGTGAGCGGCCCGACGCCGGACAAGTTCCTGATCGGTCTCGCGGTCCTGAACCTGCTCTGCGACGCCGCCGGCGACCGGCCCGTGCTGTGCGTGGTCGACGACGCGCAGTGGCTGGACCTGATGTCCGCGCGCATCCTCGCTTTCGTCGCCCGCAGGCTCGCGGCCGAATCCGTGGTGATGGTCTTCGCGGTCCGCGACGGCATCGACCACGCGTTCACCGGCCTGACCGAGCTGGCGATCCGCGGCCTCGACGAGAGCGAGGCGCGAGCACTGCTCGAATCCGTGCTGCCCGGACCGATCGACCCGCGGGTCCGCGACCGGATCGTCGCCGAGACCCACGGCAACCCGCTCGCCCTGCTCGAACTCCCGCGCGCCTGGACCGCCGCGGAGCTGGCCGGCGGTCTGACTGCGGGCAGCCTGGCCGGCCGGATCGAGGACAGTTTCGTCCGGCGCCTCGAAGTCCTCGAGCCCGGCACCCGGCTGCTCCTGCTCACTGCGGCCGCGGAACCGCTGGGCGACCCGACCCTGCTGTGGCAGGCGGCCGAGCGGCTCGGGCTCGGCGCCGACCCGGCGGCCGGCGCGATCGAGTCCGGGCTGATCACCTTCGGCCGGCAGATCCGGTTCCGGCATCCGCTCGTGCGCTCCGCGGCGTACCGGATGGCGACACCGCAGCAGCGGCTGGCCGTTCATCGGGCCCTCGCCGACGTCACCGATCCCGGGACCGACCCCGATCGCCGGGCGTGGCACCGGGCGCAGGCGACCATGGCGCCCGACGAGGATGTCGCTGCCGAGCTCGAACGGTCCGCGCAGCGCGCCCGGGCCCGCGGCGGGTTCTTCGCGGCCGGCACATTCCTGGAGCGAGCAGCCGCACTGACCATCGACCCGGGCCGCCGGGCCGACCGTGTGCTGGCCGCCGCGACCGCCCAGCGGAGCGCCGGCGGGCTCGACGCCGCGCTGGACCTGCTCGGCGCGGCATCCGCCGGGCCCGCGGACGCCGTACGGGACGCGCAGATCACGCGGTTGCGCGGCGAGATCGCATTCGACCGCGGACACGCGACCGAGGCCGCGCGGACGCTGGTCGACGCGGCGCGGCAGCTCGAGCCGCTCGACCACGACCAGGCCCGGGTCGCGTACCTGGAGGCGATGTCGGCCGCGATCTGGGCGAGCGGCCCGGACGCGCCCGGGATCCTCGGTGAGGCGGCGGCCGCCGCACCGGCGCCGGCGCCGTCGGACCCGCCGGGCGACCTGCTCCTGCAGGCGCTCGCGTTGCGCTTCACCCGCGGGTACGCCGACGCCGCGGCCCAGCTGGTCAGAGCCGTCGACCACGCCCGGCAGAGCGCCGGCGAGGCCGAGGACGTCCGCGGCTGGCTGTGGCTCGCGGGCAGCCGGTCCAGCGGGATCGTCGCGATCGACGTCTGGGACCTCGACGCGGCGCTCGAACTGGCCGCCCGCCACGAACGGATCGCCCGCGACAGCGGCGCCCTCGTCCAGCTCCAGTGGGCGCTGAACTTCCGCGCCAACGTGGTGTCGATGACCGGTGACCTCGCGGCCGCGACGGCGTACGTCGAGGAGGAGCGGCAGATCGGCGCCGCGACCGGGAACCGGGTGCTCGGGATCGGCCGGATGCAGCTCGCCGCGCTGCGCGGGCACGAGGCCGAGGCGACCGGACTGATCGACGCGATGATCCGCGAGGCACGCGCCCAGGGCCAGGGCCGGATGACGGCGATCGCGACGTACACGAGCGCGCTGCTGAACAACGGCCTCGGACGGTACGAGACCGCCTGCGACGCGGCGCGGCAGGTCTTCGAGCAGGACGTGGTCGCGTACAGCGCGCTGGTGATCGGCGAACTGGCCGAGGCCGCCTCGCGGACCGGTGACACCAAGCTCGTCGAGACCGCGCTGGCCTGGCTCGACGAGCGCGTCGCCGCCGCGCCGACGGACTGGGGCCGCGGGATGCAGACCCGCACGCGAGCGTTGCTGGCCAACGACGAGGACGCGTATCGCGCGTCGATCGACCACCTGAGCCGGACCGGTCTGCGCATCGAATCGGCCCGCGCCGAGCTGCTGTACGGCGAATGGCTGCGCCGCGAAGGCCGCCGGCAGGACGCCCGCGAGCACCTGCGGACCGCCCACGAGCAGTTGGCCGCGATCGGCGCCAAGGCGTTTGCCGAACGCGCCCGCCACGAGCTGCTCGCCACCGGCGAGACCGTCCGCAAGCGCACGCCCGAAACCACGAACGACCTGACCGCGCAGGAGTCGCAGATCGCCGGCCTGGCCAGGGACGGCCTGACCAATCCGGAGATCGCCGCCCAGCTCTTCATCAGCCCGCGCACCGTCGAGTGGCACCTCCGCAAGACGTTCTCCAAACTCGGCATCACCTCCCGCCGCCAGCTCCGGACCGCCTTCGCCCGCGCCTGACCAGGGTGTTTCACGGGTGCGGCCGACCTCGCCGGTCGCGGCGTCGCGATCAGCATCCTTGCCGCGGGTCGCCGGATGCAGTTGGGTTGTCCGCAAGCCGAGAGTGAGGAGAGCCCGTGACGAGCGAGGTCCTGGAAGGCCGCACCGCCGCCGGCCGCGGTGTACGGGTGCGGTTCTCGGCCGACGGCATCGAGGAGATCACCGACCACCCGTCGGCGCCGGACCTGCTGCTGATCCCGGGGCTGGTCGACATCCAGCTGAACGGGTACGGCGGCCTGGACGTCAACGACCCGTCGCGCCCGGCGGGCGAACTGTCCGACCTCGTCCGCGCCCTGTGGGGACAAGGCGTGACGACGGTCTACCCGACGATCATCTCCGCGGACGACACGACCACGCTCACCCTCGTCAAGCGCGCTGCCGCCGCCCGCGCGGCCGACCCCGACGTCGCGTACGGCGTACCGGGCCTGCACCTGGAGGGTCCGTACATCTCGTCCGCGGAAGGTGCCCGCGGCGCGCATGACCCGGCGGTCATCCGGGACCCCGACGCCGACGAGTTCGACCGCTGGCAGGCCGCGGCCGACGGCGCGATCGCGATCATGACGCTGGCTCCCGAACGCAAGGGAGCCATCGAGTTCACCCGACACCTCCGGGCAGGTGCGCACCCGTTGGCGAGGCGACCGGTCCTCGCCTCGGTCGGGCACTCGCTCGCGACCGCCGACGACATCCACGCCTTCGCCGCCGCGGGCGGACGGCTGTCCACCCATCTCGGCAACGGACTACCGGCCCAGATCGACCGTCACCACAATCCGATCTGGGCTCAACTCACCGAAGACGCCCTGACCGCCGGACTGATCGCCGACGGCCATCACCTGCCCGCCGACACCTTCGCCGCTCTCGTGCGCGCCAAAGGTCCGCAGCGATGCGTTCTCACCAGCGACGCGGCCGCCCTGGCCGGATGCGCACCGGGCGACTACCGGACCGCGGTCGGCGGTGCGGTCACCGTGGGGCCTGACGGAAGCCTCCGCCTCCAGGGCACGCCGTACCTGGCCGGTAGCGGCGCCTCACTGCTCGACTGCCTGCGGTGGGCGACCGGTCCCGGCGGACTTCCCCTCGACATCGCCGTCACGATGGCCACCCGGACACCGGCCGACCTGCTCGGCCTGCACGATCGCGGCCGTCTGGAGGTCGGCGCCCGTGCCGACCTCGTCCAGCTGACCAGCACCCGGGACAGCGCCGCCGGCGCCGTCGGCGACGTCGCGGCCGTCGTTGTCAACGGCCGCGTGGTTGCTTGTAGCAACAGTTAAGTATTGGATCTTGCCGCCCGCAATCACTTGGCTGGCGGACCAATGCTTGCCGGTGAACCGCACCTTCCCGTATAAGCCTTACATGACGGCGATCCGGCTCGACGCGGTGTCCAAGGTGTTCGAGGGCGAACACCTGGCCGTCGACGAGCTGTCGCTGGACATCGCCGACGGCGAGTTCATGGTGCTGCTCGGGCCGTCCGGCTGCGGGAAGACCACGCTGCTGCGGATGATCGCCGGTCTCGAGCGGGTGACGGCCGGCGAGGTGTGGTTCGGGCGCACCAACGGCACCCGGCTGGCGCCGCGCGAACGCGGCGTCGCGATGGTCTTCCAGACCGGCGCGCTGTACCCGAACCGGACGGTCCAGGAGAACATCATGTTCCCGCTGCAGGTCGCCGGGCAGAACGACGTCCAGGCCGGATCCACCGCGGCGGGCCTCGCACAGATCCTCAGCATCGAGTCGGTGCTCGACCGGATGCCGCGCACGTTGTCGGGCGGTCAGCGGCAGCGGGTCGCGATCGGCCGCGCACTGGTCCGCCGGCCGCAGGTGTTCCTGCTCGACGAACCACTGTCGAACCTCGACGCCACGATGCGCACCGAGCTCCGGCAGGAGATCGGCGCGATGACGCGCGACCTGAACGTGACCACGCTCTACGTGACCCACGACCAGGTCGAGGCGCTGACGCTGGCCGACCGGATCGCGGTGATGCGCGACGGCCGGATCGAGGACGTCGGTACGCCGACGCAGGTGTACAACGATCCCGCGACCGCGTTCGTGGCCGGCTTCCTCGGCACGCCGCGGATCAACCTGCTGGCCGCCACCGTCCGCGTCACCGCGCACCACCGGGTCGCCCTGGACCTCGGTAACCAGTCGATCTCCCTCGACCCCACCGACCGCCGGTCGCTGATCCTGCGGCACCACGACGGCGCCGACGTGATCGTCGGCGCCCGCTCGAACGCGTTCAGCCTGACCGACGACGCCCCGAACCAGCTGACCGGCACCATCCGCGCCTTCGAGTTCCATGGCCAGCAGTCGATCGCCTTCGTGCACTGCGGGATCGAGGTCGTCGACCCCGACCGCGTCGGCCGCGCGGCTCCGGCCCACGCCTCTCCCGCGGCCGACCGTACGCCGTCCTTCCTGAGCAGACTCCGCTCGCGCGCCGGGCTGGGCGCACCCACGCCTCCCGCGCCCGAACCGCACGGCGCCACGCACCGCCGCGCCGACGTGGTCGTCGAACTCCCGGTCGACACCGAACTGGCCCGCGGCACCCGCGTCCACCTCGCCCTCGACACCTCCCGCATCCACATCTTCGACCAGACCGGCCACCGCGTGGACCGCATCACCCGCTGACCCGCCGCCGCGCTCAGCCCTTCAGGCCGGTGGTTGCGACGCCTTCCACGATGCGTTTCTGGAAGATCAGGAAGATGACGACGACCGGGATCAGCGCGATCACGGACATCGCGAACATCGGGCCCCACAACGAGTTGCCGCCCATGTTGTCCTGGAAGCCGCTCAGGGCCACCGGGACGGTCTGCTTGGCGGGGTCGGTGAGGTAGATCAGCTGGCCGAAGAAGTCGTCGTACGTCCAGACGAAGGTGAGGATCGCGGTCGTCACCATCGCGGGGCGCAGGAGCGGCAGGATGATGTGCCAGTAGATGCGGGCGGGACCGCAGCCGTCGATCACCGCGGCCTCGTCGAGTTCGCGGGGCAGGCCGCGGACGAACTGGACCATCAGGAAGATGAAGAACGCGTCGACGGCCAGGAACTTCGGCACCGTGAGCGGCAGGAACGTGTTCACCCAGCCGGCCCGGAAGAACAGGTAGTACTGCGGGATCAGCAGCACCTGGTGCGGCAGCATGATCGTGCCGAGCATGACGGCCATCGCGGCGCCGCGGAACCGGAAGCGCAGCCGGGCGAACGCGTACGCCGCCATCGAGCAGGACAGCACGTTGCCGATCACGCAGACGACCGCGACCAGGAACGAGTTGACGATCGCCGCTCCGAACGAGTTGCCCGCGCCCTCCCACCCGGTCGCGTAGTTCGACAGGTCCCACGATCGCGGGATCAGTGAACTGGTGGTGAAGATGTCGCCGGCCGGCTTCAGCGAGCTGCTCAGCATCCAGGCGACCGGGTAGAGCATCAGCACCACACCGGCGAGCAGGACGACGTGCTTGCCGATCCGGAAGGCGCCGCGGTCAGTGTTCGTCGTCATAGAAGACCCAATACCGTGAGAAGAGGAAGTTGACCGCGGTGAGCGCGGCGATGCCGAGCAGGAACACCCAGGCGATCGCGGACGCGTAGCCCATCTTGAACTCGACGAACGCCGCCTTGTAGAGGTACAGGCTGTACACCAGCGTCGACTCGGCCGGACCGCCCTGGCCGTCGCCGACGACGTACGCCTGGGAGAACGCCTGGAACGAGCCGATCACCTGCATGACCAGGTTGAAGAACAGGATCGGCGTCAGCAGCGGCAGCGTGACGCGGAAGAACCGGCTGACGGTTCCCGCGCCGTCGACACTGGCGGCCTCGAGCAGCGTCCGCGGGATCTGCTGCAGACCGGCGAGGAAGATCAGCATCGGCGTACCGAACTGCCAGGCGGCGAGCGCGACCAGCGTGTAGATCGAGTAGTCGGGGTTCGACACCCAGCTCGGCGCGTCGATGCCGAGGACGGCGAGGAAGCGGTTCACCACGCCGTCGCCGGTGAACAGCTGCCGCCACATGATCGCCACCGCGACGCTTGCCCCGAGCAACGACGGCAGGTAGAACACCGCGCGGTAGAAGGACAGCCCGCGCAGCTTGGTGTTCAGCACCATCGCGACCAGCAGTGCGATCGCGAGTTTCAGCGGCACCGACAGCCCGACGTACACCAGCGTGACCTTGATCGACTGCAGGTACGTCGGGTCGTCGGTCAGGAGCTCGGCGTAGTTCTTGCCGCCGACCCAGTGCGGGCTGCCGAGCAAGCCGAAGTCGGTGAACGAGAAGTACACCGACGCGGCCATCGGACCGAGGGTGAGCAGCACCAGCCCGAGCAGCCACGGAGCGAGGAACACGCCACCCCAGCGACCGTCGGCAGTACGTCGCCTGGCCGGCGGCGCCGGGACGGGGCGAGCCGGCACCTGGGTGTCCGGCTCGCGGGCAACTGCGGTCGGCATCAGCCCTTCAGCGCCTTCGTCGCGTCGGCGATCAGCGCACGCGCCGCCTCGGAGACGGACAGCTTGCCGAAGGCCACCTTGTCGGCATACGTCTGGAACGCACCTGACACGTCACCGCCGCCGGCCGGGAACACGACGTTCGCCAGCGGTGTCTGGTGCTGTTCGACCAGCTTCAGATGGGTGAACTCGCGCGCCTGGTCGGATGTCGCGGCCGCCTCGACCGCGGCCAGGTTCTTCGGGTTGTTCGGTACGCCGAGCTGGGTGCGGATCAGCATCGCCGCGTCCGGATCGTTGACCAGCCCGTCGAGGACCTGCGCCGCCTTCTCCGGGTTCTTGCTGCGGCCGTACACCGCCCACACGCGCGACGGCCGGATGTAGGCGCCCGGGCGATCGCCCTGCGGGTACGTGGTGGACCCGAGCGGCCGGCCGGCCAGGGTCTGGTTCGACAGGATCCGGTTCGAGAAGTCGAAGTTCATCGCAGCCTTGCGCTTGACCAGGTTGTTGTTGTTGAAGTCCGCGGCCGCGGTGACCTCAGCGGGTACGGCGGCGCCGGTGTCGCGGAGACGCTTCCACAGGTTCCAGAACTCCGCGACATGCTCCTCGGTGAAGCCGATCGCACCGTCCGGCGTGAACAGCTCGGCGCCGTTTCCGCGGATGTAGACCTGAAACGTCTGCAGGTCGCGCCCGGCGTCGCTGGTGCCGTACGGCTTGCGCGCGTTCGCCTTCGACACCTCCGCCGCGATCCCGGCGAAGTCGTCCCAGGTCCACGCCGGGTCGAGCTTCGTGACGCCCGCCTTGTCGAAGGCGGCCTTGTCGTACAGCAGGCAGAACGAGTTCACGCCGGTCCCGATGCTGTACTGCTTGCCGTCGACCTGCGCGCCCTTCAGCAGCTGCTGGTCCCAGTCCCCCGTCTTGATCGTGTCCGGCAGGTACTTGCTCAGGTCCAGCGCCGCGTTGCTCTTCACGTAGTTGCCGAGGTCAATGGTGTTGGCGAGGAAGATGTCCGGGCCGTCGCCGCTCGCGATCTGGGTCCGCACCTTGGTGAAGAACGCGTTGTCACCCCCGAACTCGGACTGGATCGTGACCCCGTCCAGCTTGGACTGGATCTTCTCCAGCGCGAGACCGACCTGCTTGGTGCGCTCCGCGTTCCCGTCGTACGCGACCCGGATGGTCGCCGCCTTGCCGCTGCCCGTGCCGGAGCCGCCGCACGCGGCCAGGACGCCTGACCCCAGCGCGAGTCCGCCGAGCTGGAGCACTCGCCGCCGGGAGATGTGGGTTGCCATGTCTGAAGTCCTTTACGTGAGGTGGAGGTACGGCGGGTTGCTCGCCGCTTCTTTGCTGTTGAAGGTCGTGAACGGGCCGTAGGCAGGCACCGTCGAGGCGATTGCGAGGCCGATCGGCTCCCCGTTCGCGAGCTGGGCACGGACGTACTCGGTGACGTCGACCGTGCGCCAGCCCGGCGTGTTGTCGAGGGTCATCGCACCGAGCTGCTCACCGAGCGCGGGCCGGCTGTTCCAGGTCAGGGCGGACTCGGTCCAGCCCGTCCCCGTCGCGTAGACGCCGTTGACCGTCGGCGTCGTCGAGCCGTCGGCGATCCCGCCGTACACCCGCAACGTCGCCGACTGGATGGACGCCGGGACTGTTTTCGGGTCGAACCTGAGGTAGGTGATCCGGTCGTATCCGCTGTTCAGCCCGGGATTGTTCCGGACCTCGAGCGCGGCCGCGTTGCCGTACGGCGTACCGGCGAACGAGCCGTTGCGGACGAAGCCGTCGGCCATCACGTCGATCCGCGACGGATCCACCACCGTGACCGGTACGCGGGCGACCTTCACGATCGGCGGGATCGTGACCATCGCCGCCACCGACGCCGAACCTCCCGCGGCCGCGGTCAACAGACCGCTTCCGTCGACCGTCGCCGTGGCCGGATCGCTGCTCTGCCACTCGACGGCTGCCGCTGACAGGTCTGCGTGGTTGCCGTCCGTACTGGATGCGGTCAGTGAGAGCTGCCGGCTGCTGCCGACGGACAACTCCGGCGGCTGCGAGAGGGTGACGGACCCGAGGACGACGGGCCGCGGCGGAGCGTCGGCCTTCGCGTCGGCAGGGCTCGCGTACAGCCGCACCTCGAGGATGCTGTTGAAAGTGCTCGCGGAGTTTCCGTGCCCGACGATCCGTACGTACCGCGCCGCCGCGGCCGGCAGCGCGAACACCTCCAGATCGTCGGTCGTGCCGGACGACACGATCCCGGCCCGCGCGGCACGCCACGTCGTACCGTCCGTCGACGTCAGCACGTCGAACTTCGCCGTCCGGCGGGATCCGTTGTAGAAGGCAACCGCCGCCGCACCGATCGTGCGGGTCCGGCCGAGGTTGTAGGTGAGGTACTCGCCGTCACCCGGGGCCGACCACCGCGTCGACAAGCTGCCGTCGACCGATCCCGTGGCGCCGTTGCCGTCGTCGCTGGACGCATCAGCCGACGCGATCGGGTACGACCGCCCGGCCTTCCCCGGCTGATGGAAATGGATCTCGTACGTCGGCCCGCGCCGGCCGGCCCGGTAGGTCGCGATGGAGGCGACACCGGACACTCCCGTCGCCTGGGACACGACCGCGGACGTCCCGCCGGCCGCGACACCCGCGACCCTCGGCGCGTCGGATGCGGTCCACGGCAACGTCACGTCGTACCGGAACCGGCCGGACTCGAAGCCGGCCAATTGCTTGCCCCCAACCACGATGTCGCTCAGGGCCGAAGCCTGCGTGCTGGTCCCCCACGACGCGAGCGGGACGATCGCGGGCGTGGTCGTCGGCGGCTGCTCCCCCGTCGCGAGCGGTACCGCGCGGATCGCGACCGTCGTGGTGCTGATGTTCGGGCGGTTGACCATCAGCTTGCGGACACCGGGTTGCGTGCTCTGCCCGGCCGGGCTCGGGCTGCCGGGGAGCGGCGTCGCGTCACCGACGAGGAGTTGCGCACCGGACGGACCGAGCAGCTGCACCCACAGACGCTGCCCGCCGCGGTACAGCATCGCGGACTTCCCGTCGGCGGCCACGACGATGTCGGCGCGGGTGTGCAGGAAGGACCAGTAGGAGATCGCCTGGGTCGACTCCACCTCGTCCTGGATCAGCACCTGGCGGCGATCGTCGAACAGCTGGACGCCGCGCTGCGCCCGCTGCACGCGCCCGCCGTACATCCCGGTCAGGTCGGTGATCTCGTAGAACTGCTGCGCCGACGATCCTGTCTCGACGACCGGCGCGCCGCTCGTGAGCGCGGTCTGCGGCGTCGGGCCGGAGCCGAGAACCATCGTGTTCTGTCCCTCGGGCCGCGCGACGTAGTAGTCCCAGCGGCCGCCGGAGTTCTTCTGCCAGTCGAAATACCCGGGCAGGCTGTAGCTGTCGGCGCCGAGGTCGTCGAACCAGCGGACCCCGTTCGCGTCCATCACCAGGTCGCCGGCGTCGAGGTTCTCGTGGGCGACGACCTGGTCGTACCCGGCGCGCAGCCCCTTGGTTCCGACGGACACGGCGTACGGGTCGTCCCAGGCGCTGCGGGCCGTCACCACCTCGGTCCCGCGGAACAGCCAGTCGGTGTACGCCGGGTGGGTGGTTCCCGTCGTACGGGCGGGGTCGTACCAGAGGATGTCGAGCGGACTGGCCGAGCGATCGGCGCGGGCCGCCTCCCAGGCCGCGAGGTACGAGCGGTCGAAGCGGCTCGCGAGCCACATCATCGACGGCAGGTGCCAGCCGGACGTGACCGCACCGGCCAGCTCGGTGCCGCCGTCGCCGAAGTTGAACAGCTCGCCTCCGGCACCGGACACCTGGATCGGGAAGTCTCCGGTGATCGACAGCCCCGGCAGCGCCGACAGGCCGAAGTCGGTGCCCACCGCGGTCTTGAACGCGGCGAGGTACGTGACCAGGTACTCCGTGCCGTACGCCCAGTACGTCGGGCTCTCCGCATAGCCGCCGCCCGGGTTGTACTCGCTGATCCCGTTCTGGATCGAGGTGATGCTCTTGCGCAGGATCTGGTCGGCGAGGTCGGGGCTCTCGTCACCGATCGCCAGCGCTCCGAGCGCGACCGCGTTGCAGACCAGGTTCCAGTTGTGCGACTGCGTGTAGAAGCTCGTCTGCTGGTTGTAGATCGCGAGCGCCGGCTGCAGCGCCTTGGTCTCGATCGCCTGCCGGATCGTGGTGCGCTGCGCCGCGGTCAGGTAGTCGTACAGCCAGTCGTAGCCGATGGCAACGGCATTGGCCATCTCGCCGACCTCGAGGAAGTGCGACGGGTTCCAGTCCGGGTACGCCGAGACCGCGAGCAGTTCCTGTGCCGCGCGGGCGGCGTACCGGCTGTCACCTGTCAGCCGGTACACCAGCGCCAGCGAGTAGATGCGGCGTTTCACCTCGCGACTGTTGTCGAAGTTGTTCGGCGGCGCCTTCGGTGCCGTACCGAGCATCGCGTCGGCGTCGGCGCGGACCTTGGCGAACCAGGCCTGCAGCCGGGTGTCGGACTGCAGGCGCTGGCCCGCCGTCGTGAAGTCGCCCTGGCGGGCGAGCAGGCGCGGGTGCTGGCTGGTCAGCATCGAGACCACGCTCGCCGGCGGCTCGATGGCGGCGGTTGTCCGCTCCCCGGCTGCCGCGAGGCCGGGAGTGAAGGTGATCAGGGCGGCAGCGGCTGCTGCCAATCGGGTCAGGTGGGACCGCATGGGCACGACCTTTCGTCGAGGGATCGGGCGACTCTCCATCCGCGATCTGACGAGAAAGGTAAAACGGTTGCACACCCTGGTCAAGAGGTTGCCTACGCTTGGAGCAAGCGTTTTCCGCTCGCTGAGCCTGAGGTGCTGCTACGATGTCGTACAACGCTTTAACCGATCGGAGGACGGCGTATGAGCGATGGGCGGCCGAGCATCCGGGACGTCGCGGCCCGGGCCGGCGTCTCCGTGACGACCGTTTCCCGCATCCTGAACGGCAGCTATCCCCCGGCCCCGAAGACCCGGGACAAGGTGCTGCGTGCGGTGCAGGAGCTCGACTACGTCGCGAACCCGCACGCCCGCGCACTCACCCGGCAGGGCACCGGCACGATCGCGCTGGTCGTGATGATGCTCGACGACGGGTTCCTGATGAGCCTGGTGGAGAGCATCGCCACCGGCGTCGCCGAGGCCGGCAAGCTGTGCCTGATCGGCACCAGCGGCGGCAACCTCGAGCGTGAGCTGGCCGTGCTACGGCAGATGCACGCCCAGCACGTCGAGGCGATCATCCTGGTCGGCGCCGTCGTGGAGAGTGCCGAGTACCGCGAACAGATGGGCGCGTTCGCCGCCCAGCTCCGGCAGTCCGGCACGCGTCTCGTGCTGTGCGCGCGGCCGCCGATCGACACCGGATTCCAGGACGCCTCGGTCGAGTACGACAACGAGGGCGGTGCGTACGCCGCGACCAGCCACCTGCTCTCGCGCGGCCATCGCCGGATCCTGCTGCTCGGCGGACCGGACGGCCAGAGCATCACGACCCGGCGGACAACGGGCTACCGCAAGGCGCTCCGCGACCTCGGCGGCGACCTCGACCCGGACCTCGAGATCCACCCCGCCTGGAACCGCGAGACCGGCTACGCCCGCGTCCGCGAACTCCTCGACGCGGGGCCGCCGACGTTCACCGGCATCCTGGCCCACAACGACCACGTCGCCGCCGGCGCCATGCAGGCCCTCCGTGAAGCCGGCCTCCGGGTGCCCGGCGACATCTCGGTCGTCGGTTTCAACAACGACTCGTTCGCCGCCGACCTGCAGCTCACCACGGTCCACATCCCCGCCCGCGAGCTGGGCCTCCGCGCCGCGGCCCTCGCCCTGGACCCCAGCCCGACCGAGCACCACACCACCCTCGGCACCCACGTGGTCGTCCGCGAGACCGTCGCTCAGCGCTGACTCACTGCACAGCGTTCACGAACCAGGTGGTGATCGTGGTGGGGTGAGTGATTGCCGTGCCGACGACGACGGTCCAGGCGCCGGCCGCGATGGCCTGGGCGGCTTGGTCCGGGGTGTGGATGCGGCCTTCGGCGACGACCGGAGTACGGATCGCCGCGGCCAGCCGGGCCACGAGGTCGAGGTCGGGCCCGTCGGTCTTCGTGGTGTACGGCGTGTAGCCCGAGAGCGTTGTACCGACGAGATCGGCGCCGGCCTCCGCGGCCGCGACACCCTCCTCGAAGGTCGAGCAGTCGGCCATCACGAGCTTGCCGGTGCGGTCTTGGATCGCCTCGATGGTCTCGGCGAGACTGCGTCCGTCCGGACGCGGGCGCTGCGTCCCGTCGAGTGCGACGACATCGGCGCCGGCCTCGGCGACCGCGAGCGCATGATCCAGAGTCGGGGTGATGAAGACGTCGTCGTGGCCGTCCTTCCACAGTCCGATCAGCGGCAGCTCGACCGCCGAACGGATCTCGGCGATGTCCGCGATGCCCTGCACCCGCAGACCGGCGGCCCCACCGGCTGCAACGGCCTCCGCCACCGCCCGCATGGTCGCCGGCGAGTTCATCGGCTCCCCCGGATACGCCTGACACGAGACAACCAGCCGCGCCCGGACAGCCTCCAGTACGTCACTCATCCAGCACTCTCCCCTGCAACCGTGGCGGCCAGTCTAGGCAGCACCTCACGGGCCCGGACCTGACCGCCTGAGGAGGGGGATTCAGGCGGTGAGGACTGCGACGACTGCTTCGGCGGTCGAGGTGGCGGACTGCGGGTTCTGGCCGGTGACGAGGCGGCCGTCGGTGACGGTCTGCGGGGTGAAGTTCGCGGCCGGGTGATGGATCGCGCCGCGAGCGGTCAGCGCGTCGGCGAGCAGGAACGGGACGACCTCGGTCAGACCGACGGCGGCCTCCTCGGCGTTGGTGAAGGCGGCGACGTTCTTGCCGTCGACCAGGTGGCGGCCATCGGACAGGGTCAGGTTCACCAGCGCCGACGGGCCGTGGCAGACGGCCGCGACCACGCCGCCGTTCTCATAGATGCCCGCGGCAAGCGATGCCAGCGCCTCGTCGTTCGGGAAGTCCCAGACGGTGCCGTGCCCGCCGGCGAAGAAGATCGCGTCGTACGCCGAGGCGTCGAGGCCGGCCGCGGCCGGGGTGTGCTCGAGGTCCACGGACGCGAGGAACTTCTGCTGGATCGGGTCGTGCTCGTCCAGCCCGTCGATCGGCGGACGGCCGCCGGCGACGGAGACCAGGTCGACGTCGAAGCCCGCCGCGGTGAAGACGGACCACGGCTCGGCCGCCTCGGAGGCGTAGAAGCCGGTGGTCCGGCCGGTGTCGCCGAGCTGGGAGTGACTGGTGAGAGCGATCAGTACGCGTGTCATGGCTTCATGATGCGAGCGCCGAGGCATCGGAGACCAATAGGAATCTGCGCGGTGTGCCATAGGATTTCTGATATGAGCCCGTCCCTCGACCTGCTTCGGACGTTCCTGGCCGTGCACCGCGCCGGCTCGATCACCGCCGGCGCGGAACTGCTCGGACTGTCCCAGCCGACCGTGACCGCGCAACTGAAGACGCTCGAAACCATGCTCGGCCGGCCGCTGTTCGAGCGGCTCGCCCGCGGCGTCCGGCCGACCGGCGCCGGCGACGAACTCGCCCGCCGGGTCGCCGATCCGATCGACGCCCTGCACGGCCTGCTGCTCGACGAACTCGCCGCGCCCACCGCGACCACCGTCCATCTCGGCGGCCCGTCCGACTTCCTCTGCACGATGGTCCTGCCGGCGCTCGCCGGCCGCCTCGCGGACGGACTCCAGGTCCGCGCGACGTTCGGCCTGCCGGACGATCTGCTGGACCGGCTCGTCGACCGCAGCCTCGACCTGGTGATCAGCTCGACCCGGCCGCGGCGCGCCGGCGTCCGCGCAACACCCTTCTACGACGAGACTTTCGCGCTCGTGGCCGCGCCGAACTGGTCTGCCGGTACGCCGACCAGCTCGCCGGAGCCGCTGCGGAAGATCCCCCTGATCGCGTACGCCGAGGAGGCGCCGATCATCCGCCGCTACTGGCGAACCGTCTTCTCCACCCGCCTGACCCGGACCGCCGACCTCGTCGTACCGGATCTGCGAGGAGTCCTCGCCGCGGTGCGCGCCGGCGCTGGCGCGAGCGTGCTGCCGACCTACCTGTGCGACGAGGCGCTGGCCGCCGGCGAACTGGTCCTGCTGTCCGATCCCGAACTGCCGCCGCTCAACACCCTCTACCTGGCAACGCGGTCGGCCACCGGACCGAACAACCCGGCCGCCGCGGTGCGCGACCGGCTGCTGCGAACTACCGGAGCATCAGGACCGCGGCAGTGACGCCGGCCACCACGATCAGGGCGCGGAGCAGGCCGCTCGGGAGCCGGCGGCCGATGTGCGCGCCGACGTACCCGCCGGCGACCGACCCGGCCGCGAGCAGCACGATCGCGGTCGGGTTCAGGTCGGCGACGAACACGAAGATGATGCCGGCCACGAGGTTCGCGGCCAGCAGGGACAGGGTCTTGAGCGCGTTCGCGACACGCAGCTCGAGGTCCAGGCCCAGGCCGAGCACCGCCATCATCATCACGCCCGCACCGGCGCCGAAGTACCCGCCGTACACACCGGTCAGCGCGGCGAAGAACGTCGTCGCCGGCGTCATCGTCGCCCGCGCTTCCGGCGGAGTCCCGTGCCGCGACCGCAGCCGGCGGGAGATCCACGGCTGGACGCCGACGACCAGGCAGGTGAACAGGATCAGCCACGGCGCGGCCGCCGCGAAGACCCCGGGCGGCAGGGCGAGCAGCAGCGCCGCGCCGCCGATCGCGCCGATCGCGCACGTCAGCACCACGGCGATCGTCGTCGGCCGGGACACCTCGCGCAGCTCCCGCCGGTACCCGAACGAGCCGCTGAGCGCGCCGGGCAGCAAGCCGATCGTGTTCGAGGCGTTCGCCACCACCGGCGGGATCCCCAACGCGATCAGGGCCGGGAAGCTGACCAATGACGCGACACCGACGGTGGATGTGAGCACGCCGGCGCCGAGACCGGCCGCGACGATGGCCAGATGCTCCGCACCGGTCACGTCCTGTCCCGCACGACGCCGGCATCCAGCATGATCTCGGGCGACTCCATGGCACCAGCTTATTGACGACCGGCAGCAGCCGGACAGATGGTCGGTCCGGGACGCTGTTTACGCAAACAGATCGACTCGGCCCGATCATGGGCCCACGACGGTACGGACGTCAAGAGGCCGGCACCTCCGCGCCGCGAGCACGCGCGCCGATCCGCCCAAACACCAGCAAATCAAGGGCTTCTCGAACTGAACCGGATCAGTCGAAATTCCCGGGCACGGGCTCTTGACGCCGGATCGACAGGGGCGCTCTAATCATCGGCACCTTCTGTTCACGTAAACATTCCTGGCTTTCCGGAGGTAACAATGACCCCGCCCGCCAACGTCTCCCGCCGCGCCGTGCTCGGCGGAGCACTCGGTCTGGCCGCCGCAGGGGTGCTGGGCGCCTGCGGCTCCAACAAGGGAACCGGAGCTGCTGCCACTGGTGGTGGCGGCAGCAAGGTCTCGCTCAGCCAGTGGTACCACCAGTACGGCGAGAAAGGGACGCAGGAAGCAGCGAAGAAGTACGCCGCCGAGTACACCGACGCGACCGTCCAGATCCAGTGGATCCCCGGCGACTACCCGGCGAAGCTGTCCAGCGGCCTCTCGTCCGGCAACGGGCCCGACGCCTTCGAGGGCCACCTCGAGCGCTCACTGGTCAGCTCCGGCCAGGTCGTGCCGCTCGACGACCTGATCGCCGACGTCAAGGACGACTACGCCGAGGGCGACTTGGCCGCCAACTCGATCGACGGGAAGCTGTACTCGATCCCGATGATCAACGACCCGCAGATGCTCTACTACCGCAAGAGCCTGTTCGAGGCGAAGGGCATCAAGCCGCCGCAGACTCTCGACGACCTGATCGCGGCCGCGAAGGAACTCACCGACAAGTCGGTCAAGGGCCTGTTCGCCGGCAACGACGCCAACAACACCGGCGGCGGCCTGACCACGGCGGCGATCTACTCGACCGGCGGCCGGTTCCTGACCGCCGACCACAAGATCGGCTTCGACCCCGCCAAGGTCGCCGAGGTGCTGCTGAAGCTGCGGAAGTTCGCCGCGGACAAGAGCCTGCTGCTCGGTGCGCCGACCGACTGGTGGGATCCGTCGGCGATCAACCAGAACCTGTGCGCGATGCAGTGGATCGGCATGTGGGCGGTGCCCGGGATGTCGACCGCGCTCGGCGCGGACGAGATCGGCGCGTTCCCGTTCCCGGCCGCGGCCGGCGGCAAGCCGGCGGTCGTCTCCGGCGGCTGGTCGGCGTTCGTCAGCGCGAAGTCCAAGAACATCGACGCCGCGAAGGCGTTCACCAAGTGGCTGTGGGTGGACAAGACCGACCTGCAGGAGGACTGGTCGCTCAGCTACGGCTTCCACATCCCGCCGCGGAAGAGCCTGGCCGCGAAGGCCTCGAAGCTCCAGTCCGGCCCCGCGGCCGAGTCGGTCAAGCTCAACACCGACTACGGGGTCCAGGGCGACCCGAACTGGACACCCGCGATGAGCACCGCGCTCACCGACGCCGTCACGCGAGTGATCGGCAAGGGCGGTGACCCCGAGACCGAGCTGGCCGGCGCGGTGAAGAAGATCAACACCGAGCTCAGCAAGATCTTCGGCTGATGTCGCAGCAGACCACCACTGCCCCACAGGTGCGCCCGGTCGGCGGGCGCACCTCGAGCGCGCGGAGAACGCGGGCGATCCACGGGCAGCGGCGCGCGTTCTGGCTGTTCATCGCGCCGTTCCTGATCGGGCTCGCGGTCTTCGTCTACTTCCCGATCGCCTGGAGCGCGTTCCTCAGCTTCTTCGACGCCCAGGGCACCGTGACGCCGACCAAATTTGTTGGCCTCGGCAACTACACCGCGATGTTGAGCGACAAGGCGTTCGTCTCCTCACTGGTGACGTTCACCGCGTTCGCCGTCCTCATCGTTCCGACCACCTTCGCGCTGTCGCTGTTCCTGGCGGTGCTGGTCAACCGGGTCCGGGTGGCGCGGGCGTTCTTCCGGTCGGTGTTCTTCCTGCCGACCGCCTGCTCGTACGTCGTCGCGTCGCTGATCTGGAAGCTGTCGATCTTCAACGGCGTCCGGTTCGGGATGGCGAACACGTTGCTCGGCTGGATCGGCGTGGAACCGGTCAGCTGGCTGGCCTCGCTGGATCCGCCGTGGTACTGGCTGGTCATCGTGACCGCGCGGCTGTGGCTGCAGGCCGGCTTCTACATGATCCTGTTCCTGGCCGCGTTGCAGAACATCAACCCCGAGCTCTACGAGGCCGCGTTCGTGGACGGCGCCAAGCCCGGCTGGCAGGTGTTCCGGCACATCACCCTCCCGCTGCTGCGGCCGACCTCGATCTCGGTGCTGCTGCTGTGCCTGATCGCGGCGTACCAGGCCTTCGACGAGTTCTACAACCTGCTCGGCGCGGTCGAGTACGCGCGCCCGCCGCTGGTGTACCTCTACCACCTCGCGCTCGGCAGTCAGCAGAACTTCGGCCTCGGCAGCGCGGGCTCGCTGATCCTGGCCGCGATCATCGCCGTCGTCACCGTGCTGCAGGGCAAGCTCCTCGGCTTCGGCAGACCCAGCGACTAGGAGATTCCCATGGATTCCCATCAGCCGCAGGCCGTCGGCTACCGGCGGACTCTGGCCGACCGGATCGCCAATGGCGCCGGGATGGCCGTGCTGCTCGTGATGACGTTGCTGTTCCTGGTCCCGTTCTACCTGCTGATCAGGAACGGACTGGCCAGCACCAAGGACATCACCGCCCCGGGCTGGACGTTCTTCCCCAAGGACATCCAGTGGCACAACCTCGCGGACCTGTTCAACGACCCCGAGATCCCGATGCTCAGCTCGCTGCGGAACTCCGCGGTCGTCGCCGTCCTCACCACAGCCGGCACCCTGCTGGTCAGCTCGCTGGCCGGATACGCCCTGGCCCGGATCAACCACCCGCACAGCAACAAGATCTTCTACGCCGTGCTAGCCACGCTGATGATCCCGGGTGCTGTGACGTTCGTGCCGAGCTTCGTGATCGTCTCGTGGCTCGGGTGGGTCTCGGACTACCGCGGCCTGATCATCCCGTCCCTGTTCAGCGGCTTCACCGTCTTCCTGTTCCGCCAGTACTTCCTCTCGTTCCCGAAGGAGCTCGAGGAGGCGGCCCGGATCGACGGCCTCGGGTACGGCGGCACGTTCTGGCGGATCGTCGTACCGAACTCCGGGAACTTCATCGCGGCGATCGCCGTGATCACGTTCATCGCGAGCTGGAACTCGTTCCTCTGGCCGCTCGTCGTGGCCCAGGACGAGAGCGCCTGGACCGTGCAGGTCACGCTCTCGACCTTCGTCACCGCGCAGACCATCAACATCCCGCAACTGTTCATGGCGGCAGCCGTCTCGATCCTGCCGCTCGTCCTGGTCTTCGTCTTCCTGCAGCGGTATCTCGTGCAGGGTGTGGCCCAGACAGGCCTGAAAGGTTGAGAACCCTGTGAAACGAAGAACTCTCTGGGCGGGTGTGCTGCTGGCGACGGTCGGGCTCAGCCTCCTGACGTCACCGGCCAATTCCGCCGAACCCACCGCGAACACCTCGTTCCGCCCCGGTCAGCCCTGGCTGGACACGAGCGGCAAGGTGATCCAGGCCCACGGCGGTCAGGTCGTGCCGGCGAAGGACGACGACGGCCGGCGCGTCTACTACTGGTACGGCGAGGACCGCAGCAACGGGTACTACGACAGCCCGGGCGTGCACCTGTACTCGTCGTACGACCTGTACAACTGGAAGGACCAGGGGCTCGCCCTCCGCGCGATGAACTCCCCCGACCAGTTCGCGAACGATCCGTACTTCGCGAAGCTCTACAAGAAGTACACGCCCGCGCAGAAGGACGTCGTCTGGCGCGACCTGTCCACCAACAGCGTCCGCACCGACGGCTGGGCCCGCCCGTCGATCCTCGAACGCCCGAAGGTGATCTACAACCAAGTGACCGGCAAGTGGGTCATGTGGGTGCACTCCGACGGCCCGTCGTCGCCGACCAGCACGTCGACGTACGCGCGCGCCGAGGCCGGTGTCGCGATCGCGGACTCGCCGAAGGGCCCGTTCCGCTGGATCGACTCGTACCGCCTGAACCGGGTGCCGAGCGACTCGGTGCCGTGGTGCGGCAGCGGGTCGGCGTTCGACCCGGCCGGCGGGATGGCGCGGGACATGAACCTGTTCGTGGACGACGACGGCACGGCGTACATCATCTACTCGTCCGAGGAGAACCGGACGATGTACATCTCCAAGCTGAACAGGTCGTACACGTACCTGTCCGCGGCGCCGGAGAACGCCGTCCAGGGCAAGGACTTCGTCCGCACGCTGGCGTGCAACCAGCGCGAGGCGCCGGCGATGTTCAAGTCCGAGGGCACCTACTACCTGGTGACGTCAGGTGCCACCGGCTGGGATCCGAACCCGGCACGCTACGCGACCTCGCAGAACGTCCTGGGGCAGTTCACCGATCGCGGCATCCCGATCAGCGGTGACGGCGCGGCGACCACGTACCACTCGCAGAGCACCAATGTGATCCCGGTCGACCAGAAGCAGAACAAGTTCGTGTTCATGGGTGACCGGTGGACGCCGAACGACCTCGCCAACGCGCCGTACGTCTGGATGCCGATGAGGTTCGGCGAAGGCGGCGCGCTCAGCATCGGCCCGGACACCGAGTGGACGCTGCGTGACCTCACGCCGTACACGCGCTGGACCGTCACGAGCACGATCCCGGACCACGTCTGGCTCGGCGACACCAGCACGCTGCCCGCCGCCGTCACGGTGACGACGGCTTCGGGATCCCAGCAGGTCGCGGTCACCTGGGACGCGGCGAGCATCGCGCAACCGGGACCGGCCACGCTGCGCGGCACACTCGCGGACGGCAGGACATTCACCCGATCGGTCGTCGTCGTACCGCACGGTCTGCGGTACGCCGTGAACGCCGGCGGCACCGCGACGCCCGACTGGACCCGCCTGACCCAGGTCGCGTCGACGGAGCAACCACTGCTCAACTCGGCGCCGGAGCAGCCGCTGGGCACCGATCCCGCGACCGGCACGCAGTGGGGCTACACCGGATCGAGCGCCCCGGCCGGCACCGGTGACCTCTACACCACCTTGCGGTACGCGAAGAACCATGAGCCGCTGGTCTACACGTTCGGGAACCTCGAGCCCGGCACGTACACCGTCCACGCGGGCTACTACGACCCGTGGCCGTGGGCCAACCGCGCGGCCGAGGTGTCCGTCAACGGTTCGGTCGTCGACCAGCAGCGCTTGTTCACCGCGACCGGTGTGGCGGCGACGTACGGCGGGATCACGGTCGGGGCCGACGGAAAGCTCACGGTGACGATCACTCCGACCCGCTCCCCCGACATCCAGGTCAGCTGGCTGATGGTGGCTCGCGGTAACTGACGCCCGCCTATGCTGATGCCATGTCGAGCGAGGTCAAAGGCGCGCGCCGCGGCGCCAAAGGACACCCGAAGTCGGGACCGTCCATCGGCGACGTGGCGCGGCTGGCCGGGGTGTCGTCGCAGACCGTGTCCCGCGTCTCCACGGGCTCGGAGCCGGTCCGGGCCGAGACCCGGGAGCGGGTGCTCGACGCGATGAGGCAACTGGGCTACGCACCGAACCTCGCCGCCCGGGCCCTGCGCCAGGGCAACTTCCGGTCGATCGGCCTGATCGCTCACCAGGTCATCCGCACGGGTGAGTCGAAGACGATCGAGGCAGTGATCGAGGCCGCTCGCCGGGAGGGTTACTCGGTGAGCCTCGTCGACGTCGAGACCCCGTCGTCGAGCGATGTCAGCGAGGCGGTCCAGCACCTCAGTCACCAGGCGATCGACGGCCTGATCATCATCCGTGCCGAGACCGCGACACCGGCCGCGCTGGCGCTGCCGCCGACGCTGCCGGTCGCGGTGTCGGACTCGCGGTTCGTCGGGCACCATCCGGCCGTCGGCGCCGACCAGGCCGGCGGCAGCCGGGCCGCGGTCCAGCACCTGCTGGATCTCGGGCACCCGACCGTGCACCACATCGCGGGACCGAGCGACTCCGGCCCCGCGGACCTGCGGGCGACCGCGTGGCGGCAGACCCTGACCAGCGCCGGACGCGAGGTGCCGGAGGCGTTCGTCGGCGACTGGTCGGCGGAAGCGGGCTACCGGATCGGCAGCAGCATCGCCGGGCGCGACGACGTGACGGCGGTCTTCGCGGCGAACGACGAGATGGCCGCCGGCCTGATCCACGCGCTGCACGAGGCCGGCCGCCGGGTGCCCGACGACGTGAGCGTGGTCGGGTTCGACGACATCGACCTCGCCGCCCACCTCTGGCCGCCGCTGACCACGGTCCGGCAGGAGTTCCACCAGATCGGCCACGACCTGGTCGAGGTGATCATGCGGCAGCTCGGCGGCCGGGAACAGCTGACCGGCTACCACGGAACCGTGCCGGCGCCGCTGATCGTCCGGCAGAGCACGGCCGCGCCGCGCCCGCGCCGACGGACCCGGCGCTGAGCACGGCACCGATCCACGGTGGACATTCGTGACGTCTTCAAGTTACCGTCGCTGACGACAATGTTTACGTAAACAACGTCGCCAGCACGGCTCGACAAGAGATGAGAACCCATGCCTGACTTCGCCATCGGTGAGTCCGACTTCCTCCTGGACGGCCGGCCCTTCCAGATCATTTCCGGCGCGCTGCACTACTTCCGGATCCACCCGGACAGCTGGGCAGACCGGATCGAGAAGGCCCGGCTGATGGGGCTCAACACCATCGAGACCTACGTCCCCTGGAACCTGCACAGCCCGCGTCCGGGCGTCTTCGACACCTCCGGCCTGCTCGACCTCGGGCGCTTCCTCCGCGAGGTCGCGGACGCCGGGCTGTACGCGATCGTGCGGCCGGGCCCGTACATCTGCGCCGAGCTGGACAACGGCGGGCTCCCGGCGTGGCTCTTCCGGGACAGCAGTGTCGGCGTCCGCCGGTACGAGCCGGGCTTCATGTCCGCGGTCACGCAGTACCTGCAGGACGTGCTGGAGATCGTCCGCCCGCTGCAGATCGACCAGGGCGGCCCGGTGCTGCTCGTCCAGGTCGAGAACGAGTACGGCGCCTTCGGCGACGACCAGACCTACTTGAAGGCCGTGGCCGAGGTCATCCGGGGCGCGGGCACGACCGTTCCGCTCGTCACCGTGGACCAGCCGACCGACGCGATGCTCGCCGCCGGCGGACTGGACGGCGTACTGCGGACCGCGTCGTTCGGGTCGCGGGTTCCGTCGCGGCTGGAAGCGCTGCGCAAGCACCAGCCGACCGGGCCGCTGATGTGCATGGAGTTCTGGGACGGCTGGTTCGACTACTGGGGCGGACGTCATCACACGACGTCGGCGGCCGAGGCCGCGGCGGAGCTGGATGCGCTGCTCGCGGCCGGGGCGTCGGTGAACATCTACATGTTCCACGGAGGCACGAACTTCGGGCTGACGAGCGGGGCCAATGACAAGGGCGTGTACCGCGCGACCGTGACGTCGTACGACTACGACGCACCGCTCGACGAGGCCGGGAACCCGACCGAGAAGTACCACGCGTTCCGCGAGGTGATCTCGCGGTACGCCCCGGTGCCGGACGAACTGCCGGCGATCCGGCCGCCGGCCCGCGAGTTCGGTGTCGCGCTGGCCGATCCCATCGGGCTCCTGCAGGGCTGCGGCGGCGCCTGGTCAGAGCACGCCGCGCTGCCCACGCTCGACGACCTCGAGGCGCGGCTGGCGATCTTCCGTACCGAGCTGCGCGGGGCCGGGCCGGCGTTGCTGACGTTCGGCGAGGTCCGGGACCGTGTCCAGGTGTTCCTCGACGGTGCGCCGGTCGGTGTCCTGGAGCGGGAGCGGCACGAGCGGGCGATCATGCTCCCGCACACGCGCGGCCGGCTCGAGCTCGTCGTCGAGGACCAGGGACGGGTCAACTACGGTCCGCGGATCGGCGAGCCGAAGGGGCTGATCGGCCCGGTTCGTCTGGGCGCCGACGAGCTCACCGGGTGGTCGGCGTGCGTGATCGACCTCGACAATCTTCCGCGGCTGTGGGATTCCGCCGGCCCGACACCGTCCGCTCTCGGCATCGGGCCGACCGCGTGGCGCGCGACGTTCGAGACCGGCGGCGAGTCCGACCTGTTCCTGCGAACCGATGCCTGGGGCAAGGGTCTCGCCTGGGTCAACGGCTTCTGCCTCGGCCGGTACTGGCGCCGCGGCCCCCAGGAGACGCTCTACGTACCGGCGCCGCTGCTGGCGCAGGGGACGAACACCCTCGTCGTCCTCGAGCTCGACGTTATGGACACGCCCACGGCGACCTTCACGGGCTCCGCGTCGCTCGGGTTCACCGACCTCTAGCCGGTGTTCCGGACGGTGAGCTCGAACGTCGTCAGCGCCGACGCGTCGATGGTGAGCCGGTGGACCTCCGGCCCCCACACGGCACTGAGCAGGTCGTCGTCGACAGGGCGGCGTTCGAGCGTTCCTGCGCCGAGTTCCGCGTTCCACGTCAGCGTCGCCACGGCACCGGACAGGGCCCGGATGACGAGTTCTCCGGGCCGCTGTCGTTGCGGCGTACCGGCGATCACGAAGTGCTCCACGATCTCGTGCCCAGCCGGCCATGTGTCGGCGACCCGTACGGCGCCCGCGTCGAGCGAGGCCTTCCGCCGTACGGCGCCGTCCGGCAGCGTCAACGCCAACGAGACCCCTTCCTGTACGTCGATGTGCGTGGCCTTCGAGTCCGCGCCGGGTGACTGCTCCTGCCCGTCGACCAACGGGACGTTGTGCCAGGCGCTGCGCACGACCCACTGCTCGTAGCGCCGCGGCGAGAACGAGATCGCCGTGTAGGTCGGCTGACCGAGATCGATCAGTACCGGCGACGAATCGACCGCCGCGATGAACGAGCCGACGTCGTTGTGGTTGTGGTTCTCGTCGTTGTGGCCGCCCTTGACGGCCAGGGCCAGGCCGGCGTCCCGGGCGACGAACAGCTGCGTCTCCGGAAGCCAGGTCGAGCGCGGAAGCCCTGTGGCACCAGGCTTCGCGGCCCACCAGTCGCGGTCGAACAGAGCTAGGACCAGTCGTCCTAGGCCGGGCTGCGGCGTCGGCAGTTCGCTGCCATGGGTCGCTGCGAACGCCGTCACGTCGTCGTCGCCGATCCGGCGGCCCCAGCGATGCAGGACATGCCATGGCTGCTGTGTACTCGGTCGCGCGGGACCGTCGCCGACGTTCACGAACCAGCCGTCGCCGAGCGCCATCCGGCCCGGGTACCGCGCCAGCTCGGCGAGCGGCGGAACACCCCACGGGTCGAACGCGCCGGCGGTGATCCGGTCGAGGAGTTCGAGAGCGGTCGCCAGACGGGCCGGGCCGTTCCACCAGTACGCATAGCCTTCGTCGCAGCCGCCGTCGGACGGCATCGCGTCGAGGTACCGGCTGAGGTCTTCCACGACCAGATCGACGAGCCCCAGTTGCCGGTCGGCGTCGGGTTCGAGCAGCAGAGCGGCACTCAGGATGTGGCCGTGGATCCACGGGTTCCAGTTGTGCAGCCGGCCGTCCAGCCCGAGCCAATGCCAGTCGCGGCGCTGCAGGAACGGTACGAAGACTCGGACCCGTGCCTCGCGCCGCAGGCGACGACGCAGGCCGGGCACGCGATCGTCGAGGGCAGGTCCGAGGACAAGATCGGCCCAGGCGAGGACCTCGACGGTCTCGGCCGCGCCCAGGTCGACATAGGGATCGTCCGGATCGGCGACGACCTCGTTGCGTGCCGAGGCGAACGACTCGTGCGCTGCCCAGCACCAGGTGGTCTGCTCACACAGCAACTGCAGTCCGTCGGCGGCGTGGTCGACCCACGACTCCTCACCGGTGACAGCAGCCGCCGCGACCGCTGCCGCCGTACGGCGACGCAGCTCACCGACCGGCTCCTCGTAGGCGACCCGCACGCCGTCACGCCAGTAGCGCGCGTAGTCCGAGAGCAACGTGTGCGGCCAAGGCTGCGCGCGGTCCTTCTCCGCCTCCCCCAGCAGGGCGGCGACAGCCTCGTGATCCAGGGCCTCCCACGCGGCCCGCTCGCTGATGTCAGGTACGCCGAGCCGCGCCGCGGCAGCCCCGACGGCCGTCCGGCGTACCTCGTCGGACAGGGACCGCCACCGCTGCATCAACGACGTCACCAGGACACCGTATTAGGCGACCCCACGGTGGTGGGTGGCTCGGTAGTGGGTGGGCGGCATGGTTTTCTGTTCGCGGAAGCGGCGGTTGAAGTTGGCGAGGTTGTGGTAGCCGCTGCGGGTGGCGATCTCGGTGATCGGGAGCGAGGTGGTGGTGAGCAGGCGGCAAGCGGTCTCGACGCGCAACTGGTTGACGTAGTCGGTCAACGTGCAGCCGAGTGCGCGGCGGAAGAAGCGGCTGAACGACGTCGGCGCCATGTGGACGAGCGCGGCGACCTCGTCGAGTACGACGGGCTCGGTGTGCGCCTGCTGCAGGTGCCGGCACACCACGTCGACCCGATCCCGTACGGCGGTGCTCGGCGCGGCGGCGTACCCGGCTCCGGTGATCGGTGTCGCTGCCGTACCGGCGGCGAGACGCTGCAGTACGTCGAGAAGCCGCACCGTCTGGTCGGCCGGCGCGAGCCGGGGAAGAGCAGCGATGTCGGCGTGCAACTCGTGGCGGCCGAAGTACAACCCGCGGGCCGAGCGGCTCAGCAGACTCTGGACGGCGGCGAACTGCGGGAGCTCGAAGAAGCCGGCGCCGAGGAAGTCGTGCCGGAACTGTGTCACGGCGGCCTCGGACTGTTGATCCGACGCGTACGTGTGCGGCAGATCGGGGCCGAGCAGCACGAGATCGCCCGGCAGGTACCCCTCCACATCGGTACCCACGTACCTCGTCCCGGATCCCGCCGTGATGAGCGTGAGCTCGTACTCCCGGTGGAAGTGCCAGGCGAAGCCGAACGACCGCTCGCGCCTGGTGAAGCACGTGAACGTCGTACCGCTCGGGACTCCCGGCCGCTCGTAGCGCGGGTTCATCGGCACAGTCTAGGAGGACAACTGAGTACCGGAACCGGTCATCAGCGGCGTAGCACCCCGAGGGCCGGGGTTGGAATCGTGGAGGCCATGACGACCACCGACCTCTCCGTCGACGAGCTCGACCTGCCGTACGACGGTCTGCCGCCGACCGCCACCGCCGACTTCAACCGCGACGGGTTCGCCCACCTGTCCGGCGTACTGAGCCCGGACACCATCGCGCGGTACGAGCCGACGATCACGTCCGAGGTGATCCGGCTCAACACCCAGCACCTGCCGCTCGCCGAGCGGGACACGTACGGCAAGGCGTTCCTGCAGGTGACGAACCTGTGGCAGCAGAACGAGCTGGTGAAGGAGCTCGTGTTCTCCCGTCGTCTGGCCGGTATCGCGGCGCAACTGCTCGGGGTGCACGCCGTCCGGCTGTACCACGACCAGGCGCTCTACAAGGAGCCGAGCGGCGGCATCACCCCGTGGCATGCCGACCAGTACTACTGGCCGCTGTCCTCCGATCGGTGCGTGACGATCTGGCTGCCGCTGCAGGAGACGCCGCGGGAGATGGGGCCGCTCGCGTTCGCCCGCGGCAGCCACAACTTCGCCTTCGGCCGCGAGCTCCCGATCTCCGACGAGTCCGAGGAACAGCTGAAGAACGCCGTGGCCGAGCAGAACTTCGAGGACGTCGTCGAACCGTTCGCTCTCGGCGACGCGTCCTTCCACCGCGGCTGGACCTTCCACCACGCCGGCCCGAACCGCGGCACCGAGCCCCGGCGCGTGATGACCGTCATCTACATCGACGCCGACATCCGCGCCGCCGCCCCCACCAACGACAACCAGCACGCCGACCTGGCCAACTGGATGCCAGGCACGACCCCCGGCCAAATCCCCCGATCCCCCCTCAACCCGATCCTCTACGACAGCCGGCCATAGCTTGGTCAGTCGAGGAGGTTGTCGACGATGGTGGTCATGCGGTCGACCGGGATGGCGAAGCCGATGCCGATGTTGCCGGAGCGGGTGGTGCCGAGGGTGGCGATGGCGGTGTTGACGCCGACGACCTGACCGGCGGCGTTGACGAGCGGGCCGCCGGAGTTGCCAGGGTTGATGGCGGCGTCGGTCTGGATCGCGGTCTGGCGGGTGCCGTTGTCGCCGAAGCGGGCCTGGCGGTCGACGGCGCTGACGATGCCGGCGGTCACGGTTCCTTCCAGGCCGAGTGGGGATCCGACGGCCAGCACCGGGTCGCCGACCTGGAGTTGTGCGGACCGGCCGAGCGGGAGCGCGCGCAGGGCCGCGGCGTCGGCGGACGCGACCTGGAGTACAGCGAGGTCGTTGTCCTCGTCGGCGCCGACGACTCGCGCGTCGACGGTACGGCCGGTCGACAGGACCAGTGACACATCACTCGCTCCTTCCACGACATGGGCGTTCGTCACCACATGGCCTTGCTGGTCGACCGCGAAGCCGGAGCCGGTCGCGCGACCTGCCCGGACCGAGACGACGCCCGGCAGGACACTCGCGGCGGCCGCGGTGATGGAACCCTGGGCGGCCGCCGGAGGTGCTGACGACTGCTGGAGATCCGTCGCGGGGTCACCGCCGGTGAAGGCGCCGGCGAGTCCACCGGCGGTGATGGAGAGGGCGAGCGTGCCGATGACGAGCCCCGCTCGACGCCGACCGCCGCCGGACCGAACGCCTGGCGGAGCAACCGGCGGCGCAGCTGGCGGGAGGAGTGGTGGGGCCGTCACCCCGGCCTGAGGTGCCGCTGCCGGAGAGGGGGATGCCGGAGCGAGGGCCGGGGTGACGGAGCTGGGGGGCGGACCGGGGACGTAGTCCGGTCCGCGGAACGGGTGGCCGAGATGTGGAGGCATAGGTAGCTCCTGATCAAGGAAGGCGGGAGAACCAGAGCAGCGAGGCCAGCGCGGCCAGCAGCGCCGCCGCCAGGGCGATCCCGGCAACGAGGCTGGTGATCTCGCGCGGCTCGGTGGTCCAGCCGATGGAGGACTGGAGGTCGGAGTAGACGTCACGCAACTGCTCGTCGCTCTCGGCCTCGTAGAAGGACCCGTCGGTCGCGTCGGCGAGACCTTGCAGTGCCTCGGTGTCCGCGGGAACCGGGATCTCACGTCCTTCCAGGTTCACGGTTCCGTCCGGCGTGCCGTAGGCGATCGTCGACACCGGTACGCCGGCCTGCGCGGCCGCCTCGGCCGCCTGGTCGACCGGGCTGCCCGCGGTGTTGCCGCCGTCGGACAGCAGCACGATCCGGCTGGGCGGCGGATCGTCGGGATCGATCGTCCGCACCGCCTGCAGGCTGGTGAGGACGGCGTCCCCGATCGCGGTCGAGTCGCTGAGCTGCAGGCTGTTGATCGCGTCGACGGTCGCCTGGTGGTTCGTACTCGGCGCCGACACCACGGTCGCGGTCCGCGCGAACGACACCAGCCCGACGTTGAACTTCTCCGGCAGGTCCCGCACGAACTGGACCGCGGCCTGCTTCGCGACCTCGAACCGGTTCGGCGCGACGTCGGTCGCCGCCATCGAGTTCGAGATGTCCATCGCGACCAGGACGGTGGCGCGCTCACGCGGGACCCGGAGGTCGGCGACCGGCCGGGCGATCGCGATCGTCAGCACGGTCAGCGCGGCGAGGAAGGCCGCGGCCGGCGCGTGCCGGCGCCAGCCGGGCCGCTTCGGGGCGACCTTCTCCAGCATCGGGAGGGTCGCGAACCGGACGGCGTACTTCGTCCGGCGGCGCTGGGCGATCAGGTACGCCGCCACGAGCGCGGCGACCAGCACCAGCAGCCAGAGCCACAGCGGTTGCTCGAATCTCATCTGGTCCTCACAGCAGTCGGGTTCCGCCGGACGCCGGCCCGCCGGCGCGCGGTGGTGAAGGCGGCGACGTCCCGGACCCAGTCGGTGTCGGTGCGCAGCACGAGATGCGCCGCACCGGCGGCCCGGATCGCCTGGGTGGTCTGTTCGCGGTGTGCCGCCATCGCGTCGGCGTACCGGCGGCGGAGTTTGCGGCTGGACGTCTGGACCTCGCGACGTCGTCCGGTCTCCGGGTCGACGAGGGTGAGCAGGCCGACCTCGGGGAGTTCCAGTTCGCGGGGGTCCAGCACTTCCACGGCGATCACCTCGTGCCTGGCGGCCAGCCTCCGCAGGGGATCCGCCCAGCCGGTTTCGTGGAAGTCCGACACGATCAGGCGCATCCCCGGCCTGCGATGTTCCCGGTCGAGGCGACTGATCGCACGACCCAGATCTGTCCCGGGGACGGCACCCGGTTCGGGTCTCGGGAGCGTGAGGAGAGTACGGAGGGTACGGCGGAGTTGGACCGCGCCCGCGGCGGCCGGGAGACGGCGGAGGTCGTTGCCTTGGGCAATCCGTACGCCCAGGCGGTTGCCGGGGCGGTCGGACAGGAGCCCCACCGCGCCGACGATCGCGACCGCCAGATCGCGTTTCTCGCTCAGCGCGGTGCCGAAGTCCATACTCGCGGACGCGTCCAGCAAGGCCCACGTCTCCAGCTCGCGCTCCGCCAGCGGTGCCCGGACATGGGGTTCCACCGAGCGGGCCGTCACGTTCCAGTCCATCCGCCGTACGTCGTCCTGGCCGGGCTGGTACGGACGCGCCTCGTTCGGTTCGCTGCCGGGACCGCTGCGCAGGCCGGTGATCTCGCCGTGCAGGAAGCCTTCCAGCTTTCGCTTCACCGTCAGCTCGAGCGCGCGCAGGGCCCGCTCCCGCCCGGTCAGCAGGTCGGTCATGCCGCCGATCCCTGGGCGTCGTCGGAGGGCACCACGTGCGGCTGCTCGATGGTGTGCAGGATCCGCGTGACGACCGACCGCGGATCGACCCCGTCGGCGAGCGCGTCGAACGTGAGCACCAACCGGTGCGCCATCACGTCCAGCGCGACGTCGTACACGTCGGCCGGCAACACGTAGTCGCGCCCGCGCAGCAACGCCAGCGCCCGCCCGGCCGCGACCAGTCCCAACGTCGCCCGCGGGCTGACGCCGAACTCGAGCACGCCGGCCAGGTCGTGGATCCCGTACTGCGTCGGCACCCGGGTCGCGTGCACGAGGCGGACGACGTACTCCGCCACTGCGTTGTGGACGAAGACCTCATCCGTTGCCTCCTGCAGCTGCGCGACCTGCTCCGGGGTGAGGACGGCGCTCGCGTGCGGCCGGTGCGCACTCATCCGCTGCAGGATCGTCAGCTCCTCCATCGGGGTCGGGTAGTCCACCGTGATCTTCAGCAGGAACCGGTCCCGTTGCGCCTCCGGCAGCGCGTACACGCCGTCGGACTCGACCGGGTTCTGGGTCGCGAGCACCAGGAACGGCTCCGGCAGCCGGTACGACGTACCGCCGATGCTGACCTGGTGCTCGGCCATCGCCTCGAGCAACGCGGACTGCACCTTGGCCGGCGCCCGGTTGATCTCGTCGGCGAGGACGAGGTTCGCGAACACCGGGCCGAGCTCGGTGTCGAACCCCTCGGTGGACGGCCGCCAGATCCGGGTCCCCATGATGTCGCCGGGCACCAGGTCCGGGGTGAACTGCAGCCGGGCGAACCGGCCACCGATCACCTCGGCCAGGGTGCGCACGGCGAGCGTCTTGGCGACGCCCGGCACACCTTCCAGCAGACAGTGGCCGCGGGCAAGCAACCCGACGAGCATCCGCTCGACGAGCTGGTCCTGGCCGACGACGACCCGTTTCACCTCGAACAGCGCGTGCTCGAGCGACGCGGCTGTCGCGGCGCCCCGCGGAAGGTGCGGCTCGGTCATGCGTTACCGGCCGGGTTCTGCTCGGACTGCGAAGGCTGCTGCGAAGGCTGCTGCGACGGCTGCTGCGATGGCTGCTGCGATGGCTGCTCGCCCTGGCCCTGCCCACCCTCGCCCTGACCGCGCTGCCCGTTCTTCTCGGGGCAGTCCTGCGACCGCTGCGACGGCGACGGTGTGGTGTCGCCGTCCTCCACCGTCACGTACCCCTGCTCCGGCGCGGGGTCGTTTCCGGCGGCGTACGCGATCCCGCCCGCACCGAGCGCCGCAACCGCCACCGCACTGCCGAGGACCAGCCGTTTGACCGGGAGCTTCATCAGGTTCTCCTTCGATTCGCCTGGCCACAGCTCATCAAGCAGGCGCGAAAACGACCGGAAAGCGGACCGAAAGCGCGCCGAAAGCGCGCACCGGACCGGCGCGGGTTCCCGGCTACCTTGGGGGCGTGCGACTACTTGTGGTGGAGGACGAGGAAGGCCTGGTCAGCGCGCTGCGCTCGGGACTCGGCCGGGCCGGGTACGCCGTCGACGCGGCCACCACCGGCGCGGAGGCGATGGACAAACTCGCGAGCACGCCGTACGACCTGGCGATCCTGGACATCACGCTGCCGGACACCAGCGGCCTCGACCTGTGCCGCGCGGTCCGCCGCGGCGAGATCGAGGTGGCGTCGGGACGGGAGCTGCGGGTGCTGATGCTGACCGCGCGCGCCTCGCTGGCCGACCGCGTCCGCGGCCTCGACGAAGGCGCCGACGACTACCTGACCAAGCCGTTCGCGCTGGTCGAGCTGCTGGCCAGGATCCGCGCCCTGCTCCGCCGCGACGTCACCAACAGCACCACCCAGCTGCACGTCGGCGACCTCGTCCTGGACTCCTCCCGGCACCTGGCCACCCGGGCCGGGCGCGAGCTCCCACTGACGCTGAAGGAGTTCGGCATCCTGCGGTACCTGATGTCGCGCCCCGGCCACGTGATCTCGGCCGAGGAGCTGCTCGAACACGTCTGGGACGAGAACGCGGATCCTTTCACCCAGACCGTCCGGGTGACCGTCGGCACCCTGCGCCGCAAACTCGCGCGCGAGGGCGAGGAACCGATCCTCGAGACCGTCATCGGCCGTGGCTACCGCCTCAGGGGTGACACATGAAGCTCCCGCTCTGGGCGCAGACGATCCGGTTCCGCCTGACCCTGACCTATTCCGCGGTGCTGATCGCACTGTCGGCGCTGCTGCTCGGCGGCGTGTACCTCGCGCTGTCGCAGATCCTCGAGCCCAAGCCGCTGGACTCGATCGAGGTCCAGAAGTACTACAAGGACGCGCACGGCGAGTTCCACCTCAAGCCCGGCCAGGTGATCCAGGCCGCCGAGCTGTCGAGTGTGCAGTCCGCGGTCAACTACCAGACGCTGCAAACCCTGCGGAACTACTCCGCGGCCGGCATCGGCGCGCTGTTCCTGGTCAGTCTCGGCACCGGCTGGTGGCTGTCGGGCCGGGTCCTGCGTCCGGTCCGGCGGATCACCGCCACCGCGCAGGAGATCTCCGCGACCGACCTGTCCCGCCGGATCGCCCTGCAGGGACCGCACGACGAGTTACGCAATCTGGCCGACACTGTCGACGGCATGCTCGGGCGGCTCGAGACGGCGTTCCTGGCCCAGCGCCAGCTCGTCGACGACGCCTCGCACGAACTGCGCAATCCGCTCGCCGTGATCCAGGCGAACGTCGATGCCGTCCTCGCGCACGACGACACCCCGCCGGACGACCGTGCGCAGGCCACCGCGATCGTCGGTCGCGCGATCCAGCGGATGACGCGGCTCGTCGAGGACCTGCTCGCCTCCGCGCGCCGGTCGTCACCGGCGTTCGTCGACGCCGACGTGGACCTCGCCACGATCGCGGGCGAGGCCGCCGAGGAGTACGAACTGCTCGCCGCCGACCGCGAGCTCCGCGTCGTACGGCGGCTCGCGCCCGGCCCGGTTGCCGCCGGGGACGCGTCGGCGCTGCGCCGGGCGGTCGACAACCTGCTCTCGAACGCGGTCCGGCTGGCGCGCGGCGGCAGCGAACTGGTGCTCGCGGTCGGAAGCCGCAACGGCTGGGCGTGGATCGCGGTCCGCGACGAGGGCCCGGGGATCGCGGCCGACGACGCCGACCGCGTGTTCGACCGGTTCTACCGCGCCGGCCAGCAGCAGTCGCCCGCGACGGTACCGTCGACCGGCCAGCGGCGGGCCGGCCTCGGGCTCGCGATCGTCCGCCAGATCGCGGAGTCCCACGGCGGCACCGTCACGCTGCACTCCGAGCTCGGCGTAGGCAGCACGTTCGTCATCTGGCTCCCCGAACGGTCCCTCACCAACACCACCCGCCGCTCCCCCACGCCGCCGGCCGACGACCCGCTCGGCCCCCGCCGCTGAACCCCGGCGCCCCCACGCTCGGCCGAACCTACGGCGCATGCGAGGCCGGGCGCTGGGCACCAGAAGCTGGTGGCGCACCGTGAACGCTCTGTTTCCGGATCGTGGATCTCGCCGATGCTCGCGACGCTGACCGGTGAGCGGTTCTCCGACGCGGAGTGGATCTACGAGCGGAAACTCGACGGCATCCGGTGCCTCGTCCATCGGTCGGGCGGCAGGGTGTCGTTGTACTCGCGGAACCGGCTCGAGCTGAACAACAGCTACCCGGAACTGGTGGACGCTCTCGCGGCCCAGAAGGGCGACTTCGTCCTCGACGGCGAGATCGTCGCGTTCGCGGGCCACGCCACGAGTTTCGCGCGGCTGCAGCAACGGATGCAGGTGAACAACCCGGACAAGGCACGCCACAGCACCGTCGCGGTGTACCTCTACCTCTTCGATGTCCTCCGTCACGACGGCCGCGACCTGACCGGGGTCGAACTCCGGCAGCGCAAAGCCGCGCTTCGGGAGCTTGTTTCGTACGCCGACCCGCTCCGCTACACCGCGCATCGCAACCGCGACGGCGTCGCCTACTGGGAACACGCGTGCCGCCAAGGCTGGGAAGGCGTGATCGCCAAACGGGCGGACTCGGCGTACACCTCGGGCCGGTCCAAGGACTGGCTGAAGTTCAAGTGCGTCACCGCGCAGGAGTTCGTGATCGGCGGCTTCACCGATCCCCAGGGCACCCGGTCCGGGTTCGGCGCGCTGCTCGTCGGCTACTACGAGGGCGACGAGCTCCGGTACGCCGGGAAGGTCGGCACCGGCTACGACCGGCGCACGCTCGACGAGCTCGCCCGCAAGCTCCGCACCCTGGAGCAGGACGAGCCGCCCTTTGCCGACGGCAAGCTTCCCCGGCGGCGGGTGCACTGGGTGAAACCCCAGTTGGTCGGCCAGATCGCCTTCTCCGAATGGACCCGCGACGGCATGCTCCGGCATCCCCGGTTCCAGGGCCTCCGCCTCGACAAGTCCGCCGCCGACGTCATCCGGGAGCGTCCGCGATGAGGGCCAGCCACCGGGCAGTCGGCCTAGCGGGGGTGGCGGGAGCGGGGTTCGGGCAGTGGCGGGAATGGGTTGTGGGGTGGGAGTTGGTACCAGTACGCCGTGGTGGCGATGTCGTCCTGGCGTTCGAACAGGCCGTGGTCCCAGGCGCCGATCTGCTGGACGGTGACCTTGAGGCGTTCGGTGAAGTGGATCGGGTCCGGCAGGTGCCAGCGGTACAGGCCGTGCATCGGCAGGGCCTCGGTCGAGAACGGCGACGCCTTCGTCCGATCGCGCGCCGAGTGGAACGGGTACCCGCAGTACGGCGCGCTGAAGGTGACGATCTCCGGTTCCGGGTCGGTGCGCAGCGCGTCCTGGAAGGCCCACGCGCCGCCCGCGTAGTCCTCCAGGCCGGTGCTGCACAACGTCGGGAACTCGTCGTCGCCGTCGACGAAGAACTTGACCTCGCCCTCGCCCCACCAGTAGCGGTGCAGTGACGTCAGCGCGAGATACGTGCCGACGTACGTGCCGCGGCCCTCGACCCCATCGAGGATCACGTGGTCGGTGCCCAAGGCCGCCGTACCGTCACAATGCCGCCATTGCGCGTGGAAGTACGGCGTACCGGGGCTGAGGTCGTCGCCGAGCGTGTAGTCGATCTGGAAGTACACCCCGGGCAGCTCGCCGGCGTGCTGGTTCTCGAGCGTGAGGCGTGCGCCCGTACGGAACGGCATCGGGAAGTAGCAGTTCATCCCACCCGTCGGCGCGACGACGATCGGGGCGGAGGTGACCAGTGCGCGCGTGCCGAAGCCGTTGCAGAAGAAGTCGCCGAGCGGCACCTCGACCGACGGCAGGTCCGACCCGTCCCAGTACGCCCGCAGCACGAGGTCCCGGAGGACGAACGGACCGTGCTCGGTGCGGTCTGGAACCGTCAGCCAGATGTGCCGGATCACGCCCGGGCCGTCGATGTCGGCCAGGACAGCCGTCTCCCCCGCGGGCAACACGAGGGCGGGCGAACCCTTCCGGGACGGACCGAGCGCCGACGCGGCCCGCGCGGCCGCACCGGGCGCGCCAGTCCGGTTCTCGGCGTTGATCGACCGGCTGACCACGCCATCGGGGAGGACAGGAACAGTGAACGTAGGGAACACAGGCTTCCTCTCAGGGCAGGAACGACTCGGTGACCTGGGGTTTCGGGAGGTTGCCGTGGAGTGCGCGGTAGAACGGGTGGGCCGGGGTGAGGTCGGTCCGGTGGATCGGCCCGCCGGTGATCGACGACGCGTAGAGGGCCGTGACGAACTCCATCGTCGGCCGGGTGCTCGCCAGCGTGGTCTCGTGGGTGCGACCGCTCAGCAGATCGTCGACCAGCCGGGTGATCTGGGCTTCGTGATTGCTCGGCACGTCTTCGCCGGCCGACGCGGCCCAGGGGTCGGCCGCGGCCCCGGACTCCGCCGTGCCGACGAGCAGGCCGTCTGCTTGCCGGACACCGGGATCGAGGCCGAGCGTGGCTGCCTTGGCCGCGTCAGGTGCCGGATGGAACGTCCAGTCCCGGTCGGAGTAGCCGTAGACGTGGTTCACCTCGAGCGTTCCACCGGACGTGTCGATCCGGATCCGGCTCAGCTCCCGGGGCGACAGCAGGCTGTTCACCACGGTCGCGACCGCGCCGCTCTCGAAGGTCACCAAGGCCGTCGAGACGTCCTCGAACTCGACCGGACGCTCCAGCCGGACCGCGGACGCGGTGATCGTCCGCCACGGTCCGAGCAGATGCAGCAGCAGGTCGATCTGGTGGATGCCGTGACCGAGGGTCGGTCCGCCGCCCTCGCCGACCCAGGTGCCGCGCCACTCCGGATCGAAGTAGCTGCGCGGCCGGAACCACAGCGTCTCGCAGACCGCGACCAGCGGACGGCCGAGCGCGCCGCGGCCGAGCAGGTCCGCGGCACGGACGGCCCCGGACCCGTGCCGGTGCTGAAACACCACCCAGACCGATCCCTCGCTCGCCTCCTCGGCCCGCGCGACCTCGTCCAGCTCGGCCAGGCTCAGCACCGGCGGCTTCTCCAGGAGCACCGACTTGCCGGCCGCCAGGACCTCGATCGCGATCTCGGCGTGGCTGCCGGGCGGCGTCGTCACCGAGACCAGGTCGGGAGCCTCCGCCGCCAGCAGCTCCGTCACGCTCGGGTACGGCGTCGCGCCGTACTTCTCCGCCGCCGCCCGCGCCTTGGCCTCGACGACGTCGGCGACCCCGACCAGATCGGCCCGGCCCGCCTTCGCGTACGCCTCGGCGTGCCGGTGGCTGATGTTGCCGCAGCCGACGATCGCGACCTTCATCGGGCCGCTCCGCGGACGGTCGCGTTCTGCTGCGCCGTCAGGGCCAGCCGCATCGTCTCGAACGTGTGCTCCTGCGGCGCGGCCGTCGTGGTCCGGTCCCGTACGTCGCGCAGCACGTCCGGGAAGTAGGTCAGCTCGACGTCCGAGCAGTCGATGTAGTGCGTGCCCTTGTTGTCCACCAGGAACAGGTGGTTGCCGCCCGGGCGGCCTTCCAGGTCGACGTACTTGCGCATCTCGATGTAGCCCTCGGTGCCGAGCACCGTCAGCCGGCCGTCGCCCCAGGTCGGCAAGCCGTCCGGGGTGTACCAGTCGACGCGGATGTAGCCCTGGGCGTTGTCGCTGCGCAGCAGGATCTCGCCGAAGTCCTGCAGCCCGGGCTCGTCGGGGTTGGCGAAGTTCCCGACCGAGCTGGTCACCACCTCGCCGGTCCGCGCACCGGTGAACCAGAGGAACTGGTCGATCTGATGCGAGGCGATATCGGTCAGGATGCCGCCGTAGCGGGCCTTGTCGTAGAACCAGTCCGGGCGGCCGCCGCCACCGGCCAGATGGCCGCGGTCGCCGATCCGGTGCGGGCCGACGCCGAGCGTCTGCACCACGGTGCCGATCCGGCCCTCGCGGACCAGCTCACCGGCCTTGACGACGCACGCGACCTCGAACCGCTCGGAGAACGTCACCGACCAGAACCGGCCGCTCTGGGCGACGGCCTTCTCGACCTCTTCGAGCTGCTCGAGGGTGACGCACCCGGGTTTGTCCGCGACCACGTCCTTGCCGGCCCGCAACGCCGCGACCGCGATCGGCCCGCGCCGGTCCGGTACGGCGGCGGTCACGATCAGGTCGATCCCGTCGGCGGCGATCAGCTCGTCCGGGTCGTCGACGAACGGTACGTCGGGGTACCGCTCGCGGACCGAGACCGCGACCGCCGCCGACGGGTCGTCGGTGGCCATCCCGGCGAACGTCGCACCGGCTTTGATCAGGCCGGCAACCTGGCCGAAGATGTGCGCGTGGTCGAGTCCGACGGCGGCGAAGCGGATGGGTTGGCTGGAGTTCAAGGGTGTTCCTTCCGATGTCGGCCGACGACGCCCGGGTCGTGGTCCGACCAGGTGTCCCAGTTCGGCAGGGCAGGTAGCTGGAGCTGGACGGAGTCCGTCCCGCTGGTGAGGGTCATGGTCTGTGTGGTGCCGACGCCGTCGGCGGCGTCAGGCGGACGTCCTGAAGGGCCGGCAGACGGCCGGCCGTGTTGGTTTTGCGGAGTTCTGCGTCCGCTGTGAGGATCCCTCGCTGCAGCAACTGCATCGCGTCCGAGGTTACCTCGCCGGCCTTCCGCAGGTCGCGGACAGTCTCAACCAGTGAGTGCCCCTGCGGGACCGCAACAGATCGGCCGCGCTCCCCGACCGGGACGCGGACCGGCCGTGCAATCGGGTTCTCGTGGCAGCTCAGCGCGAGGCCTTCAGAGCCTGGGCGAGTTCCTCGGCGATCTTGTCGCCGCCGTCGCTCTTCCACTTCTTCACTGCCGTGGTCCACGCCGACACGGGCTTGCGGCCTTGCACGATGTCGTCGGTGACCTGGTTGATCGCGTCGTTGAGCTGCTTGTTCTTGCGGTTGCTGGTTTCGGAGTACACGCCGGCCGCCGGGTTGGCGAGTGCCGTCGGGCACACCGTCTTCATCGCGTTGAACTGGTTCTCGGCACTGCCTTCCTTGCCGGGCAGGAAGATCGTCCAGGGCGCGTCGGCCTGGTACATCAGGCCGAGCTGGGTCTCGCTGAAGCCCTTCGCGTTCAGCACCGGGCTGCCGTTCTGCATCGTGTGGTGCACCCCGGCCAGACCGAACTTGCGGAACAGGTACTCCTGCGTGCCGAACGGCGCCGCCAGGAAGTTCAGGTAGGCGAGCAACGTCTCGACCCGGCCCTCGGCCTTCTTGCTGATCGCGGTGACACCGATCGCCGGCGCGCCCAGCCAGGTCTTGCCCTGCCCGGAGCCGTCGTGCTTCGGCGGCGCGATGATCGCGATCTCGGCCTTCGGGTCGGTCATCATCTGCAGGTACGTCGGCCAGCCGCTGAACGTGTCCTGGACGAGCGGGCTGGAGCCGTTCGAGAACCGGGTCTTCAGGTCCAGGTTCTGCCCGGCGTACGCGTCCGGGTGGATGTAGCCCGACTTCCAGAGCTTCTGCAGGATGCCGAACACCTCCTCGTGCGCAGGGTGCTCGAGATTGCTGACCAGCTTGTCGCTGTCCTTGCTCCAGGTGTTCGGGATCTCGAACATGTTCCGGACGAACTGCGTCGGCGCGGAAGCCAGCGCGAAGCGGTTCAGCTTCTTGTTCGTCAGGCCCTTGCACAGCTCGACGAAGTCGGCGGCGCTCTTCACCTCGGCCTTGAGTCCCTCGGCGGCGAGGATGTCGCCGCGGCTGTACATCACCTGGGAGCTGATCGCACCGCGCGGGATCGGGACGCCGTAGATCTTGCCGTCGAAGATGCCCGAGTTCCACGCCACCTCGGGCAGGTTCGCCAGGAACGGGTACTTCTTGATGTTGTCCCCGGACAGGTGCGGCGTCAGGTCGACCGCCTTCGCGGCCAGCATCTGCGGCGTCTGCGCGATCGCGCCGACCACGAAGAGGTCGCCCAGCTGGTCGCCGGCGACCGCGGTGGCGAACTTCTTGTCGTAGTCCACCGACGGGGTCAGGTTCACCTGCACCGGCGACCCGACCCGCTTGTTGAACTCCTGCCAGAACGTGTTCTGCTCGAGCTTCGGCGGGATCGGCGTGTTCGTGTACGTCGTCACGGTGATCGGCTTGCCGTCGCCGGGCGCCGCGTCGATCGCCCGCACCGGATCAGCCGGGTACTTGTTGAACGCGTCCGGGATGTTGTACTCGGCGCCGGCCAGATCGGGCTTGACCCCGGTGTACCGCTCGTACGTCGGCCGGATCTTGGACCGCGCCGCCTCGTCGTTCCCCGCGCCCGACGCCCCGCGGCCGTCGTTCGAGCAGCCGACCGCACCGGCCAGGCCCAGCGCCGCCCCGCCGGCGAGGACCGCCCGGCGCCCCAGCGGCCGTGCATCGTAGACACTCATGGGTGTTACCTACTTTCCAGGTCTTGTGGATCAGCCCTTGACGGCGCCGGTGAGGACGCCCTTGGCGAAGTGCCGCTGGATGAACGGATAGACGCAGAGGACCGGGACGATCGAGATCATCAGGATCGCCATCTGGATCGAGGTCTGCGGCGGAACCGCCTCGCCCGCCAGCCCGAGGTCCTGACCGCCGAGCTCGACGCCGTTCACGACGTACGTCCGCAGCACCAGCTGCAGCGGCCACTTGCTGCTGTCGTTGAGGTAGAGCAACGCGTTGAAGAAGCTGTTCCAGTAGCCGACGCCGTAGAACAGGCCGACGACGGCGACGACCGCCTTGGACAACGGCAGGCCGATGTGCCGGAACAGTTTCCATTCGGAGGCGCCGTCGATCCGGGCCGCGTCGATGATCTCGGCGGGCAGCCCGACGAAGAACGCCCGGACGACGATGACGTTGAAGGCACTGACGCTGACCGGCACGATCACCGCCCACAGGCTGTCGAGCAGCCCGAACTGCTGGACGACGAGGTAGGACGGGATCAGCCCCGGGTTGAACAGCAGGCTGATCAGCACGAGCAGCAGCAGCGGCCTGTTGCCGATGGTGCCGCGGCGGCTCAGCGCCCATCCGAGGGTGCAGGTCAGCACCAGCGCGAGCGCCGTGCCGACCGCCGTCACGAAGCCGCTGATCAGCAGCGCCTGGGTCACCGTCCCGCCCGACAGGATCGAGCGGTACGCCGTGAAGTCCAGCCCGTGCGTCGGGAACAGCACGAATCCGCCGGCCTTGGTCACCTCCTCGGCGGGCGCGAGGCTGGTCGAGATCACGCCGATGAACGGGAACACGACGACCCCGCAGATGACCGTGAGGAAGACCGCCTTGACGATGCGCTCGGCCACCCCTGGCATCGGCATCCCGCCGACCATCGTCGGAGCTGGTTTGGCCTTCATCCGCGGTAGACCCCTTCCTCGCCGAAGCGGTGGGCGATCTTGTTGGCGGACAGCACCAGAGCGAGGGCGACGGCGCTCTTCACCAGGCCGACCGCGGCCGCCACTCCCCAGTTCCCGCCGAGAATGCCGTTGTTGTAGACGTAGGTGTCGAGCACTTCACTGGCATCGACGCCGACGGCCTGCTGCTGCAGGACGATCTGCTCGAAACCGACCGTCAGCGAGTCGCCGAGTTTGAGGATCAGCAGCAGGATGATGATCGGCTTCAGCCCGGGCAGCGTGACGTGCCAGGTCTGTCGCCAGCGTCCGGCGCCGTCCACCGCCGAGGCCTCGTAGAGCGCGCGGTCGATCTGGGACAGCACGGCGAGGAACAGGATCGTCGCCCAGCCGGTGTCCTTCCACAGCACCTGCGAGGTCAGCAGCGCCCGGAACGCCTCGACGTTCCCGATCACGTGGATCGGGTCGTACCCGTGGCCGCGCAGCCAGTTGTTGATCATCCCGGTCCCGCCCAGCACCTGCTGGAACACCGCGACCACGATCACCCAGGACATGAAGTGCGGCAGGTAGATGATCGTCTGCACGAGCTGCCGGAGTTTGTTCGACAGCAGGCTGTGCAGGACGAGCGCCACGACGATCGGCGCCGGAAAGACGATCACGGTCTGGATAGCGGTCAGAATCAAGGTGTTCCGGACCGCATTGAGGAATTCCGGATCACCATTGAAAATGACGGAGAAATTCTCGAACCCGGACCACAGACTCTTCGCCGTTCCCAAAAAGGGTTGATAGTCCTGGAAGGCGATGACGTTGCCCCAGAGCGGGTAGTACTGGAACGCCAGCAGGACGAGCAGGCCCGGAATCGCCAGCAAAAGCACGGGATAGTCGCGTCTCAGCCGGGACAGCAGGGATCGCTTGCGCTCCTGGCTGCGAACCCCGGAATCCGCGTCCACGCGCACTGGATCACGCACCCGAGAAGCAGTGTCAGCTTCGGCCACAGGCACTCCTTCGATACTCGGATAAAAAAAGTGATCGATCCACTTCTGAGCCGGTAGCTAACCGCAGCGCACTTTTGGTGTCAAGGCCTCGCCGCGCTATTCGGACGAGCGCTGGTGATAAGCTGCCCGGCCTGAGACGGCCTGGCACGAGGAGGGGAACGTGGCGGACGCGGCGTCCAAACGGCCGGCGACCATCCACCAGGTGGCCAGCCTGGCCGGGGTGTCGCACACGACGGTGTCGCGGTACCTCCAGGACAAGGACAGCCTGAAGCCGAAGACCAGGATCAAGGTCGAGTACGCGGTCAAGGCCCTCGACTACCGCCCCAACCTGGTCGCCCGGTCGATGCGGACCCGGCACACCAACCGGCTCGCGATCGTGCTCGCGTCAGGCGCCCACTTCCCGGGCCGGCTGCTCGCCGCGGCCTCGCGGACGGCGCACGAGGCGGGGTACCAGGTCGAGATCGTCAGCGTCGAGGGCGGATCACAGGAACGGTCGGCGCGCATCGACGAGCTGGCGCGCTCCGGCCAGGTCGAGGGCATCCTGGCCCTGTCCCCGATCAGCCTCAAGGGCAAGAAGTCGAACCGGGTGCCGATCGTGGTCAGCGGCTCGTACGACGACAAGCTGCACGGGCTGGCCGAGCTCGCCGACGCCACCGAGATCCGCGACATCGTCGAGTACCTGGTCTCGCTCGGGCACCGGACCTTCCTGCACGTCGCCGGCGCCCAGAACTTCGCCTCGGCCCGCAACCGCAAGAGCGTCTACCTGGAGACGATCGAAGAGCTCGGGCTGCGCTCGGTCGGCGCGGTCGACGGCGACTGGTCGGCACAGTCCGGCTTCGACGCGATCACCAGCCTGCCGGACGACTGCGGCGTGACCGCCGTCGTGGCTGCCAACGACGTCGTCGCGATGGGCGTGATCCGCGGCGCCCTCTCGCGCGGCTGGAGCGTGCCCGGCGACCTCAGCGTCTTCGGGTGGGACGACGAGGAGATCGGCCGGTTCGCCACCCCGTCGCTGTCGACCGTGGCCGTCGATCGCGAGGCGCAGGGCCGCGCGGCGGTGCACCGGTTGGTCGCCGAGATCCGCGGCGAGCCGATCCCGGAGCCCACCACCCGGACCATCAACCACCTCATCTTTCGCGAGTCGACGGCCCCTCCGCGAGCAGGGGCGCCATCGTGAGGGCAAGATGCAGGACCAGCCGATCTTCTCCACGCCGCAGGTCGAAGCCGGTCACGGCTTCGATCCGCCGCAACCGGTAGTACGCCGTCTGACGGTGGATCGCCAGCTCAGCAGCCAACTCCTGCACGTTCCCGGCCTTGTCGAGAAACACCTGAGCCGTACGCACCAGCTCGCCGCCCTCCGCGATCAGCCGTCGCGCCCGCGGATCCAGTACGGCGTCCACCAGCGCGGCATGCGGACCGCACGAAACCAGCCGCCGCACACCGAGCTCCGACCAGCGCGCCACCACACCTGACCCCGGAACCGCGGCCAGGACCTGCACGGCACGGCGTGCCTGTTCATGGCTGGTCCGCACCTGGGCCGGCCCGCGCTGCGGATCCCCCACACCTACCAGCAAGCGGCTCGCGGCCTGCTCTCCCAGCCGCTGGGCATGCAGCTGCCGGAGCCGGTCGATCGCCTGGTCGATCCGCGACGACCGGTCGACGCCGAGGTCGAGCAGCAACGTCGTGAATCCCTCGCCGGACAGCGCGATCACGTGCCGCGGTAGCGACCAGAGATTCAACGGGATCACCTCCCGCGGTTCGCCCGGCGGCTGCTCCGCGTGCACGACCACGACCGTCGCCGTACGCCGAATCAGCCCGCGGCCGTCGAGCTCGTCCGCTGCCCGCCGCGACACCTCGTCGTCGGGCGCCAGTAGGTTCGTCAGCAGCAACGAAGCGTCGCGACCGCCACGGGCCCGCTGAGCGAGCACGGCACCCGCTTCCCGCGCGACCGCCGCAGCCGCCTCGAGCTGCTGCGCCGTACCGAGTCCGGCCTCGGGGTCGAGGAGCCAGAAGTACCCGTAGGTCACACCGTTCCACCGCACCGGCAGGCACAGCCGGGGCAGGATTCCGAGGCTCGGCTCGGCCGGCGTCCGGACCGGGCCGGTCGCTCCGGCGATACCGAACTGCTCGAACCAGCTCCGGACCTCGGCGGTCGACCGGCGCCGCAGGATCGAACCGGCCCGGACCGCGTCGATCTCGTTGGGCTGCGTGTTGTACGCGACCAGGTTGAAGTCGCGGTCTTCGAGGACCGCCGGGGTCCCGAACACGTCCGAGATCGCACCGACCAGCTCGTCGAGGTCCATGACAGTAGCTTAGACACAGTTTAGACAGCTGTATGAAGATTCGCTCCAGCTTCCTGCCAACTGGATGAGGCTTCGGGCGGGCCGGGCTCCTTACAGTGCCGCCATCCGACCTCGAAGGAGCCACCCATGCTCGGTACCGCTCTGCTCGCCGCCTCCCGGAGCCGCCGCGTCCGGGCGGTGGTCACCAAGTCCCGTGTCACCCGCCGGGTCGTGACCCGCTTCATCGCCGGCGACGACGCCGACGCGGCCGTCGAGGCCACCCGCCGGCTGACCACGGGCGGTTTCGCCGTCACCCTCGACCGCCTGGGTGAGGACACCGTCGACCGTGCGCAGGCCGAGGCTGCCCGCGACGGTTACCTCCAGCTCATCGCGCTGCTCGCGGATCACGGTCTCGCGGCCGGTTCCGAGGCGTCGCTCAAGCTGTCGGCGATGGGCCAGGCGCTGCCCGGCGGCGGCGAGGAACTGGCCGCCGACAACGCCCACGCGATCTGCGCGGCCGCGGCCGGCGCCGGTATGACGGTCACCCTCGACATGGAGGACCACACCACGGTCGACTCGACCCTCGGCATCCTCGGCGACCTCCGCAAGGACCACCCGTGGGTCGGTGTCGCGCTGCAGGCCATGCTGTACCGCACCGAGGCCGACTGCCGCGACCTGGCCGGAGCGGGGTCGCGGATCCGGCTGGTCAAGGGCGCGTACGCCGAGCCGAAGTCCGTCGCCCACGCCGCGAAGAGCGATGTCGACGCCGCGTACGAACGCTGCCTCGGCATCCTGATGGGCGGGCTCGGCTACCCGATGGTCGCCAGCCACGACCCGCGGATGATCGCCGCCGCCCAGCGCCTGGCGGACCAGCACGGCAAGGGATCGGACGACTTCGAGTTCCAGATGCTCTACGGCATCCGGACGAGCACCCAGGAGCAGTTGCGCTCCCAGGGCTCGCGGATGCGGATCTACGTCCCGTACGGCGACGACTGGTACGGCTACTTCATGCGCCGGCTCGCGGAACGGCCCGCCAACGTCGGGTTCCTCCTCCGTTCACTGGTGACGAAGTAGGTCAGAAGCCTCCGTTCGTCGTACCGCCGCTGCCGGTGGCCGGTGTGGTGAACGAGATGTTCGGATCCGGACCCCACTGGTCGGCCGTCGCCGGATAGTTCGCCTCCTGGCGTTTGATGCACTTCCACTCGACGGTGGTGCTCGGCGGGAGGTTGCTGATCGTGCCGGTCCAGGTCGGGTAGGCGGTCGGCGACAGCTTCACCGCACTCGCCACCGACCAGGCGCCGAGCTGCGGCGCGCTGCCGACGACGTACACCGACTGGCCGGACGTCGTCGTACCGTTCGCGCAGCTGAACGTCTTCGAGACGACCGCCTGTCCGAGCGTGAAGGCGAAGGTCTTCGCCGAACCGACGGAGAGCGACGCCGACTTGGCGACGACCAGGTTGCCGCCGGCGTTGTACCAGCCGCTGGTCGCGGCGTCGAACGCCGCCTTGTTCGCGTACTGCGTCAGGGCGCTGCCGTTCAGCGTCACCGCGGACGCCTGGGTGTCGGCGACCAGTTCGACGACGTTCGACCGGGCGGACGGCGCTCCGGTATAGGTGCCGGAGGACGCCGCGATCCCGACGGTCGCCGTGCTGCCCGAGAGCTGCTGGGTCAGGTCGGTCGTCCGCTTGGATCCGGCCTGGTACCCGACCGTCGTCCCGTCGTCCTCGGCCAGCGTGAACGACGACGCCGTACTGTCCGCATAGACCCGCGCGACCAGCTCGTTGCGCGTGGTCCCGTCGGCGCGTTTGCCCAGGACGTTCATCGTCTGGTCGTCGACGGTCATCTTCGGGATGATCGCGCCCGCCCGCGCGTACGCCGGGAGCTGGAACTTCCCGTTCCGCCAGAGCGGGACGTTCGTGAGTGTCTGACCGGTGCTGACGGTCTTGCTGTTGGTGTAGTAGTCGTACCAGGTGCCGGCCGGCAGGTAGACGTCGCGCTGCCGTTGGTTGGCGCCGGCAACGACCCCGACGAGCAGGTCCTTTCCGATCAGCTTCTCGTGGCCGATCTCCCGCACGTTCGGGTCGTTCTGGTACTGGTAGACCAGCGGCGGCATCAGCGGGTCGCCGGTCGTGTAGGCCTTGTGCGCGAGCGAGTAGTAGTACGGCGTGAGCTCGTACCGCTGCCGCAGGTTCGCCAGGTTGCTCGGCACGTCGCCGATCGAGTCCGGTGAGGTCTCGGCGCAGTTGCAGAGGTTCTCGGTGTGCGGGCGGATCGGTACGTCGAACCACGCCGAGTTCGCGAACCACTGGGTGTAGAGCTCGTTCAGGTCGGAGTTGAGCATCTCCCGGCGGAACCCGCCGATGTCGGAGCCGAAGTAGTCGATCCCCGACATCGACATCTGCATCTGGACGTTCTGCTGGGACGCGAGCGCGGTCAGCTTCGAGCCGATGTCGCCCGACCACATCGCGGCGCCGGTCCGTTGCATCCCGCCGGCGGCCGAGCGGGCCAGCATGAACGGGCGTTGCTGGTTCCCGTTGTCGGCGTACCCCTTGGCGATGCCGCGAGCCCATTCCAGGTTGTAGAGGTTGTGGTAGTCGGCGTGAGCGTGCTTGCCGGCGAGCAGGCCGGCGGTCCAGTCGTTGGCGTCGTACATCTCCGGCTCACCGAGGTCGAGCCAGTGGCCGACCACACCGTCGTTGACGAGCGGCTGGCGCTGCGTGTTGTGCCAGTAGGTGCTCGCGGCCGGCTGGGTCCAGTCGATCATGCCGCCGCGGCCCCACCAGTCGTTGCCGGTCAGGTACGCCGGACTGCAGGTCGAGCATCCTGCGCGGATCAGGTAGCCCGCGCTCGCCAGTGAGGAGTGCTCCGGCAGGTTCTTCCCGACGTACGACTCCTCGATCGTCATCACGCCGACGCCGTTGGTGTTCTGGTACGCCGCGAGCTTGGTCGCCGCGTTCGGGAAGTTGACCGGATCCCACTCGAGCGTGCCCATCCGGGTGTTGTCCGAGCCGGCCGTGACACCGCCGAACCAGTTCACGTCGAGCATCACGCCGTCGGTGGGGAACTTGTTCGCGCGGAGTCCGGCGAGCGTGGTGTCGATCTCGTTCCAGTTGTCGTAGCCGTACTCCGACATCCACAGCCCGAACGCCTTCTTCGGCGGCACCGGCGGGCGGCCGGTCAGCTCGAGGTAGTCCTTGCGCAGATCGGGCAGGTCCGGCCCGGACATCACGTACCACCGGAGCTGGTCGCCCCAGGTGTCCATCGTCCACGGGTCGCCGGTCAGGTCCCACTGCTGCTTGTAGACCTGGTCGACGAACAGGCCGTAGTTCGCGTTGTTCGCACCGACCGCGAACAGCACCGGGATCTGCGCGTTGCCGACCGGGCCGTTGTCGGTGTCGTAGACCATCGCGTTGCCGTAGTTCCCGCCTGGCGTGCGTTGCCGACCGACCCAGTCGCCGTCGGCACTGCCGCCCACGAAGAACTGCTCGCCCAGGCCGTACGCGTTCTGCATCGAGGACTTGGTGAAGCTCAGCCCTTTCCACGCCTGACTCAGGTTGCGCGGACAGGTCGTGTTGAGTAGCAGCTGCGGTGTCCGCGTGGTGTCGTACACCGTGGCACACAAGGTGGTCTGGTTGACGTCGACCTTGATCCCCGGAGTGGTCAGCACCCCGCCCGCCTGCGTAAGACTGGTCGGCCCGGGATAGTTCGTCTTCGCGATCTGAGTGGTCGTGAACACCGGTGAACCGGTCCCGGGCCCGCTACCGACGCCCATCTCGAAGTGCACAAGGTCGTCGTCCAGAAACTCCACCACCAAGTAGTTGCCGCCCGCAGTGAACTGCACCCGCTGCACAGCAGCCTGAGCTGTCTGAGCAGGCAGGACGACAAGCAGTGGGAGGAGGAGGATGAAGGCTGCGATGCGTTTCATGGGCGTGCCACCGTGATGTTGTCGAGGTTGATGCCGCCGGTGCTGTAGAGGGCTTTCACCGCATGTTTGCCGGTGGTGAGGGTGGTGGTGAGGGTTGCGGTGGACCAGGTGTCCCAGTTGCCGGTGGTCGGTAGGTTGAGGGTGCCTACGGTGACACCGTCGACCTGGATGGTGCGGGTCGCCGTGGTGGCGGCGCCGTTGGAGTAGCGGAACTTCAGGACGTGTGATCCGGTCACGTCGGCCTGGGTGTCCACCGAGACCGCGTCGCCCGCGGTCTCGAAACCATCCACGAACCCGGTCCCGGTGTAGCCGGCGTGGTCGGTGTTGGTCGTCGTACCGGTGTTCGTGCCGAACTCCGCCTCGTACGCCGCCTTGTCGACACCGTTCAGCACCACGGACCGGGCCGCCGCGCTCGACGTCGTCTTGACCAGCGTCAACTGCTGCACCGGATCCCAGTACCAGCCCTCACTCGCCGCCTGCAGCGCGGCCGGCGTCGCGTGGGCGGTCATCGCGGCCCCGTCCTTCGTCACGCTCGTCGGCTTCGACGAGGCCACCTGCAGCGTGCTCTTCGTGCTCAGCGGCGGCACGCTGACGGTGACCTGGTGACCCGCGAAGTTCTCCGTGGACGTGATCGTCCGGGTCTGGTTCGCCGAGTCCTCGAAGTACCCGTAGCTCGTCGTCCCGGACGGATACACCCGGAACGCGAGGTTCGTGTAGGTGTCGACGCTGTTGCCGATCGTGCCGCCGAGCTCGTAGTTCGCGTTCAGGTTCAGCGGGACGATCGCCCCGGCCTTGGCGTACACCGGGATCGTGCCGGTGTCCGCGTTGTACACCTTCGTCCCGGCGCCCTGCGCCCGGCCACCGTTCCAGAAGTCGTACCACTCCCCCGCCGGCAGATACACGCTCTTGCTGGTCGCACCCTGCGTCGTGATCGGTGCCACCAGCAACTGCCGCCCGAACATGTACTGCTGGTCCTGCGCGGCGGCCGTGGTGTCGGTCGGGAACGCCACACTCATCGCCTGCATCATCGGCAGCCCCGTCGTCGAGGAGTTCTTCGCCTCGGTGTACAGGTACGGGATCAGGTTCATCCGGGTGTTGGCGAACTTCCGGAACTTCGGGACCACGCTGGTGTCACCGGTGCGCGCCTGCACGTTCCACGGCGTCCGCGCCTCCGACGGGCTCGGGTTCGACTTCTCCGAGTGGTACTGCATGATCGGCGCGAACGTCGCCTGCGCCGCCGACCGCAGGTACAGCTCGCTGCTCGGGAACGACCCGGTGAATCCGGCCAGGTCCCAGGACCAGAACGGGACACCGGACTGTCCAGCGCTCTGACCGGCCCGCACAGCCTGCTGGAACGCGTCGAACGTCGACGCCTGGTCGCCTGCCCAGAAGATCGAGTTCGCCTGCGCGCCCGCCGTACCGCCGCGGCTGAACAGCGTGCCCTGGCTGCCGGTCTTCGACTCGACCAGATCCTTGTAGGCCCGCGTGTACTCGTTCGGATAGGCGTTGTGCAGCTCGTCGCCCTTGCGGCCGCTCGCGCTCGTCACGTTCCGTCCGAACACGGCCTCGCTGCCGTCGGTCTTCAGCCCGTCGATGCCGATGTCGTCGAACAGGTAGGCGCGCTTGCTCATCCACCAGTTGCTCGCGGCGGTGCTCGTGAAGTCCGGCACCGTGCTGTTGCCGAACCACTGCCCGGCCGGGATCCGGTACGGCCCGCCGGCGCCGTCCCCGAGCACGTAGCCCTGGGACACCGCGTAGTCGCGGTCGTTGACGTGCTGTTGCGGCGGCGTGGACGGGTTCGTGTCGAAGTCCTGCTTGAGCACCGGGATCTGCCAGAGCACCATCTTGACGCCCTGGTTGTGCGCCGCGGTGACCATCGCCTTCGGGTCGGTCCACTCGCCACCGGCCGGGAACGTCAGGTCGGAGTAGGTCAGCGCCTGACTGCCGGGCTTCGGGGTGTACGTCGCCCCGTGCCACAGGTAGAAGGTCGCCTCGTCACTCCACTGCTCGAGCACCATCGCGGTGTGCGGGATGCTGTTCGACGTCATGTTCGCCAGCTCGGCGCTCACTTCCGCCTGCGTGTTCCACTCGTTCGCGGAACCCCACAGACCGAACGCCCACTTCGGCGGCAGCTTCGGCCGGGCCGTGGTCGCGGTGTACTGATCGAGGATCTGCGCCCGGGTGCCGGTGAAGAAGTAGTAGTCCGCGGTCGAGTTCGCCGCGCCGCCGGTGTCGATCGTGAAGCCGGCCATGTCGCTCAGATACGTGCCCAGGTTGAAGATCGAGTACCGCGTGCTCGGCACGTAGATGCCGTAGCCCGCCGAGTTCGTGAAGAACGGCACGCTCAGGTACGTCCGGTGCGTCAGGCCCTGGTCCTGGTACTGGTTGTAGACGTAGTTGTGGACGTCCTTGCCGCGCTGGTCGAGGGCGTCGTACCGCTCGCCGAGGCCTTCGAACCGCTCTCCCGCCGGGGTCAGCCAGTGGTCCTCGACCTTGGTGACGCTGTTGCCGCCGTCGCTCGCCCAGCCCGTGTTGCGGAACGTCGCCGGGTCGTACTGCCGCGCGATCAGCGTCGTGCCGTCCCCCTTGTAGACGGCGACGCGGTACGGCGTCTTCTGGATCTTGACCACCACGTTCGTCGTGGCCAGCTGCAGTGTCGACGCGTTGTCGGTCACGGTGTACGACGTACTGCCGGAAATGTTCAGGCCCGTGCCCTTGGGAGCCACCTGGACGTGGAACCGGTCGACGGCGGGAAACGCGAAACGGATCTTGGGCGTGAAGCTGCCGGCCGTGTCCGTGGTCGTCACGTCCACGCTGGTCCCGTTGTTCACGAACCCGGTGACGTTGCCGGCGCCGCTGAACGACGTGACCGCGAACGAGAACGGACCACTCGTCTTCTGGTTGGCTCCGTCGACGTCGGCGTTCACCGTGTAGGTGATCTGGTCGCCGCGGTTGAAGGTCCCGAGGTTGAGCTTCCAGTAGGTGTTGTTCCCACTGTTGTAGTCGAATGCCGCGCCGATCGGCGTCTGGTTCACGCCGTTCTTCGTCCACGTCACCCAGACGGTCTGGCCGGTCGAGATCGGCCACGTGGTCGCCTTGATCTCGACGGCCTGGCCCGCCATCGGGTCGCGGGGTGTGCGCTCGGTCGGTTGACTGTTGTAGAGCTCATCGGCGCCGTACGGCGCATGGAAGACGCCGGTCAGCGTCCCCGCCCAGGCGGGGGCGGGCGTGAATTGGAAGAGCACCGCCGCGAGCACCAGGAGCCCGGCGATCCATCTGTACTTGGACATGACGGCATGACTCATCGACTGCCCCACTTCGTCGAAGGTGGTGAGTTGACAGGGCCTAACCCGCGGAGCGGGTGGTCAGGGAAGGGCGGCCGGCCTCGTCCGGTCGCAGGTTCGGCTGGAAGAGCTCGCCCAGGAACAGGCCCGCGGCACCGCGGGCCCAGGCCTCGTCGTCCCAGTCGTCGACGACGATCTCCAGCTCCCGCTGGAGTCCGTCGAACACGGCCGTGCGCAAGGCGTCGTCGAAGCCGGGCAGGATCAGCTCACCGGCCCGGGTGCCCTCGCCGGCGAGGACGATCAGCTTCGGATTCAGCAGATTGACCAGATTGCCGACGGCCGTCCCCAGGATCCGGCCGACCTCGTCGAACACCGCCCGCGCGGCCGGGTCGCCGCTGCGCGCGACGGCGGCGGCGTCCTCGAGCGTCGCCCGGCCGGTACGACTCAGGATCGCGGGCCCGCCGATCACCGCCTCCAGACAGCCGCGGCCGCCACAGGCACAGTCGGGGCCGTCGGCAACTTTCAGGTGACCGAACTCCCCCGCGCCGCCGGCGGCGCCCCGGTAGAGCCGGCCGTCCAGCACCATGCCGAGCCCGATACCACGGCCGATGCTGACCACGGCCAGGTCGGCCACTCCGCGACCCGCGCCGAACCACTGCTCGTTCGCGACCAGGGTGTTGACGTCGTTGTCCACCACCACCGGCAGCCCGAGCCGCTTCTCCAGCAGACCGGCGAGATCCACGTCCCGCCAGTCCGCGTACGTCGCATGGCGCACCACGCCGCTGGCCCGGTCGATCACACCGGCCAGCCCGACGCCGACGCCGTACAGCGGGCCGTCCTTCGGGCGCAGCTTGCGCACCACCTGGGCGATGACCCGGACGACGGTGCGCACGTCGTCGGCCGGGACCGCGGCGACGGCCCGGTCGACGATGCCGGCGTTCAGGTCGGTGCGGACCGCGATCACCTGGGTCTCGGTGACCTTGATCCCGATCACGAACCCGGCATCCGCCTTCAGCGCGAGCAGCACCGGCTTGCGCCCGCCGCCGGAGACCGCCGTCTCGCGTTCCTCGACGACGCCCCGGGCGATCAGGTCCGCGACGATCTCGGACACGGTCGGCAGGCTGAGGCCGGTGCGCCGGGCCAGGTCGGTGCGCGAGACCAGGCCGGCCCGCAGCTCGGCGAGCACGAGCGAGGAGTTGATCTCGCGGATCAACTCCTTGCTTCCCACGCGCACCGGCTGCATTGACACCACTTCCTAAGGTCACCGAAGCAAGTGCCCCGGAACGTATCCCCCACGATCACGGGCGGTCAAGGCCTCGAGCCCTTGACAGTTCTGAGCAGTCCTGCTTAGTTTCTGACTAAATTTAGTCCCGAATTTAGTACCGAAGGAAGTAGGCGAGAGTGACCGGTCAGAGTCCCCGCGGCGACCTGGTGCCGTCCGGCATCGTGGCGATGCTCGGCACCCGCGGCCCCACGTCGCGGACCGCGATCGCGCGCAACCTGGGGCTCAGCCCGGCCACCGTCACCCAGGTGACCAAGGACCTGATCGCCCGCGGCGTCGTCGAGGAGCTCGAGTCGGTGCCGTCCAACGGCGGCCGACCCGCCCGCCTTCTAGGGCTGGTCAGCCGGACCGGGGTCGCGCTCGGCGCGAAGGTCACCGCCGACCACGTCGCCGTGGTCACGGTCGAGCTCGACGGAAGCGTGCGGTCGTCCGGATCGCACGACTTCGACCCGGGCGCCGCCGACGCCCTGGACCGGCTCGGCCGGATCCTGACCCACGAGGTCGCCTGCCTCGACGACCAGCTGTTCGGCGTCGGCGTCGGTGTCCCCGGCTCCGTCGACTCGCAGGCGTCCGGGATCGTCGACGCGCCGACGCTCGGCTGGCGGGCCGCGCAGGTCGGGCCGATCCTGCGGCAGGCGGTCGGTACGCCGGTGCTCGTGGACAACGACGTGAACACGCTCGCCGCGGCCGAGCGGCTCTACGGCATCGGCCGCGAGCACTCGTCGTACCTGGTCGTCACGATCGGGCGCGGTATCGGGTGCGGGATGGTCGTCGACGGCGGGATCTACCGCGGCGCGAACGGCGGCGCCGGCGAGATCGGGCACATCCCGGTCTGGGACTCCGCGACCGAGCAGCCGCCGTGCACCTGCGGCTCGACCGGCTGCCTGGAGGCCTACATCGGCGCGGACGGCCTCGTCCGGACGGCGCGCAGCCGCGGCGCTCTCGGCCCGCGCGGCACCCTCGCCGGACTGTTGCGCGCGGCGACCGCCGGGGACGAGGCGGCGCAGGCGGTGTACGCCGGGGCGGGCGACCTCCTCGGCCGCGCACTGGCCGGCGTGATCCACACCGTCGACCCGGAGGTCGTCGTCCTGCTGGGTGAAGGAGTGGACGGATGGGAGTTCTGGCAGCCCGGCTTCGAGCCGTCGTTCCGGCGATCATTGCTGCCGGCCCGCAAGGGCGTGCCCGTGCTCGTCGAGCCGTGGACGGAGGACCAGTGGGCGCGCGGCGCGGCCTCGCTCGTGCTGGCCTCGCCGTTCGACTCGGCGGACAACGGCGGCGAGCAGAGCCGTCTGGTGCGCGCACGGCTGGGAGCGTCGTGAGTACGCCGACACTCACCGAGCGCCGGCGGGACCGGAAGACGCACACACCGCCCCGACCCGCGCCGGCCAAGCGTGGCGGCGGCTGGAAGAAGCTCGGCTGGGTGTTGTTCTTCCTGCTGCCGAGCGCGATCCCGCTGCTCGCGTTCACGCTCGTGCCGATGGTGTCGAGCCTCTGGGTCAGCCTGCACAAGTGGAACCTGATCTCCCCGATGCAGTGGGTCGGGCTGGACAACTACTCGAACCTGCTGACCGACCCGATGACGCGCCGCGTCTTCCTGCACACGCTGATCTACGTCGCCGGCTACCTGCCGCTCGTGTACGCCGGTGGGCTCGGCCTGGCGCTCGTCCTGAACCAGCGGCTGAAGGGCCGCGCGTTCCTGCGGGCGACGTACTTCCTGCCCGTGGTGACGAGCTGGGTCGTGGTCGCGCTGGTGTGGAAGTGGCTGCTCAACCCGGCGAACGGCCTCGTCAACGAGGTGCTCGGCTTCTTCGGCGTACCGGGCCCGGGCTGGTGGACCGATCCGCAGTGGGCGCTGCCCGCGGTGATCCTGTCGTCGGCCTGGAAGGACCTCGGGTTCGTGATGGTGATCCTGCTCGCCGGACTGCAGGCGATCCCGTCCGACGTCTACGAGGCCGCGCTGGTGGACGGCGCGAGCGGGTGGCAGCGGTTCTGGCGGATCACGCTGCCGCTGCTGTCCCCGTCGACGTTCTTCGTCGTGGTCATCTCGCTGATCAACGGCTTCCAGGTGTTCGACCAGGTGTACGTGATGACCGGCGGCGGGCCGTCCGGCAGCAGCCAGGTCGTGGTCGGGCACATCTACGACCTCACGTTCCGGTACGGACGCGCCGGTGAGGCGTCCGCACTGTCCTGGATCCTGTTCGCGGTGATCCTGGTGATCACAGTGGTCCAGATCCGCGGCCAGCGGAAGTGGGTGCACTATGCGTAGGCTCTGGCTGTACGCCGCGGTCGTAGCCGGCGCGGCGATCATGCTCTTCCCGTTCCTGTGGACCGTGATCACGTCGATCACCCCGGAAGGCTCGTTGGCCGAGGGCCCGAAGCTGATCGTCCACAATCCGACCCTGGACGCGTACCGCACGCTGCTCGACGCGATGCCGATCTGGCGGATCCTGGTGAACTCGCTGCTGATCGCGATCGCCTCGACCGTGCTCCAACTGATCACCGGCTCGATGGCGGCCTACGGGTTCGCGCGCCTGAACTTCCCGTTGAAGAAGGTGATCTTCGGCTGCTACCTGGCCACGCTGATGGTCCCGTTGCAGGTGCTCGTCGTACCGCTGTTCATCGAGATGAAGACGCTGAACCTGCAGGACACGTACTTCGCCCTGCTGGCGCCCACGATCGCGTCCGCGTTCGGCGTGTTCCTGCTCCGGCAGGCGGTCACCGCCGTACCGGCCGAACTCGACGAGGCGGCCACCATCGACGGCGCCGGGCACCTGCGGATCTTCACCACGATCGTGCTGCCGCTGATCCGGCCCGCACTCGCGACGGTCGCCGTGTTCGCCTTCATGGGCAGCTGGAACAGCTTCCTCTGGCCGCTGGTGGTGATCCGGTCGCCGGAGTTCATGACCCTGCCGCTCGGCCTGTCCACGTTGCAGGGCCAGTTCACCACCCAGTGGGACGTCGTGATGGCGGGATCCGTCGTCTCGATCGTGCCGATCGCCATCGTCTACCTGCTCGCGCAGCGCCACATCATCGCCGGTGTCGCACACACCGGTATCAAGTGAGAGGAAACACCCCATGCGCCTCCTGAAGTTCGCGGCCGTCTCTGCATTGAGCCTGACCGCCGCGCTCGCGCTGACCGCCTGTGGGCAGGGATCCGCGACCAAGCAGGCCGACGCGCCGGCCGGCAAGTCGGTCGTGCGCTACATGAACTTCTCGTCGAACGACGGTCACGAGAAGGACCTGACCGCGATCGTCACCGCCTTCCAGGCCGCCAACCCGGACATCACGGTCCAGGTCGAGACCGTGCCGTACGCCGACTACTTCACCAAACTCCAGACCGCCGTTGCCGGCGGCACCGCGGCCGACGCCTTCGAGCTCAACTACGAGAACTTCGTGACGTACGCGTCGAACGGCTCGCTGGCCGAACTGCAGAACGTCGACTCGTCGGTCTACAAGAAGTCGCTGTACGACGCGTTCAACTCCGGCGGCAAGCAATACGGCGTACCGGAGTCGTTCTCGAACGTCGTGCTGTTCTACAACAAGACCCTGTTCAAGCAGGCCGGCGTCGCCGAGCCCACGGCCGACTGGACCTGGAAGGACGAGCAGGCCGCGGCCGCCAAGCTGACGAACAAGGCGACCAAGACCTGGGGCGACTACCAGCCGGTGTCGTACAACGAGTTTTACAAGGTGCTCGCGCAGAACGGCGGCGAGTTCCTGAACGCGGACCGGACCGAAGCCACGTTCAACTCGCCGCAGGGTGTCGAGGCGGCCAAGTTCCTGGTCGGCAAGGTGGGCGCGACGATGCCGACCGAGGCCGACGGCGCCGGGACGCCGGACTTCGACTCGAAGCTGTTCAAGTCCGGGAAGCTCGCGATGTGGCACACCGGGATCTGGATGTTCTCCGCACTGGACGGCGCGAAGTTCGACTGGGACGTCGTCGTCGAGCCCGGTAACACCAAGAAGGCGTCGGCAATGTTCGCGAACGGACTGGTGGTGAACGCCGCCTCGAAGAACGCGGCCGCCGCGCAGAAGTGGATCACCTACCTGTCCTCGTCGGACGAGACCACGAAGACCCGGCTCGCGTCGTCCTGGGAACTGCCGCCGGTCGCCGACGAGAGCAAGCTCAAGACGTACCTCGACCAGCCGAAGCCGGCCAACCGGGAGGCCGTCTTCACCGCGCTCGAGGAGCCGGTCCTGCCGCCGGTCGTCGAGCGCCAGCAGGAGATGCAGGACGCGGTCACCCAGGAACTGAGCTCCGCGGCCGCCGGCCGGAAGACGGTCGAGAAGGCACTGGCCGACGCCCAGTCCAAGGTGAACGGTCTGCTGAAGAAGTGAAGAGAACAGAAGAACCCGCCCCCTCGCTTCGCTCGGGGGCGGGGGAGGTGGCGGAGGTTGATCTGACCAGACTGCGTGCGCTGGCCGAGTACAGCCACGCAGTCATCACCAAGCACCAGGACGCCGGTGGGGCGTATCCGGCGGCGCCCACCTTCTCGGCGTACAAGGGCTACGCCTGGTTGCGGGACGGATCGTTCACCGCGGAAGGGATCTCGCGGTACGGCGATGTCGCGTCGGCCGATCGGTTCCACGACTGGGTGGATCGCGTACTGCGGAGCCGTCGCGCGCAGGTGGACGACCTACGCGCGGCGACGGCCCGCGGTGCCACTCCCCCGGATGCGGCGATGCTGCCGACCCGCTTCACGTTCGACGGCGCGGACGGGTCGGACCCGTGGTGGGACTTCCAGACCGACGGCTACGGGACGTGGCTGTGGTCCGTCGTCACGCACGCGGCCCGGCACGGACTGGACCTCGAGCGGTGGCGTGGCGGGATCGACGTCGCCGTCGACTACCTGGTCACGTTCTGGGACCGGCCCTGTTACGACTGGTGGGAGGAGCACGTCGAGCAGCGGCACGTGTCGACGCTCGGCGCGATCCACGGCGGACTGGTCGCGATCGCGCCGTACACCCAGGTCGCCGTCCTGGACGCTGCCGAGCGCATCCGGTCCCTGGTCGTTGCCGAGGGCATGCACGACGGGCATCTGACCAAGTGGCTGGGGACCGCGGCCGTCGACGGGTCGCTGCCCTCCTGCGTCGTACCGTTCGGGCTCGTGTCGGGTGACGCCGGTACGGCGACGCTCGGGGCGGTCGCGCGGGACCTCGACGCCGACGGTGGCGTCCACCGGTTCACCGCTGACGTGTTCTACGGCGGCGGGCAATGGATCCTGCTGTCCGCGTTGCTCGGCTGGAACCTCGCGGTCGCCGGCGACACCGCCGGGGCGTGGCGGCTGCTGCGCTGGATCGCCGACCAGGCGACACCCGACGGCGACCTTCCCGAGCAGGTCGCGCACCATCTCCTGCACCCCGGGTCGCGGGACGAGTGGGTCGCCCGCTGGGGCACCGTCGCCACGCCGCTGTTGTGGTCGCACGGCATGTACCTGATCCTCGCCGCCGAGCTCGGCATCCTCTCCGAGAAGGCCTGACATGATCACCCATCGCCCGCACGGCATCGAGCACCCGTACGCCAGCTCCCCGGACCAGCGCGTCCCGGTCGTCCCGCTGGCCGGCGAACAGGTACGCCTCGGCGTCGTCGCCTCCCCCGACGTCACGTCGGTCGTCTGCGAATGGGGCACGACAACACTCGAACTGACGCAGACCCAGGCGACTGCAGCCGACGCGGCGGCGCTGGCGGGCGGCGAAGGCCACCTGAGCGAGGCCCAGGCGAAGTCACTGGGCTCCGACGACAGCTGGTCGGTCGTCACCCCGCCGATCACCGAACCGGTTCGCTACCGCTTCCACGCGGGCGCCGAGACGAGTGAGTGGTTCGACGTGGCGCCGGCTGCGTGGATGGCTGAAGGTGGACAGGTGCGCGGTGGGGGTGATCGGGTCCGTGCCGTGGAGTGGCTGGTGTCCGCCGAAGGCGTCCATCGCGCGCGGTTCAGGCTGCCTTTGCAGCCAACCGATCACCTGGTCGGTTTCGGCGAGCGCTACGACCACCTGGACCAGCGCGGGCAGCAGTTGGACGCGGTCGTGTTCGAGCAGTACAAGGCGCAGGGCGTACACGGGCGCACCTACCTGCCGATGCCGTTCGCGCACGTGGTCAACGGCGGCTGGGGCTTCCACGTGCGCACGTCGCGCCGGACCTGGTTCTCGTCCGACGACACCGGCCTCACCGTGGAGGTCGCCCTCGGCGACGAACCGGTCGTCGACCTCGGCCTCTACGAGGGCGACCCGACCGAGGTGCTGTCGGCGTTCCTGAACGAGGCCGGCCGGGCCGAAGAGCTGCCCGACTGGGTCTTCCGGTTGTGGGCCTCCGGCAACGAATGGAACACCCAGGAGCTGGTGATGGCCCGGATGGACGCGCACCGCGACCTGGACATCGCGGTCGGGACCGTGGTGATCGAGGCGTGGAGCGACGAGGAAGGCATCACGATCTGGCGCGACGCGCAGTACGACGTGACACCGGACGGCAGCGCGCACAAGGCCGCGGACTTCAGCTACCCGGCCGACGGCGCGTGGCCGGACCCGCGGGCGATGATCGACGAGCTGCACCGCCGGGACATCAAGGTCATCCTGTGGCAGATCCCGTTGCAGAAGAGCGAGTTCGACACCGGTCAGGTCGCCGCCGACGCCGCCGCCATGGTGCGTGAAGGCCACGCAGTGCTGGAGGCGGACGGTACGGCGTACCACAACCGCGGCTGGTGGTTCCCGAAGGCGCTGATGCCCGACCTGTCCGTGCAGCGCACCCGGGACTGGTGGACCGAGAAGCGCCGGTATCTGGTCGAGGACTTCGACGTCGACGGCTTCAAGACCGACGGCGGCGAGCACGCGTGGGGTCACGACCTGCGGTACGCCGACGGGCGGCGCGGGGACGACGGCAACAACCTGTTCCCGGTCCACTACGCCCGCGCGTTCGGCGACCTGCTCCGGTCGGCCGGCAAGGCGCCGGTGACGTTCTCCCGCGCGGGGTTCACCGGGTCGCAGGCGCACGGCATCTTCTGGGCCGGCGACGAGGACTCGACCTGGGAGGCGTTCCGGTCGTCGCTCACCGCGGGCCTGACGGCGGCGTCGTGCGGCATCGTCTACTGGGGCTGGGACCTGGCCGGCTTCTCCGGACCGGTGCCGGACGCGGAGCTGTACCTGCGGGCCACTGCCGCGTCGACGTTCCTGCCGATCATGCAGTACCACTCGGAGTTCAACCACCACCAGCTCCCGCTGCGCGACCGGACACCGTGGTTCGTCGCCGAGACCACGGGCGACGACCGCGTCGTCCCGGTCTTCCGCGCGTACGCCGTACTCCGGGAGAAGCTCGTCCCGTACCTGGCGGCGCAGGCCGCGCGAGCCGTCGCCACCGACCGCCCGCTGCTCCGGCCGCTGTTCTTCGACCACGCCGACGACCCGGAGATCTGGAACCACCCGTACCAGTACCAGCTCGGTGACGACCTGCTGGTCAGCCCTGTCCTCGAGCCCGGCGTCACCACCTGGACGACGTACCTGCCCGACGGCACCTGGTACGACGCCTGGACCGACGAGCCCGTCGAGAGCGGACTGATCACCCGCGACGTGCCGATCGACATCATCCCGGTCTACAGCCGCAGGCCCGGCGTCCTGCGCTGATCGGCCGCGGCGTCCGGCGGCCCGATGCCCAGGCCGCCGGACGCCGTGTTCCTCACGGGTTGTTGGCCACCCCCGCGTCGACCTCGGCCTCCGCCCCGCGCGCCCCGGTGATGGCGGCGTAGCTGATCCCGGCGATCGGGGCGAAGCCCTTGGGCGCCCGGTCGTCGGTGGCGCCGAGGATCACGTACAAGAAGAAGGCGGTCAGCACGACCTCCACGATCAGGCACGCCAGCAAGGAGTAGCCGCCCGGCGACCGGTCACCGTAGCCGTTGCTCGCGAAGCCGCTCCCGGAGGCGCTGAAGCGGACCCCCCGTGGGATTGGAGCACTCTCGTTGTCACGGCAAGCCATCGGATCGTGACATCGGGTGAAATCGGCGTCGATTGAGTCCGGAGTGGCCGGCAGTGGGAGGATTGCGGGCGTGTTCGCAGGAAGTGCTGAGATCGAGAAGGCGGCCGAGGTGCTGCGCGCCGGGGGTCTGGTCGCGGTCCCGACCGAGACCGTGTATGGGCTAGGCGCGAACGCCGAGGACCCGGCGGCGCTCGCCCGGATCTTCCAGGCCAAGGGCCGCCCGCCGTCGCATCCGCTGATCGTCCACATCGGCGGCGCGGAGCAACTCGATGACTGGGTCGAAGAGGTGCCGGAGACCGCGCGCCGGCTGGCCGAACGCTTCTGGCCCGGGCCGCTGACGCTCGTCCTGCGCCGCGGCCGCCGGGTTCCGCTCGAGGCGACCGGCGGTCTGGAGACCGTCGCGCTGCGCGTCCCGGCGCATCCCGTGGCGCTCGCGCTGCTGGCGGCCTTCGGCGGCGGCATCGCGGCCCCGTCGGCCAATCGGTTCGGCTCGGTCAGCCCGACCACGGCGGACCACGTGCGCGCCGAGCTCGGCGACGCCGTCGACTTCGTGCTCGACGGCGGCCCCTGCCAGGTCGGCCTCGAGTCCACGATCGTCGACGTCACCGGCGACACGCCGACCGTCCTGCGCCCCGGCGGAGTCACCCGGGAGGACCTGGAAGCCGTGCTGGGCCTCCGGCTCGCGGTGCCCGCGACGAGCCACATCCGGGTGCCGGGTCAGCACCCCTCGCACTACGCGCCGAACGCGAAGGTCGTCCTCGTCGAGCCGGCCGACGTCGTCGCCGAGGCCGAGTCGGCGCAGGACCGCGGCCACCGGGTCGGCGTCTTCCTGCCGCCGTCCCTGGCGGGCACCCCGGTGAAGGCGCACGCGGTCGTCGCGGTCCCGGAGTCGCCGGCGGTGTACGCGCGCGAGCTGTACGGCTTCCTCCGGGAGCTCGACCAGCGCGGCTGCGACCTGATCATCGCCTCGCTCCCGGAGGAGAAGGGGATCGGCCTCGCGATCGCCAACCGTCTCCGCCGCGCCGCCGGCCCCCGTGACGTCTGACTACTTCCTGTTGCCGGAGGCACCACCGAGTACCGCACCCACCAACGTGACGAGCAGGATCGCCGCCGTCGCGATCACGGCGGCCAGCCCCCGATCGGGCTCGGCGACGGGCACCGACGGCCAGTCGACGCGAGCCACGAGGTCGTACTGCCGGTTCGCGAAATAGCCCAGGCCGCCCAGGACGGCGGCCGCGCACCAACTGAAGAGCCAGACCTCGAGGCCCTGCCGTGTGCCTTGGGACGGCACCATGCGCGCGGCGGCGTACCCGCCGGAGAACGCACCGATGGCCAACGACAGCACGAGAAGTGCCCACAGGCCGACGAACAGCCAGTCTCTCGACCAGTCGGCGAGTTCGTCCCAGCCGATCACCGTGCCGACGGCAGCTACCAGGGCCAAAAGCAGGACCGAGGTGCCACTGGCGACGAGCCAGCCGAAGAACGCGACACCGAACGACGCACCCGGCTGCACCGGCGCGGCCGCCGGTTCACCGACCCGTCGTTCACCGGCCCCTCGTTCACCGGCCCGCCGTTCACTGATCCGTTGATCACCGGCCACCCGCTCACCGGCCGGTTCATCGGCAGCGTCGGCGTCCGGCTCTTCCTCCGTGCTCGCGCCGGGCCAGAGCAGTTCGTCCAGCCCGACCTCGACCACCCGGTCGGACTCTTTGTCCCGCCGACGGAACATGGCGACTCCCTGACCAGCACATCCGTCCGCGACGGCGCGCCCACTACCCCGGTACCCCGACGTACCACCGAACCGACCTCGGGCCAGCGGCTAGGGTCGGCGCATGGCGATGAGTGATGCGGAGGTGGCGATCGAGGCAGCCGATGCGGGCGCGGCGGTCGTCGCGGGCTCGTACGGTCGTGAACATCTGAGGTTCGCGAAGTCGGCGACCGACTTCGCGACCCAGACCGACCTCGACGCGGAGCGGGCCATTACCGCGGTGCTCTCGGCCCGGCGGCCCGATGACGCGCGCGAGGGTGAAGAGTTCGGTCGCTCCGGACCGGCGGCCACCGCCCGTCGCTGGCTGATCGATCCGCTGTGCGGGACGCTGAACTTCGCGGCGACGACGCCGCTGATGGTCGTGAACGTGGCCTTGCTCGACGGCGAGCGCACGATCGCCGCGGCGGCTGCCGACCCGGTCGCGCAGGAGACCTTCTGGACCGACTTCCTGTCGGCGCAGGTCCGGCACGCGGGCACCGACCACCCGCTGGTGCCTTCCGTAGCGACCGGACTGGTCGAGATCAACGCCGACCGGCCCACCGGCGCCGCCTCCGTCAGCGGCCAGCTCGTCGCCGATGTCGCGTTCCGGGCGCAGTTCTCGCCGCGGGTCCTGTCGTCGACCCTCGGGGTCGCCTGGGTCGCAGCCGGCCGGCGCGCGGCGTACGTCACCGACGGCGAACTCCGCAACGACCTGCACTTCGCCGCCGGCCTCGCCCTCGCCGAAGCCGCCGGCTGCATCATCACCGACCTGCGCGGCGCCCCGCTCGGCACCGAAGACGGCGCCGTGATCAGCGCCTCCGCCGAAGTCCACACAGAGATCCTCGGCTTCCTCGCACCCCATCTCGAACGCCTCCGCTGACCTGTTGGCTCTATTGGCTCTGTTGGCTCTATTGGCTCTATTGGCTCTTGAGGAACCGTTCGGGATCGCCGGCCGCGCTGGCGGCGGAAGCGAGCCAGGCTTGCAGGCCTTCGGGATCCCGTCGGCCGAGTTCGTCCAAGCAGTGCTGGCGCTCCAGGACGATCCGCAGCCGGTGCGCGTCGCTCGTCGCCCGCCGCAGCGCGTCGTAACTGTCGCGCCACTGCCGGCACAGCTCCGCGGTACTGCGTTCGGGCAGTCCGGCGCGGCCGATCCGCGGTCCCCCGCGGTACCACCGCACCGCGGGCGGTGAGCTCGCTCCGAGGAGCAGGACCAGCCAGAGCACGCTGTACCCGAGAACGTCGGTGAGGCCGAGGATCAACGTACTCGCGCCCGCGATGACGGCCACGGTGACGGCAACCTGCCATCTCGTCCAGCGGGAGAGCCAGTCGGTGTCGCCGCCGTACATCGCCGCGGCCGTCGCACCGGACACCGGAACGAGCGCCAGCGCGAGCAACAGGATGTCCGACGGCAGCAACAGCGCCGCCGCGGCACCGCAGATCACGATGAACGCCCCGCAGAACCCCCACCAGACGGCCCGGTAGAGCGCCAGTTGCGCACCCGCCGTCCCCTCGGAATCGGAGTATGAACCAGACCCCATGGCGGAGCCTCCCCCCGTCGGACGCCAGGGCGGCCGACTACGTCATAGCTCCACGATCAGCCGCGAGGCCTCGCCCGGCTAGGGTCCGAAGTCCCAATTTCGCGCACGGCAGCGGCAGCAGGGCCCAACGGCACGACCGATGAGGCCCATCGGCCCTTGAACACGGATCGCGCGGCGCTGTCGACTGGTCGTGGCCACGCGGCTCAGCGCGTGCCTGCGAGGGGGGCACATGACCACACGACCCGCTCCGGTCGTCACCGGGTACGACGGTTCGCCCGCGGGCCTGGCCGCGCTCGACTGGGCGACCACCGAAGCGGTCCGGCTGCACGCTCCGCTGCGGATCGCGGAGGTCTTCCAGCTGGTCATCGCGACCCGCCCCTCGCTGGGCAAGACCGTCCCGCTCGCGACGCTTCGGGCGCTGCGGGAGCGCGGTCTCAACGCCATCGCCGAGGGGATCCGGCTCCGGCATCCCGCTCTGCAGGTCGAGGCGGTTCTCCTGGACGGCGTGGCCGCGAAACAACTGGTCGAGGAGGCCGCAGCGGCCCGGCTGATGGTTCTCGGCTCCCGCGGCCTGGGCGGCTGGACCGGCCTGATGCTCGGCTCGGTGGCGATGCAGGTGACGATGCACGCGCCCTGCCCGGTCGTCGTCGTACCGCCCGATCAGCGGCCGCGGGTCGCCGACCAGCCGACCGTGGTCGTCGGCGTCGACGGATCGCAGACCTCGGCCCGGGCGATCGGCTTCGCCTTCGAGCACGCCGACGCGCTCGGCGCCCGGGTGGTCGCCGTCCATGCCTGGACCAGCCCGTATCTCACCTACGTCGACGGCGAGTCGATGCTGCAGTTCGACGAGGAGGACGTGAAGGAGTCCAGCCGGCTGCTCGTCGCCGAGTCGGTCGCCGGGGCCGTCCTGGACTATCCGGACGTGCCGTGGCAGACGCGGCTGATCAACGGCCAGGCGGCCCGCGCCATCCTGCGCGCCGGCGACTCCGCCGATCTCATCGTCGTCGGATCCCGCGGCCGCGGAGGCTTCGCCGGACTCCTGGTCGGCTCCGTCAGCCAGCACGTCCTCCACCACGCCCCCTGTCCCGTCGCCGTCATCCGCTGAGCGGGCGCGACCCTTCAACAGCTCGAAAGGCAGGCCGATGGTCGAGACAGACAACCGAGTGAAGCAGCCCCGGACGCCCGGACCGACCGGCGCGGAGGTCTGGAAGCAGCTCGAGAAGCGGTCGTTCGCCGTGCTCAGCTACGTCACGCCGGCCGGCGAGCCCAGGTCGAGCGGCGTCGTGTACGTCGCCGCCCCCGGCCGGCTGTACGCGGCCGTCGCACCCGACAGCTGGAAGGCGAGGCACATCCCGGTCACCGGCCAGGTGGCGGTGACCGTGCCGGTGCGGCGCGGCGGTCTGCTCTCGCTGATCTGGCCGATCCCGCCGGCCACCATCAGTTTCCATGCCAGGGCGGTCGTCCATCCGCGAGGTTCGCTGGACATCGACTCGCTGTCGTCACAGCTGGCCACGCTCGTGCCGGCCGAGCGGCTGGCCGACACCCGGATCGTCGAGATCTTCCCGGAGGGCTTCTTCCTCACCTACGGCATCGGGACCCCGCTGCTGAAGATGCGCAACCCCGCCGCGGCGCGCGCCCACGTACGCGTCAGCTGAGGCCTCGCCGGTCAGTGCGTGAGGCTGCCGACCGGTACGAGGCGGAAGGGCTGGACGACCTCGGCGGTCTGTCCGGCCCGGTCGCCGCCCGCTCCGCGGTAGACCTCCCACGCGTCGCCGGTGCGGATCGCGTGCTCTGCCTTCAGCCACTCGTCGATCGCCTGATAGGCGTCCGCCACGTCCGCGTACGACCCGATGTGCCGGGCCACCACGACCTTCCCAGCCGGCAGGCTGGACGGCCGGACCTCCCCGTCGCCCTTGATCCTCGTACCGACCGGAAACCCCGCCTCGAGCAGGTAGCTGCCGTCGGGGAGGAGGTGGTCGCGGGAGAACGGGAACCCGCACGCCGCGACGCCGTGCCGGTACAGGTAGTCGGCGACCGTGGCGAAGGCGGCGTCGAACCAGTCGACAACATCACGGCGCCCCAGAGTCGCCCGCAGTACGGCGGTCGGCTGCTCACGAACTGTCCGGAACTCGGCCTGCATGGTCCCTCCCCAGGTTTGTTCGTCCCCTCCACCATGGCCCCTGCACCGCGCATCTGTCAGGGCCCTTGGTCCCGGACTCGGGCACTTTTCTCCGCTATGACGCCTGGTCGCCGGTGTGGTGCAGCTGGGCGCGGTCCCGGGCGTAGTAGACGGACTCGACGACGACCAGGGCGGCCAGCACCGCGGCCACGACACCGAGTTGCCCCAGGGCGGGCACCTTGCCGACGAGCAGCGCCGCGACGATCAGCGTCACCGCCGCGGCCAGCCGGGTCGTGCCGACGACGTGCACCGTGCGCCACTTGAAGCCGACGTGACCGAGCAGGTAGATCACGACGCCGAAGTACAGCGCGTACAGACCGGGGCCCTTCAAGGGGTCCGACAGGTCGTGGTGCTCGGCGTCGGCGACGTACTCCAGGACCTTCTTCAGGCCGAGCGCGAGCAGCACGATGCCGGTCACCATCGGGAAATGCCAGAAGGTGTAGGCGTCGCGGGCCATCACCGACCGAGTCTCCTCGGGCTCCGCCGCCAGCGCGTGCTCGCCGTAGTGCACGGTCGCGTCGAAGTAGATCCACCACAGCGCGGCCGAGACCCCCAGGCCGAGCAGCGACGCGATCAGGACCGGCCAGGAGATCGGCAGATCGGTGACGCCGACGCCGATCGCCACGATCGACTCGCCGAGCGCGATGATCACGATCAGTCCGTGCCGCTCGGCGAAGTGCGAGGCGGACCTGAACCGCCATCCGCGCGCGTCGATCAGGTACGTCCCGCCGTAGTCGACCGCGAGCGCGCCCGCCCAGAGCGCGGTCTGGGTCCAGCCGTGGAACTGCGACGCGACCAGCAGCAGCGCGGTGCCGCCGAGCATCGACGGCGTGAACCGCGCCAGCGTACGGCGCAGGGCGCGATCCCCGTCGGCGATCATCCAGAACAGCACCAGGTGCAGCGCCCGGAAGGCGAAGTACGCCCAGGCGATGACCACCGGTCCGGGCAGCCCGCCGGGCAGGTCGTGGAACGCCTCCGGGATCGCCAGCGCGATCACGAACATCGCCGCCATCGCGAGCAGCAGGACACCGCGGAACGCTCCGACGTCCGCCTTCACGATGTTGCACAGCCAGGCGTACCCGATCCAGCTCCACCAGAGCAGCCCGACGAGCAGCAGTCCGCGGACGACACCGTGCCACGTCAAGTCGTGCGCCATCAGCGCGGTGATCTGCGTCAGCGCGAACACGAACACCAGGTCGAAGAACAACTCCAACGTGGTGACCGGCTGATCGCGCGCCGCCTCCGTGACCCGAAGCGGATGCCTGAACGTCGCCATACGCCGCATCCTGCCATGCACCGGCGTCTCCCCCGGCCAGGTCCGGGCCGTCTGCCGACACCGCTCAGGACCTTCGCCCGTTCGTCCGACGCACCGCCCGGCACACGATCGAAGTACGCACAGCGGCGGAGGACTCATGAAGCAGGCTGACACCACATCCGCGGGGATGCTGCACCGGCTCGATCGGTGGATGTACCGGGGCGGCCGTCCGAACCGGCTCGCGCGGGTGCTGAACCGGATCGGGGCGGTCCAGTACGCGCACCGGATCGCCGCGCCCAGGCAGGCGGTCACGCTGGAGGTGGTCGGGCGGCGTACGGGCAAGGCGATCTCGTTCCCGCTGGTGCTGACGCCGTACGACGGTCAGCGGTACCTGGTCTCGATGCTGGGCGAGCACACCAACTGGGTGCGGAACGTCCGCGCCGCCGACGGACGGGCCGTCCTTCGCTCCGGTCACCGCGAGCCCGTACGGCTCGTGGAGGTGGAACCGGCCGCCCGGGCGGCGATCCTGCAGAAGTTCCTGGAGCTGGCCCCCGGCGCGAGGGCGCACCTGCCGGTGGACCGCACCGCTCCGCTCGCCGAATTCGAGCGCATCGCCGCGGACTATCCCGTCTTCCGCATCACGCCCGCCCCGGCGTGAACTGACTGACATGCACAGGCGGCGAGACCGACGGACCGCGGACGCACCGCGTGACCAGGCACGGTGGGCACCGTGGATCGCCGTCCTGGTGGGCCTGCTCGGTGTCGTGAGCGTGCTCGACGCCATCAGCCCGCCGCTGCGGCCACGGTTGGAGGCGTTGACCGACGTACTGCCGGTCCTGGTACCACAGGCGGCGGGCGCGGCCGTGCCGCTCGGGGTGGTTCTGGTTCTGTTGTCGCGAGGTCTCGCACGGCGTAAGCGGCGTGCCTGGGTGGGGGCATTGGCGGCGACGACCGGCCTGCTGGTCCTCAACGGACTGGCCCGATCGATCGGGGAGTCGATCGCGGCCATGGTGGTCATCGTGCTGCTGGTGATCACCCGCTCGGCGTTCACGGGTCGTCCGGACCCGGGCAGCCGGCGTACCGTCGCGCTCACGTTCCTGGCGTCGCTCCTGCTGGCGACGCTCGTGGGCGCGGGCGCACTCCTGGCCGACCCGGACGCTCTGACTCGGCGTCTCCCGATGCCGAAGCTGATGAGCGAGGTCTGGCTCGGTTTCGTCGGTGTCAGCGGACCGGCACAGTTCGAATCGGCGCAAGCTCGTCAGCGACTCGAGACCACCCTGCTCCTGCTGGGAGTCGTCGTAGCACTGACGACAGTGCTCGTGGCGCTGCGAACCGCTCGCGCGCCGCGGCATCAGATCGATGCCGAAGCCGAGCACCTGCGGGCCTTGCTGGCCGGAAGCCGTAACGACTCCCTGAGCTATTTCGCGCTGCGCGACGACAAGTCCCTCATCTTCTCGCCCTCGGGACGGGCGGCGGTGGCGTACCGCGTCGTCGCGGGCGTCTCGCTGGCCGGCGGCGATCCGATCGGCGAGCGGCGCGGATGGTCCGAAGCGATCGACGCCTGGCTGACCGAAGCTCGCCGTTATGCCTGGACACCCGGGGTCGTCGGGGCCAGCGAGAGCGGTGTGTCGAGCTACGGCGATCATGGGCTGGCGGCGGTCCAGCTCGGCGACGAGGCAGTCCTCGACACGGCGACCTTCAGCCTGGCGTCCCGGCCGATGCGGTCTGTCCGGCAGGCAGTACGGCGCGCCGAACGACGGGGGCACGTGGCACAGATCCGCCGGTTGCGCCAGATCGACGGCAGGGAACTCGACGAGCTGTCCCGGCAGGTGGCCGGCTGGCGTGCGGGCCAGGCGGAGCGCGGGTTCTCGATGGCGCTCGGGCGGTTCGGGGATCCCCGGGACAGCGACGCGGTGGTGGTCAGCTGCCGCGACGCCGGTGCGGAGCTCGTCGCGATTCTGAGTCTGGTGCCCTGGAACGACGACGGGCTCTCGCTCGATCTGATGGTCCGCTCGCCGAACGCCGGCAACGGGGTGATCGAGTTCATGGTCAACGAACTCGTCCGAGCCGGTCCGGAGCTGGGCGTCACGCGGATCTCCCTCAACTTCGCGGTCTTCCGCGAGGTGTTCGAGCGGGGCGGTCTGACCGGAGCAGGTGTCGCGTCACGGGTTCGGTATCGCGTCCTGCTCGGGCTGAGCCGGTTCTGGCAGATCGAGTCGCTGTACCGGGCCAACGCCAAGTACCGGCCGGCCTGGAACCCGCGCTTCGTCTGCTACCCACGCACCCGCGACCTTCCCCGGATCGCGTCGGCCACCCTGCAGGCGGAGTCGTTCGTCCGCTGGCCGCACCGCCACAGGCCCCACCTTGCCGTCGCCGACCGGGCCGCGGCGGGTCACGGGTGACGCGCGTCGCCGGATCCGGTGGTGGTGTCGAGGGTGAAGTAGGCCTCTTCCTCCTGCGCGAAGTGCAGCGTGAGGACTGCGTCGAGTCCGTAGAGAGTGGCGCGGAGGTCGTCGAGCTGGTCCGGTTGGATCCTGCGCGACTCGGAGAGATGACGACCGATGCGACGAACCAGTCGTTCGATCTCCGCGTGCTCGCGGCTCATCGTGAAGGTGCCTTCCGGGCCGCCCAGGACCTCGGCCAGCGCCGGGTAGAGAGTGTGTTCCTCGGCGTACTCGTGGGGCAGCAGCCGTTCGACGAGGAGTGCGTAGGTTCGGGCGACGATCGCGTCGGTGCGTGGACCGGTGCCACCCGCGACGGCGTCGGCTGCTTCTCTGACCGCGGCGCGAACCTGGATCAGGTCCTCGTGCTCCTTGGCGAAGCGGTGCAGCAACGCGTCGGCCTCGGTGTGCGGTTTCCGCGTCCGGCCGCCCAGCGCCCGCAGCGCGTTCAGGATGACGACCAGATCGATCCCCTCCTGGACGACCGCGCCCGCCACAGGTCCCAGCCGGCCACCGGCCGCGGCGAGCATCGCGAGCAGGGAGAGCACGGTCCCGGCCGCGGCACTCTGCACGGCGAGCCGCCGGGTACGGCGTGCGACCTCGACGGCGTCGGCGAGCCGGTCGATGCGGTCGTCGAGGATGACCGCGTCGGCGGCCTGCGCCGCGGCGGTGGAGCCTCGGGAGCCGAGGGCGATGCCGACGTCGGCAGCGGCGAGCGCCGGCGCGTCGTTGATGCCGTCACCGACCATCGCGGTGATTCCGTGGGCCCGGGTCGCCCGTACCTGCTCGATCTTGCCGGCCGGGGTCGCGTCGGCGTGAACCTCGTCGACGCCCAGCATGCCGGCGACCTCGACGGCGTTGTCGACATGATCACCGGTGAGCAGCATGACGCGCTGGATTCCCGCTGCGCGCAGCCGGCGCATGGTGCGGGCGGCGTCGGTCCGGATCCGGTCGCGGACGAAGATCGCCGCGAGCGGCTCGGCGCCCCGGCAGACCCAGATGACGCTCGCCAGGTCGAGCCGGCCGCGCCGGGCGGCCCCACGTGCCCAACTCGGCATCACGAGTCCGGGAGGCAGCTTCCCCACCTGGATCACCTGGCCATCGATGATTCCGGCAGCGCCGCGACCGGGTTCTTCGGTCACCGATTCGGCGCGCAGTGGTGTCACACCGGCGCGCTCGGCGGCCCGCAGTACCGCACCGGCGAGCACGTGCGGTGAGTACTGCTCGATACCGGCCGCGGACGCCAATGCCTCTGCGCGGGTCGCCCCGGGCGCCCAGACCACGTCGACGACCTCGGGGCGGCCGGCGGTCACCGTACCGGTCTTGTCCATGACGAGCGTGTTCACCCGTCCGAGCAGTTCGAGCGCCGCACCGCCCTTGACCACGACGCCTGCCCTGGAGGCACGAGACATCCCAGCGGTGACGGCGATCGGCACCGCGAGCAGCAGCGGGCACGGAGTGGCGGTGACCAGTACGGCGACCGCCCGTCCGGCGTCGCCGCTGATCGTCCACGCGAGCGCCGCGATCAGCAACGCGGCCGGCAGGAAGAAGACGGCGATCCGGTCGGCCAGCCGCGCGACCGGCGCGCTGCTCGCCGCGGCCTCCTGAGCGAGTTCGACCACGCCGGCATAGGTACTGTCCGCCGCGCTGGCCGTCGCCCGGAGCTCGACCACGGCGCCGGCGTTGACCACCCCGCTGCGCACCCGGTCCGACGCCGGCCGGGTCACCGGAACGGCCTCGCCGGTCAGCGCCGACTCGTCGAACGTCCCTTCCTCGAGCAACGCGCCGTCGACAGGCACCACCTCGCCGGGCAGCACCACGACCTGGTCCCCCTGCCGCACCTGGCCGATCACGACCGTGACGACGTCGTCGCCTTGTCGTACGTGTGCCTGGCTCGGAGCCCGTTGCAGCAGCGCGGACAGGTCACGACCGGCCCGGCGCTGCGCGGCGTTCTCCAGCACACGTCCGGTCGCGACCATCGCCGCGATGATCGCGCCCGCGAGAAACTCCCCGACCGCGAGCGTGCCGCCCAGTGCGAGCAGCGCCAGCAGATCCGCGCCGTACCGGCCGGCCCGCAGATCCGCGACGACCCACACGGCCGCGGGTATCAACGCCACCAGATCCGCGGCGGCCCACAAGCTGTCGGCGCGGACCGGTCCGCCGAACCGCGCGGCTCCACCGGCGGCCAGCAGCGCGGTGACCAGCACCAGCAAGACAGTCTCTCCCGACACCCTCACCCGTCCGACGCTGACCGTAGCCATGCCCCGACAATTCCTCCGGCGAAGCCGGGCCGCCAGGGCACCATGGCTCTGCCCGTAGGTCCTTCCGGCCCAGTAAGGCCCAGGGCGTCAAGAAGAAGTCGTGCCGATCAAAAGGTCGGTGTGCCGCCGCCGGCCAGAGCGAGGGCGTGGTCGGCGAGCGCGTACGGCGCTCCAGCGGCGATGGACATCCGGGGCCAGTCCTGGAGGCCGGTGCGCAGCGCGGCGATGTCCTCGTTCTGCACCGGGTCACCGGCGCGGGCCGCGGCGATCGCGCGAACAGCGGCGGCCGAGATCGGCAGCACCGTGCGCAGCGCGTCGAGCCACGGCCGGAGCTCGGCGGCGATCGGGCCGTCGAGTGCCGCAGCCGCGATCGCTGCCTGGGCAATCGTCTCGTCGAGCGCCGACAAAGCCGCCGGGTCCGGACCCGCCAGCACACGGCGGCACCCCTCGGCCACCCGGCCGGGCCGTTCGGCCAGGATGCTCGGCCCGGCGAGCTCGGCCAGCACCCTGAGGGACTTGCCCTGACCAGTCTCGTCCAGCGCCCACGCGAACGATGCGTCCGCGTCGTACCCGTGCGGATCGCGCGCCCAGTCCAGCGCCGTACACAGTGCAGGCAGTCCGGCGAGCGGTTGCAGCGCAGCGTTCGCGCCGTACCCGGCGAGGACGTCGGCCAGCCCGGGATCCCGGCCTTGCAACGGGGCCAGCGGGAGACGCCGGGGCGTCATGGTGTTCGCGAACACGCCGTCGACAGAGTCCCAGTCGTTGACCGGATAGTTGTCCCACAGCCAGATCGGGCGCTGGAGTTGCTCCGCCACCGCGCGAACCTGCGCGGCCGCGATCGTCGGTGAGATCACCGCGGAACCGGTCCAGCACGCGACCAGATCACTGTGCAGCAACTCCCCGAGCCGCTGCCGGTAGCGCGACGACTCGACGCCCCAGTAGTGCGTCGGGCACACCAGCAGCTCGGCCCCCAGGCCGGCGAGCCGATCGTGCACGGCGTTGACCACGCCGGCCTGGGCAGCCGCCATCGGATGCGGATCATCGGCGTACGCCGAGCGGGTGGCCGGATCCAGCTCCGCGTCGAGGTCGTCGAAGGCGATGATGGCCCGGCCGAATCCCCTCCGCACCATCTCGGTCAACCGGTCGATCAGCAGCGCGAGCTCGTCCGCGTCGGACAGCTGCATGGCGCGCTCGCGGCGCAACGGCGCGCCCGGCGAGACCCGCCAGGTGGCCGTCATCCCGAGGTCGTTGGTCAGGGCAACCAGTTCGTCCAGGTGGTTGCCGTCCACACCGTACGGCTGCCGCCAGTCCAGCCCGGTGCGTTCGTCGGCGGACGGGCCGTACACATAGGCCGTGGCGCCGTGCCGGTGTGCGCGGCGGACGACCTCGGCGCGGTCGGCAGGACTCCACAGAGGGCCGTAGAAACACTCCAGCACGGCCCGGTCGGTGATCGGCACGGCTCGTGTCTACGGGCGCGGCGCCGTGGTTGTCAATATTGGACTAGACGAGTTTACGGCACCTTGCGGTCCGGCGCCGCGGACGAGACGGTCGCCGAGGTCCGAGCGCCGGTACAGCACCGAGCGGCCGTGGCGGGCGGACAGCAGCAGACCGGCCGCGCGCAGCGCCCGCAGGTGCTGGTTGACCGCGGTCGGCGTGACGCCCAGCCGTACGGCGAGCTCGGTCGACGACGTCGGCGTCTCGAGCAGGCTCATCAGCCGCGCGCGGACCCGGCCGATCAGGCCGACCAAGGCGTTCGGCGGCGTGGTCGTCTCGGTCTGCCACAGGGTCCCGAGACCCCGTGCCGGGTACATGATGTGCGGCGGCTCGTCGGCGGAGATCGGCACCGACGCCCGCCTGCTGAACAGCGAGGGGACGAGCGTGAGCCCGCGCCCCGCGGTCGAACAGCGGTACGACAGGTCGCTGCGCAGCCGCACGGTCACCACACTCTCCTCGAGACGGACCTGCGGGTCGATGTCGGCGAACATCGCCGCGAGGCCGGACTGCGCCGTCACTCGCCCGCGGTACACGACGTCGGCCTCCAGCACGGTCCGCATCCGTTGCCAGTACGGCTCGAAGCAGGCCTCCCAGTACTCCCGCAGCGCCGACAGCACCCGGGCGAGAACGCGGTCCGGCCGGCCTCGCAGCACGGGCGGCAGCCCTGCCGGATGGATCTCCGCCAGGTCTGCGCGGACAACGGCGCCGGGCGTGCCGGTGAGGGCGGCGAACTCGTCCTCGATCCTGCCCAACGGGGTGTACGGCCGCGGTGTGAGGAAGTCCGGCGTCCACAGCGCGTCGTTCGTCAGCGCGCGAAGCAGGTCCAGCCGCAGCGCGGCCCGCGCCGGCTCGGTGGTCCGCAGCCAGGGCAGCTGCAACGGGAACCGGCCCGGGTCACGCAGGGTTCGCAGCGACAGCACCAGCTCGTTCAGCGGCGAGATCGCGAAGCGCACCTCACCGAGATCGTTGCCGACGAGCTCGTACTCGATCATGAAGCACTACGCTACATCGGTGGCGTCCCCGACGCGGCGGATGCGACAACTGACGGGTGCCTGAGCTCCTCCGCGATCCCGTCGAACGGGCCCTCGCCTGCGCCGTCGCCGCCCTCTCGCTGTCCCGCGGCATGTTCTTCGCCGTCAGCGCCCTCTACTTCACCCGTGGTGTCGGACTCTCACCGGCCACGGTCGGCATCGGGCTCACCGTCGCCGGCGGAGTCGGCGTCCTGGCGTCGTACGCCGGTGGCCGGCTGAGCGACCGGATCGGCGCCGATCGGCTGCAGCAGTGGGCTCTCGCCGCGAACGGCGCCGCCCTGCTGGGTTACGCCTTGGCCAGCGACGTCGTCAGCTTCGTCTTGGTGGCGGCCTGCGTCTCCGCGTCCCGCGGCCTGCAGAGCACCGCGCAGATGACGTTGCTCGCCCGGTGGTACGTCGGCCCGGAGCGGGTCGCTGTCCGCGCCCGGCTGCGCGTTGTGATGAATGTCGGTATCGGCATCGGGACGCTGCTCGCGGGCCTGGCGCTGGTGGTCGACACGGCCACGGCCTATCGCCTGACGGTGCTGCTCGTCGGCGCGCTCACGATGCTCGGCACGCTTCCGCTGATCGGCTTGCGCCGCAGGGTTTCCGGGCTGGCCGAGCGGATGGATTCCGCGGCCGGCCCGGAAGCACCGCGGGGTCCTTCGCCGCTGCGCGATCGGACGTACGTGACGTCGACGGTGCTCAACGCCGTACTCGCCATGCACTTCGGGCTGACGAGCATCGGCATACCGCTGTGGGTGGCGGACCACACCGAAGCCCCGACCGTCGTCGTCTCGGCGCTGCTGGTGGTCAACACCGCCTACGTCGCGCTGTTCCAGGTGCGCGCGTCGCGGGGCACCCAGGATCTGCGCACGGCCGGGCGATCGGTCCGCCGGGCCGGGTTGCTGCTGCTCGTCGCCTGCGTGTTGTTCGCCGTCGCGGGTCATCTCGGTGCCGCCGCCGCGACCGCGGTGCTACTGCTGGCCGCCCTCGCCTCCTCGGCAGCCGAGACCCGCGGCGAAGCCGGCAGTTGGGGCATGGCGTTCGAACTCGCCGATCCGGCCCGCGCCGGCGCCTACCAGGGCCTCAGCCAGACCGGACTCGCACTCGCGCTGATGCTCGGCCCGGCGGTCGTCACCACGACCGGCGTCGACCATGGCACGCCGGGCTGGCTGGCCCTCGGCGCGATCTTCGCCCTCACCGGCACGGCGACCGCAGTCCTCGCGAACCACGCCGCCAAGCATCGGTCCCTGCTGGTGGACCAGCCCGCTTCGGCGACCAGGGTTTCGTGAGCGCTACGGCGTAGGGGTGGCCGACGGGGGCGGTGTGCTCGTCGACTTCGGAGTCGGCGAGGGGCTCGGCGGGGTCGAGGTGGGAGTCGACGACGGCGTGGGCGACGAAGACGACTTCGTCGGGGTCGGTGACGACGAGGGGGTCGGGCTCGGCGAGGAGGACGGAGTCGGGCTCGAGGCAGTGGGAGTCGGGGTCGGACTCGGGGTGTCCGACGGCGTAGCGGTTGGAGTGGTCCGCGTCGTCCTTCCGGCCTCGGAAGCCCGGGTACTTGCCGTCGTCGGGTCGCTGGTCGTCGCCGAGGTCGTCGGGGTGGCAGCTGGCGTGCTCGGCCGCGGGCCGACGTCAACGGTCGGTGGCAGGTCGTTCCCGGTGTTGCGCAGGACGACGCCCGCCGCGATCGCGCCGGCGAGGACCAGCACGGTAGCGGCTGCGACGAGCAGGGGCTTCCGGCGGCCGGAAGGCTCGACAAACGGCTCGGCCACCGGCGGGGCGACAGGTTCGGGAGGTGGTCCCGCGGGCGGCTCGGCGACGAGCGGGACGGTGGGGAACGACTCGGCCGCGAGTGACATGACCGTGAGCTGTTCGGCCGTCGGACGATCCTCGGGCGCCTTGGCCAGCATCCGCAGCAGTACGCCGTCGTACGGACCGGCGAGCTCCGGGCGCAGCTGAGCCGGCGGGACCGGCGGCGTGTCGACGTGCTGGTAGAGCACCGCGGTCGGGTGGTCGCCGACGAACGGCGGGCGACCGGTGACCAGCTGGTACAGCACGCAGCCCAGCGCGTACACGTCCGACTCCGGTCCGCCCTGCAGCCCCCTGGCGCGCTCGGGGGCGAGGTAGTGCGGGCTGCCGAGGATCTCGCCGGTGACCGTCAGCTCCTGGGTCTCGGCTCCCGGCAGGTGGGCGATCCCGAAGTCCGCGACCTTCACGGTGCCGTCCGCCGCGACCAGCAGGTTGCTCGGCTTGATGTCGCGGTGGACGACGTTCTGCGCGTGCGCCGCCGCCAGGCCCACGGCGGCCTGCTCGACGATCGTGATCGCGCGCTCCCAGGACAGCGAACCACTCTCGGCCAGTTCGGCCGCGACCGACCGGCCCTCGACGAGCTCCATCACCAGGTAGAAGGTGTCGTCGTGCTGCCCGAAGTCGTAGACGGCCACGATGTGCGGATCGGTCAGCCGCGCGGCGGCCCGCGCCTCCCGCTGGAAACGCTCCACCGCCGAGGTGTTCTCGACCGACCGGAGCATCAGCTTGACCGCGACCTCACGCCCCAGCGTCTCGTCCGTCGCCCGGTAGACCTCCCCCATACCGCCCCGCCCCAAGGACGCGCCCAACCGGTACCGCTCCGCGATCAGCATCCGACTCCCGTACCCATGCCACTCCACCAGCAACCGCCCAAGTCCAATTGGCCAGGCTATCCCGCGGATCAACCCGCGCCGCAATCGGGCGAACGACGAGGAACTCCCCGACCGCGCCGTCACGGTCGGGGAGTTCCCGGTCACGCGATGTCAGGGATAGCTGACCAGATAGCGCTGCTGGTTGGCGGCGTTCGCGGTGCCGCCGGTGGTGTTGATGACGTTGGCGATGGTGCCGACGCCGCCGAGGGAGACCGAGACCAGGTCGTGGAAGCGGACGCCGGCGGTGTCGGGGACCTCGAAGGAGCGGGAGGCGACGATCGAGTTGTTCGGGCTGAAGAAGCAGTAGCTGCCGACACCCCAGGCCTCGTGGGACGTGACGGTGTTCGCCACCTTGTACGCCGCCCAGCCCTGCGTCCCGCCGCCGCTCGACCACGAGGCCTGGTCCGGTACGTCGTACGGGAACTCGTTCTGGAAGAAGTACGTGCGGCCGCCGTTGCCGTTCCAGAGCACCTCGTACTGCTGGTAGTGCTCGACGAACAGCCCGTACATCGTCACGTCGTTGCCGTTGACCACCAAACCGTTGGCGGCGGTATTCACGGTCCAGCCGACGCCGTCGCCGTGGTCACCGCGCCACAACCACAGGTGGTCGCCGATCACGTCGTTGCTGTTCACCTGCAGGCTGACCGTGGCCTTGCCGACATGAGCGCCGCCGACCCGCGCGTACACGTCGTGCAGCGACGTCGGGTTGGCGGTGTGACTCGCGGTCGACCCGGCCGGACCGACCTGGATCAGCACCGGCGAGTTGACCGGTCCCGCGTCGACGAGCAGCCCGGCGAGCTTGACCCCGTCGACGTCCGCGACGCTGATCGCTGCCTGACCGGTGTCCGGGATCAGCGTCGCCAGGCCGAGACCGAGTACGACGGTGTTCGGCCGGTTCACCCGGATGGTGTCACTCAGGTGGTAGATGCCGGGCGTGAACAGTAGATGCTTGCCCTGCTCGAGCGCCGCGTTGATCGTCTCGGCGGTCGCGCCCGGCTTGACCACGAAGAAGTCGGCGAGGCTGATCGACGATCCGGCAGCCGGCCCGTGCGACCAGCTGGTACCGGCCGAGGCGGACCGCAGCGCCGGCACGAACACGTTGTAGTTGCCCGCCGCATCGACGTACAGGAACGGCTTCTCGCGAACCTTCGGGGTCTGGGCGACGACGGTGTGGGACGGGTTCGGGAAGTGCTGCGCGGGTGCGCCGGTGGTACCGACGAACACCATGTTCCAGACCGAACCGTTCCACGCGCCGAACTCGGAGTTGCGGGACAGCCACTGCTGCTGTGACCCGGAGACCACGGTGTTGTCGATCTTCGTGTCCGCGAACAGCCCGCCGCTGGCCCAGCCGTCGCCGCCGTTCCACAGCTGGATCTCCGGTGCGCCCTTGAGGTGCATCCGGCGGTACGGCGCTGCCTGGGAAACCGCCCAGCGCTCGATCTGACCGGCCGGCGTGGTCACGGCCAGATTCTCCGCGGACCGCCAGAAGTTCTGGGTCGCGTTGCCCTTGTTGTTCGGGTCGTCGCCCTGCTGGAGCCAGTCGGCCTCGACTCGCACGTGACCGTTGAGGTTCACGTCGTCCGGCGACAGGCCGAGACCGGCGGCCTGGGTGTAGAAGCCGAGGTTGACGTCCGCGGTGTAGCTGCCGGGCTTCCACAGGACGGCGTACCGCTGGGTGCCGAACTGGTTCGTGTGCATCTCGGCCGCGATCTGGTCGAGCCGGTCCTGCATGTCTGCCTGCGGCGTGCTCGGGCTGAACACCGAGACGTTCGGACCGAAGTCAGGGTTCGCGGGGTCGGTGGGCGGTACGACGGGTCCGCTGCCGTCAGTCGTGCGCACCGCGACCTCCCAGAGCGAGTAGCCGTAGCCGGTGCCGCGCTGCGTACCGGTGATCCGGACGTAGCGGCCGGTGCCGGCGACGTCGAGTGTTTGCGTACCGCCCGTACCGCTGGTCGTGTCGTAGATCTGGCGCCAGGTGGCGGCGTCGTCGGACAGCTCGATCCGGAACGCCTTTCCGTACGCCGTTTCCCAGCTGAGGCCGACCTGGCACACCGAGCGGCTGGACCCGAGATCGATCTGCAGCCACTGCGGATCGGAGAACGCGCTCCCCCAGCGCGTCCCCGGATTGCCGTCGACCGCCGCCGACGCGGGCAGTCCGGCATTTTCGGTCGATGACGCGGTGGCGGGGCGGTTCAGCGCGACGTCGGTGGAGCCACAGGCCTGCGTCGAGGCCGCGGCGTTGCCGGCGCCGATGCCGCCGGCGACGAGGGCGAGCATGACGAGGTACCGCAAGTACTTCATGGCGAGTCCAATCAGTAGGGGCGGAAACTAGGCGGATTCGCGGACGATCAGTTCGGGGTCGAACACCACCGAGGTCAGCTCGGTGGCTCCGGACAGGTGGTCCAGCAGGATGGCCGTCATCCGTTCGGCCATCTGCTCGACCGGTTGGGAGATCGTGGTCAGCCGGGGCCTGGCCAGCCGGGCCGGCTCGCTGTCGTCGAAGCCGACCAGGGCGACGTCGTCCGGGACCGATCGCCCGTGTTCGTGCAGGACGCGGAGGGCGCCGACCGCCATCAGGTCGTTCGCCGCGAAGACCCCGTCCGCGTCCGGGACCGTCGCGAGCAGCTCGGCCATCGCGCGCTCGCCGCTGTCCGTCGTGAAGTTGCCCCGGGCAACCTCGACGTACGGCACACCCCGGCGTTCCATCGCGCGCTGGAACCCGGCGAGGCGGTCGTTCGCGGCCGGCAGGTCGGCGGGCCCGGCGATCGTCACGACCCGCCGGCACCCGCGGTCGGCCAGCCGGTCCGCGGCCAGCGCGGCGCCGGCGGCGTGGGCCAGGTCGACGAAGCTGATCGGCACCGGGACCGCCGGCCGCGCGAACAGCACGGCCGGGATCCCGGCGTCGACGAACAACCGCGGCAACGGGTCACCGGCGTGGGTGGAGACCAGCAGCGCGCCGTCCGCGTTGCCGCGCCGGACGAAGTCGACAGCTTCCTGCCGGGCCTGGCCGGAGTCGGCGAGCATCAGCGTCGGGTGCATGGAGCGCGAACGAAGGTGCCGCAGCACTCCCCCGGTGATCCGCCCGAAGAACGGATCCCGGAAGAGCTGGTCGGCCGAGCCGTCGGACCCCGAGATCACCAGCGCCACGGTTCCGGTCCGGCCGTTGACCAGGGTCCGGGCCGCGGCGTTCGGGATGTACCCGGTGGTCTCGATCGCCTTCCTCACCTGGTGCCGCATCCGCGGGTCGACCGTGGTGCTCCCGTTCACCACCCGGGACACGGTCGCCCGCGACACCCCGGCCGCCTTGGCGACATCCTCCAAGGTCGGCGTCCGGCGGGACGCATCGGCTCGTATCTCTCGCACTCCGCGCGACCTCAGTTCTTGTAGATACCGAATTCGTACAGCGAGTACCCGTAGCCGGTGCCGCGCTGCGTGCCGGTCAACCGGACGTACCGCCCGGAACCGCCGGCCGCGAGGTCGTCGACGTCGCCGTTCCCGTCGGCGGTGCTGTACACCTGCCGCCAGTTGGCGCCGTCGTCCGACACCTCGATCCGGTAGGCCCGTGCGTACGCCGACTCCCAGACCAGCTGGATCCGGTCGAACGACGTGACCTGCCCGAGGTCCACCTGCACCCACTGCGGGTCGGACCAATCACTGGCCCACCGGGTCGTCGCGTTGCCGTCGGTGACGTTCGACGGCGGGTACGGCGCGCCGTTGCCGACCTGCTGGTACGACGACGCGGTCGCCGGTTTCCCGCGGGCCACGTTCGTGCCGGAGACCGGCGGCGCGACGACCCGGAACGACCTGGTCTCGATGCCGACGTTGCCGTGCCCGTCGCGGACATAGTCGTACAGCTTCCACACGCCGAGCCGCTGCGGGACCGTGACGGTGAACGGCCCGTTGCCGCTCGACGGCGTGGGGACCAGCGCGCCGCTGCCGTCGACGTACTTCCCGCCGACCTTGAACTCGTGCGTGAGCGGGTCGCCGTTCGGATCGCTGACCGCGACGTTCACCGAGATCGTGCCGCCGGCCGGTACGTCGGTCGTCCGGCTGAGCGTCATCCCGGTGACGACCGGCGGCGTGTTGCCGCCCGCCGGCCCGCCGTACGCCTGCCGGATCGCGTACCAGGCCAGGCTCTTCTCGTTGCCCGGCGTGAGGTTGAACCAGACCGCGCCGAAGTCGTTCTCGGAGCCGTAGTGGAACAGCGTCGCGCCGAGCGCGACCCCGGTGTGGCTCATCAGGCAGTTCCACGCGTTCGGGTACCCGTCCCGCTTCTGCACGTCGGTCGGCTGGTTCGGTACGCCGTTCGCGTCGTTCGGCACTTCCCACTCGCCGGCCGGGCCGCCCTCGGTGAGGATGTACGGCTTGCCGTAGTTGCCGTTGATCCAGTCCTGTTTGACCTGGCAGACGTTGCCGTACGAGTTGACCGCGAGCAGGTCGAGGTCCGGGGCGTACTGCTTGAAGTACGGCCAGGCGCCGGTCCAGGCGTCGGTCGAGGTCACCGGGTGGTTCTGGTCGATGGCGTGGATCGCCTTGGCGGCGTCGTTCACGAAGGTCGCGTAGGCGATCCGCTGCTGCTCGAGCTCGGTGCCGGAGTAGCAGTTCTGCAGCCCGAGCACGGACTCGTTGCCGACGTCCCACAGCAGGACGCCTTGGTTGTCCATGTACTCCGTGGTCCAGCGCTGGATCTCGCCCAGCATGGTGGTCTTGTAGTTCGTGTCGGTCACGTAGTTGACGCAGCCGCCGCTGCCGGGTCCACCACCAGGCTGGAGCCAGTAGCCCGCGACCACCCGCATACCGTTCGCGGCCGCGGCGTCGAAGAGCGGTTTGGAGCTGGCGTCGGTGCCCCAGGTCCGCACGGTGTTGACACCGATCGACTTCAGCTCGGGCAGCCGTTGCGCGGCTTCCGTTGCCGGCGGCCCCCAAGTCAGACCCTTGACGGTCCACGGGGCGTCGTTCACCAGCAACTGCCAGTTGCCTTGGCTGCCGGCGACACGGACGGTGCCCGACCCTTGCGGTGGTCCGCCCGTACCGGGCGTGCCGTAGACCTGGAACTCCCACAGCGAGTAGCCGTAGCCGCCGACCCGCTGCGTCCCGTAGAGGCGCACGTATCTCCCGGATCCGCTGACCGCGAGCGTCTCGGTGCCGCCGTGGCCGGTGGTCGTGGTGTAGATCTGGTTCCACTGCTGGCCGTCGTTCGAGACCTCGATGCGGTAGCCGGTGGCGTACGCCGCCTCCCAGCGCAGCACGATCTGGTCGAGCGTGGCTGTCGCTCCCAGGTCCACCTGCAACCACTGCGGATCCTGGAACGTGCTCGACCAGCGGGTGCCGAGGTCGCCGTCCACAGCGGCAGTGGCCGGCGTGGACGCGCCTTCGCTGGACGACGCGGTCACCGGCTTGCCCTGCGACAGCAGGGTGCCCGCGGCGGGTGCGGCGGCCGCAGGTTGCAGAAAGCCCAGCAGCAGCGCGCCGACCGCGCCTGCTGCCGTGAGTGAGAAGAGTTTCATCGGGGCGGAACTCCTTCGGAGAGAGGTGAGAGAGCGCTCTCTCGCGGCACCGATGGTCCCGACGCGGTGACCGGTTGTCAATGCCTCGGACACGCTCCGCGGTTCCGGAACCGGCAGCGGGTTGACACTGCGCGGGGCGCGCACGATGGTGGCTGAGAGAGCGCTCTCCCGCGGATCTGTCCACCTTGTTCGCCCCGCGGGCTGCCCGATCCACCGCCCCCGCGGAATCCCCCACCGGAGGAGTTCCGTGTTCACCAGGAAGAAGAAACTGCTGTCCGCCGGCGGCGCCGTCGCCGGTGTCATCGCCTTGCTGACCGCTGCGACCGGTCCCGCGGCCCAGGCCGACGACCTGGTCACGCACCACGAGTTCCAGGTCAACTGCACCGTCCACCACCGCGCGCCCGACGACCCGATCGTGTTCCCGAACCTGCCGGGCGCGTCCCACGAGCACAGCTTCGTCGGCAACACCACGACGAACGCCGCCACGACGCTGGACAGCCTGAACGGCGCCGGCGCCTACTCAACCACGTGCCTCAACCCCGACGACCTCTCCGCCTACTGGTGGCCGACGATGTTCCGCGGCGACCAGCCGGTGATCCAGACCTGGGCGCAGGTCATCTACTACAAGTCCGGCATCCTCGACTACCAGGCGGTGCGCCCGTTCCCGCCGGGGCTGCGGTTCGTGGTCGGCAGCCCGGCGGCCACCCAGGACGCGTTCCGGACCGCACCCGGCGCCGTCGAGGGCTGGGAGTGCGGCGACAGCTTCCACAACTGGGACTTCCCGGCGAGCTGTCCGGCCGGGACCCAGCTCAACGTCCGCTACCAGGCGCCGAGTTGCTGGAACGGCCACGACCTCGACTCAGCCGACCACAAGAGCCACATGGCGTATCCGGTCAACGGCGTCTGCCCGGCGTCGCATCCGAATCCGGTGCCGATGCTCGAGTTCAAGATCGCCTTCCCGGCCGACGGTGACCTGACCGGGATCCGCCTCGCCAGCGGCCGCGGGTACTCCTGGCACTACGACTTCTTCAACGCCTGGGACCCGCCGACGCTCGCTGCCCTGGTGAGCCACTGCATCAACGGTGGCCTGCAGTGCAACTCGAAGGGGTTCGACCTCTACAAACCCGATCGCGGCCAAGCCCTCGGCGACAACTACCGCCTGCCGGGCCGGCCCTGACAGTTCCTGCGGTGCCGGGCGGGGGCAGACCCCGGCACCGCAGGTCGACCCCCAAGGACTCGACATGTCTCTCGTTGGACGCTGCGCCGTGCTGGTCGGCGCTCTCGCGTGCGGGCTGCTGACTGCGTGCGGCACCACTCAGCCCGCCGCTCCGGACACCCGATCCACGGTCAATCCCACCGACGCCGCCTGGCTCGAACTGATGATCCCGATGGACGAGCAGTTCCTCCAGATCCTCGACCTCGCCCCGGCCCGCTCCCGCAACCCCGCCGTACGGCGGCTCGCCGCGCAGCTCGCCCCGAGCCATCGAACCGAGCTCCAGCAGCTGACCGCCCTCCGCACCGAGGCGGGCCTGCCGACCACCAACCCGCACGAGGGCCATGACATGCCGGGCATGCTGCGCGCCGACGAACTACTTGCCCTCAGCAACCTCCAGGGCCCCGCCTTCGACAAGACCCTCACCACCGAGATCCAGGACCACCTCAACCAGTCCGCCCTGATCACCCGCAGCGTGAAGACCGCCGGCCGGTCCCCGGCCGTCAAGACCCTCGCCATCAGGATCGAGCAAACCCGAACCACCCAACTGGCCACGGTGTCGCGGGTCAAGCAGGTGTGATCCGGTGGAGTTCGAGGTGGCCCGCACCGTTCAGTTCGGACGGGCTCGGGGCGGGACGAGGACGCGGAGCTGGAGTTGGAGGCCGAAGCGGGTGTTGGGGTCGTCCAGGTCGAGGTCGCCGACCTCGACGGCTCGGCGTAGGCGGTAGCGGAAGGTGTTCGCGGGCACGTGCAGTGCGTCGGAGGCGATCGCGACGTCTCCGAACGCGTCCAGCCAGGCCTGCAGGGTCTCGACGAGGTTGCTCCGGTGCTGCTCGTCGTAGCGGATCAGCCGTTCCAGCGCCTCTCCCGGACGGTCACCGCGAGCAGCGGCCAGATCGCGCAGCTCGAGCACGAGCGATTCGACCTGTACGTCGGCCAGCCGGGCGATCCGCGGCGCGCCGCGCCGCTCCCGGAGCACCCGCAAGGCGCGGTCCGCACCCGCGCGCGCCTGAACGATGCCGGTCAGGTCGCGGCCGGCGGGCCCGAGCCCGACGATCGGGCACATCCGGTCACCGACCCGGTGCAGGAAGTCGGTCGCGATGCGGACGACGCTGTCCTCGGTCGCCGGGACCAGGCCGTAGATCACGCCACCGACGAGCGCGGCCGCGGACCTTGGCTGCACCGCGCCCAGATGGACGGCGAGCGCGTCGCCGACCCGTTCGAGTTCCTGCGCGACGATCGCGCCGTCGGCGGCGGACTCGCGGAGCGCGACCGCGAGGACGACGAGGGACCGGCCGGCCAGCCCCAGCCGTTCGAGAGCGTCGCGCGCACCCGCACCGCCTTCGAGCGCCGAGCTGAGCAGATCCGCCCGGAGACGACGCTGTACGTCGGCCCCCGCGCGCACCCGCAACAGGTGCAGGGCAACGAGCTTCACGGCCTCCGTCAGGGCCTCGGTCCGCTCCTCGGTGAGCGGCTCGGGCACCGCCGCCCAGATCGAGCCGAGGAACTGGTCACCGGCGCGGACCGCGATCGCCACCCGGAGCATCGTCAGCCCGGAGCGGCGGTCCGGCAGCGGCTCGATGTACACCGGCCCGTCGCTGCGGTGCAACTCGCGGAACACGCCCCGCTCGGACAGCATCCGGGAGAACCGTTCCGGAACCTGCCGGCCGAGGATGGTCTCGACGCGGGACGCGTCGGCCTCGTCCTGGCGGCCGGAGAAGGCCAGCACGCGGGAGTTGCGGTCCTCGATCGTGATCGGTGCGTCGAGCAGCGCGGCGACGGCGTTGGCGACCGCGAACAGGTCGCCGGACGGGAGCCCGCCGAGCGACTCGGGCTCCGCGACGCCGACGTCGCCCTCGGCCAGCAACGAGCGGAGCATCGCGGCGAGGTGCGCCCACGGGACACCGCGGCTGAGGCCCAGCAGCGCGACGTTCGCCGCGTCCGCGGCCGCCCTGACGGCGGGCGTCAACGGCACCGGCGCCCGCAGGACGAGTGCCGCGGCCGCACCACGCCGAAGACTCCCGAGCAGCTCGGCGATCCGCTCCGGATCGTCCAGGCCGACGCCGAGGATCAGCGCGTACGGCGGCAGCGGCGGAGCGTCGACCGGGTCATGGATGACCACCCCGCCGATGCCCCCGATGCCGGCGGCGGGCTCGGTGTCGCCGTGCACCAGGTCGAGCAGGGTCGCCCCGAGATCGTCGACGATCCGGGACAGACTGGCCCGTGGGCGGCTCGAGCTCATCGCGGAGAGCACCTCCCGAAGGTAGGCGCGGACACACTCAGAGTACTTCGTCCGGGCGGACAAGATCCAGCACGAAACCTGTCCGCCCGGACAACTACACCGTCAGCCACTCGACCCCGGTGGTGACCTCGTCCAGCAACTCGGGCACGGGCGACACCCCCGATCCCGGCCCCGTCGGTACGGCGAGCTGTCCGTCCGCCAGTACGAACGGCTCGGTGATGTCCGTGCGGTAGTAGCGACCGGACGCCGACGTGTCGCCCGGCAAGACGAACCCGGGCAGCGCGGCCAGCGCGACGTTCGCGGCCCGGCCGATGCCGGTCTCCAGCATCCCGCCGCACCACACCGGCACGCCGTGCGCGACGCACACGTCGTGGATCCGGCGGGCCTCCAGGTAGCCGCCGACCCGGCCGGGCTTGATGTTCACCACCTGGCAGGCTCCCAGCCGGATCGCCGCGGCGGCCGATCGCGCGGACGTGATCGACTCGTCCAGACAGACCGGCGTCTCGATCAGCCGGGCCAGCTCGGCGTGGCCCAGCACGTCCTCCTCGTCCAGCGGCTGCTCGATCAGCAGGAGCCCGAACGGGTCCAGCCGGGCCAGGTGCCGCGCATCGGCCGGCGTGTACGCCGTGTTCGCGTCGACCTGCAGCAGGACGTCGTCGCCGTACCGCTCGCGCACCGCCCGGATCGGCTCGACGTCCCACCCCGGCTCGATCTTGAGCTTGATCCGCAGGTAGCCCTCGTCGAGGTAGTTGCCGACCGCATCGAGCAGGGCCGGGACGCTGTCCATGATCCCGACCGACACCCCGCACGGCACCCGGTCGTGCACCGCGCCGAGCTCGCGCGCGAATGAGCGCCCTTCGGCCCGCAGTTCGGCATCGAGCACGGCGGTCTCGAGCGCGGCCTTCGCCATCCGGTGCCCGCGGTACGGCGTCAGCACCGTGGCGACCGCGTGCGCATCGATCGGGCCGGCCGCCGCCAGCGCGGGCACCAGGAACCGTCGCAGTACGTCGGCAGCGCCGTCGACGTACTCCGACGAGTACAGCGGATCGGTCATCGCCACGCACTCGCCCCAGCCCTCGGACTCGTCGGTGACGACCCGCAGCAGCAGGACGTCACGGGTGGTCTGGGTGCCGAACGACGTACGGAACGGAGCGACGAGCGGCATCGAGACGTGCCGCAGTTCAACACCGGTCAGCTTCACTGTTCTCTCCTCACCACGTACCAACCTGCTCGGTCGAAGCCGGTGATCCGCCCGCCGTCCGCCAGCAGTACGCCGAGCGTGTCGCGCACCGCGGTCCGCCACTGCCGGGCGAGCGCCGGCTCGCGCACCCGCAGCGCCTCGACGTCCGACGGCACCGCGACCAGGCACGTGGCGTCATCCGCCGGACCCACGACCGGCGCGCCGGCCGCAGAGATGCCGAGGGCAACGACCGTCGCGCCGGTGCCGACGGCGACAGGTGTGCCGTCGCAGGCTGCCGTCACCGCCGGATCGGCGAGACGCCAACGGACCAGCAGCCGGTCGGAGTCGTCGCCGCCGTTGATCGCGTCGGTCATCGCGCCGTAGAAGTTCGGCAGGTACTCGTCGGCCCGGGCGCCGAGCTTCACCAGGTTGAAGTAGGCGTTGCGCCTGATCAGCGGGTCGAACGTCCAGGCCACCTCCGAGACGCCGCGCCGCAGCGCCCAGGCCCGCTGGTGCAGCTTGAGTGCGAAGCCCACACCACGCCCGATGCCGTCCCGCGACACCCCGGCGATGTGACTGTGCAGGGCGTCCTCGGCGGGGGCGTGGAAGAAGCCGACGCAGGCGCCGACCAGCCGGCCTCCGTCGAACGCGCCGCCGACGTAGTTCCCGGCCTTGGTCAACGCGCGCAACAGCTCGACGGTGACCTGAGGGTTGGTGCCGTTGCCCCAGATCGCGCCGTACAGCCGCACGACGCCCTCCAGCTCGGTCAGGTCCCAGATCTCGCGGACCACCACTCCCGCGCTCAGCGCCGCCGCCTCCGCGGCGGCCGTCGCGCGGTCCTGGACCGGGTCGGCCAGGACCCGCAGCCCGCCCTGGTCTTCAGCTCTTGTCATCGTCGCCCCGTGCCAGTAGTCGTCAGGTGCCGGATCGGATCGGTCAGCAGGTCCGCGACGAGCGCGCGCAGGAGCTCGGTCCGTGCCGCGAGCGGTTCGATCAGGACGTGCTCGTCGTCGGCGTGTGCACCGCCGCCGACCGCGCCGAGTCCGTCGAGCGTCGGTGTCCCGGCGCCGGCCGTGAAGTTGCCGTCCGACGCGCCGCCGACCGCGGCCGTTGCCGGCGCCGGCATCCCGAGCCGGGCCGCGACGGCGCGGATCCGTTCGAGAAGTACGGCGGACGACTCCAGCGGCGGCCTGTTCGGCCCGCCGCCGATCTCGATGGCGGCGCCCGCGAGCATCGGTCGTAGCGCACGCATCGCTGCGTCGACGCGATCCTGCTCGGCGGTCGTCCGGGCTCGTACGTCCACCGCGAACGATCCGCCGGCCGGGACCGTGTTGGTCGTCGTACCGGCGCGGGAGCTTGTCGGCGTGACCGACGTGCCGAGTTCCGGTGCGCCGAGTGCGTGCACGGCGAGTGCCTGGTGCGCGAGCTCCAGGGTCGCGTTGATCCCGCGCTCCGGTTCGAGTCCCGCGTGGGCAGCGCGGCCGGTGATGCGTACGTCGTACAGCGACACGCCCTTGCGCTCGGTCTTGAGCGCGCCGCCGTCGGCCGAGGCCTCGAGCACCAAGGCGGCCTCCGTGACCCGGGCCTCGTCCTCGATCAGCGATCGCGACGACGGCGAGCCGAGTTCCTCGTCGCCGGTGACGAGCAGCGTGACGCCGTCCTGTCCGGCGGCGGCGTGGAAGGCCATCGCGAGTCCGGCCTTCATGTCGAAGCAGCCTGGCCCGCGCAATACGCCGCCCTCGACCGAGTACGGGCGAGTTGCCAGTGACCCCAGCGGCCATACCGTGTCGTGGTGGCCGAGCAGGAGGACACGCGGCCGCTTGCCGATCCGCCAGCGCAGATGGGTGCGGCCGTCCAGCACGATCCGCTCGGGCTCGACTCCGAGCCGGGCCGTGCCGATCCGCGCCACCACCTCGGCGGAGCGGGCGACCGCGGACAGGTCGGCCGACGGCGACTCGCACTCAACCAGGGCCTGGATGTCCGCCAGGAGGTCCGTCAGCATCACTTCACCCGCGGCGTCGCCCGCACGCCGAAGTGGACGTACTGTTCGCCGGTCGGCAGCTCGTAGAAGGTCACCGGCGCCCAGGTCTCAGCCTCCGGGGGCTTGACCAGGAACTGCTTCGGCCCGAACGGCACCATCGGGTATTCCTCCACCGGGTCGGGCACGAGCTCGGCGAGCGGACCGGTCAGGATCGTCCGCAGCAGCGGCCCGGCGGCCGTCGCCTCGACCTCCATCCGGACCGACGCGCGCTCGTAGGCTCCGACGTACGGCGTGACGTCCACCTCGACCGGCTCCACGGGCGGAGCCACCGGCGCCGGCATCGCCAGACCGGCCAGCTCGGCGAAGATCTCGCGGTACAGGTCTTCGTACAGATCGCGGGTGTTGCCGCCGTTCGTCAGCAACGTGACGGCAAGTCCTTGCGACGGCAGGACCCGCAGGAACGCGGCCTGGCCGAGCGTGTTGCCGTCGTGGCCGTACAACCGCTGACCGTCCCAGCCGAAACGGATCCAGCCCAGTCCCCACGAGTCGCCGAGGACGTGCTTGTCCGGTAGGTCGGCCTGGTGCTCGGTCATCGCGGTCGCAGTGGCTTCGGCGAGCAGCCGCTGCCCGTCGGGCGTCGTACCGGCGGCCAGATGCAAGCGAGCGAATGCCAGGACGTCGGACACCGTCGACGTGACGAGTCCCGCGGGTCCGACCGACCGCGGCAGTCCCCAGACCCGGACGGGCTGCTGCTTCCCGTCCCGCTCCTCATGACCGACCGCCGCGGCGAACACCAGGGCTTCCTCCGGCAGCGTCGTCGTGTGGGTCAGGCCGAGTGGTGTGAACAGACGCTCGCGCATCGCCTGGTCCCAGGTCTTGCCGGTGACCTTCTCGATCACACGGCCGAGCAGCGAGTAGCCCGAGTTGCAGTACGACCAGGTCGCGCCGAGCGGATGGTTCTGCGCCGCGTCGGCCAGCAGGTCGACGTACTTCTCCAGGCAGTCGTCGCCGCGGCCGGTGTCGGTGAAGATGTCGCCGTCGATCCCGCTGGTGTGGGTGAGCAGGTGCCGCAGCGTGACGGCCTTGGTCACGTCCGGGTCCTTCAGCCGCAGCTCCGGCAGCACCTCCACGAGCGGAGCGTCGAGGTCGAGCAGTCCCTCGTCAACCAACTGCATCGCGACGGTCGCGGTCCAGACCTTGGTGATCGACCCGATCTGGAACACCGACTCGCCCGTCACCGGAGCGCCCGTGTTCAGGTTGAGTACGCCGTACGACGCCTCGACCTGTTCGTCCGCGCGAAGGATGCCGAGCTGCGCGCCCGGCACGTGGTGCCGTTCCGCCAGCCGGGCCAGCCGCTTCTGCCAGTGCGCAATGTCGATGCGCGGCCGGCCCGAGCGGACGGCGTGCTGCTCGACCCACTCGACGATCCGGCGGTTGTAGTCGAGCCGCTGCGACGGCGGGCCGGTCAGGATGAACGCGTGTGACGCCTCCGGGTACAGGACCAGCCGTGTCGGTACGCCGAGCTCACGCAGCGCGGTGTGCCACTGCTGCGCCTGCCCGACCGGGCACCTGAGATCATCCGCGCCGTGCAGGATCAGCGTCGGGGTGCGGACGGCCGCCACGCTCGCGATCGGCGACATCGCGGCGTACCGCTCGGGTTGCGTCCAGGGCAGGCCGCCGAGTTCGTGGGCGCTGAGGAAGTGCCCGTCGTCAGAGGTCCCGGCCATGCTGACCAGGTCGCTGACCACGCCGCCGGCCACCGCGGCGGCGAACCGGTCGTCGTGCGCGGTCAGCCAGCACGTCATGAAACCGCCGTAGCTGTAGCCCGCTACAGCCAACCGGTCCGGATCCGCCAGCCCTTCCGTGACGAGCTGGTCCAGCGGCTCGAGAAAGTCCTTGCTATCGGCAACACCCCAGGCGCCCACCGCTCCGTCGAAGAAGGCCTCGCCGTATCCGTCGCTGCCACGCGGGTTGACGAGCAGCACGGTCCACCCGCGCGCCGCAAGCTCCTGGTGGTACAGGTGCACCTCGTCGGCGGCCCCGTTCCACGCGTTGTGCGGGCCACCGTGGATGTCGAGCAGCACCGGCGTGGGACCGGAGCGGTCCGGATCACGCACCAGCCAGGCTTGTACCTGCGTCCCGTCCGAGATCGTGAAGGTCCGCTCCTCGCGGGGGAACAGCTGTACGTCGTTCAGGGCGGATCCGTGCTCGGTCAGCACGGTCGAGGCGCCGGTGGACAGGTCGACGACCGCGATCTCGCCGTACGACGTGCTGCCGGCGAGCGTGATCGCGGCGTTGCCGGCGGCAACGGACAGGCCGGCGACCACACGGTCGGCACCGGCCAGGACCGGACGTGCGCCGGTACCGTCGAGGGCGACGGACCACAAGCTCGTGCAGCCGCGGTCGCGGACGCAGAAGTAGATCCGGCCGTCATGCTCCTGCGGCTGTCCGCCCGGGTACGCGGTCGCACCCGGCATCACGTTGCGGTCAAGCGATCCGGACAGCTCGACGGTCTCCCCGCCGTCCAGCGGAACGAGCAGCAACCGCAGGTGGCCCTTCGGTTCTCCCGGCCAGCCGATGACGAGCAACGCGCTGCCGTCCGCGGTGTAGTCGACGGTCGCCGCGAGACCGTCCGTGAGCGCGACTGCGCGTGGCTCGGCCTTCGGGTCGTCGACAGCGAGCAGGTGTACGGCAGTCCGGGACCGCAGATCGCTGTCGTCGCCGACGCGCCGGGTGAAGGCGAGCGTCGTACCGTCGGGCGACCACACGGGTTGTCCCGCGCTCTCCGAGTCGTCCGTGAGCCGGCGTACGTCGCGCGTCGCGAGATCGAGGACGTGCAGTTGGCTGCGCACAGCGCCGTACCGGCCGGCGCCATCGGCCTGGTAGTCGACGCGATCCGCGACCAGCGGACCGCTCGTGCCGTCGTCGACCAGCGCGCTGAACGCCAGCCGCCGGCCGTCCGGGCTCCACGCCGGCGCACCCGCGCCGAGGGACAGATCGGTCAGCGTCTCCGCTTCGCCACCATCGGCGGTGAGTACGGCGAGCTGTCCGTCCCGTACGAACGCGACGCGCGTGCCGTCCGGTGACCAGGCAGGTGCGACGTCCTTCGGGCCCGCGGTCAGGCGGCGGGCCGGACCGCCTCCGGTCTCCGCGAGCCACAGCTCGTCGACGTTGCGGTCGAGGTCGGCGTCCAGAGTCCTCACCACGTAAGCGATCCGCGTACCGTCCGGGGACAGCGCCGGCTGGGACGGGACCACGAGATCGGTCAGGTCGTCGATACGCATCCGTCGGGTCATGAGGTACTCCTGTCGGTCGGGGCCGTGGGCCCGGGGACGGCGGCGAGCAGCTTGCGGGTGTAGTCGTCGCGAGGCTCGGCCAGGACGCGGTCGGTCGGTCCCTGCTCGACGATCCGGCCGCGGTACATCACCGCGAGCCGCGTCGACACATATCGGACCACCGCGAGGTTGTGCGAGATGAAGAGGATGGACAGACCGAGCTCGCGCTGGAGCTCGCGCACCAGGTTGAGCACGGCGCCCTGGATCGAGACGTCCAGGGCGGAGGTGATCTCGTCGGCGATCACCACCCGCGGCCGGCCGGCCAGGGCCCGCGCCAACGCCACTCGCTGGCGCTGACCACCGGACAACTGCGACGGGTAGGACGCGGCCTGGGCGGGGTCGAGGTGCACGAGCCCGAGCAGCCGCTCGACCTCGGCCCGGCGTTCGGCGCGTGACCCGCCCGGCGGGACGACCTCCGCGACGCTCTCACCGATCCCCATCCGTGGATCCAGCGAGGAGTACGGATCCTGGAACACCATCTGCAACGGGCGCTGCCGGCCTCGCGTCGGCACCGGCCGGCCGTCCAGCAGGATCTGTCCGCCGTCCAGTGGCGCGAGTCCCACCGCGGCCCGGGCCAAGGTGGATTTCCCCGATCCCGACTCGCCGACCAGGCCGACGATCTGAGCGGCCGGAACCGTCAGGCTGACACCGTCGACGGCCGTGGTCCGGCCGTAGCTGACCCGCACGTCGTCGAAACGCAACTCGCTCACGGCGCCTCCACCAGCTCGTCGACCGACGATTCGATCGCGATCGTCTCGCCCGCATGCCAGCAGGCGACCCGGCGTCCAGCGCCGTCGGTCGACAGCGGCGGATCCTCGGCCCGGCAACGCTCGTCGGCCAGCGGGCAGCGGGCAGCGAACGCACAGCCCGGCGGAAATTCCGCGGGCGCGACCGGCCGGCCGGGAATCACGGCCAGCGGCTGATCGAGGTCGGTGTCCAGATCGGGGACGGCGGCCACCAGAGCGCGTGTGTACGGATGCCGCGCCCCGCTCGTCAGTTCGTGCGCGGGCAGGTCCTCCACGATCCGGCCGGCGTACATCACGAGCACGCGGTCGCACACCTCGCGGACGACAGTGACGTCGTGACTGATCAGGACCAGCGCGACGTCGTCGGCCTGCCGGATCGCGTCGAGCAGCTCGAGGATCTGCCGCTGCACGGTGACGTCCAGCGCGGTGGTCGGCTCGTCGGCGACGATCAGCGCGGGCGTACTCATCAACCCCAGACCGATCATCGCGCGCTGTCGCATCCCGCCGGAGAACTCGTGCGGGTACTGCCGGATCCGTCGCTCGGCCGCGGGGATCCGCACCGCCCGCAGCCGGTCCGCCGCCCGGGCCAGCGCCGCGCGCCGGCCCAGCCCCTGGTGATGGCGGGCCACCTCCGCCAGTTGGCCGCCGATCCGTTGCGTCGGGTTGAACGACGTCATCGGGTCCTGGAACACCATCGCCAGCGAGGTCCCGAGCAACCGCTGCCGCGCTCTGGTGTCGGGACCGCGCAGGTCGGTCCCGAGGAACTCGACCCGCTCGGCGTCGACCTGCCCGGGGGCGTCGATCAGCCGCGAGACCGCCAGCGCGGTGAGGGACTTGCCGGAGCCCGACTCCCCCACCACGCCGAGCGCCTCACCCCGTCGTACGGCGAAGGACACCCCACGCACCGGGCGGATCTCGCCGGCCGGACCGGGGAAACTTACCGAGAGGTCGCGGACGTCCAGCACGACGTCCGGGACCGGTTCGTCCTGTGCAGCGCGGGCCTCGGGTACGGGCCGTGGGATCGCACCGCGGCGGGCGCCGAGCCGGGTGACACCGAGGCCCTTGGCCACAGTCTCGCCGAACAGGTTGAACGCCAGCCCGGCGAGCAGTACGGCGGCACCGGGCGCCAGCGCGGCCGCCGGGTTCACGTAGATCGCGCCGATCCCGTCGTACAGCAGCCGGCCCCAGTCGTACGCCGGCGGCTGCACGCCGAGGCCCAGGAACGACAGGCCCGCGAAGGCCAGCAGCGCGCCGCCCGCGCCGAGCGTGGCGTTGACGACGAGCGGTTCGGCGATGTTCGGCAGCACGTGCCGGAACAGGATCCGGATCCGGCCGACCCCGGCGATCCGCGCGGCGGCGATGAAGTCGCGCGCGGCGAGACCGGCGACCAGCGTCTGCGTCAGCCGGGCGAACACCGGCGCCCCGGCCAGCCCGATCGCGAGCACGGCTCCGGTCGCGCCGACGCCGAAGATCACGGCGAAGAACAACGCGAGCAGCAGTCCCGGGAAGGCGACCGCGACGTTGACGGCGCCGGTCACGAGCCGGCCGAGCCGTCGCCCCAGCAGGAACGGCGCTGTGCCGAGCAGCAGGCCCACCGCGATCGCGATCGCGGTGGCGGCGAGCGCGAGCTCGACGGACAGCCGCCCCGCCACCAGGACGCGGTAGAAGATGTCCCGGCCGAGGTTGTCGGTCCCGGTCCAGTGCTCGGCCGACGGTCCGGCCAGGATGTTGCCGGTGTCGACCGCGTTCGCCCGGCCCGACCAGATCACCGGCCCGAGAACGGCCAGGAGCAGCACCGCGACCACCAGGGCCGTCGCGGTGAGTCCGAGCGGGGTCCGGAGTACGCCGATCCATCGTCGCCGCTGCATTCAGTCCTCCCGGATGATCGAGCGCGGGTCGAGCAGGGCGAGGGCGACGTCGACGACGGTGTTCGCGGCCAGCACGCCGACGCCGTACACGAGGACGATGCCCTGGACGACGGGATAGTCCTTGTCGAGGATCGACTGCACAATCGTCATCCCCAGGCCCGGCCAGCTGAAGACGTTCTCGATCAGCACGGTCCCGGCGACCATCGAGCTGAGGATCAGCGCACCGAGGGTGAGCGCGGCCGTCGCCGCGTTCGGCAGTGCGTGCCGCAGATAGACCGCGCGGGCCGGCAGCCGTTTGGCGCGGGCGGTGCGGATGAAGTCGGCGTCGAGCACGCTGACCAGCTCGACGCGCAGGATCCGCGCCAGGATCGCCGCCGGGCCGAGCGCGAGACAGAGCACCGGAAGGACGTAGGCGGCCGGCGACTGGTTGCCCGCGACCGGCAACCAGCTCAGGCTGACACCGAAGACGAAGACCAGGCCGACCCCGATCAAGAAGTCCGGGATGATGCCGAGGATCACGCTGCCGGCGGTGAACGCGAGCTCGGTCCGCCGGCCCCGGCCGCCGCGGGTCAGCACGCCGACCACGACACCGACCGGGAGCGCGATCGTCACCGCGAGGACGAACGCGAGAACGGCCAGGGCCAGCGTCGCCGGGAGCCGCTGGGCGATCACGTCGGACACCGGCAGCTGCGACACGAGCGAGCTACCCAGATCGCCGCTGACCAGCCGCTCGAGGTAGGCGCCGTACTGCCGCCACAGCGGGTCGTCGAGGCCGAGCGCCGCCCGCTTGGCCGCCACCAGCTCGGCCGGTGCGGTCGGTCCGAGCGCGGCCCGGACCGGGTCACCCGGGATCAGGTGGATCATCAGGAACGAGGCCGTCACCACCACCCACAACGAGACGAGCAGGCGGCCCACCCGCCGTACCCCGAAGCGCACCCAGTCGTGCGCCCACAGCCCTTGCCGTACGGCGATCCCGGGCGCCGGATCCGTGGTCGTCATGTGATCAGTTCGCCAGCATCCGGATGCTGGTCGGGACGAGTCCCGGTGCCGCGAACCGCGCCTTGGCGCCGAACATCTGGACCGCACTGTTCGCGAACGGCACCAGATCGGCGGCGGCCACGACCGCGGACTCCGCCTCCAGCCAGGTCGGGCAACTCGCCTTGCCGGACATCGCACCCGCCTTCTGGATCGTGGCCTCGTAGGTCTTGTTCTGGATGGCGGCGAAGTTGGTTCCGTTCGGTGCGGCGGGGCCGGACAGGAACGGCACGACCTGGTCCGGACTGCTGACGCCCAGCGGCACCCAGACGATGTCCCAGTCACCGGAGCTGAACAGCGTCTCGTTCAGCGCTGTGCCGTTCATGCCCTTCGCGGTGACCTTCACCCCGATGGCCTGCCACTGCTGGACGGCGAGCTCGGCCGCCGCGGCGACCCCGCTCCCCCGGCTGTTGTCGTACAAGAACGTCAGCGGCCGCACATTCGTCTTCTGTACGGCGGTTTTCGCCGCCGCGACGTCGCGCGCCGGCAAGCTCCGCGCGAGCGCGTCGCCGACGCAGGCGGCCGGCTCGATCGTCGCGAGCGTGGTCGGCGGCGTACCCTTCCCGGAAGTGAGCACCTTGCGGAGCTCGGGCAGGTCGAGAGCCTGGGTGAGCGCCATCCGGACGGCCGCGTCACTGGTCGCCCGGCCTTTGGCGTGGTTGTACCACTGCTCGCCCACCAACGCCGTCGTCTTGGTGGCGAACAGACCCGCCTTCTCGAGCCGCAGGGCGTCCGGCCCGATGATCACGGCGGCGTTGAGACCACCGGACAGCAGCAGGTTCGCCGCGGTGGTCTCGTTCTGGACGACCTTCATCACGACCGTCTTCGGCATGCCCTGCGTCGCGGTCGTCGCGCCGTTCGGTCCCCAGGCGTAGCCGTCGCGACGCTGGTACGTGTAATGGTCGCCGGGTGCGGCCTCGGTCAGCTCGTACGGCCCTGTGCCCGAGGTCTTGTTCGCCAGCGACTTGCGGTCGGTCAGACCCGACGGGCACACGATCGGCAGGCTGGCCAGGCCGTTCAGGACGAACGGGGCCGGCGTGGCGAGGGTGATCGTGACGGTCCTCGTCGCATCGTCGGCCTTCCCGGTCGCGCCGACCGGGAGGAAGGTACCGAGGAACGGACTCTTGTTCTTCGGGTCGCCGACGTACTTCAGGTTGGCGACCACGCTCGACGCGGTCAGCGGCGTACCGTCGGAACACTTGATGCCGTCGGCAAGGGTCAGCGTGACGGTCTTCCCGTTCACCGCCCACTTGGTCGCCAGACCGGACCGGATGTCGCCGTTGCCGGAGTCGACCGACAGCAACGGGTCGTAGGCCAGCTGGGTCACCGTGAACAGCGCGCCCGCGGCCGACGACTGCGGATCGAGGTTGCCCGGATCGGTCGGCAGCGCCATCGTGAACGTGCCGCCGTCCACCACCGGGGCGTCACCGCCGCCCTTGGCGCTCTGGTTGCTACAGGCAACGAGCGAGACCAGGACGGCGGCACAGACAGGAGCGCGGAGGAACATGGCGGAATCCGTTTCGTCGAGGGATCTCAGGCGCCGGCCCGGCGGACGGCCCGGCCGACGTGCAGGTACAGGGCGTGGCCGTGACCGTCGTCGCCGACGAAGACGTGCGGCAGGTGCATGCCGCGGTCGGCCTCGACCGGGATCAGGCTGCCCTCGCGGTACGGCACGAGCTCCTTGCGCTCGACCTGTTCGCCGAGCTCCGCGAAGACCCCCTTCGGCCTCTGCTCCAGCCAGATCCGGCCGTCCGCGTCCTGGCTGACGGTCATCTCCACCACGTCCGCCTCGTAGGTGCCGACGTACCGGCCGGCGTCGATCCGCTCCGCTGCGGCCGGCGGCTCGGGCAGTGCGGGCAACTGCACGCCGCCGAGCTGTTCCAGCACGTGCCCGACGACGTCGCGGTAGAGGGAGATGGCGTCGCCGCCGTTGGTCAGCAGGGCGACGGCGACGCCGCTCTCGGGGACGATCCGCAGGAACGCCGACTGACCGATGGTTCCGCCGTCGTGACCGATGACCAGGCCGTCAGGGGTCTCGAAGCGCTCGAAGCCGAGGCCCCAGGAGGTGCCCATCAACCCGAGATCGGGGAGGTCCACCTGCTGCTCGTGCATCCGGCCGGCGGTGCCCGGGGCGAGCACCTGCATGCCGTCGGCGGCCTTGCCGTCGTCCAGGTGCAGCTTGGCGAAGGTCAGCAGGTCTCGCGGCCGCATCGCGAGCGAGGAGCCCGCCGGCGCGTTCGACCGGACCAGGGACCAGACCGGTGCCGGCTGGTACCCGGCGCCCGGCTCGGTCTCGATGTGACCGACGGCCGCGCGGAACAGGATCGCCTCGTACGGGCCGGGCGCGGTGTGGGTGAGCCCGAGCGGCGCGATCAGGTGGTCGCGCAGGCACACGTCGTACGGCGAGTTCCGCAGCACCTCGACGAGCCGTCCGAGGACGCAGTAGCCGGCGTTGTTGTACGAGAACTGCTCACCGGGCGGGAACAGCTGGGCGACCCCGTGCAACTCCTGCAGGTACTTCTCCACGCAGTCGTCGCCGCGACCGGTGTCGGTGAAGATGTCCCCTTCGAAGCCGGCCGTGTGCGACAACAGCTGCCGCGTGGTGATGCGGGCCGCGGCCTCCTCGTCGGCGATCCGGAACTCGGGCAGATAGGTCCGGATCGGCACGTCCAGATCGACCTTGCCCTCGTCCACGAGCTGCATCACCAGCGTGGCGGTCCACAGCTTCGTGATCGAGCCGATCTGGAACACCGAGTCCGCGGTCGCATCGACCAGCGTCGACCTGCTCAGGACGCCCGCGGCGCCGTCCACCACTTCTCCATCGGCCAGAACCGCCCACGCCACCCCGGGTACGTCGTACCGCTCGATGGCTCCCGGCACGGTCTCGGCCAGCCACTTCTCGATCTCCGTCAACGCTGCCATGCCGCCAAGCTAGACAGCCGCCACGCCCAGGTATCCGTCCCACCGGACAGAATCCGCCCGACTTGTCCGTCCCGCCGGACAACCCCGCCGGCTCAGGTCCGGGGCACCGCGATCACCCGGCGAGGAGGATGCGTGTCACCTCGCCGTCCCCCGAGGCTGTACCCGTGCGCACGCTTACCTGGCGGCCGGCTGCGGCCGTGATCGCGGTCGCCTTCGTCGCCGCCTGCAACACGACATCCTCGGACCCGTATGACCAGTCGACTACGCAGCCGGCGGCGGTGACGCCGGCGGTCGATCGCGAAGCGATGAAGACCGATGAGCAGGACGCCGTGAACGCCGTGGACTCGTTCTGGCGCCGGCACTTCGCCGAACTGTTCGGTCAGCCGTACCGAAGTCCCCGCGTCGCCGGGTCGTACGTCGGGACCGACGGGCCGCCGTGCGGAGGCGAACCGGAGTCCGTGCCGTTCAACGCCGTGTACTGCCGGCCGGGTGATTTCGTGGCCTGGGACGACAACCTGATGGCCGCCGGCTACAGCCAGATCGGCGACGCCTGGGTGTACCTGATCATCGCGCACGAGTGGGGCCACGCGATCCAGGCCAGGCTGCGCGACGACCGCGTCTCGGTCGCCGCGGAACTCCAGGCGGACTGCCTCGCCGGAGCCGCGCTCCAGGGCGCGGCCGACGAGGGCCTGATCACGATCGAACCCGGTGACAGCGAGGAGATCGCGAGAACGCTCGCGGCGGTCGCGGACGACTACCCCTGGACCGACGTCAGCGACCACGGAAACGCCGAACAGCGGACGTCGGCGTTCAGCACCGGCGTCGAAGGCGGCGTCACCGCCTGCACCACCTGACAGCTACGGGCTCACCCGTCAGGGGTGAGTCAGCAGCCGGCGGACGCGGCCTACCGTCTGGTCAGGGTGACAAGAGGAGGCGAGATGAGTCGCACAGAGCGATCAGAGCAGCCGGTGTCCGGTTGGGCAGTCGGCGGGATCACCTTCGCGGCGACAATGCTGGTGATCATCGGGATCTTCCACATGATCACGGGCCTGGCCGCGATCATCAACGACGAGTTCTTCATCAGGGTCCGCGGGTACACCTTCGACCTCGACACCACCGCCTGGGGCTGGATCCACCTCGTGCTCGGCATCCTGCTGCTCGTGGTCGCCTTCGGGCTGTACAGCCGGGCCACCTGGGCCGGTGTCTCAGCGTTGTTCCTCGTGGTGCTCAGCGCGGTCGACAACTTCTTCTTCATCCCGTACTACCCGTGGTGGTCACTCCTGCTGATCGGCCTCGACATCTGGGTGATCTGGGCCCTGACCCGGCCGGGCGCGATCCGCACCTGACGCCGTTCGTTCGGGTTCCCGCGCTGGATCGGGCACGGCACCGCGCCCGGCCAGCGTGGCGCCCACCTGGGCGCCGACGACCGCCGACGCGACGATCAGCAGCGCGAGGATCACCAGCCAGGAGATCATCGCGATCGCCACGCCGATGACGCCGTACCGCTCGGCGTTCCGCTCGATCAGGTGCGGTACGTACCGGCTGCCCAGCGCACCCACGAACACCTGCCCGAACGCGCTGACCACCGCCCCCGGCAACAGCAGGCGCCACGCCACCCGCCGGGTCAGCAACAGCCAGCTGGCGAGCCACCAGCCGGGGATCGCGACGGCGGTCTGTGCCAGGACGGTGACGATCCGGCCACCGGGCAGCTCGTCGGTCAGGCTCGCGAGGTAGGCGAGCACGAACAGCACCAGGAGGACGAGACCCGCGCCCTGGATGCCGTTGACGGTACCGCGCAGACCACGGGCGGGAAGCTTCCACGCCGCCTCGAAGGTTCGCTGGACGGACCGCGCGAAGCTGCTCGCCGACACCAGGACGGTGAGGACGCTCAGGATCGTCAGGCCGCCGGATGCCGACGGCGGCCGGCCGAACAGCGACCGGACCGCGTCGGCGGCTCCCCCGGTGAGGTCGAACTTGTCGATCAGCCAGTCGGCCAGCGCCAGCGCTCCCGAGCCGCTGAGCAGGGTCGCCACCACGATCAGCAGCGGAACCAGCGCGATGAACGCCTTGCCGGCCAGGGTCAGCGCCCGGTCGTACAGCCGGATCTCGAGGGCGGCCACGACGATCCGGCCGATCAGGCTCTTCCGGAACCAGCCGGCGAATCGCCGCACGCGCGGATGCTCGGCCCACTCCCGCTTCATTCGCCGCCCTTCACCCGTTGCCGGGCCGGTGCATTCGCCGTCGATCCCGGTCCAGCGCCTGCAGTTCGACGCTAGGCGCGCGAGCACCCGGTGAACTCACCCAGGAGGGATGAAGGACCTCCCGGGGCGCGCGCTCCCCCAGCAAGGATGATGCCCGGCGGTCCTGGGGCGGAGCAGAGTCAGGCTGTCGAGCTTGGTCGACAGTGAGAAGGGAACTGACATGTCATTCTGGAACGTCGTGTGGTTCATCATCATCAGCTTCGCGTTCGTCGCGTACCTGATGATGCTGTTCTGGATCCTGACGGACATCTTCCGCGACCGGGACACGTCCGGTGTGGTCAAGGCCATCTGGTTGGTCTGCCTGTTCTTCCTGCCGCTGCTGACCTCGCTCGTCTACGTCATCGTGCGTGGCAAGTCGATGGCGGACCGTCAGGCGAGCAGGGCCCAGGACGCGCAGCACGAGCAGGAGACCTACATCCGGAACGTCGCCGGGACGGCCACGCCGACCGATCAGATCGAGCGGGCCAAGGCGATGCTCGACGAGGGCACCATCTCGCAGACCGAGTTCGACACGCTCAAGGCGAAGGCGCTGGCAGCGTGACCACCGGCAGCTGAGCTCGCCAGTCGTAGACGACCGCCGTTCGCAGCAGCAGGTCCGGCAGCGAACGGCGGCGCCGGCCGAACAGACACAGGAGCAGCCCGATCGGGAACACGACACAGATGACAGCCCGCACCAGCGCGACGAGGGGCCGCACCCGACCGCCCTTGGCGGCGATGACCCGCAGGCCCATCACGCGGCAGCCGTACGTTCGTCCGTTCAGCCACCACGCCACGGCGAGGTAGCCGATCAGCAGGCAAAGACCGACCGTCCGGCTCACCACCGACGACACGCTCACGAAATGGAAGTGCCGCGGGTCGGCGACGAACAGCGCGCCGTTGATCGCCAGGTATCCGATCATCAGCAACGCGAGCACAACGATCACGTCGACGACTCCCGCGGTGGTCCTGGTCACCAGCCCTGCAGGTCTGCCCTGGAACGGCCGCGCCTCCGCCGGGACGGACCCCAGGCTCACGGCTCCGGCCGCGCCGCCGTCGGCGCGTGCTTGCGGCGGAATCGCACCCGGATCCGGCCGGTGGCCTTGTCGATGGCCTCGTCGCCGGAAATGCCCTGCATCCGGACGCTCTGCACCGTCTCGGAGGTCAGCGAACCGGTGGACTGGCGAATGATCTCGGCGATGTCGACCTCCGCGATCACGCCCTCGGCCAGGCCGGCCACGTCCATCTGGCCGATCACCGCGTCGAGATCGACGTCCTGGACGATGCTGTTCACGTCGACGTACTGCCGGACCGTTTCGGTCAGGTCGATCCGGTCGAGCACCAGATGCAGCACCGCCCGGACCAGGTCGTCGGCCAACGACGTCACCCGGTCCTTGAGCTCGTCCTGCTCCCGCTCACCACGCCGTGCCAGCTCCGACACCCAGCTGTCCACCCGATCGCGGCCGGGAACATGGCCGGCGACGTGGCCGGGAACGGCGCCAGGAGCCTGGAGGGCCGTGGCGACCGCGTGCTTCGCTCCGCGACCGGCCGCGACGGTTCGCGCGACCACCAGGGTCGACGCCCCGATGACCACATCGAGGGCGAAAACCGGACCTCGATGCGCTGCCGAACCGGGCTCCGGCCCGGACGCCTCTGCCGTGTCCATCCTTCATCATCGGCACACGATCGCGTCCCCCACCTCATCCACAGCGGGCGAGACAACGGATGATGGCCGCATGGACGACATCTTGGGACTGGCTCAGGAGCTGGCAGAGGTCAGCCGGCTGGTGGCAGACGACGACGTCACCAGCACGCTGGGTCGCTTCGTCAGCCGGATCGTGCGAACCGTCCCGGACTGCGACGCGGCCGCGATCGCGATCCTCGCGGACGGCGAGGCCGAGGTGATCGCCCGGCAGGAGCCCACGGACCCGACCACCGAGCCCGCCCAGCCCATGTTCACCGCTCAGCTGATCGCCGCCGACGGCCCGTTGCACGACACCTTGACGTACGGCGAGCCGCACCGGATCGGCGACCTGGCGGCGGATCACCGCTGGCCGAAGTTCGCCGCCGCGGCGATCAACGCCGGCTACCGGAGCTGCCTGTTCCTCCCGCTGCCCGCCGACGGCGACGCGGCAGCGGCGTTCAGCCTGTTCTCCGCCGAGCCGGACGCGTTCGGAGGCATGTCGTACGACGTGGCGCTGCTGTTCGCGCTCAACGCCGGCGTCGCGTTCGACAACGTCCAGCTGTTCGACGACAGCCGGACACTGATCGAGCAGCTCCGGACGGCACTCGTCACGCGCAATCTGATCGGTCAGGCCCAAGGGTTGCTGATGCATCGCTACGGAATCACGTCGAGCGTGGCGTTCGACGTCCTCAAACGCTGCTCCCAGGACGGCAACGTCAAGCTCCGTGAGCTGTCCAAGGAATTCGTCGACGCACAGCACGGCAACGGGCTCGACGCGGCCCTGCGCAAACACGGCCTGCGGACCGAAGGCGGCTGATTGCCTTCCCGGCTCCGGCGCTGATCCGGGAAGGCAATCAGCGGGCCGGGTCCGCGCTCTCTGCTGAACGGCGGACCGGTCAACTTCGCAACCGACCGGTACCCAACGCCTTGGATGCCATGTACTTCCGGTACGTGACGAGTCGCACACCGGTGGCGACTGTCACCGCGCCGCACGCGGGCATCGGCGTTGCGGGTTCCCACTGTGCATCGACTCTGCATAGATTTGGGGCGAGACGGACCGGCGAGTCGAGGGAGTCAGATGGGACCGCGCAGCCGAGCGACCGGCGACCTCGGGCGCCGATGGCTGTTCGCGGATCAGCTCGGGCCGCACTTCCTCGACGCTCCGCAGCAACCGGTGCTGCTGATCGAGTCCCGCCACGCGTTCGCCCGGCGCCGCTTCCACCGGCAGAAGGCGCATCTGGTGCTGTCGGCGCTGCGCCACCGAGCCGCCGAGCTGGATCGGCAGGCCATGTTCATCCAGGCGGACACCTACGCCGCCGCGCTCGCCCAGGTCGACGAACCGTTGACGGTCTGCGGACCGACGACGCACGCCGCGGAGAGATTCGTCCAGCGGCAGGAACCGGTGACCGTCCTGCCGGCCAGAGGCTTTGTGACCAGCCGCGAGGATTTCGCCAACTGGGCCGCGAACCGTGGCCGCCGCCGTCTGCTGCTGGAGGACTTCTATCGCGACGTCCGCGTCCGGCGGGAGATCCTGATGGACGGGAGCACGCCCGCCGGCGGACGCTGGAACTTCGACCATGACAACCGCAAACCGCCGCCGCGAGGCAGCAGCCGGCTCGGGGCCCCCGCTCCGTGGTGGCCGGCGGAGGACGCGATCGACGCCGAGGTCCGGCAGGACCTCGATCGGTGGGAGCGCGACGGCACGGTGCGCTCCGTCGGGTCGGACGGTCCCCGCCGGTTCGCGGTGACCCGCGCCGAAGCCGTGTCCGCCCTGGAACACTTCGTCGAGCACCGCCTGCCCGCCTTCGGGGCGCACGAGGACGCGATGCTCGCGGGCGACGACTGGATGGCGCATTCGCTGCTGTCCATCCCGCTCAACCTGGGCCTGCTCGATCCGCTCGAGGTCGTCGAAGCGGCCGCGGCGTCGTACCGCTCCGGACAGGCACCGATCGCCGCGGTCGAGGGATTCGTCCGCCAGATCATCGGCTGGCGCGACTGGACCTGGCAGCTGTACTGGCACTTCGACCGGAACTACCGCGAGCGCAACGCGCTCCGTGCACACCGCGACGTACCGGACTGGTTCCAGGATCTCGATGCCGAGGGCAACGTTCAGGCACGCTGCCTGTCCGAGACGCTGCGGGGCGTCCGGGAGAACGGATGGGCGCATCACATCCAGCGCCTCATGGTCCTCGGCAACTACGCCCTGCAACGTGGCTGGCGGCCGGACCAACTGACGGACTGGTTCCACCGCAGCTTCGTCGACGGCTACGACTGGGTCATGGTGACCAATGTCGTCGGCATGTCCCAGCACGCCGACGGAGGTCTGCTCGCCACCAAGCCGTATGCCGCCGGCGGCGCGTACCTCAACAAGATGAGCGACTACTGCGGCAGCTGCGTGTACGACCCGAAGGTGCGCGTCGGCCCGGACGCATGCCCGTTCACCGCCGGGTACTGGTGGTTCCTGAGCAGGAACCAGGAGCGGTTGCGCCACAACCATCGGCTGGCACGCCCGCTGAAACAACTGGAGACGCTCGACGGCATCGAGGAGGTCGTCGCGCAGGAGGACGACAGGGGATCTCGGGCCCCCTGATCGAGCGGACGGGAAGGGACAGGTCGTGGAAGACGCCGACGTCATCGTCGTGGGAGCCGGGCTGGCCGGTCTGGCCGCGACGATCCATCTGCAGGCCGCGGGCCTGAGGGTGAAGCTGCTGGAACAAGCCGATGAGGTCGGCGGCCGGGTTCGCACGGACGAGGTCGACGGTTTTCTCCTGGACCGAGGCTTCCAGGTGCTGCTCCCGGCGTACCCGGAGCTCCGGCGACTGCTCGACCCGGAGAGCCTCGACCTCAGGTTCTTCAGCCGCGGCGTGCTCGCGCAGGGGCGCGACGACCGGTGGGATCTCGACTTCTCGTCGCGCGGCCGGGAGACCCTGGTCTCGTTGGCCCGCTTCGCGGCCAAGCGCCCGCTGGACGCCGTGGCCGTCGGCGCCCTCACGCTCCGGGACACCACGATCGACGCGACCCGCCTTCGCGCGGCGGTACCGACCGAGACCGGCCGCGAACTGGCGAGGTGGCACATCTCGCGGCCCACGATCGAGGAGATCTTCCGGCCGTTCCTGGCCGGTGTCTTCCTGGATTCCGAGCTGACCACCAACTCGAAGATGCTCCACCTGGTATGGAGATGCTTCGTCCGGGGCGGTGCCGCCGTCCCCGCCGACGGGATGCGGACGCTGCCGCGCGCCCTCGCCGGCCTGGCCGCCGACGACGCGCTCAGCCTGTCGACGACAGTCACGTCGGTCGACGGCGGTGTGGTCAGCTCAGCTGATTCCGCCGTACCCCTGAAGGCCCGGGCCGTCGTGATCGCGACCGACGGTACGGCGGCGTCCGCGCTGGCACCGGCGATCCGCGCTCCTGAGTGGGGCGGCGTCACGACCTGGTACTTCGCGGTCGACGAGCCGCCGCTCCGCCGGCCGACGCTCATGCTGGACGGCGTCTCCGGCTCGCTCATGAACACGGTGGTCATGAGCGAGGTGGCGGGCACCTACGCGCCCGCTGGAAAGGCCCTGGTGGCCGCGTCGGTCCCTGGCGACACCCCGGCGTTGAGTGCGATCAGGTCTCGGCTCGGTGAGCTCTACCGGACGTCCACCAGCCGATGGGAGCTCGTCGCGGAGTACCGCATCCCGCGAGCCCTCCCCCGGATGAGGTCCAACCACGTCTTCACCAGTCCCGCCAAGGTCGGTCCGCAGCTCTACGTCAGCGGTGACCACCGGGACACCAGCTCGATCCAGGGCGCGCTGGTGTCCGGTCGACGCGTGGCGGCAGCCGTTGCCCGCGACCTCAGGCGGTGACCGCAGGCCGAGTGTCAGCCCTGCGCTCGACCGAGAAGATGACGCAGGGCAGGCTCGAGCTCCGCGTAGCGGAAGACGTGCCCAGCCTCGACGAGGCGGGTCGGCACTACGCGCTGACTGGCCTCCGCCAGCTCGCCGGCACCCTCAGCTCCGAGTAGGAGCCGCGGGCCGAACGACGGAGTCGGCAACAGCGCGGGCCGATGCAGAACCCGCGCCAGGACGGCCGCGTAGTCCTGGTTGCGTACCGGCGCCGGGGCGACGGCGTTCACCGGGCCGCTGAGCTGATCGTCGTACAGCGCCCGGTGGTAGATGTCCAGCAGGTCGTCGATGCCGATCCACGCCTGCCATTGCTCACCGCTTCCGAGGCGGCCTCCGAGCCCGGCGGCGAACAACGGGTAGAGGGCCTTCAGCGTGCCGCCCGCCGGAGTCTGCACCAAGCCGGTCCGGACCTGCACGACCCGCAGGCCTCCCGCCGCAGCCGGCTCGGTCGCCTGCTCCCAGTCACTCACGAGCTCGGCGAGAAAGCCTTCGCCCCGGGCGCTGCTCTCCGTCAGCTCCTCGTCACCGCGGTCGGCGCCGTAGTACCCGATCGCCGAGGCGGAAACGAACACCGACGGTCCTCCGTCGGTCGCAGCCGCGAGCTCTGCCAGAGCTGTGGTCGGACCGATGCGGGAATCCCGCAACCGCTGCTTGTGCTGTGGCGTGAAGCGGCCGGCGATCGAGGCTCCGGCCAGATGGACGACGGCGTCGATCCCCTCCAGCAGTGAGCGATCCGGGCTCGCCGGGTCCCACCGACGCTCGTCGGTCCCTCGTGGTTCGCCGCGAACCAGCTTGACGACGGTGTGCCCGGAGGTGCTCAGCAGCGCGCAGAGCGAGCGGCCGATGGTTCCGTGCGTCCCGGTGACCGCGACCGTCAGCGGGCGCATCCCCGTGGCATGCGCCCGCTGCAGCGCGGCGAGGTCGTCGGCCAGTTGCCGGTGCCGGTACTCCAGCATCGAGCGCAGCAGGAATCCGGGGACGTTGCTGCGGATGTCGTCGACGACCCTGGTGTGATCGTCGTCCTCGGCAACGAACTCGTGGGTGTGCCGCCAGTGGACGATCTGCCGCGCCAACGGCGTGTCGAACTCGTCGACGAACCGCTGCGGCACCTCCGCCGAGCTGTGCCGCGCGATCCACCGGAATCCCAGCGGGAACCCCAGCACCGCGGTGCCGCCGGACAGGTCGGTGGCCTCCTGCTCGATGCTGACCGGCATCCAGGGCGGCGTCAGCCGGACGATCGCTCCCGGCCGCTCGTGCCAGGCGTAGACCTCCGACCGCGGCGCGGCGACAACTGCCGAACGGGTGAGTCCCATGAACGGTTACCTCCGGATCGCACCAACCGGGTTCCCCACGTCGGCCAGCATCTCACGAACCACCGCAGGCCGTTGCCTCACTTTTGCATAAATTTCGGAATCAGCGCATCCGCGCCGCCGGCTGCGTCGGAAGAGGGGGTAAGTAGTCCGATCCTAGGAGGGTTCCTATGTCCGTGCGTCGAGTCACTGCACTGCTCGCCACCGGCCTCGTGGTTGCCGGTGCGCCGGCGGCCGTGGCTGCCAGCGCCGAAGCGAAGCCGGCAGCTACCTCGTCCGTGTCCGTGCTGCACGCGGTGCCCGGTGCGACGGTCGATGTCTACGCCAACGGCAAGGCACTGCTGACCAACTTCAAGCCCGGAACGCTGACCGACCCGGTCAAGCTCCCGGAGGGCACGTACGACCTCAAGGTCACGGCGGCCGGTGCGGGCGCCGGAGGTGCGGCGGTCATCCAGGCGAACGACGTCAAGGTCCCGGGCGGCGCGAACATCACCGTCGTCGCGCACCTGTCCGCGGCCGGCAAGCCGGTCCTGACGCCGTACGTCAACGACGTCTCGAAGCTCTCGGCCGGGCAGGCGCGCCTGACCGTGCGGCACGACGCGGCAGCGCCCGCCGTCGACGTCCGCGCGGGCGGCAAGCCCGTGTTCAAGGGCCTGACCAACCCCAACGAGGCCAAGGCCGACCTGCCCGCCGGCACGGTCAAGGCCGACGTGGTCCTCGCCGGTACGTCGACCGTCGCGATCGGCCCGGCCGACGTCAACCTGAAGGAAGGCACCAACACGATCGTGTACGCGTGGGGCAGCGCCGCGGACAAGAACCTGAAGCTGGCCGTCCAGACGATCGGCGGCCTGCACGGCAACCCGTCCGGCGTCCCGGGCGGAACCGGCGGTCAGGCCGCCGCGCAGGACACGTCCGCCGGCTTCCTGTGGCTCACCGGCGTACTCGGCCTGGTTGCCCTGGGCATGATCGGCTTCGGCACGGCGGCCATCCGGCAGCGTGCCCGGTCGTGAGAATCACCCGCGGTGCGGCCGTCGTCCTGACGGCCGCGCTCCCGGTCTTCGGCCTGGCGGCCGGCTGCTCGTCCTCCGGCGAAGCACCGGCCGGCAGTGACCGGAGCGAGCGGACACAGCAGACCGCACCGGTGTCGCCGACCACTCCTTCACCGGCACGGTCGACCGCTCCGTCCGCTCCCCCGGCAACGACCGGGAACGGGATTCGCGTCCGGCCGGCCGAGCCGCCCACCGCGGCCGAGGTCGTCCAGCCGAACCGCTTGCGACTCGAATCCATCGGGGTCGACGTTCCGGTCGTTGCCGTGGGCGTGGCGGCCGACGGGCAGATGGAGCTGCCGCCGAATCCCGCCGTCATCGGCTGGTACCGGTTCGGGCCGAGCACGACCGACCAACGCGGCTCGGTGGTCCTCGGCGGCCACCTCGACAGCAAGCAGTACGGCGTGGGGCCCCTCGTCCGGCTCCGGAAGCTCCGGCCCGGGGACCTCGTGACGGTCCGGCTGAGCGACAACTCGACGACCAGCTACCGGGTCCGGACCGTCGAGGACATCGCGAAGTCGAGCCTGGCCCTCGACCGGGTCTTCGATCGCGACGGCACGCCGCTGCTGCGGATCATCACCTGCGGCGGACCCTACGACCGCACCGCCGGCGGCTACCGGGACAACCTCGTCGTCACGGCAGCGCCCACATGAGCGCCGTACGGCGAGTCCGGGATCAGCGCAGCGTGACCGGACGCCTGGGCGCGGTGACGTTTCGGCGCGGCCCGGCCGTCGGCACCGGCTCCCGCACGGGAGATTCGCTACAGTGCCGTTTGTGACCAGCATCGAGGCCGGCGCACCGTGGCCGCCCGACATTGCGAAAGGTCTGGCGGAAGGCCGCGAGCAGAGCCTCGCGGACGCCTACCGGCAGTGGTCCGGCCTGGTGTTCACCTTGGCGCTGCGAGCTCTCGGCGACCGGACCGACGCCGAGGACGTGACCCAGCAGGTCTTCGTGTCCGCCTGGCGCGGGCGTGCGAACTTCGACCCGTCGCACGGCGAGCTCGGCGCCTGGCTGACGGGTATCACCAGGCACCGGATCGCGGACCGGCTCGCCGCCCGGAGCCGGGAGCACCGCAACGCCGAGGCGGCCGGCGGCCTGCTGGACCGGGAGACGTCGCCGGACCGCGTCGACCAGGACACGGTCGACAAGGTGGTCCTGGCCGACGAGCTGGCCAAGATCGACGACCCGCGCCGAACCATCCTTCGCCTCGCCTTCTACGAAGACCAGACGTACCCCGCGATCGCGGAGCAGCTCGACCTGCCGCTCGGAACCGTGAAGAGTCATGTCCGGCGCGGCCTGCTGCACCTGCGTGACAGACTGAAGGAGGTGAAAGGTGACGACACATCTGGATGAGGAACTGCTGGCCCAGTGGGTCATCGACGGCGAGACGCCCGATGATGCCGCCGCCGATCACCTGCGGCTGTGCGGACGCTGCCGCGAGAGCCTGCAGGAGCTGCGGGTCGTCGCGGGGCACATCGGTGAGCTGCCGCGCCTGGGCACGGCACCCGCCGACGTCTGGGACCGGATCGGCGCCGAGCTCGGCTTCGAGCCCGGCACGACGCAAGCGCGGCCATCCGTACGGTCAGCACGGTCGGCGCCGTCAGCTGTGCCGTCGTCCGTGCCTGACGCGTCCGTTGCCGAGCTCAGGCCACGGCGACGCCCGGTCGGCAGGACCGCGTTGGCGATCGCTGCGAGCATCGCTGCCGTGGTGGGCATCGGCGTCGGCGCGATCGGCGCGCTCCTGGTCACCTCGGACGATGCGGGCGGGCCGACCTCCCAGGCGGTCGCCAAGCTGGAACCCTTGGCCGGCAAGTCCGGCGACGGCAACGCCGACCTCCTCCGCGGAGCCAACGGGATCGAGCTGAAGGTCAGCGCGACGGGCCTGGCGGCAAGTCCGGGCTTCTACGAGGTCTGGCTGATCAACGAGGACGGCAAGCGGATGGTCGCGCTCGGCGTGCTGAACCCGAGCACGGGCGGCACCTTCCAGATCCCGTCCGACCTGACCGGCCAGGGCTACCGCATCGTCGACATCTCCCTCGAACCGGACGACGGGAACCCGGAGCACTCCCACGACAGCATCATCCGGGGCACGCTGCCCAGCTGACCGTCAGGCCCGCTGCATCTGACGAGACGCTGCGACGATTCGCGTCACGGCCCCGTCCAGGTCGTCCAGCTCACGATCGGGACCGGGCCAGCCGTGGCCTGCCTTCAGGACCTGGTGCCCCAGCCGCTGCAGGCGCCTGCTGAGGGCGGTCTGGCCGCTGCGCCGCAGCGTCGTCCACAGCACCACCACCGTGGGATCGGTCCGCTCCGCCGCCGCCACCACGGCGTCGTCGTTCAGACCTGCCTCGAGAGCGATCGCCGGGATGCCCCGCTCGAGCAGACAGCCGCGCAGGACGGTCATCGGCAAGGTGTGGCGCTCGTCGGGGCAGATGGCGAGCAGGCACGGGCGTCCGGTGCGCAGCAGGCCGCGCTCGGCGACGTACCGCTCGATCGCGTCCTCGACCGTCCTGGCCAGCAGGAACGTGAGATCGATACAGTCGCCGATGTCGGTGAACCGGCGCTCCAGTTCGTGGAACGCGGGCGCGATCACCTCGTTCCAGGCCGGCCCGACGCCGCGTTTCTGCAGCAGGTTGTCGAGGATCTCCGCCATCGTGGTGACCCGGTACGACTCCGCCGACGCGAGCAGCGCGTCGGGTTCGGTGACGTCCGGACCGGTCCCCGCGGTCAGCCGCGCGGCGTCCACCGGCGCGGCGCCCTTCGCGATCAAGGCGATCATCCGGCGCAGCCTGGCCACGTCGTCGGCCGAATAACGACGATGCTGCCCGGTGCTGCGCTGCGACGGGCCGATGCCGTAGCGCCGCTCCCAGCTCCGGATCGTCACCGTCGGGACGCCGAGCATCTCCGCGACACGCCCCACCGGCCACACCATCTCCTCCGGGACGGCGGGGCGGGCGGCACTCGGACGGTTCGGCATCCTTCTACGATAGTCATGTCGACGGGCTAGGTCCTGGAGCGCTCCCGCTGAGTGGCGGACTCGAGCTCGCGAGTGCCGTCGGTCTCGGCGGCGTGATCGGCGTGATCCGCGTCGTCGGCGTGGGCGGCTTCGAGCTCGGCGGCGGTCGGTTTCTGGACGGCGTCGGCGAAGTAGAAGCGGCTCAGCGCGGACCGGAGACGCTCGCGCCGGCGGTGCGGCCGCGCGACGCCGTTCTCGTCGGCCGGCGGCGGCTCGTCGAGCACGGTGTCCCGGTCGCGGGCGGTCAGCGCGTACGCCTCGTACACCGAGATCTCCGCGTGCCGCTCGGAGTACCCGCCGTCGGGTGCGCGGACGATGACGCCGCTCTCCCGGCCGTGCAGCAGCCGCTCCCGGTCCGCCCGCTGGAGCGAGATCGCCCAGCGCCTGGTGATCCAGAACGCGAGGACCGGCCCGGCGACGATCAGCACCCGGCAGGTCCAGGTGATCGCGTTGATCGAGCTGTGCAAGTGCGTCGCGATCAGGTCGTTGCCGCTGTTCAGCCACAGGACGCCGTAGAAGGTGATCATCGCGACGCCGACGCCGGTCCGGGTCGGGTTGTCCCGCGGCCGGTCGAGCAGGTGGTGCTCGCGCCGGTCGCCGGTGATCCACGCCTCGAGGAAGGGGTAGAGGGCAACGAACCCGATGAACAGCGGCGGCACCAGCAACGCCGGCAGGAAGATGTTCCAGCTGACCGTGACGCCCCAGAAGTGCGACTCGGCACCGGGCATCAGCCGGACGGCGCCGTCCAGCCACCCCATGTACCAGTCGGGCTGCGACCCCGCCGTCACCTCGGCCGGGTTGTACGGCCCGTAGAGCCAGACCGGGTTGATCTGGAGCAGCGCGCCCATCAGCGCGGTGACGCCGAACACCACGAAGAAGAAGCCGCCCGCCTTCGCGACGTACACCGGGAACAGCGGGAAGCCGACCACATTCTTCTCGGTCCGGCCGGGTCCGCGGTACTGCGTGTGCTTGTGATAGACGACCAGGAACAGGTGCACCGTGATCAAGGCCAGCAGGATCCCGGGGATCAGCAGCACGTGGACGGTGAAGAACCGGGAGACGAAGTCGTCGCCGGGGAACTCTCCTCCGAAGATGAAGAACGCCAGGTAGCTGCCGACCACCGGAGCGGCCAGCACGAGGCCCTGGGTGATCCGCAGGCCGGTGCCCGACAGGAGATCGTCGGGCAGGCCGTAGCCGATGAAGCCTTCCACGACGCCCAGGAACAGCATCACGATGCCGATCAGCCAGTTCAGCTCGCGCGGCTTGCGGAACGCGCCGGTGAAGAAGATCCGCAACAGGTGCACGCTCATCGCGGCGACGAACAGCACCGCGGCCCAGTGGTGGATCTGGCGCATCAGCAGGCCGCCGCGGACGTCGAACGAGATGTTCAGCGCCGACTCGTACGCCTCCGACATGTGCAGGCCCTTGAGCATGCTGTACGAGCCCTGGTACTCGACCTCGGCCATCGACGGCTTGAACCACAGCGTCAGGAACACACCGGTCAGCACCAGGATCAGGAAACTGTAGAGGGCGATCTCGCCGAGCATGAACGACCAGTGGTCCGGAAAGATCTTCCGGAGGTTCTTCCTGCCGATATTCGCGATCCCGAGACGGTCGTCAGCCCACCTGACCGCCGTCGGAAGCTGCTTGTCTGCCATCAGCTGCCGCCCGCCGTGTCGGTTGTCTTCCGGGTCGCCGGTCCCCGGGACCCGTCGCGCCAAACTTATGCACAATTGATGCACGCAGGCCACCGCCACGCAAGCACAGATACGTCACACCCGTGTTCCCGGCGAGGTCTGCACGGCCTGAGACCCCGTCAGTCGAACGAATCGGCGAAGTGCCGGGCGACGTGGCGGACCGACTCCGACACGGTCGGTTCCTGGTCGTAGAAGTCGAACGGTCACGTGCCGCGCCGAACTCCGCCCGTACTCCACCAACCCCGCCACGAAGCACCGGCTCTAACGGGTCGGCCGAGAGGTCGGTCTAGCGCGGCCAGTCGGCTTCTGTCACCGCTCCCCCGACGACATCCGCCGTCAGCCGCACCGGTCCGCCGGGGCGCACGGACAGTTCGTAGCTGCCTTGCCGAACTTCGAAGAAGACCGCTGAGTGCACGATCTCACCTGCCGGCGAGGGCCGCGGAACCACCGCCACGTGCGGCAGCGCACCATGACCGTGCCCATGACCGTGCTCATGGCTGTTCGGGACGATCGTGTGCCCGGTAGGGCGTAGTTCGATCTCCTGCCCGTCCAGCTCGGCCGGCATCGTGACGACGAGCGCACCGATGTCACCGCCGATGTCGAGCAGGACCGACGATCCTCGACCCGCGTGCGGGTTCTCGACGCCGGTCATCACGCGGCCGGGTTTCCGGGCTCGGACTGGTAGCCGCCGGCCGGCGTCCCGAGATACGGGAACGACGGACGGTAGTCCGCGTTCGTGTTCGACGTCCCGTCCTTGATCGCGGCCGCGGCCGCGTCGGGCCGGTACGACGGATCCACCAGCGGGATCGTCAGCCCCGCGACGGCCCGCAGCTCCACGGTCACGACGTCGTCGAAGACCCTGCGCCCGTTCGGGAACCCGGCTGCGTCCCCGGCCACCAGGCCCAGCGGATTCGGTGCCTTGGCGGGCGGCACCGCGACGTTGAGGCGGAGCAGGTCGGCCTGAACGGGTCCGGTGAAGTTCTGGAACCCCGGTACGACGCCCTTCGGGATGCCGGTGAGCAGGATCGCCGCCAGGTCGGCGCGCGGCTTCTGGTACGCGGCGAGGTTCGGGAACACGCCCGGGTACAGCACCGGCAGCAGACCGGCCAGCTCGGGCTTGGTCACGAACCCGGCGTACCGCCTGTCGTCCTGCGGGGCGCGACCGTTCCACCGGTCCTTCTCCGCCATCGGCACGATGACCTCGTTGAACAACGGGTTCCCGAGCCTGGAGACCTGCTGGTACGGGCCGTGCCAGGCCGCGATCCCGCCGTCGAGAATCCTCGACGTCTGCCGGCTCGCCGAGGCGTAGACACCGATCACCGCGGCCGGGTCCAGCACGTTCGTGGGCCTGCGGCCGTCGCGGGTGAGGTCCGTGATCGGAACCTGCAGCGCGATCGTGTGCACGTTCGATCCCTGCAGACCGTTGACTCCCGCCGCGGCCGCCGACGGGATCAGGTGGGCCAGCTGGAAAGGTCGCAGCGTACCGAGGTCGAAGATGCTGCCGAGGTCGGCGAAGAACCCGTCGGCGCGCTGACCGGCGAACACCTTCCGGTGGTTGCCGATCGTGTGGATCGCCTGCCTGGCCAGCTTCGCGTAGTCCGGCGTACTGCGCACGCCCACGTTGACCGGCGGCGCGGGCAGGTTCCGCGCGAGGACCCGCGAGCGTCCGTTCTCGACCCTCGTGACCGAGTAGTACTGCGGGCGGTTCCAGGTCGTGTCCGTGATGGACGTGATCGGTCCGGTGTTGTACAGGAACGTCTTGGTGTTCCTGATCGTGGCATGGAACCGGAACTGGTAGCTGAGGTCGGCACTGCCGGTGCCGCGGTTGGAGATGTGGATCTGGTACAGCACGTCGTCGCCGAACTCGTAGAAGTTCGGCCCGCCGTACGGGTTCTGGAACGGGATGAAGTTGGCGATCAGCGTCACGGTGTCCGGCTGGTCCGGGCTGACGAACGCGTAGACATCGGTGTTGTCCGCGACCGGGTCCTTCGAGATCTCCGGCGCTTCGCGATGTGAAGACATGACTGTTCCTCCGGTGCAGGCGTGGGTGGATCGCCGGATCAGGCGGTCGTGGCGCCGGCCAGGCGCGCGGCCAGCTCACGGTCGGTCAGGACGACTTCACGGTCCCCGACCAGAATCGCCATCTCCCCCTTCCGCACGTCTTTCACGTGGACGACGAACGACTCGGCGGTGGCCAGGTCGGCCGCCCGCAACTCGTCCCCACCCGTGGTCTGCGCGGACCGCTCACCGAAGATCTTCGGTCCGGCCACGGCGCCGACGGCTGCCGCGGTCCCCGCGCCGGCGAACACCAGAAAGCCCCGGCGTGTTGCGTCACTCATGTTTCTGCCCCTTCCCTCTCGAAAGGCCCCGGCGATGAAACGGGTGCCCGAGGGGTGTTCGCCGCCGGCTGCGGCCCGGATGGGGCCGGACAGCAGGCACTACGTGGGGCGACCAGAGGCTTACTCGAAGCGCTGGGGTCAGACCGGTGGGGGCTGGATGCCGTAGTCGTGGATCTTGCGGTAGATGGTGGCGCGGGACATGCCGAGTGACTTGGCGGCGCGGCCCTTGTGGCCCTCGTTGGCGATCAGGCTGCGGATGATCGCGTCGCGCTCGAGTGCCTCCAGCTGGCTCAGGCTGCGGCGGCTGGTCGCCTGCAGCCGGGCTGGGAGGTCGGCGGGGGTGATCACACCGGCACGCCGGCGGCGGACGACGATCTGCCGCAGGATCTGGCCCAGCTCGGCGGTGTTGCCCGGCCAGGCCGAGCGCATCAGCTGCTGCATGGTGTCCGGCCCGCAGGTCAGTTCGCCGTGGCTCAGGCGGTCGAGGAAGTGCGGCACCAGCTCGCGGATGTCCTCGATGTGGTGTCGCAGGGGCGGTACTTCGATGGTCAGCGGGAAGATCGTCAGCAGCTCGCCGAGATCGGGCGGGTCCTTCGCGTCGCAGGTCAGGGTGAGGACGATCCACGGCGGCTCCGCCGGCCGGCGTTCGACGACGTCGTACAGCGCCTCGACCGTGGCCTGCGCCCGGTCCGGGTCGAGGGCCTCGGCGTGCCGGATCACCAGCGCCTGCAGCGCGTCGTCCTCGAGCTCGGCCTCCAGCTCACCGGCGTAGCCGTCCCCGAGCCGGGCCGCGTCGACGACGTGGAACCGGCCGGCCTGGCTGTTCTGGCGGTGCGCCGCGCGGGCCAGCGCGACCTTGCCGACACCGCGTTCGCCGGTCAGCACGACCCACTGCCCCGCCCGGCAGGCGTTGTCGACGTCGCGGCTGCTGCCGAGCCACGGCGCGGTGTGGCCGACGAGTCCCGGGAGCGTGGGACGCGGCGGCGGGCGATGACCGGAGGCCGACGGGCCGGTGCCGCTCGCGGACGCGTGCGGACTGACCTGGACGATCCCCGCGCCGCCGCGACCGCCGGGGACGACGGGCCGGCACGTGATCCGGACCCGGGTACCGGTCGGCAACTCGGTCACGATCGCCTCCGGGGCGCCGCGGTTCATCATCTCGGCGGCGTGCCCGAGCACCGCCCGCTGGTCGACGGCGTCGAGGGCCTGACCGGCTTTGGCGTTCATCAGCAACAGATCGTCGTCGACCGCGATCACCATGTCACCGAGCCGGCGCGAACTCTGCAGGTACGCCCGCAGCAGGCGCAGCTCCCGGGCGGAGCTGTCGTCGAGCAGCGCCCGCCGGATGCTCTCCGCGGTCGTCTTGGCGAGCGCCATCAGCAGCGAGCCGGCGTCCTTGCGCCAGCAGGTCAGGTCGATGGCGCCGATCGTCTTGCCGGTCACCGGATGCTTGATCGGTACGCCGGCACAGGCGAGCTCCTCGAGGTCCTCCGCATAGTGCTCGTGACCGAACACGTGCATCGGCCCGCCGCCTTCGAGCGCCGTCCCGATCCCGTTGGTGCCCGCGAACTGCTCGGCGTAACTGAAGCCCGGCGCCAGGAAGACCCTGTCGAGGTGCTGCGCCAATTTGGTGTCGGCGGTCAGCCGCTGGAGGACCAGGCCGGTCCGGTCGGTGAGGATCACGCTGATCGGCTGGCCGTCGAGATTCTCGTGCAGCCGCTCCAGCACGGGCCGGGCGCTGCGCGTCAGCGGGAGGTCCAGCTCGGGATCCGCGACGTACGGCAGGGTGATCCGGTCCGCGGGCAGGTTCCAGCGCCGCGACCGCTGCCAAGAGGCCAGGATCGGCGGCCGGACGTCCTGCGACCTGACGGGATCGAAGGTCAGGAAGTTCAGGCGGGCCGCGGCTGCCCGCTGGTTCTCCTCCGCCGAGGGCGCGTGTTCGTCCACGGGACCTCCTGCCGCTGGGCGGCTGCAGCCGATCCGCACGGCCCCCGCCCAGTCATCCCCTTCCGAGAATAGTGCAGCCGGCCACCCGCGACGTCTCAGAATGAGACAGCCATCGCGGCGTCGCGGGCTTGTGATGCCAACAGGCGACCACGGAGGTTCCGATGGACAACGATGTCTCGCGGCAGGAGTCGTACAACCCTTGGACCGTGGTCCGGCTGGTCTTCGATCACTTGGCCGAGGCGGGTCTGCACCCCGTGCTCGGCCCGGGCGGACACCCGGGCGAACCGGCGGCGGAGCTCCTGCGCTGCTTGGGTATCCGGCCCGATCCGCAGGGCGACCACCGCACCGCCGAGCGCAAGGAGGCGGAGCTGGCGAGGCTCCGCGCAGCCTACCTGGACGAGCAGTGACGGGTGTCTCAATTTAGGACCTCGTCCCGCCGCTGAGCGCGCTGTACTGCAGGTGACAGCCGGTCACATGAGCGGGAGGAGTGCCATGAGTCGCCAGAGTGTGGCGAAGGCCCACCAGAAGATCCAGGAGTTGTCCTGGGAACCGGCGTACCACGAGCCGGTCTCCCAGTACGGAACGGACTACACGTTCCGTAAAGCGCAGAAGAAGGACCCGCTGAAGCAGGTCCTGCGGTCGTACTTCCCGATGCAGGAGGAGAAGGACCACCGGGTGTACGGCGCCTCCGACGGCGCGATCCGCGGAAACATGTTCCGCCAGGTGCAGGAACGCTGGCTGGAATGGCAGAAACTCTTCCTGAGCATCATTCCGCTGCCGGAGATCTCCGCCGCCCGGGCGATGCCGCTGCTGTTCCGGAACGTACCGAACCCCGAACTGCACAACGGCCAGGCGATCCAGATGATCGACGAGGTGCGGCACTCGACGATCCAGCAGAACCTCAAGCGCCTGTACATGAACAACTACATCGACCCCGCGGGTTTCAACTCGAGCCTGCGGGACTTCCAGAGCGACTACTGCGGCACCATCGGCCGGCAGTTCGCCGAGGGGTTCATCACCGGTGACGCGATCACGGCGGCCAGCATCTACCTGACCATCGTGGCCGAGACCGCGTTCACCAACACGCTGTTCGTCGCGATGCCGGCCGAGGCTGCGGCCAACGGCGACTACCTGCTGCCGACCGTCTTCCACTCTGTGCAGTCGGACGAGTCCCGGCACATCAGCAACGGGTACGCGACGCTGCTGATGGCGCTCGCCGACGAGGACAACCACCAGCTGCTCGCCCGCGACCTGCGGTACGCCTGGTGGAACAACCACCGCGTCGTCGACGCCGCGATCGGCACCTTCATCGAGTACGGCACCAAGGACCGCCGCAAGGACCGCGAGTCGTACGCCGAGATGTGGCGGCGCTGGATCTACGACGACTACTACCGCAGCTACCTGGTGCCGCTGGAGAAGTACGGCCTGGAGATCCCGCACGACCTGATCGAGGAGGCCTGGAACCAGATCTGGAACAAGGGCTACGTGCACGAGGTCGCGCAGTTCTTCGCCACCGGCTGGCTGGCCAACTACTGGCGGATCGACCCGATGACGGACAAGGACTTCGAGTGGTTCGAGTTCAAGTACCCGGGCTGGTACGACAAGTACGGAAAGTGGTGGGAGAACTACAACCGGCTGTCCCGGCCGAACGGGCACAAGCCGATCGTCTTCGAGGACGTCGACTACGAGTACCCGCACCGGTGCTGGACGTGCATGGTGCCGTGCCTGGTCCGTGAGGACATGGTGATGGCGAAGGTCGACGGGCAGTGGCGGACGTACTGCCACGAGATGTGCAAGTGGACCGACGAGACCGCGTTCCGCCCGAGCTACATGGGCCGGCAGACGCCGAACATGGGCAAGCTGATCGGTCACCGCGAGTGGGAGACGCTGTACCACGGCTGGAACTGGGCCGACGTGGTGTCGGACATGGGCTTCGTCCGCGACGACGGCAAGACCATGGTCGCGCAGCCGCACCTCGACCTGGACCCGGACAAGATGTGGACGCTGGACCACCTGCGCAAGTGCCCGCCGCTGGCCAGCCCGAACGTGCTGCTCAACGAGATGAGCGACGACGAGCGTACGGCGTTCGCCGCCCGCTACGTGAAGGGTGGTCCCGCCGGCCGTCCCGCCCCGGCCGAAGCCTGACGGCCTGATGAAGCACGTCGTGAGGTTCGAACCGGTCGGCATCGAGATCGAGGTCGACGAGGAGCAGACGATCCTGCGCGCCGCGGCCGAGCAGGGCGTGATGCTCATGCACGGCTGCAAGGAGGGACAGTGCGCGTCCTGCAAGTCGTTCGTCCTCGACGGTGAGGACATCGACCTGGACCGCTACTCCACCTTCGCGCTGCCGGAGTACGAGCTGGACGAGGGCTACACGCTGCTGTGCCGCGCGCACGCCTTCGAGGACCTCACGATCGAGCTGCTGAACTACGACGAGGAGATGATCCGGTCCGGGCTGCCGATCCAGGAGCGCACCGCCGAGGTCGTGGCGATCACCCCGGTGACCCACGACCTGCGGCACCTGGTGCTGCGGGTGTCCGGGGAGCTGAAGTTCTTCCCCGGGCAGTACGTCGACATCTCGGTGCCGGGCACCGGCGCCAGCCGATCGTTCTCGATGGCGAACACGTCGAGCCGGGAGACCGGCCTGCTGGAGTTCGTCATCAAGGTGTACCCGGGCGGTCTGTTCTCGGAGTTCCTCGACCGGCGTCTCCGGGTCGGCGACCGCCTGGACCTGACCGGGCCGTTCGGGGTGTTCACCCTCCGGGACAACCCGGACGCCCGGCTGGTCTTCCTCGGCGGCGGGGCCGGCATGGCGCCGATCCTCGCGCTGCTGCGGTCGATGGCCGAGCGCGGCATCGACCGGCCGACGACGTTCTACTACGGCTCCCGCACGCAGCTCGACCTGTGTTTCGAGGACGAGTTGCGGGCGCTCGAGCAGACCTTGCCCCGGTTCCGGTACGTCCCGGCGTTGTCGGAGGCGGACTGGGACGGCGAGAGCGGACTGATCACCGACGTGGTCCGCCGGCTCGAGCCCGATCTGACCGGAGCGGACGCCTACGTGTGCGGTCCGCCGCCGATGGTCGAGGCGGCGATCCCGCTGCTCGAACAGCTCGGCGTCGCGACGAAGCACGTCTACTACGACAAGTTCACCACGACCGGCGACGCCGGTGACTCGAAGGTGCTGGAGGCAGAGAGCCGATGACCACCACACAGGACGCACCCAAGACCGAACGCAGTGTCCCCAAGCCGGTCTTCACCGATGCCGAGGCCGGCGCCCGCGAGTTCCCGGACTCGACCCTGCGGCACTACAACTACTACAAGCCGCAGAAGCGCAAGCAGAGCCACTACGAGGACGTCACGGTCGACGTCCAGCCGGATCCGCGGCACTACCTCAGCCAGGGCTGGCTGTACGGGTTCTCCGACGGTCGCGGCGGCTACCCGCTGGACTGGACCGCCCTGAAGGCCTGGGGCTCCGACCAGGCGGCGCCGAAGCGCGGGCCGGGCACCGGCGGACTGTTCGTCAAGGACTGGCCCGCCACCGGCTGGCACGAGTTCCGGGACCCGAACGAGGAGTGGGAGCTCACGCTCTACCGCTACAACTCCAACGTCGTCCGGCAGGTCGCGCAGAACGTCGAGGCGGCCCGGCAGTCGAAGGCCTTCGAGCAGTGGAACGCGAACTGGGTCGGCTTCGTCGAGCACCACGTCGGCGCCTGGATGCACGTCGACCACGGCCTCGGTCTGTACCTGTTCGCGAACGCGAACCGGCGCGCGCCCACGAACATGCACAACAACGCGATCTCGGTGAACAGCATGCACCGGATCCGCGCCGCGCAGGACCTCGCCCTCTACAACCTCACCTTGTCGGAGGAGCTGGAGGGCTTCGACGGCAGCGCGCACCTGGACACCTGGAACAACGACCCGGCCTGGCAGGGTGTGCGCGAGGTCGCCGAGGGCCTGACCGCGATCGACGACTGGTGCGAGGCGATCTTCGCGGCGAACGTCGTGTTCGAACCGCTGGTCGGCGAGCTGTTCCGCAGTCAGCTGGTCCAGCAGGCCGCGCCGCGCAACGGCGACTTCGTCACCCCGACCGTGATCGGCGCCGCGGAGTACGACTTCGCCGAACGCGACCTGCGCTACACCACGGCGATGTTCGAGCTGCTGACGAACGACAAGGAGTTCGCCGATCACAACAAGGCGATCATGGCCGGCTGGCTGAGCTCCTGGACCGCGAAGGCCCTCGCCGCGGCCCGGACGCTGCAGCCGCTGTGGTCGCAGCCGGACGCCAAGCCGCCGCGGTTCGAGGACGGACTCGACCGCGCGAAGAGCCGGTTCAGCGGGATCCTCACCGCGCTGGGCCTCACCGAACCGAAGGAGTTGGCACAGTGACCACGCTCAAGGCAGTCGTCGAGAGCCCGTTCAAGTCCGACAGCACGGCGTCCAACAAGTGCGGCTTCACGCTGATGAACAACCAGGTCGGGGAGATCGTCGCCGAGGTGATGGGGCAGAAGGACAACGTCACGCTGACGCCGTTGCCGTCGATGATCCGGGTCGACGCGATCGGCAAGATGGAGGTCGTCTACGACGACGTGTCCGAGGCGCTCGGCGAGGAGCCCGGCTACTTCGACCAGGCCGAGTTCGAGGAGAACATGTCCACCCACTACGGGCGGATGGTGCACCTGGACGACCGGACGATCCTGTTCGCCAACCCCGAGGACGCCGCCGACTACATCGGTTTCGACCTGACCGCATCCACCTGACAAGGGGGTCTCTCGTGTACGAGAAGAACGGTGAGAAGTACTTCGTGGTCGACAGCCACATGCACTTCTGGAACGCTGCACCGGACAACTGGGTGCCGGGCGCGGAGCAGTACGCGAAGGGCTGGATCGAGTGCTTCCACGCGTACATGAGCCTGGCGCCGCAGAACACGCACTGGCCGCTCGAGAAGTTCATGCGCTACTCAGAGGACGACCTGATGAAGGACGTCTTCGAGGACGGCTATGTGGACGTCGCGATCTTCCAGCCGACGTACCTGAAGGAGTGGTACAAGGAGGGGTTCAACACCACCGAGCAGAACGCGACGCTGGGTGAGAAGCACCCGGGGATGTTCGTGCTGAACACCCGGTTCGACCCGCGCGACGGTGATGCCGGGCTGGAGGAGCTCGCGCACAATGTCGACCGGTACGGTTCGAAGGGCGTCAAGCTCTACACGGCCGAGTGGAACGCGGGATCCCGCGGCTACAAGCTCACCGACACCGCGGCGTACCGGTACCTGGAGAAGGCGCAGGAGCTCGGGATCAAGAACATCCATGTCCACAAGGGCCCGACGATCTGGCCGCTGGACAAGGACGCGTTCGACGTTTCCGACGTGGACCACGCCGCGACCGACTTCCCGGAGCTGAACTTCATCGTCGAGCACGTCGGCCTGCCGCGGATCGAGGACTTCTGCTTTATGGCCACCCAGGAACCGAACGTGTACGCCGGTCTGTCGGTCGTCATCGGCGGCCTGATGCACGCCCGGCCGCGGTTCTTCGCCAAGGTCATGGGCGAGCTGTTGTTCTGGGTCGGCGAGGACAAGATGACGTTCGGCAGCGACTACGGGATCTGGGAGCCGAAGTGGCAGGTCGAGGGCTTCGTGGACTGGGAGTTGCCCGACGATCCGGAGTTCGCGGACTACCCGCGGCTCGGGGTCGAGGGGAAGAAGAAGATCCTCGGGCTGAACGCCGCCAAGCTGTACGACCTCAAGGTGCCGGACGAACTGCAACTGAAGGAGGCGACGCCGGCCGCGCAGGACGACTCGAAGTTGGTCACGTCCTGATGCCGGCAGTGGCGACTGAGCGGGACCGGGTCCTGGACGCGCTGGCCGCCGTCCGGGACCCGGAGCTGGACGAGCCGATCACGACGCTGGGTTTCGTGTCCACCTGCGTCGTGTCGGCCGCCGGTGACGTGGTCGTCCGGCTCCGGCTGCCGACGTACTTCTGTGCGCCGAATTTCGCCTTCCTGATGGTCGCCGACGCGTACGACGTGGTCTCCGCGGTACCCGCCGTGCGCTCGGTCGACGTCGCACTCGAGGACCACTTCGCGGCCGCGCAGATCAACGCCGGCGTGGCCGCCCGGGCCGGGTTCGTCGCGTCGTTCGACGGTGAGGCCGCGGCGGAGCTCGACGAGCTCCGCCGTACGTTCGTCGCCAAGGCGGTGCTGGCCGGGACCGATCAGGTCTGCCGCCCGCTGGTTGCGTCCGGCATCGATCCGGCCGGCGTCGCCCGGCTGGCGATCGCCGACGTGCCGCCGTCGCCCGAGCTCGACCGGTTGCTGCGCCGCCGGGCCGAGCTCGGGCTGCCGGTGGGTCCGGACGCGCCCCTGCTCGTCGACGTCGGCACCGGTGCGGCGATCGCGGCGGACGCCGCGGCCCGGCACCTCGGGCTGGCCCGGCTGACCAGGACCGGGATCGAGGCCAACACAGGCATCTGTCGAGGAATGCTGAAGCACCGGTACGCCGAGTCCGGTGCGGGCGAGGAGGAATCGTCATGAAGGCCGTCCGACTGCACGGGTACCACCAGCAACCAGTGGTCGACGACGTACCGGAACCGGTCGTCAAGGGACCGCTCGACGTCGTCGTCAAGATCGGCGGCGCCGGCGTGTGCCGTACCGACCTGCACATCATCGAGGGCCAGTGGGACGCGGCGATGCACCCGAAGCTGCCGTACACGATCGGCCACGAGAACGCCGGCTGGGTGCACGAGATCGGTTCGGCCGTCACCAACCTGCAGGTCGGCGACACCGTCATCCTGCACCCGACGCCGACCTGCGGGCTCTGCACGGCGTGTCGCGCCGGGGACGACATGCACTGCGTGAACAGCACGTTCCCGGGACTCGACAGCGACGGCGGGATGGCGGAGTACCTCCTCACCTCCGCCCGCGCCTGCGTCAAGCTCGATCCGAGCACCCGGCCGCAGGACGTCGCGGCGCTGGCCGACGCCGGCATCACGGCGTACCACGCGGTGCGCAAGGCGATTCCGCTGCTGCCGCCGGGGACGACCTGTGTGGTGATCGGCGCGGGCGGTCTCGGGCACATCGGCGTCCAGTGCCTGGCGGCACTCACCGCGGCCCGGATCATCGTCGTCGACCGCAACCCGGACGCCCTCAAGCTGGCCGAGCAGCTCGGCGCCGACCAGACGGTCGTTGCCGACGGCCAGCAGGTGGACGCGGTGCTCGGCCTGACCGACGGCGCCGGCGCCCACGTCGTCCTGGACTTCGTCGCCGAGCAGGGCGCGGAGCAGGACGGCTTCGCGATGACCGGCCGGGGCGGGTCGTACTTCGTCATCGGGTACGGCGGCCAAGTGCAGATCCCGACCCTGGACATCATCTCCACCGAACGGAACATCGTCGGCAACATCGTCGGCACGTTCAACGAACTGGCCGAGCTGATGGCACTCGCCCAGGCCGGGAAGGTCACGCTGCACACCAGGACCTACCCGCTCGACGCGGCCGCCGACGCGGTCGCCGATCTCGACGCCGGCCGCATCCGCGGCCGGGCGATTCTGGTTCCGTGATTCTGGAGGGACGTCATGGCGAAGGAGCTGCGCTTCGGAGAGAACGCCCGTGATCTGCTGCTGGCCGGGGTCGACCAGCTCGCGGACGCGGTGAAGTCGACGCTCGGCCCCAAGGGCCGCAACGTGATCCTGGAGAAGATCACCGGGTCGCCGGTGGTGACCAACGACGGCGTCACGATCGCCCGGGAGATCCACCTCAAGAACCAGTTCGAGAACATGGGCGCCCAGCTGGTCAAGGAAGCCGCGATCAAGACCAACGACATCGTCGGCGACGGCACCACGACCGCGACCGTGATCGCGCAGGCGATCATCCGCGAGGGAATGGCCGCGATCGGCTCCGGCGGGAACCCCGTCCTGGTGAAGCGGGGCATCGACCTGGCCGTCGGCAAGCTGGTCGACCGGCTGCGCGAGGTCGCGCACCCGGTGGTCACCGAGCAGGACTACGCGCGGGTCGCCGCGATCTCGGCGAACGACGACGACGTGGTCGGCGCGGTGATCGCGAAGGCTCTGCACACCGTCGGCGACGGCGGCATCGTGACGGTCGAGGAGTCGTCGGTGCACGGGATGGCCGTCGACTTCGTCGAGGGTTTCGAGTTCGACAACGGCTACCTGTCGCCGTACATGGTGACCGACCCGGGAAGTCTGCAGGCGGTTCTCGACGACCCCTACATCCTGTTGTGCAGCGAGAAGATCACCAAGGTCCAGGAGGTGATGCCGCTGCTGGACCGGATCATGCGCGAGCCGCGGCCGCTGGTGATCATCGCCGAGAGCCTCGAAGGCACGGCACTCAGCATGCTGGTGCACAACCACGTCAACGGGTTGTTCCAGTGCGTCGCCGTGAAGGCGCCGGGGTTCGGCGACCGGCGGCTGCACAAGCTGGAGGACATCGCGGCGATCACCGGGGGCGCGGTCTACAGCCGGCACTCGGGCTTCAGCCTCGAGACCATGACGCTGGACCAGCTGGGCCGCGCGGACCAGGTGCGGGTGAACGCGGACCGGACGGCGATCGTGGCCGGTGCGGGCCACGAGGAAGCGGTCGCGTTCCGGGTCGCGCAGCTGCGGGCCGAGCTGGAGCGGGCGACGTTCGGCGTCGACGAGGACGTCCTGACCGAGCGGATCGGCGCGCTGTCCGGGAAGGTCGCGGTGATCCGGGTCGGTGCGCCGACACCGGCGGAGCTCAAGGAGTTGCAGCACCGGGTCGAGGACGCGCTGTCCGCGACGCGGGCCGCGATGGCCGAGGGCATCGTCGCGGGTGGTGGCATGGCCCTCCTGCATGCCGCCTCCGCGCTCGACGGCCTGGACGTGCAGGGCGACTACCGGACCGGGGTCGACATCGTCCGGCGGGCGCTGCGCGAACCGGCGTACCTGATCGCGGCGAACGCCGGCTACAACGGCGCCGAAGTGCTGCAGCGGACGTCGGCGATGGACGTCGACGACGGCTTCGACGCCCTGGAAGGTCGCTACGGCAACATGCTCACGATGGGCATCATCGACCCGCTCCGGGTGGCCCGCTCCGCGCTGCAGAACGGTGCCTCGGTCGCGGGTCTGCTCCTCACCACCAACACCCTGATCGCCGAGGAGCAGACCCCGTGGGGCGGCAGCCCTGCCCTGATGACCGAGTACGGCGCACTCGACGAGGGCCTGCACCAGCCCTCCCCCGACTCCAGCACCCCCCAGTCCCTGGGCCTCGGCCCCTCGGTCGCTTAGGAGGTGATCACAGGGGTAGGCCGTTGCCGTCGGTGGTGAGGGACTGTGGTTTGAACTTGGTCAGGACGGCGGTCAGTTCGCCGCCGGGACGTTTGATGACGGTGCCGCCGTCCTGCCAGATACCGTCGAGATGCTGGAAGGGGCCCGGAGGGTCGCCCTGGTTGTAGTGGATGTCGTGTACGCCGAGGTCGGTCGAGTACGGCGCGCCGAACACATACACGCGCTCGCATCCGAGCAGGCGCTGCTCGAGAAGGTTCAGTGCGTTGTCGGCGGTGCTGTCGATCCAGCCGAACCTGGGAGACTTCAAGATCTCGTTCAGCCAGGCGAGGAGCGGGTCGTAAACGACAGTCACGCACCCACCGGAGCCCCGCAGTAACGGCGATCTGATGTAGTCGAGGGCGCCGGACGTCGGCGTACTGGCCAGCAGATGCCACCCGTCGTTCAACGCGGCCGTCGACGCGAACAGCTGCGGGTTCAGATTGCGTACTTCGCGGTACTGGACCGGCACCCCGCTGGGCGTCGACACATCCACCGCACACTCGTACTCACCGGCCGGAGCGGCGATGTACATCTTCCCGTGGTACCAGGATCCGAAGTCGTCGGGATCCTCTCGGGCGAACCGCACCAGACGACCGACGAGGACTCCATAGCTCGCTAAAGGCATTGCCCCTCCCCCACCGCGCGAATCTCCCTCCATCATGACCGTGATGGAGGGAGAACGCACTGTTGCCGAGCGCGGGGTTATCCGGCGTCAGCGCCGATGTTGGGTGGGTTGGGGATGGTGGTGCCGTAGTAGTCGACACCGCCGTTGCCGGAGACCGGGGTGCCTGCGCCGAGAGCCGGGGAGCCGGTCTTGAGGGTGTACGCCTGGGGGCAGGGCTGCGGTCCGGTTCCGGACGGCGGCGACCAGGTGCAGGTGCCGCCGGCGCCGGGCGACGTGAAGAGCGGGTCGCCCCAGACGGCGCCCGATTCGAGACCGGCCGCGTTCCAGGCTGCGAAGTCGGCGTACGTCGTGCCGCTCCAGCGCCAGCCGCCGGTGTTCGTCCCGTAGTACAGGTTGTTCGCCAGCGTCATACCGGTCTGGTTGTAGGGGTTGTAGTAGAACTGACCGGTCTTGCCGAAGTTGTTCCGGTTGGCCAGGTAGCAGATGTTGTCCTTGATCTGCGAACCGGCGGCCCAGACACCCGTGCTGTAGCCGAAGTTGAAGCAGGCGCTGGCGCCCTGCTTCTTGTTCGCGCTCTGGTCCTTGTTGCTGAAGAACGTGTTGCCGTAGATGGACAGCGCGTTCTTCGGCGCCGCCGGCACGACGTCCATCAGACCGCCCTGCGCCAACGCCCAGTCGTCGTTCTCCGAGATGTTGTACCGGTAGGTGTTCGGTCCCCAGACGCGGGACGCCGCGGTCGACGTGTACGCGAGCAGCCCGCTGCCGGCGTTGTCGTGGGTGTAGTTGTACTCGACGAGAGAATTCGTCGTACCGCCGTCGAGATCGATGCCGTCCCAGTCACAGCCGGCCGTGTACGCCGGTACGGGCTGGACCTTGTAGACCTCGTTGTTGCGGATCGTCACGTTGTTGGACGTGTACGACATGATCCCGCTGGTGCCGCCGCACGACGTCACGTTCGCGCCGATGTCGTGCACGATGTTGCGCTGGATGAGTGCGCCGTTCCACCCGTTCGCGGTGATCGCGGCGCCGGTCGAGCTGGGCGCCATGCCGAGGTTGTAGACGGTGTTGCCCTCGACCCGGACGTTGCTGATGTTCAGGCCGGATCCCCAGCCGTACACACCCGGTCCGGCGTTCGACGTGACGCTCGCGCCGTACAGCTTGTTGTTGACGATCTGTACGTCGTTCAACGGGCCTGAGTTCCCGTTGACCGCGTAGCCGAGCACCATGATCTGCCCGCCGAACGTGCTGGTGCTGCCGCTCGGTGTGGCGAAGCCGGAGATGTCCGCGTAGTTGATCTGCAGGCCGCTCGTCGCCGTGGACGAGCTCTGGTTCTCCAGCAGCACACCGGCCGCGGTCGTGCTGCCGTTGACCAGTTTGACGTTGTTCAGCTGGAAACCGTTCACGGCGTCCGCGGTGACGGCCGCGGAGTAGTCGCCCGTGCAGTTCGAGGAGATCGTGGCCTTCCCGGTGCCGTAGGACGCGACCCGGAACGGGACCGACGCCGCCGAGGCCGGGACGTTCGTGGGATTGAAGACCAGGCAGCCGGTGAAGGTCGAACCGCCTTCGAAGGAGATCAGGCTGCCTTGTGGATAGGTGAAGCTGTTGACCTTCGCGATCGTCTTCCAGGCCTCGCTGGGCGACAGGCCGCTGTTGCTGTCACTGCCGGTGGCCGACACGTAGTACGTTCCGGCAGCGGCCTGGGCGGGACTCGTGAGTGCGCCCACCAGAAGCACACTCACCACCGCTGCGACCCCGAATGCTCTTGCTCTCATCCTGCTCCTCACTTCGTGATGTTCGCGAACCAGTCCAGTTGGGCGTCCTGCTGGTACGTCTGACCTCCCTCGTGCTCGTTGTAGGGATAGACCTCGATCTGCTTGTCCGCGCTGCCGTAATGGTTGAAGGCGGCGAACACCGTCGAGGGCGGGCAGGTGGCGTCCATCAGCGCGACCGAGAACAGCGCCGGCGCCGTCGCCAGCCGGCCGAGGTTGACGCCGTCGAAGTAGCCGAGCGTGCGGAGCGCCGCGTCAGCATGGTGCCGGAACCCCTTCAGATATTGGGTGATCTCGTTGTAGCGCCCGTGGTCGGTGAGCTGCAGCGCCCGCTCGAAGTGGCACAGGAACGGTACGTCAGGGGCGCAGCCGAGCAGCTCGATCCCGGCGATCGGCGCCAGGCCGGCTGCCGCGATCGCGATGCCGCCGCCCTGACTGACTCCGGCGACGATGAGCTTGCCGGGATCCACGAGCGGCGAGGTCCGGGCCGCGTCGAGGGCCCGCACCGCGTCGATGAAGACCCGGCGGTAGTAGTACGTCTCGGGATCCGTGATGCCCGCCGTCAGGAACCCGGGGGTGTGGTTCAGACCGGCGTACGGGCTGTCGTCCGGCGTACCGCTGCCGCCGGCCGTCCAGCCCTGGCCGCGGGTGTCCGTGACGAAGTGGGCGTAGCCGGCCTGCGCCCACAGGTTCGTCGCGTGCGGGAAGCCTCGGCCTCCGGAGTACCCGTGGTACTGCACGACGGTCGGCAACGGACCGGTCGCGCCGGTCGGAACGTGCAGCCAGCCCTTCACCGGCGAGCCGTCGAAACCGGCGTAAGTGACGTCGTAGGTGTCGATCACCGCGAGCTTGTTGTCGATCAGGGTGAACGTGGCGGACAGGTCGTCGGTGCGCGCCTTCTCGATCGAGCGGCGCCAGAAATCGACCAGGTCGGCGGGCGCGGCCACCTCGGGCCGGTACTCGCGGAGCTTGTCGAGGGAAAGGTCGAACATGGCCATAAGAGGTCCTTCAGCTGTCGGGACGGACGACGGGTTGCCCGGGCCCGTTCGGCGCGTTGGCGGTGAGGTGATCGGGAACGCGCTGGGCGACCAGCACGAACAGCAGCCCCGCGGTCAGCGTGTCGCTCGCGCGGCCGGCGAAGAACTCGGTCCAGGTCCCGCCGGCCGGCGTACCGGTGTCGAGCGTGATCTCGGCGGCCCGCCCGAGCGGTGAGGTGGGGACCCCCGTGATCGCCACGGTCAACGCGCTGCGGGCCTTCGACCGCTTGACGAACTCCAGCATGGTGTTGTCGTGTCCCGAGCGCGTCACGATCAGCGCGACGTCACCGTCGTCGAGCAGCCCGGCGCCGATCTCCGAGGACTGCGGACCGTCGAAGAACCACACCGGGATCCCGATCCGCAGCAGCCGGATGTACAGCTCGCGCGCCGGGATCGCATCGCCCCACTCGCCGTAGATATGCGTCCGCCGAGCGGCCGCGATCGCGTCCGCGACCCGGGTCGCCGCCTCCAGGTCGATCGCGGCCAACGCGTTCCGCAACGCGTTCGCCTGCGTCGACGCGAGCACGTTCAGCACCTGCTCGGGCGGATCCGCCGGGCCGATCGCCGACCCGATGTCACTCGCCCAGCCGGCCTCGACCCCGCGACCGACCTCCATCGCCAGGGCCGCACGCAGCGCCGGGTACCCGGCGTACCCGAGGTGCGTCGACAGCCGGGTCACCGCCGACGCCGACGTCTGCGCAGCCTCGGCCAGCTTGGTGATCGAGCCGCGCGAGACCTCGTCCGGGTTCGCCAGGATCTGGTCGGCGACGCGCCGGAGCGAACCGCTCAGCTCCGGCAACGCCCGCTTGACCAACTCGACAGGGCTCGGGGTGTCGGCTCTCACTTGGCCAGTCCGAGATCGGTGAGCTGCTGCTGTGCCCCCTCGACGTACTTGCCGTAGCCGAACTTGTTCGTCAGGTCGCTGACGAAGGCGTCGTACTGCGAGAGCGGCTTCTTCCCGCTGATGAACTGGACCAGCTGCTCGTTCGAGTACCGGTCGGCGTCGACCTGGTTGTAGCCCTCCGGATTGACCACCAGGCTTTGGTACGTGTCCATCAGCGGCTGCTTGGCGGCGAAGTCGATGTACTTCTTCTGCGCCGCGAACTTGATCCCGAGGTACTCGCCCTCGTCCCGCCCGGTGAGCTGGTAGAGCCAGAACCAGCCGCCGTCGGTCGCCAGCTTCGGCGTCGCCTTCACCTTGCCGTCGGCAACCGTGTAGTGCGTGCCCTCGATACCGTACGACACCAGCCGGTTACCTGCCTCGCCGGAGATGTACTCGACGAACTTCATGATGTTCTTGAGCTTCGCCTCGTCTTTGCCCACCTTGGCCGGGATCGCGTAGATCGACGCGAAGTTCTCGTCGTACGGCATCGCACCCGGACCGGCCGGGCCGGCCAGCGGCGGCAGCTGGATCCACTGCGCGCCCGGTTGCGCCTTCTTCGCCGACGCGGTGAACTCGGGCTTGGTCATCTGTGGCCAGCTCTGGCAGAGGATCCCGGCCTTGCCCTGCATGGCACGCTCCTGAGCCTGTGCAAGCGTGCTGCTGAGAAAGTCGGGGTCCACCACCTTCGCGTTGACCAGCTTGGCCACGTACTCCAGAGCGGTCTTGGTGTCCGGATCCTGGTAGCCGTTGACGATCTTGCCGTCCTCGACGTACTCCGCGCCGGGGCCGCCGGTGCCGAAGCCGCCCCACAGCGGCGCCCACGGATCGGCGTCCTTGCCGCCGGTGATCCCGTAGGTGTCCGGCTTCCCGTTGCCGTCCGGGTCCTTGCTGGTGAAGGCGGTCGCGACCGCGAACAGGTCGTCGGTCGTCTTCGGTACGGCGAGCCCCAGCTTGTCCAGCCAGTCCTTGCGGATCCAGTACGTGCTGTACGCGTACTGCGGGCGCTTCACCACGCCGTACGTCTTGCCGTCCAGGATCGCCGCCTTCATCTGATCCTTGCCGACGAACGACGTGTACTGCTTCAGATCCGTGTCCAGGTACTTCGTCAGGTCGAGCACCAGGCCCTGCTTGACGAACTGCTGCAACCTCGAGCGGTCGACCTGGAACAGGTCCGGCGCATCCCCGCCGGCGAGCGACGCCGACAGCTGCGCGTAATAGTCGTCGCTCGAACCGACAGCATTCAGCTTGACGTCCAGGCCGAGCTCCTTCTTCAGCGCCTGCCCGATGACGTCGTCCTTCGGTGGCACCGCACCGAAGCTGACCTCGCTGATCGCGAGCTCGGTGTCCCCCGCTCCGTCGGCGCCCTCTCCCGACGAGCAGGCCGTGAGCAGCAACGCGCTGCCGAGCGCAACCGCAACAACACTTCTGTACATCTCTACTCCTAGTTGATTCAGCCCTTCACGGAGCCGAGCAGAACGCCCTTCTGGAAGTGCTTCTGCACGAACGGATAGACGGCGATCATCGGGATCGCCGCGACGACGACCGCGGCCATCTGCACGGTCACCAACGGCAGGACGGCGTCGGCGTTCTCGGTCGCCTGCGAGCGCGCCAGTAGGTTGCGCACCACCACCTGCAGCGGCAGCAGATCCTGGTCGCGGACGTAGAGGATCGCCTGGAAGAACTCGTTCCAGTGCGAGACGCCGTAGAACAGGCCGAGCGTGAGCATCACCGGCACCGAGAGCGGCAGCAGGACCTGGAGCAGGATCCGCAGCTCGCCGGCGCCGTCGATCCGGGCCGCGTCGACCAGTTCCTCCGGGATACCTTCGAAGAACGTCTTCATGATCAGCACGTTGAACACCGACACGGCACCCGGCACGATCATCGCCCAGACGGTGTCGAGCAGACCGGTCGCCTTGACGATCAGGTACGTCGGGATCATCCCGGCGCCGAACACCGTCGTGAACAACGCGATCAGGAGCACCGCGCTGCGTCCCGGCAGGTCCTTGCGGGACAGCGGGTAGGCCATCAACGTGGTCAGCAGCATGTTCAGCGCGGTGCCGACGACCGTGATGAAGACCGTGACCGACAACGCCCGCGGGATCGCCGGATCGGACAGCAGTTCGCGGTATGCGTCGAACGTGATCGATCGCGGGATCACGATGTAGCCGCCGTTGCGGAGCACCTCGCCGTACGGCGTGATCGAGGCGGCGACGACGAACAGCAGCGGGAAGACGCAGACGACCGCGACGACGATCAGCGCGAGGTACACGATGCCGTTGGCGATGCGGTCCTCGCGACTGCTGATGCGAGTCGTGCTGCGGGCGCCGGCGCGAGGCTTGATCCTGGTCCTGACGAGTGTCACCACAGTTGACCGTCCCAGCGCTTGGCGATCCGGTTGGCGGCCAGGATCAGCACCAGCCCGATGATCGACTTGAACAGGCCGGCGGCCGCCGCCAGCGAGAAGTTGAGGTTCTCCAGGCCGGTACGGAACACCCAGGTGTCGAGGATGTCGGCGACCGGATACACCTGCAGGTTGTAGAAGATGTAGACCTGCTCGAACCCCGCCTCCAGCACATGGCCGAGGCGCAGCACCAGCAGCAGGATGATGACGTTGCGGATCCCCGGCAGCGTGATGTGCCAGATCTGCCGCAGCCGGTTCGCGCCGTCCACCCGGGCGACCTCGTACCGGGACGGATCGATGCCGACCATGGCGGCCAGGTAGATGATCGCGCCCCAGCCCATGTCCTTCCACACCTCGGTCCCGACCAGCACCGACCGGAACCAGTCCGTCGAGGTCAGGAACCCGACCGTGTGGCCGGTCAGTTGCTCGAGCCAACGATTCACCAGGCCGGTGCTCTCGGACAGGAAGGCGCCGGTGATGCCGAAGATGATCACCCAGGACAGGAAGTGCGGCATGTAGCTGAGCGTCTGCACCCAGCGCCGCATCCAGGTCAGCCGGCACTCGTTCAGCAACAACGCCAGCACCAGCGGCAGCGCCGTACCCCAGACGATCTTGTAGATCGACAGCAGGAACGTGTTGCGCAGCAGCTGACCGAAGTACGGCGAACCGAAGAGCTCACTGAAGTGGCCGTACCACGGGTGCACCCACGGGCTGGCGACGATGCCCTCACCCAGCGAGTAGTCCTTGAACGCGACCACGATCCCGTACATCGGCGCGTACTTGTAGACCGCGAGATACACCAGCGCCGGCACCAGCATCACATACAGAACCCAGTACCGCCGGGCCCGCATCACGGGGCGCACCAACGCTGAACCGACGACACCAGCAGGGCCGTCACCAGCAACGGCGCCGCCGGGAACACGACCGTCAACGCTGCCGCGAACCCCAGCAGACCAAGGGTTTTCGCGGTGGCGGCCGGTTTACCGACCGCGAGCTGGACGGACGCCTTGAGGATCTGCGGCAGCGACATCTCGTAGCCGACCATGAGCGTGAACGCGTACGCCGCGGTCACCGCCACCAGCGCGGCGGCGACGACCGTGCCCGTCGGCAGGAACAGCACCAGGAACAGGAACTGCAGCACGAACGCCTGCCGGAAGTTCTCCCGGAAGTACCGCAGGAACGACCGCGCCAGCGGCGGCTCCAGGCCCCGGTTCCACTCCCGGACGACCCCGAAGACCGCCGCGGTGGCCGGGCCGGCGGTGACCACCGGCACGCACGCAAGCAGCCACAGCACGTTGAGTGCGACGACGCGGGCGAACCGGTCGGCGGCGGTATAGGCCCGGGACGCGAGCACTCCCCCAGGCGATCTCGACCTCACACGCACGCTCCTCTCATCCGGCAGATCGCGGAAAAGATTAGCGAGAGAGGTCGGTCTTGCCTAGCTTTCATGCAAATGTTTTTCAGTCAACCCGCCTACCGCCCGGCCAGCTCGGCCACGACCGGCGCGAGCAGGTCGGCGAAGTCGGCGCCGATCACGAAGTACGAGAAGCCGATCTCCTCGCGCCGCCGCTGGATCTCCTCGGCCGCTGCGGCGGGGTCACTCGGCAGGATGACGAGCGAGTCGGCCGCGCGGAGCGCTGCGGTGTCGAGGTTGGGCCCCGCCATGAACGGAGCGGCACGGTCACCGACGGCGGCGACATGCTGGGCCAGTTCCATGTCCCCGCGGCCGGCGAAGTCGCGGACCCGTTTCGTGGTCTCGGCCCGATCGTCGTCCGTTGCGAGGACGAACGTGACCGCGTCGGCGACCTCGAGCGCCAGCGCCTGCGACTTCGGCCCGCTCACCGCCATGACCACCGGCGTGTGCAGATCGGGGCCGTCGAACCTCCGGAGGGCCTTCACGGTCTCGCGCATCCTGGCACGACGCTCGGCCGGGGAGACGGCGGGCTGCCCCAACTCGACTTCGATCCCGGGCCGGCCGGCTCCGATCCCCATCTCGAAGCGGCCTTCGGTGAGCACCGAGAGTGAGTGCGCTTCCCACGCCGTGCTCCATGATTCGCGCAGCGCGGCGGCGTACACCCACGAGCCGATCCGCAGGTCAGTGAGCGCGGCCGCGGTCGCCAGCGTAGGACCAAGCGTTGGTTGCCACGTGGGCACGTCGGGCATCAGCAACGTTGAGTAACCATGATCGGCGATCCGCCGGACGCGGTCCCGCCACGCCCGCAGGTCAGGACCGACCGGGGCAACGACCCCGAAGCGGAATGGTCTGGTGGCGTGCGTGGCCCGGTCGGGCATCGTGGTTCTCCTTGACTCTGGGGGCCGTCTTTCGGTCCCTTTGCCCTCTCCACGAACCAGCTACCCGGAATCCGACAGCTGTCAGGCTCGGGCGTTCGGGTAGGTGACGGCTCGCAGGACCTTCGCCGGGGCGCCGGCCGCGACGGAGTACGGCGGGATGTCCTGCGTGACGACGCTGTTGGCGCCGATCACGCACCTCTCGCCGATCGTCACGCCGCTCGTGACGACCACGTTCGCGCCCAGCCAGACGTTGTCGCCGATCCGCGTCGGGCCCTTTGAGTCGAACCCCTGCCACGGCACCGGCCGGTCCGGATCGTCGTACCGGTGATTGGCGTCCGTCACGAAGCACCCGTTCGCCAGCATGCAGTGCGACCCGATCTCCACCAGGTCGAGCGCCGCGACCATCACCGCGATGTTGAGGAACGTCCCCTCCCCGATCCGCACCCGCCCCTCGTCGCCCGTCGTGATCCACACATTGGGCTCGAACAGCGTGTTGGCCCCGACCTCGAGCCGCCCGTCCCGCAAGGCTTCCAGCACGTTCCCGTGCAACGGCCACCGCGCGAACGCCCCGCGCCGCATCAGCTCCCAGTGGATCCGCCCCCGGTTCCACGGCAACGAACTCCGCTGGTACCAACGCCACTTCTGCACCCAAGCCGTCAGCTGCCCACGAAGCTCCTCCACACCCGCCAGGCTACGCGGCAAGGCTGTTGGACGGTGGTGCGCTGGTCGGGCCATAGTGTGCGACTGGCTCTTGCGGCGTGACTCGGGGAGGTGCCGGATGGAGACTGGCTCTGACGGCGGTGACCAGTCGAGGCTGAGACAGCTCAACGAACGTGCGGTCCTCCGCGCCGTCCGCGGCGCCGGCGGGCTCAGGGTTTCGGAGCTCGTCGACCAGACCGGGCTGGGCCGGACCGCGATCGAGGATCTCGTCCTGAGCCTGGTCGAGCGGCGCTGGCTGACCGAGGAACGGTCGGCCGCCGGAGCGCGTGGGCGGCCCGCGCGGACCTATCGGTTCCGTGCCGAGGCCGGCTACGTCGCAGGGGTCGACATCGGCGCGTACGGCGTCCGCGCGGTGCTCTCGGACCTGGCCGGCGAGGTGATCGCGACGGCTCGCCAGGAGCTGGCGCCGTCCGACCCGCGAGCGGATCGGTTGGACGCCGCGGACAGAGCCATCTCGGCCTGCATCGACGCCGCACCTGCGGGTACGGGCGTCTGGGCCGTCGGCGTCGGAACGACTGGGACGGTCGACAGCGCCGGGCGAGTGACTCGCTCCGGCGCGATCCCGGATTGGCCGGGAGCCGACCTGGCCGCCCACTTCCGCGACAGCCGGCACGCGTTGGTTGTCGTGGACAACGACAGCCAGCTCGCGGCGGTAGCCGAGCACCGGCGCGGAGCGGCCCAAGGGGTCGCCGACCTGGTGCTCCTGCAAGCAGGCCGTCGCACCGGCCTCGCCACCGTCGTCGACGGCCGGTTGCGCCGCGGGTTCCACGGAGCGGCCGGTGACCTGTCGTCGTTGCCGATGGTCAAGTGGGAGGCGGCGATCAAGTACCTGCATCGCTGCGCCGCGGTGCCGGACAGCGTTCCACTGAAGGATCGTGCGGAGCGGGTCTTCGAGGCGGCTCGCACAGGCAACCGGGCCGCCGCGACCGCGGTCCGTCGCTACGTCGAGGCGATGGCCGTCGCTGCCGCCACCGCCATCGGCATCGTCGATCCGCAGGTTCTGGTGGTCGGCGGTGCATTCTCCCGGTCCGCCGACCTCATCCTCGAGCCGCTGCGCGTCGAGCTGGAAGAGCTGGCGGGAGAAGTGCCGGAGCTGCGCGCGTCCTCGCTCGGCGCCGAGTCTGTCGCGCTCGGCGGGATCAGCCTCGCACTGGACGCTCTCGACGTCCGCCTGCTCTCCGGCTCGCGCGGCGCGTTGCCCGAGCTGGCAGCCGAGAGCCTCTGACCGAACTCCCGATCGTTGACACCGATCTCTCGCGGCCTGAATAATGCCGGAAAGAGGCATAAATGACTGTTGGGCGCTCTGCCCAGCCGTCCGTCCGTGTCGCGAGAGGTGTCACATGCTGAGGAAAGCACTATCGATGCTCGCCGGTCTGGCGGTGATCGCGGCGGTGTCCGGCTGCAGCGGATCCGCGGCAGACACCAAGGTCCAGTTGACGTTCGCGCTCTGGGACGCGTCGATGAAACCGTCGGAGGAGCAGATCATCCGCGACTTCGAGAAGGAGAATCCGGGCATCACGGTCCAGATCCAGCTGACCCCCTGGGACCAGTACTGGCAGAAGCTCAAGGCGGCCGCGTCGGGCGGCGAGGCCCCGGACGTGATGTGGATGAACGCCCCGAACTTCCAGCTCTACGCGTCCAACGGGATGCTGCTGCCGCTGTCGAAGTACATCGACCGCGACTCGGTCGACCTGGGCGTCTACGCCAAGGCCGTGACCGACAGCTTCGTACTGAAGGGCGAGCAGTACGGCATGCCGCGGGACAACACGACGATCGGGCTGTGGTACAACAAGACGCTCTTCGACGCGGCCGGCGTGAAGTACCCCACCGACGACTGGACCTGGGCCGACGCCCGGGCCGCCGCGGCGAAGCTGACGAACAAGTCGACCGGCACGTACGGTATCGCGGCCGCACTCAACAGTCAGTCGAACTTCTACAACACGATCGCCCAAGCGGGCGGATACGTGATCTCCCCCGACGGTCAGCACTCCGGGTACGACGACCCCGCCTCGGTCGAAGGCATCGCCTACTGGACCGACTTCATCGCAGCCGGCCATTCGCCGACCCTGCAGCAGATGACCGACACCGAACCGCTGCAGCTGTTCCAGTCCGGCAAGGTCGCGATGATGTACGGCGGGAACTGGCTCGCGGGCACCTTCGCCAAGACCGACACCGCCAAGAAGTTCAACGTCGCGGCACTCCCGGCGGGGAAGAAGCGTGCCACCATCTCGACCGGGCTCGCCGAAGCGATCTCCGCCAAGACGAAGCACCCTGACGCCGCCTGGAAGCTCGTCGAGTTCATGGGTCGCAAGGAGGCGGCGCAGACCCGTGCGGAGAGCGGGACGGTCATCCCCGCCTACTCGAGCCAGGCGCAGGGATGGGTGTCCTCCGTCCCGCAGTACCACCTGCAGAGCCTGGTCGACCAGATCGCCGTCGCGGTTCCGTACCCGGTCTCGAAGAACACCGACGCCTGGGCGGCAGAGGAGCCCAAGATTCTCGGGGAAGCCTGGAGCGGCAAGCAGACACCCCTGGCTGCAGCACAACGCATGGCAACGACCATGAACGAGGCGCTCAAAGCCGAGCAGGCGCGGTGAGCCGGAGTCTCCGTCGTCGCCGTGAAGGCTTGTGGGGGTTGGCGATGGTCGCCCCCATGGGCCTGGGCCTGGCCGTCTTCTACCTCTGGCCGGTCCTCCAGACGTTCTACTTCAGCTTCACCGAGTGGGGACCGTTCGGTGGCAGTACGTGGATCGGGCTCAGCAACTACTCGCGCCTGCTGCACGACGATGCCGTCTGGCTCGCGTTGCGGAACACAGCTGTCTACACCTTGCTGTCGCTGGCCGGTATCCCGCTGGCGATGATCTTCGCGGCACTGCTCAATCAGCGAGGCCTGCGGGGCCGTGGAGTGTTCCGGACGCTGTACTACATCCCTGTCGTGACGATGCCCGCCGCGGTCGGCCTGCTCTGGCAGTACCTCTACAACGGCGACTACGGCCTGATCAATCAAAGCCTCGCTGTCGTGGGGATCGACGGCCCGGGCTGGCTCACGGACCCGCGCGTCGCACTGATCGCGCTGGCCGTCGTCGGAATCTGGTCGCAGTTCGGCTACACGATGGTGATCTTCATGGCCGGCCTGCAGAACATTCCGCGCGAACTGGCCGAAGCCGCGGCGCTCGACGGCGCCGGAAGCATCCAGCACTTCGTCCGGATCACGGCGCCGCTGCTCTCCCCCACGACGTTCTTCGTCTCGGTGATCTCGATCGTGGGGTCACTGCAGATGTTCGACCTGGTCTACTTGATGGTCCCACCCTCGAGTCCTGCCGCCGATGCCACCCGGACGGTGGTCTCACTCTTCTACGAGACGGCCTTCGTGAAGAACGCGCCCGGCTACGGCGCGGCGATCGCGTTCGTACTCCTGGCCGTCATCGCGACGCTGACGGCGCTGCAGTTCCGGCTCCAGCGCAGGTGGGTGCACTATGCGTAGGCTCGTTCGCGCGACCGCGGCTGGTCGCGCCGGCTACGGGCTGATCGTGCTGGGTGCGCTGCTCGCCATGATTCCGTTCGCCTGGGAGATCTCGACGGCGTTCAAGACCCTCGGCGAGTCCGTCCAGGCCCCGCCGGTTCTGGTGCCGGAGCACGCGAACTGGCACAACTTCACCACCGTGTTCGAGAACGCGCCGTTCGCCCGGCAGTTCGCGAACACCGTCGTCGTGTCCGTCGGCCGGGTGGCAGGCCAGCTCCTGCTGTGCTCGGTCGCGGCGTACGCCTTCGCCCGGCTGGACTTTCCCGGGCGACACGTCCTGTTCGGGCTCTTCCTCTCGGTACTCATGGTCCCGAGCCAGCTGTTCATCATTCCGCAGTACCGCATCATGCAAGAGCTGGGGTGGCTCAACACGCTGCAGGCATTGATCCTGCCGGGCATTTTCAGTGCCTTCGGCACCTTCATGCTCCGGCAGTTCTTCCTCGGACTGCCTGCGGAACTGGACGAAGCCGCCGAACTCGACGGCTGTAACCCGCTGCAGAAGTACTGGCTCATCTACCTGCCGCTCGCGCGGCCGGGGCTGATCGCACTCGGCGTCCTGACGCTGTTGTGGTCCTGGAACGATCTGCTCTGGCCTCTGGTGGTGAACACCGATCCGCAGCAGATGACCTTGTCCGCCGGCCTGGCCTCGCTCAAGGGGCAGTACCTCACCGACTTCCCGGTCCTGATGGCCGGCGCGGTGATGGCGACGCTGCCGATGATCGCGGTCTTCGCGCTCCTGCAGCGACATGTCGTCGAAGGCGTCGCGACGACAGGGGCCAAGGGATGACCGACCGACGCCGTACGCCGATCGCCCGGCTGCTGGCTGACGGGCGATTGACGTGGCTGTTCACCGGCGACAGCGTCACCGCCGGAGACCAGCACACGTACGGCCGCCGGGACTACACGGAACTGTTCGCCGAGCGGATCCGCTACGAGTTGGGCAGGATCTCCGACACGGTGCTGAACACCGCGGTCAGCGGCTGGACCGTGGGCGACCTCGCCGCGGCACTGGATGCGGCCGTCCTGCGATGGAGCCCGGACATCGTCGTGATCGGTCTCGGCCTGAACGACTGCAGAGCAGGTGACGCGGGACGCGAACAGTTCCGCGCCACGTATCGCGAACTGATCGGCCGGATCTCCGCGACCGGTGCTCACGTCGTACTGCAGACCCCCAACGGCGCGCTGCCGACGACCAAGGACGGCCTCGCGAACAACCTCGCCGGCTATGCCTCAGACATCCGCGACCTGGCTGTTGCCCGTGGAGCCACGCTTGTCGATCATCACCAGGTCTGGACACGAGCCCAACGGGCCGACGTGATGGAGGCGTGGATCAGCGAGGGCTGTCACCCGAACGGCGCCGGCCATGTCGTGATGGCGCACACCTTGCTCCGGACGCTCGGTCTCTTCGACCCGCCGGGCCATGTCGGGCAGCTGTTCGCGCCGTACGTCGACATCGCGTCCGGCTGAGACAGGCCCTCCCCCAGGCTCCCGGCCCGGCTACGCGTCGGTCGAGCTCATCGGCGCGAGGCCGAGTGAAGCGAGTACTGCGGCCCCGCGCTCAGCGTGCTCGCCGCCTGCCAGCACCAGAGTGCGTGCGGCCTGGTAGCGGCAGCCGGCAACGTCGAACGCGTCTGCGGCGGCGAGCAGAGGCTCCTGCTCGCCGTCGAGAAGGGCTGCGGCTCGCGCCACCATGGCTCCGGCGACCGGGTTGCCGGTCACGATGGTCCGAGCCTCAGCCAGACGGTCGCGGGCGTCGGGCGTCCCGGCCAGGACGGCGACCTCGGCACGCAGCGCGACGTACCAGTGGTGCCAGATCCAGGTGACCCACTTCCATACTTCCTGCGGCGCGGGAGACATCCGCTCCAGCGCCTCCGGCAGTTGCCCGTGGTGCAGCAGGAGCATGGTGTCGAAGACCGCCCCGTAGCCGTGCGCGTGCTCGGGCAGCGGGCCGAGCTCATCCAGCACCTGGTTCCATTCCTGCCGCGCGTCGTCGTCGCCACGGAGGCCATGCGTCATCGCCACAGCGGCGACGGCCGGGCCGAGAGACGACCGAGCGGGGCGACCGGCACGTCGCCACGCGTCGAGGAAGCGAACGCTCCCGTTGAGCAGTTGCTCGACGTTGCCCGCGAACGCGTCCGCGACCAGAAGCCAGCTGGTGGCGCGGTGGCCGACCTCGGCGAGCAGTGGATGGTCGGCGAGTTGTCCTGCCCACCGGCGAGCCGCCGCCAGGTCGCCGGTGCCCAGACTGGCTTCAGCCGCTTCGGCGAGCGCCTCGAGCAGCTCGTGGGTGGCGGCCGGAGTCTTCGGCATGGACGACAGCAACGTGATCCGGCGCTGGGTCGTCGCAGCGGCGGCGAACGGGTCACCTGCCCAGCTCAGGGCACCGGTCAGGACATCCAGCGCGACGGACTCGTCGAGCGGATCGCCTGTCCGATGCGTCAGGTCCACCGCTCGCTGGGCGCGGGCGACCGTGTCCGTGACGGACGCACCGGGGTGGCCCTGGGCAGTGCTGATCGCGCTGTTGAGCAGCTGGCCGGCCTCGGCCACCGCGACCGTGGCCCGCGCCGCAGGATCGTCGCCGGCCAGGTCCCGTGCACGGGCGACGAGCGAGTCCGTCTCCTCCACGGACAGCTTCCGTACGAACTTGGTCGAGAACCGGTACGCGGTCGTGGCGATCGCCGCGAGATCCCGGGCGGCGCCCGCGCTGTCACCCGCCCTGGAGGCGGCTTCCGCGGCCTCGCCGTACAGGCGGTACACGTCGTCGCCACGCATTCGGCAACCAGCCACCGCCGCGGCCTGGCGCAGTGCCGATGCTGCCGACTCCGGGTCCTCGGCGAGTGCCGCTGCCTGCTCGTAGCGTTGCTGGGATTCGCCGATCAGGTTGCGGGTGAAGGTCAGCTCGGCGAGCGTGCCGGCGACCCGGTAGGCGTCGGTGCGCTGCTCCGGTTCCTGCGCCGCCCACGTCAGCGCGGCGCGAAGATCGTCGGCAATCGCGTCGAACCCGGCCCGCCACTCCGGCCGGACAACCTCCAGCTCGGTGGCCTGTGCCAGGCACCAGTGAAGGTGCCGGTATCGCGTGTCGACCAGTTCGCCGGCCTCGAGCAGCTGCTCGGTCGCGTACTCGCGGATCGTCTCCAGCGCGCGGTACGCCGTACCGCCTGGGGACGTCGTAACCACCAGCAGGCTCTGCTCGGCCAGCCGGGCGAGCCCCTCGGCCACCAGGAACTCCTCGGTCCCGGTCACCTTCGCCGCCGCGGCGGCCGTGAACGGCGACATGAACACCGACACCCGGCGCAGCAATGCTTTGTCGGTCGGGTCCAGCAGTGCATGACTCCAGTCCAGTGCGGCTCGCACCGAACGGTGCCGTTCGTCGGCACGGAAGCCGCCCGTGAGCATCCGGAGCGGGTGGGACAAGGCAGCGGTGACGCCGTCGAGGCCGAGCGAGTGGTACCGCGCAGCGGCCAGCTCGATGGCGAGCGCCATGCCGTCCAATCGCTCACAGATGGAGACGATCTGGTCACGCGCCGTCGGATCCAGCGGCGAGCCGGCCGCTGCGGCCCGGGCCAGGAACAGCGCGACCGCGTCCGACTGACCGTCGACGGGCAGCGAGAGCGGCGGGACCTGGTACACCCGCTCGAACGGCACCATCAACCGGGCCCGGCTCGTCGCCAGCACCGTCACGTGAGGGCAGGACGCCAGCAGCCGCTCGACGAACAGCGCCACCCCGTCGAGGGCTTGCTCGCAGTTGTCCAGCACCAGCAAGGACTGTCGATCGGCCAGCGCGGCAATCACCGACTCCGTCATGTCACGGCCGGGCTGCTCCCCGAGGCCGAGGGCGCCGGCGACCGCCGTCGCGATCATGCCCGGATCCGTGACCGGAACGAGGTCGACGAACCACACTCCGTCGCCGTACCGGCCGGATGTTTCGGCGGCCACCGACAGGGCGAGCCGCGTCTTGCCCACCCCGCCCGGCCCGACCGCGGTCACCTCCCGGTGACTCTCGAGCAACTCGGCCAGCTCGGCCTGCTCGGTGACCCGGCCGACGAAGGGCGTCAACGGGGCCGGCAGCACCGGAACCGGCTGGACTGGAGCGTCGTCACCGGCCGGCTCGGGGGCCCGCTGGGCGAGCGCACGGCGGTCCGGCACGTCCAGCTTGCGCAGCAGTGACGAAACGTGGCTCTCGACGGTGCGCACCGAGATGTACAGCCTGGCCGCGATCTCGGCGTTGCTGAGCCGGGCGCCGACCAGTTCCAGTACCTCGGCTTCCCGAAGCGAGATGTCCACCGTTGCTGTCACCGCCCCATCTTGCCTCATCGGTGCCACCGGTCCGTGCCCTGATCCGTGCCCGTGATCCGTGCCACTGCTCCGTGGCACGGATCCGTGGTGGGGATCCGTGCTCAGCACGGATGTGGTGCGGCGGGGCCGGCGGAAAGACTGTGACCACGACAGCGGGTCGATGGGACCCACGACCAGAGGAGTGACCGTGACCAGCGCTTCCACCCACGGCATCAAGACCGTGCTGCACCCCGTGACCGACCTGGCCAAGGCCAAGGCCGTCTACGCGGCCCTGCTCGGCATGCCGCCGCAGACCGACTCGCAGTACTACGTCGGCTTCGAGGCCGAGGGCCAGCACATCGGCCTGGTTCCGGGCGGCGGACCGCAGGGCATGGTCTCGCCGGTGGCCTACTGGCACGTGCCTGACATCGAGGCGAAGCTGGCCGACCTGACCGCGGCCGGCGCCACCGTGAAGGAGGCCGCGCACGAGGTCGGCGCCGGCCGGCTGGTGGCCACCGTCATCGACCCTGACGGCAACGTCCTCGGGCTCCTGCAGGACCGCTGAGCGGCACCGCTCGCGAGCACGACAACTCATCCCGTTTCTCGATCACAAAGGATCTGCCATGACCACCTTCGACTCCGTCATCCTGGAAGTGTCCGACCCGACCGCCGCCGAGGCCTTCTACCGGGCCGCCGGCCTGGACAGCTACGTGAGCGTCCGGGGCACGGACGCGCCGACCACCGGCTTCCGCGGTTTCGCTCTGTCGCCTGTGGCGTCCCAGCCGGGCAACGTCGACGCGATCATCGACGCCGCCGTCGGCGCCGGCGCAACGGTCCTGAAGCCGGCCACGAAGAGCTTCTGGGGGTACGGCGGCGTCATCCAGGCCCCGGACGGCACCGTCATCAAGGTCGCGACCTCGCAGAAGAAGGACACCGCCCCGGCCTCCCGCACCATCGACCAGGTCGCACTGCTGCTCGGCGTGGCCGACGTCAAGGCCAGCAAGAGGTTCTACGTCGGCAAGGGCCTGGCGGTGGCGAAGAGCTTCGGCGGGAAGTACGTCGAGTTCGACACCCCGTCGTCCGCCGTCACGCTCGCGCTCTACCCTCGGCGCGCCCTTGCCAAGGACACCGGCCTCGCCCAGGAGGGCACCGGATCGCACCGCATCGTGCTCAGCGGTGAGGCCGGTCCCCTCACCGACCCCGACCAGTTCGTCTGGGAAACCGCGACCGCCTGACCCGCACAGCATCCACGAAGGAGAACTCCGCCATGAGCAGCGTCACCACCGGTAAGTACGAGGGATTCACGGCCGAAGAGCGGGCCGCGATGAAGGATCACGCCCGGGAGCAGAAGACCGCGGCACGCCGCAGCTCCCGCGCGGACAAGGCCGCCGAAGCGGTCCGGGACGTCCTCGCGAAGATCGCCGAGATGCAGGACTCGGATCGCCTCCTCGCCGAACGCGTCCACGCCGTCATCACGTCCAGCGCCCCGGCCCTCGCGCCGAAGCTCTGGTACGGGATGCCCGCCTACGCGCTCGACGGCAAGATCGTCTGCTACTTCCAGAGCGCCGAGAAGTTCAAGGCCCGCTACGCGACCCTCGGCTTCAGCGACCAGGCCAACCTCGACCAGGACACGATGTGGCCGACCACATTCGCCCTGACCCAGCTAACACCCGCAGTAGAAGCCCACATCAGCACCCTGACGAAACAGGCCGTCCGCTGAGCCCTCGGTCATCCGTGCCGGCGCGTCACCACGAAGGTCCAGCGCGCCGACGGATCACCGACCACGCTGATCAGGTCACCGCCCACGACCTGCTGGCGGATCTGCACAAGCCCGCAAGGAATCTGTACGTCCGCGCCGAACTCTCCCTTGAGCCCGACCCGACCTCCGCTGCACCGCGCGTACAGCACGAGCTCCGGAGCTGCGGGGAGAGCGACCGGCGCCCGGCTGTCACCGGCCCCCGACCGGATCGTCAGGACGGTCTCTTCCGCAGGAATGTGAACGACGGTGTCAGGCACACCGACAGCTCGTCCCGGAAACGGATCAGGACTCGCGGCATAGCGGCGCTGGTCACCGCTGGTGTAGGTGTGCGGTTCGTTGTCAGACGACGATGCACAAGCGGTCGTCAGCAGCGCCGTACCGGCCGCGACTCCGACAACCCGCCCGACTGGGGTGAACGTGGGTACCAACTCCTGTGAATCCGGCGCGTCCTTCGAACGCACGCTGAGCGATGGAAACGGAAGCTTGTTGCCTGGAACAACTCATCGCAGCAACTCCTTTCGCTCAGCACAGAAGACCCCAGCCACAACGAACAACCCGCCGGCGCGACAACTCTCGCCACCATCGCACTCGTCTAGTCCGCTGTCCACACAATTACAACGAACCGATCCTCCGTTCACACCAACATCAGCAATGCCCCGACGACAAGCACTCCCAGCCCGCCGACTGCCCAAGCCATCCGTCGGCGCCTGGCGTGAGTCACTGTGCGCCGGAGTTGCTCGAACTCCTCGCGCCGATCCAGGTCCATCAGGGTTTCCGGCCCCTGTTGCCAGGTCGTTCGGAGTCCGATGATCGACTCGATCTGCGCCACCTGCCCAGGGTCGAGGAACTCCTTCCGCTTCAGCCAGCGCACCAGCTTCCGAGCGTCCAGCACCTCAACGCCCGGAGGCCGCTGCTTGACGACCAGCCGTTCCGGATCCAGCACCGCGACGACCCCTCGGACCGGCACCGGCCACCCGAGAATCTCGCCGAGCAGCTTGGCCACCCGGCTCGCCTCGAACTCGCTGTTCCGGACGTGATCACAGCGGTGCCCGGCAACCATGACATGGCGATCCATGACCCAGACCCGCTGGCCGGAGTGGTTCTTCGTGTTCACGGTGAACACGCCGGACGACCCGACGACCAGGTGGTCGATGTCAGAACCACGGCGCCCGACCGGTACCGCATGCATGACCACCCACCGCGGCCCAAGCTTCGACAACATCCGCCCAACCGCGATCTCCGCCAACGCACCCCGGTACCAAGCCATCCCCTGCTCGGTCAGCGGCGCAACACCCATCAACCGCCCAAGCCGACCACGAGACCGCAGCAGACCCGGCTGCGAGAACAGCACGCCAATCACAGCGTGACCGGGACCTCGCCCACGTAACGTCAGAACCTCTCGGCCCACATCTGGTTCCATACTTCAACTCCCCCCGCCCACCACATCGCCCAGACGGCCCTACCCGTTACGTCCTCCTCAGGCTGGCAAGCTGGTCCCCCTGGCGAGCGAGCCGCAGCCTGCTGCCCGCTCCAATGGGTTCGGCTATTGTCAGGGCCCATGAGTACGTGGAACGTTGGCCCGAGGCAACAATCAGGAGCATCTGATGCGCGTCGGCGGGGCGGGGTCGCGGGGGTCATCGCTGGGGTGATTCTGCTGGGCTTGGCGCTGCTCGTGCTGGTGCTCCCGTTCGGCCTGTTTCTCCTCGGGGGCGGTGGCGACGGCGAGGCGTTCAGCGCGATGCTGAGAGGGTTCCTGATCGTCGCCGCGGTCATCGGCGTGCTGGGCCTCGCCGCGCTGACGTTCGGCATCGTCGCGGTCAACTCGTCCCGCCGAGGCGCAGCTCAGTAGGTACGCTCAGGCGTCGCTCGGGCCGACCTCCCAACCAGTTCGCTGGGCCCAGGCGTCCGCGCGCCGAATCGTCTGCCAGAACCAGGGCGCCTTTGCGTCGGTGTAGCCGGCGCGGTCGCCTCCATACTTTTCGGCCAGCCCGAGTTTCAGTTGCTCGTACTGAGTGAGCTCTTCAGGATGCTCGCGCAGGTAGTCCCGCAGCAACAACGGGAACTGCTCAGAGAAGCTGCCTGCTTTGCGGACATGAATGTGCGTACGCCGCTCGCCCGGTGATTCCCGGAAGTACCGTTTCGTCCGCTCGCCGTTTCCCGGGCGGTAAACGAATCCCAGCCGTTCCAGCGGTCGGCGGAACGGCCCGACCGGCTCGAGTGCCGCCACCGAGATCTGGATGTCGATCACCGGCTTCGCCGCCAGTTCAGGCACCGCAGTCGACCCGATGTGGTCGATGCGCAGGGCGACCTCCCCCAGCGCGCCTCGCAGCCGCTCCCCAAGCTCGCCGAAGCGTTCTCGCCAAGCAGGATCGTACGGCTCGATCCGGATCACGCGCTCACTCATCTCTACGACGACCCCCTCCGTAGGAAACGATCCGATCATCTTCTCTCGCTCACCGGGTGACGGTGAAGGTGCCGTGGGCGCCGCGCTCGGCGTCGATCATCTGGTGGGAGACGAAGGGATAGCGGCCCGGTTCGGTGAAGGTCAGTTCGACGAAACCGCCCTGGCTGGGGGCCAGCGCAAGCGACTGGCTGCCTCCTGTCGCGGCGTTGCGCAGGGTCCAGGCACCCTCGAGGTATGTGGTGTCGAATTGACTGCCGACCACGTGGAACGCGGTGGTGCGATTGGGACCGGCGTCGAGCACCCACACCCGGACACGTTCAGCTACCCGCGCCCGAAGCGGCTGCTGGTCGTACTGGTTGGCATATCCGTTGAAGACCACGAGGTCGGGACGTTCGGCCAGGAGTTTGTCCGTGTCGACTTCACCGCCGTTGGCGCCGAGATAGAGCTCGGATTGCAGCAGCACGTAGCTCTGGTCGACCGGCGCGAGATCTGGCGGGTCGATGACGACCGCGCCGAACAGCCCGTTGGCGATGTGGGCGGACATCGGCATCGTGGAGCAGTGGTACATCCAGATACCCGCGCGGGTGGCGGCGAATCGGTAGACCAGGCGGCCCCCCGGTGGAATCGTCCGCATCACCTGGTCAGGAGCGCGCGATCCGGCGTGGAAGTCGATCGAGTGACCCATCTCGGACTCGTTGACCAGGGTGATCTCGAACTGGTCTCCGACCCGGCCGTGCAGGGTCGGTCCTGGCACCGAACCGTCGTACGTCCAGAGCTTCTGCGTCACGCCCGGCGCGACCTCACGTTCAACCTCGCGGATATGCAAGGTACGGCGGTGGACGCGGCCCGGCTCGAGTGCAGGAAGGTGTGGGTCGTAGGCAGTGAACCCGGCAGCGGGTGACTTGGCGAGATCGATGGCGGGGTGGTGATGGGCAGTAGCATCACCGGACGCCGCCGCGGATTCACCGCCGACGGCGACGATCGACAGCGTCATACCCATCTGCCGGTGACCGATCACCGAGCACCAGCCGGCGACGTCACGACCGACTGTGCCGACGTCCATTCGCGCGGACGCTCCCGGCCGAAGTCGCCCGCTGTCCTGGCCGTTGTCGAGGACAAGGTCGTGGACGTCCTCGGTGTCGGCGTTGGTGAGTTCGATGACGAGACGGTCGCCTGCCGGAACACTGATAGTGGCCGGATGGAATCGCATGTCGGACGCCGTGACCTTGGCGACTGTGGTCCGGCCGGTAGCTGCCACACCGGCCGCCGCCGATTCCCCACGAAACGCGCCGGCATCGACCTGGCCGACGATCACTCCGGCAGCCACGGCAGTCATCACGACGGCCAATCCCATGACGCTTGCCCGTCGCAGGCGGTTCGGACGATCTGGCACCGGTCTCGGTCCCGCGCCACCACGCTTGACCCTGCGGGAGGCCCGGATGGCGAGCACGAGCAGCGGAAGAAATGACGCGAAGGCCGCCAGCACGACACCGGCACACATCACCCGGACAGCTGCCGGAACCGGGAACGCGCAGACGACAAGAGCGCCGTTCGCCGCGACCGCCCGCAGTCCACCCGCGCGATCGAGCATCACGCTTGCCGCCCGAACCGCGCTCGGACCACCGCCCAGGGCCACCGGAATCAAGTACGCGAGGGCCCCGATCAGCAGCTGTGCGCCGAACCCGGCCGCGAGCAGCGGCGTGAACCAGGTGAAGCGCGCGTCGACCTGGCTCCAGGTGCTCGCCGTACTCAACGCGACAACGAGGGCCGCCAGGCAACCGACGAACCAGACGAGCGCCGCGGCCACGGAGTACGCCGAGAAGTCTCGCGGTGGGCGCGAGCGAGCCGCCGTCACGAATGCTCTCGCCAGCAGGCCCACGCCTGCGAGGTACAGCAGATAACCGGCGATCGTGAGCAGCCGCACATCGATCAAGGCACCAGCGGCCGCCGACAGCACAGCGACCAACAGCACCGGGAGTGCGCGACGCGCGGAGCTCTCGGCGCCTGACGCGATCCTCGTCCGCAAGATCGTCGGCCACAACGTCACCAGCGTGCCGAGGGCAGTCAGCCCGATCCAGCCCATCAGGTTGATCGACGCGTGCGCGACCAGCAATCGCACGTGCCACGGATCGGCCTGCACTCTCGCCAGCACGACACCGATCGTGACGCCGACAGGCAGCAATGCCGCGGCCGCGACGTAGTACCGAACCGTCACCGCGAACCGCCCCGGCAGCGCCGTACGCAACTGCATCACCAGGCGCGTTCCGTGCCATCCGACGGCCACGATCACGGCGGCGGCCCCGGCCACCGTGACGAACCAGTGGTCAGCCACGACCCCCGTGACGACGCAGAGAACACCGACATTCAAGAGCAACAGCCTCAGGCTCTGCTCTCGGCGCTCGACCGGTCCGGTCGGCGCGCGCAGCAACGCGTCGGCGAAATGACGACTCCACACGAGGATCGAGTGGCTGACCGCGCCGAGCAGCACCAGATGGATGAGCAGCCACCGCGGCGCCGGCACCATCGGATGCAGCAACGCAACGACCACCGTGGCGAACAGCCAGAAGACCACGGGAAGGTCGCGCAACGGCCAGAACCCGCGGCCGGAGCGCCGGTTCATGCGCCCGGCTCCTCGATGGGCGGTACCACGAGCCTGCACGCACCGGGCTCGGCGAACGGCACCAGCCGGGCGCCGGTGGGATCGGCGCCGTACTCCTCGAGGGCACCGCGCACGATGCCCAGGTGCACCGCGCACACCACCTCGGGATAACGGTGGGCGGCCTCGAGCAGCGGGCATTCGGTGAGCCGCACCTGGTCCGGGGAGCCGCCGGCTTCGGGCTCGAAACCGAGCTCGTCCAGCAGGCCGATCACATGCCGGCGCGCTGTTGTCGGCACGGCCGGCACGGCACCACGATCCCTGGCCAACTCGTGGCCCCACTCCTCACCTGCTGCTGCCGCGATCTCCGCGGGCCGTTCGCTGGTATGGGTGATGGCTGCCGCGAGTGCGGCGGCCAATCCGCCGTACTCCGAAGCCGTGGACTCGTTGTCGGTCGCCTCGTACAGCCACGCCGGTCGCCCGCGGCCCGACGATTCCGCGCGCAGCCGACGGACCAGGCCTCGCCTGCGCAGGCCGTCGAGGTGCTCCCGAACGGTGTTTGCGTGCAGTCCGCTCACCTCGACCAACGCCGCCTGGCTGAGCGGTTCGGTCTGACCCTTCAGCAGGTCGAGCACGGCGGCCCGCGCCGGCGACACCCGCCGGGGCCACCGCGCGGCGCTGCGCGGGCCCCACTCGGCATCAGAAGGCTGCCTATTTTCCACGGAGCTAACTATAGTATAAATTCGGTAATCAGTGGGGCTTGAGGAGGTCGAACATGAACGACGTGACCATTGCGTCGAGCGAGGCAGAGGTGCACGCCGGCGAAGCCGTCGAGCGGCATCACTCCGAGTTGGCCGGCGCGCTCGTGCGACAGGTGGAGGCGCTGTCCGCAGCCGCGGCCGCCCGCCGGTGGCAGGCTGCCGACACGGCTCGCCTCGGCCTGGTCGAGTGGTGCCGCACCGAGCTGGTGCCGCATGCTCTGGCCGAGGAACGAACTCTGTACGCCGAGGCAGCCCAACGCGAAGACCTGCGTCTTCTCGTCGAAGCGATGGTGGCCGAGCACCAGGTGATCGTCGGCCTGGTCGATATCTTGGCCACCACCACAGACGCCCTCAGAGCCGCCGAACTGGCCCGTGCGCTCAGCGTGTTGTTCGGTGCGCACCTGGCCAAGGAGAACGAGCAGGTCCTCCCGATCCTGCTGGCGGCTCCGGACGTGTCGGTCGCGCAACTGCTCGCGGGGATGCACGAACTGATCGGCGGCGAGGCTCATTCGCACCCGGGTCCCAACGCACCGGCAGACGAGAGCAACCACGCTTGCGCCTGCGGTGACGGCGACGGTCCAGTTCTGGAGCTCGACAGCAGCGCTATTCCGCACGCCGTTCGGCACGGGGCGATCTTCGGCGCCCTCGACGCCCTTCGCCCCGGAAGTTGCCTCGTCCTGACCGCGTCACACGACCCGCTGCCGCTGCTCGCCCAACTCGAACAGCGCGCGCCCGGGAGATTCTCGGTGGAGTACGTCGCCCAGGGCCCCGACGTGTGGCGCCTCGCATTCAAGCCCACTGACCAGCCGCGGTAGACACCGGAACCGGGCCGAGGCCGCTCGACCCGGTTTCAGTGCGCCGGCGTCGCTGTTTCGTCCGTCTCGGCGTGGGCGCGCTCGACTGTCTCCCAGCCCTCCGCGCCCAGCGTGACGACGCTGACCGGGAAGATCCCGAGGTTCTCGCGATCGATGTGCAGCGAGAGATCGGCGAGCAGAGCTTTGACGCGCTGCTCGAAGTCCGGCGCGGCGGCGTCGAGTTGGTCGAAGATCTCGTCGAAGGCGCGGTGGTCGGCCTCGAGCCGTCGTACCTCGTCGGCGAAGTCGCCCTGCTCCTCGAGCGCCGCGAACACACCACGCTCCTCGCGCCGCGCATGCGGGACGAGCCGCGCACCGAGCAGGGCGAGCGCCCCCGCTGCGGTCGTCCGGTCGCCGGCCAGCAGCGAGCGCCTGATCTGCCCCGACAGCTCGAGCATCTCCAGGTGCTCGTCCATCAATCGGGCGATCGGTTCGATCTCACGGCAGCCACAGTGTTCGCACATACCGTTGAGGCTAGGTCGGTCCACCACCCCGTCCCCAGGACCTTAGGTCCCGTTCCGACCCGCCTGAGGTCCTGTTGGCGTTCGCCTGGACCGGGAACTTCTCACCGGTTCATCGAGCCGGGGTGACGGCACGTCGCTTGCAGCGCGAGGACCGCGCCGCGGACGGCGGCGGTGATCGGCGCCGGTGCGGGTCTGACCTTCGCGCCGAGCTGTTGTGCGAGTTTGTAGATGAGCTCGGGACGAAGGGCGCCGCCGCCGGTAAGCAGGATCCCGCGGTCGAGGGCGTCGACCACCTGTGGTCCGCAGTCGTCGTCGAGCATCGGGATCGTCGCGGTCGCGATCGCCCGGACCAGATCCGCGGGTGACACGCCGGACCCCAGATCGTCGAGCCCCAACGCCGTACGGTGTCCACGGCTGACCTGGCCCGCCTCGATGAGAGCCACCTCCGTCAGCTGTGCTCCCATGTCGACGACCAGCAGCGCCCTCGTGAGATCGGCTCGTGCGCCGAGCGCGGCCGCTTTCACACCATCGATGGTCAGCAAGCGCCGCGGACCGAGGATCTCCAGCAGATCGCGGCGATGGGCGTCGCCGCTACCGACCGGTGTCGTCACCATGACGACGGAGTCCCGGTGGGCGCGAACCGGGACCAAACCGTCGAGCAAGGACGCGATCGCCGCCACGTCGACGATCGCGCCACGACGTACGAGCACGGTCCGGTCACCCTCGGCCGTCCGAACCTCGACCGGACCGCGCCGGTCCGGGGCCCACAGCTTCACGCGGGCGCTGCCGAGGTCCACCGCGACGGCGTAGAGCGGTGGTCCGCCCGACCCCAAGCCTCGGCGTCGCATCATGCTCGTCGTCCGCTCGGCTCGCATCATCCCTGTTCCCGCAGGCGGTGGCATTCTGCGCAATACAACGTCTGCGGGCAGATGCGCAAACGCGCGAGGCCGACGGCTTCGCGGCAGTGGCAGCACCGTCCGTAGTGCCCGGTCTCCATCCGGGCGAGTGCGGCCTCCACATCAGCCAGAACGATCCTCGCTCCCGTGGCAAGGCAGTCCTGCACCTCGACCAATGCGGAGCGGAGTCGCGCCGGACTTCCGGGAGGCGGCGCCTGGCGGATCCGCCGCAACTGCTCACGGCGAAACGCACGCTGTTCGAGCAGGCTCGACCGCAGCACCGCAAGGTCACGTCCGGCAATTCCGGCGTTGACAACTGATGCGACTCGTCCCGCCATGGCGCTCGTTTCCTCTCAGCTGCCCGCATCGAGGGCGAGCTGCTGGCAGCGCACGCAGTACCGCACGTACGGCAGGATCTCGAGTCGTTCGACCGGGATCCGGACCTTGCAGTCCTGACAGTCTCCGTACGAGCCGTTCTTGGCACGCTCCACCGCGGCGTCGATCTCGCCGAGGACCAGGCGGATCGCCTTCGTCTGCGCCGTCATCAGTTCCTCGTTGGCGTTCGGCCGGTCGGCCTCCATAGCCGTGAGCTGTGCCAGCCGGGTGTTGCGCTCCCGCTGCAACCGGCGCAGAGGCTCGTGCATCCGACGCTCGTCGGCATCCTCCGCCCGGGTGGTGATCCGGTGTGTCGTCATGGCCCCAGAGTCGCCCGTGGAACGTCGCCGGCCAATCGGGACCAGCACCCATCTTTCGCGGGCCGCGCGCACATGGGGGTCAGTCCCGATGGACACGTCCGGGTACGCCGCCCATGCTGGACAGGTGGGCAGGACGGCGGTACATCGCACCTTCGACGAGACGTACTCGGCGCACCGATCGGCGACACCCGGGACAATGGACGGTGTCGCACTCGAGGAAGGGATGCCGGCGATGTCGTTGTTCTGGCGGATCTTCGCCCTCAACGCCGTGGTTCTCGGGGCGGCTACGGCGTTGCTGCTGTGGGCTCCCGTGACCGTGTCGGTCCCGGTGCTCTTCACCGAAGCCGTCGTCCTGATCGGCGGACTGGTCGTGATGCTCGTCGCGAATGCGGCCCTGCTGCGCATCGGCCTCGCGCCGCTCGTGCGCCTGAGCCGTCAGATGTCGACGGTCGACCTGCTGCGTCCGGAGGACCGGTTGGCGGTCCACGGCCATGGCGGGGTCGCCAACCTCCTTCGCGCCTTCAACGCCATGCTCGATCGTCTGGAGGCCGAGCGGGCGACGAGTGCCGCGCGGGCGTTGTCCGCCCAGGAGTCCGAGCGCCGAAGGGTGGCCCGGGAACTGCACGACGAAGTCGGGCAGAGCATGACCGCCGTGCTCCTCGACCTGAAGCGGGCTGCTGATCTTGCCGACGACCAAGCCCTGCGGGACGAGCTCACCCAGGCACAGGAAACCACCCGTGAAAGCCTCGACGAGGTACGTCGCCTGGCGCGCCGGCTGCGGCCCGGCGTTTTGGACGATCTCGGCCTGGTCAGTGCGCTGACGGCTCTGGCGACAGAGATCTCCGACCACACCGGCCTGCGGATCACCCACCAGTTCGGCAACAACCTGCCGGCGATGGACGACCAGACGGAGCTCGTGCTCTATCGCGTCACGCAGGAAGGTCTCACCAACGTCGCCCGGCACGCCGCCGCGTCCACGGTCGCTCTGACCTTGGACACGCGCGACGGTCACGTCGTACTGCGGATCAAGGACGACGGCCGTGGCATCGGCTTCGCGCACGAGGGCGCCGGGATACGCGGGATGCGTGAGCGGGCGCTGCTCATCGGCGCGAACCTCGTGATCGCCGGCGGACAGTCAGGAGGCACCGAGGTCACACTGACGGTGACCAGGCCTGGAGGCGCAGCGTGACACCGGAACCGACACGGATCCTGCTGGCCGACGACCACGCGCTGGTACGCCGCGGTGTACGCCTGATCCTGGACGCCGAGCCCGATCTGAAGGTCGTGGCGGAGGTCTCCGACGGACACGAGGCGGTCGCGGTGGCCCGCAGCCAGCCGATCGATCTGGCGATCCTCGACATCGCGATGCCTCGCATGACCGGGCTGCAAGCCGCCAGGGAACTCGCGGCGGTTCGGCCGGACGTGCGCGTGCTGATGCTGACGATGTACGACAACGAGCAGTACTTCTTCCAGGCTCTCAAGGCCGGGGCATCGGGCTACGTGCTCAAGTCCGTCCTGGACCGTGATCTCATCGAGGCATGCCGCGCCGCGATGCGCGGCGAACCGTTCCTGTACGCGGGCGCTGTCACCAGGCTCGTCCGCAGCTACCTGGACCGCGTCCGGCAAGGCATCGATCTGCCCGCCCAGATCCTCACCGCCCGCGAAGAGGAGGTTCTCAAACTGGTGGCCGAGGGCAACTCATCGAAGGAGATCGCCGAGATCCTGACGATCAGCATCAAGACCGTCGAGCGCCACCGCTCGAACATGCTCCAGAAACTCGGCCTCCGCGACCGCCTCGACCTCACCCGCTACGCCATCCGAGCCGGCCTCCTCGAACCGTGACCGAACGGCCGTGTTGCCGGTGATCGGCAGGGATGCCGGAACTCAGCCGCGCCGTCGCGCCGCGAGCCCGCGGTCGGCAGGTGGGCTCGGTTGGCCAGGAACAGATTCACTGGTCTGTGTCGTGGAGGAGATCGTTCCAGTCGATGCGGGCGCTGCTGGTGGCGCTGTCCCCGAGAACGAACCTGCTGGGATCCCCCGCTGCCCTGGGGCCCGATGCAAACCAGGCTGCCATCCCCGGAGCGTTGCGGCGCTCGATCTCGTCCAGATAGCCCCGTCGCTCCTCGATGACCCTCAGTCGTTGCGCTGGTGACTCGGCACGTTGGAGTGCCGAGTAGCTGCCTCGCCAGGCCAGACAGAGCGCCTCGTCGCTGAGGGACGCCAGCTCCGCCGGGTTCCAACCGCCACTCGGCATCGACCGGTGTGATCCGCAGCGGGGCGGGCTCGCGAGGATGCTGAGCGGAATCCGGTAGCGGAGGACGCGCTGCGGGTTCAGAAAGATGACCATGCTCGCGGAGCCAGTGAACACAGCGCGTGGTGACGTACGGCGATCCGCCCGCCGTTGTCGCCACCAGGAGCACCGCGGCCGGAGCTCCGAGCAATGTGCCCAGACCGATGAAGGCGACGACTCCGGCACCCGTGAGGATGGCGCTGCGGGCAACGATTCGCCGGAGGTTTCGGGGAAGCCGTGTGCCGTCTTCAGGGTTCAGGGCAACCAACGCGACGGCCCAACCGCTGAGGACCGCGCACACGAAGATCGTCATGATCACGGCCAGCGACCAGGTGAACGCCACGATCAGCCCGAGTACGCCGATGCTGCCGCACACGACCAGCCAACCGGCACGGTAGATCCTCATCGCGGACTCACCCTTCCGGCCTCGACCACGGCCTGCTGCAGGACAGCGGATGACGAGTTCACAGGAGACCTCCTGACCGCATTCGAGCTGATCGTGCAGCTACGACTCTGCCGCTCCCCGGCCGGAATCTGTACGGCAGCGACCGGCGAACCTGGAGCCGCCCAGGTCGCCGACGCCCGGCAACCAGATCCGATCGAGGGCCCAGGGCCTAGGTGCGCGGGGCGTTCGACGGAAGGTCGCTCGCCGGCCAGTCGAGAAGCCGGGCGCCGAGTACGGCGATGTGCAGGGTGAACCGCTGCGCCGGATCACCTGGGTCCTGGCCGGTGAGCTCCCTGACCTTGGCCAGCCGATAAGTAACGGTGCGGACCGACACGTTGAGGCGCCGAGCAGCCTCGGTGGCCACCTCGCCGGTCGCGAAGTAGGTCTCGAGGGTCTGCAGCAACGGTTCAGCGCCCCCTCGCGCGCGGGTCACCGGGACGAGTACGGCGTTGATGAGATCGACGATCGCTGCCTGGTCACGGACCAGCACCCGGTACACGAGCATGTCACGCGCGTCCACAACAGCCGCGTCGAGCTGCAGCCGTTCGCTGAGGGTCAGCGCCTCACGAGCCTCCTCGTACGAGCGGGCGATGCCATAGGCGCCCGGATAGGCGCGACCGGTCGCAACCCGCCACGCCCGCCCTGCCCGGTGCCGGACCAGCGCGTCGTGGATCGGCGCCCCGACGCCCTTGGTACCGGTCCGCGGGACAGCCATCGCCGTCGTCGCGGTCGTCGCGGGAATGAGCACGACCAGAAGGCCGTCCTTGGTCGCGACCAGGACTTCGCGGTCGCCGAAGCGGTCGAGGATGAACCGCTCGAGCATGGCGGTCGCGGTGTCGCCCTCGGCCAGACCGTCTGCGGGAACGGCGAGCACTACCTGGTGGGGCCGGCCGAGATCGAGCCCGAACGGCTCGGCACGCTCGACGATCCGGGATACGTCGGCGTCGCCGCGCAGCAGGTCGTCGACCAGTTCGCGGCGCAGCGCCTCCTCCTGCCGGATCAGGTGCTGGGTTGCGACCTGGTAGCTGTCGACGAGGACCGCGATCGCCTCACCGACGACACGCAATACGGTCTGGGCCGAGGCTCGCACCGTGTCGCGGTCGCGGTACGGCACGACGTCGGGCAGGTCGCGCCACATCCGCCAGGCCGCCGAGAGGTAGAGGTCGACGACCCGCCCGGCCGGAATGCCCTGCTCGGCGGCACGCCGGCCGAGTTCACGGACGATCGCCAGCTCGTGGTCGCGCGGCCGCCGCCCGGAGATGGCGGCGTCGGCGAGCAGCGTGAGGTACTCGACCAGCAGCTCCAGCGGCGCCTGCGAGTCGCCCGCGGCCGCCTCCGCGATCGCCGTCAGCCAGGCCTCGTCCGCGCTGTTGTCCGTGCCGGACCCCGGCCATCGCACTCCACCGGAACCGCTCATCTCGCTCCCTTCCCCCGGCGGAAACCGTTGCCGGGGCGCGGTGCCGTCCAGTAGAGCATCGTTGCCGGACGTCGGCCATAAGGCTGGTCACAGGTTCGCCGATCACGGCCGTACCCGTCGCGCCGCGGAAACGGCACATTCGAGACCGCAGGACATCCAGAACCGGAGCGGAGCGGCGAACATGACGATGACAACTGTTGCTCACACCCGCGGCCGCGCCGTCGTGGTCGGTGTCGACGGCTCGGTCTCCGCACAGGGCGCATTGGCCTGGGCCGCCATGACGGCGTCCGCCCGGCGCTGCCCGCTACGCATCATCCACACCTTCACTGTCCCGCTCCTCAGCAGCGCACCCGACATGATCCCGATCAGGGATCTGACCGTCGACCTCCGATCGGTGGCCGACTGGGTCCTGGCCGAGTCAGAATCCTCCGCGCGCTACCTGGCACCCGACATCAAGATCACTCGTGAGCTGTTCGTCGCCGGCGCCGCGCCGACACTGTTGAGCCAAGCACACGACGCGGAACTGCTGGTTCTGGGCAGCCGCGGAATCGGCGGCTTCCGCGGCTTGCTGGTCGGCTCGGTGAGCACCGCCGTGGCCGCGCACGCCCGATGCCCGGTCGTCGTCGTCCGTCCGCATCGCGACGGTACGGCGTTCCCGGCGTATCGGACCGGCCGGATCGTGGTCGGCGTCGACGGCTCCGATGTCTCCGCCGCGGCGATCCGGTTCGCGTACCACGAGGCGGTACGACGGCGCGTCGGTCTCCTGACCGTCCACGCCGTACCGCCGACCCGGCCGCAGTCCTCGCTGCGCGTCCCGCCACACGTCGTCGAACAGGTCGAGGAACAACTGTTCGCCGCGGCGATGGAAAGCAAGCGAGTCCTCGATCCCCGCGTCGATCTGGAGATGAAGGTCGTGCACGGCCATCCCGCGCAGGCGTTGATCGACGCATCCGACGCGGCCGGCCTGGTCGTCGTCGGTTCCCGCGGCCACGGAGGCTTCGCCGGCATGCTCCTCGGGTCGGTCAGCCAGGCCGTTCTCCAGCACGCCGCCTGTCCGGTGGCCGTAGTCCACCCCGACCGTGCACGGTCCGCGCTATCCCGGAGCCGGCCCGGTCGCCGGATCGCAGCACGGAACCGGCTTCCGGAGCTGAAGGAACTGCCATAACCTCCGCGCCGCGCAACCCTGTCGGAGAGCCTCACTCGCGACACCCGGTCCGCGAGCAGCCCTTGATCACCTGCGTGCCTTGGCCGCGAAGTCGACCGTGACGTTGCTGACCGCAACCAAGGACAGGGAGCACAGCCAAGCCGCCGTCCTGGCAGCACTTCTGCAGAAGACGCACTGACGCGGTCGACCGGGTCTACCTCGTGCTCGACGTACCAGAGCTCGTCGTGGACGAAGAACCGTGCCGGGCCGGCGCATACCGAGTGGCGAGACGGGCCAGTGCGACGGCGGCGACCAGGAGGCCGAAGTCGCGCAGGGCGACGTCGTAGAAGCCTGAGAGGGTCAGCAGGTTGAGGATGATGCCGGCGAGCCAGGCCGCGACGAGCAGGGCGCCGTAGCGCGGGATGACGGCGACGGCGATGCCGGCGACGATCTCGATCACCCCGACGAGGTACATCGCGTCCTGGCCGGAGCCGGGGACGAGGTCGTTGATCCAGGGGGCCAGGTAGTTCGGCCAGTCGGTCAGCAGGTTGGCGAACTTGTCCAGGCCGAAGACGACCGGCGCCACCGTGAAGACGGTTCGCAGGGCCAGGAAGGCTTGGTACGCCGGATCCGACAGCGACTCACGGCCGGTGGTGCGGGCTGTGCGCCCCTCAGTGCTCATGATCGACTCCTTCTAAAGTAGACGTATTTTGACTTTAGAAGGGGCCACCGTTTTCGTCAATGGGACTTGGCTTTAGAGTGGGTCGGGTGAACGACTCCAGGGACGCCCGGATCTCGGCGGTCGCAGCGTTGGAAGAACCGACGCGGCGCCTGCTGTACGACCACGTCGTACGCCAGGCCGATCCGGTGACGCGGGACGAGGCGGCCGCCGCGCTGGAGATCCCTCGCTCGACGGCTGCCTTCCACCTCGACAAGCTGGCCGAGGAGGGGCTGCTCGAGGTCGTCTTCGAGCGCCGCACCGGCCGCACCGGCCCGGGAGCAGGACGACCTTCGAAGCTGTACCGACGCTCCAGCGAGTACATCGGCGTCTCCCTGCCCGAGCGCCGCTACGACCTGGCCGGCAGCCTCCTCGCAACTGCCCTCGAGGACGTCGAGGCCTCTGGCGAAACCCCACGGGCTGCCCTCGACCGTCGCGCCCGCCAGTTCGGCATCGACCTTGCCGCCGCCGTCGGCGACACATCCGACCCGACCAGCTCACGCGCACTCATGCGTCTGCTCGAGGAGCAAGGATTCGAACCGCGCAGTCAGCGGGACGCGATCGTCCTCGGCAACTGCCCGTTCCACACTCTCGCCCGACAGCACACCGACCTGGTCTGCGAGATGAACCTCTGCCTCCTCGAAGGTCTCGTCTCAGGCCTCGGCATCACCGGCCTGCAAGCCCACCTTCGGCCGACCCCGGGCTACTGCTGCGTTCGCCTCGAGAGCGACGCGTAGGGCCACCAGAGGCGGAACGCCGAATGGGGTCCCGCGTCTGCTTGGCCAACGCTTCCTGATTGAGCCGGTACTCCCGTGCGGCAACTCGGATCGTGATGATGACCACCATCACCCCGAGCAGCATCAACAGAACGATGTCACTGCCACCCCATGCCTTCATGCTCACAATTCCTTCCTTCACGTCAGCTCCGGCTTCATCATCGCTACATGCTATGTAGCGTAAATAGCCGGTACTCGCCCGTGGCCATTCGGGCCAAGGCAGCTTCGACGTCGTTCAGTACCCTCAGCGCGCCGGCGGCCAAGTGGGCCTGGACCTCGATCCGCGCCGCGGTGCAACTCTCCTGGAACTCATTCAAGTTGCGCGAGGCAAACAAGTCCCGCGGTTGATTCCGGCGGAAGATGCGGTGTTCCTGCAGCCTGAGTTTCAGTTCAGCCAGCTCATGTTCCGATAGCTGACGCTTGTCCAGGGCAACAGTCTGTGCGGTGGCCATTGTCAGCCGTCCGGCCGGCTGTTGGACCGGGCTGCCGGCGGGATGATGACCACCGGGACAGTGGACTCATGGGCGACCTGCTGGCTGACTGAGCCGAGCAGCAGCCCGGCGAATCCGCCCCGCCCTCGCGAGCCGACGACCAGCAACGTCGCGTCCCGCGCGGCTGCGAGCAGAGCGGGCGCGGCGGGACCCTGGACGATCCGTCGTTCGGGCTCGCGGGCCAGTCCGGTGAGATCCACCGTCGCCAGGCTGTCGGTCATCGTCTTGTGTGCCGTCTCCACGAGACTCGCAGGATCGGCGAGCAGCGGAGCATACGGCGACATCAGCGCCGCCGTGGGTTGCTGCCAGGCGTGGACGACGACAAGACCTGCGCCACGCGCTCTTGCCTCGGCGACCGCCCATTCGAGTGCTTGTCGAGCACCCTTGCTGCCGTCGACGCCGACAACGATCTTCTCCATTGCGATCCTCCTAGACGTGGTTCGTACGCTTCGAGCGCGTCCTGGCCGAGGCCCGCTCCTGCGCCCGATGGGCGAGCCCGATACCTCCGAGGCAGATCAGGGGTGCTGCCACCCCGACGATGATCAGCAGCACCAGGTCGATCGCATCGAACGTCGACGTACTCATGTGACCTCCTCCTAACATTTTCGATACATAATCTGTAGCGCATATCGCCGCACGTCTGTTCTGGGCAGACTGGGCCCATGCCACCCACCACGAGCGGCCGCGGCCGGCCCCGGCTCGAGTCGACCGACCAGCGCATCTTCGAGGCGGCGCGCGAACTGCTCCGCCTGAAGGGGCCGGCCGCGGTGAACATCGACTCCGTCGCGACCCTCTCCGGTGTCGCCCGGACGACGATCTATCGCCGCTACCGCAGCCGGGACGAACTGATGCACGCGATCCTGGAGCACCTCATCGACCCGGCACCCCTGGCGCCTGACCTTCCCGTCGGCGAGAAGCTGCGATGGGTCATGGAGCGCATCAGCGACATCCTGGAGAACCGGCTCGGACCGGGCGCCACCGCGGCGATCATCGCCGACAGTGATCCCGAGTTCTCGACGGCTGTGCGGTCACGACTCGCCACTCGACTGAGCTCGCTCGCCGACCTGATGACCATCGACATGAAGGCCGGACGCCTGCAGCCGACGATCGATCCCGACACGGTTCTCGGCGTACTGGTCGGCGCCTACCTCGCAGAGGTCCTCAGGTTCGGCTCGCCGCGCAAGGGATGGATGGACCGCGCCGTCGGCCTTCTGGCTCCGGCCGTGGTGAAGAACTGACACCAGCCAGGAATGCCTGACTGCGCCACACCTGCGGCTTGTCTCGGTACCGTCGCGCGGCAACTCTGACCATCAGGAACACCGCCGTCGCGCCCACCGGCAGCACGAGGATTGTTTCCATCCCGCTCGAGATCGTCATACCCATGCCCCTTCTCGCGTGTGGTCACTGAAGCTTTTCGATACATCTAATGTAGCGTAATTGGCGGCAGATCCATTCCCGGGACCGGCCTATGGCTCAGATCACACGGGATTCAGAGGTTGCTGTCCGACGTGGGGAAGCCATCGGGCAGTGGCGCCGCAGGGCCCGCATCCGTCCCGACGGCCGCGTCACAGTCCAGCCCGAGGGTGTACGCCGCCATCGAGATCGAGCCGGCGGCATGTCCGTCGACGAGCAGATCGAACGGCTCGTCGTCGGCGAGCCCGGCCGCGTAGAGCAGCGGCAGGAAGTGATCCGGGGTGGGAACTGCGTGACCGAAGTCAGGATGGGCGTCGAGAGCTGCCACCTCCGAGGGTGAAGCCTCGAGCAGCTCGCGTGCGGCCTCGTCGAAACGGAGTGCCCAGACGTACCCCGAGTCCGGCTTGCGGTAATCGACGGCGCGCAGATTGTGGACGATGTTGCCACTGCCGACGATGAGAACGCCCTCATCGCGCAGCGGACTCAGCCTGCGGCCGAGTTCGAGGTGGTGATCGAAGTCCTTGAACGCGTTGAGAGACAGCTGAACGACCGGGATGGAGGCGTCCGGGAAGGCGTGCAGCAGGACCGACCAGGTGCCGTGGTCGATCCCCCAACTGTCGATGTCCTGCCCCACCCACCGGGGCTTGCAGACGTCCGCCACGAGTTCCGCGACCTCGGGCGCACCGGGCGCCGGGTACTGCACATCGAACAACTCCTGCGGGAATCCGTAGAAGTCGTGGATGGTGCGGGGACGCGGCATCGCGGTCACCGCGGTCGCATTGGTGTACCAGTGCGCGGAGATCACCAGGATCGCGCGCGGCCGCGGCACCGACGCCCCGAAAACCCGCCAGGCCTCGGTGTAGCGGTTCGTCTCCAGCGCGTTCATCGGGTTGCCATGGCCGAGAAAAGCAACGGGCATCCTGGTCTCGTTCACGGTCATCTCCCGACTCGACTCCAGCCCGACACTACTCCGCCTTGACGGGGTGGTTGGCGCGATCTAACGTACAACCAAATGGTTGTAGATGTGGACGAGTTGCTGCATGCCTTGGCGGATTCGACGCGGCGGGACATCGTGCGACGGTGTCTCGGCGAGGCGGCGTCGGTATCGCGCCTGGCCGCGGCGTACCCGATGAGCTTCGCCGCGGTGCAGAAGCACGTTGCGGTGCTGGAGCGCGCCGGTCTGGTGTCGAAGGAACGGCGTGGGCGGGAACAGCTCGTGCGGAGCCGGATCGACGCCGTACGGCAGGCCCGGGACGCGCTCGACCAACTCGAGTCCACCTGGCGTGCACGAGTCGAACGGATGTCGGATCTGCTGTCCGGCGAAGGAGATGAGCAGCATGAGCGTGACGAGCGTTGACAAGGACTTCGACGCGTTGACCCTGACCCTGGTCGCCGACTTCGAAGCGTCGACCGAGCAGGTCTGGGACTTGTGGGCGGACCCGCGGAAGCTGGAGAAATGGTGGGGACCGCCGACGCATCCGGCCACCATGATCGACCACGATCTGACGCCTGGCGGCCGAGTGTTCTACTACATGACCGGACCGGAGGGTGACAGGTTTCACGGCACCTGGCGGTTCACCGCGGTGGACGCACCGAAGTCGCTGGAGTTCGTCGACTACTTCGCGGATGCCGAGGGCAGGGTCGACGATGCCCTCCCACCGAACACGGTGCACGTCGAGCTCTCGCCGTACGCCGGTGGTACCCGGATGGAGCTGCGCGCCGCATTCGACACCCGCGAGCAGATGGATCAGCTGCTGGCCACCGGGATGGCCGAAGGCCTTCAGCAGGCCGCGACGCAGATGGACGCGTTGGTCGCCTAACCGAAGGGACTTCGTCGGCATTCCTGGCCGAACTCAGTAGGTGACAACCGAAGGACGTCCGGCGCGGAGGTCTTTCAGCAAGGCGACGTCGCGCGCGTGCGTCGGCGTTTCGACCAGGAGCGGGACGTCACGGAGGGACGGCACCGCCAGCACGGATTCCACACCCGTCAAGCCGATCGTGCCGAGCCCGATGGATTCGTGACGATCACGGCGCGAGCCGACCGGATCTCGGCTGTCGTTGACATGGACGAGCCCGATCCGCTGCGGCCCCAGAGCCGTCAACACACTCTCCATCGCCGCGACGTCCATGAGATCCTCGCCGGCCGCATGCAGGTGACAGGTGTCCAGGCACAGCCCGATGCGCTCGTCGTGGAGGGCAGCCAGGTACTCGATGCTGCTCTCGAACGTTGACGCCGCCGCCGCGCCCGCACCCGCCGTCGGCTCGATCAGGAGCTGCACCTCGTCCCAGCGGTCGACGACAGGCAGGACGAGGTCGCGCAAACCGCCGAGCACCTCCCCGCGGCGGCTCTCCGTCACGAGCGAACCGGCATGAACGACCACGGCACCGGCCCCGAGCGCCGCGGCCCGTCGCATGGTCACCTCGAGCAGGTCGGCCGAACGCTCCACCACGAGGCCGGACGGTGAGCACAGGTTGATCAGGTGCGGAGCGTGGACGACGACGGCAAGGTCTCGCTCCCTGCAGGCGGTACGGAACGCCTCGTCGGCTGCCGGGTCGACCGCTGCCCGCGCCCAGCCGCGGGGGTTGCCGGCGAAGAACTGGATGATCTCGGCGCCGATCAGGTCCGCCTCCCCCACCCCGGTCTTCACCAGCCCACCCGCCACGGCCACATGGGAGCCGATCCTGGACACCACCGTCAGCACCCTCCGGGAATCGTTGTTGACTTCAGGGTACAGAACTCTCTAGTTTTATACCTCCAGTTACACAACACGTGAGGACGAACGTATGGGCAGGCCGATGAGCTTCGACACCGACGACGTCGTCGACAAGGCCGTCGAGGTGTTCTGGCGCCAGGGATTCGGCGCGACGACGCCGCAGAACCTGGTCGACGCGCTCGGGATCGGCAAAGGCAGCCTCTACAACACGTTCAAGAGCAAGCATCAGCTCTTCCAGCTCGCGATGCGCCGCTACAGCGAGCTGCGCCTGGCGGAACTGACCGAAGGCCTCGACGGGCCGGGCGCCGTGCGACCCAAGCTGCGCCGAGCCGTTCACGGACTGGCCGGGATCAGCGAGCATCAGCGCGGCTGCCTGGTCGTCAACGCGGTCGCCGAGCTGGGTACGTCGACGCCGGAGGTCGCGGAGGTCTCGAAGGAGCTGTTCAGCCGTATCGAGGACAGGTTCGAAGCCGCGATCGAGCGCGGCCGGGTCAGCGGCGAGCTCCAGGCGGACACCGAACCGCGCGACGCCGCCGGCGCCCTCCTCGCGGCGGTGATCGGAACCAACGTCCTCACAAAGACTGGTCGCGGCCCCGGGCACCTCAGCCGGCTGCTCGACGCCGCCCTCGCCGCCCTCTGACGTGGCGAGCACCGACAATCGGCCATTGCCCGCGCTGCGCGGGCTCGGCCCGAACTGGTACGCCGTGATCATGGGGACCGCCATCATTCCCGGCGCGGGTATCGGACTTCCGCACCAGTTCCCCGGCGCGCTCCGGGTCTGGCAGCTCCTGACCGTACTGACGTTCCTCGAGCTCGTGGTGCTGGTCGTCGCCCGAGGCATCCACTGGTACCTGCACACCGGCCAGGCGCGCGCCGATCTCCTCGATCCGGCTGTCGCGCCGTTCTACGCCTGCGTGTCGCTGGCGTTCCTCGCCACCGGACTCGTGTCCTACTCCGTCGGACACACCTTCCTGCCGACCGGCCTGGCGATCGGCGTGAGTGCGACGCTCTGGGTCATCGGCACGGTGGTGGGCCTGGTCTGTTCGGTGGGGCTGACGGTGCTGATGATCGTCAAACACCAGCTGAGCACGATCGGTCAGTCGCCCGCCTGTCTGCTGCCGCCCACCGGGCCGATGGTCTCGGCAGCCTTTGCCCAGCCACTGCTCGACCACCTGCCCGCTGGGCAGAACAAGGCGCTGTTCGTGCTGACGCTGTACGGGATGTTCGGCGTCAACCTCGTGATGACGCTGGTGGTGCTGCCGCTCGTCGTGCAGCGCCTCCTCGTCCACGGCCCGCTCCCGGTCCAAGCCACACCGATGCTGTTCATCGGCATCGCGCCGTTCGGGCAGGGAGTCAATGCTCTGGGCAATCTCGGCGACCAGGCCACGAAGGCCGGGCTGCCCGCTCCGTTGGACGCCGGGCTGCAGGCCATGTCGATCGCTGCCGGCGTACCGATCATGGGCTTCGCGCTGCTCTGGGCGGCGATCTGTGTGGTCATGCTCGTCTGGGCCTTCCGGAACGGCCTCGGGTTCTCGATCGCGTGGTGGGCCATGCCGTTCTCCTCGGGCACCGTCGTCACCGGCATGAGCGTCATCAGCCGCCACACCGGTGTGAGAGCGCTCGGATGGCTGGCGACGGCGCTCTACGCAATTCTGTGCGCCCTCTTCCTCTGCGCCTGGCCCCGGACCGTGTGGGGTCTGGCCAGACGGACGCTGCCCGCCGCCACTCCCCCGGGACCGGCGGCCACGTATTCGCCCGGGACCTGACCAGGGACCTCCCGGGCGCGAACCCGCCCGTCGGCGCGGCACGGTGGCAGTGCGTCGGGCCGCGACGCACCCGGACTTCAGGACCCGAGAGGTGGCCACCATGCGCTCAGACATCGTCCCCCGGGGCGTCTTCCCCGACTACCAACTCCCCGACCACACCGGCACGCCGCGCCGGCTGAGCGAAATCCAGGGCGACGACCCGATGATCCTCACCCTGGCGCGTGGACACTACTGCCCCAAGGAGCACCAGCAGCACCTGGACCTGGCCGCCATGCAGCGCCGGATCGCCGTCGCGTACACGACGATCGCCACCATCGCGACGGACGACCACCACACCATCCAAGAGTTCCGAGCGTCCGTCGGCGCGAACTGGCCGTTCCTGTCCGACCCCGGGCGCTTGGTCCAGAAGGACCTGGACATCCAGGAGTACACCGATCCGGACAACGACCCGATGATTCCGCACACCCTGGTCCTCAAACCCGGTCTCCAGATCCACTCCGTCTACAACGGCTACTGGTTCTGGGGTCGGCCGTCGACCGACGAACTGTGGCGCGACCTGCGGGCCGCGACGGAGGAGATCCGGCCGGACTGGGACCTGAGCGCTCCGGGCCTGCGGGCCGCGTGGGACGCCGGCGACCTGTCGGCCTTCCACGGCTGGGAGAGCCGCGCATGACCACCGCGGCGCCATCGAGGACGGCGGCCATCGAGCAGCACTGGCGCGCCTCCGAGAGCGGCGACGTCGGCACCGAGCACGCCATCTACGCGGCGGACGCCGAACTCCGGTACCCGCAGTCGGGCGAACGCTTCCGCGGCCGCGCGACCATCGCCGCGCAGCGCGGCGGCCACCCCGCCGACCGGCACTTCACCGTCCTGCGGATCGTCGGCCGCGACGATCTCTGGATCAGCGAATGCACGATCACGTACGACGGCGTGCCGACCTACTCGGTCTCGATCATGGAGTTCGCCGGTGACGAGGTCGTCCGGGAGACGCAGTACTTCGCGGACCCGTTCCCCGCGCCCGCGTCGCGTGCCGCGCTCGCGGAGCCGCCGGCCTGACGCGCGGAAGGAACACTGATCGGGCCGTGCAACCAACTTCGGCGCTCGGGGCGTGTCTAACCCGGTACCGAGGATGGGGAGGGCAGATGAGTGATCGGGACGCCGCGTTCGAGGCGTATTTCGCGGCTCGTTCCGATGCCATGCGTGGTACGGCGTACCTGCTGTGCGGCGACTGGCATCGTGCGGAGGACCTGGTCCAGCAGACGTTCACCAAGATCTACCAGGTGTGGCGCCGGATCCAGCGGCAGGACGCGATGGACAACTACACCAGGCAGACGCTGATCCGGACGTTCCTGTCCGAGCGGCGCCGGGGGTGGTTCCGGTACGAGTCCGTCGGCGTCCCGCCGGCCGACCCGCCGACGGCGTCGGCAGGCCCCACCGAAGAACGGCTCATGTTGCTCGAGGCGCTGGTGAAGGTGCCGCCGAGGCAACGCGCCGTACTGGTGCTGCGGTACTGGGAGGACCAGTCCGTGGAGCAGACGGCCGAGCTGCTCGACTGCTCGACCGGAACTGTCAAGAGCCAGGCATCGCGCGGGCTGGCCGCGCTGCGCGGTCTGCTGGAAGAGGAGAAGGTTCGATGAACGAAGAGGATCTCAACGAGGCGTTCCGCGACGTGATGGTGCGCAGCACCCCGCCGCCGTCGATGGATCCCGCCCACGCGCTCGACCGGGCCCGCCGGACGCGTAAGCGGCGCAGGGTGAGGTGGGCGGCGGTCGCCGCCGTACCGCTGGTGGTCGGGGTCGGTGCCGCTCCCACCGTGATCGCGAACTACAGCGGTCACCGGTCGGTGGGCCAGATGGTGGCCGGCGACACAGGAACGGCCCAACCCACGACCCAACCCACGACGCGGCCGGTCTCCACAGTGACGCCGGTGGCGCCGAACACGCGGAAGTCGAAGGATCCCTGGCCGGAGGGCCAGGTGGACCGTACGGCGACCGCGGGCCCGCGCGCCACCCGGGCCGTGACGCTGATGCAGGACCTGCGCTCGGCGGTACCGGCCGGGTTCGGCACACCGGACCTGAAGTACCCCGACGGTCGCCGGATGAGCTACCCGCAGAGCCAATACGCGTCCAATGACGGGGAGCAGGACTACTGGGAGTACACGGCCACCATCCCGGTGCAGAAGGACGACCGGGTCGGCCAGCTGCTCGTGCAGTCCACCACGCCCGACGGGAAGCCGGCGACAACCCCGTGCAAGGCCGCGGAGAAGTTCTGGGGCGGGACCGGCACCTGCGCAGTCGTCGACGTCGGCGGCAAGAAGGTCGGCGTGCTCACCACCAAGGGCTCCGACGCACGGTACGACCAGTGGGCCGCCTATCGGTACGACGACGGCACCGTCGTGGTCCTCGCGCAGACCAAGAAGAGCGACAACGACGCACGGTCGCCGCTGAAGCAACCGGTGTTCACCGCCGACCAGCTGGCCGAACTGGTGACATCGCCGAAGTTCAAGATCAGCAGCTGACGTCGGCCAGGCACCGGCCTCTGGGAAGCCGGTGCCGCGCCGGAACGTGTGCGGGTCAGATCGGTAGCGGGTCGTAGTTGGCGCCGAACGGGGCGTCCGGCCTGCTGAACTCCCCCATCAGGGCGCGCCTGAGCGGGGTGGTGCGTTCGAGGAACTCGGGGTCGTTGCCGAAACGGTCGGCCATGCGCACCCACGGCGGGCTGTAGACATAGTGGGTGGTGAAGCGGTCGTAGTCGCCGTCGTGGCGGAAGGTCCGGTGCCAGACGCCGTTGTGGAAGACGAGCGCGGCGCCGGCCTCGGCACACACGACATGGCCGATCGCGATGTCGCCCTTGCTCTGCCGGATCGAATCAGGCAGGCCGACCCGCGAGCGGTGACTGCCGGGGATCAGTTCCATGTTGCCCATACCGGGCACCGTCTGGTCGGTGAGCAGGTACGACACCCGGAGTTGCAGCAACGGGACGGGGTAGCCCAGGTCCTTGAAGTCGAACGCGGAGGATCCGTCCTGGTGCCAGCCGCCGTTGCCCGCATGCGCCGGCTGCATGGTGTTCCAGCCGGCCTGCAGCACGAACCGGTCCCCGAGCAGACCCTGCACCTTGGGGAGGACGTCGGGGTGGTCGATGAGCCGCTCGAGCACCGGCTCACTCTCGTAGGTCCGGCCGATCTGACCGAACTCACGGTCACGGCTCTGGTGCAGACGCTGCGACACGTCGTACGCCTCGGCAGCCTCGTCCTTGGTCAGGACGTTCGGAATCAGGAAGTAGCCCCACGACTCGAAGATGAAGCGGTCGGTCTCGGTCAGCTGACCTTTGCCGACGACGGGATCAAGCATCGCTCTGTCCTTTCTTCATACTGTTCGGCACTGTGTGGAAACGTTTCACAGGTACGGCATGCGGCGACCGGGACGCCGGGAGGGATCACCACACCGGCCGACGGTCAGCGCGACGGCCACCGTCCCGGGGTGACCTGCGGGCGGTGACAGCCGGACTTCTCGGAGGTACTCAGAGCCTCAGCGCACGCCACCGCCACCGCCGGCTCACCAAGCCGTGGGTCAGGACGATGGTCGCGGTCATACCCCAATCCTGACCCGAAACCCACCACCCGAGAAAGAGCCGTCTCAGCCTCCGACGGGTTGACGCAGAGCGCCTGGTAGCCGAGGCCCGACGTCGATCGCGCGGCCGCCGGGCATCCGGTAGTCCAAAGGGACCTTCAACGTCCCGCAGTGTATTCCTGCGAATCCGCACGAACCTTTGTGTCCCAATTCGCCGTTGCGCGATCAATCCGTTGACAGCCTTGACCGCGCGGCGCACGCTCGATGACGAGGGTGCGGCTGGGGGGTCGCGGCGCCTGAGACCCCGCACTGGCAGGTCAGGCCTGTGTTCCGGGGGGAATCGCCATGAGCGAGACGATCCATGACCTGGTCGAGCCGGTACGGCACTTGCCGTTCGAGCCACGACAAGTTCCCACGACTGGAACCGCCATCTGCCTTTCCGGCGGAGGATATCGGGCGATGCTGTTCCATACCGGCGTGCTGCGCCGATTGTGTCAAACACGATGGCTGCAGCGAGCAGACCGCATCTCGTCGGTGTCCGGTGGCAGCATGACGGCAGCGATCCTGGCCTTGACATGGTCGAAGGTCACCACCAGCTCCGACCCGGATGCCGCGTTCGTCGAACAGGTCGAGGCTCCGATCCGTGCACTGGCCGCACGAACCATCGACCGCTCAGCAGTCGTCAGCGGCCTGCTCTCGCCGTTCAGCAGCATCGGCGAGGAAGTCGAGGGGGAACTGCGGCGACATCTTCTCGGCACCGCCACGCTTGCCGACCTGCCGGCCAAGCCTGTCTTCGTCTTCAACGCGACGAACACCGGCAGCGGCAAACTCGTTCGCTTCACACAGGACGGTGTGGCGGACTGGCGAGTCGGCCGAAATCTCGATCCGACCGTACGTCTGTCCGCGGCCGTCGCCGCATCCGCTGCCTTCCCGCCCTTCCTCTCGCCGTTCCGCCTGGCCATGGACGAGGCGGCCTGGGTCGATGACAACGGCAACCATCTCGACCCTCGCAAGTATCGGGACGAGTTCGCGCTGACCGATGGCGGAGTGTATGACAACCTCGGGCTGGAGACAGCCTGGAAGCGCTGCAGAACCGTTTTCGTCTCTGACGCCGGTGGACTGTTGTCGCCCGAGCCCGATCCCGCGTCCGACTGGGCTCGGCACATGGTGCGGATCACCCAAGTGCTGGATCACCAGGTCCGCTCATTGCGGAAGTTGCAGGTCGTCCAGTCGTTGAAGGACGGCAGGCGCGACGGTGCGTACGTCGGAATCCGCAGTCACAATCTTCCAGCGCCGACCGGCTACCCCTACGCACGGGGCGTGTCATGACGCCGCCTGCCGGCAGAATGCCGGCCGCCGTGAAGCGCGATCTCCAAGGCATCAGGAAGGCGCTCGACAAGCAACTACCGGCAAAGACCAAGAACAACCTGCTCATCGGTACCTGGAACCTGCGAGCGTTCGGTGGCCTGACCAACAAATGGCAGTCCACCGATGACGACCAACCCAAGCGCGACTGGCAGGCCGTGGCGTGCATCGCCTCCGTCGTGGAGAGGTTCGATGTGACGGCAATCCAGGAGACCCGGCGTGACACGACCGCGCTCTTCGCCTTGCTCGACCGGCTCGGCCCGCAGTACCGGGTCATCGTGTCGGACACCACCGAAGGCAGCCAGGGGAATCAGGAGCGGCTGGCCTTCGTGTACGACGCCGACCGGGTGAAACCGTCCGGTCTCGTCGGCGAGATCGTGCTCCCCGCGACCGCCACGGGTAACGCGAAGCAGTTCGCCCGCACGCCCTACGCCGCCGGCTTCGTCCGTGAGACGACAGACTTCATCCTTGCCACGGTGCATGTCCTCTGGGGCAAGAGCACAGCCGGTCGCCTGGACGAGATCAGCGCCTTCGCCCGGTGGATGCGTGACTGGGCCGATCAGCCGAAGGACTGGAACCGCAACCTGCTGGTGCTCGGTGACTTCAATCTCGACCGCATCGACAACCCTCTGTACCAAGCCTTCGTCTCCACCGGTCTCTGGCCGCCGCCAGAACTGGGACTGGTGCCCCGGACCATCTTCGACAATGACCGCACAAGTCATTTCTACGACCAGATCGCCTGGTTCAACGACCCCGCGGATCCCAACCTCCCGGCACTCCTCCAGGGGCTCACGTACACGCAGCGCTGCGGCAGCTTCGACTTCGTCCCGCACACTCAGGACGGACTCACCAGGTCGCAGCTCTCCTGGCGCATCTCCGACCACTTCCCACTGTGGCTGGAGTTCACGATCTGACAGCGGGGCTCGGCAAGAGCTCGCCACGAACGCTTCCCCGCAACCCTTCGGGATAAACCAGGCAATTCCCGAGCTATTTTTTGGACCCAGCGGTTTCGCTGAAGCGGATAAGCAACTCATTGTGAATGGCCGGATTCGCTCCGCTGATAATGGCTGCCCGACCGGGTGCAAACTCTTGCCAGCCACTTGGTCGCCTGATAACTGATTGATTTGACCTTCGGGAGAATTCAATGAGCTTGGCGAGTTCACACACTGTCTTCGTCACGGCGATCCGGCTCGAGCCTGGTCGAGAGGATGTATGCGGTATCACCGCGGTGCGCTGGTGCCGCCCCGACGGCGGCCGATCCGAGGAAACCTCGCCGGCCGATCTCGGGCTCTGGCTGATGGCAGGCCGGACGCGCGCGTTCGTCAAGTGGCCGGACGGCCGGAGGGGCCCCGAGCTGCGCGCCCTGCGTTGCCCGGATCTCTGCGTCGCCTGCGGTCCTGACGCGCAGGACGACCCGCTGCTGACGCTGCCACGCTTCGGGCCGAGGATGCGTCGCGGGCGTTCACGATCCCTCCAACGAGCCGGCGTCCTCGCGGCGACATTCACCTTGCGTTCAGGTTGATGGTGATCTCCTGGTCTGGCTCGACAGGAACCAGGAGGCCACCATGAACACTCGACGTTCGGCTGCCCTGCTCTCGGCAGCGCTGCTCCTCTGTCCAGGCGCAGCACCCTCAAGCGCACGGGCGTCGATCACCACGAGCTCGACAGTTGCTGCGCGGTGCAACCTGCCCGTGTTCGGTCCGGGTACGTCATACCGGCCGCGGATCGACACCGAAGACTTCACCGCGTCGGTGACCAACCGGTGGTTCCCACTCCCGGTCGGACGAACCATGGTCTACACCGGCACGAAGGACGGCGAACCGGCCCTCGACATCGTCAAGGTCAGCCCACGCACGAAGCTGGTGCGTGGCGTCCGCACTCGGGTGGTCGAGGATCGCCTCTATCTGAGCAACGTCCTGACGGAGCGAACGAGCGACTACTACGCCCAGGACGAGTGCGGCAACGTCTGGTACTTCGGTGAGGACACGGCGGAGCTGGATGCCCGGGGCCGCGTCGTCAGCCGCGAAGGATCGTTCCACGCCGGCGTCGACGGCGCACAGCCTGGTGTCGTCATGCAAGCACACCCGCAGCTCGGCCGGCGCTTCCGGCAGGAGTGGTACCGCGGGCACGCCGAAGACATCTTCCAAGTCGTCGACCGCTCAGCCCGGGTGACGGTCCCCTTCGGAACCTTCCGCCACGCGCTTCGCACCACAGAGACGACCGCTCTCGAGCCTGGCGTCCTCGACACCAAGTACTACGTCCGCGGAGTCGGTGAAGTCGCCGAGCTCAGCCTCCGCGGCCCGCGGGAGGCACTGCGGCTCGTCGAGGTCTTCACCTGAGATACCTCCCGAAGATCCAGAGGATTGCATCCCGGACTTCGGTGCGGATTCGTCGCATGACGCGGTCAGAACGTGCGACGGTATGCCGTGGCGGCCTGGAGTCGTTCCTGCGCCATCGTGCGCGCGGCGTTGCGTGGGGCCTCGCCTGACTCGGTGCGTGCGAGCCATTCGGTCATGGCGGCGCGCAGCCGCTCCGTGATGTCGGCGAAAGCCTGGGCCGCGGTCAGACCGCGGGACTCGGCGGCGGCACAGATCACGCCGCCTGCGTTCGCGATGATGTCCGGAACCACCAAGACGTTGCGCGCGGCGAACATCTGCTCGGCCTCGAGCGTGGCGGGGATGTTGGCTCCCTCGAGGATGATCGAGGCCCGGACCTGGGCGGCGGTGGCCCGGTTCAGGACATCGGGTTGCGCGGCCGGAATCAGTACGTCGCAGGGTACGCCGAGCAGCTCGTCGCGGATCATCGGCGTACCGCCGGGGAATTGGTTCAGCGGTCGCTCGTGCTGGAAGTCGACCAGCTTCGCGATGTCCAGCCCGTCCGGATTGGTCACCGCCCCCTCGATGTCGGACACCGCGACGACGCGGGCTCCCCGCTCGTGCAACTGCAACGCCACCGACCGGCCGACCGCGCCGAAGCCCTGGACCGCGATCCGGGCGCCGTCGATCTCCAGCCTGCCGGACGTCTCGAGTGCCTCGGCGCAGATCGCGAGGCCGAACCCGGTGGCCCCCAGGGTGTCGAGCGGGATGCCGCCGATCGCCGCCGGCCGGCCGACGGATCGCCCGATCTCGTCGTAGACCCACGCCATCGCGGTCTCGTCCGTCCCCATGTCCGGGCCGGGCCAGTAGTCGGTCAGATCGGCGATCCGCACCGCGAACGTACGGAGGAGCGCCTCCTTGGTCCGGACGTCCAGCCACGGCGGCGCGGCGATGCCCGCCTTCGCGCCGCCGTGCGGCAGTCCGACCGCCGCACACTTCAGCGTCATCCCGCGCGCCAGCCGGATCACCTCACCGGGTGTCACCTCCGGCCGCATCCGGACGCCGCCGATCGCCGGTCCGAGCGTCACGTTGTCCACGGCAACCACCGCCCGGAATTCCCCCGGCAGGCGGAAGATCGTCACCGACCGCGGCCCGAGCTCGTCGCCGCCCCAGTCCGGCCAGGCACCGCTCATCACGTGCTGCACCAACTCCGTCATACCTTCACCGTCCGACCGGCCATCGCCACCGGCCAGGGCCCAAAGTCCCGGGAATCGGGAGGACCACGCCGGTCAGTGCAGGGCGGTTGCGTCGATCACGAGGTCGGGCGGCGGGGCCGTCGGCGCCGGTACCCGGTCGTAGTCGGTGAAGGCGAGGCCGGTGCCCGCACCGGGGCTCGTTCCGCGGACAGGGCGGCCGCTGACCTGGTCGATCCACAGCGTCGAGCCGTCGTCGCCCACCAAGCCGATGCAGTTGACCCCGTCGACGACCCGCGGTCCGGTCTTCGCGGCCCCCGGAGTCTCCAGCTCCGCGACGAAGGCCTTCATGTTCGCCAGGTCGGAAAAGTCGCCGAACCGCTTGTCCCCGGCGGTCGTCTTCAGCCACTTGCCGCGGAACATGGCGGCGTACGCCGCTCCTTGCCGGGCGTCCGTGGCGCTCGCCTTCCAGAAGGCGTCGTCGCCCTGGAAGTAGGCCGTGCGCCCGATCACGATGACCGTCAGCCGCCCGCCGGAGAAGCCGATCGTGGACCTACCGGCGGTCCGGGTCAGCGCCAGGTCCATCGTCGTCGGCTTCCCGTCCTCGGAGGTGACGCTGCCCTTCACCCGGACGCTGCCGGCAGCGGCCAGCGCAGCCTTGGCGCGGGCGAGGATCGCAGCGGCCGGCAGCTTACCTACCCCGGTGACGTACGGCGTGCTCGGCGTCGCCGCACCGGCCGACGCCGAGCTGGACGCGGCCGGGGGCGCGGATGCCTTCCCGCCACCACAGCCGGCCGTGACGAGGGCTGCGAGGATCGTCGTGGCCGCGAGGACCGTGCGGATTCTGGACATGCGCTTCTCCCTCCGCTCACTTTCACACTCTGCACCGCCCCCCGGAGCAGCCAGGGGCGAAAGTCCCGAAGCTGGCCGGGCGCGGCGGCCTGCCGCACACGACAGGACCTTCGGCCCTGTGCCCGACGAGCCCGCCGGACCAGGCTGGATCGCGGCAACCGGGTGATCGGGAGGTACTGAGATGACGACCACGGTCAGTGGGCCGGAGAGGTTCAAGCCTTTCGCGGGTTTCGGCAGCTATCCGACGCACCACTGTGTCACCGGGTCGTTGAAACACGTGTACGACTTCCACGGCTATCCGATCAGCGAGGAGCTGCTGTTCGGGCTCGGGGCGGGTCTCGGGTTCGTGTACTTCCACTTCAAGGGCACCGATCCGTTCTTCGGCGGCCGCGCCAACAACGCGAGCCCGCGGGAAGAGGGCCTGGAGAAGACGGCGGGTCGCCGTACCGGCGTCGCGGTCACGTCCCGCTCCACGTCCAGCACCCACGTCGCGCAGGCCGAGCTCCGCAAGGTCCTGGAGGCCGGCGAGCCCGCGCTGCTGTACGTCGACATGGGATTCCTGCCGTACTTCGACCTCCCGCCGGACTATCACTTCGGCGGCCATGTCGTCGTGGCGGCAGGCTACGACCCGCCGACCGGACGGGTCCTGATCGCGGATCGGGACCGGGAACTTCATCCGGTCGACTGGGACGTCCTCGAGGCGGCACGCGGGTCGAGGTTCCGCCCGTTCCCGCCGCGGCACACCTGGTACACCTTCGACTTCGCCGGCGCGCGCGAGCCGCACGCGGACGACGTTCGGGCGGCCATCGACCAGGTGTGCGACGGCATGCTGACCCCGCCGATCGGCAACCTCGGCGTCCGTGGGATCCGCAAAGCTCTCCAGGAGACGCTGCGGTGGCCCGACGTCCTCGACGCCGCCGCGCTGCGTCGTACCTGCTTCGAGACCGCACTGTTCATCGACCGCCGCGGCGGCACCGGAGGCGGCATCTTCCGGTACCTGTACGCGCGGTTCCTCGGCGAGGCGACCGTCATCACGGGTGAGTCCCGGCTGGGCGAGCTCGGCAGCGAACTCAACGCGATCGGCGACCTCTGGGAAGGCGTCGCAGCCACCTTCGCCGCGGCCGCCGAACTCGACGATCCGGCAGACCTCCTGGAACCGGCCACGACCCCGCTGCACGAGATCGCCGACCGCGAGCAGCTCGTCTGGCAGAGCCTCAAGGCGCTGGTGACCGGTTAGGTGGCCCGCTGATGTTCCTGTGTGGTCGCGGGATCGCGGACATCACCGGCGAAGCGGCGGACACCGGCATGCTCGGGTACGGCAAGTCCCGGCAACGCAGTGACGGGATCCACCTGCGGTTGCGGTCCCGCGCGTTCGTGATCGCGGACCCCGCGAGCCGACGACGGGTGCTGCTGGTCGTGAACGACCTGCCGATGGTGTTCGACAACGTCTGCCGGGCTGTGCTCGACCGGCTGCGGCACGAGTACGGGACGCTGTACACCGAGCACAACACCATGATCACGGCCACGCACACGCACAGCGGTCCCGGCGGCTACTCGCACCATCGGCTGTACCACTCGAACACCGGCGGCTTCCGCCCGAAGACGTTCGAAGCGATCGTCGACGGGATGACGGAGGCCGTCGTCCGGGCGCACGGCGACCTGTCCCCCGCCGCGCTCACGCTCTCGCACGGCGAGCTCCGGGACGCGAGCGCCAACCGGTCGAAAGTGGCCTTCGACAACAATCCGGCGGCCGACCGGCAGTGGTTCCCGGACGGCGTCGACCCACAGACCACGCTGCTGCGGATCGAGCGCGCCGGGAGACCGCTCGGAGCGATCAACTGGTTCGGGGTGCACAACACCAGCATGACCAACGCGAACACGTTGATCAGCGGCGACAACAAGGGGTACGCCGCCTATCACTGGGAACGCCTGGTGGCCGGTGTCGACTACCTGGATCGCCGACCGGACGACTTCGTGGCGGCATTCGCGCAGACCAACGCCGGCGATCTCACACCGAACCTCGACCTGCGGCCCGGTCAGGGCCCGAGCTCCGACGAGACGGAGAACACGCGGATCATCGGCCTGCGCCAGTACGAAGCCGCCGCCCGGCTCATGACGGCGCCGGGATCCGTCCTGGACGGAGGTGTCGACCACCGGCTGACCCACGTGGATCTGGGCGCGGCCGTGGTCCGCCCGGAGTTCACCGGCGACGGCCATGAACACCGGACGGGCGCTCCGGTCGGCGGCGCCGCCGCGCTGGCGGGCAGCCAGGAGGACGGCCCTGCCTTCCGCGGCTTCCACGAGGGCCGGAACCCGTTGTGGGACACGGTGTCGCGAACGCTCTACCGGCGCAATCCGCGCCTCCGCGACGTCCAGGCGCCCAAGGCACTCGTGGTCGGCGGCCTCCGGGGGCACTACGTCGCACGGAACGCGCCGATCCAGTTGCTGCGCATCGGCCAGTTGTATCTGCTCGGCATCCCGGCCGAGGTCACGGTCGTCGCCGGCCTGCGGCTGCGCCGTACAGTCGCCTCGATCGTCGGCGCGGAGCTCGCCGACGTGCTGGTCGTCGGCTACAGCAACGGCTACCTGCACTACGTCACGACGCCGGAGGAGTACGACACCCAGCAGTACGAAGGCGGCAGCACCCTGTTCGGCCGGTGGACGCTGCCCGCACTGCAACAGGTGGCCGGACAGCTCGCCGAGGCCATGCGGGACGGCCGCCCGGTCCGCTACGGCGACGAAGGACCGGACCTGACCGGACAGGAACGACTCGCGCGGCCACAGATCCCCTACGACCGTACGCCGGCTGACCACGCGTTCGGCGACGTGGTGGTCGAGCCCCGGAGCCGGTACCGGCCGGGTGACCTGGTCACCGCGATCTTCGTGGCGGCGTACCCGAACAACGACCTGCGGCGCAACGGCACCTACCTGGAGGTCCAGCGCCGGATCGCCGACGGCTGGGAGACCGTGGCCGACGACGGCGACTGGTCCACGACGTTCCGCTGGCGCCGGACCCGGACCGCGCAGCTCGCCGTCGTGACCTGGACCGTACCCGCCGACGCCGCCGGCGAGTACCGCATCCGGCACCACGGAAAGGCACACCAGCAGGTACTTCGGCCCTACTCGGGGACTTCGCGGCTGTTCACCATCGGGAGCGAGGGAGGACGCCATGCGGAGCAGACTGCATCCCGGAGCGCGACGCCGTGACGGCCGGCTCGTCACCGACATTCCCGACGAGCGGGCGATCATGCCGTTCATCATGCGCCGCCGGACCGAGTCGACGGTGTACTTCGAGCAGCTCGTCGACATCGCCGCCGCGCAGGACTGGATCCAGCGGTGGAACACGGCCGGCGGACCCCACCTGAGCCTGTTCGTCCTGGTGCTGCACGAGGTCGCCGGCATGCTGCACGCCCGGCCGCGGATGAACCGCTTCGTGGCCGGCCGCCGGCTGTACCAGCGCGACGGCGTCCACCTGTCGTTCGGCGCCATGAAGGAGTTCGCGGACAACGCACCGCTGGAGATGATCAAGCGCCGGTTCGAGCCGCACGAAGGCCTGGCGGCGGTGATCAACGACCTCGACGGCGCGGTCCGCGACGCCCGCACGTCCGGCGTGGCCGAGGTCGACAAGGAGATGCGGCTCTTCCTCTCGTTGCCGGCGCCGATGCTCGACCTCGCCGTTTCGGTGTTCCACTGGCTGGACGCGCGTGGCGTACTGCCGTCGACCTTGACCCGGTCGGATCCGATGTACTCGTCGGCCGTCGTGTCGAATCTGGGCAGCCTCAAGACCGACGCCGCCTTCCACCACCTGTACGAGCACGGCAACTGCCCGCTGTTCCTGGTCGTCGGCCGGGTCCGTCCGACACCTGTCGTCCACGACGGGCAGATCCGGATCCGGCCGATCCTTCCCCTGCGGTGGACGTTCGACGAGCGGATCGAGGACGGTCTGTACGCCGCTCGCTCGGCCGAGCTGCTGCGCCGCCGCCTGGAGGATCCCCTCGATCACCTGGGCGTGCCGGAGGACGCCGCACGCCGTGACCTCGCCGCGGAGGCGCTGTGACCATGCAACAGGTCGACGACCTCGGCGCGATGTATCTCGCCGCGGAGAACGACCGGGTCCGGACGCATACGGCGATTCTCATGATCGTCGATCCGGCCAGGCTGCCCGGCCGCGTTCTCACGCTCGGTCGGCTGCGTGAGCTGGTCCGCGAGCGGATCGATCTGGTGCCCGCGTTTCGCCGGCGGCTCACCGGCGTACCGCTCGGGCTGGATCGGCCGTACTGGACGGAGACGGAGCCCGACCTCGACTACCACCTCAGGGAGATCGCACTGCCCCCGCCGGGCGACGACGAGCAACTGCGCGAACAGGTCGCGCGGATCTTCGCCCGTCCCCTCGATCGCGCGTGGCCGCTGTGGGAGATGTACCTGATCCAGGGCCTCGGCGGCGGCCGGGCCGCCGTACTCACCAAGGTGCACCATGCGATCGCCGACGGCCGCGCGGGAATCCAGATCCTCTCCGCCCTGACGGACACCGGACCACGGAGCGCCCGCCGAGCTCCGGAACCGTCGGAACCGCCGGAACCGCCACCCGCAGCACTGCCGATGCTGCTGCGCGGCCTCGCGGGCGTGGTTCGGCAACCGTTGCGAGCGCTGTCCGGCGTACCCGCGGCCTTGTCCGGCGTCGACGAACTACCGGTCTTCGGCACCATGCCCGGCGCGCGACTGCTCGGCGCCACCACCTCACTGATCCGCGGTCAGCGCCTGCACACCGGACTCGCGAGAGCGCCGCGTACGTCGTTCAACCGGCAGATCTCGCGGCACCGCCGGATCGGCATCGCCACGCTGGCGCTCACCGACGTCAAGGCGGTGAAGAACCACTTCGCGGTGAGCGTGAACGACGTGGTGATGGCGATCTCGGCGGGTGCGCTGCGCCGGTGGCTCATCGAGCACTCGGAGCTCCCGGAGCGCCCGCTCACCGCGGTCGTGCCGGTCGCGCTGCGGGATCCCGGCGCGACATCCTTCGGCAACCAGCTGAGCGCCGTCGTCGTGCCGATCCCGACCGATGTGGACGACGCGGCCGCCCGGCTGGCGGTCGCGCACCGGGCGATGCTCACCGCGTTGCACGACCTCGGTACGACGGCACCGGACGCGCTCGTCGACACGATCCGCATGGTCCCGCCGGCGTTCACCGTACGGGCCGTCCAGCTGCTCACCAACCTGAACACCTGGGCGCCGCTGACACCGGCGATGAACGTGAACATCTCGAACATCCGCGGACCCGGCCGGCCGCTGTACCTGGCCGGCGCGGTGGTGGAATCAATGGTGCCGCTGGCCGGTATCACCGACGGGCTGGGGCTGAACGTGACCGTGCTGAGCTACCGCGACCGCCTGTCGGTCGGCGTCGTCGCCGACCGCGATCAGGTCGCCGACGTGCAGCGGATCGCGGACTGGATGGGTGCGGAGCTCGAGCTACTGGTCGGCTTCGCCCGGCCATCCGGTCGGCGCTGAGCGATCGGCACCGAAGGTCCGGAGTCTGGCCGCGAGCAGCCGCTGGACGTGCCGGTCGGTTCCCATCCCGTTGTGGGTGCTGCCGACCTCGACGTGCTCGGCGGCCGGATCCAGACACGAGCGCCAGTCCACGACGCCGTCCTGCCGCGAGTACATCGACACGAACGGCAGTCCCGCCGGCCACGGCGATTCGAGCAACGCGCTCGTCCGTTCCGCACAGCCACCGAACAAGCACTCGGAGGAGAGCAACCACGGCCACCCACAGACGTTCAACCGAGCCATGAGCTTGACCTGACTCACCAGGCTCTGGGTCGCCGCGAGCTGGTGCAGCAGTGGCGACGCCAGCGTGACCACGCCGGCCAGCAAGTCCGGTCGCCGTACCGCCAGCATCCGGCAGAGCGTGCCGCCCCGGCTCTGTCCTACCAGCGCGACCGGACGACCCGCTTCGTCGACAACCTGCTGAAGGCGCCGCTCGAGCAGCTCGAGATGCATTTCGGTACAGCCCGAGTTCAGCGCCATACCGCTCGTGAACGTCGCGTGGCCGGAGCGACGCAGGTGCCGCGCGAGCGGGATCATCGACCAGTCACCGGTCAGGAAGCCGGGCACCGTCAGCACCGGAACAGGCGCGGACCGCCGAGCGTCCACCGCCGGAACCCGCGGCCCCACGGCCTGGACGTACCCGAGCCACCCGAACACCTCACGCCGGCGCAACGCGGCCGGCGGGGTGAACGGCCCCCACTCGGCCACATCCACCATGGAACTCACACTCCTACTTGAAGTGTAGGCATTCCGGCCGCAGTGGGAAGTCAGCTGGTCAACCTGCGTTGGTGGATGATCGAGGCCAGACCGAGCATGGCCACCGCGAAGGCCGCGAGGACGGCGAGGTTCGCGGCGATGTCGGCGACGCCGCCGTCCCGCGACAGGACGGTGATCCAGGCGTCGACCGCCCAGGCGTGCGGCGTGACGTGGCCGAGCGTCCGTACCGCGTTCGGGACGATCTCCAGCGGCCACATGCAGCCGCCGAGCATGGCGAACGCGATACCGATCACCGGGCCGATCGCGGACGCCTGGTCCGGTGTCTTGAACAGTGCCCCGCTGAGCATCCCGGCTCCGGTGCCGACCAGCGCCCAGGTGCCGATCAGGGCGACGGCCGCCGCCGGATTGCCCCAGCTCACGCCGAACAACAGCGCACCGACCGCCACGATCAGCACCGACTGCAGCAACGCGAAGACCAGGTAGCAGAGGGTCTCCCCCAGCACCAGGCTCCGCACGCGGATCGGCGCGGCCTGGGCCCGCTGGTAGATGCCGAGCTGCCGGGTCTGGATGATCGACGCCCCGCCGGCCAGCGCGTTGATGAAGACGAACAGGACGAGCATCGTCGGCGCGCTGTAGCTGAAGCCCAGCGGAAGGTAGTCGCTCCCGGTCGCGATGTTCTCCGTGCTGATGCCGATCCGCGGCGTCACCCGCTGCAGCGCAGTTGCTCTGGGCAACTGCTCCGCCGTCGTCGTACCCGTCGTCCGGGCCGCGAAAGCCGCCGCCTGGACGCGTTCGGCGTGCCGGGCGACCGCGGCGGCAACGGCCGACCGTACGGCGCTCTGCGTCGACTCTGCGCCTCCCGCGAGCACCGGGATCCGCACGTCCTTCCCGCTCAACAGGTCGGCGTCCAGGCCGGTCGGCACCAGCACGACCGCGTCGATCTCCCCTCGGCGCAGCGCCATCCGAGCGGCCGGCTCGTCCGCCATCGTGTGCAGCGGCCCGACCGACTTCAGCTCGTCGACCAAACTGGTCGCCAGCTGCGGACCCGAGAGCTGATCGGCGAGCACACCGATCCGGAAGCCGCCCGGGTTCTGGACGACGGTGCCGATGACGGTGATGATGACGACGGGCAGCACCACGATGAAGAACAGCGCGGTCCGGTCCCGCAACATCCGGCGCAGCGAGACGCCCGCAACAGCCAGCGCAGCCCTCATGTGAGCCTCCCTCGGCCGACGATCGCGGCGATCGCTCCCAGCACCGCCGCCATACCGAGCATGACCAGGACCGGGACGATCGCGCTGGTCGCGCCGGCCCCGGTCGCGAGATCCGTGAACCCGCGCAGCGCCCAGCCGTTCGGCGTGAGCAGGGCGAGTCTGCGCAGCGTCTCTGGTGCCTGGCTGAGCAGGACGAAGTTGCCGCCGAGCAGGAGCAGCACGAACGTGACGATCGTCGCCAGCCCTTCGGCCTGGCGCTCGGTGCGTGCCGTCGCGACGACGAGGGCCGTCAACGCCACCAGCACGGCCGACATCGCGAGGATCAGGGCGAACGCCGGAACCGGTGGCCCCCATTCGGCACCGAACGCGAGCGACGACACGATCGCCAGCGTGCTGAGGCTGACGACGCTGTAGACGAAGGCTGCGAGCGACTTGCCGAGCAGGACGACGCCGCGCGTCAACGGGGCCGCGCCGATCCGCTCCAGCGTGCCGGTGCGCTGCTCGGCGAAGTAGCTCCGCGCGGTGAAGCCGATCGCGAACAGCACGAACATGATCCCCATCGCGGGCGCGTAGTAGCTCGCGGTCCGGAGCTGGCGATAGCCGGTCGGCTGTGCCTGCACCGACTCGGGCGACTGAAGCTTCGCCACCGCCGCGGCCAACTCCGCACCGCGGCTCTCGGGGACCCCGGCGGCGAGAGCCGTATGCACCGCCAGCCGGTCGGCGTTGAGCTGAGCGACATACGCATCGGCCACCGCACGGGCGACCTGCGCCTGCAGCGGCTCGTCCGGATCGCCCAGCACCCGGAGGCCGATGGGCCTGTCACCGACCGCGGCAGCACTGAATCCCGCAGGAATGATCAGGCCGGCGCCGGCGTCCCCGTCGTCGACCATCCTGCGCGCCGCCGCGTCGTCGGACGCCTCCCGGATCGTCAGTACGTCGGAAAGCTCGGGACCGGTCAGCGCACCTCGCAAGGCGGACGCGATCTGGCCGCGGTCGTTGTCGACCAGTGCGATGTTCGCGTGGAAGGACTCCACGCCGGAGAACGCGAAGCTCATCAGGGCCGCGACCGCGACGGGCGCCACGAAGCCGAGGATCAGCGCCGACCTGTCCCGGAAGCGTTGCCGCAGATCCTTGGCAGCGATGACTAAGGCGCCGAACATGATCACTCCCGGAGCGCCGTACCGGTCAGATGCAGGAAGACGGCCTCAAGATCGGGCTCGTCCACCTCCACGGATCGCAGGGACAGCCCGGACCGCTCGGCGGCTTCCAGTACGCCGGGCAGCAGCCGCCGTCCGTCAGCGGCCAGCAGCTGGACCTCCCCGTCCTTCACGTCCGCCCGGTCCACACCGGCCAGACCCCGAAGACGCTTCGCCAGCACATCCAGGTCACCTGCGGCGGCCAAGGTGATGCGGTCCCGTTCGCCGAGCTCGGCCACCAGCTCACGGCGGGTGCCCTCGGCAACCAACCTGCCGTGGTCGATGATGCCGACCCGGTCGCACAGCCGCTCGGCTTCCTCCATGTAGTGCGTCGTGTAGAGCACCGCCATACCCGACGCGCCGAACGACCGCACGCTCTCCATCACGGCGTGCCGGCTCTGCGGATCGACTCCGACGGTCGGCTCGTCCAGGACCAGCAGCTTCGGCTCGTGCAGCAGCCCGGCGCCGATGTTCAGGCGGCGCTTCATTCCGCCGGAGAACGACTCGACCCGGTCGGTGGCGCGGTCCGACAGCCCGATCAGCTCGAGCACCTCGCCCACGCGCTTGTTGAGCGCCGTACCGCGCAGTCCGTAGAGCCGGCCGAAGAACCGCAGGTTCTCCCGTGCCGTCAGGTCCGGGTACAGCGCGATCTCCTGCGGTACGTAGCCGATGGAACGTTTCGCCGCGGTCGACGTCGCGCCGACCGGCGTACCGGCGACCCGGACCTCACCGGCGTCCGCGCGCAGCAGGCCGCAGACCAGGCGGATCGTCGTCGTCTTCCCGGCGCCGTTCGGCCCGAGCAATCCGTAAGTCTCCCCGGGCGCGACCTCGAAGCTGACATCGTCGACGGCCACCCGGTCCCCGAACCGCTTCCCGAGCTGCGACACCGCCAACACGGAATCAGTGGATTCGGCCATCTGCGCAGCCTCCTCTCACATCCATCGTCCGGACGCGGCCCGTGAGGTCGCCAGGGTCCTCCAGTCCCGATCCGGCAGGCACTTCAGCCCTGTGGCAGGCAGGCGGCACAAAGGGGTGGCGAAGGCCCTGGCGGGGATCCGATGCCGCATCGGGCGGCACCGGGAACGCAGAGCCCTCGCCACGAGTTCTTCCCCGAGTTGGTCAGGCTGTGATGGCTGTCATGCTGTTCCAGCCCGAGCCGACGAGCACCGGCGGCAGGATCCATCCGCCGGTCCCGCTACCGCGGTACATGTAGAGGTACCCGCTCGCGTTGCGGACCAGCAGGTCCACCTTGTCGTCGCCGGAGAAGTCCCACGGCGTGACGATCGCCGTGAGGTTCTGCCAGCTGGTTCCGATCAGGGTCCGGCCGGCCAGCCAGCCGCCCGTACCGTTGCCGCGGTAGAGCCACAGGTTCCCGTCTCCGTCGCGGGCCGTGACGTCGACGAAGCCGTCGCCGTCGAAGTCGCCCGGTCCGCGCAGCGAGGTCATGACGTTCCAGCCGTACCCGTAGCCGACGCGGGGCAGCCAGCCGCCCTTGCCGTCACCCGGGTAGAGCCACAGCTGGCCCGTGCTCTGTCGCGCCAGCAGATCCATGTGGCCGTCGCCGTTGAAGTCGCCTGGTCCGAAGACGGACGTCATCGCGTTCCAGCCGCTTCCGTAGCGCTTCCAGATCAGCCAGCCACCCGCGCCGTTGCCCGAGTACAACCGCAGGTAGCCGTCGCTGTCGACCGACATCAGGTCCGCGTTCCCGTCCCCGTCGAAGTCTCCGGGCGCCAGGATCGCCGTCATGGCGTCCCAGCCGTAGCTGTACCCGATGCGTGGCAGCCAGCCGCCCGAGCCGTTGCCCGGGTAGAGCCACAACCGGCCGGCCGTGTCGACCGACAGCACGTCGGAGTTGGTGTCGCCGTTGAAATCGTTGTCCTTGATCACGACCGCGGCCGACGTGGCGGCATTCGTCGACGCAGTTGTCCCCGTGGCGTTCTGATGGGTTGCGGAGGACACCGACGTGCCGGCCAGCAGCAGGCCGAAGCCCGCGAGCAGTGCCAGTCCTGTCCGTCCTCCGAGGCGCAAACGTCCGCGCATGTTGTTCCCCCTCGTCCTTCGAATGACGGCTGCCGCGGTAGTGGCCGCTCCGCGATCACCCACAGCAGCCCTGTCGTCACCCAAAAAACCGGACTAGCGCGCTACTCTCCAGGGCCAAAGGTCCCGAATCCGTTGCCTTTCGTGACCGCGGTCTCACCCGCCGGAGTTCGATCGACTTCAGCCGACCTCAACGAGCAAGGACGGGCATCGTGGTGAGGGCGCATTCGACCCAGGTCGTTCCCGGGGTCAGGAGCAGCGGCTTGCCGTCGGTGGTGGTGAACGTGAACGGTTCGTTCACAGCGCCTTTGCTCCACCGGCCGGTGACGACCTTGCCGCCGGTGAACAGCTTCAGCGTTCCGGAGGCGTCGAAGACGTCGAGGATCGTCATCGCGGGCTTGGCCTTGGCGAAGCTGGTGTCCCGCTGGGCCGTCAGTACGACGACGTTGTCCGCCGCCACCTGACCGGCGTTCTCGATCACGTGCGGCGACCACTTCTCCGCGCGCAGCCAGCGGTGCGACGCCTCGTCGTAGGTCCAGGTGGCGGTCGCGGAACCGCCGTACCCGATGGTGACCGAAGACGCCGGCGTGCCGGCCCGCTGTGCGGTCGACCGGTGCAGGTCCGCCGCATAGCTGAAGTACGGCGCAGGTGCGGCCTTGCGGTCGCTCAGGCTCAGGAGCTGGTCTGGGCGTGCGAACACGTGGTTGGGCGCACGCCTGGTGTCGTCGAGGCGATAGGTCCCCGGAGGCACTCGCAGAGTGCCCAGATCGTCGAGATCGGCGACCCGGTCGACGTACTCCAGCACCCACCGATCGGCCATCGTGTCGGCGATGATGCCTTTGGTCGGGCCGATCAGCGCCGCGTCCATCGGCCGCAGCGAACGCACCGGGCCGACCTGCGCCGGCAGCTTGGAGTGGAAGATCGCCGCGAGCCGCGTGGTGCCGCCGGTGATCGGCTCGACGAACACGATGTCGGCCTGGTCCAGTCCGCGCTGCGGATGCGCGTCGGGCGTGTTCGAGACCTTGACGGTGACGGCCGGCCGATTCAGCTCGTCCTTGGTCGGCACCCCGGTCAGCGGAGCACGGCCGGCCATGTCCACCGGACCGTCGCCGGTCGGAGCCGGCGCTGTGGGCGTCTCCGACGGCAGCGCCGACTCGCCGTCACCCCTCCAGAGGGAGAACCCGACGCCGGCGGCGACGAGTGCGACCATCACAACGGCAGCCGCGACCACTCGCGCCCGGCGGCCCGAAAGCCACTGCAGCACACGGTTCATACCCTGAGCATCGTGATCGGTGGATCGGCTGGACACCGGCCAAAGCCCCGTCCGCACCGTCCAACAGGCCTCGCTTCACCGGACTCACCACGGCCGGCGGCGCGCGACAGTCCCCGGCAGTCGGGACCTTCGGCTCTCCTGTTTGGTCTGCGGTCGCGCTTTACTGAAGATGGGCGAGGGAAGCCAGACCCAAAGGTACGGAGTAGCGGTCCCCACCGTTCACCGCACATCTCGGCCCGCTGCAGTAGCGGCGGTAGGCTTCCCCCGCTCTGTTGTGTTCGCGAGCAGCTCGCCGAGCACGGCCTCGACCAGCCGTGGCAGTGCGGCGGCGGCCGGGGTGGTCAGCTCGGTGCCGAACCCGACGTCGGCGGCCTCGACCGCGAAGACGACGAGTCGGCCTGGCAGCCGATCCAGCGCCGCCGCAAGCCGCAGCGCGTCCGGGATGCCCAGGCTGTGCGAGCCCGCCGAGTGCGCGTGGGTCTCGACGACCGGATCTGCTGGTTCCCGCAGCGACACGTCGGTCCGATGGATCTCGCCAGGTGCGGACGGCTCGCACACCACCGCATCGACCACCACGGCCAGCGGCACGGCGGCCCAGTCGTCCATCAGTCGTGCGGGTTCACCATCGGAGACAACCAGCCTCACACCCGGCAGCCAGTGGTCCGCGAGAGCGGCGACCAGAGCGGGCCCGATCCCGTCGTCGCGGCGGTACTCGTTGCCGACTCCGATCACCACGGCAGTCGGCACGGCTGTCTTCACCGGCGCTCCATTGTCAGGTCCAGGAAGTGCGTCGAGCAGGAGATGCAGGGGTCGTAGTTGCGGACAGTGCGCTCGCAGAGGCCGGTCAGCGGGCCGTCGCCGAGGTCGAGGTTGGCCGCGACCACCCGCCGGAGGTCGTCCTCGATCGCCGCTTGGTTCTGTGAGGTCGGCGGGACGATCGTCGCGGACCGGATCAGGCCGTCCGCGCCGATCTCGTACCGGTGGTACAGCAGACCGCGGGGCGCCTCGCTGACACCGTGACCCACACCGTCCCGGGCCTGTACGCCGACGGACGACGGTTCGGGTTGCTGGTACGACTCGATCAGCCGCAGCGCCTCCTCGACGGCGTACACGGTCTCGACCGCGCGGACCACGATGCTGCGGAACGGGTTGCGGCATTCAATCCCGAGCCCCGCGCCTGCGGCGAGTTCCAGGGCCAACGGGGACAGGTGCTGACGGTTGAGCGTATAGCGGGCCAGCGGTCCGGTGAGGTACCTCCCACCGTCGAGCCGGGCCCGTAGCGCGGTCGAGTGCGCGACGTGTTCCTCGACCACATGGTTGCTGAAGGCATCCACTGCGAAGGCGGGTCCCGCGCTGCGGCGCAGCGTCGTACCGCGCTCGATCGCGTAGCGCGCGGGGTCGTGGACGGCCAGCAGTTCGTGGTCGAGTTCCAGGTCGGGGAAGTCGAAACCGGCCACCCAGCGCACCGTCGCGACCGCCGCGTCGAGCGCCGGCCGGAGCTGAGCCGCGAGCTTGTCGAGCTGAGCCTGGCTCGGTGCGGCGTAGAAGCCGCCGACGCGGACGTTGATCGGGTGGATCGCCCGGCCGCCGACCAGTTCGAGGATCGCGTTGCCGGCCTTCTTCAGGGCCAGGCCGCGTTCGACGATGTCGCGATGATCGGTCGCCAGCGCGACCGCGTCCGGATAACCGAGGAAGTCGGGGGCGTGCAGCAGATAGATGTGCAGCGCGTGGCTCGAGATCCACTCACCGCAGTACAGCAGCCGCCGGAGGTCGGCGATCGGGCCGCCGACCACGACTCCGCAGGCGTTCTCGATCGCGGCGATCGCGCTGGTCTGGTAGGCGACCGGGCAGATGCCGCAGATCCGGGCCGTGATGTCGGGCGGTTCCGTGTAGGCCCGGCCGCGCAGCAACGCCTCGAAGAAGCGCGGCGGCTCGTAGATCTGCAGGTCCGCGCGCTCCACCTCACCGTCGCGGACGACGACGTGCAGCGCGCCCTCCCCCTCGACGCGAGCGAGCGAGCTGACTCGTAACTGGCGGGCGCGGTGGCTCACGACGACCAGCCCGGGGCCGCGGCGTTGAACGTGTGGAAGACGCGGTCGATGTCGTCGTCGCTCATCCCGGCCGCACGCAGCCGCGGCAGCAGAGCCGCGACGTTGGGCTTGGCCATCGGCCCGAAGCAGCCGAAGCAGCCCCGTCGGTACGCCGGGCACAACGCACCACAGCCGGCATGGGTGACCGGGCCGAGGCACGGCGTACCCTCGGCCACCATCACGCAGGTGAGACCGCGGCGCTTGCACTCGGTGCACACCGAGGTGTCCGGCAGATCGGGCTTCCGGCCGGCGAGGAAGGCGGTCAGTACCTCGAGCAGCTGCCGGCGATCGATCGGGCAGCCCCGCAACTCGAAGTCGACCCGCACGTGGTCGGCCACCGCCGTCGAAGTCGCCAGGGTCTCGATGTAGTCCGGCCGGGCGTACACCACGGACGCGAACTCGGCCACGTCGCCGAAGTTCCGCAGCGCCTGGATCCCGCCGGCGGTGGCACAGGCGCCGATCGCCACCAGCACCCGCGCCTCGGCCCGGATCCGGCGGATCCGCTCGGCGTCGGCCGGCGTGGTGATCGACCCCTCCACCAGCGCCACGTCGTACGGCCCGGGCTGGACCGCGCTGGACGCCTCCAGGAAGTGGGCGATCCGCACCCGCCCGGCCAGCGTGAGCAGCTCGTCCTCGCAGTCCAGCACGGTGAGCTGGCAACCGTCACACGAGGCGAGTTTGAAGACCGCTAGCGTCGGGGTGTCCATCATCTGCCAGCACACCAACTGACCGGGGCCGACGGCCAGGGGCCGAGGACAGCCTCCGCCGGGACCTTCGGCCCTTGGAGAGCTCCGGCTCCCGGAGGCACGATCGCGGGTATGACGCAGGCGATCATCGAAGGCCTCGACGACCTGGTCGAGGTCCTGATGAGCGACGGTTACCAGGTCGTCGGTCCGACGGTGTCCGGCAGCGCCATCGTGCTGGCGGAGCTCACCGACGCCGGCCAACTGCCGGCCGGGTGGGGTGTCGAGACCGGGCCCGGGCACTACCGCCTGCATCGCCGCGAGGACGACGCGATGTTCGCCCACTCGGCCGGGCCGCAGTCCTGGAAGACCTTCCTGCACCCACCCCGCCGCACGCTGTGGTCGACGGATGCGGACGGCTCGTTCCGTCCTGCCGACGAACCGGCCCGGCGGTACGCGCTGCTCGGCGTCCGTGGATGTGACCTGGCGGCGATCGGCAAGCTGCGCGACGTGCTCGGCGGCGGTCGTCATCCGGACGGCTCGTTCCAGGACCGGCACCGCGCGCTGTTCGTCGTGGCGGTCAACTGCACCGAGCCCGGCGAGGTCTGCTTCTGTGCGTCGATGGGCACCGGCCCGGCCGCCGGGCCGGGCGCGGACCTGACGCTCACCGAGCTGACCCCGACCGACAGCCACCGGTTCCTCGCCGAGGCCGGCACCGACGCGGGCGAGGCACTGCTGGCCCGGATCGACCATCGCGACGCCGCCGCGGACGAGACGGACGCCGCGCGTCTGGCGGTCGAGGACGCGACCCACAAGATGGGGCGCGCGATGCCGGAGATGGACCTGCGCGCGCTGCTGGTCGGCAGTCGCGAGTCCGCGCACTGGGAGGACGTCGCGGAGCGCTGTCTCACGTGCGGCAACTGCACCATGGTCTGCCCGACCTGTTTCTGCACGACCACCGAGGACGTCACCGACCTCACCGGTGACCACGCCGAACGCCGGCAACGCTGGTCGTCGTGTTTCGAGCTCGACTTCTCGTACCTGCACGGGGGCAGCGTCCGCAGCTCCGGCGAGAGCCGTTACCGGCAGTGGATCACCCACAAGCTCGGCACCTGGCACGACCAGTTCGGCGGATCCGGTTGCGTCGGCTGCGGCCGGTGCATCGCCTGGTGTCCCGTGGGCATCGACATCACCGAAGAGGTCGGCCGGCTCGCCGAGTCCGCGCATGGCTGACACCACGCTCTTCGACGACCTCACCGCCCCCGAACGGGAGGCGTTCTTCAGCACCGCCCATGAAGTCTCCTACGACGACGGCGACCGGCTGTTCGAGGAGGGCGGGCCCGCCGGCTACTGCTGGCTCATCCGGCACGGCCGGGTAGCACTCGACACGGCGGTCCCCGGTCGCGGCCACGTCGTCGTACAGACACTCGGCCCGGGTGATCTGCTCGGCTGGTCGTGGCTCGTTCCGCCGTACCGCTGGCACTTCGGCGCCCGCGCGATCGGCGCCGTCCAGGCCACGGCGTTCGACGCTGCTCGGCTCCGGGCGCTCGCGGACCAGGATCCCCGGCTCGGGTACGCCCTCACCCGGCAACTGCTCGCCGTCGTCCTCGACCGGCTGCAGACGACGCGGGCGCGGCTGCTCGATCTGTACGGCGATGCGATCCCTGAGGACAGCGCTCGTGGCTGAGCCGATGCTGCCGGTCCGGTACCGGGTCGTCGACCGCACCGTCGAGACCCACGACTCGGCCACGGTGTCGCTGCGATCTGTCGATCGTCCGCTGCCGCCGTTCCGCCCCGGACAGTTCGCGATGCTCTACGCGTACGGCATCGGTGAGGTGCCGATCTCGATCAGCGGTATCGGCGACGACGGCACGCTGATCCACACCGTGCGGGCGGTCGGCGCGGTCAGCCGGGCGCTGCACGACGCCGGTCCCGGAACGATCCTCGGTGCCCGCGGCCCGTTCGGTACGACGTGGGACCTTGACGATGCCGACGGCAACGACCTGGTCGTGGTCGCCGGCGGGGTCGGTCTCGCCCCGCTGCGGCCGCTGCTGCTCGCCGCGCTGAGCCGGCGCGCGGCGTACCGCAGGATCGTCCTGATCGCCGGCGCCCGGACGCCGGACGAGTTCCTGTTCCGCGCCGAGCTGGACCGGTGGGTGGATCGCGACGACCTCGACACCGAGCTCACCGTCGACCGCCCGGCGACCGGCTGGCCCGGCGCGGTCGGGTTCGTCACCGAACCACTCCGACGGCTGCGGATCGCGCCCGAGCGAACCGTCGCGTTCCTCTGCGGACCGGAGCCGATGATGCGGTTCAGCGCCCGCGTCCTGCTCGGTGCGGGGGTGCCGGACGAGCGGATCCAGGTCTCGCTCGAACGCTCGATGAAGTGCGGCGTCGGCCTCTGCGGGCACTGCCAGCTCGGCCCGCTGCTGCTCTGCCGCGACGGTCCTGTCGTGGACTACGCAACCGTCGAACCGCTGCTCGTCGTGCCTGAGCTGTGACTCAGGTCCTTACGCCTGCCTCCGGGCATCGCCGGTTCGAGTGCGCCGCCGACCGCGGGGCGGCCGAGGGCGTGGTTGACCAGCGTGAGCAGGTACGCCGTGGTCTCGCGCAGCGCGGATACCTGCGCGCGGGTCAGGACGTCGCAGATCCAGTTCCAGTGCACCGCGACGAGATCACCCGGTTGTGCCGAGTGGACCAACTGGCGGCCACGCGAGCCGCTCTGCACGCGCCGCACGGCCGGTTCTCCCAACCGGAGCCGGCCGTTGTCGTAGCGCAACGGGCGCACGCTCACGTCGGCCGCCTCGTTGTCGACGGCAACGACGGTGCCCCAGGAGATCCGGCAGCTGTCCAGCACCCGCAACGGATCGGCCGCAGGTCCGGCCCGCAGCAGGCCGGTCCACGGGTACACCGCGAACACGTGGAAGTTGTGGTGCGGCCGGCCACCGAGCAGCGCCAGTCCGACCGGGTCGGCCGCCCCGTGCTTGAGGGGACGGTCGAACCGGTCCGTCAGGTGCGCCGCCAGCAAGGAGCCGGGGACGTTGTCCAGCAGGCGGTTGCCCACCCAGTAGGCCTCCACCACATCGGCATCGAGCGGGTCGCGTGCGTTCGCCGCGGCGATCAGCGACAGGTACGGCCACGCACCGAGGAAGCGTTGCGCGATCGCCACCAGACCGCGGTCGGTCACAGCGCTGTCGGCGTACTCCAGCAGTTCGTCGGAATCCTCCGGGCCGCAGTAGCCGAGCGCGTTGGGCGGGTAGGCGTACTGCGCGAACAGCAGCGGACCCGATGCGCGGTTCATCGCGCCAGGACCGGTTGCGGCCGGGCCAGAGCCGCCAGGCCCGCGCCGGCCATCAGCAATGCGATACCGATGCCGGCTTGCGGTGTCACGACCGTGCCCTTGACGATCGCGTTGAGCAGGGCGGTGATCACGGCAGCGACCACCAGTACGGCGGTGACGTCGACCGCCGGAGCCAGGGCCAGCGCGCGGTACCAGGTCGCGACGTACCCTGCCAGCAGGAGTCCGGTGAGGGCCGCCCAACGCCAGCCCTCCGCGCTCAGCCCGATGAAACCGGACCAATGCCCGCTGACCGCGACCCAGCCGATCAGCAGCAGCACGCCAAGGCCCATCCGTGCTACCGCGAGCAGGTCTGGCGCCACCGTGACGAGGAGCCGCTTCACCACGATCACCTCGACCGCCCACAGCAGCGTCGCGGCCAGCAGCATCAGTTCCCCGGTGCCGAAGCGGAACCCACCGAGGCCTCCGTCGAGTGCGACCTGCCCACCGAGCAGCAGACCGATCGCCACGTACTGCAGGAGCCCGAGTCGCTCACCCAGCAGCGGTACGGCGAGCAGCGCTACCCACAGCACCAGCGTCTTGTGCACGAACGCCGCGTGGGTCGACGAGGCATGCGCCAACCCGTTGAAGAAGAGCACGAACGGCACCGATCCGCCGACGACGGCCACCGCCAGCAGGCCGGCCCATTGACGCCTCGAGAGGCGCGGCGCCGGCCGTCGTCTGCGGACACCGGCCACCAGCAGGATCAACACCGCCGCGGCGACGAGGTTCTTCGCCGTCGTGTACACCGTGGCGTCGCGAACGACCCGGACGCCGTACGAGTTGACGAACACGGACACGCCGCTGATCAGCGCCGTACCGAAGGCGAGCACGATCCCCTGTGCCCTTGGTCCTCTCATCGGCCTCCCCCATCACCGTCGGCATCGTCCACCCGATCGATCGCGTACCCCGAATGCACCAGCACCACGTCACCCACCGCGGCGTCCGGCAGGAACGCGAAACAGACCTGCCGCCGGCCGGCCTCGGTGTCCACCGTCCCGGTGCGGGCCACGGCCGGCCCGGCGGCGTCGAACTCGACGACCCGGCCCACGATGCCGATACACACCTGCGCCTCACCTCCCCCACGGACGTGTCCTCCAGCCTCCTCGCGGTCGACCGCGCTCAGCAGGGCCTTTGGTCCCGAATCCGTCAGGCCGCTGGGCGCCGGACTCACGTCGATCTCGACCCGTCCTGATCGAGGGCGCGCGCGACGTCGTACCCGGTGACCAGACCGACCAGCTGCGCGGCCTCGACGACCAGCGCGACCTCGTCAGGCCCGAGTTGCCGCAGGTCGGCGAGCGGTGCTCGTGGGTCGACGACGGGGAGCTCTTCGAGCGGGGTCTGGACGTCAGCGAGCACTGTCGTGGGGCGCAGCTCCACCGGTACGGCGGCCAGCCGGCCGAGGCTGACCACGCCGGTCGTGCGGCCGTCGGGTCCCTCCACGGGGAAGACGAGTTGCGGGATGTCCGGAAGCATCCCGGCGAGGAACCGGTCGATCGACAGCGATCCGGCACCGGACCTGGTCGCCGGCCGCATCACGTCACCTGCGACCAGCCGCTCACCCGCACTGCGCGCACGAGCCTGCCGGCCCTCGGCGGTCGCGGCGATCGCGATCACGTAACCCACCGCGATCAGCCAGAAGCCGCCCGCATCCCCCGTCACCAGCTGCACGATTCCCGCAACCGCCACCAGCCCGCCGACGGTCTGGCCGGCGACCGACGCCACCGCGGTCGCCCGGTCGGGGTCGCCGTATCGATGCCAGAGCCAGGCGCGAACCACCCGGCCGCCGTCCAGCGGTACGCCGGGCAGCAAGTTGAAGACACCGAGCGCGATGTTCATCACCGCGAACCACAGCACGGTCGCCTGCAACAGCTCCGGCGCATGGACGGCCGCGAGCAGCAATCCGCCACCACCGGATACGACACCGATACCGAAGCTCGTGGCCGGCCCCGCGGCCGCGATCATGAACGCCGCACGGGGGGTGGCCGGATCGCCGTCCAGCACACTCACGCCGCCCAGCATCCACAGCGTGATCCGCTGAACCGGCAACTGGTACCGGCGGGCGGTCAGCCCGTGCGCGAGTTCGTGGGCGAGCAGCGACGCCACGAAGGCGATCGCCGCGACGACACCCGTGGTCCAGTACGCCGCCGCGCTGCGGCCCGGAACGAGTTCGGGCAGCGCGGTCGAGGCCAGCGTGTAGCTGACCAGCCCCATCATCAGCAGCACCGACCAGTGCGCGCCGATCGGGATGCCGGCGATCCGCCCGAACCGCAGCGTCTCGTTCATCGTCGGAAGCGCAGCGGGCAGCCGGGCGGCGTCCGCGGATCGAGTGTCATCGGGGGCGCCATCAGTCGACGGTGCGGATCGCCGTGACCGCGAAGGCCTCGACGCCCTGGTAGTGGCCGCCGGTCGACGCCACGACGACGACCGCGGGATCCGTCGCGCCCTGGAAGGTCACCTGCGCCGACCACGGCTGCGACTGGCCACCCGCGGCCACGCAGCACAACGTTCCGAGCCGGGCTTCGGTCGACGCCTGACGTACGTCGACGCGGATGGCCTCGTCGACGCCCGTGATCCGCCCGCCGACCGTCATAGGCGAGTGGGCTGCGGCGCCGTACCGCGGTTGCGTCAGCGTCAGGCTGCTGTCCCGGGTCCCGACGACCTCCCACGGGGCGTCGTCGCCCTGCCCGAACCGGGCGAGGTGGATGACAGCCGCGACCGACGGCGGGTTGTGCTCGGCGCGGTAGCCGACCGACACGTAGGCCTCGTCACCGCGCACGGACTTCGCGACCACCAGGTCGATCTCGTGGAAGCCCAGGAACCCCGTCGTGAACGACAGCGCGGTCTGCGCCGGGTCGAGGTGCCAGGGTTGCTTGCCGCCGCTGCGGTAGGCCTGCTGCCAGTCCGCCACCGCGTCCTCCGACGTGAACGGCCACAAAGGCTGGTAGCGGAAAGTCTGGTGCGCCGGTGTGCTCGTCGTCGGCGACGGTTTCGGCGTCCCGGTCTGCGTCGGCCCGGTCTGCGTGACCGTCGGGGCCGGCGCCTGCGACGTACCGGAGTCCTTGCCGGAATCGTTGAACAGGATGACCATCGTCACCGCGAGCGCGATGATCGCCAGGCACGCGACCGCGATCGCCCAGCGTGCACGGACGTCGCGGACCACCCGGTCCGGAGGGCGCCCAGGCCCGTTCTCACTCATGGTCCGGTTCCTCCGATTCTTCGTCGTCCTGGTCTCCGGCCGCCGCCTTCGCAAGCCCGGTGTGACGGCGGGACCGCGGCCGTTCGCTGAGGTCGGTGAGCCGGCGACGGAGGCGATCCACTGCCTCGTCGACAGCCTCCGTCAGTACGGCCGCCGTCGCGTGCGCGTGCACCCGTGCCCCGCCGACATCCGCCTCGGCCGCGACACTGGCCGGCGCCTCGTGCGCCGGGTTGGCCGCAACGGCCAATACCACGTGCACGAGGTCGACGCGGTCTGCCCGGCGGCTCACGAGGTGGCGGAACTTGTCGCGCGCGTACTCCGCACTCGACTCCGGAACGTCGCCGCGGACAGTGAGTTGGACATTCACCGAGCTCATGGCATCCCCCTGGGATTCGACATCGACCGCGGGTCGCTGGCTGATGCCCTCATGCATCCAGCGTCTGCCGTCCCGTACCCGCGGAGCAGGGCCGAACGTCCCGTGCGGAGCGAGGCCGACGGCTGCGCGGCCGGCTCAGCGCCCTACGGCGTAGGCCTGGAGCTCGGTGATCAAGGCCGTCAGGACGACCTTCGCGTCGCCGAACAACATCGCCGTGCGCGGATTCGTGTAGAGCTCGTTGTCGATCCCGGCGTACCCGTGGCCGAGCGAACGCTTCACCACGATCACGCTGCGGGCCTTGTCGACGTCCAGGATCGGCATCCCGGAGACCGCGTTGCCCGGCCGGCGCGCGGCCGGATTCGTCACGTCGTTCGCGCCGACGACCAGGACGACGTCGGTCGCCGCGAACTGCGGGTTGATCTCGTCGAGGTCCTTGAGCAGCGGGTACGGCGCGTTCGCCTCGGCCAGCAGGACGTTCATGTGCCCCGGCATCCGGCCGGCGACCGGATGAATGCCGTAGCTGACGTCGACGCCGCGCTCGGCCAGGGCCTGTGCGAGCTCCACCACTTCGTGCTGGGCCTGCGCCGCCGCGAGCCCGTAGCCGGGCACGATGACGACCTTGCGGGCGTACGCAAGTTGCAGCGCCGCGTCGTCCGCCGTCACCGCACGGACGCTGCCGATCGCGGTCGTCGCGGACACGGCCTGCTCGTCGCCGGTACCGAAACCGCCCGCGACGATGTTCAGCAGCGACCGGTTCATCGCGACCGCCATCAGCTTGGTCAGAATGCCACCGGCCGCGCCGACGAGCGCACCCGCGATGATCAGCGGCGTACTCCCGATCACGAACCCCGCCATCGCCACCGCCGTTCCGGTGCAGGCGTTCAGCAGCGAGATCACCACCGGCATGTCGGCGCCGCCGATCGGCAGCGTCGCCAGTACGCCGACGGCCAGCGCGGCGCCGGTCAGGATCCCGAGGGCTCCGAGGCCGCCACGCGCCGTGTAGAGCACCCCAGCGGTCAGTGCGGTCAGACCGAGCAGGAGGTTGACGAGCCGTCCGCCGGCGAACGTCAACGGCCGCCCGGGCACGACACCGGCGAGCTTGCCCGCGGCTATCAAGGAGCCCGAGAACGTGACCGCGCCGATCAGCACGTCCAGGAACGTGGCGAGCGTCGTACTGGTCGGCCGGCCCGTCGAGCCGGGCAGCGCGTCGCCGAACGCGATGAGTGCTGCCGCGCCGCCGCCGACCGCGTTGAAGAGGCTGACCAGCTGCGGCATCGCGGTCATCTTCACCCGCCGGGCCGCGACCAGTCCGGCCGTGGACCCCACCAGCACCCCGATCGCGAGGACGACGGCGGCGGTGCGCGTGATCGTCCCTTCGTCGATCAGTACGACGACGGTGAGCGCGATCGCCACGGCCATCCCGAACGCGGACAACTGGTTGCCGCGGCGCGCGGTCGCCGGCGAGTTCATCAGGTGCAGACCGAGCACGAAGCAGACCGCCGTACCCAGGTAGAGCAGATGCGTCGTGGTGTTCATCGGCGGAACATCTCCAGCATGCGGTCGGTGACGACGTACCCGCCGACCACGTTGGCGGCAGCGAACGCGGCGGCGACGAACAGCAGTACGTAGCCGATCGTCGTGTCGATGCTGGCGGCAACGATCATCACGCCGACCACGACCACGCCGTGGATGGCGTTGGCGCCGGACATCAGCGGCGTGTGCAGGGTCGCGGGGACCTTGGTGATGACCTCGAAGCCGACCAGCACACTGAGCACGAAGACCGTGATGTCGGCGAGCAGTACCGGTGTCATGAGACTGTCTCCTTCGGGTGCACGAGCAGGCCGGCCGTGATCTCGTCGTCCGGGTCGAGCACGACGGAACCGTCCTGGGTCAGGTACTCGAGCACGGACGCGAGGTTGCGCGCCCAGGCGTGCGATGCGGCGCGCGGCAACTGGGCCGGCAGGTTGCCGGCCCCGAGGACGACCACGCCGTTCTCGGTCTCGGTCCGGCCGTCCGCAGGCGATCCCGCGACGTTGCCGCCGAGCGGACCGGCTGCCAGGTCGACCACCACCGATCCGGGCGCCATCGCAGCGAGCGCGGCGGCCGGCACCAGTTCAGGCGGACGATGCCCCGGCACCTGAGCGGTCGTGATGACGACGTCGAAGTCCCGGATCGCGTCCACCAGTGCCCGCTGCTGGGCGGCTTGCTCGTCCGCGGTCAGGGTTCGCGCGTAGCCGCCTTCTCCTTCGGCGTCCACCCCCAGATCGAGGACGGCGGCGCCGGTCGACGCGATGTCGGCGCGCGCCGCGGCCCGGACGTCGTACCCCGTGACCAGCGCGCCGAGCCGGCGCGCCGTACCGATCGCCTGGAGGCCGGCGACTCCGCCGCCGAGCACGAGGACCTTGGCCGGACGGACCGTTCCGGCCGCGGTCATCATCATCGGGAAGAACCCGCCGAAGGTGTCCGCGGCGAGTACGGCGGCCTTGTACCCCGCCACGTTGGCCTGCGAGGTGAGCACGTCCATCGACTGGGCCCGGCTGAGCGTCCGCGGCAGTCCCTCGAAGCTGAGCGCAGTGACACCGGCCAGCTCCTCGGGCGCGTCGTACGGGCGGAGCAGGCCGATCACGATCTGGCCGGGACGCAGCCGCCGGCAGTCCGGACGCTGGACCACCACCAGGATGTCCGCCTGAGCGAACACGTCCGAGCGCTCCGCGATCCGCGCGCCGGCCACGACGTACGCCTCGTCGGGGAAGCCGGCGGCGGTCCCGGCGCCGGCCTCGAGGACGACCTCGAAACCGGCCCGGCCCAGCCGCCCCACCACGTCGGGGGTGACGGCCACCCGATTCTCGTGCCAGCCCGTCTCCCGCGGGCAGCCGATCAACAAGCTCATCTCGCACCTTTCAGAAGGGGAACGGCGGGCGCGGCTCTCATGACGGTTCATTCACAGAGCACTTGACGGACCGGGTGACGAAATGGGTGCCGGGCCCGGCCGCGAGCGAGAACCCCTCCGGCTCCCCGGGCGCGACGTCGAGCTGGAACGTGGACTCGCCCCAGGCCTGGTCCAGCGCGTAGTCGATGTAGAACGGGCAGCCCTCGATGTCGCCGAGAAGCACGTCGCCCGCACCGATGAGGAACTCGCCGGACGGGTAACACATCGGGGCGCTGCCGGCGCAACAGCCGCCGGACTGGACGAACATGACCGGCCCGCGGTCCGCGCACAGGCGAAGAATCGCCGTGTGCGCGGCCGCGGTGGCCGTGATGCGCGTGACGGACATCAGGTCAGAACAGCCCGAGCGGCTCGTCGCTGTAGCTGACGAGCAGGTTCTTGGTCTGGCTGTAGTGGTCGAGCATCATCCGGTGGTTCTCCCGGCCGATACCGGAGATCTTGTAGCCGCCGAACGCCGCGCCCGCCGGGTACTGGTGGTAGCAGTTCGTCCACACCCGGCCGGCCTTGATCGCCCGGCCCATCCGGTACGCACGGCTGCCGTCCCGCGTCCACACGCCGGCGCCCAGGCCGTAGAGCGTGTCGTTGGCGATCGCGAGCGCCTCGGCCTCGTCCTTGAACGTGGTCACCGCGAGCACCGGCCCGAAGATCTCCTCCTGGAAGACCCGCATCCGGTTGTCGCCGCGCAGCACGGTCGGCTGGAAGTAGTACCCGTTCTCGAACTCACCGGCGACCTTGGCGCGCTCACCGCCGATCAGCACCTCGGCGCCTTCGTCGCGGCCGATCTCGACGTACGACGCGATCTTGTCCAGCTGCGCCTGCGAGACCTGCGCCCCGAGTTGGGTCTCGGTGTCGAGCGGGTTGCCCTGCTTGATCAGCGCGATCCGGTCCAGGCAGCGGCTCATGAACGCGTCGTAGATGTCCTCCTGGATCAGTGCGCGCGACGGGCAGGTGCAGACCTCGCCCTTGTTGAACGCGTACAGCACCAGGCCCTCGACCGCCTTGTCGAGGAACTTGTCGTCGTGTGCCATCACGTCGCCGAAGAAGATGTTCGGGCTCTTGCCGCCGAGCTCGACCGTCGACGGGATCAGGTTCTGCGCGGCGTACTGCATGATCAGCCGCCCGGTCACCGTCTCGCCGGTGAATCCGATCTTCGCGATCCGCGGACTGGTGGCGAGCGCCCTGCCGATCTCGGCGCCCGGCCCGGTCACGATGTTGAGCACGCCCGGCGGAACGAGGTCGCCGATCACCTCGGCCAGCTTGAGGATCGACCACGGGGTCGGCGAGGCGGGCTTCATGACCGAACAGTTGCCCGCGGCCCACGCCGGCGCGAGTTTCCAGGCCGCCATCAGCAGCGGGAAGTTGAACGGGATGATCTGACCGACGACGCCGAGCGGCTCACGGAAGTGGTACGCGACCAGGTCCTTGCCGATCTCCGTCGTCCGGCCCTCCTCGGCCCGCGCCGCGGAGGCGAAGTACCGGAAGTGGTCGACCACCAGCGGAATGTCGGCGTTCAGCGTCTCGCGGACCGGCTTGCCGTTCTCCCAGCTCTCGGCGACGGCCAGCATCTCCTTGTTCGCGTCCACCGCGTCGGCGACCGCGTTCAGAACCTCTGCGCGCTCGGCCGCGGACTTCTCACCCCAGGCATCCTTCGCGGCGTGCGCGGCGTCCAGCGCCAGCTCGACGTCCTCCGGCGTCGAGTGCGCCACCTCGGTGATCGGCTCGGCCGTGGCCGGGCTCAGGTCGACGCGATGCTCACCCTTCGACGGCTCCACCCACCTGCCGCCGATGAAGTTCGCGTACCGTGCCGCGACCTCGACCGGACTTCCGGGCTTCCCGGGTGCGACGTACTGCATGATCTTTCTCCTTCGACTCGACGAGTCCGTGCCTTTCGAGCGAACCGCCGCCCCGGCATCACTCGTAGGGCCGAAAGACCCGTCCGGCGGGTGATCGCTGTGATGTGGACGACAGATCGAGCCTCGTACGGGGCCGGAGAAGCTGTCGGTCGTGACGTTCGGCGGCGGCCAGAGGTCTTTCGTCACTGGCCGGCGGCACACCGACGACCGACGCTCGTCGTAACGGGAGGCTGACCATGACCACGCCCGACACCCAGGTGCCCGCGGCAACTGCCTGGCGCGCGATCCAGTGGGGCTTCGTCGCCCTCTTCGGCTCCGGCGCCGCCGTCCACACCTTCCTGGCGCTCTCCACTCCGGACTCGTACGACGGCTTCGCCGACGCGGCGCTGTTCGACTGGACGCACGACGCCTGGCAGCAGATCTTCATGGCGCACCCCACGGCCTGGGCCCTGCTCCTCGCCGCCGCCGAACTCACCATCGCCGTCCTGCTGGTGAAGTCCCCCCGCATCGGCTACGTCGCCGTGATCATCTTCCACCTGGCGCTGATGCTCTTCGGCTGGGGCTTCTGGCTCTGGTCCGTCCCGGCCCTGGCCTTCGCCGTACCGGCCGCCATCCACGCGTTCCACGAGCAGCGCAGGCCAGCGCTCGGTGCCTGATCGGCTCACCGCGTCAGCCGGCTCGGTAGAGGGAGCCGCCGCCGCTGATCGCGACGGTTGCCATCTTGCCGCCCACGTTCAGCGTGACGATGAACGTCGTACCAGACCAGCGGGTGCTGTAGGTGACCGCTCCCGACGCGCGGACCGGGACGACGAACGACAGGATCGACGCCGTCTTGCCGGAGCGAGCCATCATGATCGTCGGTGCGGACCGCCGGACGTAGCTGCTCGGGTAGGTCCAGCCCTGGATCGGGCTGGTCTGCCCCTGCTTCACCAACGTCGCTCCGGCCGGCAGCGCCTGCTTGAACGGGACCTGGAACAGCACCGTCCTCGTGCTGTCACCTGCCGCGATCGCGGTAGCGGTCGTCCGCGAGTAGACGGTCGCGCGCTGATCCGAGGGCAGGTGCCACAGTGTCTGGAACGCCTGGGCGGTCCGCGCCGACGCACTGTCCCACGTGACCAACAGGTCCGGGTCCTTCAGCACGAGCACCCGCCGTACCCGGCTGATCCCACTGCCCGGTGCGTCGGTGAACACGTAGGACTCCGACGTGGTTTTCACCGAGTACGCCGCCAGCCTGGTGGTCGGGTTCGTGTACGTCGACATCGGTGTCGTCATCATGCTGTGCGCACTGGGGCCGAGCGTCCAGGTGCGCCAGACACCCGCGTTGTACGCCGCGTATCCGCCGTTGATGACGATGTCGCGACCACGGGCGGTGTAGGTGATGCCGGTGTGGTCGAAGTGCCCGTGGAACGCCCGCGCCGGGCCGTACCTGATGCTGTACGCCGACTCGCCCGTGAACCCGCGGGCGGGATCGGTGCCCCAACCAGTGCGACCGAAAACATACCCGGCCGAGTAGACGCCGACCCGCCACGGCGGCGCGGTGCCCTTCGTACCGAGTGAACCGGCGTACTCCATCGGTGTGCCGCTCCAGGGATAGGTCGCCTGCAGTTCGGTGTCGCCGATCTGCGGGAGTTTGCCGACCGAGTTCGTCGCCAGCGTCAACCACTTCGCCAACAGGGCTCGGCGCGTCACCATCGTCGTACCAGGATCGACTCCGCCGTTCTGCAGGACCGTGATCGCACGACCCCACAGCGAGTAGTTGAACGAGGCGTACCCGGTCGACTGTTCGTTCGTGGAACCCTGGGAGTCGATCGACGTCGTGATCCCCGCCGCGAGACGTTGCACCGCAAGGTTCTTGTAGTCGCTGCGTCCCAGAGTCACGCCGACACCGAAGAGCGCGATGCTCTCGTCGGTGCCGTGGTTCCACGCGCCGCTCCAGTAGTTGGTGAGGAACCGCGCGTGACTGAGCAGCGCGGCGTCCACCCACGCGTACCGGGCCGGGACCGTGGTGACCTTCAAGCCGGACAGGATCGCCTGGCGCAAGCAGATCAGCACGTTGGTGCGGTGCATGGTGGACTCCCACGCGCCGACGTTCGCCTTCCATGAGTACGGATTGTCGCGGTACCAGTCGTAGGCGATCGTGTTCACCCGGGTCAGCGCGGTCAAGTCGCCTTTACCCGCGGCGATGATTCCTTGGCCGAGCCAACGAAGCGAGTGGAACCACATGTACCAGCTGGCGTTCTTGTACGGGTTCAACGCCCAGTTGATGTTCCCGCCGCCGTTCCCGACCTTGTACGCCGCATACGGCGACCAGGTGAACTTGTCGGCGTACAGGTTCGCCAACGGGTTCTGCGTCTCGAGACCGCTGAACCCGGGGCACGCGTAGAACGGCGCCGCCAGGGACTGAACCGCCTTCTTTCCGACGTCGGTGGCCGGCGCCGCCGTCGCGGGTACGACGTTGCTCGCGCCCGGTACGAACTGTGCCTCGCCCGGATCGGCCGGTGCCGCCACGATCGCGATCCCAGATGTTTGTGCTGTTGTCGGTGCATTTGTGGTTCCGGCTGCGGTGCCTGCCCCCAACAGCGCCACGACGATCCCCAGGACCACGCTGTGAGCTCGTTCGAATCTCATGAGTCCTCCCCCTGCATCGCCACCGAACGGCGACGATGCAATCGAGGGTCGGACTGATCACGCGCAGTCCCCAGAGACCAAGGTCCTGATCGGACTAGGCCAGTCAGCCGCGCAGGTGCACGCGTTCGTGCGCGGGAGCCACCGCTGAAAATCCACGAGCTACCGGACAGGGCCGTCCGGACCTGGAGCACGGGAACTTCTTCCCTCGCAGGCGCCCGCGGCCCGGCGTGTGCTGGAAGTAGGAGAAGGGAGCAGGCCATGAGCGACTACGAGAAGCACCGCACGCAGGCCGACGCCCGGCGCACAGTCGCTCGCCGGCGGACCAGCTCGGTCGCGGCCGAGCAGGCGATCCTGAGGCACCTCGGTATCGAGCTCTACAGGGAACGGCGCGAGACGCCCCGGGACGACGCCGAGAAGCCCGCTGACGAGAAGCCGTCGGACGGCTCCGCGGACTGATGACCTTCGGCTCTGCCGTGCGACCGCGTGCCGGCGTGGACTGAAGGTAGGCGGAGGGAGTCGCGCGAGGCCCGAAGCAGCGGAGCCCCTCTCCGCGAACCGTGCCCGCACAGCCGCGGCGGGCTCCCTTCGCCGCTGACCGAAGGAGGGTCGGATGAGCACGCGCCGGTCGGGGCCGGACACCGAGAAGCTCCCGTGGTGGAGCCGGCCGTTGCAGATCACGATCCGCGTGATCGCCATCATCGTGGTCGCTGTCTTCGTCACACTCACGGTCCTGCAGCTGTTCCCCTGATCCCCGACGGGCAACTCACGACCGGCTCAGCCGGCGCGTGCACTGCGCCTTGTGCCGTCGCCGGCCCGACGAGTTGCTTCGCGAGGTCGCCCGAGTGGACGCGGCGACTTGATCGCGGTCGGCTGCTCGGTGTTCTGCGACTCGGCGACGCGCGCGGCGCTCACTGTGATCGGGACCGGCGCCAGGCTCGGGCTGTCCTCGTCGTGCCGTTGGAGCGGCACAATCCTGTCTGCGAAGGTCTCGGTGTACAGCTCCGTCTGCGCGGTGACCAGGACGGCCGCGCCGCGAGCAGCTGCCTCGCGCAGGAGGGCGGGCAGCACCTGACGCGCCTCGTCGTCCAGCTCGGTCATCGGGTCGTCCAGGACGATCAGGTCAGGCTCGTGCATCAGAGCCTGCACGATGCCGAGCCGTCGCAGCTGACCACGCGACAGTCGCGCCATCGGGCGATCCAGATCCAGCTCCAGGCGCGCGGCCAGCTCATGCGCGTACGCCGCACCGCAGTCGCGAACCGCGGCGCAGATGTCGAGGACGTCGCGTGAGGTCAACGACCCCATCGTCTCCAGATCCTTCACCAAGAACCCGATCCGGCCCTTCAGGTCGGCGGTGAACGGGTCCGCCCCCAGCACCCGCGCCGTCCCGTCGGCGGCCACACCTCTCCGGGCCGGAGGCCCTGAAAGCGGCCGCGCCCGACCTGTCAGGGCCGCTGACTTCCGGAGGCTGTCCGCGCGACGTCCGCCTTGTAGGCGGCTTCGAGTTCGTCGTCCCAGGGTTCGGACTCGGCGGCGACGGAGTCGAGGATCGTGGGAGGTCGAGTGGCACCAGAGACGACCGACAGTACCGGCGACGATGCGAGCAGGGCGCGCAGCAGGAGGCGTTGGAGCGAGACCCCGCGGGCTTCGGACAGGGCGGTGAGGTGTGGCGCGGCGGCAGAGTTCCGCAGTGGTGAATAGGCGAAGAACGGCACCTGATGCGACTCGCACCAGGCGAGCACGTCGGCGGACTCGCGGCCCAGCGCGCTGTGCTTGTTCTGCACCGCATCGATGCGAGTAACGGCCGCTGCCCTCTCGAGCTCGGCCACACTCACGTTGGACAAACCGATCCGCGCGACCTTGCCCGCCTCCCGAAGTGAAGCGAGTGCCGAGACGCCTTCCTCCACCGGTTGCCCGGCCAGGTCGACCCTGTGCAGGTAGAACAGGTCGAGCTGCTCACCTCCGAACACGCGCAGGCTCGCGTCGACATCGGACCGGATCCGGCCGGCGCTGATGTCGGCGTCCCACGTGGTCGGGCTCGTCCGGGTGTGGCCACCTTTGGTTCCGACCAGTACACCCGTACCGCGCGCGGCCTCGGCGGCCAGCTCCTCGCCGTACGACGGGGTGTCGACGCGGGTGTACGCACGGGCGGTGTCGAGGACCGAGGCTCCGGCGGCGATACCGGCGCGGAGGGCGGCAATGTCGGCACATCGATCGCGAGACTCGAACGACAGCCCCGCGACGCCGAGAGCGACGCGCCCGGTCAGCCTCACGAGCCGTCCCTGTTGTCGACGTGCATTCCCATTCACCCCTTACCGGTCTCCACGGACGTTGACACCGTACAGACCTACAACGCGCGCTGCGCGAGCGGTTTCGACGATCGCTGCGGTATCTTGCTGCTTGGTGTGCCGGGAAGCCTGGTCGGCGGCAGAGGTGTTGTTTGCCGATCGGAGGGCGCTCTTATGGTGGTGCGGATTCTGCTTGCCGTTGCAGGGCTGGTCGTTCTGACCTTCGCGGCCGATCATCTGGTGCTCGGTTCGTCGCGGCTCGCGCAACGGTTGCGGATCAGCCCGGTCGTCGTCGGTGTGGTCGTCATCGGCCTTGGTACGTCGGCGCCTGAGTTCCTCGTCTCGGGTGTCGCGGCGGCGCGCGGGGACACCGGGCTGGCGATCGGCAACATCGCCGGGTCCAACATCCTGAATCTGACTCTCGTGCTCGGCATCGCAGCGCTGGCCGGTCGGGTGGCGGTGACCTCGCACGTGATTCGCCGCGAAGTGCCGCTCGCCGTGGGCGCTGTCGTTCTGTTCTCGTTCCTGGCGTGGGTGGGCCTGCGCCCGGTGACCGGCGCGGTGCTCGGCGCCGCGGGGGTGTGTGCGGTGTTCGTCCTCGTCCGCTGGGCCCGCGAGGGACGCAGCAACGAGGAGGTCGCGGAGGAGGCAGCGGAGTTCACCAAGGCACCCGCGACGGTTGACGTTCCGGTGCAGGCGTCGACGCTACCGGCCTGGTTCGAGCCGGTGCGCGCGGTCCTCGGTCTGGCCGGAGTTCTCGCCGGTGCTCAGCTGCTCGTCTCCAACGCGTCGGCGATCGCGACCGATCTCGGCGTACCGCAGGTCATCATCGGCTTCACCCTGGTCGCGCTCGGGACGTCGCTCCCCGAGCTCGTCACCACGGTCCAGGCCCAGCGCCGCGGCGAGTCCGAACTCGTCGTTGGGAACCTGTTCGGCAGCAACCTGTTCAACAGCCTGGTCGGCGGCGCCGTCGTCGGTATCGCCTCCGGTTCAGCCGCGGCCGAACGCGCAGCCGTCGCCCTCAGCGTCACGATGATCCTCATCGCCGTACTGGCCTGGATGCTCCTCCGCCGCGGTCTCGCCCTCACCCGCGTCGAGGCCACCGTCCTCCTCGGCGCCTACGCCCTCACGATGCCGCTGCTGCTCTCGTCCTGACGCTTGTAACGCGCGAGCCCCTTGCGCGGATAGTGCTGTTGAGCTCGGCACCATCGAGCACGGTGTGCCGGGAAGCCTGGTCGGCGACGTACTTGTCGTCGGCCGAAGGAAGCACACCATGCTGAACGTTCCCCGCTGGGCCTCGGTGCTCGGCATCTACGCGCTCCTGGCGACGCTGTTCGGTGTCGTCGCCGTCCTCGACATCCACCATCAGCAAACCGTCGCGCAGGAGTTCCTGGACGCCGGTATCGCGACCACGGCCGACGGGGTCGACGTCGACGTCCGGTACGGCAAGGGTGGAAGCTCCATCGACACCGTCGAGGTGACGTTCGTCGTGGCGGCGCAACGACACATGGCGACGTTGTCGAACAGCCTGGGCGACCCCGAGGGCAATTCCGAGGGCCGGCATCCACCGGCGGCCGGAACGCGGTACGCCCCGCCACTGCGGATCCTCTACAAACCCGACGACCCGTCGCAGGTCATGGCTCTGGTGGACGCCGAGGACTTCGCCGCCGACACCGGGATTCCATCCGGCGTCTCGGGTCTCGTCGCGATCGGCGGAACCGCCAGTGTCGCGATCGCCGGCGCCTGGCTCGCGTACTCACGGCTGCGGTCCGCGGGTGGTCGTCGTGGTCACGGGTAGACACCGAGACGGCGGTCCGTGGCTCGAGCGCGTCGTCCTGTCCTCGCCGATCGGCGAGTGGTCAACGCTGCGCCTGGTCCTGAGCCTGCTGTGGGTGGCTGTCATGGCAGGCATCTCGACTTCTTTCGTGTACGACGAACTGGTCCTCAACCACCGCGGTGAAGTGGTGACCGCGCTCGTCACCCGCACCAACTACGACCAGCGCGGCCCCACCTTCAACGCGGAACTGCAGTCACGCTTCCCAGGCGTCCGAGTCCTCGTCGAGAACATCCACCAGCACCCACACACCGGCGACCTCGTCACTCTGCAGGTCGACCCGCGCAAACCCACCCGAGTCCGCGACCCGCAATCCTGGCACTGGCATCTGTTCGAAGTCGCCCCCATCGCGCTCGCGCCTACCGCCGTACTCGTCGCCTGGGCGCATCTCAACCGCACCCTCCGCAGACGCAGGCAGCGCAGGTGACCCCACTGCGACCGCCGCACCTTGTGACCACCGAATGTTAGTGACTAACATTCGTCCTGTGGCATCACGCATGGAACGGACACGCGAACGGCTACTGACTGCGGCATTGGAGCTGTTCACCGAGCGCGGATACGAGGGAGCGAGCGTCGGTGAGATCGCCACGCGTGCAGGGGTGACGGAGATGACGTTCTTCCGGCACTTCCCCAGCAAGGCGAGTCTGCTCGTCGACGATCCGTACGATCCGCTGATCGGCGCCGCCGTCCGTGAGGAGCCGACGAGTCTCGATCCGATCAGCCGTGCGGCCCGCGGAGTCCGCGCAGCGTGGCGGCAGGTGCCGCCTCCGTCGGTCGAAGAGGTGCGGGTACGGCTCCGGATCGTCGCGCGGACCCCGGCCTTGCGTGCGAGCCTCGCGGCAGCGACGGCCGCGACCGAAGCAGTGATCGCCAGCGCGCTGGCCGACGGGACCACTGCTCCGACGGAGGCATTGATCGCAGCCGGCGCCGTCATGGGCGCCCTCAACACAGCCCTGCTCGAGTGGAGCATGACCGACAACGACGACCTCGGACAGGCTCTCGAGAACGCCCTGAACGTCTTGGAGGACCGCCATGGCTGACGCGGTCGCCGCGCACGACCTGATGCGCACGTTCGACGACGGGACCGGCATACGGGGAGTGGACATCAACGTCGCGCCGGGCGAGATCCACGCCTTGGTCGGTCTGAACGGCGCCGGAAAGTCCACACTGATGCGGCTCCTGCTCGGGATGCTCAAACCGGATCGCGGCGCCGTGACGATCGCCGGCCGAAACCTCGGACAGGCCGACTGGACGGCGGTCGGACACCTCGTCGACTACCCGTTGGCCTATCGCGAGCTCACCTGCCGGCAGAACCTCGTGCTCGGCGCCAGACTCCACGGCGTCACCGCCGCCGTGCCGGCCATCGTCGACGCCGCCATCGAAGAGCTACATCTCGGCCAGTACGCCGACCGCCGCGCCGACAAACTGTCGCTCGGCAACAAGCAACGCCTCGGCCTTGCATCCGCGCTGCAGCACGACCCCACCTTCATCGTGCTCGACGAGCCGACCAACACCCTCGATCCGGCCGGCGTGATACTGCTCCGCGAGGCACTGCTGCGCCGCTCGCGCACCGGAGCGGGCGTCCTGGTCAGCAGCCATCACCTCGACGAGGTCGCCCGCGTGGCCGACCGGATCTCGGTTCTGAACGCCGGGCGGATCATCGGAACGCTGGATCCGCATGGCATCGACATCGAGCGCTCCTTCTTCGACCTCGTCCACAGCGACGACACAGCACCATGATCGCCGGCCTCGTCACCGAGTTCACCAAGCTGACGCACGCGACCGTCGTACGAGTCACCTCGGCCCTCATCGTGCTCGGGATCTCGCTCATCTGCTCGTCGATGCTGTTCGCCGTCCGCACCGACGACCCCCAGCTGGCCGCGAAGCTCGGACCACTCATCGACCCCGGCGGATGGGCAGGCTACCTCGCCGTCGCTGTACAGGTGACCGGAGCTGCCGGCTTCGTCGGGTACGGCGTCGTCCTGAGCTGGCTGTTCAGCCGGGAGTTCGCCGACGGCACCATCACAGGCCTCTTCGCGATCCCGATCTCCAGACGGACGATCGCGGCGGCGAAGCTCGTCGTCTACCTGGCCTGGGGCACCGTCACCGGAGCGGTCCTCTTGCTGGCCCTGATCCTCCTCGGCCTGGCCGCAGGACTCGGCCCGATCCCCGCCGAGGCGGCACCATGGATGGGCCGGCAGCTCGCCCTGTCGCTGTTCAGCATCGTCATCGCCACCCCCGCCGCCTGGGCGGCGACCGTCGGCAGATCGGTTCTGGCCGGAATCGCGACCACCGTCGTCATCCTGGTGACGTCCCAGGTCTCCGTGATCGCCGGAGCCGGCGGCTGGTATCCCTTCGCCACACCGGCGTTGTGGGCCATCCACAGCGACATCGCCGTCACACCACTCCAACTCAGCCTGATCGCCCCAGTCGTCGCCGCCGCCGTCGCCCTCACCCTTCATTCCTGGAAGACCCTCCAACTCGACCGCTAGCTGTACTTGCGCGGTGCCGGCCACCGTCTCCGCCCCATCCGTCACAGTCGGATCACGGGTGTAACGGTGGGCCGGGCACGCCGATGTAGGCAGTAACGCGCAGCCCGGTGATCCGCGGCTGTTCGCTGGTGTGCCGGGAAGTCTGGTCGGCGACGTACAAGTCATGTCCCCGACCAGGAGGCCAACTCCATGCCCAGCCGTTTCCTTACTTCTGCCTGCCTGAGTGCCGCCTTGCTCCTGACGGCGACCGGGTGCTCCGACGGATCCAGCACCGGCTCCCCCGCTCCGTCCAGTACGCCGACGCCGTCGGCGACCGCGTCGTCCACACCACCGCCGGCCACCACTGCGGCACCCAGCACTCCACCGGCGACCACACCCGCGCGTACTCCGGCGCAGCTGACCAAGGGCTTGCTGGCGCTGGCCGACCTGCCCGCGGGGTTCTCGATCGAGAAGGCTGATGACTCGGGTGACGACGACGTGACGCTGTCCTCGAAGGACGCCAAGTGCGCCAAGCTCGTCGCGTTCTCCAACGCCGATGTACCGCCGGGTTCCAAGGCGTCCGCCACGCAGTCGTACTCCGGCGGTGCGGAGGGACCGTTCATCGACGAGAGCCTCGACGCGATGGGGTCGGCTGCCGCGGTCGGCGCGCTGCAGAAGTCCTTCAAGCAGGCCATCGTTTCCTGCCGAACCATGACGCTGACGATCCCCGGCGAAGGCCGCTCCCCGATCAGCGTGCGCGAGGTCTCGGCCCCGAAGTCCGGAACCGACCCCGTCGCCGTTCGTTTCAGCGCGACGTCCGGACCTCTCGAAGGCCTCGAAGTCACGATGATCACCACCGGCGTCGGCGACGTCGTCCTCGCGCTCACGATCGTCAACGGCCTGCCCGAGGACATCGAGGGCGCGACGAGCGCCGCCGTACGCAAGGCCCAGTCGGTGCTCGGCTCCGGCACCTGAGTTCCACATCCTGTCCTCCGGAGCGGAGGCAGTGGACCGGCCGCGCCGAAGGACGGCGATCGTTTGCGTTCGGCGCGGTCGATGGGGGAAGCTGGCCACGGTGTGCCGGGAAGTCTGGTCGGCAGTACCCGTCCTCGACCTGGGGTGCGGGCAGACCGGCGATCCCAGGAGGCACTGTGACGTGGACGGCCACGAGCCCGGGCTCCGGGGACAGATCCTGTGCGTCAGTCGCCGTCGGCGTATCGTGCGAATGTGCACGCAGAACAGATAGCCGAGCCGTATCCAGTGGTCAGGCTGGACACGAACGCTCGCGAGGCAGCCGAACTGCTCGCCGCACAGCGGCTGCCCGGCATCATCGTGGTGGACAACGAACAACGCCCGTACTCGGTCCTGCCTGCGTCACAAGTGGTCCGCTGTCTGGTGCCGAGCTACGTGCAGGACGACCCGTCGCTCGCCCGGGTGATCGACGAGTCGCTGGCGGATCGGGTCGCCGACAAGCTGGCGCAGGTGACCGTCCGGCAGATGCTGCCGGACGAGCCTGCGGAGTTGCCCGTGGTGAACCACGACGACACCGTCCTGGAAGTGGCTGCGATCATGGCCCGCCTGCGGTGTCCGTTGGTTGCCGTCGTCAAGGACAAGGACATCGTCGGAGCGATCACCGCCCCGAGGCTGCTGCAGCTGGTGATACCGCACTAGGGCCGGCTGACCGCTTGGCGGTGGCGGCGTGACGGCTCTCACCGTCGTCGTCTTCCTCGTCGCCTACCTTCTGATCGCGACCGAGTGGACGCACAAGCTCCTTGCCGCGCTCGGTGGTGCAGCGGTCCTGCTCGCAGTGGGCGTCACCGATTCCGAGCATGCCTTCTACTCCCACGAGACCGGCATCGACTGGGATGTCATCTTCCTCCTGCTCGGCATGATGATCATCGTCGGCATCCTGCGCCGCACCGGCGTCTTCGAGTACGTCGCGATCTGGGCGGCCAAACGCGCCAAGGGATCACCCCTGCGGGTGATGATCCTGCTCACGCTGATGACGGCGCTCGCCTCGGCGTTCCTCGACAACGTCACCACCGTCCTGCTCATCGCGCCGGTCACGCTGCTGGTCTGCGACCGGCTCGGGATCAGCCCGGTCCCGTTCCTGATCGCCGAGGTGATGGCGTCCAACATCGGCGGCACCGCGACCCTGATCGGTGATCCGCCGAACATCATCATCGCCAGCCGGTCCGGGCTGACCTTCAACGACTTCCTGATCCACCTCACGCCGTTGGTCGTGCTCGAACTCATTGTCTTCGTTCTGGTGTTGCCGCGACTGTTCAAAGGCGCGTTCGCGGTGGACGAGGACCGTGTGGCCGATGTACTGCGCCTCAACGAGCGCGAAGCCATCCAGGACACCCGCCTCCTGATCAAGTGCGGCGCGGTCCTGCTCCTGGTGTTCACCGGATTCATCGGGCACACGGTGCTTCACATCGAGCCGGCTGTCGTCGCATTGCTCGGTGCGGGGTTGCTCGTACTGATCTCGAAGGTCCCCACGCGCCACTACATGTCCAGTGTCGAGTGGCAGACGCTCCTCTTCTTCGCTGGTCTGTTCATCATGGTCGGGGCCTTGGTCAGGACCGGGGTGATCGCCGATCTCGCCCAGGCCGTCGGCGAGGTGACCAACGGCAGACCCCTGCTGGCGACGATGCTGATCCTGGTCGTGTCCGCCGTACTGTCCGGCGTCGTCGACAACATCCCGTACGTCGCCACAATGAGCCCGGTCGTCCTGGAACTGACCAAGACCGTCACCGACCCGGCGCACGGCCACGCCCTGTGGTGGGCCCTCGCGGCCGGCGCCGACTTCGGCGGCAACGCGACCGCGATCGGCGCCAGCGCGAATGTCGTGGTGATCGGCATCGCGCTGCGCGCCGGCCACCCGATCAGCTTCTGGGAGTTCACCCGCAAGGGCGTTGTGATGACCGCAATCACCATCGCTGTCGCAGCGCCGTACCTCTGGCTGCGGTACTTCGTCCTGTCCTGACACCATCCTGCCGGCCGCAGCCCTCGCCGGCAGCACCTCCTTGCGGCACCGCGACATCGACACGAACTGATCTCCCGGGTCACGATCTCGTCACCGGCGTAACGTCTGCCCGCCGGGACCGATGTGACCTTTGCGTGCGAGCCCGAAGGTCCCCCCGTGCCATCGGGCTCGCACCGGCCAAGTCGCCGACGCTCAGGGGTGCTTGACGAGGACCGCCCGGGTGTAGAGAAGGTCGAAGCCGCTCCGTTGGGCGTTTTGCTGGGACTTGGATGCCGGTTGCGTGGTGATCACTCCGACGTCGCAGCCCGCGGCCGCCGCGCCGGCGAGGCGGGTGGTCAGGAACGCTGACTGGATACCGTGTCGTCGGTGCGCCGGAAGTGTGGCGGCGCCTGCGAACTGAGCGATGCCCGCGACCGTGCGCAGCCCGGCCCCGCCCGCGATCTCACCGTGCCGCACGGCGACGTACCGAGTGATGTCCGCGGCGGCCGCGTCGCGTTCCGCGTCGATGTAGGTCTCGCGCGGAAACTCCTCGCGCCACGGAACCCCTTGCGTGTCCGGTGCGGCGACAGCATCGGCCATGACGTCCAGCCACTGGTCGAGCTCGTCGTCACCGCTCACCCGGATCGTGATCCCCTCCGGCGGCGTCACGTCGTACCGCTGCTCGATCACGAGCCCCAGTACGTTCTCGAACGATTCCAGTTGATACCCGCGCCGGCTCAGAAGGATGCCGATCTCCCGGTCGCCGAGATGCGCGAGCTCGACCTGCACCGGTGCCCCGACCCGGGCGTAGGCACGCTCGATCTCGTCCAGCTCCCCCTCGGCAGGTACGCCGCCGAAGCCGAGCCCGACGACCTTGTTGTACGGCGAGTCGTCATCCGCGAAGCTCGCCAGCCCGCCGCTCACCGGGATCACGAATCCGCGTCCGTCGCCCAACCGGCGATGTGTGGCCCGGGCGCTGGCCTCGATCAGCCCGGCTTCGGCCCGCTCGATCCGCTCCGCGAGCCCGACGTCGCAGAAGAGCCTGCCGGTCATGACTCGTCCGCCACGAGCTCCCGATCCAGCCAGATCCGATCTCGCAACGGGATGCCGTCGATGACGATGCCGTCCGGATAGCCGGACGCGGAAGTGAAAGCGTCCCGCTCGACCCGAAGCATCCGGAATCCCTGGCGCTGATAGAACCGGAGATTCCCCACATCCGCAGTCGCGGTGGAAACCACCATCCGGGAAGCCCCACCGCGCCGGCAGTGCTCCACGGCAGCCTCCACCAACGCCCGGCCCACACCAGTCCCCCGTCGCTCCGCCAGCACCGCCATGCTCTTCAACTCGACAGCGCCGTCACCGTCCACGACCTGGAGATGCCCGACCACCAGTCCGTTGTCCTCAGCAACGAGAATGTCCCCGGATCCCAGGTACCGATCGACCTCCGCCGCGGAGTCGTCCGCCTCCAGGAACAGTCCTCGCAACACCTCACGGTCCCCGTCCCACCACCGAATCACCATCTCCCCACCTTCGCACGCCACCGGCGAAACCGCGCCCCTGCACTCGAAAGGGTGAGTGACCCGTAAGCCCGCCACCGCCGTCCGTGCCGGGCGCTAACGGCCGGCTTACCGATCGGCGGATCCGGTCGCGGCCGGCGATTTCGGATCTACCGTCGAACGCGTTCATCCCTTTCCTGTCGGAGGAATCGATCATCATGCGCAATCCATTCGTCCGTTCCCTGCCGCCACTGCTGCTCGCAGTCACGGCGGTTGCCGCCGGCGGCACCGGCGTCGCCAACGCTCAGGGGCCGACAGCAACCAATGACGCGCAAGTCGTTGGCCATGTCTACGAAGCGACCAACACCGCGGCCGGCAACGCGGTTCAGATCTTCGACCGGCTCCGCGACGGCCGGCTGCGTACAGGAAGCGTCGTCGCCACCGGCGGACTGGGACTCGGAGCGTCGCTGGCGTCGCAGAACGCGCTGGTCCGTCAAGGGGACCTGTTGTTCGTGGTCAACGCCGGCGACGACACGATCTCGACGCTGGCGATCACTCCGCGAGGTCTGGTCCAGCGAGACGTCGAGCCCACCGGCGGTGACCGGCCCGTGAGTGTCACGGTCCACGGAAGCACCGTGTACGTCCTCAACCAGGGCGACGGAGCCATCAGCGGCCTTCGCCTCGGTCCGGACGGTCAGCTGAGCCCCCTCCACGGTTCGACCAGACAGCTCAGCAAGGTCGGCGACACGGACGCGGCCGCCGCGCAGGTCTCCTTCACCCCGGACGGGCGCCAGCTCCTCGTCACGCACAAGGGCGATCAGACGATCGACACCTTCGCGGTGTACGGCCGGTACGCGGGCCGCGCGGTCCCGACTCGCTCCGCCGGCTCGACGCCGTACGGCTTCGACTTCGACCGCCGCGGCCACGCGATCGTGTCCGAGGCAGGCCCGAGTGCGGTGTCGTCGTACGCCGTCCGCTTCGGCCGGCTGAGCACGATCAGCCCGTCCGTGAGCGACACCCAGGCGGCTGCCTGCTGGCTCGTCACCACGCGGGACGGCCGCTACGCGTTCACGGTCAATGCCGCGAGCTCGACCGTCTCGTCGTACCGCATCAGCACCGACGGGCAGGTCTCCTTGCTACAGGCCGTCGCCGCGCGCACCTCCGGCGGTGGCACCGACGCCGCCCTCAACCCGGACGGCACGACGCTGCAGATTCGCCTCGGCAACGGGAACATCGCGTCGTACGCCGTATCGCACGACGGTGACCTGACCGCCCAGCAGGACACTGCCGGCGCCGCCACGAGCGGAACCGCAGGCCTCGCCACCGACTGACGCCACAGGCGACCACGGCTTCGGCCGTCGGCCCGATGAGTGGTCGTCGGAGCGACCCCGCCTGGTTCGAGGAGATCGGGACTTTCGGCCCTGGAATGCGCGCCCACACGGCAGCATCGTGATCAGGTCAACCGTACGAAAGGACCCAGACCATGTCCGCTCGATACGGCGATCTTCGCGGTCTCCAGGCATCCGTCGACGAGGCGAGGCACCTGGTCGAGGTCGATCGCCAGGAAGCAGTCGCCCTGCTGGCGAGCGTCCGCGTCGGTCGCGTGGTGTTCACACGCAACGCATTGCCGGCAATTCGCCCGGTGAACCACGCTGTCATCGATGGGCGGGTCGTCATACGCACCCGACTGTCAGCGAGCCTCAGCAGGGCGGCAGGAGAAGTGGTCGCGTACGAGGCCGACGATCTCGACACCATCCGCAGGCTGGGTTGGAGCGTTGTCGTCACCGGCACGGCGCGGACCATCGACGATCCCGATCGAATCGCCCACTACACCCCACTGGTCCAGCCGTGGGCCGACCTCCCGTTGGACGTCCTGATCGGCATCGACCTCGAACTCGTCACCGGCTGCCGCTTCGTCACCGGGCCCTGAGTTCCGGGCGATCGGCAGGGGCGTTCGGTACTCGCGGCCAGGCATTTGTGCCCTGTTCCGCATGACGTCGCCGGGCTGGCTGGAACCTCGAAGGGGTGAGCACCATGACGAACAACAAACCCATCACAGCCCTGCTGATCGACCACGTGCCGGTCGCCTGGACTCGCTGACTTCCTCAGCTTCGTGGAGCTGCTCAGCACCGGCTCGGGTCGCCGGAACGACGAGGACGACTACCCCGCACTTCGAACGATGACCGATTGCATCACGTTCCTGCGTACGGGACAGCTGGTCCCGCGCCTCGGTCGCCGGCGGGTACGACGAGCACCGGAATGCCGGTGAACTCCAGCAGATGGGCCAGGTTCACCGAGGAATTTCCACCGGGATCGCGGCCGACGACGATCAGGTCGGCGGCGGACCGTACGGCGGTCGCCAGCACCTGCTCCGCGCCGCGGCCGGACAGGATCTCCTGGTGCGTCCGGAGACCCCGCAGCGATGCACGAGCGGTCATCCGCGTCAGCATCGCAACCGCGCCCTGAGCCCGCCGTTCAGCGGCCTCCGGTATCGACGCCGCTCCGAGTCGCGCATCGAGCACGTGGTCCTCGACCACCGTGACCAGCGTCAGCCCGGCGCCGACCACCGACGCCAGGTCGATCGCCAACTGCGCCGCGCACAAGGCCGCGGCAGAGTCGTCCACCACCGCAAGGATCTGCCTGATCATCTCTCCCGTCCTCTCCGCCCGGCCGCCCACCGCAGTCGCAGGTTCTCCTCCCGCTCGGCTTCGTCCAGGCGCTGCGCCAGCACGGTCAGCTGCCGTTGCAGTTCGGGGATCCAGCGCATCTCGAGCGCCCGCTGCTGCTGACGGGTGAGTGCCAGCTCTTCCGAGATCAGGACGACCGAGCGCCGGGCAGCGGCGAGCTCGACCGTCGCGACGAGCGCCGTACGGTGTGCACGCATCGCCTGAACCAGCGCGGACGAGCCGGCCGTCTGCAATTCGGGGCCGAACGTGATCTCCGCGCCGGTCGGATGCCGCACGCCCATCGTCACGTCGTAGGTCACGACGACTTCGACGGCCGCCGTCGGCGCCGAGACGAGCAACCTTTGGTGGCCGTCGAGCGCGAGACTGCGCCGCAACCAGAGGGCAGCCGTTCGTGCCTCCCGCTCGAAAGTCTCGGCGGCACGTCCCGCGACGAGCTCGAGCCGCTCGTGTTCGATCGCCAGGGCACGCTGCTTGCGATCCAGCAACTCCACCGCCCGCTGCGCGGTCGCCAGCCGGCCGGTGAGCACCAGCCGTCCCGATCGCCCGGTCACGCCGCGGCTCATCGGGTGCCCGCCAGGTGCTCGGCCAGTGACGCCTTCGAAACCATGGTCAGCTCGCGCCGGGGCAGCACGGACACTGCTTGCCACAACCGGTCGAGGGTCTCCTCGAAGGTACGAGCCTCATCCGGCCGCTGTCGCAGCAAGGAGTCCTCGAGCGCGGTGGCGTAGGCCAGATAGCCATGATCGGTGTCGTTCAGCGCGCCCGTACCGATCAGGTCGGCCAGCTCGGCCGCCTGCCGGGCCCGGGCCAGCGCCGCGATAGCTTGTGCGGCGATCTCGAGATGATCGTCCCGGGTCCGTCCCGGGCCGGCGCCATGGCGCATCAGCCGCGACAGCGATCCCAGGACATCGAGCGGGGGGTACAGGCCGCGGGCGTACAGATCCGCTGCCAGCACGATCTGTCCCTCGGTGATGTAGCCGGTCAGATCCGGCACGGGATGGGTGATGTCCCCCGCCGGCATGGTGAGCACCGGCATGATCGTCACGGATCCCGGGCGCCCGCGGACCCGGCCGCACCGCTCGTACAGCGAGGCCAGGTCACTGTAGAGGTAGCCCGGATACGCCCGCCGGGCCGGGATCTCCTGGCGTGCCGCGGCGACCTCCCGGACCGCCTCGCAGTAGCTGGTCATGTCGGCCATCACCACCAGCACGTGGCTGCCCTCGACGAACGCCAGGTGCTCGGCGATCGTCAGGGCGATCCGTGGTGTGAGCAGACGCTCGATCACCGGGTCGTCGGCACCGTTCAGCACCATCACCAGCTCACCCGCGGCGGCCCGCTCCTCGAGCGCCGTCCGGACGAAGTCGATCTCGGCGTGTGGCAGTCCCATCGCCGCGAAGACGACCACGAAGGGGTCGCCGGCGGCCGATGACTGGGCCGCGATCTGAGCAGCCAGCTGCAGGTGCGGCAGGCCGGGCACCGAGAAGATCGGCAGCTTCTGGCCGCGGACGACTGTGGTCAGTGCGTCGATCCCCGACACTCCGGTGAGCACCGGTTCTCGCGGCGGCTCGCGCTCGACCGGATTGAGCGGCCAGCCGTTCACCGCCGCCACCGTCGCTCCGAGGATCGGCGGGCCGCCGTCGAGGGGCTGGCCCCGGCCGTCGCACGTCCGGCCGAGCCAGCTCCGGCCGAGCGGAATCCGGAACGGGCTGCCGGTGAATCGCACCCGGACCCCGCCGGGCCGCATGCCCGCGGTACCTTCCAGCACCTGCAGTACGGCGAGGTCACCGGCCACCTCCAGCACCACACCATGACGTTCGCTGCCGTCGTCGACCCCGATCACCGCCGACTCGTCCCAGCCCACCCCGCGGACGCCACGCACCACCAGGAGCGATCCTTCCAGCGAGCGGACGTCGCCGTACTCGAGATCCTTCATGCCAAGGCCTCCAGCGCCGTCATGAGCGTGCTGCGGCAATCGTCCAGCTCCGCCGCGGAGGGGGCTTCCTCCCGCGCCCGCACCAGCGCACCGAAGTCGAACTGCTCGACCTCGGCCGCGGCCACACCCCGATCGATCAGGCTCACACAGCGGTCGATCACATCGAGTGCGAACTGCAGCAAGCTCGCGCCCCGCTCGGCGGAGCAGGTCGCGTCGACCGGGCTCAGCGCGCTCTGCGCGAGGACGGCGTCCCGGAGCAGCCTGCCCCCGAGAATCGTCATCCGCTCGCGGCCCGGCAGTGTCCTGGTCCCGACGATCTCGGCGAGTTCGCTCAGCCGCGCGGCCTCGGCCAGCACCGTGATCGCCCGTGCGCGGCGCGCCGCCCAGCCCGGATTGTCGTGGCCGGCCTGCCACGCGCCCACCGCCTCCGCGTCGTGCGAGTACGACGCCGACCAACTGACCGCCGGATAGTGCCGCGCGTAGGCCAGATCGCGATCCAGGCACCACACCCCGCGGACGAACCGTTCCGTCGCGGTGGTGACCGGCTCCGTCAGGTCCCCGCCGGGCGGCGAGACCGCACCGACCACAGTGACCGCCGCGATCCGCCCGCCTTGGGTCCGTACCCGTCCCGCGCGCTCGTAGAACGCCGCGAGCGACGAGGAAAGATCGGCTGGATAGCCCTCCTCCGCAGGCAACGCACCAGTGCGGGAAGCGAACTCGCGCAGCGCCTCGGCCCACCGCGACGTCGAGTCGGCCACCACGACCACGTGATGTCCCATGTCCCGGAAGTACTCCGCCACGGTGAGCGCGGTGAAGACGCTTGCCTCCCGCGCCATCATCGGCATGTTCGAGGTGTTGGCCAGGATCACCGTGCGATCGATCATCCGGCCGCCGGTCCGGGGGTCGGTCAGCTCGGCCAGCTCGCCGAGCACGTCGGCCATCTCGTTGCCTCGTTCGCCGCAGCCGACGTACACGATGACGTCGGCGTCACACCACTTCGCCAACTGCTGCAGCAACACGGTCTTCCCGGTCCCGAAGCCACCCGGTACGGCGGTACTCGAGCCGGCGCCGATCGGGAAGAGCAGGTCCAGCACCCGTTGTCCGGTGTGCAGCGGCGCGAACGTCTCCTCCCGCGCCGCGAACGGCCGCGGCCGCCGGACCGGCCACTGCTCGAACAGGCCGAGCTCGACCTCTCCGACCTTCGCAACCACCGCTCCCTCGGGCAGCTTTCCGGCGTCGGCCAGGAACCGCAGCTCGCCGCGCACTCCAGGCGGCACCAGTACCCGATGCTCGATCGCCCCGGCGTCGGCCACCACACCGAGCAGAACGCCCGGCCGGAGCTCGTCGCCCTGAGCGGCCCTGGGCTCGAAGTACCAGCGGGCAGGAGCCTGCTCGCTCGGCGCCAGCGCCTGTGGCGACAACCAGGTCGGTGCCGACGACAACGGTCGCAGCAGGCCGTCGAAGACCCGGCCGAGCAGACCCGGCCCCAGCCGTGCCGACAGCGGCCTGCCGGTCCGGCGGACCACGTCGTCCGCCGTCAGCCCGCCCGTGTACTCGAACGCCTGGAGGGTGAGCGTCTCATCGTCGATCGCGACCACCTCGGCCGGAACCCGCTGCTCACCGAGCTCCACGACCTCGTACATCGCTACGTCCGGGATGCCGGTCGCCGTCACGAGCGGACCGTTGACCCGGTAAATCCGGCCGGCCCTGGCTGCCGGTCGAGTCAAGCCGTCCACAGTGCGGCCACCTCCGGCCCCGACCGCGCCAGCGCTCGATCCGCCAGCGCAGGCAGGCTCAAGTCCACACGCCTGCTCCCGACCGACGCCAGGATGCCTCCGTCCGGACTGTCCACCACGTCCGCCTCCATGCCCAGTTGCTCCCGCGCCCGATCGACCAATCGCCGCCGAAGCAGTTCGTATTCGGCGGTCCCGGCGATCGACGCGGCGGCTTGCCGGCAACGGCGGCGGAGTTCCTCGTACAGACCGCGCTGCGCGGACAGGGCCGATCGGCGGGCTTCCCGCCGGCTTCGCGCCAACCGGACCGCGAGGGCCGCGGTCGCGGTCGCTTCGCCCGCCGCGCGAGCATCGGCGATCATCCGGTCGGCGGCACAGCGTGCCTCCTCGCGCAGCCGGTTGCTCTGAGTCTCGGCCTGGCGCGCGACGTCAGCCGCTTCGGCACGAGCCGCGGCCAGCAACGCCACCCGGACCGGTTCGAGGGCCGCATCGGCGGCGGCGGACAGCGGCCGGCTCACGGCGGCAGCACCACCGTCAGCACCGCAGCGGTCCGCAGGCATTCCTCGCCGAGCACCCCGGCCGCCGCGCCGGTCAGCAGCACGACCCCGACGTCGGCGGGCAACTCGCGCCACTGCCGACGTACCTCTGCCTCTGTGGTTGCTGGAAGCAACGTGACGCCCGCGAGCCCGTAGCCCGCCGTCCGGGTCGGCTCGCCCAGGACGGCCACCCGGGTCATCGTGCTTCTCCGACCAGGATGACCGCGACGATCAGGCCGTAGATCGCGATCCCCTCGGCAAGTCCGACCACCACCATCGCGCGCCCGAACAACTCCGGCCGCTCGCTCATCGCCGCCAGCGCCGCGGCGCCGGTGTAGGCGACCGCGATCCCGGCCCCGATCGCCGAGCCGGCCACCGCGATCGCCGCGCCGAGCAGTGCGGATCCGTTGGCCTGCACGGTCTGGCTCCCGGCCGCATCCGGGCGGCCGGCCGCGAACCCCCAGTCAGCGGTCACGATGACGATCAGCAGGGCGACCGCGCCGGTCAGCAACAGCAGGTTCGCGACGGTCAGCAGCACCGCCGCCCGGGGATGCCGCCGCAGGAACTCCCTCATGAGGTCACCTCCAGGTCGTCCGCCGGCAGTCGCCAGGGCCGGAACGGACGTCCGTCCGTGGCGAACACCCGGGAGAACAGTTCGTAGTACTCGAGCCGCAACGCCTGAATACCTGCCACCAGAGCCTCGAGCGCGAACGCGATGCCCGTCCCGGCGATCAGCACCAGCCCCGCGCCCAGGCGGCCCGGCACCGAGCCGCTGTTCCACAGCGCGACGGTGCCTGCCCAGACGATCGCTCCCAGCGCTGCGTGCGTGAGGCCGAAGGCGGCCAACCGCGCGAACGACACGACGTTCGATCCCAGCCGGACGACGACATCGAACAGCTCGACGCTCGCCTGCAGCACACCGGCGCCGCCGCCGCCCGAGCCGGCCAGCAGACCGAGGAAGGTGAGCACGAGACCCGCGATCCCGAGCAGGACCGCACCGATCAGCAACCAGCCGCTGCCGAAGTAGGCGCCCCCGGCCACCGCGCCGAGCGCGAGGAACAGCAGCGCACCGGCGATCCCGGTCCGGGCGTAGAGCGCGAACGCCCAGCCACCTTCGCGGTACCGGTTGACGATGCCCAGCGCATAGGCGCCGGCGAGCAGGACCGCCCCCACCCCGATCGCGGTCAGCAGCAAAGTGGTGACGTCGTCCACCGGCGAGAGCCACACCACCGGGACCAGACCGGTCGGCCCGAACATCTCGCCGTACAGCACGCCGAACACGACGCTCGCGGCGCCTGCCCCGGCGAGGAACGGCCAGGCCGGCCGGAGCTTCGCCAATCGAGCCAGACGTCCGCTCCGGACGATCACGGCGCCGAGCAGGAGCAGCATCCCGTGGCCGACGTCGCCGAACATCATCCCGAACATCGCCACGTAGGCGAGTCCGGCGACGAGTGCGGGGTCGACATCGGCGTACGGAACCGTGGTGTACGTCTGCACCAGCAGTTCGAACGACCGGCCGCGTCCGTGCTGGCGCAACAAGGTCGGCGGTTGCACGCCGGGTGGCGGCGGCAGCGGTACGGCGGTACCGCCGACGGGCGTCAAGGCCTCCGTCAGCTCGGAAAGCGCCGACGCCGGCGTCCAGCCGAGGAGCGCCACCACGGGGCCGTGCGGAGTCGCCTGGGCCGTCCGCCGGCGGACCTCCAGTTCGCGATCCGACCAGTCCGGCTGCCGGTCGGCCGCGACCGCCAGTTCGATGTCGGACCGCACCGGATCGAGCTCGACGACGCCCGCGGAGCTCAGCCGAGCGAGCAGCTCGCGCTCATGCGCACCGGGTGCGACCAGCGCGATCCGTTGCATGCGCACGGGCCGGACGGCGTCACGCCAAGACATCGAGCACTTCCCCCGGACCGGCGCCGTACGACGCGTCCCCGAGCGCGGCCCGCACCCGCCAGCCGTCGACCGCCAGCACAGCGACTGCTCCCAGGACCGGATCCAGGCCGGGCGTTCCCTGTCGCAGCAGGCGGAACCCGTCTGCCTCGATCCGGCCGGCAAGTCCCGCCTCAGCGCGCCAGAGCTCCGCCGGCGAGCCGACTCCCTCCAGAACCCAGCGTCCGGCGACCGGTACCGCCGGTCTCAGGGCCGCCACCGACCGCGCTCGCAGCCAACCGTCCCCGATCAGTGGCGTCGCGGCCCTGCCGACGGCGTGCCCTCCTGTTGCCACCAGCAACTGTTTGGCGGCCAGCAGGACCGCGGCGCCGGACGCCCATCCGATCGTCTGCGGCGCCTCGGCGACGACCATGCGCAGCCAGCGCAGCACCAGTACGTCGTGCAGGTTCTCGGCCATGGAATCACCGGGATCGCCCCAAGGTGACGCGGCGAGCGCACGCCGCAACCCGTCCGCCGAGGTCGTCACCGCGATCCTGGGCCAGGACATCGCCAGACTGCCCAGCTCGAGGTAGGTCCGCCGCCGTCCATCCGCCAGCGCCCCGGCGTGCGCCTCGATGTTAGCGAGTTCGTAGCGTCCGGCGAGCGCCCGAGCCAGGCCGCTCGCGGATCCGGGCATCCAGCCGGACAGCACCCGCAGCTGCCACAGCTCGGCAGCCGCGACCAGTTGCTCGGCCTCGGGCAGCGTCGTACCCGGTACGGCGGCCCGCGCGTACGCCGTACCGTCGAGCAGGCGGAGCGCATCGGGCAGTCCTGCAGACGACGCGAGCCGCCGTGCCGCGCCGGCCCCCATCCGGCGGCGGGCCATCGCCTTCGCCCGGACGGTCGCCGCCACCCAGCCCGCGCCCATCAGGTCGTCTCCCACAGATCCGCACGGAGCCGGTCCAGGACCGCCTCGACCAGGTTGTCCATCCGCTGCGATCCGGCCTCCTGCAGCTGCACCGCGGCGGCTGTTGCGGTCGTCAGCAGCTGCTCGACCGCCGAGTCGGCCCGGGCCTGGATCGCGGCGGTCACCTCCGCCTGCTCGCCGGTCGCCCGCGCTCGAGCGTCCATGACCATCCCTGCGGCGTCGGTCCGGGCGGTCGCGATGAGGCGGGCAGCCTGTTCGCTCGCCCGTGCCCGGATCTCCTCGCTGTCGGCGATCGCGGCGTCGAGTGCCCTGAAGACGGGGACAAGCTCGGCCGGTACGCCGGTGCGGCTGTCCATCGGCACGCCGACAGGCCCGGCGCCGCCCGGCGTACCGACCGGACGGAAGCGCCGCAGCCGATCCAGCATCGTGCTCACCCTCCGAGCGTCCCGGCCCGAACGGCCGCCCGAGCAGGGCCCAATGGCCCGACTTCGGTGACAAACGGTCCTGGCCCGCGGCGAGCGGAAGCGTCAGCGTGCAAGTGCCAGAAAGGAACGCGGAGCAGCTCGAGCGACGAAGCGAGGTGCGGACGATGCGGGTCCGGGACGTGATGACCACACCGGCGACGACCGTGACCGCGGAGACCTCGATCGGCGCGGCATCGCGGCTGATGGGCGCTGAACAGCTGACGTCGATCGTCGTCGTCGACGACTCCCGGGCACTCGTCGGTACCGTCGAACTGAGCGACTTGCTCACGCACGAAGCCGAGCAGGGTGCCGACCAGGGCGTGGCGCCGGCCCACCGCGTCGGTGAGGTCCGGGTCCGCCGTACCGCCTGCGTACGGTGCGACGACGAGATCGCGGTGCCCATCGACCTGATCCGGTCGACCACAGCGGCTTTGCTGCCGGTCGTCGACAAGGATCGAGTGGTCGGAACGCTCAGCCGCGACGATCTGCTCGACCTTCTCGCCGACCGCGATGTCCGCGCCGACCTGCTGGCCGGCTCGGCGTGCGGATCCGCCTACCGCGGATGACCGCAGTCACGAGGTGGAAGACGCCGACACGCGCGATGCAGGGTGCCGAGCAGCCGGTGAGGTTCGGTCGGCACCCGGCGGCTGGAGCGGCAATCCCCTCGACAGGCCGGGACCTTGGGTCCTGCCGACATCCCACTGGCGGAGCCCGATCAGGAGCAGCTGACGTTCCCGCCAAGTCGGCCGTAGCCTGTGCAGGTATGGGACGACTCGACTCCTGGACGCCGGGGAGCTACACCGCCGGCGGCACGACGCATCCGACCTTTCGCAAGGGCGCCGGTCCGGGGGTGATCGTGATCCACGAGATCCCGGGGATCACACCAGCGGTCATCGCGTTCGCCGAGGACGTGGTCGGGCGTGGCTTCACGGTGGTGATGCCTTCGTTGTTCGGGCACCCCGGGGCCGGGGCGACCGTCCGGGAGTCCGTGCGGAGCATCGCTCAGGTGTGCGTCAGTCGGGAGTTCAGCCTGTTCGCGCTCGGTCGTACCAGCCCGGTGGCGACGTGGTTGCGGTCCCTGGCGCGCGATCTCCACACTGAGCTGGGCGGATCCGGGGTGGGGGCCGTGGGCATGTGCCTGACCGGAGGCTTCGCGCTCGCGATGCTGGCCGACGCACCCGTCGTCGCGCCTGTGCTCGCTCAGCCGGCCTCGCCGGCCCCGGTGGGACAAGCGCGGAAGGCCGACCTCGGACTGAGCCCGGGAGACCTCGGCGCTGTCAAGGCCAAGGTCGCCGCCGGCTGTCCGGTGCTCGGCCTGCGCTATGCGGGTGATCCTGCGGTCGGGACACGCTTCGACACCCTTCGCCGTGAGCTCGGCGACAAGTTCATCGCCGTCGAGTTCCCCGGCCGCAGACACGCCACACTGACCGAGCATCGCCAGCAGGAAGCCGTGGATCGCGTACTGACGTTCTTCGAGCAGCGCCTCAAGCCGTAGCGGGTGTCGTAGCGCCCTTGCGGCCGAGCGCGCCGCTCTAGTGATCGTGGAAGATCGCGACCGGAATCGTCGCGTGATGCAGGACGCCGCGGGCCACCGACCCGACGACTACGCCGGGCAGTCGGTGCCGACGGCCGCCGGTCACGACCAGCTGGGCTCCCGCCGACTCGGCAGTCTCCAGCAGCACGGCCACGGGGTGCGACCGCAGCAGCTTCCGCTCCACCTCGATGTCGGGCTGAAGGCCGAACGGCCCCGAAGCTCGGGACTCTCGCCCGCTGCCTCCGCCTCCTCCCACCGGCGAACCTGACGACACCGGCATGAGAGGAGTGGACATGACCGCGCTCACGTTCCTCGGCGCGGCCGGCACGGTGACCGGCAGCAAGTTCCTGCTGGAACACGGCGACGAGCGGATCCTGATCGACTGCGGCCTGTTCCAGGGCGAGGCGCGATGGCGACGTCGCAACTGGGACCCGTTCCCGATCGACCCGGCATCGCTGGACGCCGTCGTACTCACCCACGCGCACCTCGACCACTGCGGCTATCTGCCGAGCCTCGTCCGGCAAGGCTTCCACGGACCGGTGATCTGCACGCCCGGTACGGCGGACGTCGCCGCGATCGTGCTCCGTGACGCCGCCCGTCTCCAGATGGAGGACGCTCAGCACGCCCGCGCCGGCGGCTACTCCAAGCACGATCCACCGCAACCGCTCTTCGACTCCGAGGACGCCGAACGGGCGATCCGGCTCTTCCGCCCCACGACCGACGGCGTCCACCTGGCCGGCACCTCCGTACGACTGCACCGGGCCGGCCACATCCTCGGCTCGGCCTTCGCGGAGCTCGAGTTCGACGGGCGAAGACTGCTGGTGAGCGGGGATCTCGGCCGGCAAGAGCATCCGCTGCTCCGCCCGCCCGAGCCACCACCGGCCGTCGACACGGTCCTGATCGAGGCGACGTACGGCGACCGCCACCACGACGCGCTCGACCACGCCCAGCTCGCCCACCTGATCTCCACCACCGCGGCACGCGGGGGTGTCGTCCTGATGCCGGCCTTCGCGATCGACCGCACTGCGATCCTGCTGCACGAACTCGCCGGCCTGATGCGCGACGGTCTCATCCCCCACCTGCCGGTGTACGTCAACAGCCCGATGGCATTGGCCGCTCTCGACGTCTACCGCGCAGCGGTCGCGAACAAGTCGCCCGAGCTCCGCCCCGGGATCCTCGGCGGGCCGGACCCGTTCGACCCCGGGACGCTGCGCCTGGTCCACTCCGTCGAGGAGTCCATGCGGATCAGCGACCCGGGCCGCCCGTCGGTCGTGATCTCGGCGTCCGGCATGGCGACCGGAGGACGGGTCCTGTACCACCTGGCGCGTCTGCTCCCCGGGAGGCGCAACACCGTCGTACTCCCGGGCTTCCAGGTTCCCGGCACCCGCGGCCGCGCGCTGCTGGACGGCGCCCGCGCGCTCAAGATCCACGGCCGCTACGTACCGGTCCGCGCGCAGGTTGTCGGGCTCTCCGAGTTCTCCGCCCACGCCGACTCCGACGAACTCATCGGCTGGCTGTCGGCGGCGCCGAGCGCTCCCGAGACCGTGTACGTCGTCCACGGCGAGGACCACGCTCGCGCCGTACTGGCCGGGCGGATCCACGACGAACTCGAGTGGACCGCGGTGACACCCAGGCACCTTGAACGCGTCCGCGTCTGAGACCTTGGCCGACATCGGTCGGGAGCAGAGGGACGTCTGCGGACGGAGGTCGGGACCTTCGTCCGTTCGGTCGGCGGTACGCCGGACGGACGATCGACGTACGGTGCGGCGTTCGTGGCGAGCCCGCCGACGGTCCGGAGGTGCACGATGACTCGAGTCCGATCAACCATTGACGTGACGAGCACCTTGCCTCGGTGGTCGTCCGTGCTGGCGGTTGTCGCGCATCCCGACGACGAATCGTTCGGGCTCGGCGCGGCACTGGACGCCTTCGCACGGGCCGGCAGCGACGTCTCGGTGCTGTGCCTGACGCACGGGGAGGTTTCGACGCTCGGACCTGCCGGCGACCTCGGCGTACTTCGTGCCAAGGAGCTGCAGATCGCAGCCGGCGCACTGGGCGTCGACTCGGCCGTCCTGCTCGATCATCCCGACGGCGCCTTGGCCACCGTCGACCTGAACACGCTGAAGAGCGACATACTCGCCCAGATCAGAGCGTCGAGCGCAGACGGCCTGCTCGTCTTCGACCCGTCCGGGGTGAGCGGGCACGCCGACCACTCAGCCGCCACCGCCGCCGCGCTGGCAGCTGCTCGCTGCGTGGACCTGCCCGTACTCGGCTGGACGATCCCGCGCCTGGTCGCCGACCGGTTGAACCGGAAATTCTGGACGGCCTTCGCCGGGCACGACTCGCGAGACATCGACCTGGTGGTTCCGGTCGACCGGGAGAACCAGCGCATCGCAAGCCTCGCGCACGCCTCGCAGGCCGTCCCCACGAGTGTGCTCTGGCACCGCCTCGACCTGCTGGGAAACCAGGAGCACTTCCGTTGGCTGCGCCGAACTACGCCGCCGGCCACCGAGCCGAACGGCACCACGACGATCCGGGTCGGCCATCTGGACGGCGACCGTTTCGGCATCCAGATCCGCGAGCACACGCTCGCCGTCGATCAGCCGAAGGACGCCGGCGGCGAAGACACCGCCCCCACGCCGACGGAACTCTTCGTCGCGTCCCTCGCCGCATGCGTCGCGTTCTACGCCCGACGCTATCTGCACCGGCACAACCTCGACACCACCGGCCTCAGCGTCGAGACCAGCTTCGCACTGGCGCAGAAGCCGGCGCGGGTCGACCGGATCGACGTCACCGTCAAGCTCGCGGCCGACCTCCCGCCCGCGCGGCGCGACGCCCTGCTGGCCGTCGTCAACCACTGCACCGTCCACAACTCGATCACCACCCCGCCGGAGATCTCGATCACGCTGGCAGGGTGAGGTTCACGGCAGTTGCACGTACCCGTGGCGCATCTTCCACAGGAAGTACTTCTCGAAGCCCAGCTTCATCAGATGGGCCTGCGGACCGGGGATGAGTACGCCGTGCTTGCGCGGCGGCAGCATCTTGTCGGCCAGGATGATGACACCGTTGTTCCCGGCATCCATCACGCAGACCGCCTTGATGTCGCCGAACGACTTCGTGTTCACCGGCTCCTCACCGCGGATCTGCGCGGCGATGTTCGCAGCCGCGGTGTGCGCCATCACCTCGGTCGGGAAGCCCGTCTTCGGGATCCCGACCGGCGTCGGCGTCTGCCACGGTACGTCGACCGCGGCCGCCACGCCGACCGCGTACACGTCGTCGTGCTTCTCGCTCTGGTACGTGTCCCGCACCACGACGTACCCCTTCTCGTCGGCCAGCCCGTTCGAGTCCTTCAGGAAGCGCTGCCCGAGGAACGGCGGGATCACCATGCCGAACGAGAACGGCACCGTCTCGCCGTCCGCCAGCACGAGCGCGCCGTCGTCGACGTGGTCGATACCGACCGAGATGCGTGCCTCGATCCCTTCCTTCTTCAGGAACATCCCCAGCAGCTGCTCGCCGTGCGGCAGCCCGCCGATCCCGAAGTGCCCGAGGAACGGCTCCGCCGTGACGTAGGTGAGCTTCACCTTCTTCTGCAGACCGGCCTTCCGCAACTGGTACGCAGTGTTGAACAGGAACTCGTACGCCGCCCCGAAGCAGCCCGCACCCTGCGTGGCCGCGACGACCACGTCGCCGGGGTCATCGAGGAACCGGCGCCAGGCGACAGCGGTCCGTTCGGCCTCCCGGAGAGTGGTGATCGTGTTCGCGTTCTCCTTGAACCCGGGAACGACGTCGTCCTTGTTGCGGTAACCGGTCGCGATGACCAGATAGTCGTAGCCGAACTGCCGGCCGTCGTCGATCGTGACCTGCTTGGCCACCGGGTCGACCGCGGTCGCGGCCGCATGGACGAACTCGATGCCGTGCGCATCCAGCGTCGGCGCCACCGGGAACGTGATGTCCGCCTCGTCCCGTTTGCCGAACGGAAGCCAGATCAGGCTGGGATTGAAGAGGAAGTGGTCGCTCGCGGACACGACCGTCACGTCCACGTCGCCCTCGAGCTCGTGCTTGACCGCCAGCGCCGCGGTCATCCCACCGAAATTGGCGCCCAGCACCAGGACCTTCCGACGCATCTCCAGCCTCCTCGATCAACCAACCGTCACAGTCATTGAGCCGCGGCAGGCCCAGCGGAGGGAGAGGCGATCGGCCCGCAACCCGTGGGCCGCAGGTCCTTGAAGTGTCAGGCCAGGGACAGGAAGAGCTTCTCCATCTTCGCCACGTCGACGTCACTGTCCTCATCGGTCAGGCACTGCTGCAGCCCCGTGGCGACGATGGCGTAGCCGGCACGGGCCAGCGCCTTGTTGACCGCGGCGAGCTGGGTGAGGACCGACTCGCAGTCAGACCCTTCCTCCATCATCCGGATCACGCTGCCCAGGTGTCCGTGAGCGCGTTTCATCCGGGTCACGACCGGCTTGATCTCAGCGGGCTCGAGTTCCATCACTGCTCCTTCTCCATTCGTCCGAACACTCCGATCATATCCCCCTGGGGGGATATGTTACTGTTTCAGCATATCCCCCCGGGGGGATACAACGACAAAGAAAGGACTCTTGATGCCAGAGATCGACACCGATCAACTCGCCGTCGTCCTGGACTCCGGCGTGACCGTGCTGGACGTTCGTGAGCCCCGCGAGTACGCCGCCGGCCATGTCCCCGGCGCGGTGAACATCCCCATGGGCCGCCTGACCGGCCGCCTCGACGAGCTCGACCGATCGGCACCGGTGTACGTCGTCTGCGCCACCGGCAACCGGTCATCGGCGATGACCAGTCTGCTGATCTCGGCCGGATTCGACGCTCACAACGTCGCCGGCGGAACCAGCGCCTGGGCCCGGTCCGGGCGCCCGATCCACCAGTGAGAATCCGATGAGCAACCACCGCACCCGCCTGACCGTCCACACCATCGACACCCCCTCACTCGGCGACCGCAGCTATCTCGTCCACGACGGCACGGTGGCCTTCGTCGTCGATCCGCAACGCGACATCGACCGCGTCCTCGACCTGGTCCGGGCCGACGACGTCCGCCTGACGCACATCTTCGAGACCCATATCCACAACGACTACGTCACCGGCGGCTTCGCGCTGGCCCAGGCCACCGGGGCGACGTACCTGGTCAACGCCGACGACCAGGTCAGCTTCGACCGCACCCCGATCCACGACGGCGACACGATCGACATCGGCACCCGGATGCGGGTGCGGGCGATCCACACGCCGGGACACACCTTCACACACATGTCATACGCGCTGACCGATGCCGGCGAGCCGATCGCGGTGTTCACCGGCGGCTCACTGCTCTACGGCGCGACGGGGCGGCCCGACCTACTCGGCCCGGAACACACCGACGCCCTGGCGCGTCACCAGCACGCCTCGGCGCACCGGCTCGCCGGCGACCTGCCCGACGCGACCGGCGTGTATCCCACCCACGGCTTCGGTTCGTTCTGCTCCGCGACCCAGTCCGAGGCCACCGCCTCCACCATCGGCCAGGAGCGGGTCGCGAACCCCGTCCTGACGCAGAACGAGGAGGACTACGTTCGCAACCTCCTGGCCGGGCTCGGCGCCTGGCCCGCGTACTACGCGCACATGGCACCAGCCAACGCCGCCGGCCCCGGCGCACCCGATCTCTCCCTGCCCGAGCAAGCCGACGCCGCCGAACTGCGGCGCCGGATCGAAGCAGGCGAATGGGTCGTCGACCTACGGACCCGCACGGCGTTCGCGGCCGGGCATGCGCGCGGCACCGTGAACTTCGGGCTCGATGGAGCGTTCTCGACGTACCTGGGCTGGCTGATCGAGTGGGGAACCCCACTGACCTTGCTCGGGGAGACCGTGGCCGACGTCACACAGGCGCAGCGCGAACTCGTCCGCATCGGAATCGACCGCCCCGCGGCACATGCGACCGGCGGTCCGCAGGACTGGAGTCTCGACGCCCCGGTGTCGTTCCCGACGGCCACCTTCGCCGACCTCGAGCAGGTCCGCCACCACCGCGACGTCGTCGTCCTCGACGTCCGCCGCGCCGAGGAACACCACGCCTCCCGAATCCACGACGCGGTCAACATCCCCATCCACGAACTCGTACGGCGACTCGCCGAGGTCCCGCCCGGCGAAGTGTGGGTGCACTGCGCCGCCGGCTACCGCGCCTCCATCGCCGCCTCGATCCTCGACGCCGCCGGACGCAAACTCGTCGCCGTCGACGACCAGTTCGAGAACGCGGCCAAGGCCGGCCTGCAGCTCGTCGGCACCGAGGCCTGACCGTACCGTGCTGATCATCCTCGCCGTCGTCGCCGGGTCGCTCATCGGGCTCAGCCTGGGCGCACTCGGTGGCGGCGGCTCGATCCTGGCCGTACCGGTGCTCGTCTACCTGCTCGGCCAGTCGGCCGCGCAGGCGACCACCGGGTCGCTGGTCGTGGTCGGCGTGACGTCGGTGATCGGCGCGGTTACCGCCTACCGAGCAGGCAATGTCCTGGTCGGGCGTGGCGTCGCGTTCGGCGTCACCGCGATCGGCGGCGCCGTGGTCGGCGGCCGGGTATCGACCCTGGTCCCGGACACGGTACTGATGGGTGCCTTCGCGCTGCTCATGGTCGTGGTCGGAGGCTTGATGGCCTGGCGCCAGCTGCGGCACCCACGGCGGCTCGCCGACCGGCCGGCGCTGGACGATCCGATCATCACCTTCACACCGGCCTTCGCCTGCGCCTGCCCTCGTGCGCTCAAGGTACTCGTCACGGCCACCGTCGTCGGTCTGCTGACCGGTTTCCTCGGCGTCGGCGGAGGCTTCCTCGTCGTACCCTCACTGATCCTCGCCTTGGCACTGCCGATCAGGTACGCGACAGGGACCTCGCTCGTCGTCATCACCATCACGAGTACGGCTGCACTGGCGGTCCGCGCGGGATCCGGCGCGAGCCCCGCGTGGAACGCCGTACTCATGCTCACCATCGTCTCCGCCCTTGCCGCCGTCGCCGGCGCTCGCGTTGCCACCCGCGTCAAGAGCGCTCATCTGTCGGCCGCGTTCACCGTGCTGGTGCTCGGCGTCGCGGCCTACACAGCGGTCCGGTCAGTGCCGGCCCTGCTCTGATTCCACTCACCTCAAGGAGAACCACAATGTGCCGACCCGTCACCTGCAAGACCTGCACCAAAACCACCTGGGCAGGCTGCGGCCAACACGTCGCCCAGGTCAAGGCGATGTTCCCCGCCGACCAGTGGTGCCCCGGCCACCCGAAGGCCGAGCGCAGCGGAGATAATTGGCTCAGCAAGTTGCTGGGTCGCTGATCGCTTGTGGTTGCCACGGTCACGCGCCACTGCTGCGGACGACTACCACCGGGCAGGCGGCGCGGTGGAGAAGACTCTGGCTGACGGAACCGAGCAGCAGACCGCGTACGCCGCCGCGACCGCGGGAGCCGACGACGGCCAGCGACGCCCCGTCGGTCAAGGTGGCGAGCGCGGCAGCGGGCCGTCCTTCGACGACCTCCGCTCGGGCGCGGACGCCCGGGTACTTCCGCCGATACGGCGCCAGGCTCTCCGCCACCCAGTCGCGGAGCAACTCGTGCGTGTCGTCGATCGCGGCATCCTGCAGATCGGGAGGCTGCCAGCAATACGCCGCGACGATCGGCAGACCGGACCCGCCTCGCTCTCGGCCGAGCCATCGACACCAACGACGACGAAGCGCTGCATCACATCACCCCTTCTCATCAGCTCAATCCCGCAGCCGCGGACACCCACGAGGCAGAGTCGTCCTCCCCCTGCCGGGCAGGACCTCCCGCCCTACCAGCACGACCGGGCCGCGGAGATGCTGGCGACGAAGCCCGGGTTACCGGCTGAAGAAGGGACGAGGTGAGGACGATGCTGATTCGGGACGTGATGACCAAGCCGGCGATCACCCTGGATCCCGCGACCGCGATCGCGTCGGCACTTCACCTGATGGACGATGCGAAGATCACCTCGATGCCGGTCGTCGACCGGCATGGCAGGCCGATCGGGATCGTCAGCGAAGCAGACCTCGTGGAGGACGAGAACCTGCTCAGCGATCGCGTCCCGGTCACCGTCGTACGGCTGCCCGGTCCCAGGCCGCCCCGGAGGGTAGGCGAGGTCATGACGCAGCTCGTCGTCACGGTCGAGCCCGACGAGGAACTGGAGGCGGCGATCGACCTGATGCGTTCGACGATGGTGAAAAGCCTGCCGGTCGTCGAGCACGACCGAGTGATCGGGATGATCAGCCGCAGCGACGTGATCCACCTGCTCGCCGCCCGCGACCGGCGCGTCCAGGCCGAGGTGACAGAGCTGCTCCAGGCTGAGGAGCCGGACTGGCAGGTTCAGGTGCAGGACGGCATCGTCACCATCACCGGCCCGGCCGACCACCGTGAACGCCACCTCGCGGAGGTGCTGGCCGGCACGGTCCGCGGCGTCATCGGCGTACAGATCAACCGCCTGAGCACCGACTGATGGCACCACAGCCCAGATGCCCGATCCGCCCTGGTGACGCCTGCTCGCTTTGCGTGCCAGGCGCAACCGGCCCACAGGACTGCCCGCTGGTCTACTTGGTCATGTCGGACCCAGTGCTCCGCGAGGAGCTGCGCCTGTCCACCGGCGCACGGCGGAAGGTCAGCCGCCGGCGGTCGATGCCGTGAACAGCATCAGGCCAGGGACAGGAAGAGCTTCTCCATCTTCTTGGTGTCGAGGCTGTCGGGGCCGTCACCGTTCACGATGCACTGACGGAGCCCGGCGGCCACGACGGCGAAACCCGCGCGATCGAGCGCCTTGGACACGGCCGCCAACTGGGTGACGACATCCTCGCAGTCGCGTCCTTCCTCCAGCATCCGCAGCACTCCGGCCAACTGGCCCTGGGCTCGCTTGATCCGGTTGACGACCGGACCCAGCTCGGTCGGGTCGAGCGCTGTCATCTCGTCTCCTCGGTCACAGCGGCGAGGACGGCGGTGAGCCGATCCTTGGCATCCTGCGCGACGGGCTGCAACGCGGACGTATCGCCGAGTTCCAGCATCACGTCAGGGTTGAAGGCCTCCACCACCGAGGTCGTCTCGTCGACCGCCCGGACAACCACGTTGCACGGCAGCATCACGGCAATCGACGGGTCCACTTGCAGCGCCTGGTACGCCAGCGGCGGCCGGCATGCTCCGAGGATGACCTGTGCAGGCACGTCGACCCCGAGCTTCGCTGCCAGCGTCGCCCGCAGGTCGATCTCGGTCAGAATGCCGAATCCCTGCTCAGCAAGCGCGGAGCGGACCGCTTCGACGGTCTCGCCGTACGGCCTGGCCACCTCCGCGGCAAGACTGTAGTCGACCATCAGGCGCTCCTCGCCTCTCGGCGAGCCTTCGCCATGTCCAGCTCACGCACCGCGGCGACGACCTGCTCCAGTGCCTGCGCCGGCAGCGCGCCCGGCTGCGAGAAGACCAGCGATCCGTCCTTGAAGGCCATCAGGGTCGGGATCGACGTGATCCCCGCGGCCGCGGCCAATCCCTGCTCGGCCTCGGTGTCGACCTTAGCGAAGACGATATCGGTGTGCCGGTCCGAGGCCGCCGCAAAGATCGGCGCGAACATCCGGCACGGCCCGCACCACGACGCCCAGAAGTCGACGAGAACGATCTCGTTCTCGGTGATCGTCGTTTCGAAGCCGGCAGCTGTCAGGTCGATCGTGCTCATGATCTCTCCTCCCGAACCCGGGTGAACGCGCTCGTCGCGATACCCCCGGGGGTGTTCTCAGAATCCCATTCTATATACCCCGGGAGGTATTCCAAAGGCCGGCCCGAGGCAGCATGGCCCGGGATGTCCTGCCCCATGCGTTCACCGTCGCAGTCCGATCGCGCGGACGGCAGTGACCAAGGTCCTCTCGAACGGCGCGTTCGCGCCGCAGGGATCGCTGCTCCGCGCGATCGGAGGCATGCCGGACGCGTCCACTGTCGACGCGGCGGTCGAGCGCCTGATCGCGCCGACCCTGGTGGACGCCTCGACCGGCGCGAACCAACTGCTCGTCCCCGGTGAGGTCGTCGGTATGCCGTCGGGATCTTCGCCGGTGAACGCCTTGTACGTCGACCGCGGCCAAGGCCTCGGTGCGCGCGGTCCCGCCTCGGCGGTCGCCGTCCTCGAGTCCAAGTCCGCCTCCGGCCACGGATTGCCCCCGACCGGCAGGCTCCTGCTCGGCACCGGCACGACCCTCGAGTACGTCGGAACCGGTTACACGCCCGAGTACTTCCAGGTGACCGGCCGCAGCGGGATGGTGCTCGGCGAGACCAGCTTCGCGGTCAGGTGAACGACCTCGTCGTCCGGCTGAGGCCCGGCGCGGATCACGCGGCGGTACGCCGGCAACTGACCGCTGCCGTCGCACCCTTCGGCGGAACGGTCACCACCCGTGCCGAGGATCCCGTCCACCGCGCACTGTACGAGAACGCCAGGAACGACCAGACCACCTGGAACGTCTTCGCGTTCCTGATCCTGTTCGGTGCGGCGTTCGCCACCTTCAACCTGGTCAGCCGGATGATCGAGTCGCAGCGCCGGGAGATCGGCGTCGGGATGGCGCTCGGAGTGCCACCGCGGATGCTCGCCGTCCGGCCGATGCTCGTCGGCGTCCAGATCGCGACCGTGGGGGTGGTGGCCGGGATCGGCGTCGGCTGGCTCATCGGCACGGCCATGGGCAACGTCATGGCCGATCTGCTTCCGCTGCCGATCTGGGTCACCCCGTTCCAGGCCGGCCGCTTCGCCCAGGCCGCCGTGCTCGGTCTCCTCCTCCCCGTGATCGCTTCGGTCGTGCCTAACATGCGAGCCGTTCGGATGCGTCCCGTCGAGGCGATTCGCACCGGTGCGTACACGTCGGCGCTGCCCGGAGGACGCCTCCTGACCCTGCTTTCCAGGGCAGAGCTCCCCGGTCGCACCTACGTGTCGATGTCGTTGCGCAACGTCCTCCGGACACCCCGCCGTACCGCGTTCACCGCGCTCGGTGTCGCCGCCGCGATGACATCGCTGGTCGCGGTCCTCGGTCTTCTGGACACGTTCAGCGCTGCCGGAGACGCGCACGCCGAAGAGGTGGGGCACAGCAGCCCGGGCCGGCTGGTCGTCACCTTCGACACGTACTACGCGCTGGACTCCGCGCCGCTGCGAGCGATCCGCGACACTCCCGCCGTCGCGGCGTCACAGCCGCAGTTGGCGGTTCCGGCAACGCTCCTCGGCCACGGCGCCGACCTCGATTCGATCGTCCAAGTCGTTGACTTCACCAACAGAATCTGGACCCCGACGCTGCTCGGCGACCGCGGCCCGAAGAACGGGATCGTGCTGTCGGAGAAGGCAGCAGAAGACCTCGGCGTGGCCCCTGGCGACAGCGTCGAGCTCCGGCACCCGCTCCGATCCGCCGACGGCCTCCGCCTCGTCACCAGCCGGGTTCCGGTCCGCGCACTCCACCCCGACCCCTGGCGGACGTTCGCCTACCTCGACGCCGACGGTGCCGCACGGTTCGGGTTGACCGGCACCGCCAACCAAGTCCTCGTGCTGCCGTCGGGGACCGCCGCCGACCTCGAACGCGCGGTGTTCGGGCAGCCGGGAGTCTCCTCCGTCGATGCGGCCGCCGCCTTCGCCGACGTCCTCGACAACGCCCTCGCCCAGTTCACCGGCATCCTTCGCGTGATCGAGGTCGCCACCCTGCTGCTCGCCCTGCTGATCGCGTTCAACACCGCCGGCATCACCGCGGACGAACGCACCCGCGAGCATGCCACGATGTTCGCCTTCGGCCTGACGCCACGGGTCGTGCTGGGCATCGCGGTCGCCGAGAACGCGGTCATCGGCCTGCTCGGCACACTCGCCGGGATCGCGGGCGGGTACGTGGGACTCAGGTACATCGTGTCCGGCTTCGGCGAGGTCACCCCGGACCTGCTGGTACGACCCACTCTCTCGACCACGACGATCGTCGCGGTCCTGCTCCTCGGCACCTCGATCGTTGCACTCGCGCCCCTGCTCGGCCTCCGACGCCAGCGCCGGATGGACATCCCCGCAGCCCTCCGCGTCGTCGAATGACACTTCCCACGTCGGATCCGGACAGCGCTCGCCACGAGGATTCCTGGTGATGCCGGCCGTTACGAGACCGTCGTACCGATCAGGCTGCCGACGCCGTACGTCACGGCGACGGCCAGGGCACCGACGACGACCTGGCGGAGGCCTGAACGGAGGGCTGCGCGGCCGTTGAGGACGCCGATGCCGGCGCCGACGGCGAACATGGCGACGAGGGCGGCGACCAGCGCCGCGACGAACGCCGCTGTTCCGCCGCCGATCAGGTACGGCAGCACCACGACGAACGCACCGGCCGCGAACGCGATCATGCTCGATGCGGCGGCCGTCCAGGGGCTACCGAGCGCGTCGGGATCCAGACCGAGCTCTTCACGGACCAGCGAGTCCAGGGCCGCAGGCGGGTCGGCCATCAGTTGGTCGGCCAAGCGGGCGGCCTCGTCCTTCGGAATGCCCTTCGCCTCGTACAGCAGCGCCAACTCGAGTCGCTCCTCCTCAGGATTCTCGTCGAGTTCGGCCGCCTCCAGGCTGATCTCACGCTCGAACATCTCCCGCTGGCTGGACATCGACACGTACTCTCCCGCAGCCATCGAGAACGCCCCGGCGAGCAGACCGGCCACGCCGGCCAGCAGCACCGTCGATCGCCCTGCCCCTGAGCCGGCGAAACCCATCACCAAAGCGGCGTTGGACACCAACCCGTCGCTGACGCCGAACACGGCAGCACGCAGACCGCCGGACCGATCGCCACGGTGCCATCGCTCACGCTGCGCGATCTGCTCTGTCGGCGTACCCGCACCGCCGGAGCGCATCCGCGCGATGCGTCGTCCATGGCGGCGTTCCTCAGCGGCCATCCCCTCCGCGGCCTGCGGGTCGGCGTCGTACTTGTTCGCATCGGCACGCTCCATCCGCTCGACGTACGGCAACAGCGGCCCGGCACCGACCCGGCGCGACAGCCAGCCCAGCAGGCGGGTACGCAGCCCGGGCCGGCCGGCCACCGGCACCTCGGCACCCGCCTCGCGAAGCTTCGCCTCCCAATGCGAGGCATGCCGCTCCTCGATGGCGGCCAACTCGGTGAACGCGTCCCGCCGCGTCCCACTCTCGACCGCCGCCAACGCCTGGTAGAGCGCAGCCGCGTCCCGCTCGGCCGCAAGCATTGCACGGTAACGACGGACGTCGGCCTTCGTGAGCCGGGCTTCAGACATGGCCACTCAGTCCCTTCACGATGCCACTGCACCACTGTCAGGATCAGACTAGGTCGGCTGACACACTCACATGACGCGACGAGCGCGAAGGCTGCGTCCTCGCGGCGCTGGTCCGCCAGTTACGCCGCGTACAGGCCGACACCGAGAAGTGCCGCCCAGATCAGCCCGGCGACGAGCAGGACACGGTCGCGGAAGATCTCGTGCTCAGGCTCCTCTCCACGGCCGGTGGAGACCAGAAGGGCATAACGGAGAAGGCCGGTGAGGAAGGGCACGAACGAGATGGCCAAGAGCTCGCGGTAGACGTCATGACCGAGGTTCTGAAAGGCCCACATGCCGTACGACAGCGCGGTTCCGAGCAACGCGACTGCCATGACCTGGTCGAGCCAGGAACTCGGGTACGCCGCCAGCACCGGACGGCTGACCGCATTGCCGGACGTACTGTGCTCCGCCTTGCGCTTGCCGGTGACGAGGAAGATCGCCCCGAACAACGAGACGAGAAGGAACCAGTTCGACACCGGCAGTCCGGTTGCCGTGCCGCCCGCGGCCGCTCTCAGTACGAAACCCAGCGCGACAATGATCAGGTCGACGACTGCGATGTGTTTCAGCCCGGCGACGTACAGCGCTTGAGTGGCGAGATATACACCGGCGATGCTGAATGTCTGCCAACCGAGGCCGCTCATGACCGCGAGGCCCAGCAACGCAGCGCTGACACCGAATACTGCGGCCGTCGCCGGGCTGAGCGCGCCGGAGGCGACCGGCCGCAGGCGCTTGCGGGGATGCCGACGGTCGTCGGATGCGTCCCGGATGTCGTTGAAGGCGTAAATGGCGACCGCGAGCAGCACGAACCCGGCGGCGGCGATCGCAGCCCGCACCACGATGGCCGGGGACTCCAAGGCCCCGGCAGCGGCCGGTGCAGCAAACAGCATGACCGCCTTGTGCCACTGCTGCGGCCGGCTCAGCCGCAGCAGCGCCCGCACCCTACTTTCACCCTGCGCTGCAGGCCGAAGACGTGTCCGGACGCTGGTCATTTCGCGGTCACATAGAAGAAGTCGCGCTGGTCGTCGACCAGGTAGCGATCGGCCGGGGAGTTCATCGAGTTCAGCAGCCGTTGTCCGGTGACCGTTCCGGCCGGGCCGGGCTGCTCGATGTCGAAGCTCACCATCGCCGCATGGATGTCGAGCTCCATGCCCTGGACGATGCCCGCCTGGTGCATCGCCGAGGCCAGCGTCGCGAGCGTCAGCTTGTTGCCGGCGACGTAGATCAAGTTGCCATGAGCATCTGTTCCGAGACCGGACCGCCAGGTGTATTGGAACTGACTGCGGACGGTGCCCCAACGCCCGTTGGCGTTCGCGGTCAGCCCGTCGACGACCTTGCCGTCGACGATCACCGGATCGAGGTTCTGGCGGACCGCAACGACATCTTTGGTCATCGTGACCGTTCGGTTCCAGACACCGATGCGTGCCGAGCCGTCGCGGAGGATCACCACGGACGCCCGTCCGTCGACCAGCGGGACGGCCGGAGACTGGTTCGTCCACCACCCACCGTGCGAGTCCTTCATCTTGAAACCGGCGTTGAACGTCGCCACGAGGGCCGGGAGGTCTGCGGTTGGTACCGAGTACCCGGCCTTGGACGCCATCCCGACGATCGGCTCCCGGGTCCCCGGCATCAGGTGCAGCCGGTAGCTGCCGCGCGGCAGCAACGCCGCGGCGACAGAAACGGGCAGGTGGACCGGGTCAGGCCGGAACCAGGTCGTCCAGACCAGCGGTAGGCCTGACCTGGACTGCCGTGCGACCGACCACTTGCCCTCGTGGTCCAGCACAGTCACGCCAGGCAGCAGTTGAACAGTCGGCAGTTCAGTTGCACTTGGACGAACCCTGGCCTGACCCGCTCTCGGCGCACCGCCCGGCTCGGGGGCTGTCGTGTCAGCCGGCGCGCCGGTCGCCGGCGGTTGCTGGTGGGAGTACTTCCAGGTCTCGACCGTGTCGATCACGAATCCGCCGCCGTGATCGCGAAACCACTCCACGGTCCGGACCGTGAAACTCGCGTTCCCGGGATACAGCAGCGCCCGCACGTAGGACACGGCGGGAACAACCAGGAGCAGGCAGAGGGCGACGGCGATCCACCGCTTCCGCACCCGACGCCGCTTGCGTTCGTGGGCGTTCTGCTTCATGACACCAGTAGATCGAGATCGACCTGAGAGGACGCGGAGAAGCCTCATCGCCAGGAAGGCGGGAGCACCCGGCGCGGAAGGATGCCGAGGACACGTACGACGGGGCCCATGACTCGCGGCACCCAGATGACTGTCTTGTGGCTGTCGACGGCAGCCGCGACTCGCCTGGCGACACGATCGGGATCAGTAGCGAGGGGCGGCTCGGCAAGGTCGGCCGTCATCCGCGTCCGGACGAATCCCGGGCGGACAACCAGAATCCGTACGCCGGTGTCCGCCGCCTGTCGCGCGAGCAGCAGCGCGGTCGAGTCCGCCAACTGTTTGCCCAGCGAGTACTCGGCGATCGATTGCCGCGGCCGAACCGCAGCAGCTGAGGACAAGAGCACGATCTGCTGTGGTCTCCGCTGCATCAACGCACGCAGCAGAAGCGCGACGGCCAGGCCGTTGACAACCAAGCCTTGTGCGAACGACTTCGCCGACATCGACCCCACCGCGACGATTGCGAGCTCGAGTGGATGGCCTGCGCAGGCATGCTCGAGCATCCCGTCGAGTTCGGCGACGTCGAGAGCCGCGTCGTACTCCGTTGTCGACACGGTGTACCCGGCATCGCGGAGCTTCTCGGCGTTGCACTTGAGTTCCCCGCTCGGACGGCCGGCAAGGATGACCCGACGCGGTGCCGATCCGAGCAGCCGGAGGAGCACAGCCATCCCGATCTCGGACGATCCGCCGACCAGAAGTACCGATCCGGTCATGTCAGCAGACCGAGCCGCTCGGCGAGGCCGGACGTCCATCGTCCTGCCGGATCCAGGCGCTGCCGGGTGCGGCGCCAGTCCGCCAGCCGGGGATACATCATGGGTATCAGCTCCGGAGTCGTGATCGCGTCCTTCGACAGGTAGATACGCCCTCCGGCGCCGGCTACCAGTTTGTCGACCGGCCGCAGCGTGTCGTGGTCAGTCAGCCAACGCGCGGGAAGGTCCAGAGCGAGCGTCCAGCCCGGGATCGGGAACGACAGCGGGCCTGCGTCGCCGAACCCGAGATTCTTCAGCGTCACCAGCGCGGGCGTCATGCCCCGAGTACTGAAGAACGCGAGCACGTCGTGCAGCGTCCCGGCCTGGTCCGGCGGAACGGCGAACTGGTACTGGATCATCCCCCGGCGTCCGAACGCCGCCGGCCACCCGTTCGCGCGATCGAGCGGACACAACGCAGCGCGCAGCGCGACGAGTTGCGAGTTGCCGGACCGGCTGAGATGCCATCGTGCCGCCGAGGCTGCCGCGATGGTCGCGTTCGAGACCACACCGGTTCCGGGCAACGACCTTCGGTGGCCGGTGCCCGCCACTCGGGGCTCTGGAAACGGCGCGACCACACCAGGCAGGTCGAGTGTCGACGCGCTGTAGTACTCGTCCACGATCCCGCGTCCCAGACGCGCGCCGCGCACGTGTGCGTCCAGCCACGCGATCGCATGCCGCCCTGGTTCGAGCTCCTGTCGCTCGGCTGCCGCTCGCATCGCCTCGATGGTCTGATCCAGCGAGTACGTCCGGCAGCGGTTCCTGATCATCCACCCGGTGTCCACCCGCTGGAGCTGGAGCGCCGCCCGGAGAATGACGCCGGTCAGCCCCATGCCGCCGATCGTCGCCCAGAACGCGTCCGGATCCTGACTCGGTGACAGCTGAGCCATGGTCCCGTCGGACCGCAGCAACGCCATCCACAGCACATGCTGGCCGAAGGATCCCGCACCTGGGTGATTCTTGCCATGGACGTCGCCGGCGATCGCTCCCCCGACCGTGATGTACTCACTGCCCGGTACCACCGGAAGGTTCCAGCCGAGCCAGAGCGTCTGGTCGATGAGATCCTTCAGGAGGGTGCCGGCTTCCACGACGATCACGCCGTTTCCCTGGTCGAACGAGCCGATCCGATCGAGCGCGGTCAGGTCGAGCACGACGCTTGTACTGTCACCTGGGAGCGCCGCATCGCCGTAGCTCCTGCCGGCCCCGCGCACAGTGATCCTCGGTTCGGCCAGCACCGCATCGACGACCGCCCCGTCGAATTCGGGCCGCCGCACCCGGCACGTTCGATGGAGCGTCCGGCCCCAGCCGGACAACGACTGCAGGCCGGGAGCTTCGTGGATCATGATCTCGACGCTAGGTACTGCTGACTGAGAGCGTGCTGAGTCGAGTAGGCCGTCAGGTGCTGGGCGACCACGTGCTTCCAGGACATCCCGGGCTCGGTGTGCCGATTGAATGCCTGGATGCGCGACAGTGTCGCTCCGTCGCACAGCAAGGCTGCCGCGGCCGCCGCCATCTCGGAGTCGGTGCGCACCAGGTATCCCTCGATGTCCGGTCGGACGAACTCTCCGACGCCGCCCGAAGCCATTGCGATGACAGGCAGGCCCGCGCAGCGGGCTTCGAGCGCGGCGACGCCGAAGGACTCTAGCTCCGCGGGTGCCAGATAGACATCCGCAGACGCGTACAACTGCTGGATCTCGAAGCGGGTCAAGCGTCCCGGTAGGTCGACCCAGTCGCCAAGACCCCGACGTTGCACCGCCCTGGCGACCGCCCCGGCCTGCGGTCCGTCTCCGACAACGATCGCTCGAAGATCGATGGCGGCCGGTACGCTCGCGCGGATCTGCTGCAGAATCGACAGTACGGCCATCGGGCGCTTCCGCCTGGCCAGCCGCATCGTACTCACGAGGGTCAGCGGATGGTCCGTACGCCGGGCTTGACGCCACAGTGCCGGATCGACGCCGTTGTGCAGCACGCCGACCTGCCGACGCGGCAGAAGCCTCTCCAGGACGCGCGCCACTACCTCGCTGACGGCAGTCCACTGCGCGTCGCCGACGTACCGGTCAATCCGCGCAACCGGCCACGGCGTCGACGAGCTGGGTAGTGAATGCAGCGTCAGGAGCGGACTGTCGGCCAGTCGCGCGGCGCACCAGGCAAGCGGAGACACCAAGGAGGAGTGGCAGTGCACGACATCGAAATGTCGCAATGCGGCACGCAGACGGTCGACAGCTGACCTGAGGGGTACTCCGGCAACCGCAGGCAGGCGCACAACGGGAACGTCTCCCCCGGCCACCGGTCCTTCAGCGGTTGTGAAAACCGTGACCTGGTGACCGGCGCGTATCAGGTGGACGGCAAGATCGTGGACCTGGAGCTCGATACCGCCGAGCCGGGGAAGGTAGCAGTCGCTGACCAGCGCGATCCTCATCCGGCCGGCTCCTCGAGCGCCGCTGGGCTGGCGCGGGACTGAAGCCATGACCACGCGGCCAGCAGCACGCCGCCGACCGGGATCTCCATCAGGTACGTGAACCCGCGGAACAACAGCAATCCGGCGGCGACTCCGGCAGGATCACCGCCGAGCGCGACCAGAGCGGCCGTCGTCCCGACCTCGACGACACCGGCGCTTCCCGGTGTGATCGGCACCAACGTCAACAGTCGTTCCACAGCCAGCGCAGTGAAGAGGACGGGAAGGCCCAGTGGAACGTGAAGCACGGCGAAGCAGAGCCAGAGCAGGGCGAGCTGCAGGGCGACGTACGCGACCATCCCGACCGTCATCGGCTGCCACCCGGCGCGCATCACCTGGAGGATCCGGCGCCGCAAGTCGGGCAGCCGGTCCTTGAAATCTGTGCGCCGGAACACGCGGGCCACCTTGTCGAGCAGACTGCCGACTGCCACGGCCGCCCGTTCGTCGACAAGGATCCAGAGGCTCGCGACGACCGCGGCCGGCACCGGCAGGAGCAGCAGACTCGCCGACCCGAACGCATGACCGCTGTGCAGGATCGGGATCAGGCCGAGAGCGAGCGCGACGACGCCGAGCTTCGAGGCGACGTTGAGTAACGTCGTCACAGCGAGAGAGGCGCCGAACGCGCCTGGGCTGAATCCCCAGCGACGGACCATCGCGAAGTTCAGCGCCGTGCCTGCTGCACCGCCGAGCGGCAGTACGTTCGCCACGGCACTTCCGGTCAGGTTCAACGTCAGGCCTCGCCGTTTCGTCAGTCCCGGGAGCGATGCGGCCAGTACGAACGAGTGCGCCCACAGTCCGGCGATCCAGACGACCGCCAGCACCGCCAGCGATCCAGCGGACACCTGGCCGAGGACGGTTCCGACCTGAGTCCAGGTGGCGCCAACCGCACGGGGAAGCAGGACCACCAGTGCAGCGGTGATCAATGCACTCAGGACGGAGGTCACCAGCCGCCGTCGTCGTCCGCGGACAATGGCCGATACGGCCGGCCGCTCTTCGTTCTCACTCATCGAATCAAGCGTGTCGTCCGGACGCTGAGAGGGTGCTGAGAGCAACTAGAGCGGTCCGGCAGGGCGTGTCATGCTGTCAGGATGGCGAGGACTTTCACCTTGGTGGCGTTCCACGCGCACCCGGACGACGAGGCCTTGCTGATGGGCGGGTCGCTCGCTCGCCTCGCCGCCGAGGGGCACCGCGTCGTACTCGCGGTCGCCACGGACGGCGAGGCGGGGGCGGCCGCTTCGCCGTACCGTTCCGGGCCCGGACTGGCGGCGTTCCGGCGCGACGAGCTGGAACGATCTGCCGCCGCTCTCGGCTGTGCGCGGGTGGTGCGATTCGGGTTCAAGGATTCTGGGTCGTCGGAGCCGTTCAGCGGCGAAGGGTTCAGCGCGCTCCCGGTCGAGGATGCGGCGAGACCACTCATCGATCTGCTGCGGGAGGAGCAGGCCGATGCGCTGACGATCTACGACCCGGCCGGCGGGTACGGGCATCCGGATCACCGGCAGGTGCACACCGTCGGCACCTATGCCGCCGACCGGGCCGGGACCGCCTTGGTGCTGGAGGCAACCATCGACCGCCGGCTGATCCGTCGGCTGGTGCGGATCGTCGAGGCGATCCCCGGCGTACTACCGGCGGTCTCCGCCGCGGCCTACGAGCAGGCCTACTCCCCCAGCGCGGCGATCACCCATCGAGTCGATGTGCGGCCTTTCACACCTCAGAAGCGAGCCTCGTTCGAGGCACATGCCAGTCAGGCGAGTTCCGACGACGGCGCGCGCACGCTGGCTCTGCTGCTCAAACTGCCCCGGTGGCTGTTCCGGTCGTTGCTGGGCCGGGAGTGGTACGTCGAGCACGGCCGCACGCCCGGTCGTCCGCTGGACGACTTGTTCGCATCCCTTCGATGACCTCCCGGACGGCCTGGACCGACGCGGGTCCTCAGGTGCCACTCAGCTGGGAAGCGTCACGCTGATTCGGTTCGAGCATCCACGCTGCCAGGAATCGGCCTGCGACGATGGGGGCGGAGGTGTGAACGAGCAGAGGATGGAGAGGTTCAGTTGTCGGCGCTGCGTAGCACGATCTCACGGCTGAGCCGTGCCAGCGTTCGGAGCAGGTCCGCCGCAGCCGCGATTGTCGTCGTCGCGGGTGCGATGGCCTTGGGCGCTGTCTTGCTGCTGCTTCTGCTGCAGCGGGCGCTCATCACGACCGTCTCCGACGCGGCGGACGTGCGAGCCGACGATGTCGCCGGTCAGATCGACGAGGAAGGCGTGGCCAAGCTGAACGACGATCTCGTTCAGTCGACCAGAGCGAGCCAGATCGTGCAGGTGCTCGACAGCTCTGCTCGGGTCGTCGCGGCGTCGTCTCCACGGGCAGAATCAGCTCCGCTGACCCACCTGCGTCCCGAACCCGACGCGGTACTGCGTGCGGAGGTCGGCGACATGCCGTTGCTGGACGACGACCACGACTACCTGATCGTCGCACGTGGTGTCGAGTACGGCGGGCGGAACTACACCGTCGTGGTCGCCTCATCGATCGCAACTGAGCGCTCGACCGTCACCACTGTCGCGCAGTACCTCGCGATCGGCGTTCCCGCGCTGCTGGTCGTCGTCGGCGCGGCGAGCTGGATGCTCACCGGCCAGGCGCTGAAGCCCGTCGAGCGGATCCGGACCCGCGTGCAGGGCATCGAGTCCAGCGACCTGACCGAGCGCGTTCCGGTGCCGCAGACCGAGGACGAGATCGCGAGGCTCGCCGCAACCATGAACGAAATGCTCGATCGTCTGCAGGCCGGCCAGGCGACCCAGCGCGCGTTCGTCGCCGATGCGAGCCACGAACTCAGGTCGCCGCTCGCGACGGTGTCCGCCGGCCTGGACGTCATCGAGCCGTCGGCCCGCGGTCAGAGCTGGCAGGAGTTGCATCGGTTGATGCAGGGCGAGGCCGAGCGGATGCGCCGACTGGTCGAGAATCTGCTGCTGCTCGCCAAGGCCGACGATGCCGCGCTGCCCCTGCACCGCACCGAAGTCGATCTGGACGACCTGGTCGACGCGGAGATCCTGCGGCTACGGGAGTCCGGCCTGCTCACCGTGATCGGCGATGTGAAACCTGTCAGGGTGCTCGGTGACCCGCTCCGGCTGAGTCAGCTGCTCCGCAATCTGGTCGAGAACGCCGCGACCGCGGCACACAGCACGGTGCGCCTGAGCACGGCCGAGCGCGACGGTCAGGCGGTCCTCACGGTCGAAGACGATGGCGACGGGATCCCCGAGAACGACCGCCTGCGCGTTTTCGAGCGATTCGTCCGCCTGGACACCAGTCGCGCACGGGCGAGCGGCGGCTCAGGACTCGGTCTGTCCATCGTCCAGGAGATCGTCAAAGCACATCACGGAACCGTCACCTTGACTCCGGGCGCCTCACGGGGCACCGTCGCAACAGTCACGTTGCCGCTACCGGCGCAGTGACTCAGCTTGCTCTCAGCAAACCGGCAGGACACTGGGAAGATGCGGGTTCTGGTGGTCGAGGACGAGGTCCCCCTGGCAGAGACGATCCGGCACGGCCTGACCGAGGACGGGTTCGTGGTCGAGGTCGTCCACAACGGCGAGGACGGCGTCTGGGCGGCGACCGAACATCCGTACGACGTGATCGTGCTCGACATCATGTTGCCGAAACTGAACGGCTACAAGGTGCTCGAGCAGATTCGCGAACGTGGTGTCTGGGCCCCGGTGCTGATGCTGACCGCGAAGGACGGCGACTACGACCAGACGGACGCCTTCGACCTCGGGGCCGACGACTACCTCACGAAACCGTTCAGCTTCATCGTGCTGATCGCCCGCCTGCGCGCCCTGATCCGCCGCGGGGCACCGGAGCGGCCAGTGGTCATGCGGGCCGGCGACCTGGTCCTGGATCCGGTCCGGCGGCGGGTGGAGCGGGCCGGGCAGGAGATCGTCCTGACCCGCCGCGAATACGGGCTGCTCGCGTTCCTGATGCGCCACCGCGGCGAGACGGTCAGCAAGACCGAGATCCTGGAGAATGTCTGGGACCCGGCCTTCGACGGCGACCCCAACGTCGTCGAGGTCTACATCCGGTACCTGCGGCTCAAACTGGACGCACCGTTCAATCGCACTGCGATCCAGACGGTCCGCGGCATGGGATACCGCATCGATCCCGACGGCGGCTGATCCTCGAAACCTGATGTCCGGTCACGTTCCGACGACCCGAAGGCTGTGAGTCCACTGTCACGATGCACGCTATTCGGTCTGCTGGCAGCCGCCTTGGGGACAATCGGGTTCGTCGTGCAGGCCGACGCCGTGATCGAAGGCGACGGGCTCGCAGCCTTCGACCCGCAGTTGACTCAGGCATTCATCGTGCACCGCACCGCGGGCCTGAGCAGGCTCGCGCAGGCAGTCACCTTCTTGGGCCAGGTACCGGTCCTTGCCATGATCACCGTGATCGTCGCTGCCGTGTTCCGGATCGTGACCAAACGCTGGTTCGAGGCCGTCGTCCTGGTCGTCGGCATGGTCGGCGCGGCGATCCTCACCTCCGTCCTCAAGCTCCTGATCGGACGGCATCGACCGGACTCGAGCGTCGTGCTGGGCACGGTCACCAACGGCTTCTCGTTCCCGTCCGGCCACACTCTCAGCGGCAGCACCTTCTTCCTGCTGCTGGCCGGACTGCTCTGGTATTCGAGCGCGTCGCGAGCGCTGAAGATCGCCGGCGCAGCTGGTGCTGTTCTGCTGAGTATCGCCATGGGGCTCAGCCGGGTGTACCTCGGGTACCACTGGGCGACCGATGTCCTGGCCGGCTGGACGATCGCACTCACCTGGCTGTGCCTGCTCGCCACCCTGACGCACCTGATCGTGGCCCGCCGGGCAGCTACACAGGCAGCCGCCGCAGGACTCCCTGAAGCCCCTGACGACAGCGACCACGACGTCGGGCCGTAGCTGCTCTGCCCGCCACGAGATGGTTGGAGGCGGTGACAAGTCAGGGCTGGAAGCGGTAGCCGATACCTGGTTCGGTGATGAGGTGCGTGGGGCGGGAGGGATCGAGTTCGAGTTTGCGGCGGAGTTGGGCCATGTACACGCGGAGGTAGTTGGTCTCGGCCTCGTAGGTCGGGCCCCAGACTTCCTGCAACAGTTGCCGCTGGCTGACCAGCTTCCCGGTGTTGCGGACGAGGACCTCGAGCAGGCTCCACTCGGTCGGTGTCAGCCGGACCGGTCCGTCGGAAGTCGTGACTTGCTTCGCGGCGAGGTCGATGGTGAAGCCGGCGGTCTGCACGGTCGCGATTCCGCCGGTGGTGGGCGCCGTACGGCGGAGTGCGGCGCGGACCCTGGCGAGCAGCTCGTCCATGCCGAACGGCTTGATGACGTAGTCGTCCGCCCCGGCGTCGAGGGCCTCGACCTTGTCTGCCTGGGCCTCGCGCGCGGACAGGATGATGATCGGGGCCGAGCACCAGCCGCGGAGTCCGTAGACGACGTCGACACCGTTCATGTCGGGCAGGCCGAGGTCGAGGATCACCAGGTCGGGCGGCCGTCGGCTCGCGGCTTCCAGCGCCGAGGTGCCGTCGGCGGCGGTTTCGACGTCGTACTGACGCGCGCGCAGGTTGATGGCCAGCGCACGCAGCAGCTGCCGGTCGTCGTCGACGATCAGAACCTTGCTCATGGCATCAACCGTCCATCAACGGCAGGCGGACGGTCATGGTCAGCCCTCCACCTGGGGTCGAGGAGGGCGTGAGCGATCCCCCGATCGCCTCACTGAAGCCGCGGGCGATCGCCAGCCCGAGACCGACACCGGTGTCGGACCGCTGGTCGCCGAGCCGCTGAAACGGCGTGAACATGCGCTCCCGGTCCGCGTCCGGGACACCAGGCCCGGAGTCGGCGATACTGAGATGCGCGGATCCGTCTGCCCATGCCGTGATCCGAACCGGCACCCCACTCGGCGAGAAGCGGCGGGCGTTGTCGACAAGATTGGCGATCACCCGCTCGAGCAGACCCGGATCGGCGAGCGCGAGCGGAAGGTCGTCCGGTACGTCGAGCACGACGGCGTCCGCCGGAACACCCACCAGCGCACGCGCCACAACCTCCTGCAGGACGACCGCGCGGTTGTCGACCGACAGCGCGCCGGCCTGCAACCGGCTCATCGCCAGCAGGTTGGCGATCAGGTCGTCGAGGCGATCGGCGGACTCTTCGATTGTCGCGAGCAACTCCTCGTGCTCGGCGGGGCTCCATTGCACGTCTTGCTGGCGGAGGCTGGACACAGCTGCCTTGATGCCGGACAGCGGGGTTCTGAGGTCGTGGCCGACCGCGGCGAGCAGCGCGGCGCGCACTCGGTCGATCTCGGCGAGCTGTCGCGCTTGGGCTGCCTCACCGGCCAGCTGCTGCCCTTCCCAGGCCCGCGCCGCCGCCGCTGCGAGCCGGGTCAGCAACTTGCGGTCCTCGGCGAACAATTCAGGGCCTTCGGCAACCAGTCTGAGGCCGTCCCGGGCAGGCACCGCGATCACGGGTCGGCCGTGGAAGGGACGGCCGACGTACGCCGCCACGTGGTCGACATCGCCTCGGCGTTCGAGCAGCGCGACCGACTCCATGCCGAACGAGTCCCGCACCTCCTCCAGGACCGCCGTCAGCGAATCGTCCGTCACTGGTTCGGTCGTCAACCGGGACAGCACCTCGGCCTCGCTCCGGCTCCGCACTGCCGCGATCCGGTACCGGGTCGCCACCTCGACCGTCACGCTGACCGTCACCGCGACCAGGACGAACACGAACAACGCGATGATGCTGTCACGCTGGTCCACGACCAACGTGTGGTACGGCGTGGTGAAGAAGAAGTTCGCCAGCAACACGGCCGCGAAGGCCGCCGTGACACCTGGCAGGAGCCCGCCGATCACTGCGATCAGGACCACGGCGAGCAGGTACAGCAGGAGGACGCTTTCCAGCGCCAGACCGTCGCGGACAGGCAGCAGTGCGACAGTCAGCGCCGGAAGGCCGGCCACCAGCAGGGCGAGTCCTGCCCAGAGGCGTCTTCTGAGACCGGAGCGCCGAGCGACCCGTCGCTCTGGACGCGCAGCCGTGGGCTCGTCGTTCTCCACCACGGCTCAACTCTGACACAGCGCCGTCCTGCCTCGAAGCAGGCTCAGACGCGCTCGGCCCGGGCGCGCTCGGAGTCCGGTTCCATCCGTCGGGACTCGAGCACCGCCGCCGACCCCAGCTGCCATGGGACGTTGATGACCATGACCCCCGGCTGGAACAGCAGCCGCGCCTTCAGCCGCAGCGCGCTCTGGTTGTGCAGCAATGCCTCCCACCAGTGCCCCACGACGTACTCGGGGATGAACACCGCGACGAGATCACGAGGGCTCGTTCGGCGGACATCCTTCACGTAGTCCAGCACCGGGCCGGTCACGTCACGGTACGGCGAATGGAGCACCTTCAACGGCACCGGGATGTCCCGCTCCGTCCAGTCCCACAGCAACGCGTCCGACGCGTCCAGGTCTGTACTGACGGTCACTGCCGTCAGCGTGGTCGGGCGGGTCGCCCGAGCGTACGCCAGCGCGCGCAGCGTCGGGGTGTGCAGTTTCGACACCAGGACGATCGCGAAGACCCTCGGCGGCAGCGTCGTACCTCCGGGCGTCGGGAGCAGCTCGGCCTCCACTCGGTCGTAATGCTTCCGGATCCCCTTCATCAAGAGGAACAGACCGGGCATCGCCAGGACCACGATCCACGCACCATGTGTGAACTTCGTGATCAGCACGACAACCAGCACTACTGCCGTGAAGACCGCACCCAGCGCGTTGATCGCCCTGGAACGCAACAGGTGCGCGCGGACCGGTGACAGGATGTCACCGCGCAACAGGCGCGTCCAGTGCACCACCATGCCTGCTTGGCTGAGTGTGAACGAGACGAACACCCCGATGATGTACAGCTGGATCAGCCGGGTCGTACTCGCGTCGAACAGCCAGATCAGCAAGCAGGCCAGCGCGGACAGGATCACGATGCCGTTGCTGAACACCAGCCGGTCCCCGCGCCGGGAGAACTGCCGAGGCAGGAAGCCGTCGTGTCCGAGCAGCGACGCGAGGATCGGGAAACCGTTGAATGCCGTGTTCGCGGCCAGGATCAGGATCGCCGCGGTGAACGCCTGCACGGCGAAGAACCCGATCGAGTGGTACCCGCCGAACACCGAGCCCGCCACCTGCGCGATGACGGTGCGCTGCTCGTACCCCTCCGGCGTACCGGTCAGCCGGGCCGGATCGGCGACATGCACGTGCGCGACCATCGCCAACGCGGTGATGCCGGCGAACATCGCGATCGTGATCGACCCCATGATCGCGAGCGTGCCGGCCGCGTTCTTGCTCTTCGGCGGTTTGAAGTTCGGCACACCGTTGCTCACGGCCTCGACGCCGGTCAGCGCCGTACACCCGGAGGCGAACGCCCGCATCCCGATCAGCAACGCGACGAGGCCGGTGGCATGCGTCGCCTGAGTGATGCCGTACGGCGCGGATTCCGCGCGCGGTGTATCACCGGCGAGGATCTTGACCAGTCCGACCGCGATCATCGTCAGCACCACCGCGATGAAGCCGTACGTCGGAATCGCGAACGCCGTGCCGGACTCCTTCACGCCGCGCAGGTTCATCACCGCCAGCAGCGCGATCATGCCGATCGACACCAGCACGGCATGCGGCCCGAGCCCTGGAATCGCGGAAACGATGTTCTGCACGCCGGCCGCCACCGAGACGGCGACTGTCAGCACGTAGTCCACCAGCAGCGCGCTGGCCGCGACCAGCGAAGCGTTACGTCCGAGATTTGCCCGGCTGACCGCGTAGGCACCTCCGCCGTTCGGGTAGGCGTAACACGTCTGCCGGTACGACGCGACGACCACGACCAGCAACGCGATGACTACTGCGGCGAGCCAGGGTGTCAGATGCAGCAACGACAGCCCGCCGAGGCTCAGCATGAGCAGGATCTCCTCGGTCGCGTAGGCGTTCGAGGACAGCGGGTCGCTGCAGAACACCGGCAGCGCGAGCTTCTTCGGCAACAACGTGTCGCGCAGCCGCTCGCTCCGCAGCGGTCGTCCGACCAGGAATCGTTTCGGCAGCTCCAGCACCTTCACACCACCAGCCAAGCGTTGCCTGACCACTCAACCGCTCGATCTTGACGCCGTCTTGACGCCAAGCCGGTGCATCTTGACGAGTTCTTAGCGCCCGCTCCCTCCTAACCCCTCGTAGGCCTGGCCGTCACCGAAGTCGCGCTCTGGGGCCGCGGGCAACAAGCCCGTGCCGGGCAGCGGGCCGGGTATCTCCAGGGCGTCCGCACCCAGCACGACGGAATCACCCGCGGCGGCTTCCTCCTCGTCGCCCGCCCCTCCCCTGCTCAACGCCAGGTGGCCGTCGCCCTCACTGTCGACCGACGCGTCATTCGCTCGTACCAATTGGTGAACTTGACGTCGTCGCGGACGAGCTCGTCGTACAAAGCGCGCGCTTGGCGCTGCAATGGTTCGGAGTCCCATCGCTCGGCGAGGGCGGCCAGTGGGGCATCCTGCACGTTTCCGAGCGCGTAGTCGCGACCGAAACCGTATGACAGCGGGACCACAGTTCCATCGGTCTCGAGGACCAATGGAGTCAGCCAGCTCGCCAGCGAGGCGCGCGGATCTCGCGGGGCGACAAGGAACCGGTCGGGGGCGGACCGCAGGTCCTTCTGCGTGACGAGATCGATCTGGACGGGGATGTCGTGCACGACGCTCAGTCGCGTGGTCTCGAAGAACGCGAAGCCGAGCTCGGTCGAGTCCGGCACGGAGGTCCGGAGCGCGGCGCCGGCGCCGTCGGGTTCGAGCGGGTGGACCTGCACGAGGGCAGCGCCATACTCAGCTGCCAACTGAAACACGAACTCGAGCTCGTGGACATTGTGCAACGTGAGGGTCGTGATGAACGCGAACGCGATGCCCGAGTCACGTACTGCAGGCAGGCGTGAAGACATCTGACCGAACGCTCGTCGATCATCCCGCATCCAGTTGTGCGTCTCGGGGCGGCCGTCGAGCGAGATGGCAAGGACGTCGACGAGGCCCACGAGCTCGGACAGCCGCCTCTCAGTGAGCAGCAGCCCGTTGGTCGTCACGGCCGTGCGCATGCCCAGTTCGTGTGCATGCCTCAGCAATGGCAACAGCTCCCGGAAGAGAAGCGGTTCGCCACCGGAGACGGCAAGCACGTCGTACCCGAGACCACGGGCGTCGGCGACGGTGCGTCGCAGAACCTCCAGGTCGGTCGTGTCCGCGATCCAGGGCCCGGACGACGAGTAACAATGACGGCACCGAAGGTTGCACCGCCGTGAAGGGTGAATCTGGAGGATCGCACTTGCCCCAGTGAGACCCATGACGATCCGGAGTCAGCGCTTGCCGATGTCCACTTGAACGCTGAAGGCCTCCGGCCAGGGGATCCCCTTCGGAAAGACCTTCACCACGCCCGGAATTCCCGTCGCGCCTCGCTTGCCGAGGATCCCGGCGATCCCCTTGACGATGGTCCCGCAGCGATCGATGTCGTCGGCATCGACGGTGATGTGCAGGTAGTCCGGCTTGGGAAGACCTTTGATGAATACGTGACGGAGCTCGAACTCGTCGAGGACCACAGCCAGTTCCTCGATCATGCCGTCGTCGAGCACGAAGCCCCCTGACCGATATTGCTCCATCAGAACTTCAGATCCACGCCGCTCCATGACTTCCCCTCCCGAATGAGCGTGAACGTCAGGTCTAGTCAAGTATGACCCAGGTCACATTTCCTGAGAAGGTGCTCGTCGCCCCCAGCTCGAGCTCCGGCCGGACGCGCCCATCGTCAGGGGTCGACCAGTGGCATCCGGGCGTCGGCCGGGTGGGCCAGATCCGCTGCCAGGGTGGCGACGCCGGGTTCGCCGGCGTAGAGGCTGTCGCGGACATCCGGGCGTACCCGGGAGATCACCTGCGCCGCACCTTCGGCGATCCGGCGGCTGGACTCCAGCCATCGCGCCTCGCCGCCGGCCCGGTACAGGGCGAGCAGCGCGTAGGCCTGACCGCCGAGACCGCAGCAGAGGTCGCCGGACATCAGGTCGGGGCCGTGTTCGACCGTCGTACCTGCCTGCTCGGCGAGACGGACCCATCGGTCGTCGCCGAACACCCGGTGCGCCGCGAGCCAGAGGTGCACGAGTCCGGCAGCGCCGTTGCACCAACTGGCGACGAGTGAGTGACCGGCACTCCGGCCGTCGCCCGTCAACGCCCACTGCCGACGGCGCCCCGCGCCGGCGAAGGCACCGGCCAAGGTGTCGAGGCGCTCCGCCACACTTTCGCGCGGCGAAGCTCCCGTCGCCTCCGCCCACCGGAGAAGCGCGAGCAGCCGGCCCGCGGCCCCGTGCGCAACGCCGTACGGGACCGCATCGCTATCTTCCTCAAGGCCGTCGGCAAGCCGGGCTCCGAGCCCGGCCAGCAGCCGGCGTTCTCCAGGCGCGGCGTCCTGGAGCACGGCGCAGCAGCCCAGCAGGAGCCCTGCACGTCCGTGCGTGACGTCCGCGCCCTCCGAGGGCTCGGATGCCGCGGCGACGAACGCAGCTGTCGCCGCCGCCCGCTCCTCCTCATCGGCACGCGCCCGCGCCACGGCGAGACGTACGGCGTGCACACCGGCAGCTCCGTGCAGCAAGGAAGCCTGGCCCCGGATGTTGGCGGCCGCCGCCTCGGTCGCCCACACGTCCGCCACGGCCAGCAACTCAGGATCGCCGCGTGACTCGGCGTACCGCAACATCGCCCAGGCCCGCCCCGCCAGGCCATGCATCACCGTGGGATCAACAGACGAAGGCAGATCGAATCGCGCATCCTTCGGCACCAAGCGGTCGAGGACAGCCGCCATCAGGCGATCCGAAGCAGTCGGTCGGGCCCTCATCCCGCCCGCTGGACGAGCACCGGCACGTGCTGCGACGGCCGCTCTGAAAGCGTCGAGCAGAGCGGCTGTGGACGCGTGACGATCTCCCGGACGCGGCTGCAGCGCACGGCCGATAACGCGCTCGACCCCCGCCAGGCCAGACAGCCGATCGTCGAAGGACCGCGGCCGATTCAGTATGCGGCCGAGCAACTCGCGAGGGTCAGCCGTGAAGCCGTAAGGATGGTCCCCCGCCAGGAGTACGAACACCAGAACGCCCAACGAGAACTGCTCGCCGGCGGCAGTCGGTGGGGGCAACGGCGCGCCTGTCAGCGCCGCAGCGGCGACCTCCGGCTCCGCATAGATATCGACTCCTGGACGGCGATCCGCGTGGTCATCCGCGCGGACGCCATCGAGCACGGAGCTCCCGAAGTCGAGCACGGTGACGCTGCCGCCGCCGTCGATGACGAGGTTGCGGGGGTGCACGTCACCATGTACGACGCCGTGGGCATGGAGTCGGCAATAGGCGTCCAGGACCGCCTCAGCGAGGCGGAGCAAGGCAGCCGGCGCTGTCTCGGCATCGGTTCCACGCAGGGCCGCTGCGGCGGTCGCTGCGTCGACGCCTTCGCACCACCGGGTAGCGATCCACGGGCGACCATCCAGGTCGCCGGACGCGATCAGTTCGGGTGCGACGTCTCCCCCGAGCCGGTCGAGGACGCGGGCCTCATGCGCAAGGGCCGCGAGGGCGCTGGCGTCGGCCGCCCGACGGGCCAGCTTGACCGCGACTGGGGTGCCATCGGCCGCCCGGCCGCGGTGTACCTCGACATCGACGAGGACTTGGACCGGCTCGAGCACCTCGGCCTGGCCGAGCCGGTCCCCGGGGGCCAGCTCGGCGACGATCGGCGCGGCGAGCGGGCTGCCCGCCGGAGCCAGTACGCCCTCGTCGGCGAAGCGCCGAACCATCTGCGCGGCGTCATCGAGGATCGCGCGCGGGTCGAGGCCCTCCTCCACGCTGAGCTCGAGCACCGCGTCGACGATCGTCTTGGGTTGCCGGAACCGCTCCAACAAAGCTGCGGTCCGTGCGTCGACGACGGTCGATGGAAGCCGTGACCTGGGCCGCGTCACGGAGTAGTCGTCCGCCCCGGCCTCGATCTTCTCTCGGTAAGCCGCCACCAACCCGGACAAGGGCCTGATGAGGGCGTCTGCAGGAAGCACGTAAAGGTCGAGATAGCCCATCAGACCATCACCGGCGTCCAGCGCACTGTGTCGACACCATCGAGCCCGAGGCGGTCGAGGGCGAAACGTCCGGGACCAGGAACCCCCGCATCGGCGGCGGCATGCAGATGCTGGGCCAATCGACCAGCCAGCCACTGTCGCCAACTTGCGCCCGACGGACGGTCGACCGCCCACGACAGCATGCCGTCCGGCGTCAGCGCGGCGGTGAATGGAACGCCGTCTGCCGGACACCCTGCAAGCCGCCCGCGGAGGAGGGTACCGAGGTTCGGGAGATCCTCGAACGCCGAGACGTAGACGACGAGTCGGTCCGGGCGGCAGATGCCGGCCGCACCGGCGGCGACCTTGAAGGCGGCGATGCTCGGCGCCCGGGCCAGCGCCGCAATCGTGGCGACCGCTTCGGGCAGCGCTTCCGGAGCGACACTGACGTAGAGCTTGCCCTCGATCCGGCTCGATGCGCCTACCACCGCCCAACGTCGCCAATGCGGCGTGCCGGGGAGCTCGTGCCAATCCCGCCGGAGGGCTGGTCCGCACGAGGACTCGACAAAGGCTGACATGGCGGCAGCGTCTGGGAACTGACGACGGAGGCGGTCCGTCAGCGGCCGACGGCCAAAGTCATAGATCCGCCCCGCAAGCCTAGGTTCCGGGAGCGCCATGACCCGCTCGCCGTAGCGCAACGCGGAGCGAGACAGTTCAGCGATCCGGCCACCGTCAGCAGGGTCGGGGTCGTCGACAGTCAGTGATGGTTCAACCTCGGTCAACGCCGGGAGCCAGATTCCCGCGCTCGGCCTCGTCGAGCTGGCCGAGCCGTTCCTCGAGTTGGGCTCGCATCGCCGGGATCTGTTGAGCGTCGAACGAGAATGCCCCTTGCACAATCAACGCGGTCGTGAAGAAGTCGAGGCAGCTGCCGACGAGGTTGCTGGCCCAGTCGAGGCACTGGCCCTTGATGATTGGTTCCTCGGCGCTGACGACCGACTCCTCGCCCCCGTCCCACGGAATCTCGATGCGCAACCGCTTTGCCTGAAACGACATGGCCCCCTCCGCTTCTCCAGTCGTAACACAGGTGCTCACTCGAGCGTACGCCGGCGAAACTTACGTGGACAGATGCAAAGGCCGCCCGATAATCGGCGACCTGCGGTGCGCAAAGGTGTCACTGGAGCAAACTCAATGCGTGTAGCCAGTGCAGAACTGGGTGCGCAATCCGTCGTCAGCGGGCGATCACGCCGTGTCGTTCATCCCACCCGTGGGATCACCGCGACGAGGGTCGGTCCTACTCTTGTTCGCCATGATGTGGCTGGGCAGATGGTTGGAAGCTTCCGCGCGGCGCGACCTGGGTGTGCTGTCCAGGCTCGTCCTCAGCAGGATGGTTGTCACGCCGGCCGTTCAGGCCGCGATCGACCAGCACGCTGCGGCGGTCCGCGACATCCTCACCCTCAGCCCGGGCCGGATCGGACCGGTTGAGCTGGCCGGGTATGCCCAGGGTGTCGAGGACGGCGCTTTTGGCCGGGGTTGGCGGCCCGGCGCCGACCTCAGCACCGACTGGGTCGGCCTGCGACTTGCGGCGGCGTGTTCCCTCGTCACCGCAAGTGCAGGAGATGTGACCGCGACGGTTCAATAAGTTCCGTCGTCCCGGGCAGATCCAGTCGAGGAACCGGGCTCCTTGGGCCTGTGCCCCGAACGCAGGCTGTCCGCCGTGCCCTCCGCGCCGTACGCTCCGTACGGCGCGGCCGACTCGCGACCGCTCGCCGGCGTCGCCCAAGCGTCGCGTTCAGCGTCTTCGCGCCCGCGCTGGTAGGCCTCGTCACGGGCGCGCGCCTGGGGCAGGTCACGCTCGGCGCGACCCAGCCAGCGCTCCCAGCGCTGCTGCATCGGCCGAATCAGCCCGCCGCCCATGCCGACCACGATCACGCCGCCGACAGTCGCGAGGACCGCGATCAGGACCGGAGTGGTGACCGTGGTGGCGATGCCCATCTGATTCAAGGCAGCGATGATGCCCAGCGCGATGACGAAGACCTGAACGATCCGCGCCACGAGTTGGCCCCAACTCAGCCCGCTGAGCGCACTGCCGACCAGGTCACGCAGTGCGTTGGCGATCGCTGCCGCGACGACGACGATCACGATCGCGACGACTGCCTTCGGCAGCCAGCCGACGATGGCCGCCAGCAGATCGCTGACGGGGTTGGGTCCGAACACGCCGAACGCGAACTGTAACGCGATCAACAACACCGCGTAGTACACCAACGCCGCGATCAGCCCGCTCGCGTCGTACTTCGACCGCTCCAGCGCGCGTCCGACCCCGCCGCGTTCGACTGCTCGGTCGAAGCCCACGCGACTCAGTACGACGTCGACGAGCTTGCGCAGCGCTTTGGCGATCAGCCACCCGACCAGGAGGATGACCAAGAAGATCGCGAACTTGGGCAGGAACGTGATGATCGCGCCGACCGCGTCGTTCCATGACTGGGTGAGATTCATGGGTTTGCGTCCCTTCGACCAGCCCGGCCGATCTCCCCAGCCGATCTCGGGCAATCTCAATCTGTGCGCATTCCGGTACCCCCGCGAGCCTGAAACAATCGCTCCGAATGCTCACGCAGATCACGGCTATTTCAGCGCAGCTGACGTCTTCCCCAAGAGGCGCCTGGCGACGAGCCCTGGCCGCGATCTGCTCGGCCGGCGCTGCCCAGCTTGCGGATCACGGCCTACCCGCGCGGAGTTGACTGGTGCGTTGATCGGTCGCGCGTCTGGTCGACGAGTTGGGCCACCAGGAGCGGCAGGACGAAGCCGATCATGATCGCGGGCAGTAACACGCCGAAGTCGTTGAGCAGCATCGCGACCAGTCCGCACAGCGCGAGCGCGAGCAGCACGGGGTGGTTCAGCGGCGAGGCGTTCACCCATTGCCGGTACGCCACCGATGGCACGCGTTGTGGCCATAGCGCCGCGGCGAACGCGGCGAGTACGGTGACCAGCAGTACCCACCCGCCGGGGTTGTCGAGGTACCCCAGCGACAGCTCCAGCTTGCGGATCAGCACGTCGGTCACGTCACCGTCGAGCAAGCGGGCCACGAAGGTGCCGAAGTGCGTCCGGTTCTGCGGCGCCCGCTGGTAGTCCGCGATCGCGAGAACCGCGACCGCAGCGAACCCGGTCAGCCCGAGACCGAGGACGGTTCGGAGCGTGACCCGGCTGCGCCAGGTGTACCAGGCCAGCAGCAGCACGGCCGGTGTCAGCGCGATCACGCCGCCGAAGTCCGTACCCCAACCGGGCATGCCGTCCACGATGATCGCGACGCCCCCGATGAGCAGGACCGCCAGGGCGGCGTACGAGCGCGAGCGCGGCACAAGCCGATTCCCTGCTGCACCGGCCAGCACAAGCGTGGCGACTGCCAGCGTGGGAAAGGTGGAGTTGCCGAACCCGTAGAACCGGCCCCCCACGACCGGCCCCTGCGTGAACATGCTGCCTAGCTGCATCGGTGTGCCCAGGACCCCGTCTACGAGAAGGACCAGGTACGCCACGGCTGCCACGCCCACCGCCGCGTTCCTGCGCAGGATCGCGTACGCCGCTATGCCGATCAGCGCGCTGATCCCGAGCGTCACGACGTACAGCGAAACGCCGGGTCGCGGCCAGCGCCACCATTCGGTCGCCGTGCTGAGGAACACCGCAGAGAAGAACCCGCCCATCGCGAGCAACGTCACCACCGCAGTACGCCGGGAGGCCCGCGAGTGCCGCAGCAGGTACCAGCCGAGCGCGAGCAGCTGAACGGCCACCAGGGTGAGCACGACCGGCAGCACCACATGCCTCGGCTGCTCGAACCGCTCCTTGGCATCCAGGCGGTTCTCGATCACTGCTGCGGCGTCGGTGTGCAGCGGGCCGGTCGAGTGGATCTCCGCGCCGTCGATCGGGGCGCCCGGCGCGCTGTCGGACAGCAGCGTCGCGGTCAGGTCGGTGAGCTGGATCAGGCCGGGCCGCCGGGTCGAGTTGCTGGTCAGCCAGCGCGGCCCGTTGTCCGGTGACAGCTGCATCGCCACCAGCGCCTCGCGCCGCGCGCCCGGTGCCTCCTCGGCGACGCCGGCCAGCACCACCCACCTGCCCTGGTCGCGCGCCTGGGTGACCAGCTCTGCGACCATTTTGACCGCGTCCGCCCTGCCTGCACCGGTCGGCAACGCGCCGGCATCAACAACCGCATCGTTGCACTTGGCAAGCACCGCTGGGTCGAAGTGTGGCCACCACTTCGACACGCTGCCGTCCTTGCCGGCCGTCGCGACCGCACCACCTGGGCCGAACCCGCAGAGCTCCTTGCCCAAGGCACCTAAGCGGCCAGGTTCGGCGTCGGTGTGGTACTTGTGCTGCTGGTCGAGGTAGAACTGCCAGTTTGCGACGGTGCCGTTCACGGCCGGCAGCGCCGGGCACTCTCCGACGGACTCGCTGACCCGGGCCCGGGTGCCGGCGCTGATCGTGAGCCAGCCGTCGATCGGGCAGGTCCGCGGGCCGGCGGTCCTGACCGAGATCGAACCGGCGTTCGCCTGGCCGACCAGCGCTGTCAGCTCGGGCGACGCCGCGACATCAGACCAGCGCAACCCTGGCACACCGATCACCACGACATCGGCGAGCAGGCTGTCCGGTTGTGCGTCCGCCGGGGCCGTGGAGGCCGAGGTCATCGCGAATCCAACCAGCAGCATGCGAACAAGCCACGCCGCAAGGGACCTCGGACGCACGCAACAGATCCGGAGAACGCCAGGCCGTCGGCGACTGTCTCGACTCAGCGCTTCTGGGGCGGCATCAGGCCGACGACGTCGCGGCGCAGGTTGGTGATGGCCGCGATGTCGCGCCGTCGCCCGAACGGCTGTGTTCGGCTGGGTCCTCTGCGCCCTGGTTGGGGTGCAGTCGATTCGTGTCGAGGTGGATGACCAGATCGATGAGTAGCCGGGTGCCGAACCCGGAGCATCCTTCGGGGTGCCAGGTGTCTTCGGTCGCGAGGGTGAGCGCCTCGGCCAGGACCAGGCGGCCGCGGCACCCCCAGGTATCGCCACGGTCAGCCCCTTTCAACGCCCAGATCCGGACCAGACTGGTCCGGTCCGCTCGGACAGGCATCACCCGGTTCGGGTGAGATGACGCGCAACCCGCAACCTCACCGAGAACGGCTGTCCGCGCCCGCGGATGGATACACGAGAGCTACGTCGCATAAGGCGGGCAACGGCCGGGCCGCCACCATCGGCGTCTCAGGCCGTCGACCTCCACTGGGTCGCCACCGCACCACGGTGGGCTCGACTGGGTCCGGCTGCATCTGACCATGCGGACCCACACCGTGCTGCACCGGCCCGCACTGGATGTGCGCTCAGCGGTCTTCGACGTTGACAACGGCTGTCGGCTTCGCGGTCGTTCCGGTGACCGTGCCGCGGACCGTGAACCAGCCCGGCGCGGCCACCATGTCCGCCGTGACCGGGTCCCAAGTCACGTCGACCAGGCCGGTGGTGCCGTCACTGGAGACGGCGTCGACCTGCCCGGGCAGCGCTGGGAGCTCGCCGACCCCGGTGTCGACGGCGACCGGCCTGAAGTCGACGACGGACTTCGGCGGCGGCACCTCGTACACACCGAACTCGGCCAGTCCGCATTCCGCCCCGCTCGGATTGGCGTAGACGCTGCCGGGGTCGATGGTGAACTTCACCCAGCTGGTCCGCACCGGGGCGTCGAGCTTCACGACGTTGTCCGGCTGACCGTCCCACTGGATACCGGTCACCTTCTTGCTGCCACCTTCCCACTCCAGAACGCCTTCGACGATCTGGTTGACCTCGTGACCGCGGTCGACGAGATTGACCCGGTCGAGCTCGACCGGAGCCGGGAACTGCAGCTTGATCCACGGGCTGCTGTCGGACTGCTTGGCCGCCCACGACGTCGCCTTGTTCGCGTCCGTCGCCTTCGTCCCGAGGTAGCGGTCGTCCTGGTTGTTGCCGTCCGGTACGCCATTGCGGTCACGGACCGAGGACACCGTGACCGTCGCCGTACTCGCGATATTTTCCGCGAGGGCCGTGATCGTCGCGGTGTTCGACTCGACGGCGACCCCGTCCAGCGTCACGATCGCCTTCGCCGTGGCCTGGAACCCGGTGGGGATCGGTTCCTTCAGCACGATCGTGTTGCTGCCGGGTACCGCAGCCAGTCTGCTGTCGCTGAGAACGTACTCGACCTTCGCGTGCGACAGGTTCGCCTTCGCGCCGGTGTTGAGCGTTCCCTCGATCGTACCGACGGCCGGCTCGTTCACCTTGACCGAACTGTTGCTCAGCGCAAGCTTGGCCTGCTTCAGGAATGCGGGGAACGAGATCCGCCCGTCCGTGTCCACATCGGCGTACAGATGATCCTCGGCGCGATACCCGGCCAGCTCCGCGGAGACGGTGATCCGCGCCCTTCCCGCCGCGCCGGACGACAGACCCCCCTCGGCGCCGACCTCCACTACGGACGGGTTGTCGCTGGTGATCGTGATGGCGGCGGTTCTCAGGTCGAGCGGCGCTCCCAGGAAGGAGTAGCCCTGGACATCGATCGTCGCCGTCCGGTTGTCCGTCCCGGTCTTCGGCTGCAACTCGAGACTGCCGAGCGCGGTCAGGTCCCGCAACGAGAAGATCTGGGCTTCCAGTACGTCGACCGGGCTACCGCCCTGACCGCCGCCCGGAAAGGAGACTCTGACGTACCGGGCGTGCACGCTGGGCTTGGCCGAATCGACCGGGTAGTTGTAGTACAGCCCGTCCTGCTCCCACCCGTACAGCGTCGTATCGCTGCCCGGCACCGCCAGCGTGTTCCTGGCCGTCGGCAGCCCGGCGCCCGACACGGTGTTCGTCTCGTGACCGGCGGTCCAGTGCGTACCGTCCTGGCTGTACTCGATCTTCACCTTCTTCGGCACGTTGTAGTAGGTGACGTTGTCGGCGTTCGGCATGTGGTGGTTGAAGAACAGGTTGACCCGCGAGAGATCGTGCATCCTGCCCAGGTCGTAGGTGATGCTGGGATTCTCCGCACCCGCCGGCGCCGACCACTTCGCGAGGTTGCCGCCGGTCGCGTCGTTGATCGTCCCGTCGGAGAGCAGCCGGGCATTGCCGGTGTCGTTGGTCGCCTTCGGCGTGATCCCGCGCGCCACATCGGCGTCCGGGATCAGCGTGATGTAGTTCCGGGTCGAGGTGTAGGTCTTTCCGCCGACCGTGACGTCGGCCCAGTAGCTGTACATCGTGGAGGCCGAGACCTTCCGGGTGAACCGCATCCGGTTGCCCTCCACGACGAAGGGCGACTGGTCTGCCGGAATCTCCGTGACCACGACCTTCCCCGCGGCGTTGTCCCGTCGGCCGTCGACGGTCGCGTAGTGGAACTTGACGTTCGTGGCGTCGAGGATGTCGGTCTCGCCGCCCTTGCGGCTGAAGCCCTTGAACGCGACCGGTACGTCCTTGCCGGTCGAGAACTGGCCCCAGAACAGCGCGCCGTTCGTCAACAGGTTCACGCCGACCAGGGGTAGGGCGGCCGCAACCTTGTGAGCTCGTACCTTGACCGGGTACGTGTCGGTCATGACCTGTGCCGGGTTCACTCCGTCGTCGTACGTCGCCGTCACGGTGATCGTCGCGGCGCCGTCCGCGACGGCCGTGACCAGGCCCGTTGCCGCGCTCACCGTCGCGACACGCTGGTTGCTGCTCGTGTACTTGAGCTTCGCGGGCGCCAGGACGTTGGTGTAGTTGTTCATGTAGCTCTCGGCCCGCAACTGCAGGTGGTTGGCCGCGGTCTGGCTGCTGAAGAGCTTGACGCCCGTCATCTTGTACTTCCGGACCGGGCTGTCGGTCCGGATCTTGATGACGGTGTCGATCGGATCCGCCGTCACACCGGACGTGTCGATCGTGACGTAGTACTTGCCGTTCTCCGTCTCGGTGCTGAACGGCAGTGTCGTGCCCTTGTTCAGCCACTCCACCTGGTTGACCCGATGGTCGAAGGGACCGATGTGACTCATCGATGCTTGGCCGGCGAAGCCCGTCTTCGCCGTTCCCGCGATCTGGTTCTTGATCAGGTGCAGGTAGACGTACTGGTCCCGGGACATGGCGTAACCCCAGTCGGGTCCCTGGCCGTGGGCGATCGCCTTCTGCGGATCGGTGTACCAGCCGGGCTTCAACGCGTAGTCCATGGTGTACGGCGTGGTTCCGTACAGCGACTCGCGCAGATCGGGGCCGGACCCGTTGTCCATCCACCGCACGATCGACGCCCGCATGTCCGACAGCTGCTGCGAGGAGATCGGGACCATCGAGAAGATGTTCGTGTTGTCCAGGTTGCTGCTCAGGTTGTCCATGCCGCGGGTCACCGTGATGGACGAGTCGTAGTTCATCACGTAGCCGTGGCCGTACTGGTTGATCAGTTCCTTGGTCGCCTCGCCCCAGTCGTCCCGTTCATTGCCCTTGGCGTATTGCGTCCACACGTCGAGCGCCGTCGTGTAGGGGTCGTTCCACTCCTCGTGCGCGACCTTCCTGCCCTGCGGCAGGATCCCGGTTCGCCAGCCGCCCTCGTTGTACGGCTCGGCGTTCCAGAACGGGCGCTCGTGCAGGGTGATGTCCTGGTCGCCGGTCTGCGCGTTCGGGTTCGCGTCGATCAGTACCCGGTCGTTGTAGTTGCGCGCGGAGCTCCACGCCACGTCGATGTTCGAGTAGCTCTCCGGACCGCCGTCAGCGAAGACGTACCAGGGGTCGTAGCGTTCGACCAGGCCCTGGATGTCGCTCTCGAGGATCTCGGATCCCTCATACAACGACGACACGTAGACCCCGAACTTCAGCCCGTAGCGCTCGGCCGCCTCCTTGGCCTGTTGCACCCGGTCCTTGACCTGCCAGCTACCGTCCGGAGCCTGGAACAGGGCGCCGTACTTGTAGAGCTTGTTCGAGTTGGCCGGGGTCAGGTTCGCGTTCGGCGACGGCCAGTAGTAGACGGTGTTCTGCAGGCTCTCGGTCGAGAGCATGGTCATACCCATCTCTTTGGCCGTCTGGGCCCACTCGTCGTAGTTGAAGTTCGGGTCGTACAGGTTCGGCATCGTGCCGGTGGTGTGCGACAGCGCCGACATCTTCCCGTCGATGAACCAGTCGACCGGGTTCTGCTTCACTGTGATCGTGTATGGCTTCGTCGCGGTGGCCCCGGCGGCGTCGGTGACCTTCAGGGTGAACGCGTAGTCCTTCTGCTGTACGCCGTGGGCGCCGTCCGCGACCTTGCCGTCGAGATGACCGTCCGCGGCGAGTGTCAGGCCGGGCGGCAGCTGGCCGGCGGCGATCGTCCAGGAGTATCCGGGGCTTCCGCCGGCCGCCTGGAACGTGAACGGCGCCGCCTGCGGGGCGATGCTCGACGTGTTCCGGTTGCCGTCGATCGTCGCCACCATGCCGACGTACGGGTTCTCGTCGTACGCGTACGGCAGGGTGTTCGACGGGTAGTCGTTCGCCGGGACCTTCGCGTTGCGCGCGGCGAAGGCCTGCCGGTCGATGTCCAGCCCCTTCGTGACGATCCCGAGCTGGTGGTCCGTCACGTTCGGTCCGCTGACCGAGTACGTGAGTCCGGGGACGGTGTTGCCGACGCCGTCGCTGATCCTCGTGTAGAAGCCGAGGAAGTTCTTGTTCTTGCCGGGGTTCTTGTGCTGGATCTCGATGAGCAGCTTGTTCCAGCCCTGGTTCAGCTGGATCGGGTACTTCATGCCCGCCTTGCTGACCCGGCCGGCGACGCTGTCCTGACGCCCGGCCTCGACCTCGTTGGCGAACAGCCGGTAACGCCCCGATCCGCCGACCTGCCACTCCACGGTCTGCGCGACCGGGCTGTACACGTAGCTCGCCGCCGCCACCCACTTGTCGACGGTCGACTCCCCCCGCTTGACGTCGAAGTACCCCATCAAGTCGTTGTAGTCGTCGTAGTTTCGGTTGAAGATCCGGTCGTCGAAGTACTGCCAGCCCGACGTGTCCTTGCCGATCGCCTCAGCGTCGGCGTACGGCCCGGACACCACCCATTGATTCAGGTACGGCGCGGTACCGCCGGTCTGCGCCGCCTCCGCACGCGGCTGAGACAGCGCGCCGCTACCCGCGGCGAGACCGAGCGCGGTCACAGCCGCGAGCAAGCCGTAGCGCATTCTCCGTAAGCTCTTCACGGTGCCTCCGTCGTCGCATCAGTCGTGACCAGGAACCGGAACCTGGTGTCGTCGTCGAACCACATCGGGAAGTTGGTGCCCCACACGTTGTTGTGCAGATTGACGTAGATGCCGTCGTCCGGCTCGGCGACGCGGTTGTCGAACTGGAGCAGTGCGGGCCGTCCCACCGCGACCACAGGCGCGTCCAGTGGCTGGAGGAGGAATCGGCCGGCGCCGCGGTGCGAGACCTGGTCGACTCCGTGCATCGTTCGGTTGCCGCTTCGGACGACCGCCCGTGGGTCGACCTCGGTGCCGATCTTGGTCAGCCGCCAGTCACCGGGCCCGGTCAGCGGGCGGAAGCCCAGCCAACTGGCCTCCGGCAGCCTGGACGCATCGCGGTCGCACAGATCAAGGGTGATCTCGATCGGTGCGGACGAGGCCGGGAATCGATAGCTCAGCCGGATGTCGCGAGCGCCGCCCCACGTTTCGCATGCCTCCGCCGGAAGCTCCAGCCGTAGTGTCACAACCGAACCGTCTGACAGGTCGCGCCGTGTCGCCGCGACAACTTGCGGAGTGAAGGTGCGACCCGGCAGCCGCTCGGCAATTGCCAGCCCCGGCTTACTGAAGTCGGGGACGGCCCACTCGCCGTGTCGATCGAGGTGCCGGGTGTATTCGCTCAACCAGCGCTGCTCATCGCGCTCGTCGTACGTGTGGTAACGGTAGCCGGCCAGCGGGTTGTCCGGCCCGGCCCACGACGTACCTGTCCCGTCGACCAGTCCGATCAGGGCACCGTCCCCGCCGAATGTCACGCGATAGTTGCCGATGGCATGTTCCACGCCCGGGTCGATCGGCACCTCGGCGTCGGATCGGCCATGCTCCGCTCCTGGTGAGCTGCCCGCGATCGCCGCGGCAGCTTCGGCCAGCAGCGCTGCCGGCAGCGCTGCCAAGGCGCGCGATACATGAGCACGCTGCTCGGCCCAGGACTCCTCGAAGTCCCCATAGGTCGGCCGCGGCCTGTCCTTGCGTGGACACGAGTAGGCTCTTGTGCCGGCCGGATTCGCAGCCACGTCGACAACGTCGGCCGTCCGCGCACGCTGGAAGGCTGCCTTGTCATAATGGCCGTAGTCAGGCAGGTAGGTCTTCAGATCCTTGCCCCACGTGTGCTCGGGAATCAGCAGCAGGCCGTCGCTGAAGTCGTCACACTCCGGCCTGCCGGGCGCCAGTTCGCCAGACCCGACCCACCGGCTCCGGAGCCGCAGCAATGCCCGTAGCCGCGCCGTCTGGATCGGATCACTCGCGGCTCCATGGATCCATGAGTCACCGATTTCATCGGTCACCACCGGTAGTTCTGCCCGCGCTGCGAGGACGGCCTGGGCGAACTGGTCGAGGGTCGAGGCAACGATCCGGGCGCCCGGGTAATTCGCCTGCAGCCCCTGGAACAGCTCTTCGATCTCGGCCAGCGGCGGCGGACCGAGGTTGTCTCCGGTATGGGCAAGATGCAGCGCGTCGGTGCCGCCAGGAGCGACGGCGACGGCGAGTCCGCTCGTGCCGTAGTCCTGCGCGTAGTTGACCACGACCTCGCTGCCGTCCGGTGCCCGCCAGACGAAGAACTCGGGTACTTCGGGAACGGCGGAGGCAGCGTTGACGCCGATGTGCAAAAACTGCAGACCGGCCCGTTCCAGGTACGGAACAAGCCCGATGGTGTGCCCCGGAACGTCGGTGAGCTTCGCGGCGATCGTGTGACGGCCGAACCGGTCGTCCAGCCGACGCCCGATCCCGATGGCGTGCTCCAGCAAGCCGGCGTCCATCAGTTCGGTGTGTGTGGTGAGCGGCAGCCCGTGCCAGGCGACATCGCCCAGCTCGATCGCTGCATCCAGGGCCTGCCGCTCCTGTGGGCTGCCGAGTCGCAGCGCCTCGTGAACAAGCCAGGACCCGGTGGTCCAGACGAAGCGCGCAGGACCGTTGCGGCGCCGGAGCTCGGCCGCCAGCTGAATCGCCCGCGGCAAGTAGCTGTGCACGTAGCGCTCGGTGACAGCCGCGGCGGTGTCGGTGAACCCGAGATCGAGGTGGGTCTTGAAGACGACATGAACTGTCGTGGTCATGCGCTGCTCCTGAAGGATCCGTGAGCGGGGTCACCCGTTGGCGATGGAGGCCACGGCACGACGGATACCTCGCGCCGTGGTGCGGACACCGTTATCCTTTTGCTGCGCCACTGAGCAGTCCCTTCACAAAGTATTTCTGCAGGAAGACGAACAGGATGAGAATCGGAATCGTGGCGAGCACCATGTAGGCAAACACCGCGCCGTAGTTCGAGACGTGTTCGCTGATTTGGCGGTACATGCCGACCGTGATGGTGCTTCCGTTGGCCGGGCCAAGAATGATCAACGGAGTGATGAAGTCGTTCCACAGACCGACTGCAACGAAGATGATGACGCTCGCGCCCGCCGGCCGCAACAGCGGGAACACGATCGACCAGAACGTACGGATCGGTCCGGCCCCATCCATCGCCGCGGCCTCTTCGAGCTCTTTCGGGATGGTTCGCATGAAGCCGGTGAACACCAGCACACCGAACGGCAGGCTACCGGCCACGTACAGCACGATCAGTCCGAACACCGAGCCGATCAACCCAAAATCTCGCATCATGCGAAGCAACGGGAGCAACGTCGTGGCGGGCGGAATCATGAGGCCGAGTGGAATGATGACCCACAGCATCTTGGCGAACCATCCGGTTGACCGCACCATGTAATGCGCCATCATCGCAGCGATCATGGTCGACAGCAGGGTGCCGACGACGGTGATTTGAACACTGTTGATCAGGCCGGTCCAGAACAATCTGTCGGGGCGGGCGAGGACATCGACGAAGTTTTGCCAGGTCAATGGCATGGTTGGTAAGCCCGGGTACCGGTAGATGTTCTCCTGCGTCTTGAACGCATTCAGGACCACGAGGTAGATCGGGTAGATGAAGAGACCGGTCAAGATCAGCGCGATCAGCGTGCGCGCCGGCCCCGCGCGACCGGCGTCGATCTGGTTGTTGATCCGGCTGTTGGTCTGCCGACGCCCGCGGAGGGTGCGGCCGGTCCTGACGGCGCCCTTGCCACCGCCCGTCCGGCTACTGATGCCGGCGTCCGCGGTCACAGGTCCACCTCCCTGCTGCGCATGATCCGAATGGAGAGCAACGAGATCGCAGCGATGATGAAGAACATGACAGCGGCCTTCGCGGCACCGTAGCCCACCGCACCGGCGTCGATACCGGTTCGTACGACGTCGAACGCGAGCGTCGAGGTCGTGCCGACGCCCGGCCCGCCGTTCGTCATGACTTTGACCTGGTCGTAAATCTTGAATCCGCCGATCATCGACAAGACGGTCATGATCGTGACGGATGGGGCAAGCAGTGGCCAGGTGATGGTGCGGAAGCGCCTGAGGGGCCCGGCACCGTCGATCGATGCGGCCTCGAGTAGTTCCTTCGGAATGCTCTGCAGCCCGGCAAGGTACAGGACGACGCAGGTACCGACCGCCTGCCATGCGGCGATCCACCCAACGCTGTAGAGCGCAAGCGACGGATCAGAGAGCCATCCCGGCGGGTTGGTGACCCCGAACGAGCGCAGCGACGCGTTGACCAACCCGTCGTCTTTCAGCATCTGTTGCCAGATCACCGCGACGACCACCGACGACAAGATGACCGGAATGAAGAACACCGCACGCAGCACGTTGAACACCCAGCCGACGCGGTCGAGCAGAACGGCGATCCCAAGGCCGAGCGCGTTCGGCACAACGATGCAGATGAGGGCAAGGATCACCGTGTTCCGGAGCGTCTGCAAGTAGGCCGGATCGGTGAACAGCCGACCATAGTTGTCGAACCACACGAACGATGTGGTGGTTCGGTACGCATCCTCGTTGGTGAAACTCGACCAGAGCGCGACCAGCAGTGGCCAGAGGACGAACACCGTGTAGAGCACGGCGCCGGGGAGCGCAAACAAGAGGAAATGAAGGGGATTGCGCGGCGGGAACCGGCGCTTTTTCTGCGTGTGCATGCGTGACCTTTTCACGACGAAGGGACGGTCCGTGTCGGCGCCATCCCCTCGGACGGGTTGAGGTGGTACGGCTACTTTTGCGCCGCAGCGTATTGCTGGTCGAGGTACTGTGCGAACTGTTCAGGAGTCTTCTTGCCTGTCAGCAGATCGACATTCGCCGCAGTCATCAGGTCAGAGAATCCCGGCGGCAATGCGCCGTCACCGGTGATATTGGCCCAGGCGGGAACCGTCGCATTGGCTGCAACAGCGGCGTCGTAGGCACTCACCGTTTCCTTGTAGACCGCGCCGACGTTGCCTGGGAACTTGTAGTCCTTGACAGTCACGATATTCCCATCGGTGATGACTCCCAGGTCCAGGTTTTGCTTGTCGGTAGCGAATGCCAACGACCATTTCTTGGCGAGCTCCACGTTCTTCGACTTCGCATTCACGTTCATTCCCGAGCCGCTGACGGTCGGGAAGGCCGCCTTGCCTGCATCGCTCGGCCAGCCGAAGACACCGATGTCGGTCCGCTTTGCCTTGTCAGCGGCGGCGGAAAACCACGAGCCCATCGGGTACATCGCCGCCTTGCCCCCGAGGAACGCCTGTTCGAGGTCAGCGTAGGAGCGCGTCATCGCGTCTTTGTCGCCATACCCGTTCTGGGTCAGGCCCTGCACCTTCTTCGCCGCGGCGACGAACGCGGGGTCGGTGAACTTCACCTCGCCCTTCGTTCGTTTGAGGAACCAGTCCGGGTCAACGGTGAGGACGTCAGCGGCAACCGCAGACGCCAGCGCGAAGACGGTCGCCCAAGTGTCTTTGCCGCCGCCACCGATTTCGAACGGGGCGATGCCGGCCGCCTTCAACTTCGCGCAGTCAGCGAGCAGCTCCGAGTAGGTTTTCGGCGCGTCGCTGATGCCCGCCTTCGCGAAGAGTTCCTTGTTGTAGTACACGACCGGAATCGCCTGCGCACCACCTGCGATGCCGTAGAACTTGCCGTTGATCGTGCCCGACGTGAAGTCGGTGATTCCGGCCTTTTCCATCTCGTCGCGGGTGTACTCGGCGAGCATGCCCTTCTGCGCAAGGCCGTTCGCGATCCCTGTTGCGAAGATGTCAGGCGCCTGACCTGACGCAAACAGCTGCTGCGCGTAGGCCGGGGTGTTCTCGCCGACGACCTTCTTGATCGTGACGCCCGGCACCTTCTCGGAGGCACGAGCGATCGCGTCGTCCCAGTATTTCGGCGTGAGGTTCGGCGTTTCGGAAACGAGGAAGGTCAGTGTGACCTTGTCGCCGGAACCGGAGGGCTCCGCACCGCTGGCCGTGCACCCCGCGAGGGCCAGAGCCCACGCGGCAACAGTGGCCACCAGCACGGACTGCTTGGTACGCAGTCGTGTACGCATCTTGTCTCCTTCGTAGGGTTCGGCGCGCGGATGCTGAGGCAGCGGCGTCGCCGGGGTTCGTCACTCGTACCCGATGCCGGGTGTGGTGGGCGCACGGACGAGGCCGTCCGGGCCGACGGCCGGTTCCCGAGCGACCGGGTTGGAATAGACGAGGGACTCGTAGTACGAGGTGTTGGGGATCGCCATGCACAGGTGGGCGTTGACGATGTCGGAGCCGTGTACCTCGGCGCGGAGCTGGAAGCTGTCGGCGAGGTGCGCGATCCGCATCGCTCCGGTGATGCCGCCCTTGTACTGGGCACTGGTGCGCACGTAGCCGGCTGTCCCTGCGGTGATGAAGTCCGCGACGTTCATGTGCGCGCCGTCGGAGGTCTCGGCGACCAGCAGCGGTACGTCGACACGCTCGGCGAGCCGGCGGTACGCCGTCACGCCGAACTCGCGCATCGGCTCCTCGTACCAGGTGTAGCCGACCTCCGACAGCGCCCGCCCGACGTACACGGCGTCGGTGAGATCGAAGCCCGCGGAACCGTCGAACATCAGCGGTACGTCGTCGCCCACGTGCGCCCGCAGCTTCTGGCACAACTCCGCGTCCGCACGCGCATCGCCCCAGGCGTGCAGCTTGATCGCCTTGTAGCCCGCCTCCAGGCACTGGTCGGCGACGTCGAGGTACTCCTCCACCGACGAGAACGTCACCGTGCTCGCGTAGGCGGGGATCGCGTCCCGGAACGTCCCCAGCAGCTGATGAACCGGCAAACCCGCGGCCTTCCCCGCCAGGTCCCACAACGCCACGTCGACCAGGCCGAGAGCGTAGATCGGCAGCTCCTCGATCCGGTCCAGCTCCCACAACCGATGCCACAACAGCTCTCGCCACAGCGGATCGGCACCGATCAGGTCGGGCCGGATGCGACGGTCCACCAGGTCGGCCACGATGCGTCCGCGACGCGTCCTGGCCTCACCGGTCAGCCCCTCGTCGGTGTGGATACGCAGGATGCCGCCCACCGCCGGCCCCTCGGAGCCGGGCAGCCCGGCACGCCACCGAAAGGGCGGCTGCGCCGGCAGTTCCACCAGGTCCAAGGTCACATCAGTGATTCGCATGTCGTCCTTCAGATCGGGAGAGCGGTGCCCGCTGGAGCAAAATAGTTCAGATCTATTTGGCTGCAGTTCGGTCATTAGAGCAGATCCATACTGTTGACGCAAGAGAGGAGCCTCGCCATACTCGTCGCACCTGGACGCCTTCAGGCGTCGGGTCGACAGCCAACTCGGTAGCAAGACCCACCCTTCACCGGACGCCGAAGAATCAGATTCATAACGTCAACTGAGACTCGCCCAACACAAGGAGCTCGACAGTGAGGCGCAGAAGATCCACGGCACTACTGGCCGTCGCGGCGGTCCTCGCCACCGCATTCCTCCTCGGACCGCCAGGGACGACGGCGTCCGCGCAGCAGGTCCCGGGAGGTGCCCCGTTCATCAACTCCTGGCTGGTGTCGGGACCGTTCGGCTCCCCCGTGGCCGACAAGACCTACGAATGTGAGGTCGGAGAGGTCGCGAACCAGGCCCCGCGGGCCTCCGGCATCACGGCGTCGTCATCGACCCTCGCGACGAATCCCGTGGCCAACCTGGTGGACGGGAGCACCAGCAAGCAGTGGGTCACGGAGAACGACTCGAGTCCGTGGGTGAACTTCAGCTGGAACATCCCGATCTCGTTGAACGAGGTACGTATCGCCCAGTGGGGCGACGGGCGCCATGTCAACAACTGGTACCACCTGACCTTCACGCTCGCCGACGGCAGCTCCGTCGAATCGGGCCAGGTGAACAGCACATCCTCCAGTCCGTCCGCGCCGACGGTGTACTCGGCGGATCCTGGGCTGTCGAACGTCGTCGGGATGAAGATCGAGATCGACAAGGGACGTACGCCGTACCCGTCGATCACCGGTCTGTCGGAGGTCGAGGTGTACGACCGCCCGGGGCCCGTCGACGGGAAGAACCCGATCACGCCCGATCTGGGCGCCCCGTTCGGGTTCGGCGGTGAGAACCACGCGTGGGAGTACTTCGACGACCGCATCTACAACCGCAACTACGACGACTACCAGGACCTGTACGGGTACTACTCGGTCAAGAAGGGCGTCGACACGCGGAACAAGTACGTCTACGCGAGCACCTACGTCTACAGCCCGGAGGCGAAGGACGCCTTCTTCGACGTCGGCGCCAGCGGCTCGTACCGCATCTACGTGAACGACCGCTGCCTGACGGCGCCGAGCACACCGGTCGAGGTGCAGAAGGACCTGACGAAACAGGCCGTGCACCTGAAGCAGGGCTGGAACAAGCTGATGATCCAGATCAAGCACACCTACACCGAGGACCTGAACGCGAACGGCGTACCGATCGCGAAGGACCAGAACGTCGCCTACCTGGGGTTCTACGGCAGGGTCGCGGATCAGAGCGGCAACGCCGTGAGCGGGCTGGCGAACTCGGTGGCCGGACCGTCCGCGTCGTTGAAGATCGTCTCGCAGGGACTGTCGACCGCAGACCCGGTCCGCACTCCGCTGCCCCGGAACACCATGCCCACCGGTTACAAGGAATGGCCGTACGTCTGGAACACGTCGACCGGATCGGCGAACCACGGCGTGGCCGCGTCGGCGTTCCAGTTCATGGCCGGCGGAGGTCAGCCCGGCTACACCTGGAAGATCGTCGACGGTCGCCTGCCGGACGGACTGGAACTCAACCCCGACGGCACGATCGCGGACGGGCTCACGAACGGGAAGCCCGACCTCAACAGCACGAAGGGCATCATCAGCGGAGCCGCCGCGACCGGCGACTACAACTTCACTGTCCAGGTCACCGACAGCGCGGGAAGCAGCGCGACGAAGACCTTCACGACAACCGTGAAGGAACGGCCGAACAAGTGGTTCGAGGAAGGCCGGGTCGGTGCACTGACCCACGCCACCCCGACGTACGACTACTTCGTCGATCCGAACTACTCGGTCGATCTCTGGGCGGCCCGGGCGAAGCGTCAGGGCCACTCGCTGGTGTCGATCGAGGCCCTGCAGCAGAACTACTTCTGGCCGTCCAAGTTCGCCGACCCGAAGCACATCCGGCAGCTCTACCTCCCCAAGGACAGCACCGGCCAGGTGGTCGACGGCCTGAAGCGGTACGAGCAGGCAGTGAAGCGGTACGGCATGAAGTTCGGGCTCTACTACGCCACCGAGGGCGGCGGGCTGCAGCACTACTCGACCGACGTGTTCGTGCAGAACGTCGAGGACCTGATCGGGCGCTACGACCCGGCGTACCTGTACTTCGACGGTCCGCAGGCGATGCCCAACGCGAACTACGACGTGATGTACAGCGCCGTCCGCGACCACAGCGACGAGATCGTCATCGACTCGAACGCGTGGGGTGAGGAGTACGGCGACCCGGACCTGAGGACCGGCGAGGCGTCCGGTATCTACTCCAACGCCGGCGCGAACCACCTGGTGAAACGGACGCCGATGGAGCCGTGGAAGATGATTCGCACCAAGAACCAGGTGTCGCCGTACTACGGCCAGCGCGACGACTTCCGCCAGGTCACCAAGGAAATGATCATGAACGCGGGCCGCGGGTACGTCGACAACAACGACCAGTCGGTGATCGACAGCCGCGGACCCAACTGGAACTCCCCCACCGAGATCGCCACCAGGTACCCGAAGGGCGTGCAGGAGTTCATCGACGTCCGCGAACACCTGGCCGACTGGTTCGCGCCAACCGGACTGCCCGAGCGGCACGAGGCGACCACCGGTACGACGCCGTACTTCCTGGCCGGCTACGGCTATCAGGACGACGGGCGCGGGAACTACGAGAAGTTCGCCTTCCCGAACAGCACCACCGGTCCGCAATGGGGCTACGCGACCGCCCGCGACAACAACATCTATCTGCATGTCCTCAAGGGACCGGACGGCAAGAAGGGCTTCGACGCCATCCCCGGACGCTCGCTCACCATCAGCCCGGTGAAGGATCGGGTCACATCGGTGACCTGGCTGAACCAGAACCGCCCCGTCACCTCGTTCAGCCAGACCGGCGACAGCCTGACGATCGACCTCGCCGACGTCGACGAGGATCCGATCGACACGATCATCAAGATCGTCACCGACAACACGGCACGCAAGTACACGCTGACCAACGTCGTAGCGTCCGGAGAGCAACTTGCGCCGGGCGTGCTACGGATCAGGTCCGAGGGATACATGACGTTCCCGGCCCTGAAGGCGAGCCTTTCGGGAATCCGCTACAGCAGCGCCGATCCGGGCGTCGCCGCGGTCACGTCGGCCGGAATCGTGACTCCTGTCTCCAACGGCTCGACGACGATCACGGTGACCGGCACCCATGAGGGTGTCACCAGGTCGGACACCTTGAAGGTCCGGGTCACGGGTGGCGTCATCTCCGTCGGCGACGACCTGCTCGGCGCGGTCCTGCGGATCGACGGAAAGGAGACGTACGGCGAGTTCGGCCTGAACGACGGGCTCCGCTACCAACTCGAGGGCCGCTCGGCGAAGGGCGGCCCGATCGGGCTCGGTGCCGCGCGGATCACCTGGCACGGCGGGATCGTGGACCTGGCCGGCGGCGACAGCTACACGCCGGTCGCGATCAAGGAGGTCAGCACCTTCACGTTCGCCAAGAACAAGATCGGCACACCGCAGGTCGACCGGCTCACCAGAGGAGTCGTCTGGGCGGACGTCACCGTGAACGGCAGGACCGTCACGAGCAACCGGGTGTTCCTGGACCTGCAGCCCTATCGCAACCTCGCGACGTCCGCAGAGGTCACCGCCGGCAACGCGCAGGAGGCGACTGCGAACCTGACCGACGGAAGGACGATCGACGCCACGCACTACGACAGCGCGAAATGGTCCGTCGCGGCCGGTACGCCGACCTGGATCCAGTTCAAGCTGCCGGCGAAGGCAGCGCTGTCGAACCTCCAGCTGACCTTCAACACGCTGGACCAGCGGTACCTGAACACTCCCAAGACGATCAAGGTCCAGACCAGCGTCGACGGAGTGAGCTGGACCGACGTCAGCACGATCAACGGGCCGACCGGGCAGGCGTACTTCGGTGTCTACAACCAGTACCCGTTGAACGCGCAGGGCCAGTACGTCAGGTTGACCTTCGACGGTGGATCGAACGGAGCGGCGATCGACCTGCTCGAGGTCGCGGTCAACGGCAGGTAGCTCAGCGGCAGCGGACGGGCATCGCCTGGCAGCCGGTCAGGCGGTGCCGCCCGCGGGGAAGAGCCGGCTGTGGATCTCCTGCTTGAACTGCTCGAGCGTCGTGTCGATGTGCTCGACCATCAGCGCCACCGCCAACTGCTCGTCACCCGACCCGATCGCGTCAGCGATCGCAGAGTGCTGCCCTGCGGCCACGACCGTCGAGCCTCCGGCCACGCCCGCCAGGCCGATCACGCTGATCTGTCGCTGGAGCCGCTGAACGGAGTCGACACTCGCCGACAGGAACATGTTGGACGACGCGTCTCCGATCGCGCCGTGGAACGCTTCGTCGGCCCGGTTGAACGCCTCGAGGTCGCCGTCCTCCGCAGCCGCCACCGTGAGCTGTGCCGCCTCACGCAGCGCCCGCACCTGGGCCGGAGTGGCCCGCTGCGCGGCCAGCTCGGTCGTCTTCGTCTCCACGAAACGACGGAACTCGAAGATCTCCTCGACCTGACCGAGATCGGTCGGCAAGAAGTGCGACAAGGACTCCCGCCACAAGGCCGCCTCCGGCTCGGCCACATAGATCCCGCGGCCCATCTGCACCGAGAGCCGGCCTAGCGCGGACAGGATCTTGACCGCCTCCCGGACGATGGTCCGGGACATCCCGATTGCCGCCGCGAGATCCTTCTCGGTCGGCAACCGGTCGCCCGGCGCGAGGCGTTCCCGGACGACGTACTCGAGAATCCGCTCGGCCGCGATCTCGTACCCGGGACGGTATCCGCCCTCCGCACCCTCGTGCTGCGTCGCGGATGACAACCGCTCGGACCGGCCCGGCATCACGTCCCCAATCTCCTACTGATCTCCCTCTGGCACATCGGAACCCAAGATACTTCACATCCACACAGCCTTCCGTGATCGATCGATCTGAGCGATGGCTAGCGGCGGATGAGGCCGAGGGTGGTGGCGGTGGCTACGGCGGCGGTGCGGGAGTCGACGCCGAGTTTGGTGTAGACGCGGGCCAGGTGGGACCTCACCGTGCCTTCGGTGAGGTGCAACCGGCCGCCGATCGCCTGGTTGGACAGTCCTTGGGCGACCAGCGCGAGGACCTCGCCTCGCGCCGGGTCAGCGCGGTGCCGGGCGCGCACGGCGGCGACCAGTTCCTCAGGTGGGGCGTCCTTGAGCAGGTAGCCGGTGGCGCCGGCCTCGATGGCGGGCAGGATGTCGGCGTCGCTGTCGTACGTCGTGACGATCACCGTGGCCGCCTCGGCCACCACGTCGATGTCCGCTCGGTCGACAGCACCGCGCGCAAACCTGTCCGGACGATCGGGTGGTCGTCCGCCAGCAGTACGCGGATGGGTACGCCGGTCACGGGCGAACCCGGCCGCTTCAGCGGGCAGCTCGGCCGTCACCGTCGTGCCGTGGCCGGCCGACGCACTCTGGGCACTGGGGCGCATCCCAGCCTGACCCGTCGGCTGGCGAACGGCCGCTCCGAATGCCCCTTCCTTGCCAGTTGCGGTAGCGATAGAGCAAGGCACTCCCCCCGCAGGCCAATAGCAGAACCACTGGAACAGGCAGTACGGACTCGGCGGGTTCAGCATCGTCACCATGACCATGCCGTCGTCAGCGACAACACGCGCGATCTCGCGCAGGGCGCGGCGTACATCGACGTATCGAGCGCCACCACGACGCCGAATTCGCCGCTCTCGAAGGGCATGTCCCCGATGCTGGCAACCGCCGGACGAACATCGTCGGTGTCTCCGGTTCGCTGAGCTACCTGCGTCGGATCATCGCCGGCAACAGGCCGTGATCCGGAGGTCGCCGCGCGGCGACTCGAGCAGCCGCTCCAGCAAGAAACCAGGCCCGCATCCCATGTCGAACTCGATCGATCTACCGCCGGATGAGGTCGAGGGTGGCGGTGGTGGCACCGGCCTCGATGGCCGGCAGGATGTCGGAGCCGGTGTCATACGTGATGACGATGAGCACCCGCCGTGTAGCCGGCGTATTGCAGCTCGACATACTGCCAATCTGCCGAACCTGGCGCAACGGTCATCAGGGGTCGGGTCCGAGACCGCGAACCCTTTCGGGGCGCGGTCCGCTGGTTCCACCTAGCCACTGTTGTCAAGAGGACGTCGCGTGAGGGTGGAGACACTCGCCAGGTGGACCTCGATCACGGCATCGTGGCGTCCGTGAAGCTGCTGACTCCAATCATGGTGATCGCGACGCTGCTCGCGGCCTGCTCGAACACGTCCGGCGGCGGATCGACGGCGCCAACCGATGTGCCTCACGCGTCTGTCTCACCGACACCCACGCAGACGCCGACACCCACGCCGACGCCGACGCCGAGCACCACGACGGAGGCGGACTGCGGTCAAGCCGCCCCGGCAGGGGTCACGGTCCGCGAGTCCATGCTCGCAGCCACCGACGGGGTCCGTCTCAACTCAGTGTCACTGGGTTCAGGCCCACGCGGTGTGGTGATGCTGCATCAGACGGACAACGGTATCTGCGGCTGGTTCGAGTACGGCGGAATCCTCGCCCAACAGGGCTTCCACGTGTTCCTCTTCGACCGGCGGTGCGACGGCAAGTCGACCTGCCCGGGCGGCGACAAGGGCAGCCGGCATGTGGCTGACGTGCAGACCGCGGTCGCCGAGCTGCGTCGACAAGGTGCGCGCAAGGTCGCTGTCGTCGGCGCCTCGCTCGGCGGCTCGGTCGCGATCGGGGCATGCGCCGCGGTGAAAGTCGACGGTTGTGTCGCGCTGTCGCCCGCGCTGTTCGAGTTCCCACTCGGCGACGGGCTCACGGCACAGAAGGCGATCGGCCGCGTCGGCGTACCGCTGCTCGTCGCCGATGCGCCCGACGACCGAAGCAGCCCACTGGCCCAGGTCCGCGCGCTGCTACAGCAGGCCCGTCCCGGAGTGGTCCAGTTCGTCGCGCTCCCAGCCGCCGCCGGGCACGGCTGGGACACCGTCAACGACACCACAGACCCGAGCCGCCGCTCCCAGTTCTCCACCCAGCTGACCGGCTTCTTGAACCACATCCTCACCTGACCATCAGCCCCACGGCGCCCAGGCACCGCGTGCGTGTCTGGTTCGGCAAGTTGCGATCTGCGACTCCTCCGAAGCTCAAGGACCACGCAGGGCTCTCACCCTTGCTTCTGATCGCCATCCTGGTCGCCTGGGCCTGGCGCGGCGACCTGCTGATCCCGCCCTCACACATTCCCCGGACCACGCCGCCATCTCCGCCCCCTGCGTAGGCGGAACGACCACCCCACGACGCTGTACACCACAGCACCGGCCAGGCGCCTATGGTGCAACTGGCCCGAAGGTCGCCACAAATCGGGCGTTTGTGGCACGGCGCAACCTTGGGAAGCGAGTCGGACTACCGGGTGCCCTGTTCAGCGCGGTCGGGCGGGTGCGAGGGCCCGGACCCGCGATCGGGCAGGCACGTCACGAGACAGGCGGGAGGTCCCGGAGCGCGAGGGCAGCCTGGACGAGAGCGGCGTGGGTCAGCGCCTGCGGATAGTTGCCGAGATGCTCGCCGGTCTTGGGGTCCATCTCCTCGGCGTACAGGCCCAACGGGCTGGCGCGGTCCAGCAGTTCGGCGAACAGGTCGACGGCCTCGCGGCGGCGGTCATCAAGCGCAAGCGCTTCAACAGCCAGAAAGAGCAGGGCAGAAACGCGCCCCGGTGCACGGCAGTCCGTCCCGACAAGGAGCGCTTCGTTCCGATGTCGTCTGTGCTGGCCAGGGCGGTCAAGAGTCACATCGAGCGTTTCGGAACAACAACCGTCTCGCTGCCGTGGGAGCGCCTCGTCGGAGAAGTCCAAGACCATGACCTGATCTTCAGCTGGCCAGACGGCCGACACCTCACTGCGCGTCTGAATGACGAACTCGTGTGGAAGCCCGCGCTCGCCGCGGCCGGCGTGATCCCACCGCCGGACAAGGACGCCCGTGGTCGCCGGCGGTCCAAGACCGATCGGACGACCGGCGTACACGCGCTGCGCCACTACTTTGCCACTATCACTCTGGCGGATGGGGTGAACATCAAGGAGCTGTCCGAGTACCTGGGGCACCACGATCCAGGGTTCACGTTGGGACTCCTCTGAACCGAGCGCGAGAGACGGCGGAATCCATTGAAAACAAGGTCATTTCAGCTCAGCTGACGTCTTCCCAAGCAGGCGTCGCGCAACGATGAGCTGTTGGATTTGCTGGGTGCCTTCGAAGATGTCGAGGATCTTGCTGTCTCGGGACCACTTTTCCAGGAGGTGGTGTTCGGAGTAGCCGAGGGTGCTGGTGAGTTCTACGCAGCGGAGGGTGATGTCGTTGGCGGCGCGGCCGGCCTTGGCTTTGGCCATGGAGGCTTGGAGGGAGTTGGGCTGGGCGTTGTCGGCCATCCAGGCGGCCTGGAGGGTGAGGAGGTAGGCGGCTTCCCAGTCTGCCTCCATGGCCAGGTACGTCGCGGCCGCGGCGGGCTGGTGGTGGGTGGGGCGGTCGTAGTCGATCTGTACGCCGGCCTCGGACAGCAGTTCCCGGGTGAGTTCGAGGGAGGCGCGGGCGCAGCCGACGGCCATCGCGGCGACCAGGGGGCGGGTGTTGTCGAAGGTCTGCATGACGCCGGCGAAACCCTTGTCGATGTCCGCCGAGCCGAGCAGGTTCGCGGCCGGGACGCGGCAGTTGTCGAAGCGGATCGTGGCGGTGTCGGAGGCCCGGATGCCGAGTTTGTGTTCCAGGCGCTCGACCGTCATGCCGGGCGTGTCTTTCATGACTACGAACGACTTGATCGCGGCCCGGCCGAGTGACTTGTCGAGTGTCGCCCAGACGACGACCGCGTCGCAGCGGCCGCCCGCGGTGACGAAGATCTTCTCGCCGTCGAGGATGTAGTCGTCGCCGTCCGGCCGCGCGGTGGTCCGGATGTTCGCGGAGTCCGAGCCGCAGTCCGGCTCGGTGATCGCCATCGCGGCCCACACACCCTCGAAGCGTTTCAGTTGCTCGTCGGACGCGACCGACGCGATCGCCGAGTTGCCGAGCCCCTGCCGCGGCATCGACAGCAGCAGCCCGACGTCGCCCCAGCACATCTCCATGATCGACAGCACCGACGACAGGTTCGACCCGTTGACGACGCCGTCCTCCGCGGCCGCGGTCCGTCGTACGCCGGACGCGCCCGCGCCGGAACCGTTGCCCGAGGCACCCAGTCCGTCGACCATCGCGGCCAGCATGTCCAGCTCGACCGGGTAGTCGTGCTCGGCCAGGTCGTAGCGGCGCGAGTTCGGCCGCAGCATCTCGGCCGCGACCTGATGCGCCTGGTTGACGAAGGCCCGGAACTTCCGCGGGGTCTCGAGGTTGATCATCAGACCAGCACCGCACCTTCCAGCACGCCGATCGCCCGGAGGTCGCGGTACCACCGCTCGACCGGATGCTCCTTCACGAACCCGTGCCCGCCGAGCAGCTGAACGCCGTCGGTCCCGATCCGCATGCCCTGCTCGGCGCACAACCGCCGCGCCAGCGCCACCTCGCGCGCGAACGGCAGCCCCTGGGACGCACGCGAGGCGGCCCGGTACGTCACCAGCTTCATGCCCTCGAGCTCGATCCCGATGTTCGCCACCATGAACGCCACCGACTGCCGATGACTGATCGGCTCACCGAAGGCCTCCCGGGAGTTCACGTACGGCATGACGTAGTCGAGCACCGCCCGCGCCGTACCCAACGCCAGCGCGCACCACCCGAGCCGCGACAACCGCACGCACTCGGCATAGTCCTCGACCGTGCCCAGCGGAACCGCCGGTACGTGGGCCAGGATCACCCGCGACAGCGAAGCTGCGCGCAGACCCATCGACGGCTCAGCCTCGATCGTCACACCGGGATGATCCGGCTCGACGACGAACAACCGCGGGCCGGCGTCGGTCTGCGCGCCGATCACGAACAGCTCCGCCTCGGCAGCCCGCGGGACCAACGACTTAACACCGCTCAGCAGCCCGCCCGTGGACCGCGTCTTCAGCTCGAACGGATCGAACAGCGCTCGCGGTTCCAGCAATGCCAGCGCGGCGGCGGGCACCGAGGAGCCGGTGAAGGCCGGCAGGTACGTCGCCTGCTGGGTCTCGTCGCCCCACAACGAGATCGCCGTGCTCACCGCGGACGGCGCCAGGCACGCGACGGCCTGACCCATGTCGCCGTGGGCCAGCGCCTCGGCGACCAGGACGCCGGTCATCGCGGACCGCTCGGTGACGATGCCGCCGAGGTCTTCCGGCACCTCGATCAGGCTCAGCCCGAGCTCGGCGGACGACTCCAGGACCGGCGGGTCGGTCACGCAGGCGGTGTCCGCGGCGGCGGCAGCGGGTCGCAGTACGTCGGCGGCGAACTCGCGGACGACGTCGACCATCATCTGCTGGTCCTCGGTCGGCGTCAGGTCGAACCGGCCGGTGCCACGCGCCGCGGGCAGCCGGGACGGCGCAGCCGGCTTCGAGGCCGCGGCGAACCGCCGCGACAGCGCTCCCGCCGTCCGGAAACCGGTCTTGGTCGCCTCGAACACGGCTCGCTCGGCCGGTTTCCGCAACCCGAACCGGTCGATCGCCCGGGACCGCGCCAGCTTGTTCAGCAGCGCGACGCCGACCCCGATCGCGTCCCGCCTGGTCCGCTCCTGAAGGCTCATGGCTCCACTGTAAACCGAAGTTACAACTCAGGTCACACCGACCGCGGTTGATAGCCTGACGCCATGGCGGTCAGCATGTCCGACGTGGCCCGGCACGCGGGCGTGTCGCAACGCACCGTCTCGAACGTGGTGAACAACTACGTCCACGTCTCCCCCGCGACCCGCGCCCGCGTCCAGGCCAGCCTCGACGCCCTCGGCTACCGGCCCAACACAGCCGCCCGCCGGCTGCGCACCGGTCGCACCGGCACCGTGACACTGGCCGTGCCGTCGTTCCGCGAGCGGTACTTCGCCGATCTCGCCGAGGCCGTCGTCGCCGCCGCCCGGGACCGCGGTACGACGGTGCTCGTCGAGACCACCGGTGGCCGCCGCGACACCGAGTTGGAGCTGCTCCGCGGCGGTGGCGAGGTCCTCACCGACGGCGTGATCATGAGCGCGGTCTCCCTCGGCCGCACCGAGCAGCGCAGCGAGCATCCAGTCGTCCTGATCGGCGACCGCCAGCCGGGCAGCGCGATCGACCACGTCGGCATCAGGAACCGCGAGGCCGCCCAGGCCGCCGTCACCCACCTCCTGGGCACCGGACGGCGGCGGATCCTGCTGCTCGGCGCGAACCACGGCCCGAAACGCTCGTACCAACTGCGCCGCCAGGGCTACCAGGCCGCGCTCAAGAAACACGGCATCGCACTCGACCCCGATCTGCTCGTCGACTGCGACTGGACCACGGCAGCGGCCGCAGCAGCGATCGTGAAGCACTTCGAGAACCTGAAGCCCGACGGCATCTTCGCGATGAACGACTCGGCCGGCCTCGGCGCCCTGCACGCTCTCCGTCGAGCCGGCGTCGACGTACCAGCAGACGTCTCGGTGATCGGGTTCGACGACATCGTCGAGTCGGGCCTCTCCACGCCGACCCTCAGCACGGTCGCCCCGCTGCTCGACGAGATCGCGGCCGGCGCACTCGACCTGCTCGACGAGCAACTCGCCGACGACCACGTCCCGCAGCACCGGATGGCCGGCTACGAGCTCCGCATCCGGGAGAGCACCACCCGCTGACCGGCAGCCGCCACGTCGCGAACCCTTGTGGCCTGGATTTGCTACGTAGTAAATTCCGGCCCATGACGCGTACCGCCCTCGTCCCCAGGTTCACCGGAGCCGGCACCATCGAGTTCGCGCACCACGAGTACCCGGACCCCGGACCAGGTCAGCTCCTGCTCGCCGTGCAGGCCAACGCCCTGTGCGGCACCGACCGCCACCAGTACTGCGAGGGCTCGTCCGTCGTCCCCGGACACGAAGCCGCCGGCACCGTCCTGCAGGCCGGCGACGGCACCAGCACGCCCGTCGGCACCCGCGGCGCCGTGTTCCTGATGGACTTCTGCGGCGACTGCCGCAGCTGCAAGTACGGCGCCACCAACCAGTGCTTCGCGAAACGCGCCGACATGGGCTTCACCCACGACGGCGGGTACGGCCCCTACGAGCTCGTGCACGAGACCAACTTCTTCCCGATCACCGACGACATCGAGATCGGCAACGCCACGATGCTGCTCGACGTGATGGGCACCAGCGCCCACGCGCTCGGCCGCGCCGCGCTCGTCCGCCAGGACGTCGAGAGCGTCTACATCGCCGGCGCGGGCCCGATCGGCCTCGGTCTCACCGTGATGAGCAAACTGACCTACGGCGCGGACGTCCCGGTCTACATCTCGGACGTCTCCCGCTGGCGCCTCGATTTCGCCGAGACGTTCGGCGCGGTCCCGCTGCTTGCCGACGACATCTCCGCAGCCGGCCACCCGGATGTCGCGTTCGATGCCTCCGGCAAGGAGTCGGCGCGCCGCGCCGCTCTCGACATCATCGGCAGACGCGGCGCACTGATCTGCGTCGGCCACGGCGAAGGCGTGACCCTGAACGCCTCCGACGACCTGATCAGTCCCGAGCACGCCGTCCTCGGCAGCGAGTACTTCCGGTACGACGAGATGCCCGGCAACCTCGCGCTCTTGTCGGCGCACCAGGACCTGATCGCCCGAGTGATCAGTCACCGCTTCCCGGTCTCGGACATCGCCGAAGCGTTCCGGCTGTTCCTGGCCGGTGAGACCGGCAAGGTCGTCATCACCCAGGAGGGCGCAGCATGAGGGTCGCGGTCGTCGGTGCAGGCGGTTGGGGCGAGCACCACGCGCGCATCTTCTCCCGGCGCGCGGACACCGAGCTGTGCGCCGTCGTCGGCCGCACGCCCGAGAAGACGCGGGCTCGGGCGGAGAAGTTCGGCACCACGCCGTACACCGATCTCGACCTCATGATGGAGCGTGAACGCCCCGACCTGGTCACGGTCTGCCTGCCGAACGAGGACCACTACGACGTCACGCTGCGCCTCGTGCGTACCGGCGTACCGCTGCTGGTCGAGAAGCCGCTCGTCTTCGACCTGGGCGAGGCCGACGCGCTCCTCGACGCGGCCGGCAACCGGTTCTTCGCGATCAACTTCAACCACCGGTACGCCGAACCCGTGCGCCGCGCGAAGGCCTTGATCGACGCGGGCGAACTGGGCGAGCTGATCTTCGCCACCTGGCGCTTCGGCGGCGAGGCGAACCGCGGCGGGTCCCCGCACGCGAACCTGATCGAGACCCAGTGCCACGGCTTCGACATGCTCGAGCATCTCGTCGGCCCGATCTCCGCGGTCTCGGCGCACATGACCGACAAGACGTACGGCGCGTTCAGCACGGTCGCGCTGGCTCTGGACTTCGAGAACCGCGCGGTCGGCACGATGCTCGGCACGTACGACTCCTCGTACGCCTACCCCGACACGCAGCGGATCGAGATCAACGGCACGAAGGGACGCCTGGTCATCCACGACACCGTCCGCGCGCTGACGTTCTCCAAGCCCGGCGACCCGGTCGAGCAGCGCTGGCATTCGACGTACTTCGATGACGAGGCCCGCGACTTCGCGGGCACTTTCGACCGCCACGTCGACGCGCTGCTCACCGCACTCCGGGCCGGCGACCCACCGCCCGTCCACGCGAGAGCAGGCCGCCGCGCGCTCGAACTCGCGCACGCCGCGATCGACTCGCATGCGACCGGACGGGCAGTACGATCCAATCCATGGACCGGACCAACGCACTCGTAGAGCGCCTCTTCCGGAACGCCGGTGCGGCGCTCGAGCTGTACGCCGTCTACCTCGGCGAGCAACTCGGCCTGTACCGGGCACTCGCCGAGCACGGCCCCGCCACGTCGGTCGAGCTGGCCGGACGCACCCGCACCGACGAGCGCTACATCCGCGAGTGGCTCGAGCACCACGCGGTCAGCGGACTCGTCGACGTCGACGACACCACGGCAGCGCCGACCGAGCGGCGCTACACCCTCCCGCCCGAGCACGTTCCGGTGCTGGCCGACCCGGACAACGTCGACTACCACGGCTACAAGGGCGTCGAGCTCGCCCGCGCGGCGCGGATGCTGCCCGACCTCGTCGAGGCGTACTGCACCGGTGCCGCGCCGCCGCACCAGCCGTGGGAGCCGGAAGGGCGCGCGGAGTTCAACCGGCCGACGTACCTGAACCTGCTGGGCAAGCAGTGGCTGCCGGCGATTCCCGAGATCGACCAGCGGCTCCGCTCCGATCCACCGGCCCGGGTCGCCGACTTCGCCTGCGGCACCGGCTGGTCGTCGATCGCGATGGCGCGGGCCTATCCACGGATCGCCGTGCACGGCCTCGACCTCGACCAGGACGCCATCGCCGCGGCGAGCCGGCATGCCCGCGACACCGGACTGAGCGATCGGGTCAGTTTCTCGGTCGCGAACGCGTCCGACGCCGCGCAGAGCGGTCAGTTCGAGCTGGTCACGATCCTGGAGGCGCTGCACGACATCCCGCGACCGGTCGATGCGCTGCGCAGCGCGCGGCAGTTGCTCGCGCCGGGCGGCTCGGTGCTCGACGAGCTGGTCGAGGACGAGTTCACCGCGCCGGCGTCGGAGCTGGAGCGTTACCACTACGGCTGGAGTCTGATGTCCTGCCTGCCGGAGGCGATGGGCGATCCGGAGTCGGCCGCGACCGGCGCGGTCATGCGCCCCGCGACACTGCGCCGCTACGCCACGGAGGCGGGATTCGCCGAGACGCGGATCCTCCCGTTCCAGACCGCACTGTTCCGCTTCTACCGGCTCATCCCGTGACCATGTCCGCCTTCGCCTGCAGATAACGCTGCTCCGGGAGGCTGGTCGTACGGCGGGCCGCGGCCAAGTAATGCTCGTGGGCCTTGGCCGGATCACCGGCGCGCTCGTACAGGTGGGCCCGGACCGCGTCCAGACGATGGGTCTCGGTGATGAACTTGTCGTCCTCGAGGGTCGCGAGCAGATCGAGGCCGGCCTGCGGACCTTCGACTTGGGCGAGCGCGATCGCGCGGTTGAGCGTCACCATCGGGTTCGGGGCGAGCTTCTCCAGGACCAGGTACAGCGCGAGGATCTGCCGCCAGTCGGTCTCCGCCGCGCTCGGCGCCTCCGCGTGAACGGCGGCAATCGCGGCCTGCAATTGATAAGGCCCGGCGGCGCCGCGGCGCAGCGTCTCCAGGGTCAGGTCGGCGCCCTCGGTGATCTGCGCGCGGTCCCACAACGACCGGTCCTGCTCGTCGATCGGCACCAGGCCGCCGTCGGCCGTCGTCCGCGCGGCCCGGCGCGAATCGGTCAGCAGCATCAACGCCAGCAGGCCCGCGACCTCGCCGTCGTCGGGCAGCGCCGATCGCAGCATCCGGGCCAGGCGGATCGCCTCGGCGGTCAGCTCGACCCGCTGCAACTCCTCGCCAGAGCTGGCGGTGTAGCCCTCGTTGAAGATCAGGTACAGGACCTGCAGTACGACGCGCAGCCGCTCGGCCTGCTCCGCCGGCGGCGGCATCTCGAACCGGCTGCCGGCCGCCTTGATGCTCTTCTTCGCCCGGCTGATCCGCGGCGCCATCGTTGCCTCCGGCACCATGAACGCGCGGGCGATCTCCGCCGTGGTCAGGCCGCCGACGGCCCGCAGCGTCAGCGCGACCTGCGAAGCCGGCGTCACCGCCGGGTGGCAGCACAGGAAAAGCAAGGTCAACGTGTCGTCCGCGTCCGGCGCCTCGTCCACGTCGGCGGCCGGGGAGACCAGCTCCTCCGGGCCGGCCATCGCCGCGACGTTGTCCTCACGCCGCCGCCGCGCGTTCTCACTGCGGAACGCATCCGTGAGCCGACGAGTGGCGACAGTGATCAGCCACCCGCGCGGGTTCGCCGGAACGCCGTCCACCGGCCACTGGGTCGCCGCCGCCAGCAGTGCCTCCTGCACGGCGTCCTCACACAGGTCGAACTGCCCGTGCCGCCGCGCCAGGAACCCCAGCACCTGCGGCGCAAGCTCTCGCAGCAACCCCTCCACGTTCACCCCGCCGAGCCTACGCGCCGAGCAGGGGCCGGATCGACAGGACGTATATGTCCACTGCGCCTCGTCGACGGTCCCGCTGAGCGTGAACGCGGCCGGGCCGGGCGGACACTTCCTGTCGATCGTGCCCGCTCAGGCGTATGACCAGCCCGACCACGCCTCAGCCCGGATCCCGATCACCGGTCCGCGCGGCGGGTCGGCCTCGTACTGCGGGTACTTCGCCGCCAGCAGCTCCACCGCCGCCGCGTGGCTGGGCGTCACCCGCGCGACGCCGTCGACCCGGATCCACCACAGGTGCGTCCAGTCCTCGTCGTACTCGTCCACGAGGACGGCGACGCGCTCGTGTGCCGCGATGTTCCGCAGCCGCTTCAGCGCGGTCGTCGACTTCGGCTTCTGATCGACCGCGATGAACAGTTCGTCACCGTGAACGACGTACGTCACCGGCACCACATGCGGCCGCAGATCCGCCCCGACCGTCGCCAACCGCCCGACCCGAGCAGCCGCCACCCGAGCCCTGCAGGTCGCCTCGTCGAGTCTCACTTCTGCAGGTGGCGGAGGGTGGCGGTGGGGAGTTTGCGGGTGAGGGGGCCGAGCAGGGAGGCGTCGCGGAGGGCGGTGCGGGCGGCGAGGTGGCCGCAGGCGCCGTGGACGCCGCCGCCGGGGTGGATCGCGGAGCTGCCCAGGTACAGGCCGTCGACGAAGGTGCGAGCGCTGCCCAGCCCGATCGTCGGCCGGAAGATCAGCTGCTGGTGGAGTTGCATCGTGCCGCCGCCGACGGCGCCGAGGCCGAGGGCGGCGTTCCCGGACTCCAGCCCCGACGGGCGCTGCAGGTCCCGCGCGACGACCAGGTCGCCGAACCCGGGCGCGAACCGCTCGATCGCGCGCTCCATCCGGCCGGCCAGCTTCTCAGCGGATGCGTCGTCGGCGACACCGCGCGGCAGGTGCGCGTACGCCCAGACCGCTTCGGCGCCGTCCGGCGACCGGGTCGGATCCGACTTCGTGGTCTGGCCGATCAGCAGGAACGGCTGGGACGGCACCCGCCCGGTGTCGAGGTCGGCGGACAGGTGGACCAGGTCGTCGGCGGTCCCGGCGAGGTGTACGACGCCCGCCGACCGCGCCTCGGGTGACAGCCACGGGATCGGGCCGCTCAGCCGGAAGTTCAGCTTGACCGTCGGGTAGTCCCACTCGAACCGCTCGTCGAGATCCCGGCGCAGACCGGCCGGAACGAGTGCCTCAGGCAACAATTCGCGGTACAGCACCGGCGCGGACGTGTCCGCGACCACGGCCCGCTCGACGGCCACCGTCTCCCCCGAGGCCGTGTGGACGGCGGTCACTCGGCCCGCCGACACCTCGACGCCGGACACCGGCGCGCCGCCGACCAGCAGCGCGCCTGCCCGCTCGGCCCGTCGTACGAGCGCGCCGGAGAAGGCCGAGGATCCGCCCGCCGCGACCGGGAAGCCGACGTCCTGGGCGAGCATCGCGAGCAGCCAGCCCATCGTGCCGCTGACGGCGCCCGACAGCGACGCGTCCGCGTGCAGCGCGTTCCCGGCGATGATCGCCGGGCCGTGCCGCCCGTCGAACAGTTCCTGGCCCATCCGGTGCATCGGCATCGCCATGAACCGCGCGAACCGGAGCAGCTCCCCCGGCGAACCGAGCTTCCGGGCCAGCTGCACGCCCGGGCCGATCGGCGGCCAGGTGGTCAGCAGCGCCTTCAGCAACGGCTCGCGGATGGACACGTACTGCTGGTAGAGCCGCAACCATGCGTCACCGTCGCCCGGGTGCTCGGCGCCGAGCGACTTCGCGGTGTCCTCCGGATCCGGGTGGATCGCCGCCGCGGAGCCGTCGGTGTCGAGCAGATGGACCAGCGGCAGCGGAGCGTGCGCCCACTTGAGGCCGAACTTCTCCAGCTCCAGCGCCCGGATCACCGGTGACGCGACCCCGAGGGGATAGTTCGAACTGAAACGATCGCTGATCCAGCCGCCGTCCTCGGTCGACCGGACGGCGCCGCCGAACGTGTCGGCGGCCTCCAGCACCAGCACGTCCCAGCCGGCGTCGGCGAGCGTGATCGCGCTCACCAGCCCGTTCGGCCCCGAACCGATCACCACGGCATCAACACTGCGCGGGAGCATACTTCGACCTTAGCCGACCACGCCCCGCGGACCTGTATCACTCACCAACACGCGCCGAGCGACGTCTAGGGCCCTCGCTTGAGCGGACGCCGGCCCAGCTGCCGCAGGTTGCTGAGTGGTGGGGGTCCGGGCCGGTCAGCCCCGGTGGGACTCGATCTCCTGCATCAGCGTGGTGAGCTCGCGGGCTCGGCCGATCATTGCCGGGTCGGCCATGCGGCCGTCCGGTAGCACGATCACTCCGCCGTTCGCGATGTCTGCCTTTTCGACCGCGTCCAGCAGTTCCTGCGCGGCGGCGACCTGGGCGGGGGCCGGGGTGAACGCCTCCACGATCGTCGGCAACTGCCGCGGATGGATTGCCGTACGGCCGACGAAGCCCAGCGCCCGGCCTTCCTGTGAGGTCTTTCGCAGGCCGTCCAGGTCGTTGACGTTCGGGTAGACCGACATCATCGGGGCACCCAGGCCCGCGGCGCGGGAGGCCGAGACGAGCCTGCCGCGCGCCCACATCAACCCCTCCGAACCGTCCACGCCGAGCGCGCTGGACAGATCTGCCTCGCCGAGCGCGACCGCGATCAGCCGCGGGTCCGCGGTGGCGATCTCGAACGCCCGCTCCAGACCCATCGGGGACTCGATCAGCGCGGTGATCCTTGCCGACGGCACCTTGTCCAGCACCGCGTGGACGTCCGCCGCGCTCTCCACCTTCGGCACCCGCAACCGCACCTGCGGTACGGCGCGGATCGCCGCCAGGTCATCCTCGATCCAGGGCGAGTCCAGCGCATTCACCCGGATCTCGACCGGCCCGCGGGCGTTCGCGGCGACCCAGGCGACCGCCCAGCCGCGCGCATCCGCCTTGTCGGCGACCGGTACGGCGTCCTCCAGATCGAACACCACCAGATCGGGGCCCGCGGCAACAGCTTTCGCGAACCGGTCCGGCCGGTTGGCCGGTACATACAGTGCGGTCAGCACCTCAACGCCCCCTCACACCACTCCAGCTGCTCGCAGCGCCGCCACCTGGTCCGGCGTCACACCGATCTCGGCGAGCACCTCGTCGGTGTTCGCACCGTGCGGCCGGCCGGCCCACTTGATCTCCCCCGGCGACTCGGACAGCCGGAACAGCACGTTCTGCATCTGCACCGGGCCCAGCTCGTCGTCGTCCACGCTGACGATCGTCCCGAGCGCGGCGTACTGCGGGTCGGTCATGATCCCGCGGATGTCGTGCACCGGCCCGACCGCAGCCTCGGCCTTCTCGAACTCCTCCATCACGAGCTCCAGCGACCGCGCCGCGATCCACGACCCGACCGCCTCGTCGAGCTCGTCGGCGTGCTGGGCGCGCTCGCGCCCGGTCGCGAACCAGGGCTGCGCGACCAGATCGGGGCGCCCGACCAGCGTCAGCACGCGCTCGGCGATGCTCTGCGAACTGGTCGACACCGCCACCCAGCGGCCGTCCGCGGTGCGGTAGACGTTGCGCGGAGCGTTGTTCGACGAGCGGTTCCCCAGCCGCGGCTGCACGTACCCGGTCTGCTGGTACGCCGTGATGCCGCCGCCGAGCATCATCAGGATCGGCTCGATGATCGCCATGTCGATGACCTGCCCGGCCCCGGACCGGTCCCGTTCGTGCAGCGCGACCAGGACGGCGTACGCCGTGGCGAGCGCGGTGATCCCGTCCGCGAGGCCGAACGGCGGCAGCGTCGGCGGGCCGTCCGGCTCGCCGGTGACCGCCGCGAACCCGCTCATCGCCTCGGCCAGCGACCCGAACCCGGGACGCCGCGACCACGGACCGACCTGCCCGAAGGCCGTCACCCGCGCGATCACCAGCCGCGGGTTCGCCTCCAGCAGCACGTCCGGGCCGAGGCCCCAGCGCTCCAGCGTCCCGGGCCGGAAGTTCTCCACCAGGACGTCGTGCTGCCGGACCAGGTCGAGGAACACGTCCCGGCCGCGGGACAGGTCGAGCGTCGCGAGCCGCTTGTTCCGGCCGAGGGTCTTGAACCAGAGCCCGACACCGTCCTTCGAGGCGCCGTGCGTGCGCGCCGCGTCCGGCCGGGACGGGTGCTCGATCTTCGTGACGTCGGCGCCGAAGTCGCCCAGGAAGGTCGCTGCCAGCGGCCCCGCGAACAGCGTCGCCGCCTCCAGCACCTTCACCCCGTCGAGTGGAGCAGGTCTCATTTCGCGCACCTGAAGCCGATGTTCTCCGAGCGGTCGAGGCCGCCGCCGGTCAGCACCAGCTTGAAGCTGACGTCCGGCTCCTGCGGGCCGCCGTCGGCGTACCAGTCGGAGCCCTCGGCGACGTAGTGCGAGCCGCCCTTCAGGATGCAGAACCGGCTGCGTCCGTCGCGGTGCTCGCTCTCGGTCAGGTTCCACACCAGCGGCTCGCGCCGGGTGAACCCCTCGGCGAGCGCGGCGAGCTGCCACTCGTCCTCGCTGGGCAGCCGTCCGCCACGCCAGGCGGCATACGCCCGGGCGTCCGGCAGGTCGACGTACGTCACCGGCTGGTCCTCGGTCCCGGGAACGGGCACGCCGTCGACCCAGTGCTTCAGGAACCGGTTCGCGACCAGCGGACGGTAGCCGGTCGCCTGCAGGAACGCCAGGTACTCCGCGTTGGTCACCTCGGCGACAGCCACCGAGCATCCCGGCAGCGACACCTCACGCGTCACCGTCTGGATGTCGTGCAGGCGAGGCGGCAGCGGCTTCCACTCCTCGACGTACGGCGCGGTGTCGTACAGGCCGGTCTCGCGCCGCCGGTGCCGGACGATCAGCGTCTGCTCCCCCGCCGGCACGTCGACCGTCGGGCCGATCTCGGCGGGACCGGCGACCGGTGGTGCGACGACCCGCTCGGCCGGCCGCATCGGGAACGCGGACTCGTCGACATGGGCGCGCGGCATCGTGCCCAGCCGGCGCGCGGTGGCCCGGCAGGAGGCGCCGGCGGTGGCGCCGACACGGACGATGCCGGCCACGCCGCGACCCGGTACGACGAGATGGACACCGTCGTCGTCCGCGGTGATCGGGACGCCCGTCGTCACGTCGTACCAGTCGCCGACCTGGTCCTCGGAGCGCAGCACGATGCCCTCGAAGTCCTCGTCGTGACGGTTGATCAACGTCCAGAACGTGATGTCCGCCAAGTCGAACCGGGACCCGTGGACGCCGTGGTCGCGGGCCTTCTCCGGGATCTCCGGCGTCAGCTGGATCCAGTCGCCGTTGATCAGCACCGGCGCGAACGCCCGCTGCGCGGCGACCATCCGGCGCAGCGTCGCGCGGTCGCGGGCGTTCCACCCGACCCACGCAGAGAACACCGACTCCCAGACCAGCATGCCAACGCCGTTCACCCAGGCGGACTGCAGCTCGTCGCTGTGGTCACGATTCCACCGGCGGGTGTGGTGCATCATGTGCCGCCGCTCGAACAGGTGCGCCCGCAGCACGCCGGGCGCGTGGGTGTCGGCGAACCACTGCGCCCAGGACAAGGCATGGTCGCCGATCCTTGCCATCGGCAACCGTGACTCGCCCTCCAGCGCGATCGCCGGGTTCGCCTGCCGGATCGCGCGGGTGAACGCCGGGTCGCCCTCCTTCAGCGTGTCCAGGAACACGCCGTCGACCGTGTAGTCGGTGACCAGCGCGGCGAACTCGTCGGCGTCCGAGCCGTCCGCACGGCGGGTGCCGACGTCCCACGGGTTGTAGTCGAAGAACACCTTGAGGCCGAGCCGGTGCAGGTCGTCGATCAGCTCGCGCAGCCCGGGGACGTCGCGGTAGAAGTCGAACTGGTTGCGGTCGTCGATCCCGATCACCGGGTACGCGTGCCAGAGCACGATCGCGTCGTACCCGCCGAACTCGGCGATGCCGTGCTCGACGAACTTCTCCGGAGTGAACTTCCCGGTCTCAACGTCGTAGAGCAGGTCGTCCCAGAGCCAGACCAGCGCCACCGAGTACGCCGTCTGAGTCCATTCCCGACCGGGTTCGTCGTAGTGCGAGCCGTCGTACCGGGTCCGTTCGAAGGCGCCGAACCGCCACTCGGCCAGCTTGGCGCGCCACCGCGGCAGGTCGGCGGGGTCCTCCGGGGCGCCGAGGATCTTGGCGTCGTCCAGGAACGACAGGTCGGCCCGGGGCCCGAGATCGACCTCCGCCGGAAGGTCGATGGGCCGCGGTTCGAGCGGATTCACAGGTACACCTCCGCATAACGCGCGTCGATCGCATCCCCGTGCGGCACGGAGGGAATCGCCCCCGCAGCCTGAACACTCAATGAAGCAGCAACGTTAGCGCGTCGGACCGCGTTCGTCAGGTCGCTTGCCGTGATCGAGTCGTTAGTTGATTCGGCAGCCAACGTGGCGACCAGTACTCCGCAGAACGTGTCTCCCGCCGCGGTCGTGTCCACGACCTCGACCGGTACGCCGGGAACCGCGATCTCGTCGGCCTCGCGGGTCAGGATCACCGCGCCCGCCCCGCCGAGCGTGACCACCGCGGCGGGCACTTGCTTCAGCAGCGCGGACCGGTCCGGCCCGGCGATCGCCTCGGCCTCGGTCTCGTTCACCACCAGCAGGTCCACCTCGGCGAGCAGCTCGTCCGGGAGCTCCGCGGCCGGTGCCGCGTTGAGCACGAAGTACTTCGCCGCCGCGGCCGCCGCCTGCACCGTCGGGAACGGGATCTCCAATTGGGAAAGGACAATTTTCGCATCGCCGATCGCGGTCAGCGCGGCCGCGGACAAGGTCAGCTCGCCGTTCGCGCCCGGGGCGACGACGATCGAGTTCTCACCGCCGTCCTCGACCGTGATGATCGCCGTACCCGTCGGGGCGTCGCTGGTCGTCGCCAGCGACAGGTCCACACCCTCGAGCGCGTCGCGCAGCAGTGCGCCGCCGTCGTCGTCACCCAGCGCGACCACCATCGCCGTCCGGGCGCCCGCGCGGGCCGAGGCGACCGCCTGGTTCGCGCCCTTGCCGCCCGGACCACGGGTCATCGCACCGGCGAGAACCGTCTCACCCGGTCGCGGAATGCGCTGAACCGGCAACACAAGATCCACATTCGCGCTCCCCACCACTACCACGTCAGGCTCCACCCCGGGCCACCTCCACAGTCCTCCGCGCCAGCTCGTCGATCGCGATCTGGTTCATCCCCGGGAGGCTCGTGGCCACCCGATTGTCCAGTGGTGCGGACCACTCTGCCGGAACCCCGCGCGTCGCGCCAAAAACCGCGCCCACGGTGGCACCGGCCGAGTCGGTGTCCCAGCCGCCCATCACCGCGCGGCCGATCGCCGTGGTGAAATCCGGAGCGGTCAGCGCATACGCGGTGAGGGCGGTGTTGTTCACCGCGTGCACCCAGTGCAGGTCGCCGTACTCGTGGTGCAGCGCGTCGAGCGCGTCGTCCAGCTCGGCGTCGGCGAGGCTGAGCCCGAAGCGGACCGCGCGGGCGATCGCGCCCTGACCGCCGACCACGTCCAGGCCGGCGACCGCGGCCTCGACCGGATCGTCGAGCACCAGCGCGGCCGCGGACATCGCGGCCACCCAGAGCGCGCCGTCGATCCCGGCGCCGGTGTGACTGAGCCGCGCGTCGACCAGCGCGAGCCGCGCGGCCGCGGTGCGGTCGCCGGGATGCGCCCAGCCGTAGGCGTCGGTCCGGATCTGGGCGCCGATCCATTCCCGGAACGGGTTCCCGACGACGGCCGCGCGGGCCGGCTCGATCCCTTCCAGAAGGTTGCGGTAGGCAACACGCTCGGCGGTGAACACGCGGCCGGCCGGCAGGTCGCCGAGCCAGCTCTGGGCCACGTCCTCGGTGGACATCGCGGGCCCGAAGCGCTCCATCATCACCAGCGCCAGGATCGCGAAATTGATGTCGTCGTCCTCGGGCATGCTGTCGATGACCTCGCGCAGACTGTTCACCTTCGACCGCCGGTTCCATGGCCATCGCTGCTGCACGTCGTCGGGCACGCCGATCGCGGTGATGTACTGCGTCAGCGGCCACTGACCGGAGCTGGCCAGAATCTCCCGGATGCCCTCGCGCGGGATCTTCTCCACCGGCTTGCCGAGCAGGTTCCCGGCCATCCGGCCGAGCCAGGCGTTCAGCGTGCGGGTCTCGAGATCGACCGGCGCACCCAGCGACGGCAGCTCCGGGATCACCGGCTCGCGCCAGTCCCCGGTCCGCGCGTCGAGCACGTCCAGCAGCTCGCGGGCGAGTGCCCGCAGCGCGGGGGTCGCGGGCTCGTCGGAGGCACCCGACACGGGCGCGTCCGTGGTCCCGCCGGCGGCCAGCCAGCGGGCCTGGACGTCGGTGACGTCGACGCCCTCCGACCGCGCCTGGACCAGTTGGTGCGGGAGGAGGTCCTCCGGCTGCACCCAGGTCAATCTCATCGAGGCTCTTCCTTCCCCTGTTGCGCCAGGCGAAACGCACACCTGGATCGTTCTGTCGGCGCGGCCTGATACTTCCGGCCATGGTCACCCGCCGCAGCTTTCTGACCGGAACCGCCGCCGCGCTCGCTCTTACCGGAAACCTCCCCGATCTTGTCGATGCGGTAGGAATATCGCACCGCACCGACAACCGACCGTTGTTCACGCTCGGCGTCGCGTCTGGCGATCCGCTGCCGGACGCCGTGGTGATCTGGACCCGCCTCGCGCCCGGCCCGCTCGAACCGTTCGGCGGCATGGGCGACCGCCCGGTGAACGTCGAGTGGGAGGTCGCCGAGGACGAGTCGTTCCGCAGAGTGGTCCGCCGAGGCACGGCGCACGCCCGTCCGGAGTACGCGCACACCGTGCATGTCGACGTCCGGGGGCTGCGGCCGTGGCGGCACTACTTCTACCGGTTCCGCGCCGCCGGTCAGATCAGCCCGGCCGGTCGTACCCGGACCGCGCCGGCGCCGTCCGACGAGCCGGCCGTGACGCTGGCGGTTGCGTCCTGCCAGGCCTACTACGACGGGTTCTACACCGCGTACCAGGACGTCGTACGCCGGGAGCACGATGCCGTGCTGTTCCTCGGCGACTACATCTACGAGGTCGGCGTCGGACCGACCGCCGGCGTCCGCAACCAGTCCGTACCGGTCGACTTCGCCGGCGAGATCTTCACGCTCGACGAGTACCGGGCCCGGTACGCGTTGCACAAGACCGACCCCGACCTGCAGGCCGCGCACGCGGCGGCGCCGTGGATCGTCACGCTCGACGACCACGAGGTCGAGGGCAACTGGGCCGGATACGTGTCCGAGGACGGCATCCCGTACGACGACTTCCTCGTCCGCCGGGCGAACGGCTTCCGCGCGTACTGGGAGCACATGCCGCTGCGTCTCGACCAGTCCCCCGACGGCCCGTCGATCCGCCTGCACCGCCACCTCCGGTACGGCCGTACTGCCGACCTGAGCATCCTCGACACGCGGCAGTTCCGCGACGACCAGACGTCGACCGGTGGATGGCTGCCGCCGGACGAGGTGTCGACCGACCCGGCGCGCACCATCACCGGCGCCGCCCAGGAAGGCTGGCTGCTGGACACGCTCGGATCCTCCACGAGCCGCTGGAACGTCGTCGCGCAGCAGGTCGCCATGGCCCAGCTCGACCGCAGGACCGGGCCGGAGCTCGAGCTTCCGATGGACACCTGGAACGGGTACGCCGCCTCGCGCGATCGCGTGCTGTCCGGCGTCCGCGACCGCGGTGTCGACAACTTCGTCGTCCTCACCGGCGACCTGCACCGCAGCGTCGCCTCCGACCTGCGGGTGAACTTCGCGGATCCGTCCACGCCGGCGATCGGGTCCGAGTTCGTCACCACGTCGATCTCGTCGGGCAAGGACGGCGTCGACGCCGACGCCACCGGGCGCGCGCTGCTCGCCGAGAACCCGCACGTCAAGTACCAGAACGTCCAGCGGGGCTACCTCAGCTGCCGGCTCGACCGGACGCAGTGGACGTCGGAGTTCCGTGTCGTCGACCGCGTCGTCACTCCCGGCGGTACGGCGTCCACGCGCGCCACCCTGGTCGTCGAGGACGGCCGTCCCGGAACCCATCTCGCCTGAACGGACCAGCCCATGCTCCGACGCATCGCCCTCGTCGCCGTCCCACTCACGCTCGTGGTGCCCGCCGTCGCCGTTGCCAGCGGCAACAACCAGGTGGAGATCAGCGCCACGCCACAGCCCGTGGAGGTCGTGCCGCTGCCGTGCTTCCCGGCCGGGAAGCTGACGCTCGGCATGACCAACACCGGCCGCAAACCCACGATCGCCGACATGCGTGTCGCCGGGGACGCCGCCCTCACGCTGTCCCGGCACCAGTTCTCCAGCTACCTGCCGGTCGATCAGCTCGTGAAGGCGCCGCTCGAGGTCAGTGTCCCGCGCGGCACCGCGCCCGCGACGTACTCCGTCGACCTGACCGTCGGTAAGCAGCACCTGCAGGTGCCTGTGGTGATCAAGCCTGTCCCCGCCCGCGACAACGTGCTGCTCGGCGAGCAGGCTGTCGCATCCTCCACCAACGGCAACATGCGCCTCTGCGGCGGCGTCGACGGCAACGCCGACTCCGAACAATGGGGCGCCAGCGGCTGGCACGACAACACCAAGGGCGTCTTCCCCGACACCTACGGCGTCGACTTCGTCCAGCCGACCACCATCGGCCGAGTCGTCCTCCAAACCCTCGACTCGACCAAGTACCCCGCCGCCGTGATGGGCGTCCGCGACTTCGACGTCCGACTCCGGAACAACGGTGTGTGGACGACCATGGAGGGGGTCCGGGGCAACACCACGGGCCGTCTGGTCTTCACCTTCGAGCCGCGCGCGGTCGACGCCGTCCAGCTCGTCATCCACGACTCCAACGACCACGGGTACTCCCGGATCGTCGAGCTCGAGGCGTACGCCAACTGACATTCAGACCAGCGCATCCAACGCGGCCGCACGCCGGGCCCACCGCTCGGCGTCGGCCGCCAGTATGTCCCGTACGACGGACGCCATGACACGACCCGGCTCCACCAGATCGGTCTTGCTCGCCTCGGCGATCCGCTCCGCCCAGTCCGGCGGGACGCCGTCGTGGCCCTGCAAAGCTCCGGTGATCGCGCCCGCCATCGACGCGATCGAGTCCGCGTCGCGGCCGTAGTTGGTGCCGCCCAGGACAGCCCGCCGGACGTCTCCCTCGGCGACCAGGACGAACCCGAGCGCGACCGGAAGCTCCTCGATCGCCTTGGTACGGCTCGGCCGGCGGGCGTCCATCGACAGCTCACGGTAGTTCGGACCGACCGTGTCGTACGGCTCGATCGCCTTCCGCAGCACAGGAATCGCCTCCTCCCAGTCCGTCACGCCGTCGGCCGCTTCGACGACCGCCTCGACGGCCCTCCGTGTGCCGTCCTTGGCCAGCGCCACAGCAGCCTCGACCGCCGACGCGGGCGTTGCGCCCGGCGTCATCGCGGCGGCGACGGCGGCCGCGAACACGCCGGCCGCCTCCCGTCCGTAGCTCGACTGGTGCGCACCGGCGACGTCGAGCGCCTCGGCGTACGCGCCCTCGGGATCGCCGGCGTTGGCGATCCCGACCGGCGCCATGTACATCGCCGCACCGCAGTTCACGATGTTGCCGACACCCGCCTCGCGCGGATCGACGTGCCCGTAGTGCAGGCGGGCGACCAGCCACTTCTCGGCCAGGAACACCCGCTGCAGCAGCAGCGCGTCCGCCTCGAGCTCGGGAACCCAGCGGGTCCCGTTCAGCATCTTCGGCACCAGCGACTCGGCGACCGCGTAGGCGTCCAGGTGCGACCGGCGCTCGTCGTACACCTCGACCAGGGCGTGCGTCATCAAGGTGTCGTCGGTGATGTGCCCGTCGCCCTTGTGGTACGGCGCGATCGGGCGGGCGGTCCGCCAGTCGTCGTACCACGGGCCGACGATGCCGGTCACCCAGCCGCCGTGCCGCTCCCGGATCGCCTCCGGGGTCCAGCCCTCGACGGCGCCACCGATCGCGTCACCGACCGCGGAGCCGACGAGAGCGCCGACCGCCTTCTCTTCCAGTGCTGTGCTGGCTTTTTCCGGCATCAGTTGTTGACCTGACCCCATCCGTCGCTCAGTTTCTTGCCCAGCGCCGCCGCGTCGGTCTTGTTCGCCAGGTACTGCTGGAACGCCGGCGTCGCGATCTGGTCCTTCCACTGCGGGTAGTTCTCCACGCTCTGGAACGGCGCCTTGGTCAGCTCGGCGCCGCTGGCCAGGATCTGCTGCCAGCCGTTCTTGCCGCCGGTCGCCTGCTGCACCGCGTCCCGGGCCGCCTGGGTGGTCGGGATCAGCCAGTCGCCCTGACCGACCGCGGCCAGGTTCTCGGCCTTCATGAAGTAGTCGATGAACTTCGCCGACTGCTCGATGTGCTTGCCCTCGGCCGGCGCCGACAGCGTCTGCGGGTTCGCGGCCTGCTTGCTGCTCGTGCCCTTCAGCGGCGGCAGCACCTCCCACTGGAAGGTCTTCGGCGCCTCCTCGAGGATCTGCTGCGCGACGTAGTTGCCGGCCACGACCATCCCGTACTTGCCGGCGTAGAACCCGGGCAGCACGTCCGAACCGCTCTGCGTCAGCGACGTCGGGTCGATCGACTTGTCGTCGTACGCCATCGCGTGGATCCGCTTCGGCACCTCGAGCTCGGCGTCGCCGACGGTCGCCTTCGCGTCCTTGCCGGAGCCGTCGAAGTACTTGGCGTCGAAGTTCAGGCCGAGGTTCAGCATCGTCGCGGTCGGGCTCTTCAGGCCCCAGCCGAGTCCGAACTTGCCGCCCGCGGTCAGCTTCTTGGCGTCGGCGGCCAGGTCGTCCCAGCTCAGCGAGTCACCGGTCGCGGTGATCCCGGCCTGCTTCAGCATCGCGGAGTTCGCGAACACGACGTACGACTGCAGGAGCGTCGGCGCGGCGTAGATCTTGCCGTCCTTGGAGACCGTGTCCCAGACGCCCTGACTCACGGCGTCCTTGGTGTCCTTGCTCAGGTACGGCGAGAGGTCCGCGAGGTAGCCCTGGTTGACGAAGCCGGTGATGTCGGCGGACTCGTCGTGGATGATGTCCGGCGCGGTCCCGCCCTGGAACTGGGTGACCAGCTGGTCGTGCACGGAGTCCCAGCTGCCCTGCACGTACTCGACCTGGATGTTCGGGTTCGCGGCGTTCCAGTCCGCGACGATCTTCTTGGTCGCGGCGACCGTGGTCTTCTGGAAGGCGAGGCTCTGGAACTTCAGCGTCACCTTCTCGGTCGACGACCCCGAACCGCTGTCGTCGCTGTTGCCCCCGCACGCGGCGAGCGTCACCAGCGCTCCCGCCGCCAGCAACGCGGTCAATACCTTCTTCATTATCTCTCCTAACCTTTGACTGCGCCGCTCAGCAAGCCGGAGGTCAACCGGCGCTGAAGGAAGGCGAAGAACACGAGACTGGGGACGGTGGCCAGCACGGAGGCGGCGGCGAGCGGGCCGAACTGCACCTGGCCCTCGGCCCCGACGAACCGGGCGAGCACCAGCGGAAGGGTCTTGAGCTGCGGGTCCTGCAGCAGGACCAGGGCGAAGAAGAACTCGTTCCACGCCGAGATGAAGGTGAACATCGCGGTCGCAATCAGGCCCGGCCGCAGCAGCGGCATCACGATCGAGACGATCGTCCGGACCCGGCCGGCGCCGTCGACGGAGGCCGCTTCCTCCAGCTCCCGCGGCACCGCGGCGACGTACCCCTGCAGCATCCACAGTGCGAACGGCAGCGACCAGACCATGTACACAATCACCACGCCGGGGATCGTGTTGGTCAGGTGCAGCGGGCGCAGGATCATGAACAGCGGGATCACGATCAGGATCACCGGGAACACCTGGCTGACCAGGATCCAGCCGTTCGTCAGCGGCCGCAGCCGGCTGCGGAACCGGGCCAGCGCGTACGACACGGGCAGCGCGACGATCAGCACCAGGATGGTGCTGTAGATCGAGATCTGCAGGCTGTTGCCGAGACCGCGGACCAGGCCCTGCTCGTTCAGCGCGTCGCTGTAGTTGGACAGGTCGAAGTGCTTCGGCAGCAGGCTCGGCGTGATGCTCGCGAACTCCTGCGGCGACTTCAGCGAGCTGGAGATCAGCCAGAGCAGCGGGAAGCCGAGGAAGACCAGGTACGCGAGCACGGCGACGTACTGCAGGAAGCGGGTGGCGGGCCTTGTCCTCATGCCTCGCTCCTCAGCCGGTTCCGCAGGTAGAAGAACAGGAACGCGATGATGATGACCACCATCACGTCACCCATCGCCGCGGCCATCCCGAAGTTGCCGTAGCGGAACGCCTCGTTGTACGCGAACAACATCGGCAGCATCGTCTTGCCGCCCGGGCCGCCGGCGGTCAGCACGTAGACCAGGCCGAACGAGTTGAAGTTCCAGATCATGTCCAGGCTGGTGATCGCGACGATCACGGTCCGCAGCTGCGGAAGCGTGATGTTCCAGAACTGGCTCCAGGCGCCGGCGCCGTCGACCGCGGCCGCTTCGTACAGCGTGCGGTCGATGCCCTGCAGACCGGCGAGCAGCGTGATCGTGGTCATCGGCATACCGACCCAGATCCCGACCACGATCACGGCCGGGAGCGCCGTGTTGAAGTCGCCGAGGAAGTTGATCGGGTGGTCGGTGAGGTGCAGCTTCTGCAGGATCTCGTTGACCGGGCCGTTCGTCGGGTGCAGCAGCAACCGCCACATGATCGCGACGACGACCGGGGGCATCGCCCAGGGGATCAGCGCGAGGGTGCGCGCGACGCCGCGGAATTTGAGGTTCGTGTTCAGCAGCAGGGCGAGGCCGAGCGCGGCGACGAACTGCAGGATCGTGACCGACAAGGTCCAGATCACGCCGATCCGGAACGAGTCCCAGAACAGGTCGTTGTGGAGGAGTTTGGCGAAGTTGCCGAAGCCGACGAAGTTCGTCTCGACCCGCAGGCCGGCGCGGGCGTCGGTGAAGCCGAGCGCGATACCGCGGATCAGCGGGTAGACGCTCAGGATCAGCACCGGCAGCAGGGCGGGCAGGAACAGCAGGATCGCCTCGCGATTCGCCTTCGGCTTCCCCACCTTCTTCTTCACCGGCTGCGGCGCGGTCAAGGTTGCCGTCACGGGGTGGACCTCCTGATGCTGAGGGACGGCTGGACGACGATCCGCCGCGGGGTCCGGTCGTTGTCCTCGATCCTTGCCAGCAGCAACTCGGCCGCCCGCCGCCCGCGCTCGGCCGACCCCAGATTCACACTCGTCAGCGGCGGAAAACTCTGCTCGGCCAACTCACTGTCATCCATCCCCACCACCGCAACGTCGTCCGGCACCCGCAGCCCGGCGGCCGCCAGCTCGTGCATCAACCCCACGGCCAGCAAGTCGTTCGCACACACCACCGCATCGAAACCGACCCGCTCCGAACCGGGGGTCGTCAGCAGCTGCCGTGCGGCAGAACGTCCTGCGGCGAAGGTGAAGTCGTCTGCTTCCGTGGCGGCGACGGGCTCGAGGTTGTGGGCTTTCAGGGCTTCGGTGAAACCCTTCGCGCGGGCCGCCCCGGGGACCGTGTCGGCGGGACCGTTCAGGAACGCGATGCGCGTGCGGCCGCAGGACGCCAGGTGGTCGACGGCGAGCAGCATGCCCTTGGGTGAGTTCGCCCGCACGGTGTCGACGCCCGCTTTGGCCGGGACGTTACCGGCGACGACCACCGGCACCTCGCATTCGCGGATCGACTTCACCAGATCCTCGTCGACGCGCAGCGGGCTGATCAGCAGACCGTCGGCGTACCCGCGCGCCATCCCCCGAACCAGCGCGACCTCGTCCACCACGTCCGGCCCGGTCGTCGTCACCACCAGCCGGTAGCCGGCCGCGGCCACGACCTCCTCGACGGCCCGCATCATCGTCACGTACACCGGGTTGCCGACGTCCGCGACCGCCAGCGTCAGCTGGAACGTCCGCCCGACCTTCAGCGACCGGGCCCGCGCGTCCGGCACGTAGCCGAGCTCCGACACCGCCCGCTGCACCCGCTCGACCATCTCCTCGGTGGCCGGCAGCCCGTTCAGCACCCGTGACACCGACGCCACCGAGACCCCGGCCGCCCGGGCCACCCCAGCGATCGTCGGACGACTCACGCCGACCTCCTGTAATCGTTCTTGTAATCGTTTACAGCCGAGACTGTAAACCGCCCCTAAGGTCCCGTCAACACCCCCACTCCCCCAACTCCCCACCGCAACCACACCGTGACAGCCCCCAACCCATCTTTGGGCCCCCACCGTTCATTTTCGGAGCGCCGAAATGAACGGTGGGGGCCCAAAGATGCCTACCGCAGAGCGGGTGCGGCGGGGTGGTGGCGCGGGTTAGGCGCGGTAGAAGAGCCAGGCGTCGGCCATGCGCTGGGCCTGGCCTGGTGTGAACTGGGTGTAGCAGGAGTCGTAGGAGTAGTCCATGTAGTTGTGGATCGGGTCGAGCCCGGGCGCCTTGCAGGTGTCCTTGCCGGCCGGGCAGCCGCTGGTCGGGGTCTTCTCGGCCGGGGTGTCGTCGACGAAGTCGCCCTTCGCGTTGCAGCCGCCGAAGAACGTGTGCTCGAGGTTCAGCCAGTGACCGACCTCGTGCGTCGTGGTCTCGCCCTGGTCGTAGCGGCCCGCGTACGTGGTCGACGTCCCCAGGAAGGACTCCCAGTCGATGACGACGCCGTCGAGGTACGCCTGGCCCGGCTTGGTGACGATGTCCGGCAGGTACGCCCATCCGAGCAGATCCGCGCCGGCTGTCGTCGAGTACAGGTTGAGGTCCCCGGGACCGCCGGTGTGCAGGGCGTGCTTCATGTCGTGCTCAGGCAGACCACCCGCGCCGGCATAGAACCAAGTCGCGTTGTCGGTCCGCGTCACACCCGCCAAAGTGAACCTGAACCCGGTCCTGGCACCGCCCTCGCCGCCCGCGTACGTGTTGTTCAGTACGGCGATCTGCGCCTGGATCTGGGCCGACGTGAGCGCGCCGATCGAGCCGTCGGTGACCACATGGAAGTACACCGGAACGGTGGCCCTGAAGCCCGCTTTCGCCTTGTTCTTCGCCGTCGCCGGCAGATCCTGTGGGACCTGGCCGAGGTCCGGTTCGCGCCCGCCCCGCGCCTGGACGACGCTGTCCTCCGAGACGCAGGCGTCACCGCCCGGCGGCCCCGAGGCCTGACTCTGCGTCCCGCTCAGTCCCGCACCCACGAGCGCCGCGATCGCGGCGATCCGCGCTGCCTTGTTCCATCTCATGACCGCCCCCTGTCAGAGCCCGTCCCCAGGCAGTTCGACTCTAGGCACGGCCGCCGGAGGGCGGAAGGGCTACTCGTCGTCCTCTTCGGCGCCCGGGCGCTCGGCCCACGGGGTCTCCTTGGCGGGGCGGACGACGATGAGCTTGTCGCCGGCGGCCAGGACCGAGACGTTGGAGTCGTAGTACCGGTGCACCTTGCCGTCGCGGACCACCGAGACCACCCGGTCCGGTACGGCGGACGGCGGCTTGCCGACCTCGCGCCCGAGGACCGGGCGCTCGGCGACCTCGAGGCCCTCGCCGTAGGTCAGCAGGTCCTCCATCACTTCGCCGAGGTTCGGGCTGACGGCGGACAGGCCGAGCAGCCGGCCGACCGCCTCCGACGAGGTGACCACGGCGTCCGCGCCGCTCTGCCGCAGCAGCGGCACGTTGTCCTCCTCGCGGACCGCGACCACGACGTGCGCGTTCGGGTTCAGCTGCCGCACGGCGAGCGTGACCAGCACGGCCGAGTCGTCCCGGTCGGTGGTCACGATCACCTCGCGCGCGGTCATCACCTCGGCGCGGCGCAGGACCGTCCGGTTGGTCGCGTCGCCGTGAAACGCGGCCATCTGGTCGTTGCCCGCGTCACCGATCGCGGTAGCACGTGGGTCGATCACGACGATGTTCTCGCGCTTCACGCCGTTGCTGATCAGCGTCTGCACCGCGGCCCGGCCCTTGGTGCCGTAGCCGACGACGATGGTGTGGTCCTTCATCCGTTTCCTCCAGCGCGTGTCGCGCATGATCCGGCGACCCTCGTTGGCCAGCACTTCCAGTGTCGTACCGACCAGCACCACCAGGAACGCGATCCGCAGGGGCGTGACGATGAAGGCGTTCACCAGCCGGGCAGTGGGCGTCACCGGCGTGATGTCGCCGTACCCGGTCGTGGTGAGCGTGACGGTTGCGTAGTAGATGCTGTCGATCAGGTCGACGCTGCCGTCGTAGCTGTCCTTGTAGCCGTCACGGTCGACCACCACGATCAGCACCATCACGGTCAGCAGCCCCAGCGCGATCAGAAATCGGCTGAAGAGCTGAAAGAGCGGCGAGCGCGTGCTCGCGGGCAGGTTGACCAGCAGACCGTGGGGGTTCCGACCGGTGGGAAGGGGTGGCACGGGTCTGACGATATTGCACCGGCGGTCGATCCACCGCATGCGACAGGCTCCGGTCGGACAGTGCGACACTCACCATCAGACTGTCGCCGTCCCGGATGACCCGGGAGCGCATCCGCAACCGCTCCAGGGTGCGCAGCATCGCGTGGTTCTCCGGCTGCACCATGCAGACGACGCGGTCGGCGCCGAGGGCCCGGGCCTCCCCCACCACCTGGCGCAGCAGGCGCAGCCCGAGGCCCTGCCCCTGCCAGCCGTCCTCGACCAGGACGGCGATCTCCATCGTGGTGCTGCCCAGCTCCTCCCACGGCGCGGCCGTGGCCATCCCGATCACGGCGTCGTCGACGCACGCGACGACCGATACGCCGCCCGCCGGCGCCGACAGGTGCCGCGCGGTCCGGGCGGTCAGCTTCGGCATCGGCACGTGGTAGCGCCGGGTGCGGCTCTCGTACGAACACCGGTCGTGCATCGCGACCACGGCGTCGGCGTCCTCGACGGTCGCGAGCCGCAGGTCGGGTACGCCGCTCCCAGGCCGCGGCCCGTCCGGCGTCTCGAACCGCTCGGCCAGCCGGCCGGCGATCTCGACCAGCACGTCCGCGCGGGCCCACTCAGCCGGCGTGTACTCGTCGAACCCCTGCAGGTTGCCCAGCTCGTCGTCGACCGACACCGGGTCGTCGATCAGCCGCAGTACGGCGCGCAGGTACCGGGTCGGCGCGTCGCTGAGCACGTCGGCCTGGCAGGGGCGGACCGTCGTCCGGACGCAGCCGGCCTCGGCCGCCAGCGCGGTCAGGTCGTCGGCGGTCCAGCCGACGCCGGTGGAGACCACCAGCTCGTCGACGGCGCCGGTCTCGGCGGTGAAGACCTCGAGGCTGAGAATGTTGATGTCGTCCGCACCACACCGTGCAGCGAGTTCGGCCAGGGCACCGGGCCGGTCGGCGAGTTCGGTCCTGATCTTCCAGAGCATGCGGACGCCCTCCCTCGTGGAAACGTCCCTCCACTCTGCGTCCGGCCTGTTGCCCGGCCGGGTCCGGGATGTTACGTGCGCGTCAACGTTTCCGGCGGACCAGCAGCAGGATGTTCGGCCGCTGGGCGGTCAGGGCGGCGGCCGGCTCACGATTGTCCAGGTCGGCGTGCCGGAGCAGCTCGGGGTAGCTGCTCTGCGGTACTGCGGGGTAGGTCGTGACGATCGCATCGCCGGAGAACACGAAGAAGATCGCCTGCCCGTCCTTGATCACCTTCAGCAGAGAGCCCTCGCGCACGGTGAGAACGTGCTCGACCGCCTTGCGGCGCGCGGACCGCTTCGCCCAGGCGGCCTGGAGCGCCTGCTGGGCGGGCTCGCGCCCGTGCCGGACCGCCTCGACGACGAGCGGTCCGTACCGCACGCCGTACTTGACCAAGTTCTTGGCGAGCTTCCCGTTCGCCTTCCCCGCACCTGCCATGGGTCGAGCCTACTGACTGCGCCGGGTCGGCATGCGGCGCTGCACGGCGTCAGGCACCATGGAGGCCGTGAGCACCCCCAACCCGCGTCGGCCGGTGATGCCCGGCAACAAGCTGTTCGAGTCGCTGCCCGGTGCCGCCGATCCGGCGACCGTCACCGAGGCCGCGCACCGGACCGCCGAGTTGCTGGTCCGCGGGGTGCGCAAGTCCGAGGACGCCGAGGTGCACGCCCGGGTCGTCAAACTGGCCGACGAGTACGGTCTCGACGAGCTCGCCGAGCTGTGGTCCGACTCCCCCGCCGACTCGCTGCCAGGGGCGCTCTGGCGGCTGTACGTGCTGCGGTCCTGGGTGCACTCGAACGCCGAGGCGGTGTCCCGCGAGTTCGCCACCGGCCGTAAGTACGCCGAGGTGCACGCGGTCGTCGCCGGCGTCGCCGAGCCGCCCGGCCCCGCCGAGGTGCGGGACATGGTGGACGCCGTACTGCGCGGTGTCGCAACCGGTGACTTCGCGACCACGCTGGATCGCGCGGCGGCGTTCGCGCGGATCGTGGCGACCGGACGCGCCCATCTCGCCGACGACGGCCACGACCAGGTGCTGTCCGCGTCGAAATTGGTCGAGACCGCTGACCAACTGCAGACCGCGGCGCGCGCCGAACGCGCCGGGACCCTCTGGTAGTTGCATGCGGCGCCGACGGGTGTTATAACGTCTCGCCGCCCGGATTCCCAACAGGACAAGGGGTTTGGGCACCCGCTACACTGTTCGAGGTGTCGGGCCGGCGCAAGCCCCGGGTCCCAAAATAAGCCGCTACGAGCGGCCACGCGCCGTGAGGCGCTTCCCGGTCCGGCACCCTCTTCTCTCCGCCGTCGCGTTGCCTGAGGCAACGACATGTCCTCCGGTCGCCGGTGGCACCCCGCAACCCGCCGCGTCCCGGCTCAGGGATCGATCGGGGACACCCCCCTGTCGGGATCGCCCGATCGAGGTCAGACTCGAAGGAGACAACCGAACAGGCTGGGGGCCGTTGGATCGCCGGGAGGGGCGATGGTCGGCATGGTGGGGACCGCAACGGAAGTTGTACACGCACAGGACGTCGTACGGGTGTACGGCGAGGGGGACACGGCCGTCGAGGCGCTGCGCGGAGTGGGCGTCCTGATCGAGCCCGGGCAGCTCACGGCGGTGATGGGACCGTCCGGATCGGGCAAGTCGACGCTGATGCACATCCTGGCCGGGCTGGACCGCCCGACCTCGGGCTCGGTGCGGATCGACGGCATCGAGATCACCACGCTCGGTGACGACGCGCTCACCAAGCTTCGCCGGCAGCACATCGGCTTCATCTTCCAGTTCTTCAACCTGCTGCCGATGCTGAGCGCCCGCGACAACGTGTTGCTGCCGCTGACGATCGCCGGCACGAAGCCGGATCCGCAGTACTTCGACGACCTGATCGAGCGCGTCGGTCTCACCGACCGTCTCGACCACCGGCCGGCCGAACTGTCCGGCGGCCAGCAGCAGCGGGTCGCGATCGCGCGGGCGCTGGTGTCCCGGCCGACCGTGGTGTTCGCCGACGAGCCGACCGGCAACCTCGACTCCCGGACCAGCGGCGAGATCCTCACGCTGATGCGCTCCTCGGTCGAGGAGTACGGCCAGACGCTGGTGATGGTGACCCACGACGCCCGGGCGGCTGCGCTGGCGGACCGGGTGCTCTACTTGGCCGACGGGACGATCGTGAAGGAGACCGGCCGGACCAGCCAGCACGAGATCCTGCAGATCATCGACACGCTGGACCTGCAGTGATCAGGTTCGCGCTGCAGGGGCTGCTGGCCCGCAAGCTCCGGACGGCGCTGACCGCGATCGGCGTCGTGCTCGGCGTGGCGCTGATCTCGGGCACGTACGTCCTGACCGACTCGATCACGTCGGCGTTCGACTCGATCTTCACCGAGAACTACAAGAACACCGACGCCGCGATCACCGGGAAGACCGCGTTCGAGGCGGCCGACGACGGCACCGTCGTCACCGCGCCGCCGTTCCAGGCCGGGCTGCTGGACAAGGTCCGCGAGCTGCCCGAGGTCGGCGCGGCGGGCGGCGCGGTCAACGGTGAGGCGCAGCTGATCGGCAAGGACGGCAAGGTCATCGTGTTCGGCGGCGCGCCGAACATCGGCTTCAGCGTGGATCCCGCGCAACCGCAGTTCAACTCGCTGAGCCTGGTGTCGGGTGCGTGGCCGGCCGCCGGCCAGGTCGTGGTCGACACCCAGACCGCGAAGAAGAAGGGACTCGCGACCGGCGACATGGTCGGCGTCCAGGCCCGCGGCGCGGCGCAGCAGATGCGGATCACCGGGCTGGTCGAGTTCGGTGCGGTGTCGTCGATCGGCGGCGCCACGCTGGCCGGGTTCGACCTCGGTACCGCGCAGCGCCTGTTCGGCAAGACCGGCAAGCTCGACCAGATCCTGATCGCGGCCAAGTCCGGCGTCACGCCGCAGCAGCTGGTGGACGCCGTACGGCCGATCCTTCCCGAGGCCACCCAGGTCCGGACCGCCGACGAGCAGGCCGCGGAGGATGCGGCCGGGACGACGACGTTCCTCAACTTCCTGAGGACGTTCCTGCTCGTGTTCGCCGCGATCGCGCTGTTCGTCGGGTCGTTCGTGATCGCGAACTCGCTGGCCATCACGATCGCCCAGCGCACCCGCGAGTTCGCCACGCTCCGGACGCTCGGCGCCTCCCGGCGGCAGGTCCTCGGCTCGGTGGTGCTCGAAGCCTTCGTCACCGGTCTGGTCTCGGCGATCGTCGGCCTGTTCCTCGGGCTCGCGATCGCGACCGGGCTGTTCAAGCTGTTCGACGCGATCGGGTTCACGCTGCCCAACGACGGGCTGGTCTTCCAGACCCGGACGATCGTGGTCGCGCTGCTCGTCGGCGTCGTGGTGACGACCGTGGCGAGCCTGCGCCCGGCGTGGCGGGCGACCCGGGTGCCGCCGATCGCGGCGGTCCGCGAGGGTGCGGTCCTCGCTCCCGGGCGGCTGCACCGCTACCGTCCGGTCGGCGCAGCGCTGCTCGCGGCCGCCGGTATCGCCTGCGTCCTCGTCGGACTGTTCGCGGACGGGCTGAAGACGAGCACGCTGTTGTCGCTGCTCGGCGCGGGCGTTCTGCTGCTGTTCATCGGGATCGCCGCGTTCTCCCCGCGGCTCATCCGCCCGCTGGCCGCGGTCTCGGATCCGGTGGCGCGCTGGGCGGTCGTCGTACTGACCGCTCTGATCTGGCCGATCGTGCTGGTCCCGATCTGGGCGCTCCGACGGCTGTTCGGCGGGCATCCCGAGTTCCCGCGCATCCTGCCGGACGGGCCGGCGGTCGCGATCGGCGGCCAGAACAGCCGCCGCGATCCGCACCGGACCGCGTCGACCGCTGCCGCTCTGATGATCGGTCTCGCGCTGGTCACGCTGGTCGCGACCTTGGGCGCCGGGCTGATCAAACCGTTCGAGGACGCGGTCGACCGGATCTCCAGCTCCGACTACGCGATCACCGCGCAGAACAACTTCAGTCCGCTGCCGCCGGCGGTGGCCGAGAAGGCGGCGGAGGTGCCGACGGTCCAGGAGGTGACGAGCGTCCGCGGCGGCCAGGCGCAGGCGTTCGGCAAGACGATCTCGATCACCGCGATCGACCGGACCGCACCGCAGCTACTCAGCTTCGACTGGCAAGCGGGCTCCCAGGCTTCGCTGGCCGAGTTGGAACCCGACGGCGCGATCGTCGACGCCGACTACGCCAAGCAGCACGGGCTGGGGCTGGGATCGGCGCTCACCTTGCAGATGGTGACCGGAAAGCAGCTGCAGTTCCAGGTGCGCGGCATCTTCAAGCCGCCGGCGGGTGGTTCGCCGTTCGGCAACGTGACGATCTCGACGGCCACCTTCGACTCCGCCACGCCGCAGCCGCAGAACATCTACACCTTCCTCACCATGCAAGGCGGGGTGACTCCGCAGAACACCGCCACGTTGAACGCGGCGATGAGCGCGTTCCCGAACGCCAAGGCGGTGACCATCGAGCAGTTCAAGGACGCGCAGACCGACAGCATCAAGAGCCTGCTCAACGTGCTCTACGTGCTGCTGGCGCTGTCCGTCGTGGTCAGCCTGTTCGGCATCGTGAACACCCTGGTCCTGACCGTGTTCGAGCGGACCCGTGAACTCGGCATGCTGCGGGCGATCGGGTTGACCCGAGGACAGGTGAAACGGATGATCCGCCAGGAGAGCGTGATCACGGCGCTGATCGGCGCGGTGATCGGTATCGTCCTGGGACTGGTGCTGGCCTCGCTGCTCGCGGCCCGGCTCGACGAGATCTCCTTCACCGTGCCGGCCGGCCAACTGGTGATCTTCGCCGTCCTCTCGGTCGTCGTCGGCATCTTCGCCGCCATTTGGCCGGCCCGGCGCGCGGCGCGGCTCAATCCCCTGGAGGCGCTGCAGTACGAGTAGTTCTACGCACGTCTGTAACCCTTTGCGCTGTTAGCTTCGCTGAGTGTGAAGCGGATTGGCGTTGTCGGGATGGTTGTCGTGCTCGCCGGGTGTTCGACGGTCGAGTCGAAAGACATCCGGACCAGCGCCATCACGGCGAACTACGTCGTCACGCTGCCGGAGACGGCCGAGGTTGCGCAGGTGAGCGCGTCGTACCGGGTCGGCACCCTGACGTTCGTCGAGCTCGGCGACGGCGAGTCGGTCAGGTCGTCCGGCGGCGGCAAGGCGGTCGAGCTCGAGCGTCACCACACCCCCGGCGTCACCGACTACACCGGTCAGCTCGACGGCGTGGTCCAGGCAGGTACGGAGATCACCTTCGGCCTCACCCGCGGCAAGGGCGACGACTCCGCGCCGAGGTCGACGGTGAAGCTCCCCGAACGCGTCCGCCTCACCGCTCCCCTGGCCGGCACGACGTACTCCCGCCGCGCCGCGATCCCGGTCCGCATCGCCACCGGCCCGTCCGACCTCCCGTCGATCCTCACCTGGACCGGCGACTGCATCCAGCCCGACAGCCTCGAACTCGAGCCCGGCCGCACGTCTGCCACCATCCCGCCCGGCTCCCTCCGCCCGTCCCTCGCTACTCCCACCCCCGGCGTCAAGCCACCCACGAGCTGCCCCGTCAACCTCACCCTCACCCGCCGCGCCGAAGGCACCCTCGACAACTCCTTCAAGAACGGCCACATCACCGCCGAAACTCAGTCAGCACGCCGCATCACCTCTACGCCGTAGGCACACCAGAGCGTTACCGGTGGGCTACTTTTCGGCTACTTTCGCGAGGACGTGGGTATGCCTGTGGCAGACAGCCTCAGGGACGTCCCGCCCATGACCCCTCCGGAAGGAACCCCTCATGCGCCGCCTTCCCCGCGCACTACTCCCGTGCGCGCTGATCGCCGGACTGCTGCTGCCGGCCGCCCCGGCCGCTGCTGCTCGTGGTGAGTTCGACATCCAGGCCCACCGCGGTGGGCTCGGGTTGACCGTGGAGAGCACGATCGCGTCGTTCTCGCACGGGCTGCAGCTCGGTGTCAGCACGCTGGAGCTCGACGTGCAGATCACCCAGGACGGGTACGCCGTGGTGACCCACGACCGCAAGGTCGACGGCAAGAAGTGCCGTGACACCGCGCCGTACACGCCGGGCGACCCCGAGTTCCCGTATGTCGGCAAGTTCGTGAACACGCTCTCGCTGGACCAGGTGAAGCAGCTCGACTGCGGCTCGCAGACGCTGCCGAACTTCCCGGGGCAGCAGCCCGACCCGGGTGCCCGGATGCCGGAGCTGCGGGACGTGTTCGCGCTCGTGCACCGCTACCACGCGTACGGCGTCAAGCTGAACGTCGAGACCAAGGTCGAGGCCGGAGCACCGTCCGAGACCGCGCCGCGCGAGCAGTTCGTCCAGGTGGTCGCCAGTGAGATCCGGAAGGCGAACATCGCGCGCCAGGTGACGATCCAGAGCTTCGACTGGGGTTCGCTGATGCGGATGCGCGAGGTGATGCCGCAGCTGCCACTGGTCGCGCTCGACAACTACAACTTCCTGCAGGTCGGCCAGCCCGGGAAGTCGCCGTGGCTGGGCGGTATCGACATCGACGACTTCGGCGGCGACCCGATCAAGGCGGTGAAGTCGTTCGGCGCGTCGGCGATCTCACCGGTCGACGGTTTCCCGCAGGGCGGCAAGATCTCCGACCCGGCGTTCCGTCCGTACTTCACCAAGGCCACGGTGGACGCCGCGCACCAGGCCGGGCTCAAGGTGATTCCGTGGACCGTGGACGACCCGGCCACGATCCAGTGGTTCGTCGACCAAGGCGTCGACGGGATCATCAGCGACTACCCGGACCGGGTGCGTGACGTCGCCCGGGCCAACCACTTGAAGCTGCCGAAGTCGTACGACGCCCCGGCCGTCGAGGCGCTGCCGTCGGCGCACGCGCACAACGACTACGACCACCGCCGGCCGTTGCAGGACGCGCTCGACCGTGGCTTCAACAGCGTCGAGGCGGACGTCTGGCTGATCGACGGCGAACTGCGGGTCGCCCACGACCTGGAAGACGCGCAGCCCGGCCGCACCTTGGAGAGCCTGTACTTGAAGCCGCTGGCGGACCGGGTCCGCGAGAACCACGGCCAGGTCTACAAGCACGGCGGCGGGTTCCAGTTGCTGATCGACATCAAGAGCGACGGACCGTCGACGTACGCCGCGGTGGACAAGGCGCTGGCGCAGTACCGCGGGATCAGCACGATCTTCGTCGACGGACGCGTGTTCAAGGGCGCTGTCACCTCGGTGATCAGCGGCAACCGCCCGCTGGACGCCATGAAGGCGCAGAAGATCCGCTACGCCGGGTACGACGGGCGCCTCGGCGACCTGCAATCCGGTATGCCGGCGTCGCTGATGCCGCTCGTCAGCGACAACTGGACGAACGTCTTCACCTGGCAGGGCGTCGGTCCGATGCCGGAGAGCGAGAAGACCAAGCTGCACGACATCGTGGTGACGGCCCACCACGCCGGGTACAAGGTCCGCTTCTGGGCGACCCCCGACGTACCGGGCGCCGCCCGCGCGGCTCTGTGGCGCGAACTGGTCGCCGCTGACGTCGACTACGTCAACACCGACGACCTGCACGGCCTGGAGGACTTCTTGCGCGGCTAGGGCTTGACTTCCGTGAGGGCGACGAAGTCCTCGCCCTCACGGAGGGCCCTGCGCTGCTTGACGGCACCGTTGCCGTCGGTCAGCGCACGCTGGATCCCTTCGTCGACAAGGTCGGACGCGCCGAGTTCTTGCAGCGCAGGAGCCACGTGGCGTCGCAGCCGTTCCAGGACCTGGGCCATCAGTAGCGATTCGGCCGTCAGCACGTCCAGCCCGTCGCCCGTAACACCGTCGCGCGCAGCCAGCCAGTACGCCGCACGGAGCACCTCCGGCTCCAGCGTCGGGCCTCGGCCGCCGTCCTCGAGCGCGATCATCACCACAGCTCGGACGAGCGTCGCCAGCAGCACGGTCTCGTCCACCGTGAGCGGGACGTCGCTCACCCGCACCTCGACCGTCGGCAGGTGCGTCGACGGGCGGATGTCCCAGTAGACCATCTGCTCGTCCATCAGCGTCCCGGCCGCCATGTGCATGGCCACCAAGGCCTCGTAGTGCTCCAACGACTCCAGGTACGGCGGCGGACCGGAGCAGGGCCAGCGTGTGGTCATCAGCCACCGCCAGCTCGCGAAGCCGGTGTCCTGGCCGAGGTAGATCGGTGAGTTCGCGGTCAGGGCGAGCAGCGCCGGCAGCCACGGACGGATGTGATTGCTGACGCGGACAGCTGTCTCTTTATCCGATACGTCGACATGGACATGACAACCGCAGACACCTTGCTCCCGTGCCAGCAGGCCCCACCGCTGCGCCAGTTCCTGGTAGCGCCGCTTCTTGGTGATCGACTGGGCCGCCCGGCCGTGCGGCGGTACGGCGATGGCCAGCAGCCGCCCGCCCTCGTCCGCGGCCGCCAGCGCGAGCTTGGCGCGCATGCCCGACAACGCGGCCCGCAACTCGGCGGCCGACTCGCAGACCGGGGTGTTGATCTCGACCATGGCCCGGGTGAGTTCGAGGGCGACGTCGAGATCCTGCACGTCCGCGACGACGGCCTTGCTCCGCGGCAGCGGGTCGCCGGTCGCGGACACGAGGAGTAACTCTTCCTCGACCCCGAAGGACGGTTGTTTCACCCTGCACCAGTACCCGATCGTCAACCAGTTAGGCTCTCGGTCGTGAGTCTGCCAGTTGTCACCGCAACCCGCTACGTGTTGCCGCTGCGGGAGGGAGGATCGCTGCCCGGTGTTGTCGAGGGCAACGATCTCGGGACGTACGTGATCAAGTTCCACGGCGCCGGCCAGGGCCCGAAGGCGCTCGTCGCCGAGGTGATCGTCGGCGAGCTGTTCCGCCGGCTCGGCCTGCGGGTCCCGGAGCTGAAGCTGATCGAGCTCGACCCGGCGATCGGCAAGTCCGAGCCGGACTTCGAGATCCAGGAACTGCTGATCCGCAGCGCCGGGCTGAACCTCGCCGTCGACTTCCTGCCCGGCTCCTTCGGGTACGACGGATCGGCCGGCAACCCGGGTGACGAGGCGATGGCGCGGATCCTGTGGCTGGACGCGTTCGTGGCCAACGTGGACCGGTCGTGGCGGAACACGAACATGCTCGTGTGGCACAAGAACCTGTGGCTGATCGACCACGGGGCCGCTCTGTACTTCCACCACTCGTGGATGCCGGCCGAGAAGTTCGCCTCCTTGCCGTACGACGCCAACGACCACGTGTTCTCGGTCGCCGTACCAGGGGTGGCCAAGGTGGACGCCGAGCTGGTCGCGGCGATCACCCCAGACCTGTTGACCGAGGTGATCGCGCTGGTGCCCGACGAGTGGCTCGAGGACGGCGACCGGGAGCGGTACCTCGGTCATCTGCTCGCGCGGTTGGCGAACCGGCCCGCCTGGGTGCCGGGAGGTGCGCGGTGAAGCCTTTCGACTACGTCATTCTGCGGGCGGCGCCGCGTATTCAGCGCGGTGAGTTCATCAACGTCGGCGCGGTGCTGTACTGCCGGGCGCTGGACTATCTGGGCGCCGCGTGGGATGTGAATCCGGAGCGCCTGAAGGCCCTGGACCCAGCCGTCGACGTTGACGTGGTGTGTGCGTCGTTGGATCAGGTTCGGGCGATCTGCGCCGGCGAAGCGGGCGGAGGCCCGGCTGCTGCTACCTCGATCGGCGAGCGGTTCCGGTGGTTGGCTGCGCCTCGCAGCACCGTCGTGCATCCCGGACCGATCCACAGCGGGCTCACCGACGACCCCGCCGCGGATCTGGAACGGCTGCTGGACTCCTTCGTGCGTTAGCCCAGCGCCTTGGACACCACGTCACGTGCCTGCGTGAACACCTCGTCCAGGTGCTCTGCGCCCTTGAACGACTCGCCGTAGATCTTGTAGAGGTCCTCGGTCCCCGACGGGCGCGCAGCGAACCAGGCCGACTCGGTGGTGACCTTCAGCCCGCCGATCGCGGCGCCGTTACCAGGCGCGTGCGTCAGGCGGTCCACGATCGGCTCGCCCGCCAGCTCGGTCGCGGTGACCGCGTCGGGCGACAGAGCGGCCAGCTTGGCCTTCTGCTCGCGTGTGGCCGGCGCGTCCACCCGTGAGTACGCCGATGCGCCGAACCGCTCGACCAGCTTGGCGTGGGCCACTGACGGCGTCTCACCGGTCACAGCGGTGATCTCGCTCGCCAGCAGCGCCAGCAGGATCCCGTCCTTGTCAGTGGTCCACACTGTGCCGTCGAAGCGCAGGAAGCTCGCCCCGGCCGACTCCTCACCGCCGAAGCCGACAGAGCCGTCAACAAGACCCGGCACGAACCACTTGAAGCCGACAGGGACCTCCCAGAGCCGGCGCCCCAAGTCGCCCACCACGCGGTCGATCAGCGACGATGACACCAGGGTCTTGCCGACGGCGACGTCGGGACCCCACTGGCGGTTGCTGAACAGGTACGAGATCGCGACCGCCAGATAGTGGTTCGGGTTCATCAGCCCGGCGTCGGGCGTGACGATGCCGTGCCGGTCGGCGTCCGCGTCGTTCCCGGTCGCCACGTCGTACTTGTCCCGCTGCGCGACCAGCGAGGCCATGGCGTACGGCGAGGAGCAGTCCATCCGGATCTTGCCGTCGTGGTCGAGCGTCATGAACGACCAGGCCGGGTCGACCCGCGGGTTCACCACGGTCAGGTCGAGCTGGTGCCGCTCGGCGATCGCGGCCCAGTAGTCGACGCTGGCCCCGCCGAGCGGGTCGGCGCCGATCCGCACGCCGGCGTCGCGGATCGCGGCCAGGTTGAGCACCGACGGCAGGTCGTCGACGTAGTGCGCGACGAAGTCGTAGTCCCCCGCGCGCTGACGGGCCTGCTCGAACGGCGTCCGGCGGACCTCGCGGTTGCCGCCCGCGATCAGCTCGTTGGCCCGGTTCGCGATCCAGCTGGTCGCGTCGGAGTCGGCCGGCCCGCCGTGCGGCGGGTTGTACTTGATGCCGCCGTCGCGCGGCGGGTTGTGCGACGGCGTGATGACGATGCCGTCCGCGTCCGCGCCGGCGCCGCGGTTCAGCCGCAGGATCGCGTGCGACACCGCCGGCGTCGGCGTGAGCCGGTCGGCGCTGTCGACCAGCGTCTGGACGTCGTTACCGGCCAGCACCTCCAGCACCGTGCGCCAGGCAGGCTCCGACAGACCGTGGCTGTCCCGGCCGACGAGCAGCGGTCCCGTCGTGCCCTGGCCAGCTCGGTACTCGCAGACGGCCTGCGTGATCGCCAGGATGTGCGCCTCGTTGAACGCTGCGTCGAGGCTGGAGCCGCGGTGGCCCGACGTACCGAAGACGACCTTCTGGGCCGGGTTCTCCACGTCCGGGGTGAGGTCGGTGTACGCCGCCAGCATGGCGTCGACGTCGACGAGGTCCTCGGGCTGTGCCGGCTGGCCTGCGCGTGGGTGCATGACCACATGCAATCACACGACGGTCAGCCGCTGTACGGCGTGAGCAACTGGTCGACCGGCGCGTAGTCGTCGGTCAGCACCGGCGCGTCCCCGACGAAGCCGTCCGGCCGGTCGAGGACGTCCAGCGAGGGCCCGAGACGGCGCTCGATCGCCGCGGAATCGATCGGCCGGTCGGCGGCGGCGACCACGAAGTTGCCGCCGCTGCGACCGGACAGCTCGTCCTTGCGCGCGATCACCGCGACGTACGGGAAGACCGCCTGCGCGGTCTTGATCTCGGCCTTCAGGAACTTCGCGTCGCCGTGGTCGATGACGTTCATCAGGTACAGCCCGTCCGGCCGCAGCACCCGGCGGACGTCGGAGATCACCTCGCGGGTGGTCAGGTGCCACGGCACGGACAGCCCGCTGAACGCGTCCATCAGGACCAGGTCCCGGCTGTCCGTGGTCTCGTCCCGGACGCCGAGCCGGCCGTCCTGCACCGTCACCGCGAGCTCCGGTCCGGTCCGGACGCCCAGCTCCCGCTTGTCGAGCTCCACCACGGCCGCGTCGATCTCGTACAGCTGGTGCTTGCTGCCCGGCCGCGTCGCCGTCAGGTACCGCGACATGGTCATCCCGCCTCCGCCGATGTGCAGCACGTCCAGCGGCTGCCGCTCGGCCCAGGTGCCGTTGATCGCGGCCGCGAAGCTCTTGATGTACTCGAACTCCAGGTACGTCGGGTCGTCGAGGTCGACGTACGAGTGCCGCAGCTGGTCCAGGTAGAGGGTCCGGCCGCCCTCCCGGTTCGGGTCTGCGACAACACGGGCGCAGTGGTACGCGGTCTCGACCTCACACGGGCGCGGCGCGACCAGGGTCAGGGTCGCGCCGATGACCGCCAGAGCGACCGGTTTGACCGCGGACCGCACGCCACGGAGCAGGAAGGTCAGTGCGGCACCGGCAACGACCAGTGTGGCGCCCAGCGCCAGGACGATCGTGCTGATCGGAATGGTCGCCACGAACACGAACCCGGTGAGCACGGTGCCGACGATGCCGCCGACCGTCGCGTACGCGGACAGCCTGCCGACCACGGTGCCGGTCTGGGTCAGCGTGTCCAGCCGCAGCTTGGTCACCATCGGGGTGACGGCCGACAGGAGTGCTGCCGGCGCGAACAGCGTCACGGCGAGCACCAGGAACACCAGGTCGTTCGCGCCGCCTCGGAGCGACTCACCGGTCCAGCGGACCACTGGGAGGACCAGCATCACCAGTGCCCCGCCGAGCAGGATGAGCGGCCCGAGCGTCCGCTGCGGCGGCACCGTGTCCGCGAACCGTCCACCGAGGGCCGCACCGGTCGCGATGGCCGCCAGTGCAACACCGATGACCGCAGTGTTCGTCTCCAGCGTCAGGCCGATGTACGGCGCGACCAGCCGGAGCGACACGAGCTCCAGCACCATGACGGCTGCGGAGCTGCCGAACGCCAGCCAGATCGCCAGCTTCTGGCCCACCGGCCCGCGCATGTCCACCACATCACCCTATAGAACGGCTACGACTCATCCAGGCGAGCGATCAGGGTCTTCGGGGCGATCTGGCGATACGCGGTCTCCACCAGGTCCTCGAAGTGGCCCCAGTCCACCTCGACGTCCAGGTAGACCCCGAGCCAGCCGCGGTGACCGACGTACGGCGGCCGGAAGAAGTGCTCCGGGTCGTCGGCGACGAGCGACTCCTGGACGCCGGGCGGCGCCGCCATCCAGACGCCGAGGCGGTCGTCGTGGTGGTGGTCGGCGTACATGACGAACGTCTTCTTGTCCCGGACGAACCACGTCGGCTCGCCGTGACTCGGTCGCTCGGTCACTTCGGGCAGTGCGAGGCACAGGCTGCGTACACGTTCCAGAACGTCCATCTGTTCAGTGTCTCGGTCCCGGGGTCACAACGCCCGACTCGTACGCGTAGACGACGGCCTGTGCGCGGTCACGGAGGTCCAGCTTGGTGAGGATGTTGCTGACGTGCGTCTTCACGGTCTGCTCGGCCAGCACCAGTTCGCCGGCGATCTGCCGGTTGGACAGTCCCCGCGCGACCAGCCGCAGTACGTCGGCCTCCCGCGGCGTCAGCCGGGCCGGTGTCGCCGGTACGACGGGTTGCGCGCGAGCGAAGTCCTCCACCAGCCGACGGGTCACGGAGGGCGCCAGCAGCGCGTCACCGGCCGCGACGACGCGTACCGCGGCGGCCAGCTCGTCCGGCGTGGAGTGCTTCAGCAGGAAGCCGCTCGCGCCGGCGCGGAGGGCGGCGTACACGTAGTCGTCCAGGTCGAACGTCGTCAGCATCACGACCCGCGGCGGCTCACCCGGTGCCGAACCGGCGAGAATGCGCTGCGTGGCGGCGAGTCCGTCCAGGACGGGCATCCGGACGTCCATCAGGATCACGTCCGGCTTCAGCTCGGCGGCCAACTCGACCGCCTGCGCGCCGTCGCCGGCCTGTCCCACCACCTCGATGTCCGGCTGTGAGTTCAGCAGCGCACCGAATCCAGCCCGCACCATCTCCTGGTCGTCAACGACCATGACCGTGATCGCCACTGGCCACCTCCTCTCCGACGGGGATCAACGCATGCACCAGATAACCGCCTTCTGGGGTCGGGCCGGCGCTCACCGTCCCGTCGAGAAGAGCCACCCGCTCACGCATACCAGTCAGCCCATGCCCACTCCCCGGCGCCGGTACGACAGGCCGCGGCGGCTTCTCGTTCTGCACCGTCACCTCCAGCTCGCCGGTACGACGCCGTACCGCCACTTGCACGGCAGCGTGTAGCGCGTGCCGCACTGCGTTGCTGAGGCCTTCCTGCACAACGCGGTACGCCGTCAGCTCGACAGCTGGATCGAAGCCGCTCGGCACCTCTCCCACCAGTTGCACGTCGGCGCCGGCGCGCCGGGTGCTCTCCACAAGCTCGGCCAGCTGGTCCAGCCCTGGCTGCGGGCCGAGCTCCCCTGCTTGCTGGACAGGTTCGCGCAGCAGCCGAAGCACCCGCCGCATCTCTGTCAGGGAAGTGCGTGCCTCATCGGCGATGCCCGTGAACTCCGCACGGACGGCGTCCGGTACGTCGGGCAACCGGTGCGGCGCACTGTCCGCCCGGACCACCACCACGGACAAGTGGTGAGCCACGACGTCATGCAGCTCGCGGGCGATCCTGGCCCGCTCCTGCAGCCGCTCGCGCTCGGCACGCTCCGCCTTGCTGATCGTCTCCTGCTCGACCAGCCGGCGGTTCGTCTCGGTGCGGGACCGCAGGAGGTCGCCGACGACCACAGCAGCTGCCGACAGCACGGCCATGGTGATCAAGCTGCTCCAGCTGCCGCGGTCCGGCGCCAGCTCGATCGCGACGATGCCCACGGCCTGAGTCGCCGCCCACCAGCCGACCAGCTCCCGCCGGCCGAGTCCACGCGCACCCGCGATCGCGAGAACGAACGAGTGCCCGAACGCCGCCGTCGTACCCCACGGCCAGGGTTCGCTCGAGGCGACCGGCGTCGTCAGCGCTGCGGTGACGGCCGTAGTGAAGAGTGAAACCACCACGGCCGGCCGCGGCCGCAGCCAAGCCAGGCCGAGCGCCAGCGCGCGTGCGATCGCCAGGGCGAACACAGCCCCGAGCGGTACGTGGTAGTGCTGCCCCAGGTCCATCACGGTCAGCACAAGCAGCGCCGCGACGCCCAGGCCGGCGACCCACGCCCAGCCGCGACGCGGCCACCCGTTCGGAATCTGCACGGTTGGACCCTACTCACAGTTGCTGCAGCCAGGACCAGAAGAAGGCCAGACTGCCCGCAGCCACCACGATAGTTGCCGGGAGCACCCACCTGCGCGATCCCTCGACCAGGAGCGTCTGCAGCGCCGCGATCCCCCGCAGCACCGCCAGGAAGACGGCGAGGCACGGCACGGCGATCAGGCCGTGCGCCGCCCACGCGCCGGCTCGCGTCGGTCCACCCCAGGTGCCTGGCTCGACCGGACCGTGTTCGACGAATCCCCAGAAGGGTCCGCGCACCACTGCGAGCACTGCCAGCGCCATCACGAACCAGCTCGCCAGCCCGAGCACAGCGGTGAGCAGTCCGTACCCGAAGGTGCGCGCATTGCCGGCGGACCGCATCCCGAGGCGACGTGCCGCGGTCTCCTCCTCGCCCACGATCGCGTCCGCCATCGCCAACACGCCGACAGGCGCGCGCAACGCGCCGTACCGCAGCGAACGAACGAAGCGCTGGATCCTGCGGGGTTCGGCGGTCGACGGGCGGGTCAGTACGTCGGTCATATCGTCATCTCCTCGGTCTCAAGTCCTGAGATCGAGGCTAGGAATTCCGAGCGGTCGGCACCTCCCGCCGCGGAACCGACCCGGGACCAGTACCCGGGTAGGGGGTCGATGTGATCCAGGTCACAGTGACCACGATGCGTGTCCCGACGTTACACGGTCAGTGCCGAACAGTCCGCACGGCTCGCTGTGCTGCCGACGGCGCGTCCAACAGGAGGTATCCGGACCCCATGCGCATGCAGAACCTGGCAGTGACCGCCACGCTGATCCCGGTCTTGCTCCTCGCCGGCTGCGGCACCGACGCCGGCGTCGCCGCGGCCGCGCCCGCGGCCCGGAAGGCGACCCGGACCACGACCGTCGACGAGGCGGTGAGCTCCGACGACCCGGTGCTGAACGCCTACTACGGGTACCGCGTCGCGCTCGACGTGATGATGCGCAGCGGCGGCGCGAGGACCAAGCAGCTGGAGCCGGTGATGACGCCGACGATGTTCCAGGCGATCAGCGCGCAGGCGAAATACTTCCGCAGCCGCAAACTGCGCAACACCGGCACCACCAAGGTGCTCTGGGCGAAGCGCACCCTGGCGTCGAACGGCGTCATCGTCAGCGCCTGCTACGACACCTCCGCCGCGCGCACCGTGAACGTCCGCGGCCGCGGCGTCCTCCCGAACACCACCCCGACCCGCTGGCTCGACCAGATGCGCGTCCTCAACCAGCAGGGCCGCTGGGTCGTCGACGGCGGCACCACCACGCCGAACGCCTGCTGAAACCCACGGCTTTATGCCAGTGGGATCACGATCGCGTGCCCCCTGGGTTCCACCGCACCGGCCCGGGAAGACTTCGCCGTAAGTGCCGGCTAGGTCGAGGGGTCCGCCGATGATCGACACGAGTATTGGACGCTGGCTGCCGTTCCTCGGACGCCGCCGTACGCCGGATTCGCTGCGCCCACGCGGTACCAGCTCGCGGGTGAGCCGGCTCGCCGCGCAGTACGACGCCGACGTCGACGCGGCCCTGCAACGCCTCTGGCCGAAGGCGCGGATCTACCACGATCGCGAGTTCACCCGGGACCGCGCCGACTTCCTGCTGGTGGTCCGCGGCCGCGGCGTAATGATCGAGACCAAGGTCAAGAGCGACCCCGGCCTGTTCCGCGGCTCCACCCTCCCGCCGCTGCTGGACCGCCTGCAGCGCGACGGCCGGCGCCTGGTCGTCCTCGTCAACCAGGGCGACCCGACTCCCGCCCGCGACCTGATCACCACCAAGCTCGGCGACAAGGGCCGCATCGTGGTCTGGTCCGGCCCCCACCACGACACCGAACTCCGCCGAGCAGTCGAGTCCCTGCTCCAGCAAACCACCCGCCACGCCTGACCCTGGACACGAAACGGGGACCTTGGACAGGCAGCAGCTTGTCCAAAGTCCCCGTCGGGTGTGTGCGGTCAGGCGTTCTTGATCGCCGAGACCTCGAGCTCCAGCGTGACCTTCTCGCTGACCAGGACGCCGCCGCCCTCGAGCGCCGCGTTCCAGCTGACGCCGAAGTCCTTGCGGTTGATCACGACCGAGCCCTCGAGGCCGAGCCGCTGGTTGCCGAACGGGTCGGTCGCCGTACCGGTGTACTCGAAGGTGACGTCGACGGACTTGGTCACGCCGCGGATCGTCAGGTCGCCGGTCACCACGAACTCGGCGTCGCCGGCCGGCGCGATCGCCGTCGACACGAAGGTGATCTCCGGGTTCTCGTCCATCGCCAGGAAGTCGTTGCTGCGCAGGTGCTCGTCGCGCTGGCTGTTGCGGGTGTTGATGCTCTTCGCCTGGATCGTCACCCGGCCGGACGAGTTCGCCGGGTTCTCGCCGTCGATGTGGAACGAGCCCTCGAACTCGTCGAACGCTCCCCGTACCTTGGTCACCATCGCGTGCCGGGCACTGAAGCCGATCCGGGTGTGCGAGGCATCGAGGGTGTAGTCACCGCTGAGAGCGGCGTACTCGCTGGACATCGCGGATTCCTCCAGGAAAGTAGTTGAACTTTAGACAGTACAGGTTTCACCCTTCCGGCCCGGATGTCCACTCCCCCAACCGGCGTGTCCGAGTCGTGGACGCGGACCTGACCGCAGAACGGACTCGAGCCACCGCGCCAACCGTTGCCCGTAGCAACAGAGTTATCCGGTTGCGGCCGCGCGGGCGAGCTTGTCTCATAGGTGGTCGGAGATCGGAGGACCGTCGTGGAACCGCTCAGCGCCGAGGACGTCAGGCGCTCGTTCGTCAATTCGTCCAAGAGTCAGATCAAGGCGATGGCACTGCCGCCCAAGTTCGCCGAGCTGCCCTGGGAGTCGCTGGACTTCCTCGGCTGGCGCGACGGCAAGGCGCCGAACCGCGGCTACCTCGTCGTACGGCGGGACGCCGGCGTGACCGGGATCGCGGTGAGCACGCAGGCGTCGGGCGCGGCGCGCCGGTTCGCAGGGCTGTGCGACCTGTGCAACACCGCGCACCACGTGAGCGACGTCGCGCTGTTCGCGGCCCGGCGGGCAGGCTCGGCCGGGCGCGAGGGGAACACCGTCGGCATGTACATCTGCGCCGACCTGGCCTGCTCGCTGTACATCCGCGGCCTGAAGGAACTCGACGTCCCGCAGGGCGAGACCGCCACGCCGGACGTTCGCGCGGAACGCCTCGCGACCCGCCTGGAGGCTTTCGTCCGCCGCGTGTGTGCCTGACACTACGCTGGTACCCCACAGTCGGCCTCGGAGCACCAGGGAGAGCGCGATGACCGAGTTCCGGATCACGCACGAGATCCACAAGACACATCCGGATATCCGCGAGCGGCTCACCGCGACCACGATCGAGGCGATCAACGAGTCGAGCGCCCGCTCCGCCGACGACGCGGCCCGGGTGCTGCGCCACAAGCTCGCCGAGATCAACGTCCAGATGAGCGAAGACGCCTGCCTGGCCGCGATCGAACGGATCCGCTCCGGCAAGCAGCTCCGCTTCGAGGTCGAAACCGTCCCCGACGAGGAGTAGCTCTCAGACCGGCGTTTGCGCGGCGCGTACGGCGTGACGCCGCGGGAAGGGCACCGGCGCGCCGCAGGTAGGGTGCGGGGCGTGGAGCTTGCTGAGCTGGGACGTCGGGTACACGCGACCGCGCATCTGACCGGGGAGTTCTTGCTCCGGTCCGGGCAGACGACGACGGAGTACTTCGACAAGTACCGCTTCGAGGCGGATCCGGTGCTGCTGGACGAGGTGACCGCGGCGATGGTCCCGCTGATCCCGGACGGCACCGAGGTGCTGGCCGGCCTGGAGATGGGCGGTATCCCGGTCGTCACCGCCCTCGGACGGCACACCGGCCTGCCGTGCGCCTTCGTCCGCAAGCACGCGAAGTCCTACGGCACGTGCCGCCTGGCCGAGGGCGCCGAGACCGAGGGCCGCCGGGTCACCATCGTCGAGGACGTCGTCACCACCGGCGGGCAGATCGTCCTGTCCACCCACGAGCTCCGCGCTCTGGGAGCCACCATCACCGACGCCCTGTGCGTCATCAACCGCAACCCCAGCACCCCGGCGCCGCTCACCGAAGCCGGCCTGACCCTGCACGCCCTGCTGACCCCGGAGCACCTGCGGCCCTGATTCAGCCCGCTTTCCGGGGGGCGTCCGGGAGGAGCCGGCGGAAATCGTCGGCGGAGATGATCGGGACGTTGAACTCCCGGGCCGCACGCGCCTTCACGGACAGGCTGTCGACGTCGGCGGCGACCACGAACGTGGTGTCGGGGCGGACCGCCTCCTGCGGCGCGAACCCGGCCGCCACCGCGCGGTCCCACCACACCTCGCGCGGCTCGACCATGTCCCCGGTGAACACCAAGGTGCTCCCGGGCGGAAACCCCCGCGCCCCAGGACGATCCGGTACGACGTACCGCCCGGCGCTCGCCCGGAGCAGCGCGTCGTCGACGTCGGACGCGCGCTGCCCTAGCATGACCGCGACCTTGTCGAGATCGCTGCGCTGGTCGGGCGTGATCTCGCCGGTCCCCCACGACGCGGCCGCCAGGGCGGACACGTAGAACCGATGCAGGTGGTCCACCTGCGGACGGGTGAGGCCCAACTCGGTTGCCACCTGCACCAACTGATCCGCGTCCGCCGCCGTGATCTCCCGATCGGCGATGAGCGTGTCCAGAAGCACCAGATACGAATCAGCCTGGGGTGGCTCCGGGACGCGCGGCAGCTGATCGACGAGCCGGCTCATCCAGCCGTGCCGCCCGCCGGCGTGGACGGGCCGGACGGTCGGCGCGACCTCCGACCCGGGCAGGTCGGGCCAGGGCAGGCTCCGGACCTCTTCGTAGGCCCACTGCCACGGCGGCGGCGACGCGAACGCCCCCAAATACTGAGCGAACAGCTCGGCGGTCGCGCGCGTGTCCGCCAGCGCCGAGTGCCAGCCCTCGATCGAGATCCCGGCCGCCGCGCAACAGGCTCCGAGCGTCCGCTTGGCGCCCGGATGCAGATATCCCGCCAGCGCCATCGTGCACATCGACCGCTCGGTGATCAGCGGAACCGCGACGCCGAGCCGCGCGAACTCCGCCCGCAGGAAACCCAGGTCGAACTCGACGTTGTGCCCGACAACCATCCGCCCGGCCAGCAACTGCCCGAGCTGTCGCGCGACGTCCCGGAACTCCGGCGCCGCCAGCACATCGGCGGTGAGGATCCCGTGGATGTGCTGCGGGCCGAGGTCGCGCTGCGGATTCAGCAACGTCACCCACTCACGCTCGACCTGCCCGCGCGCGTCCAGCAGCACCACGGCGATCTCGATGACCCGGTGCCGATGGGTCGGCAGCAGGCCGGTCGTCTCGGTGTCGATGACCGCATACATCCCGGGCCTCCTCCGGCTCGCTGACCGACTGGAACAACCCAATCACAGCCCGCCGACAGTTTCCGTCCGCTCAGGAATCCGGCACGTCGACGGCGATCTCCGCGCCCAGCTTCGCGCCCTGTGCGAGCTGCAGCTCGTCACCGCTCCAGAACCGGCCGGGGTCGTACCAGTTCGGCCGCCGGCCGCGCAGCAGTCCCATCGCCTCGTACGTCACCGCGACCACCTCGGCGCAGTACGCCGACTCCAGCTCGAGCTCCCGCGATCCCTTCCGCAGCGCCGGCACCCGGCCGCGCACCCACCGCGACGCGAGCCGGGCCGTCGACGGAAACGGCGTACCGTCGAGCCGCGCGACGGTCTTCAGGACGGCGTCCTCCATCGCGCGGGTGACCGGATGGTCGAGCTGCCGCAGCCAGGCGCGCTGGCCGTACTTGCGGCCCCACACCACGACGGCGTCCCGCAGGTCGTGCAGCTGCACCCCGCGGTGGTGCTTCCCGGTCCAGACGTCCGGGAGCGAGCGGCCGAGCTCGGCGTGCCACATCAGCGGCGGCAGGTCCTCGATGACGATCGCCATCCCGACATGGTTGACCGGGCTGTTCGTGGTCAGCTGAATGGCTCGGTCCGCCGCGCTGTCGCCGCGGAACAGCCAAATGTCACCTGTTCGTGTCAGTTCCGTAGCGTCATCCAGTGAAATCCGGCTGGTCACATCGCTAGGTTAGTCGCCATGAAGGTATGGAAGGTGGTAGGGCTTGCGGGGCTCGTCGGCGTCGCCGCGACGGGTGTCGTGATCGCCCGCGGAGAGCGCAAGCGCAAGGCGTACACGCCCGAAGAGGTCCGTGATCGTCTCAAGGCCCGGGTCAAGGAAGCAGCGAACGCCTGACCCCGGCTGCGAAGCCCGGCCGGGCAGTCGTGGATGCGCCGTAACTCGGTGGTACGGCGGCATCCACGTCTGCCCGGCCGTTCTGGTTGCGGTACGCAACCTAAAGGTTGTGCAAGGCAACCTGTTCCAGGCGTCCGCTGGTGATCGTCGCGGTCTGGTAGGTGCAGTACGGCTGCCGCCTGCGGTCGGTCGGCGACCCCGGGTTGAGCAGCCGGAGCCCACGCGGGCCAGTCGTGTCCCACGGGATGTGGCTGTGCCCGAACACGAGCAGATCCACCCCCGGGTACGCCGCCTCGCAGCGAGCCTCGCGCCCCTTGGCCGGGCCGGTCTCGTGCACCACGGCCACCGACATGCCGTCCAGAGTCACCCGCGCGACCTCGGGCAGGCGCGCGCGCAGCTCCGGGCCGTCGTTGTTGCCCCAGCACCCGATCAGGCGCTTCGCGCGCGCCTCCAACTCGTCGAGTAGCGCGACACTCACCCAGTCACCCGCATGGACGACCACGTCGGCGCCGTCGACCGCCTCCCATACCGGCGCCGGCAACTTCTTCGCCCGCACCGGCAAGTGCGTGTCAGAGATGAGCAGGAGGCGCATGCGCCCACTCTCTACGCCTCGAGGGACTCGATCAACTCCTGCTCCCTGGCCGGGCTCAGGCCTGCCTTTCGCTCACGGTCCAGGCCGAGCTCGCGTTCCCAGGCGAGGGCGTCCGCCAGGAACTCCCGGCGGGACCGATGGGTCAGCCCGGCCGCCGCCGCTGCCGCGCCGCTGCGCGACGACCAGCCCTCGTACCCCGGCTCGACCAGCCACATCGCCAGCGAGTCAGGCCCCATGTACTGGTCGACCTTCTGCTCCACCAGCCACTCCCGCGGCGCGCGCACCACAGGCCCGGTGTGACCGCCGACCTCCCGGGTCAGCTCGATCCACTCACCGAACGGCACCAAGGGCCCACGAACGTCGAACGTTCCGGTCCGTCCCTCGGTCGCGTTGTCCAGCAGCCATCCGGCAAGGTCCCTTACGTCGATCACCGACGTCGCCAGCTCGGGCGTGTCGGGCACCAGCAACGGCTCCTCGGGCGCCCGCGCCGCCCGCGCGACCCAGGCCCCCGCGCGGTCGCTGCGATCCCCGGGGCCGCCGATCAGCCCGGCCCGCGCGATCACCAGCCGGTCCCCGACGACCTCGCGCGACGCGAGCTCACACGCGACCTTCGCCTCGCCGTACAGCTCCCGGTCCACCGCGTCCGCGGCGGCCGGCTCCCGCAGTACGGCGGTCTCGTCCGCGCCGGGCGTGTCGTACTTCTCGTACGCGTTCACCGACGACACGTACGTCCAGTGCTTCGCCCGCGCGCCGAACGCGGCCAGCGCCCCCTTCACGAACCCCGGCTCCCACGACACCTCGAACACCGCGTCCCAGTCCCGCACGGGCACCCCGTCGTACGCATCCGGACGACTGCGATCGGCGGCCACCAGCGTGGCGCCGTCCGCGACCGCGCCGCTCTCGCCGCGGGCCAAGCACGTCACCGCGTGCCCGCGTGCGATCGCCTGCGTCGCGATCTCCCGACCGAGCCACGCCGTACCACCGAGGATCAGAATCTCCATGCGGGCCAGCCAATCAGGCGGCGGCAACGATTCCCAAGCACCTTTGCCGAGGGCAGAAACTCCCGTCGGTGATCCGCCGCCCGCGTCAGGTCACCGTCATCGTCGCCCCCTTGCCAGCCGCACGATCCGGGCGCACTGTCGAACCATCAGGACACCCAGGGGTGAGTGTCTGTGGCAGCAGGGGGAGAGATGGCTGGTTTCGTTCAGATCATCGAGTACCGCACGTCCAAGCCGGACGAGATCGCGGCGCTGATGGAGGACTTCCGCGCCAAGCGGGAAGCCGACGCGGGCGGCGCGGCGCCGACGCGCGGCATGACCTGCGCCGACCGGGACGAGCCGGGGCGCTACTTCGCGATCGTCGAGTTCGCCTCGTACGAAGCGGCGATGGAGAACTCCCGGCGGGCCGACACCACCGAGTTCTCGGAGCGGATGATGGAGCTCTGCGACGGGCCCGGCACGTTCTACAACCTCGAGAAGGTGGACGAGCAGGAGTACCGCTGATCCTCAGGTACGGCGTACGCCGGCTCGCCCGGGCGTACGCCGTACCGAGGTGACCGGTGCCGGAAGGGGTCACCCGGCACCGGTGGATCTCAGCGGAAGACGCGGTACGTCGACCAGCCGGCCGGCGGCGCCGCGCCGTGCGGACCGAGGTCGCGGTCGGAATGCAGCGGGTCGGGGTCCTGCCGCTCGGTCGTGGAGTGCAGATCCGGCCACGGCCGGGGCGGAAGCGACTCGCGCGGCGGCAGCCTCAGGTCGGGATCGGGACCCAACTCCGGGTCGAGCCATTCGATCACCGTGGCACCGCCGTGTCCGTGGATCGCGACCACCGACTCGATGCTGTCCCAGACCGTCGTGGTCGGGTAGTCGCCGTACCAGCGCAGCGCGACCGCGCCGTCGGTGAACTGCACCCCCTCGGCGACGGGTCCGGTGCCGCTGACACCGGAGACGTCCTGATGACGGATCAACCGGAAGCGACGGGAGCTCATGTCGGCGCGACCTCCCACAGCCGCTCCCCCGGCAGCCTCCGCCCCGGTCCTGGATCGTGGTCCGGAATCGGGTCGCTCGTCACCCGCAACCCGGCGAACCTGCGCGACATGGCCGCCGCGTACCGCTCGGCCAACTCCGCCTCGGCCCGGTAGTCGGCGACCACATGATCCCCGAACCAGACCCTGACCCGACGACGCTCCACCCGGACCGCACCGTCGGCCATTTCAACACACCCGGCACCGAATCGAGCCGGATCCCACCAACGCCCTCGCAAGCCAACCCTTCACGTCAATCCCTTCCACTGCCCTGTGGGGATGGGTTCACAGGAAGTGACGGCCCCGCGAGCGGTTCATGACGCGATTCCCACGAGATTTCTCACAGCCCGTGAGATTCAGCCGAGCACCCAACCACGCCAGGCGTCGAGGTCATCGGCGTCGAGGGTGGTTTGCGGTGGGAAGCTGTGGAGGCCGACACCGGGAAGGTACGCCGCCACGATCCAGGACATCGCCTCCGCGAGGACGAGGGCGACACGAGGCTGCGTCGCAGCGAGTTCGTCGAAGATCGCACGCGCTTCCTTCGTCTGCGCCTCCTCGTTCCTCGAGCCCGAGATGCGCACGTCGACCACGCCGGTGTACCGATCGATCGCCGACACGTCCTCCGGCGCCGGGTCGGACTCACCGTAGATGTTGGGCCCGACGAGCAGCAGAACCCGCCCGTCAACGGTCCGTGCACGTCCACGGAAGAAATACTGATCGGCCTGCAGCTCCGGATCGTCCAGCCGCTCCAGCTGCAAGGTGTCCGCGAGCCACCCGGCCAGCGCAACCAACGGCTGCTCGGCGGCCATGAAGATCGTGTCACTGTTGGACATCAGTTCTCCTTCGTATACGTGATCAGACGTCCGTCACCGACGATGACATGAACGACATCAGCGACTTGTCCGCCGGGCTGACCGCACGCTCTCCGGAACGCTCTCGACGCGACGTCCTCCGACAGATCGATCCCTCTGCCGTCAATGAGGATCTCGTTTCCCTCGCCCGCCTGATTGCTCGCCTCGTGGATGTTCCGCTTGATCGCGTTCGGCTTCCCGCTGATCGGCGTCTTGAACTCGACAACGACGCCTGCAGCGCCCCTGGCCTTTCGTACCATGCTGTCGGGGTTCCGCACCTTGTCCCTGGTGTGGTCTGCCGGCCTCGCGTCCACGCGCCACCCCTCTTCTGCGAGCCGCTCGGCGATCGCCCGCTCCTTCGGCGTGAAGACGTTCTCAGGGTCGACGATGCCGGGCGAGAAGCTCACGTCGAGCGGCCGCGGGTTGAAGGCCGGATCGAAGTCCAGGTCGTCCAGTGTCGGGAGGTCCGGGAGTTCGATGTCGACGACGATCGGTGAGCGAGAACCTTCTTCGGGGTCGTCGAACGTGGCCTCGATGAGGTCGGTGGTGATGGTGAAAGTGGCGTGCTCCCAGTGCCGGTCCTCCGCCATCGTCTCGAGGAAGGCCTTGACTGCTTCGGTGAGGTCAGGGTCGAGTTCGAAGTCGCGAGTCAGGCGGTCCGCGCGCTGGTGATCTTCTCTGTCGCCGCGCGCTTCGGGCTCCGGAGCCTCGTCGTCGGGCTCGCCGCCGAACTCGAAGTCCCGGGTGAGCCGTTCGGCTCGCTTCTGCTCGTCGCTCTTGTCACGTTCTTCGACGGTGAGTTCGCCGGTTTCGGTGACGGTGATCTCGAGTTCCAACGGTTCCGGGTCGTCGCGGTTCTCGTCGTCCTTCTCGTGGGCCTTGCGGTACTTCTCGAAGGCTTTGCGGGCGACGGTGATGACGGCGGGCTCGTCGTCCTCGGGGACTTCGACGTCTTCGTAGGTAACGCTGAGGCGCTTGGCCTTCAGGTCGACGGAGCCGCCGGTGGCGCGGTTGCGCTTGGCTGAGTCCGAGGACGGGCGGTTCGTGGACGGGCCGCGGTCGCCGACGAGGCCTTCGGCCCAGCCGCGGGCCTTCGGTGGGGCCATCGACAGGAAATGGGCGGCGGCTTCGCAGGCGCGGGCCGCGGCGTCGAGTTGCTGGGCGGCGACGGTCGCCTGGCCGCGGGACGCCAGCAGTGCCAGCTGGGCGTTCTCCCGGCAGCGAGCCGCCGTACGCGTGAGCTGTTCGACGACGCGCGGGATCTCGTCGAAGCAGTCGACCAGGCCGCGGGCGACCCGCTGCAGCTCGGACGGCACCGTGGTGACTCGGGTGTCAGATCTGGTCGGCGTAGTTCTTGCAGCCGGCCGAGGCGATCTCGAGTGCCTCGGCGGCCTGTTCCACGGCCTTGCTCGCGGCTTCGAGGATCTCGGTGATGTCGCGGTCGATGCCGGTGGCCGTACCCGCGATCAGGCTCTCCACCAGTTGGCTGTGCTGGGTGAACCTGAGCTTGAACCCGGCCAGGCCGCCCGCCGCCTGCTTGGCCTCCATCGAGACCTGGTGCAGCTGTTCCTTGAGCCGTAGTACGTCCGACACCTCAACCCACTCCCAAACTAGTTGCGCTTCTTCGGCAGCACGATCGCCGTACCCGCCACCACGACCGGCACCAGGATCCCGAGCCACCAGGGCAGCCCGGCCGCCATCAGCACCAGCACCGCGGCGGCACCGCCCCAGCCCCACCAGCGCGCGCCGGGCAGCCGGGGCAGCCCGAGCACCCGCGACGCGGCCAGCATCGTGACGGCGGCGATCGCCGCGGCCTCGACCCCGGCCAGGAACGAGCCGGTCAGCACCCACACCAGCACGAACCCGGCCAGCGCCAGGGCCGCGCTGATGGTACGCCGCTTGCGCCGCTCCTGGAGCGCCCGGGCCTTGGTCCGCACTTCCTCCAACTGGTCGACGCTCTCGGCGAGCTGTTCGGTGATCCGCTCGGCGATCTTCTCGATGTCGTTGAGCGCACGGATCTCGGGCAGCGTGTGGTTCGCCCGTGTTCCTTCGGCCGGCAACCCGGCGCGCTGCAGGCTTTCGGCGGCCTTCTCGGCGAGCGAGTTGAGCCGCGTCTGCAGCTTGCGCCCGCGCTCGGCCATCGCGTCGGCCTCGGCCGCCGCGGTCGCCTCCGCCTTCGACTTGTGCGCCGTCACCCGGTCCTGCGCCTGCTGCGCGTCGGCCCGCGCCATCGCGACCGTCCGCAGCGCACGCGTGTAGTCCGACCACTCCTGCTCTTCGGTCTTCATCGCCGCACCAGCTCCACCGCGCGATCCACCTCGTCCGACCGCAGCGCCGCGTACGGTACGACGACCTGCGCCTCCGGATGCAACCCGTCCCACAGCAACGCCCGGTGCGGCTCGGACGCCCAGCGCACCAGCGGACCCGCCACCGCGCGTACGCCGTCCTGCGGGTGCCGCAGGAACAGATGCGTCGCCACGTTCGCGCGCCCGTATCCGAGCTGCTCGGTGCAGACGTGCAGCCGGTTCCACCACCCGAAGGTGATGAGCCCCTGTGCCGGCCCGTCCCGCACGATGTCCTGCAACACGTTCGCCGGGCTCTCGAAGAAACCCTCGGCATGCACCTGCATTCGCGGTACGCCGTGGAACCCGAACCCGAGCAGGTACGTCCCCGCGGCCTCCCCGCTCCGCATCGCATCCCGCAGCGCGAACAGCCGCGGCGCGATGTCGTCGTGCTTGTCGACGGTCTCGACCTCGCACCCGAGCTGCCGCAGCACCTGCACCAGCGCATCCTTGCCCTCGGCAACAGACGGCGCCGAGTTCGTACCGTCGACGAAGAGGAAGCGTGGCGGCTCCATTGCCCCGGCGGCCGTCGACACCGCCAACCCGGTCAGCACGCCGAGAGCGTCCGCCGGCCCGTCGCCCAGCACGAGTACGCCGGCGCCGGGCTCGGGCTGCACCTCGACCGCGACCGGCTCCTCGGTCACCGCGATCGGCAGCCCGGTCCACGGCCGGCCGAGCTCGGGCTTCACCGCCGTCGCCGTGTCCGTCAGCCGCGCGGGCTCGGCCAGGTGGAACACCCGCGGCGGGTGCACCGCCGTACCCGCCCGCGTCCACAGCTCCTGACGCAGCGAGTCCAGCACGGCCTTGTCCGCGAAGCTCACCAGCACATGCTGGTTGTCGTCCGGCGAGCCGAAGTTCGCGTTCAGCACAGCCTCGCCGCGGAACTGCAGCTCCGCCGCCGCCGTGTTCCCACTGCGCAGGATCGCCTGCGAGTCGGCCGGCGTCGTCTTCAACGCGATCCGGTACGGCACCTGGCCGAAGATCGAGTCCCGCCGCGTCGACAACCGCTTGACGCCCTCGATCGTCTGCGTCGCCAGCACAACGTGAACGCCGTACGCGCGCCCCAACCGGACCAGCCGCTCGAGCAACTTCGCCGCCTCGTCCGCCAGCTCGTCGTCGTCCTCGAGCAGCACCTGGAACTCGTCCAGTACGACGAGGATCCGCGGCGGCCGCTCCGGGCCCGCGGGCAGCTCCGCGATGTCGGCGACGTTCCCGTGCGACTTGAAGATCTCGCTGCGCCGGGCGAGCTCGTCCGACAGGTGACGCAGTACGGCGAGACCGAACGCGCGGTCGCTGTGCACCCCGAGCACCCTGATCTGCGGCAGCCAGTGCGGCCGATCCGGGCCGGGGCCGAGCGCCGAGAACTCGACACCGTGCTTGAAGTCCAGCAGGTACATCTCCAGGTCGGACGGCGAGTACCGTGCGGCCAGTCCGTGGATGAGCACGAGCAGCAGGTTCGACTTGCCTTGGCCGACCGCGCCGCCGACCAGCACATGCGGCAGGGCCGGGTTGCCGCTGCGCAGCCGCACCAACGCCGGCGTGCGGTCGTCGTACCCGATCACCGTGCCGATCTCATCCTTGACCGGCTGCCACCAGGTCGAGCGGTCCGGCAGCGTCCGGTCGAAGTCGATGGTCGGCAGGACGGCGATCTCGGCCTGCTCGGCGATCACGTCGCAGATCCCCGCGGCGACGGTCGCGTCGAACGGCGGATCCAGCCGGGCCGGCGGCAGCTGCGCGATCTCGACCCGGTCGTTGACGACGGCAACCGGATTGAGGAGATCGAGCAACTGCTTCGAATCGACGTCGAGCTCGGCCGCCGTCGACGCGTCGTAGTGGACGAGGAAACAGATGCCGCGCCGGCCGGCGGTCGCGGCCAGCCGGAGCAGGTCGCGCTGGGCGAGTGTGTCGATGCCGAACGGGTAGTCGAACAGGACGACCACCCGATAGGGGTCGGTCACCTGACCGGTCTCCTTCAGCAGGTCCTCGAAGCGTTCGTGCCCGAGTTGCGCCTGCCGGCTGGCACGCAGCGACGACACGTCGACGAGGCCGGACAGCACCGTGTGCAGCTGTTCCGCGGTGTGCGTTGCCCTGGGCACCAATTGCGGATACTTTGTGGTCAGGTGTCCGAGTAGACCCATCATCCCGGTCAGCTTCGGGTCGAACGCGTCGATGCGCAGCCGGAACGGTTCCGATGCCGCGACCAGCCGCAGCGCGATGCTCTGCAGCAGGCGGCGTGCGGACTCGTGACGGTCGCCGGTCACCTTCCAGCCGTTGGTACGCAGCAGCGGCGCGACGACCGGCGTACCGGACTCCAGTTCGCCGACCCGCACGTACGCCGGGACGCCCGCGCCGATCAGCTGTCGCGAACGCCAGCGGGCGTCGTTCGGCGGGATCGATGCCAGTCCGGGGGCGAGCCGGTCCGCGAGCAGCCGGGCCCGGGGCTCCGCGTCGGACAGCGCCTCCGCCGTCTTGGCGTCGACCAGCGACCGCGACTCCCGCCGGGCCGCCGCTGTCTGTTCCTGCAGTTGACGATGCAGCTTCACGGCGCGCTGGTGCTCGCCGTACGTCAGGCGGCGGGCGTTGTCCAGCAACTGCCCCAACGCATGCTGCAAACCGCGGATCCGCGCTTCCAGGAGCTCCGGTGCGGCCGGACCGGGCGCACTTCCCCCGTCAGGCTTCTCCGTCACGAGCATCGTCCTTCCACACTTGCCCCGCGACCGTACTGATTGCCCCGTTGATTGCCTGGTGTAACCATGTCACACCAGTGGCCCCAGTGGTCACTCCAGGTATCAGTAGTCTCACCTGCTAATCAGGAGCGACGATCTCGAGCTCGTAGCCGTCGGTGTTGTGGAGGAAGGCGGCGTAATGCTGCGGCCCGCCGGCGTACGGATGACGGTCGGCGAACATCAGCGTCCAGCCGTGCTCGGCGGCCTCCGCGACGATGCCGTCGACCTCGGCCCGGCTGCCCGCGTTCAGTGCCAGATGGTTCATGCCGGGCCGCATCCGGTCGTGCTCGGCGGCCGACATCGCCGGGCTCTGCTCGACGACGACATAGCAGCCGTCCGGGGCAGCCCAGGTCATCCCGCCCGGCCAGCCGTCACCGTCCTTCCAGCCCAGCCGGTTGAGGACCCAGCCCCAACTCGTGACGGCCCGGGACAGGTCCGGGACCCAGATCTCAACGTGATGCACAGCGGCGGCCATCGGAGCATTATCTGTGCTCGGCGTCATGATGCGACACGGCCATCGAGATCGCGCCGGACAACAGCAGCCAGCCGAGTGAGGCGACCAGCCACGGCCACCATGGACGGGCCTGCGCGGCCACGGCGACGGCCTTGCCGAACAGCCCGCCGGAGGGCGCGAGAACGAGCACGAGCAACACCCGCGCGAACCGCGTCTCCCTGGTCACTTCTTCATTGTGCGAGGCAGCCGCCGACCCTGCAGAAACCTTGGCGTTTCGCGCCCCTTCATCTTTCTGTCCGTGGCAGGGTTTACGGTCTGCGGTGACAGTGCGGTGACAGTGGACGGATCGGGGGCTGGAGTGAGCACGACCCGGATCGAGAGCACGGCGTACGGCGCCGCCGCTCTGGAGCGCCTGCACGCCGTCGTCGCGCGGCTGAAGGCCGACGATCCGATGACCCCTGTCACCCTGCTCCTGCCGAACAATCTGGCCGGCGTCGTCGCCCGCCGCCACCTCGCCCGCTCGTCGATCGGCGGGCTGTATCTGGCGACCCTCGAGCGGCTGGCCGAGCAGATCGCGGCCGGTCTGCTGACGCCGCGTCGTCCGGCCACCCGTCCGATCGTCGCCGCCACCTGGCGGACGGCGCTAGCGAAGGCGCCCGGGATCTTCGAGGAAGTCGCCGAGCACCCGTCGACCATTCAAGCGCTCGCATCCGCGCATCGTGAGCTCCGCGACCTCACCGATCCCGCGCTCGACAACGTCGCGCACGCGTCGGCGCTCGGCCCCGATCTGGTTCGGCTGCATCGCTATGTCACCACCGAGTTGGCCGCCGACTGGTACGACGAGACCGACCTGCTGCGCGCCGCCGCGGCGCGCATCGCGGCGTCGCCCGAGGTCGTCGGCGAGCTCGGGGCACTCGTGCTGTATCTCCCCCAGGAGCTCACCCAGTCGCAGGCTGCTTTCGTCGCCGCGCTCGGCGACGCCGCGGCCGATCTCACCGTCATCGTCGGTTTGACGGACGTACGACGGGCCGATCGCGCCGTCCGGCGGTCGCTCGAGCGGATCGGGATCGACCTGCCGCCGTCGATCTCGAAGAACTACCCGGTCGCCACCGAGATCCTGAACGCGTCCGACGCCGACGACGAGGTGCGTTGCGTGGTGCGTGACGTCGTCGCGGCGCTGGAGCACACGCCGGCGCATCGCATCGCGGTGCTGTACGCCGCGGCCTCGCCGTACGCACGGCTTCTGCACGAGCACCTGGCCGCCGCGCGCATCGAGGTCAACGGACCGGGGACGCGTCCGGTGCACGAGCGGGCGATCGCGCGCACGCTGCTCGAAGTGCTGGCACTCGTCGACCAGGATCTGCCGCGCGCGGACGTGTTCCGCGCGCTGGCGAACGCGCCGACGCGGGACTTCGCCGGCGAGCGCATCCCGGTGCCGCAGTGGGAGCGGATGTCGCGGGCGGCCGGAGTGGTGCGCGGCGACGACTGGGACACCCGCCTGGCGCGGTATGCCGAGTCCGAGCGGCGGACCGCTGACCAGGAGGAAGCCGCCGAGGATCCCCGGCCGGCCGCGATCCGGCGCGCGCAGTACAACGCATCGATGGCCGAGCGCCTGCACAGGTTCGCTTCGACCCTGCGTCGACGGCTCGGGAGTCTGGCGGAGCTTGAAACGTGGTCCTCGCTGTCCGAGGGCGTGCTGCAGCTCTTCCATGACTTGCTCGGGGACTACTCGTCGCTGCCGATCGAGGAGCAGTACGCCGCGGCCGCCGTCGAGGGGTCGTTGAAGGGTCTGTCGACACTCGATGAGCTCGGGACGCCGGCGAGTCTCGCCGTCCTGCGGGACGTCCTCGATCTGGAGCTGCAGCAGTCACTCCCCCGCGTCGGTTCCTTCGGCACCGGCGTGCTGGTGGCGCCGTTGTCGGCGAGCGTCGGGCTATCGGCCGACATCGTGTACGTCGTCGGTCTGTCCGAGGATCTGTATCCGGGCCGGGTCCACGAGGACGCACTGCTCCCCCACCGGGTGCGCGAGGCCGCCGCGCCGGAGCTCGCGTCGTTCCGCGATCGTCTGGACGAGAAGCAGCGGCATCTGCTGGTCGCGTTCTCGGCGGGCGCGCGCGTGGTGGCGTCGTTCCCGCGCGGCGATCTGCGCCGGTCGTCGCGACGGCTGCCGACGCGCTGGTTGCTCGGATCGCTGCGGGAGCTGACCGGTGACCACGGTCTGCCGGCGACGCAATGGGATCGGTACGGCGAGGTGCTGCGGACGTCGGCGTCGTACGCCGGTTCGTTGACCACGGCAACGATGCCGGCGACCGAGCAGGAGTGGCAGACTCGGGCCGCCGCGGCGAAGCTGTGGGTGCAGGACCGGGTGCTCGTGCAGGCCCGGGAATTGCTGCGGGGGCGTGCTTCCAGCGCGTTCACACGCTTCGACGGCGACCTGTCCGGCGTGTCAGGTCTGCCCGAGTTCGCGGTCGAGGACCGGATCGCCTCGCCGACCTCCCTGGAGTCGTATGCGACGTGCCCGCACGCGTACTTCGTCGAGCGGCTGCTCCAGGTGGAGCCGTTGGAGGCTCCGGAGGATCTGCTCGTCATCTCCCCCGTCCAGGTGGGCAACCTGATCCACAACAGCCTCGACGCGTTCGTCACCCGGCTCGCCGGTTCGCTGCCTGGGTACGGCGAGCCTTGGACGGAGGAGCAACGCGCCCTGCTGCTGGCGATCGGCGCGGATCTCGCGGACCAGTTCGAGGCCGAGGGCCTGACCGGCCACCCCCGGCTGTGGCAGCGCGAGCGGCTGCGGATCCTCGGCGATCTGATGGTGCTGCTCACCGACGACGACCGCTGGCGTTCGGAGCGGAACGCGTCGGTCGTGGCCAGCGAGTTGACGTTCGGGTTCGACGGCGAGCCGCCCGTCGAGATCCCGGTGCCGTCCGGACGGGTGCTGTTGCGCGGATCCGCGGACAAGGTCGACCTCGGCGCGGACGGCACGATCTACGTCACCGACGTGAAAACCGGCGGCTTCTCGCGGTACGAGGGCATCGAAACGGATCCCGTCGCCGGCGGAACCAAACTCCAGCTGCCCGTGTACGCGTACGCAGCCCGCGCGCGCCTGGGCGAGCCGTCCACGCCGGTCGAGGCGTCGTACTGGTTCGTCCGCCGCGGCGGCAAACGGATCCCGGTCCCGCTGACCCCTGAGGTCGAGGCGCGGTACGTCGACACGCTCGACGTGATCGTGTCGTCGATCGCGGCCGGGTTCTTCCCGCCGAAGGCGCCCGAGGTGCCCGACTTCCTGTGGGTGCAGTGCCCGTACTGCAATCCCGACAGCCTGGGGCACAGCGAGGTCCGGGCCCGGTGGGACCGCAAACGTCACGACCCTGTCCTCGAGCGCCTGGTGCGGCTCATCGACCCGACCGCGCTGGAGGTGGCCTCGGATGAGTAGCCGTCGCCGCCCGGCGCTCCGGCCAGGAGGCTGCCGATGACCGAGCAGTTGCTCGACGGGGCCGCCCGCGACCGGATCCGGTCCGACACCGACACCACGCTGTTCGTGGAGGCGGGTGCCGGGTCCGGGAAGACGCACGCACTGGTCGACCGGGTCGCCACGCTGGTGCTGCGCGACGGCGTACCGCTGCGGACCGTCGCCGCCGTGACCTTCACCGAGAAGGCCGGGGCGGAGGTGCGGGACCGGCTGCGGGTCGAGTTCGAGCGGGCGCGCAAGGGTTCGGCCGGCCGGCTCGCCGATGCGGCGCTCGACGATCTGGACTCCGCGTCGATCGGGACGCTGCACGCGTTCGCGCAACAGATCCTGCTCGCACATCCGATCGAGGCCGGGCTGCCGCCCCTCATCGACGTCCTCGACGAGGTCGGCTCGTCGGTCGCCTTCGAGGAACGCTGGGCCGAACTGCAGCAGCAACTTCTCGACGACGATTCGATCGCCGAGCCGCTGCTGCTCGCGATGGCCGTCGGCGTCGAGCTGAAGCACCTTCGGTCGCTCGCCCGCCTGTTCGGCAACGACTGGGACCTGATCGCGGACCGGGTCCTGGTCGACCCGCCCGAGCTGGTCGCGATGCCCGACCTCGGCGGCCTGGTCGCCGCGGCGGCGCAGATCGGCGCCGCGGCCGACTCCTGCCTCGACGCCGACGACCGGCTGCTGCCGAAGGTCCAGCAGATCCGGGAGCTCGGCCTGATGCTCGACGCCGCGTCCGACCAGGAGACGCGGCTCGCGCTGCTGCAGACGTTCCGCGGCCTCAAGGTGGGCCGGATCGGCCGGAAGGAGAACTGGCCGGACATCGCGAAGGTCCGCGCGGACTGCACCGAGGTCGTCGAGGTCGCCGGTTCCCTCGTCGAGCTGCTCCTTGATGCTTGCCTTCGGCACCTTTCGCACTGGATCGCGGAGCGGGTGCTGGAGTCGGCGGAGCTGCGGCGGGCCGAGGGCCGGCTGGAGTTCCACGACCTGCTGGTGCTCGCGCGTGACCTGCTCCGCCGCGACGCGGACGTGCGTGCTGCTCTGCAGGAGCGGTTCGAGCGATTGCTGCTGGACGAGTTCCAGGACACCGACCCGATCCAGATCGAGCTCGCGGTCCGGATCGCCGGCGGCGCGGAGGCCGATGCACCGGACTGGCAGGACGTCGAGGTTCCCGAGGGGCGGCTGTTCGTGGTCGGCGACCCGAAACAGTCGATCTACCGGTTCCGGCGCGCCAACATCGCAACGTACCTCACCGCCCAGGAGTTGCTCGGCGAGACGGTCGCCCTCACCACGAACTTCCGCACGGTGCCGGCGATCCTGCAGTGGATCAACACCGTGTTCGGCACGTTGATCCAGCCGCAGGAGTCGGCGCAGCCGTCGTACCAATCCCTCTCCCCCCACCGCGCCAACCCGACCACCGCCACGTCGGCTGCCGGCTCGTCCTCATCCGCGGGACCCGCCGTCACCTCCTCGGCTGCCGGCCCCGGTGCCACCTCGGCTGCCAGCCACGGCTCGCTGTCGTCTGCGGGCAACGCACGCCCGTCGCGCCTGGGGAGCCGACCCGACCGCGACGCGCCCGCCCCGCCGTCACCTGACCCGGTCCAGGGCGACCAGCTCTCGATCTTCGACGAGCCCACGCTGTTCGACGAGCCTTCTCCCGACGAGGTGGCTGACCTCGCCGCCGTCCTCCCGTTCCGCCGCCGCGACGACGCCGTCGACGTACCGGTCGAGGAAGCACCCGAGGATCCAGCGGCAGGGCCGGCCGTGACGATCCTCGGCGCCGTACCGCACGACGACCTCCCCCGCGCACAAGCCTCCGTCCTGCGCGAACGCGAAGCCACCGACGTCGCCTCCGTCATCGAAGAGGCGCTCCGCGACGGCTGGCTGGTGTACGACGAGCGCACGGAAACCTGGCGCCCCGCGGAAGCCGGCGACATCGCGGTCCTCGTCCCGGCCCGCACCTCGCTCCCGTTCCTGGAGGACGCGCTCGACCGCGCCGACATCCCGTACCGCGCGGAAGCCAGCTCGCTCGTCTACCAGACCGCCGAGGTCCGCGACCTGCTCGCCTGCGCCCGCGCGCTCGGCGACCCGAGCGACCAGCTCGCGCTCGTCACCACGCTCCGCTCGCCGCTGTTCGGCTGCGGCGACGACGACCTGTACACCTGGAAACGCGACGGCGGCCGATTCATCCTCACCGCCCCGGTCCCCGACCAGCTCCTCACCCACCCGGTCGCCGAGGCGATGGAGTGGCTCCGCCGGACGTACTACGCCGCCCGCTGGCTGACCCCCAGCGAGGTCCTCGCAAAGATCGTCGCCGACCGCCGGATGCTCGAAGTCGCCGCGATCGGCCCGCGCGCCCGCGACGCCTGGCGCCGGATCCGGTTCGTCGTCGACCAGGCCCGCGCGTGGTCCGAGGTCGAACACGGCGGCCTCCGCTCGTACCTCGCCTGGGCCGCCCACCAAGGCGAGGAGACGTCCCGTGTCGCCGAGGCGGTGCTGCCCGAGACCGACGCCGACGCCGTCCGGGTGATGACGATCCACGCCGCGAAGGGTCTCGAGTTCCCGATCGTCATCCTCTCCGGCATGACCGCGTCCCCGAACCGCCAGCGCGGAGTCCAGGTCCTCTGGCCGCTCACCGGCGGGTACGCCGTCAAGCTGAAGTCCTCCGTCCAGACCGAGGACTTCGACCTCGTCCAGCCCGTCGACGAGCAGATGGACGACTACGAACGCCGCCGCCTCCTGTACGTCGCCGCGACGCGCGCCCGCGACCACCTGGTCGTCTCGCTGCACCGCTCCGGCAACCGCCGCCACACCAGCAACGCCGAGCTCCTCGCCACCGCCGGCGGCGCCGACGCCCCCCACGCCACCGTCTTCACCAGCCCGCCGGTCCCCGACCGCGAGCCCACCGCCGGCCCCGACGTCACCCCGCCCATCTCCCGCACCGATTGGGAAACCCGAGCCACCGCCGCCCAATCCGCCAGCCGCCGCCCCTCCGCCCGCTCAGCCTCCGGCCTGGAAGGCACGGGCCCCGAGCTCACCCTCACGGATCCTGCTTCCGGCGCCGCCCACGAACCCGTCGACCCCGGCACCGCGAAGGCAGCCCGCGACCTCGAACTCCCGCCCTGGTCCAAGGGCCGCTACGGCACCGCAATCGGCCGCGCCGTCCACGCCGTACTCCAGGTCGTGGACCTCTCCACCGGCGCCGGCCTCGAAGCCGCCGTGTCAACGCAATGCCTCGCCGAGGGCGTCCTCGAGTACGCCGACGTGGTCACCGCCCTCGTCCGCTCAGCCCTCGCATCCGACGTCGTACAACGCGCCGCCGCCCGCGACCACTGGCGCGAGTCGTACGTCGGCACCGAGCAACCCGACGGCACCATCCTCGAAGGCTTCGTCGACCTCATCTACCGCGAAGACGACGGCCGCCTCACCATCGTCGACTACAAAACCGACGTCATCCCCGCCTCAGCCCTGGACGCGAGAGTCGCCTACTACGCCCCCCAACTCCAGGCCTACGCCCAAATCCTCCCCAACACAGCCCCGCCAGTCCTCCTCTTCCTCAACCCCACCACCGCCGTAGAACGCCCCCTCTAACCCCGACCACTCCCGAGCGACAGCAGCCCCCTCCCCCGGCCCCAAGCCGCACCGACCCGCCGCCTCACGCCGGTCCCAGCCGCTTCACGCCGCCCCCACCAAGCCCCGCCACGCCACGCCGGGTCGCGTCGCCCACGTCCGGTTCACACCGACCCCACAATCCCCGCCGCGTAACGGCCAGGTGGCGTCGAGCCCCACCACGTCACGCCGAGCCCCACCGCACTATGCCGGGTCGCGCCGACCCCAGCCGGTTCACACCGACCCCACCAAGCCCCACCGCGTCACGCCAAGCCCGCCAAGCCCGCCAAGCCCGCTAAGCCCGCTAAGCCCACCGGATCACGCCGAGCCGACGTCCCGGGCCATCCGCGCGACGCGCCTCGTACAGCCGCCAGCACCGCCGCCGCCTCCGGCCACCTCCGCACGCCAAGCAGCCGGCCAAGCAACAGCTCAGGCCGCCTAGCCATCCCGCTAGCCAACCCGCTGACGTGCGCTGCCTTGCTCGGCCAATGCGGCCAATGCACGTGCTCGGCTCACGATCCGTCTCCATGACCACACACCGCCCGAGCCCACCGCGGCCCGGCATCGGACACACCCTTGACGCATGCCCATATGGGCATATGATGGCGTTCATGGCACGAGCAGCCACGACGTCCGACGTCTTCAACGCGATCGCCGAGCCCCAGCGCCGGCAGATCCTGGTGCTGTTGCGGACAGGCGAACGCCCGGTGACCGAGCTGGCCCAAGAGCTAGGCATGACCCAGCCCGGCGCATCCAAGCACCTGCGGGTACTCAGGGAGGTCGGGCTGGTGCAGGACCGCAAAGCAGGCAAACAACGCCTGTACGGACTCGACGCCCGCGGACTGCGCCCGGTCCACGAGTGGATCGGCGGTTTCGAGCAGTTCTGGAACGAGAGCTTCGACCGGCTGGACGCCTACGTACAGGACCTCAAGCACGCAAGGCAGGAGCACAACCAATGAGCGCGAAGGCCCAGGGTGCACCCGCGCACCCCGCGTCCGCACCGGGAGTACCGGCGCAGTCCGAGACCGGACCTGGCGCCTCGGCGCCACCCGAGACCAGACCTGGCGCGTCGGCGCAGTCCGAGACGGGGCCTGCGATATCAGCGCAGGCCCAGACACAACCCGCCGTGCCAGGGCAGCCCCAAACGAAATCAGGAGCATCGGCGCGAGCCGACACCGAATCTGCGGTACCAGTGCAGCCCCAAACGGAACCAGGGGCATCGGCGCGGGGCGACACCGAATCTGGGGTACCAGTGCAGCCCCAGACGGCACCAGTAGCGTTGGCGCGGGCCGGCACGGAATCTGCGGTACCAGCGCAGTCGGACACGGCACCAGGGGTATCGGCGCGGGCCACGACGGCCGACCGCGAGGTCGTCATCTCCCGCATCATCGACGCCCCACCGGCGCTGGTGTTCGAGGCGTTCACCGATATCCGGCACCTGTCGCAGTGGTGGGGTCCGGACGGGTTCACGACCACCACGCGGTCGTTCGAGTTCCGCGTCGGTGGCGAGTGGGTCTTCGTACTGCACGGCCCGGACGGGACCGACTATCCCGAATGGATCTCTTGGACCGAGATCGTCTCACCCGAGCGGATCGCCTTGGTACACGGTGAGTTCCGCGACGACCCGAACGCCTTCGAGTCGCTCATCACGTTCGAGCCCGAAGGTACGGCGACCCGGATCGAGATGCGCACGGTCTTCCCGACCAAGGAACTGCGCGACGAGGCAGTCGAGAAGTACCACGCGATCGAGGGCGGCCAACAGACCCTGGGCAACCTGGCTGCCTACATCACCGAACTCCTCCTGAAGGGAACAAACGACTGATGGCAGCCAAGGTGTACTTCGGCGTATCGATGTCGCTCGACGGCTTCATCGCACCCGACTCCCCGAAGGACCTGATGGGGAAGCAATGGATGGAGCTGCAGCAATGGGTCTTCCCGCTGCGCTTCTTCCGGGAGAACCTGAAGCTCGGCAAGGGCGGCGAAGAAGGCCGCGACAACGACATCGCGCGCGAGACGTTCGAGCGCACCGGCGCGAGCATCATGGGCAAGCGGATGTTCGACGCCGGCGAACGAATGTGGCCGGAAGAGGCGCCGTTCCACACCCAGGTCTTCGTCGTAACCCACGAGAAGCGCGACCCCTGGGAACGCCCGGGAGGAACCACCTTCCACTTCATCAACGATGGCATCGAAGCAGCACTCGACCAGGCCCGCCAAGCCGCGGGCGACCGTGACGTCCGCATCGCCGGCGGCGCCGAAACAATCCTCCAGTACCTCAACGCCGGCCTGATCGACGAGTTCTCAATCGCCCTGTCCCCCGTACTGTTCGGCACCGGAATCCGCCTGTTCGACGGCATCGACGCCAGCCGCATCGCCCTCACACAGACCCATGCGGAGTCCTCCCCCAAGGTCACCCACCTGACCTACACCGTCCACGACCGCTAGCCCCCCAGAAACGGCAACCATCCAACGTCACAACAGCGGCGGACGCTGCATGGTTGTCTGGTGCAAGTTCCTCGCGTCTTCAACACCCGGAGTTGTCAGATAACGCGTCCGCGGTGGCAGCAGTTCCCATGAACTGTTGCCACCGCGGACCAGCACAACGTGGGCTGCACCCAGCACGATTGCCACGTCCCCGCCGCGAACGATCGGCGCTCAGTCAGGCGACCAGACGAACCGCGAGTACGACGATCAGCAGGCTCGACGCCGACGTGGTCACGAGCCGGCCGGTTGCCCCGGTCAACAATCGCCCGAGCAGCGCGCCACCGCCAGCGAGTAGCAGTTGCCAGCTGGCTGACGCCGCGAACGCTGCCACGACGAACACGATCCGCTCGCCGACTCCCGTGACCCCGGACCCGCCCAGTACCAGCGCGGCGAAGTAGATCATCGTCCACGGGTTGAGCATCGTCATGCCGAGCATCCCGAAGTACGCCGTCGACGCGCCGATCGGTGTCTCCTGCTGAAGCGCAACGATCCGCCGCTCACGATAACGCCGTACCGCCTTGGCCGCGCCGAGCACGGCCAAGGCGATCAACACAACAACCGATGCCCACCGCAACGGTCCGACGATCGGCAACAGTAGCGGAGCCAGCACAGTGCCGGCACCCGCGGCCACCGCCGCGTACACGCCATCAGCCGAAGCAACCCCGAGAGCCGCAAACGCCCCGATCCGCAACGAACTCCGCGCAGTCAACGCCACCAGATAGGTCCCGACAGGCCCGACCGGCATAGCAACCCCAAACCCGGCCAAGAGCCCCGCGACCACCACCCCGATCACAACGGACCGAAGCTCGACCCCCTACAACGACCGGCCTGCTGCTGAACCCGAGCCGCCAAGGCCACAGGTTCCACCAGCAACAGTCCAAAGGTCGTAGTAATCATGCGCTCATCATGAGGTGCTGCCCGGCCCTCCTCAACCCAATTACCGATTGCCAAGGCGTCCAGGAAGCCGGGCGGGGACGACCGCGAGTCGAGGCCGACCGCCGCCCGTTCGTGACGGTCTGCACGCGCCCCGCGGCCCGGCTGACTTCCCGCGTGAACCCGATCTCCCGCCCGTCGGACGCCAGGTACCGCGCACCACCCGGCGACAGCTCGAGCCGATCCGAGTACGAGGCCCGCCACCCGGCGCCGAGCGAGCCGGCGGACGGGTCGTTCGAGTTGTACGTCCGGGTCACCGTCAGCGGTACGCCGAGGGCGGCGACCGACGCGTCCGTCTCGACAGCGGTCAGCGCGCCCGTCAGCGAGTTGACCGGATCGGACTGCATCGCGAACGGCCCGAAGAACGCCCGCGCCTGCTTGTCCGGGAGCACGAACCCGGGCGCACCCGCGTAGATCATCACCGAGGCGCCCGCCGATCCCTTGCCGTTCGTCAAGGACACGTCGAGCAGGTTCGGTGAGCCGACGAACTTGCAGTCCAGCGGAACGGTGACCGACCAACTCAGCGACTGGGTCCGGGCCGGCTTCGGTTTCGGCACGTTGTCACAGGGCCAGTGGTTGACCTGCCATGTGCGGGCGTCGGTGATCCGGAGGTTGCACAGGTCGATCGTCAGGTTGAACGTCCGGGCCTGGAAGGTGAAGGTGACCCCGGTGCCGGCGTGCGCCATGCCGCCGTCGTTGGCGACTTCCGTGCCGGTGCTCAGGACCTCACCGTTCCCTGAGACGGTCAGGTCCGGGTGCAGGCAGGGATACTCGTCCGGTCGCGCCGCCTGCGCGGCCGGTGGGACGGGCACGAGCAGAAGGACCGCGAGGACGAGCAGAAGGAGCCGGTGCCGCATGGTTGCCTCCGCTCAGTCGTGGTGTTGTGACAGAGAGTTTACGGAGTTCAGCGTGCGGAGAGAGCGGATGATTACAGGTTGTGGATAACGGGAAGTGACCCTGGCGTGCAGGTCGCCCAGGAGTCGCTACGATCTGCGGAAACAGACTGACTAAACGTTCGAATGCTGTCCGCCCGCTGGCGGGTCTGCCACCACGAGTGTGAGGGTGTGGCTCATGAACATCGGTACCCGGAAGATCGTCGTCGACGAGGCGATCGCGCAGTTGCGGCTGTACGCCGAGACGAACGGCGCCGTGCTGCAGTACTACGACGGGTTGCCGGGGATGACCACCGTCGGCGGCTCCGACCCGAACCAGGTCACGCTCGACGACCTGGGCCGGATCATGGTGATCGGCGCCGACCTGCGCGCGATGGACATCCCGTGGCTGCTCGAGGTCGAGGCCGAGAAGGAGCTCGCGGCGATCCCGGTCGACGCGCGCCTCGAGGACGCCGAGCCAGGCAGTGAGCTGTTCGAGGCGGCGATGGCGCTCGACGACAAGTTCACCGGCCACCGCGGCTTCGGGCACGCGAAGAAGTCGAAGCTGCTGCACCTGAAGCGGCCGTACCTCTACCCGGTGACCGACAGCTTCATCCGGATGACCTACGGCTCGGCGTCGGCCGGCGCCGAGTTCCTGAAGGCGGTCCGCGAGGACCTGGTGAACCCGGCCAACGTCCGCGACTTCAAGCTGCTGCAGGTCCGCCTGATCGCGGAGCCGGCGACCTCGGCCGCCCGCCTGCTCGGCGAGGTCCCGACGCTCCGGCTCCTCGACATCCTCGCCTCTCTCCTGGGAGAGGCGAAGTAACTCAGAGCACCCCGAGCCGCGCCAGCGGCTCGACCAGCTCCCGCTCCTCGTAGGACAGGTGCGACAGCAGCGTGTCGTCCAGCAGGTCGACGGCGGCACGCAGACCGTCGATGTCGCCTGACCCGTCAACCAGTGCGACGAGAGCCTTGTCGACGCCTTCGAGGACGTCGTGGATGATCTTGTGCTCCTCCTGCAACCGGTCGACGACCGGCTCCAGCGCGGGGTCGGCCCGGCGGAGGTGCGGGAACAGCGAGGCGTCCTCCAGCGAGTGATGCGTCGTGACCAGCCGGCAGTAGGACTCGCAGTACGTCCCCAGCGTCCAGTTGTTCTGCCGCATCGTCATGGTGTTGATGTGCGAGCGCGCCGCACCGACCCCGAGCGTCCCGGCCGCGACCTGCTCGACCAGATCGCGGACCTGGTCGAGCTCCGCGCGCAGATGGTCGTGGACGTCGATCAGGTGCTGACCGGACTGAAACTGGTACGGCGTGTACGTCCGCGACGGGTCCGGCGCCGGCCCGGTCGGCCGCGCGGACTCGTCCAGCAGCTGAACGGCGCTACGCCGCACAGCGGGAGGTGGTGTCGGCACGACGCCGAAGCCACCGGCGGGAACAGGCGCCGTAGACACCACGCCGCCCGACCGGGCGACCGAGACGGCCTCGCGCACACCAGCTGCCACCTCAGCGAAGCGCCGGATGTCGTCCGGGTCGTCCGAGGCGAGGATGTAGGTGCTGATGCCCTCCCCCAGCGTCAGCTCGGCGAGCTGGTCGATCCACAGCTCCTCAGGACCCTGCAGGAACCCCCCACGCCCACTGAACTGACCGGACACGTTGTACAGCCGTCGGACCGCCGAAGGATCCCGTCCCGCCTCTACGGCAGCCTCGTCGATGATCTTGTTCATCGCGGCGAGCTGGTCCGGCCCGGCGTACCCGCTGCTCGGCAGCCAGCCATCAGCGAGGCGTCCGGTCAGGGCGAGCATCCGTGGCTTGTAAGCACCCAACCAGATCGACACGTCGTGGGCGGGCGCCGGGCCGCGCTTGGCACCGGCAACCGTGTAGTGCTTGCCGGCCAGCCGGATGCCGCCGCCGCCAGGAGTCCAGACCTCGCGCATGATCGCGATGGCTTCCTCCAGTGCAGTGATGCTCTGTCCGGTCGTCAGCCGCGGCCCACCGTTCGCCGCGACCGCGTCGAGGAACCCGCCCGCGCCCAGGCCGAGCTCGACCCGTCCGCCGGTGATCAGGTCCAGCGTCGCGACGCTGCGCGCCAGCACGACCGGGTGCCGGAGCGGCAGGTTGGCGACATTCGTGGACACCTTCACCCGCGAGGTCTGGGCGGCGACGACGGACAGCAGCGTCCAGGCGTCCATCAGCCGCGGCTGGTAGGGATGGTCCTGGAAGGTCACCAGGTCGAGCCCGACCTGTTCGGTCAGCTGGGCCAGCGCGATCACGCGGTCCGGGGTGTCGACCGCAGGGGTCAGGAACGTGCCGAAGACCAGCTCGTGGCCGTAATCCATGATTCACCTTTCGAAGTTCGCTCCGCGGGCAAAACTACTTCGCTAGGCAGATAATCTCAACTACAGAACATCTATTGCCGAACTAGCAGCGCGAAAGCCTGTGCCGGGCCGAGGGCCACGCCCCGCTCGTACGCCGCTTGGTACCCATCGGCCCCGAGCGCCTCTGAGGCCGCCATAACCGCACGCTCGAGATCCGCAGCCTCCGCCGCAGCTGTCAGATAGTTCTCGGTCGCCCGCGTGGCGGCCGCGCTCCCCAGCAACGTGGCCGCGAGCGTCTTGTCGGGGTGACAGGCCGCTATCCCCTCCAGCGCCCAGCACTGACCTCGCAGCGAGTCGAACTGCTCCGCGACCCGGAACGCCTCCGCATGCAGCTCCAGTGCCTCTTCGGGCCGGCCTTGGAGCTCCCGGACGAACCCGAGCTCCGCCAGGACGATCGACAGATACAAGACAGATTCCGACTGTCGACGGGCGGCATCGATCAGCGCCTGCAACCGCGACGAGGCCTCGTCCAGGGCGCCGGTACGACGGGCGGCGAAGCCGAGCACCAACTCCGCGAGCGCCTGCGTCGCGCGCTGCCCCTGCTCCGTCGCCAGCCGAAGCCCACGCTCGCCGTACGTCCGGGCCGACTCGAAATGCCCGCGCCGGATCGCGGTCCATCCGAGCATGCCGGCCGCGCTGGCGACCTCGGGCCACAGTCCGATCTCCTCCGCGGCCTCCATGCCTTCGAGGTGCAGCCGCTCCGCCTCCTCGAAGTCCCCGACGAGCTCCGCGTGCGCCCCGAACCACCCTGTCGCCTGCAGAACGCCCCACCGATCCCCCAGCGAGCGGAACGTGCCGATGCTCTGGCACGCGTCGTCGTACAGAGCAGGCAGGTCGGCCCGTACATGTGCGTGCTTGGCCCGAGCAGCCAGCACGGCGGCTATGCCCCACTGATTCCCGTCGGCCTCAAAGCTCTTCAGCGCCTGGTTGAGCAGCGACAAGCACGTGGACAGGTCGCCGGCATCGCTGGCGGCGTGAGCGATCCACCACTGCCCCATGGCGTCCGCGTCGTCCAGCCAGCGGTCCCGCTCGGCGGCGGCGTCAGGGTGCCCGAGCAGGTACATGAACCCCGCCCGCCACACACCGGCCCGCGCCGAACCCGGCACAGCCTCGAGAGACCGCATGGCCTCCACATACCGACCACGCAGGAACCAGTACCAAGCCAGAGCGTCCACGAGCCGCTCCGCGAGGTCCAGCTGCCCCGTGGCCACAGCTCGATCCAGTGCGGTCCGGAAGTTCGCCGAGTCGTCGTCCAGCAGCTCCAGCCACCGGCCTTGCCCGTCACCGAACAAGCCGGGCCGGGCGGTCTCCGCAAGCGACACGTAGTACGCCAGGTGCCGCTGCCGTGACGACTCGAGCTCACCCGTCACCGTCAGCTTGTCGATGCAGTACGCCGCCACCGACTCGAGCAGCCGGAACCGTTCCCCGTCAACTGGTACGACGAGCGACCGGTCGACCAGGCGCACGAGGACATCCAGTACGTCGTCCTCACCGCAGACCACCGCCGCGGCATCCGCCGTACAGCCATCAGCATGTACGGCGAGGCGCCGCAGTACGGACTGCTCGTCCGGGTCGAGCAGCTCCCAGCTCCAGTCGATCATCGCGTGCAACGTCTGCTGCCTTGGCGCAGCACCACGATGTCCTGTCGCCAGCAACCGGAAACGGTCGTCCAGCCGCGCTACGAGCCCGCGTACTCCCAGAGCGCGCACACGCGTCGCAGCCAGCTCCAGCGCTAGCGGGATCCCGTCCAGCCGCCGGCACAGTACGGCGACGTCCGCAACGGTCTCGTCCGTCAGCGCGAAGCCACGCGACGCCGCAGCCGCCCGCGTGACGAACAACTGCGCCGCACTGCACTCGCCGACCTCGTGCACACCTGCCGACAGCGGAGGTACGGACAGCGGCGGCACACTCCACACCACCTCACCGGCCAGCCCCAGCGGTTCACGGCTCGTCGCCAGCACACGGAGGCCCGGCGCGGCGGCCAGCAAGCGATCCGTCAGCGCGGCGACCTCGTCGACGATCTGCTCGCAGTTGTCGAGTACCAGCAGCCGGGAGCCCATCACTGAGGCCAGTCGATCGACAACGGGCGAATCTTCCGTGTCCCGAAGGTCCAGAGCGGCCTGCACGGCGTCCGTCAGCGAGTTGGTGACCGATAGCGCGTCGGGAGTCACGGCGGCCAGCTCGACCAGGACGACCCCGTCCGCGAACCTGTCCGTCACGCCGGCCGCAGCAGCCAGTGCCAGGCGAGTCTTGCCCACACCTCCCGGACCGGTCAGTGTCACCAGCCGTGATGTGCCCAATCGGGCACTGATGTCGGCCAGCGCATCGGAGCGGCCGATCAGCTCAGTCATCTGTGCAGGGAGGTTGTTCCGTGCGTGCGGCAGCTCTTGCGTGAGGATCGACTGCTGCAGCGCGACAAGCTCTGGCCCTGGGTCCAGCCCGAGGTCATCGAGCAGCAGTTGCCGCAGCTCGTCGAAGCTCTCCAGCGCCTCCGTCTGCCGACCGGCCCGGTACAGCGCCTTCATGTGCGCAGCCCGCAGACCCTCGCGCAGCGGATGCTCCTTGACCAGGGCGGCGAGGTCAGGAACCGGCAGATCAGCCCGCTCGAGTGCGGTGAGCCGCTGATCGGTCAGCCGCGCTACGGCTGTCTCGGTGAACGCATCGTCCGCGAAATCGGCGTACGCCGGGCCGCGCCACAACGCCAGCGCCTCGTCGAGCGACCCGGCAGCCAGCAGCTCGCCGAAGCGCAGCGCGTCACAGTTCGCGGCAGAAACCGCCAGCGAATACGCGGCCGGGCCGGACTGCACGAGCGAGCGGCTGCCAGGCTCAGCGTCCTCCAACGCTCGCCGCAGCTGGGACACCTTCGCGGAGAGCGTGCCTGACGGGTTCCCAGGGAGCTCAGAGCCCCACAGGTCGTCGATCAGCCGGTCCGAGGGCACCGGCCGGCCCTCGTGCACCAGCAGGTCAGCCAGCAACGCACGCACCTTCAGCCCTTGGATGACCACAGGCGTCCCCGCGTCCGTCCAGGCCGTCACCGGTCCCAGCACCCCGAAGCGCATGACGGCACCTTATTCCGGTCCGCCGGAAACGACCGGAAAGAAACCGTAAACCCCTTCCGGCAAAGTCTGTTTCAGACGGAAGGAGGACGGCGGATGCGACTGGCAGTGATCATCGGCAGCACCCGGCCTGGGCGGTTCGGGCCGACCGTGGCGAACTGGCTCGGCGAGCAGGCAGCCAAGCAGTTCGAGGTCGACCTGGTCGACCTGGCCACTGCGAATCTGCCCGCCGGACTCCCCGACGCCGAGGAGGAGGCACCGCGGGAGGTCGCCGCAGTGGGCACCAGGCTGGCTGCCGCAGACGCGTTCGCCGTCGTCACCCCGGAGATCAACTGCAGCTTTCCGGCCACGCTGAAGACCGCACTGGACTGGTACTACGACGAGTGGCACGCCAAGCCGGTCGCAATCGTCAGCTACGGCCGGGAAAGCGGCGGCTGCTACGCCACCGCACAGCTGCGGCAGGTCTTCAGCGAACTCCAGGCCGTCACCATCCGCAACACCGTCGCACTCCCCTGCTACTGGGAGCAGTTCACCGCGGACGGCGGCTGGCCGCGGCCGTCCGCCGGCTACGAGGCATCCGCCAAACTCATGCTCGACCAGCTCGTCTGGTGGGCCGCAGCACTCCAGGACGCCCGCAAGCGGCGCCCGTACCGACACTGAGAGGAAAGACCCATGAGGAAGCTGATCGAATCCACCTTCATCACCTTGAACGGCGTCATCGACGAGCCGCAGAACTGGAGCCCGCCGTACTGGGACGACGAGCACGCGGCGTACTCGCAAGGCCTGATGGAGGGCGTCGAGGCCCAGGTGCTAGGCCGCGTCACCTACGAAGGCTTCGCGGACGCCTGGCTGTCCCGGGCCGGCGACCCCTTCGCCGACCTGTTCAACGCGATGCCGAAGTACGTCGCCACGCGCACGGTCACCGAGTGGAAGTGGAACGCCCAGCCGCTCGAAGGCGACGCCGCCGAGGCCGTCCGCCGGCTCAAGGAGTCCGAGGGCGGTGACCTGATCAAGTACGGCACCGGGTCGTTCTCGAAGACGCTGCTGGAGAACAAGCTCGTCGACGAGTATCACTTCTGGTTCTTCCCGGTCGTCGCCGAGGGCGAAACCATGTTCCGCGGCACCGGCATAGACATCACCCATCTCGAACTGCTCGGTACGACGACGTTCAAGTCCGGCATCGTCGTCCACAAGCTCGGTCCGAAGGCCTGACCGTACGCCGCCGCTCCGGCCGGTCACCCGCTGCGGGTGGCCGGCCGGAGGCTTGTGCGCATCGGACCTGGGTACCGGTCGGGGCCAACGGGGTGCTGAGGCGGCGCTGGGGACCGCCTGCCAGGGATTCTCGCGATCGGCCGGTGCGGATCGCGGATCCGCCCATGCGATCGGACTGGAGTTGTGATGGGTACCGTCCTGACCATCGTGATCATCGCCGTGGTGCTGCTCGCCGCGGCGGCGGTCTTCGTCCTGTACCAGCGCAGACGCTCGAGCGAGCTGCAGCAACGGTTCGGCCCGGAGTACGAGCGCACCCTCGAGGAGTCGGGCGATCGCCGCAGCGCGGAGCGCGAGCTGCGCGGACGGCAACGCCGGGTGTCGCGGCTGGAGATCACGCCGTTGAGCCGTGAGTCCGCGCGGACCTACCGCGCCGAGTGGGCGAAGGTGCAGCAGAGCTTCGTCGACCGTCCGGCCGGAGCGGTCGCGGACGCGGATCGGCTGGTGCTGCGGATGATGCGCGAGTCCGGGTACCCGGTCGACGAGTTCGAGCAGCGCGCCGACGACGTGTCCGTCGACCATCCCGACGTCGCGATGCACTACCGGGAGGCGCACCGGATCGCGGTCGCGCACGCCCGCGGCGACGCCGACACCGAGGACCTGCGGCAGGCAGTCACGGCGTACCGGCACTTGGTCGACGCCCTGCTCGACGACAGCGAGAACCGGACCACCACGAAGGAGCAAGCATGACCACGCCCGACCGTCGTGACCTTCCCCTGGACGACGACCGCATGCTGAACGACGACGATCTCGTGACCGACTCCGAGCTCAGCGGCCGCCGCGGCCTGGACGACGAGCGAGGCCTCGACGCCGGCCGTGGGCTGGACGACGACCGTGCAGCGGCCGGTGCTCCGGACAACCGGATGACAGCCGCCGGCACCGCCGAGCGTGACGACCGGACAACGACGGGCGATGCGCCGTTGGTGGCCGAGGAAGCCGGCGTCGACTACCGGGCCCGCTGGGACGTCGTCCAGCAAGGGTTCGTGGACGATCCGCGCAACGCCGTCAGCGAGGCCGACAAGCTCGTCGACGACGTGCTCAAGCACCTCGCGGACGGCTTCGACCGCCAGCGCCAGGATCTCGAGCACCAGTGGTCGGGCGGTGAGCCGTCGACCGAGGACCTCCGCTCGGCACTGCAGCGGTACCGCGCGTTCTTCCAGCGCCTGCTCACGCTGTGAGGTCGTGAGCCGGGGCCGGCGGCCGGTACGACGACGTACCGGCCGCCGGTCGTTTTGTTGCCTAGGGCGCGATGTTCTGGTTGAGGTGGAACACGTTCTCCGGGTCGTACTTGCGCTTGACCTCGACCAGCCGGTCGTAGTTCTGCCGGTAGTTGTCCCGGATCCGGCCCTGGTCGTCGTCGGCCATGAAGTTGATGTACCCGCCGGACTCGGAGTGCGGTGCGACGTCGTCGTAGTACGACCGCACCCACTCGACGCCGGCCTCGTTGGCGGCCGGGTCCGGCCACATACCGGCGATCACGGTCGCGAAGTTCGCTTCCCGGTAGGCGAACGCGGTCCCGTCCGGCGTCACCCGGTGACAGGCGCCGTCGATCGGGTAGATGTGCACGGTCGAGTTCACCGCGGGCAGACCGGGCGCGTGCCGCAGATGCGCCTGGATCGCCTCGTCGGTCAGCTCGGTGACGAAGTTCGCCTTCCAGTAGTGCTGCAGACCGGGCGGCACGAGCGCGTCGAAGGCACTGTTCAGCGCCGGGTACGGCATCGGGCCGACATGCTCGGCCATCACCGGCGCGAACTCGCGGAACTTCGAGATCTGGGTCTCGCCGTCGTCCAGGTCGCCGGCCCAGCAGCCGACGATCGCCACGAACGGCTCACCGTGCCGGTCCTCGGGGATGAACGGCAACGGCGGCGCGATCTGGAACGCCGGGAACCCGCCCAGCTGCTCGGGCGCGTCCTTGATCAGGTCCCGGAACCCGGACAGTACGGCGGCTGCGTCGGACAGCTCGAAGAACATCGGGCCGCCGTAGATCATGGACACCGGCGCCAGCCGGAACTCGAGCGCGGTGACCACGCCGAAGTTGCCGCCACCGCCGCGTAACGCCCAGAACAGGTCCTCGTTCTCCTTCTCGCTGGCGATCACGAACTTCCCGTCGGCGGTCACGACGTCCGCCGAGACCAGGTTGTCGCAGGACAGCCCGAGACCCCGGGCCAGGTACCCGATCCCGCCGCCGAGGGTCAGTCCGCCGACGCCGGTGGTCGAGATGATCCCGCCGGTGGTGGCCAGCCCGAAGGCGTGCGTGGCGGCGTTGAAGTCGCCCCAGGTCGCACCGCCGCCGGCCCGCGCGGTCCTGGTCACCGGATCGACCCGGACGTTGCGCATCCCGCTCAGGTCGATGACGAGACCGTCCTCGACCGTGCCGAACCCCGGCACACTGTGCCCGCCGCCGCGGATCGCGATCTCCAGCTGGTTGCTCCGTGCGTAGTCGATCGCCGCCATCACGTCACCGGCGTTCTCGCACCGGACGACCACCTGCGGATGCTTGTCGTGCATCCAGTTGTTGACCCGGCGCGCCGCGTCGTACCCCTCGTCACCTGCTGTGAAGACTTGCCCGCGCGTGCGTTCTCTCAGTTCCTCGATCATGTTCGCTCCCCGAACCACTGCCGACTGCCGCAGATCGGCGCGCGCGTACCGAACCTCCACGCACACCGCGCAGACCGGTCGTCGCCGTCGAGCGCAGCGCGAGATTTCCCCCAGAGAGCGTCTGGACCCCCGACGGGCAGCCGGCCTTCCCCCAGACCCGCCCGTTCTCCCCGACCCTGCCAAGCGGGACAGAATTCGTCAATACCGATGTCAAAGCGGCCCGGACGGCTCCGACCAGGAGGCACAGGCAGCCAAGATCCGGAGGACACCATGCGGAAGCTCATGTACTACGTGCACCAGTCGCTCGACGGTTTCGTCGAGGGACCGAACGGCGAGTTCGACTGGGCCCAGCTCGGGCCGGAGCTGGGCGCGTACTCGATGAGCCTGACCGAGCGCGCCGACCTGTTCCTGTACGGGCGGCCGGTCTGGCACATGATGTCGTCGTACTGGCCGCACGCCGAGGCGATGAACCCGGACCAGCACGCGATCGAGTTCGCGCCCGTGTGGCGCCGGGCGGCGAAGGCGGTGCTGTCGACGACGCTCGAGAGCGCCGAGTGGGACGCCCGGGTCATCCGCGCCGCCGAGGACGTCGCGGCGCTCAAGGCCGAGCCGGGCAAGGACATCCTGCTGACCGGGGGCTCGGGCGCGGCGGCGGCGCTGGCCGAGCTCGGCCTGGTCGACGAGTACCACGTGGTCGTGCACCCGGTGGTCCTCGGCGGCGGCAAGCCGGTGCATCAGGCAACGGGCCGGCGTACGCTCCGGCTCGCCGAGACGCGATCGTTCGACAACCGGACCGTCCTGCTCCGTCACGACCTGGTCTGATCGGTGGCCGCAGCCGCCAGCGCATCGGCCACCGCCGCGACCGCGGGCGTCCGGGTACGGCGGGTCAGCAGGAAGACCGCCCGCCCGACATCCGCCTCGGCAGGCCGGCGTACGGCGACGCCCGGCGCGCCGGCTCCGATGACGAGATCGGGAAGCAGCGCGCCCGCGCCCGTCGTCCGGACGAGCTCGAGCAGGATCAGGAAGTCGTCGGAGCTGTAGCGGATGTCGGGCTCGAACCCGCCGAGCTCGCGGCAGACCCGGACATGCATCTCGCGATGACCGGTGCCCGGCTGGCAAGCGGCCCAGGGCAGATCCGCCAACTGCTCGACCGGAACGCGCTCCGCGGCTGCGAGCGGATGATCCGCGGGCAGTACGACGCGGATGTGCTCGCGGAGCAGGTGCTCGCGGAGCAGATCGGTGTGTACGGCGCGCGGCTGGCCGTCGTACTCGTCGCCGACCATGACGTCCAACTGCTGCAGCCGGAGAGCGGGCGCGGCCTGCTCCACTTCCAGCTCGGCGGCTTCGACGCGGATGTCGGGATGCGAGGCCGCCAGGCTGCGAATCGCCGGAGCGACCACGCGAATGAACGCGGACTGGAACGACGCGATCCGGACCAGGCCCGCGACCCGGCCCGCGGCGACCGCGGCCAGCTCGGCCTCGGCGGCCTCGACGCCTTCCAGCAGGGACGTCGCGTGCCGGACCAGCACCTCGCCCGCCGCGGTCAGGCGCACGTTGCGGCCGATCCGCTCGAGCAGCGGCGTACCGGCCTCGCGCTCCAGGACGGCGAGCTGCTGGGAGATCGCGCTGGGCGAGTAGCCGAGCGCGCGGGCCGCGCCGTGCACGGTCCCGCGGCCGTGCACCTCCCGCAGCAACCGCAGTCGGTGCAGATCCATCATTCGTTCAGCTTAGCTTCACAATGCTGTCCGTGAAGCCGCGATGGACGTGAACAGTCCCTGGCCCTGACCATCGATGGCGTGGGACGCCTCTTCTGCCTTCTTTCCGCCGTCACCTTCGGGGTCATGGCCGTCTTCGGCAAGCTCGCGTACGACGCGGGCGTATCGGTCGACGCACTGCTGCTCGTCCGCTTCGGCCTCGCCGGCGTACTGCTGCTGGCCGTCGCGCTCGCCCGCGGCGCCCTGCGCAACCTGCCGCGCCGGGCCGTTGTCACCGGCCTGGGGATGGGTGTCTTCGGGTACGCCGCCCAGTCCGGGCTGTACTTCTCCGCGCTGGCGCGGATCGACGCGTCACTGGTCGCACTCCTTCTGTATCTCTACCCGGTGCTGGTGATGGTCGGGGCGATCGCACTGCGTCGCGAACAGGCCTCGCGGCGGCGGATCGGCGCCCTGGCAGTCGCGCTGGCCGGGATCGGGCTGGTGCTCAGCGGGGCGATGACCGGCCGGTTCGACCTGCTCGGCGTACTGCTGGCGTTGGGCGCACCGATCGTCTACACGTGCTACATCCTGGTCGGCGACTCGCTGACCGCCGACGTACCGCCGCTCGCGTTGACGGCGCTGGTGTGCATCGGAGCGTTCGGCACGTTCCTGGTGCTGGGGCTCTTCCGCGGAACCGATCTGACGTTCGCCCCGATTGGCTGGCTGTGGCTGGCCGCGGTCGCGCTGGTCAGCACCGTCGCGGCGATCCTGTTCTTCTTTGCGGGCATGGCTCGGGTCGGTCCGTCCGTGGCCTCGATCCTGTCGATCTTCGAGCCGGTCGTGACGGTGGTCGCGGCGGCCCTCGTCTTCGGCGAGCAACTGAGTGCCGTGCAGTGGTTCGGCGGCGGTCTCGTGCTCGCGTCGGTCGTGATCGTGCAGTGGCCGCGCCGCCAATCGTTGCCGGAACTTTCGCGGACTTCGCCGGAGGTGACGGCAGACTTGGCGGTATGAGCGGGCGGGTGGCGTGGGCAGGAGTCGTCGCGTTCGTGACGGCGGCCGCGGTCGGTTGCACCGGAAACGACGCGGCTCCTCCTGCGCCCGGCACCACCTCACCCATGCCGTCCGCCGCTCGACCCAGCACCTCGCCGCCCTCGACCGTCACGCCCTCGACCGCCGCGCCGTCGAGCGTCAAGCCGTCGACCGTCGCGAATCCCGTGTCGCTGCAGGCGTTGATGACGAAGAAGTACAACGGCGGCAACCTCCGTCTCGGCCGGGTCCTCGCCCGCACCCCGGCGTACACCCGGTACTACGTCACCTACCGGAGCGGGACGCTGACGATCTCGGGGATCATGAACGTCCCGTCCACACCGGGTCCGCACCCGGCGCTCGTCCTGAACCACGGCTACATCGACCCGGCCGTGTACACGAACGGCCGCGGCCTGATGCGCGAGCAGGACTACCTCGCACGCCGCGGGTACGTCGTCCTGCACACCGACTACCGCAACCACGCGCAGTCCTCGAAGGACCCGGACTCCGAGCTCACCCTGCGCCTCGGCTACACCGAGGACGTCGTCAACGCGGTCCTCGCGCTGCGCACCTCGCAGTACGTCGACCCGTCACGGATCGCGCTGCTCGGCCGCTCGATGGGCGGCGGCATCACCTACAACGTGCTCGTCACCCAGCCCGGTCTGGTCAAGGCCGCCGTGGTGTTCGCGCCGGTCAGTTCGCAGGCCGCGGACAACTTCGACCGCTGGATCCGGGCGGACCGCCCGATCGCGAGCCAGATCCTGCGCAGGTACGGCGAACCGGCGCGCAACCCGGCGTTCTGGCACAACATGTCCGCGGTGAACTTCTTCGACCGCGTGACGGAGCCGGTGCTGATCCACCACGGCGAATCCGACTCGACCTGCCCCATCGCCTGGTCGCGCACAAGCCTGGCCGCGCTGAAGGCGGCCGGGAAGACCGCGACGCTGTACACGTATCCGGGCGAGGAGCACGCGTTCGGTCCCGCCTGGCCGACCTCGATGGCGCGGACCGTCAGCTTCCTCAAGCAGCACGGCGTTTGACGACGCTGACGGCGTACGGCAGCGGCTGCCACTCGTCGTTCGGCATCCGCAGGATCGCCCACCCCACCGCGGCGAACCCCGCTGCCTGCAGTCCCCAGCCGACCAGATCCAGCGGGTGACTGCTGATGATCACCGAGATCAGGTGCAGCGGCTGGGACGCGGCCACCGCGACCGCTGCCCACCGGCCGCCGACGCCGGAGCGCCACATCGCGATGCCGAGCAGGATCGTGCCGAGCACGTGCCCGACCACGAACACGATGCCGGCGACATCCACCGAGCCGTGTGTGGCCTCGGCGATCCTGGTGATCGTCGCCTGGTCGGCACCCGCCGTGCCGGCGGACCAGATGAACGCGTCGCTGGACGCAAGCCACGGCAACGACAGATAGCCCGGGACCATCAGGAACAGCGCGATCCCGGTCAACCACGGCGCGCCGCGACGAGCGAGCCGGCCGACGAAGTACACGCCGGGCACCAGCGTGACCAGCGCGATGTAGGACAACCAGAGGATCGTCGAACTGCGATCGAGGTGACCGACGATCTTGCTGGTGATCGTCGAGACGTCGTCCGCCGTGTCGTACGGCAGCAGGAACCGGAGCAACGCCACCGCGGCCGGCCCGATCGGCAGTATCACCGCTGCCGCCCACCGCCAGACGGGCCGGATGTCGGCGCTCGTCGTACGGCTGATCGTCTGTGTCATCGCGCACCTGCCAGCTCACGAGTCGGCAGCAGTACGGCGATGACGCCGACCACCGTCGCGCCGACGCCGAATCCGGCCGCGACGACCGCGGCCGTCGGCACGCCGGACGCGAAGAACGCCGGTACGGCTAGCAGCGCCGACGCGAGCCGCAGCGTGATCAGCGGCGCGAGCGCCCACCGCCTCCCCCGCCAGGCGAACCCGACCAGCACCAGGCTGATCAGCCCGACCACCGCGGTCCCGACCGCGATACTCATCGGCGGGTGGTCCCCGTCCGTGAGCAGCGGCGTCGCCAGGTCGAGCAGTGCCAGCAGACCGAGCAGTACCAGTCCGAATCGGTACATCTCCCTACCCCCTTGGTTTCGGTGTTGGTCCCACCGTCGCGTCGGTTGCAGCCGTTTGCTTGGGGGTGGATTCCTGCGGCGGCGGGCAGTTCCCCGCCCGATCCGGGATCGCGATCCCGAGACGCCGGGAACCCTGCGGGCGCACAATCCCGGTATGACCATCTCCGCGAACAGCCGAGGCCTCGCCGCCGCGCTGGCCGCGCTCGTCGTCGCCGAGGTGGTCTTCGCCGTCGCCTACGGCGTCTCGCTCGGGTGGGGCTGGGGCAAACTGGTCGACACCTTTGTGGTGACGAACGGACTAATGGGTCTCACGTTCGGCCTGTGCGGGGCGGTCATCGCGTGGCACCGGCCGGCCAATCCGATCGGTTGGCTGTTCCTCGCGGACGGGATCGGCCACGCCACCACGCCGTTCGCCTCGACCCTTGCGTATGTCGTCCATGACGGCCTTGCGCAGCAGGTGCTCGTCACGGTCGCGCTAGGGGCCTGGCCGTGGTCGATCGGACTGTTCCTGCCGCTCGCGCTCTTGTTGTTCCCTGACGGCCGCTTGTTGTCGCCGCGCTGGCGGTGGGCCGTGATCGGTGTGGTTGTGACCGCGCCGCTCTTCGTCCTCGAGATGACCGGCAGCGGCGAGCCGATCTCGTCCGGGTTGCCGACCGGGTACCTGACACTGCCGAACTACGACTCCTGGCAACCGCTGTGGACCGCGACCGAGCTCCGCAACGTGGTCGCGCTCCTGCTCGCACTACTCTGCCTCGCGATCCGCTACCGCCGCGCCGACGAAACGGGCCGCCGGCAACTGCTGTGGTTGCTGCTCGCGTCGGTGATCGCCCTGCTGTTCGTCATCCCGTGGGCCTTCGTCGCCGGCACCCCGATCCTCGTCCTGCTGGCGATTCCGCTGATCCCGATCGCTGTCGCCGTCGCGATCGTCCGGTACCAGCTGCTCGACATCCGCCTGGTCGTCTCCCGCGCGCTGACCTGGGCACTGCTGTCACTGGTTGCCGTCGGCATCTACGCCGCGCTGGCCGCTCTCCTCGACTCGCTGATCGCCTCCCAGGTCGGCCGATCGGCCGCGGTCACCGTCTTCGTCGCCCTGATCATCGCCCCGGTCCTACCCCGCCTCCAGGCCCTGGTCGACCGCGCCCTGTACGGCGACCGCCACGACCCGGCCCGCGTGGCATCCCGCGTCGGCGAGCAGCTGTCGGCTGGTCTACCGGGTGTCGTCGCCGCCATACGTTCCGCCTTACGCCTGCCGTATGTCGGGTTGGCCGTCGACGGTCGTGTGACAGCGGACGGTACGCCTTCAGCTTCGGTCGTACACCTGCCGTTGTCGTACGGCGGTGAGGTGGTCGGGACGCTCGAGGTGGGTCTGCGGTCGGGCGAGTCCGGGTTGTCGTCGGCCGATCGGGATGTGCTCGGACTGGTCGCCGTACCGCTGGCGGTCGCGGTGCACGCCACGCGGCTGTCCGCCGAGCTGCAGGCGTCGCGGGAGAAGCTCGTGTCAGCACGTGAGGAGGAACGACGACGATTGCGCCGGGACCTGCACGACGGCCTGGGCCCGACCCTTACCGGCGTCGCGTTCTCCGCCGACGCGGCCGCGAACCTCGTCTCCTCCGACTCCACCCGAGCCATCGAGCTCCTCGCGCGCCTGCGCGCCGACACCCGCTCAGCCATCACCGAGATCCGCCGCCTCGTCGACGACCTCCGCCCGCCGGCCCTGGACGAACTCGGTCTCGTAGGCGCCCTCCGTCAACGAGCCGACCAGATGTCGATCCGCGCCGACGGGACAGCTCTGCGGGTCCGGGTCGTGGCGTCCGGGCTGCCTACGCTGCCCGCGGCGATGGAGGTCGCCGCCTACCGGATCGCGACGGAGGCCCTGACCAACGTCGTACGACACGCACGCGCAACCTCCGCCGTACTGGCCCTGCGCTGCGGCGACGAACTGGAGATCGTCGTGACCGACGACGGTCCGCCTAGCGAAAGTTGGCACCCGGGAGTCGGCCTCCACGCGATGCGAGAACGAGCCGCCGAACTGGGCGGCACCTTCGAAGCCGGCCCCACCCCCACCGGCGGCCAGGTCCACGCCACCTTCCCTCTCACTGCACCTCCCCCACACACAATCAACTCCTCCCACCGCACAGCCGCATCGAGCACCCAGCCACCCAGCACACGGCCGGAAGCCGCAACCAGCCGCCCCGCGCCCGCCGCGCACACCGCCGACCCGCCTGCCGATGCCCCGACACCCCACGCCAACTCCGAGCAGCGCCCGGCTGATTCCTCCTTGGAGTCGCGATGATCCGGGTCGTACTGGCCGACGACCACCCGGTCGTGCGCGCCGGGTTGGAAGCGTTGCTGAGTTCCCTCCCGGGCATCGAGGTCGTCGGCGTCGCCGCGACCGGGCGCGAGGCGATCCGCGAAGTCGTGACGAACCGCCCCGACGTCGCCGTACTAGACCTCCAGATGCCCGACCTCGACGGCTTCGCCGCCACCCGCGAACTCGCCCGCTCAGCCCCCGACGTCGCCGTACTCGTGCTCACCATGTTCGAGGACGACGACTCGGTCTTCGCCGCCATGCGCGCCGGCGCCCGCGGCTACCTCGTCAAAGGCGCCGAGCAGGAGGAGATCGCCCGCGCCATCCGCGCCGTCGCCGCCGGCGAGGCGATCTTCGGCCCCGGCGTCGCCCGCCGCGTACTCACCTTCTTCACCGCCCCACCACCCGCCACCCCGTTCCCCGAACTCACCACCCGCGAACACCAGATCCTCGACCTCCTCGCCGCCGGCCTCTCCAACCCCGCCATCGCCGCCCGCCTCGACCTGGCCCCGAAAACCGTCGCCAACAACGTCTCCACCATCTTCACCAAACTAGGCACCACCGACCGCCCCACCGCCATCATCCAGGCCCGCAACGCCGGGCTGGGGGTACCGAAGGACGGGCCGCAGTAACCCTCGGCTCGGTCCCGCGCCGCACTCTGGATCAGACGCCCCAAGGTGCGGGCGATGGTGTGCACGGTCGACAGGTAGTGCACCGGTGAGACGCTGTACACGGCGACCGGTTCACGCTCAGGTGCACTACCTGGCCGACCGACACGTCCTGTCGAGATGACACACCCCACACCTGTTCGCCGCTTAACTCCGGTGCTCCGGCGGCTCGATCGCGTTGAGATAGCGCCTGCCGACGGTCTCCAGGTGAGCAACGAGGGCAGGCGGGCCGTCGACGTGGAAGTCCAGGCCGAGCATCCCGATGTAGACGGCGATCGTTTCGAGGGAGTCGGCGCCGGTGACGAGGATGCTGGTGTTGTCGTCGACGGACTCGACGATGCCGACCGCGGCGTGGATGCGGGACAGGACGTCCTGCGCCGGCGCGTGGACCGTGATCCGCGCGTGCACCTTCCAACCGGTCGACGCCACGTCACGCAGCACGAAATCGGTGTACGCCTCGTCCGCCATCGGCCGCGGCTGGTACCGCCGCCCCGTTGCCATCCGCAACGACATCCAGTCGACCCGGTACGAGTGCCAGTCCGCCTGCTCGTCCCGCGCCACGAGATGCCAGTACCCGTGCCAGCTCACCAACCGGTACGGCTCCACCAGCAGCGGCAGGTCCCGCCCCACACCGGACCCGGCCTTGTACATCGAGTCCCCCTCCGGTACGGCGTACTCGAAGCGGAGGTAATGCTCGTCGCGAATACAAGCCGCGATCGTCGCCAGTACGCCGGGATCGATCTCGGGAGCGTCGACGTTCGAGCGCGTGTTGTCGGGGCCCTTCTCCATCGCCCGGTTGATCGCGTTGACCTGCCGCTGAAGACGATGCGGGAGAACCTGCTGGAGTTTGGTCAGCGCGCGCTCGCTGCTCTCCGCCATCCCGGTGACGCCAGCCCCGGTACGCAGGCCGACGGCGACCGCGACTGCCTCCTCGTCGTCGAGCAGCAGCGGCGGAAGTTTCGCGCCGATCCCGAGCTGGTAGTGGCCGGCCGGGCCGCGCGTGCCGTCGACCGGGTACCCCAGTTCGCGGAGCCGGTCGATGTCGTTGCGCACCGTCCGCGTGGTCACCTCGAGCCGCTCGGCCAGCTCGGAACCGGTCCACGCCGGCCGGGTCTGCAACAGCGCTAGCAGTGCTAGCAAACGCGTCGAAGTTTCCAGCAAAACAGTCTCCTGATTAGGAATCTAATGTTCCTATACGGATTCTACGGTAGAGCCATGAACAAGAACGAGAGCATCCGGTCCTTCACCGTCACGATCGACCAGGCCGACCTGGACGACCTGCAGAACCGCCTCGCGCGGACCCGGCTCCCCGAGGCCGCCCCGGGCGACAACTGGGACCTCGGCACGCCGAACCACTACCTCCGCGAGATGGTGGACCGCTGGCAGAACGAGTTCGACTGGCGGGCCCAGGAAGCCCGGATGAACGAGTTCCCGCACTACCTGACCGAGATCGACGGGCAGACGATCCACTTCATCCACGTGCCGTCCGCGGTCGAGGGCGCGACCCCGCTGCTGCTGGCGCACACGTACCCGGGTTCGTTCGTCGACTTCCTCGACATGATCGGCCCGCTCACCGACCCGGTCGCGTACGGCGGATCCGCCGAGGACGCGTTCTCCGTCGTCGTACCGTCGATCCCGGGCTTCGGGTTCAGCACCCCGCTCGTCGAGCGCGGCTGGACGATGGCGCGGGTGGCCCGGACGTTCGACACGCTGATGCGGCGGCTCGGGTACGACTCGTACGGCGTGCACGGCTCGGACGGCGGCGCGATGATCGCCCGCGAGCTCGGCGTACTCAACCCGCCCGGCTTCCTCGGCCTGCACGTCCTGCAGCTGTTCTCGTTCCCGTCGGGCGACCCGTCGGAGTTCGAGAAGTTCACGCCGGCCGACTACGCGGCGCTCGAGCACCTGAAGTGGTTCCAGTCGGTCGGCGGGTACAACGCGATCAACTCGACCCGCCCGCAGACCGTTGCCGTCGGCATCTCCGACTCACCGGTCGGCCAGCTCGCCTGGAACGAACTCTTCAACAACTTCGGCAACGGCACCAGCCTGGTCACCCCCGACCAAATCCTCACCGAGGTCTCCCTCTACTGGTTCACCAACACCTCCGCCGCCGCCGGCCGCTACCACTACGAAGAGGCCAACTCCGGCGCCGAACCGTCCTTGAACCACGCCCCCACCGGCGTAGCCGTCTTCGCCGACGACTTCAAGACCATCCGCCCGCTGGCCGACCGCGACAACCCCAACATCGTCCACTGGTCCACCTTCGAAAAGGGCGGCCACTTCGCCTCCCTCGAACGCCCCGAAGAAGTCACCGAAGACCTCCGCAAGTTCTTCCGCAACCTCTGACCAACTGTCGAAGGGCCGGCCTCTGGGCCGGCCCTTCGGTCTGTGACAAGCACCAGGGAGCCCGGAGCGCAGAAGCGCCCCGGGCTCCTTTGAGCTCCACCCATCTGGAGGGACGTCCGGGCAGAGCCTCCTCCATCGGCCAAGACACCCCCGCCGGCCTGTGGATAACTCACGTCCCGGTAGAGCCTGAGCTCCTATCCTGAACACGCGCCATCGGTCCAGCTTGAACAGGTAGCGGCCGAAATCGGCTGGGACCTAGACGAACCGCTCGACGACTCCGACTTCAAACCGAAGCCCGAAGAAATGACACCGTCCTTTAGGCTGGGCAGAGGCTAGCGAGGGAGTTGAGATGTCGAGCGAGACGCCGCAAGACCGGCCGAATGGTGACCGAGTCAACGTCATCGACACGGCCACCGCCGCGCACAACCTCCCACGGATGCTGCAGCGGTTCCGTGCGGGGCAGGCCGAGCCGTTGATCTTCGGCGACAGCGGTCAACCAGAAGGCGTGGTCATCCCGTTCGACCGGTGGGAACAGCTCGAAGAGTTGGCAGCGGACGCGGAGCAGGCCGCCGAGGTTCGCGAAGTCACCCGGCGACGCCTGGCCACGAACCGCGTAGAGGACAACGTCTCGGCCGACGAGCTGGCCGAGGAATTCGGCTGGAACCTCGACAGCGACAACGAACCGCCCGCAGCGCGATGACGGCGAAATACCACCTGATCATCGATCCGGAGCTCCGCGACGAGCTTCGCGACCTCTACGCCCGCGCCAAGGCGGATCCCAACGGTCCTGCCGCCAAGCAGTTCGAAGCAGTTCGCCTCGGCCTGAGTGCCCTGCGCGAGGGCCGCGAGGACGAGTTCGCCGGCGAGCGCCTCGGCCGCTCGGACAATCATCCAGATCTCCGCGACTGCGCAGAGATCAAGATACCGGTAGTGGAGGAGTTCAACAGGCGCGGGCGCCCGATGGGCCCGTCCCATAGACTCACCTATCGAGAATTCGACGGCCCGACCGACTCGCACCTACCGGTGCGGCAGGTCGTCGCCTTCGCCCCTCGCAAGGACGGCGAGATCTTCGACGTAACCGCCACCCGCCTCGGCCGCACCAAAGGCGTCGCCCTCGACGAACTCGACCACCTCCCAACCGTCCGCCCGGCAACGGGCCCCGCCAAGGAGGCCGGTCGCCCCGTCGGACCTCCCCGCATGCCGCTACCACCCGACCTGGCCCAGGCCTTCAAGGCAATGGAGGGCCTCGCCCCACCCACCAGCACCGCACCACCAGCAACAAACCAGATGCCAACAGCCCAACGGAACACGCCAAACAGAGGATCGGCCAGGGACAGGTAAACACAAATCTGCCCACCTGCAACACGCGCTTAACGCCATAACTGTCGCCGCGATCTGGCAAGCTCCTCGGCGAGGGGTGATAGGGGAATGAAGCCAGGCATCTACGACGAACTGGTGACGAACAGCCTGCTCGAGGCGATCAGGCAGTTCGACGGCGAGGCGCCAGTCCTACACGACGTCGACGACGCCGACCAGCCGGAAGTCCTAGCACGACACGTCGGGGATGCCGTCCGTCGTGTGCTAGGTAGCACCCGCGACGAAGGCAAGCGTGTTGCTCTGGTCAACGACCTACTGCAGCGCCTGGCCGAGCACGGCGATCTACTCCCCGCCGAACCGCCTCGTCAACTGCATGCGTTGTATCCCTCCGCGCGTCCTGGGACGACAACCTACGGCTCCTCCCGCCCGGGTACTCCGCTGTCGGAGGCGGCGCTACTGACGAACTCACCGGGCGAGCCATCGCTTGGGCCTGAGCTTCGCGCCGAGATCGACACCTCCGATCAGGTGGATCTCGTCTGCGCGTTCGTGAAGTGGTACGGCCTTCGACTGCTGGAACCCGAACTCGCGCGACTCCGGCTCCGAGGAGCTCCGTTCCGCGTCATCACCACCACCTACCTGGGCGCGACGGATCGCACTGCCCTCGACAAACTGGTGAACGACTTCGGCGCCGAGGTCAAGATCCAGTACGACGTACTCCGTACGCGGCTCCACGCGAAGGCCTGGCTGTTCCGCCGCGAGACCGGCTACGAAACGGCGTACGTCGGCTCGTCGAACCTCTCACGAGCGGCGCTACTCGATGGTGTCGAATGGAACGTCCGTCTCTCCCGGATCGCGACGCCGGGCTTGCTGAACAAGTTCGCGGCGACGTTCGACACCTACTGGAATGACTCCACGTTCGAGTCGTATCACCCTGAGCGCGACCGTGATCGACTCGACGACGCCTTGGCTGAAGCCAGTGGCCGCACCTCGTCCAATCGAGTCACGATCTCGCTGGCCGGGCTTGAAGTACGCCCGCGGCCGTATCAAGCGGAGATGCTGGAGGAGATCGAGGTCGAGCGTGAGGTCCACGACCGGCATCGCAACCTTGTCGTCGCGGCGACCGGCACCGGCAAGACCGTCATCGCGGCCCTCGACTATCGACGCCTCCGCGACGCTGCCCTGCAGCGCGGTGAACCTGCGCCATCGCTTCTCTTTGTTGCCCATCGACGCGAGATCCTGCAGCAGTCTCTGCGCACGTACCGCGAGGTCCTCGCCGACGCCAACTTCGGAGAGGAGTACCACTCCGGCGCTCGTCCCGAGCGCTGGCGGCACGTGTTCGCCTCGGTGCAGGCGTTAACGGCGTACGACGTCGCATCGATGCCAGCGGACGCATTTGAGATCGTGGTCGTCGACGAGTTTCACCATGCCGCGGCACCGACCTATCGCCGGCTTCTCAATCATCTGCAGCCGCGCGAACTACTCGGGTTAACCGCGACTCCCGAACGCACCGATGGCTTCGATCTATTGAGCTTCTTCGACGGGAGAACCGCCGTCGAACTTCGCCTCTGGGATGCGCTTTCAGCCGATCTGCTCTGCCCGTTCCATTACTTCGGGATCGCGGATGACACTCGGCTTGACGATCTGCAATGGAAGCGCGGCCGGTACGACGAGCGGGAGCTCGAAAAGCTGTACACCGGAAACGACCGACGATCAGCCATCGTCCTCCGCGAGGTTCGGGACAAGCTCCCCAACGTCGGCGCCATGCGAGCGCTCGGGTTCTGTGTCTCCATTGCCCATGCCGAGTACATGGCGGATACCTTCAGCGCAGCAGGAATCCCGGCAAGAGCCGTCTCCGGCGAGACATCGACGGTCGTGCGTGACCAGGCGTTGCGCGATCTGAAGGATCGCCGCGTGAATGCACTGTTTGCCGCCGACCTGTTCAACGAAGGGCTCGACCTTCCAGAGGTCGACACCGTGCTCCTCCTTCGACCGACAGAGAGCCCGACGGTCTTCCTTCAGCAGTTGGGTCGCGGACTGCGTCACGCCGATGGTAAGCCGGTGTTGACCGCCCTCGACTTCGTCGGGCACCAGCGCAAGGAGTTCCGGTTCGATCTCAGGTTCAGGGCCCTCACCGGCAAGACCCGGAAAGGGCTGGAAGATCAAGTCAAGCAGGGGTTCCCGGCCCTGCCTTCTGGTTGCCAGATCGTGCTTGACAAGGTCGCGCAGGAGGTCGTCCTCTCCAACCTAAAGGGTCAAGTCGCAGGTCGTTGGCAGGACATGATCCGAGAGCTCAAGGCGCAGGGTGACCAAGACCTCGGGGGCTTCGTGCGAGAGTCGGGAGTCGAGCTCAGCGACGTACTCCGCTCGGGTCGGAGCTGGACATCGCTTCGGCGCGACGCGGGCCTGCCTACGCGTGCTGGATCGACGCAGGAGACCGCCCTGCTCCGTCGGGTTCGAGCGCTTGCCCACGTCGACGATCCAGAGCGCGCTCAGGTCTATCGACGACTGTTGCAGGACGACGGGCCGGCGTACGACGAACTCGCACCCATGCACCGCACGTTCGCCCGCATGCTCTTCTTCTCGCTGTGGCCGAACGGCGGCGGATTCACGTCGTATGAGCAAGGCTTTCACGCTCTTCGTCAGGAGCGCGCTGCCCGCGACGAACTGATCGAGGTGACCGACTTCGCTCAGGATCACGCCCGCCATCGCGCGCTACCACTCAGAGGCCGACTCGGCGACCTCGCGCTCCGGGTACATGCCCGCTATCAGCGCGAGGAGATTCTGGCGGCGCTCGATTACGCCACCTTCGAGCGCCGCCCGAGCACGTTCCAGTCGGGTGTCTTGTACTCAGAGGAGCGGAATTCCGACGCCTTCCTCGTCACCCTGGTCAAATCCGAAGCGGACTACTCCCCCACCACGATGTACCGCGACTACGCGATCAGCCCGACACTTTTCCACTGGGAGACTCAAAGCAATACGTCGGTCACCTCAAAGGTGGGCCAGCGATACCTCAATCACCGCGACCAGGACACGAAGATCCTGATCTTCGCCCGCGAACACAAGCTCACCGAGCTCGGCACGGCGCCGTATCTCTTCCTCGGCCCAGCCACGTACACCTCGCATACCGGCGACCGTCCGATCGCTATCACCTGGCAACTCGACTATCCGATGCCCGTCGAAATGTTCCAAGCCGCGTCGGTCGTGGCATAACCCACCGCCTGGAGGCAAACGCAGTTGCCGCACCTCAGCCTGTCCGACGAACTCGCGCTGCGCGAGCGAATCCTCGAACGCCTCGCCCATCTCTGCGATCAGTCAGGCGGAACTGTCACTCGCGTCCAACTCGCCAACTTCGAGATCGACGGGGAGCGCCTGCCCCTGATCGATCAAGGTCGCGGAATCCGAAATCCCCGTGACTTCCGCGCGACACTGTCGATCCTCAGTAAACCGGATGGGCAGTACGACGACCGGCAGGTTGATCATGGCTACTACGTGTACGCGTACCAAAGAGATTCCGCTGAAGGCGACAACCGAAAGCTCCGAGCAGCCATCGAGCCCAGCTTGCCGATGATCCTGCTCCGTTGGCTGGAAGCAGGCGTGTTCGTGCCGATCTTCCCTGTCTACGCCGTCGCCGACGACCCCGCCGCCCGCCTCTTCTTGATCGCGTTGGACGAATCGCTGCGCTTCATCCCCAACCCGCAGAACCTGAAGGAGCAAGTGAAGCAGTATGCCGAACAGGTCACCCGCAGGCGACTGCACCAGCCGGTGTTTCGCGCGTCCGTGATCCGCGCCTACGAAACCCGCTGCGCTGTCTGCCACCTGCACCATGGCGAGCTACTCGACGCCGCGCACATCCTGCCTGACTCGCATGCGGACGGCGTCCCGCACGTCACCAACGGTCTCAGCCTCTGCAAGATCCACCACGCCGCGTACGACCAGAACCTGATGGGCATCCGCCCAGACAACGTGGTTGAGATCAATCGAGACCTGCTCGCGGAGCGCGACGGCCCGATGCTCACGTACGGCCTGCAACAGATGCACGGCAGCACAATCACCGTTCCCCGCCGCAAACCAGAACGCCCCAACCCCGAAGCCCTCGCCTTCCGCTACGACCAGTTCAAGGCGAGCTGAGCATTACGCAGTGTTCAGCGCACATAGCACGGCGACGCAGGTGCCGCGCGTAGCACCGGGTGGGTCGATCCAGAGCCGACTCAGAACGTGGGGTGATCGGACTGTGCAGATTCTTCTGTTGGAAGTCTGGGCGGGGCGGAGGGAGGGTGGAAGCCATGGACTTCACTCAGCTTGGACGGACAGGTCTGTCGGTTAGTCGGATCGTCTTGGGGACGATGAACTTTGGGCCTCTGACCGAGGTGGGGGATGCGCACGCGATCATGGATGCGGCGCATGACAAGGGGATCAACTTCTTCGATACGGCCAATGGGTACGGGCGGGCGATCTACCCGGGGCGGACCGAGGAGATCATCGGGGAGTGGTTCGCCAAGGATGCCAAGAACCGGGACAAGACGGTGCTGGCCACCAAGGTGTACGGGGACATGGGCGATGGGTGGCCGAACGAAGGGCGGTTGTCGGCGCTCAACATTCGGCGGGCGCTGGACGCCAGTCTGACGCGGCTGCAGACGGACTACATCGATCTGTACCAGTTCCACCACATCGACCGGAACACGCCGTGGGAGGAGATCTGGCAGGCGATGGAGGTCGCCGTGCAGCAGGGCAAGATCCTGTACGCCGGGTCGAGCAACTTCGCGGGGTGGCACATCGCGCAGGCCCAGGAGGCTGCCAAGCGGCGTGACTATGTCGGGCTGGTCAGTGAGCAGTCGCTCTACAACCTGGCGCAGCGGGACATCGAGCGTGAGGTGCTGCCGGCGGCGCAGGCGTACGGGCTGGGTGTGATCCCGTGGTCGCCGCTGCACGGTGGGCTGCTGGGTGGTGTGATCCGGAAGGAGAACGAGGGTGTACGGCGCCTCGAAGGGCGCGCCAAGGAGACGCTCGAGAAGCTCCGGCCGCAGATCGAGCAGTACGAGGCGCTCGCGGACGAGCTCGGACACGAGCCGGGTGACCTTGGGCTCGCGTGGCTGCTGCACCAGCCCGGCGTGACCGGGCCGATCGTCGGGCCGCGGACGATGGAGCAGCTGGAGTCCGCCGTACGCGCGGTCGACATCAAGCTCGACGAGAAGACTCTCACCCGCCTCGACGAGATCTTCCCCGGCTACAAGACCGCCCCAGAGGACTACGCCTGGTAGGACACTTCCCGGGGACCTTGGACATCTCAGGTGATGTTCAAGGTCCCTGTTGTGTGTTCACGCTCCGAGCGCCGCGAGGAACACACGTACGGCGTCGCGGGTGTCGTCGGAGCGCCAGGCGACGGCGAGTTGGGCCGGTGGGAGGTCGGGGACGGGGCGGCAGGTCAGGCCGGGGCGTTGGTAGAGGCTGGCGTTGCCGACGGCGAGGAGGGCTACGCCGACGCCGGCGGTGACGAGTTCGAGGACCTCGTCGGCGGCCGTGGCCTCGGCCGCTACCACCGGTGGGCGTGGTCGCTCGTCGACGGCGAGCCAGAAGTCGCGGAGCGGGCCGGCCGCCGCGGGGAGGGCGACGAACGGCTCATCCAGGAGTAATGAGAACGGGATCTCGGACCGGTCGGCCAGCGGGTGCTGATCGGGCAGCGCGACCCAGCGAGGTTCGGTGATCAGGACGCGGGTCGCGAAATCGCCGGCGACCGGGAGCCAGACGAACGCCACATCGCTGGTGCCGTCGCCGAGCCCGGCGGTCGGGTCGTCCCAGCCGACCAGGCGGAGCGAAACCGTCCACCCCGGAAGCATCGAACGGAAGCGTGCGACGGCCGGGCGTTGCAGGTCTCGCCCGACAGCAGTCTGCATGCCGACGACCAGTTGCTGTGGATGGGCCGCGGCGCGTGCGTCGGCGTACCCGCGGTCCCAGGCTGCGAGCACGTCCCGCGCGACCGGGAGTAGCGCACTCCCCTGCGACGTCAGCTCCAGGCCGCGCGGCTGACGGGAGAAGAGGTCGAAGCCGAGCCGCCGCTCGAGGGCGCGGAGCTGCTTGGACAGCGCGGGCTGGGAGACGAACAGGCGCGCCGCCGCGGCGGTCACGGTCGACTCCTCGGCGGCGGCCACGAAGTACCGGAGTTCCCGCAGGTGCGCGTCCATAACCAACGGTTATACCAACAGGTCTTGGTGCAACCGGCACCGGCCGATCGATGCTGGGCGCATGACGAACACACGCAACCTCGGCGGGCTCGACGTGCCGGCGATCGGCTTCGGCGCGATGGTGCTCTCCCCCGGCATGTACGGCGCGATCGACGACGACCGGGCGCTCACCGCGCTGACCGCAGCGATCGACGCCGGCGGGACGTTCATCGACACCAGCGACGCGTACGGCGACGACGGGCACAACGAGAAACTGGTCGGCCGGGCGATCCGTCGAAGGCGCGACGAGGTCACCGTCGCGACGAAGTTCGGACTGCGCCTCAGCGACGGCGCGGAGCCGCATCCAAAAGACGTCGGGTTCGCATTCGAGCAGCTGCTGGTCAACGCGGAGCCGAAGTACGTGCAGCAGTACGCCGAGAACAGCCTGCGCAACCTCGGCGTGGACGCGATCGACCTGTACTACCTGCACTTCCCGGATCCGCAGGTGCCGATCGAGGACAGCGTCGGCGCGATGGCCGAGCTCGTTGCCGACGGCAAGGTACGACACCTCGGCGTGTGCAACGTGACCCCGCAGGAGCTGCGGCGCGCGTACGACGTACACCCGATCGCCGCCGTACAGACCGAGTGGTCGATGTGGCGGCCGATCGACCCGGAGCTGCTCGACGTGGCGCGCGAGCTCGGCGTCGGCGTCGTACCGTGGAGCCCGCTCGGAGCCGGCTTCCTGACCGGCACCGTGCAGGCGCTGGACAAGGACGACTTCCGGAACAACGCGCCGCGCTTCGACGCCGCGAGTCTGCAGGCGAACAACGCATCGTACGAGGCGCTGCAGGCGCTCGCCACCGACCTCGGCATCACCCGCAGTCAGCTTGCTCTCGCGTGGCTGCTGCACCAGGATCCGGCGGTCGTACCGATTCCTGGCAGCCGTACGCCGGCGCACATCGTCGAGAATTTGGCGGCCGCGGACATCACGCTGCATCCGGACACGCTGACGCGCATCGACGCGGTGCTCGCCCGCCTGACACCGGTGGGCGGCACGCTCCTCTAAGCGTGGACCGCCGTCGTCGGAAGCATGCCAAGCAGGGCGTCGGCGGCGAGGGAGGCGGCGGTTCCGGTCGGTACGGCGACCGAGACCTGCCAGTGCGACGCAGCGCCGGGGGCGAGGGCGACGGTGACGTGATCACCGCGTTTGGCGGCGATCCGTTCCGGGACGAGTGCCACGCCGAGGTTGTGGGCGACGAGCGCGAGGAGGGTGTGCACGTCGTTGACCTCGATGGTGACCGGGTGCGCGACCCCGGCGTCGGCGAACGCGCGGTCGGAGATCGCGCGGGCGCCCCAGGTCCGGTCGAAGTCGACGAACGACTCCCCCGCCAGATCGTCGAGCGTCACGCCGGACGCGTTCGCCAGCCGGTGGTCGGGGGCGCAGACGAGCACCATCGACTCCCGCGACAGCGGTCGCAGGTCGAGCCCGTCGACCGGGTCGCCGGCGGTCGCGACGAAGGCGACGTCGAGCCGGCCGGAGGCGAGTTCGTCCAGCATCGGGGTGGAGCCGCCCTGGCGGACCTCGATCTCGACCCCTGGGTACGCGGAGCGGAACTTGGCGAGCAACGCCGGTACGTCGACCACCCCGAGGCACTGCTCCAGCCCGACGGTGAGGTGACCGCGCAGCAGGCCCTGGACCGCGGCGACCGCGTCTTTCGCGGCCTCGGCGGCGGCGAGCGTACGGCGGCCTTCGCACAGGAGCGCCCGGCCCGCCTCGGTGAGCTCCACGCTCCGGGTGTTGCGCACAAACAGCGAGGCGCGCAGCTCACGCTCGAGCGCGCGGATCGAGGCGGACAGACCCGACTGGGAGATCGACATCGCCTCGGCGGCCCGCGTGAAGTGCTTCTCCTCGGCCACCGCCACGAAGTGTTCCAAGTGCCTCAGCTCCATGACTAAGAACTGTAGTCGATCGAAAGAAATCGATTCACCTGTCCCACATCTCAGGCAGCCGCCGCGCAGGATGCGGCCCCGGCCTCGGTAGGGTGTGGGCATGGCGGATGAGGAGTTTCGGGTTGAGGTCGTGCTCGGGAACGACGAGCACGGGTTGACGTTCTGGGAGCGGTTGCGGGCGATCGATCTCGACGACGATGCGCAGAAGCGGCTCGGGAGTCCGGTGACGGTGACCCGGGACGGGAACCGGATGCTGATGTACACGCACACGCTCGAGGACGCGCAGGAGGCTGAGCGCACCGCCAAGGAGCTGGTGGCCGACGACCGCCTCGAGGCGCACTACACGATCACCCGGTGGAACGCCGAGGAGCAGGACTGGGCCGACCCGAGCGTCCCGGTCGGCCCGCACGACGCCACCGAGGACGCCGCGAAGAACGCGAACATGGAGGTCCCGGACCCGCGCTACGTGGTGATGCAGGCCTACAAGCCTGAGTTCCTCCGCGACCTGGGTCTGTAGAACCCCACCGGGGCAGACATGGATGTAGTGCTGGCGCCGGTGCGTGCGGAGGATGTGCCGCTGTTGCAGCGGTTCGCGGTGGAGCCTGGGCTGATCGGGCTCGACTGGGGCGGGTTCCGGGATGCGCAGGCGCCCGTTCGGCGGTTCGCCGAGGACGGATTCCTCGGCGTTGAGGATTCCCGGCTGATGGTTCGGACCGGGGACACGACGGCCGGGATCGTGTCGTGGCGCTCGGGGTCGTTCGACAGTGTCACGAACTACTGGGAGATCGGGATCGCGCTGCTGCCGGAACACCGCGGACGTGGGATCGGTTGGCGGGCGCAGGCGATGCTGACGGCGTACCTGTTCGAGCACACGCCGGCGTACCGGATTCAGGCGGCGACGCATCCGGAGAACCTCGCCGAGCAGAAATCGCTGGAAAAGGCGGGTTTCCGGCTCGAAGGCGTGATCCGCGGCTGCGAGTTCCGCGCCGGCCGGTACCGGGACGGCTACCTGTACAGCAGGTTGCGCGACGACCCGGCGCCGGAGCTCGGCAACGGTTCGGTGACGGACGGTGGTTTGAACCCTCTCGCGCATTAGTCTCGGCGGGTCGTTGCACGCCTACTCGGCGTGGCTCTGCGACTCTGAAAATGCTGAGGGAGAGGGGAATCCGTGTCACGTCGACGTGGTCTCGTTGCCGGTGCCGTGCTGTGTTCGTTCGTACTCGCCGGCTGTTCGGACGTGGCCGCGAGCGAGTCGACGCCTTCCCCGACGCAATCCCCCGCCACCAGCAGCACCCCGGCGCCGACACCGACGGCGACCGCGAAGCCGACGGTCAAGCCGACCGCGAAGCCGAAGCCCAGGGTGAAGCAGAAGCCGGCGTACTACGCGCTGCGCGTGGAGCGGCAGCTGGACAAGCTCGGCTACCCGGTCGGCGACATCGACGGTGACATCACAGTCCGCGCCAAGCAGGCGCTGTGCGCGTGGCGCGAGACGCACGGCCTGCCGGTCAGCCGCGCCGGCCTGACGCTGAACGACGCATACTCGGTGCTCAACGCAACGAGTCGCCCGGCGCCGACCCGCGAGCCCGGCATCTACGTCAACAAGACCTGCCAGATCCTGTACCAGATCGTTGGGAAGACCTACAAGCGGATCGTCTGGATCTCCACCGGCGGCCCCGGGTACGAGACCCCGAACCGCACCGGCAAGGTCTGGCGCAAGTGGGCCGGCGCCCACGAGAGCAGCCTGTACGAGGACGCGTACATGTACGACTCGCTGTACTTCCTCAAGGACCGCCCCGGCATCGCCCTGCACGGCTCCCGCGCCAACTCCCTCGTCAAGCCCTACCCCGCCAGCCACCGCTGCGTCCGCGTCCTCCGCCCCGAGATCCACCACATCTTCACCGAGACCCCGATCGGGACCAAGGTCCAGATCTACGGCGAGTACTAGCGGCGCATCGCCCGCCTGATTCTCCACTCCGGCAGAGATCGATCATCGGTACCCGTCGATGACCGCTCTCCGTCAGCACTCCACGGAGCAGTCACGGAGCAGAGCCGTGAAGCGGTACCGTTGGGGTAGATCGAGGGGGTTCGGGCGGTGGGCGTCTGTAGATGCCGCGCCCGATTTGTGGCGGTGGTGGGTACAGCATGCGCGGTCTCAGGAGGGTACTTGGGGCGCACTGGGGGAAGATCGCCTGTCTGGTTTTGGGCCTCGGGTTGGCTGTCGGGGGCTCGTTCTACCTGTGGAACCAGCATCGGTTCGGGGAGACAGCCGCACACGCCGACGGGACCATCGTCGGCCTTCATGAGAGCAGCGGGACCGGCGAGGACAGCGGTTCGACATACTGTCCGGTGGTTCGCTTCGTGACCGAGCGTCGGGAGGTTGTCCAGTTCACCGATCGCACGTGCAGCGATCCGCCGCCACGAATCGGGACCACCGTCGAGGTGCTCTACGATCCGGACCATCCGCAGCGCGCGCAACTTGGCGCGACAAGATGGCTGGTCCTTGGCGGTGTATTCACCACCTTCGGGTTCCTGATCACCGCCGGGGTCGTCTACAGCATCGCGCGAGCTGTATCGCGCAGACACGGTCATCAGCGAAGCGGTCGTCTCCAGGACAGGCCACGGCCCCAAGACACCGATACCGGCTGAACTCGTTCAGCCGGTATCGGCACGCCGAATGGGGTGCCGTGCGGCGCTGAAAGAATGTGCGGGTGAATCACATACCCGACCCCGCGCTCGTTCCAGAACTCTTGGTGGAATCAGTTGCGGCGAGCCTCGACTTCTGGTGCCGGTTGTGCCGATTCGAAGTGCTGTACGACCGGCCGGAGGAGGGATTCGCGTACATCGCCCAGGGCAGCGCGCATCTGATGCTCGAGCAGATCGGGGTCGGGCGTAACTGGCTGACCGGACCCCTCGACCGACCACTCGGACGCGGCATCAACTTCCAGATCAGCGTTGCCGCGGTCGGACCCGTCTGCTCGTCGCTTCGCGAAGCGGGCTGGCCGCTGTTCATGGAACCGGAAACCAAGTGGTACCGGACCGGCAATGGCGAGGCCGGCGTCGAGCAGTTCCTTGTCACCGACCCAGACGGTTATCTTCTTCGGTTTCAGGCGTCCCTCGGGAGGCGGCCCGTCGAGCAGCCCTGAGGTGTCTCGAGTCGATCCTCCAACGGACACGCTGGAGTTGTTCGAGTACGTCGGGCTGGGTATAGAGCCCCCAGCCGGCGACTCCTCGGTCACGTACGGAGGACGCTTCCGGCCCCGCTACCCTCAGGTGAGCGATCGAGGGACAGGGAGCGACAGGGATGGCGTCCGGCAAGGCCCAGAAACCTGGTGTGCGTGCGGCGAAGGCGGCGGCGACCCGGGCCCGGATGCTGGCGGCCGCGCGGAAGCTGTTCATCGAGCGCGGGTACGCCGGGACCAGCATGCAGGCCATCGCCAAGGAGTCCGGGGTGGCGGCACAGACGCCGTACTACACGTTCACGACCAAACGTGCGCTTCTCAAGGAACTCCTCGATGTCGAGATCGCAGGTGACACGGCGCCGATCGCCACCCTCGACCGGCCCTGGATCGCTGAGGCGATGGCCGCCGAACCGGCCGATCAACTGCGCCAGATCGCGAAGGCGACAGCCGCCATCCACACCCGCGTGGCTCCACTGCTCGATGTCATCCGCTCGGCGGCACCGACCGAGCCGGAGGCCGCTGAACTGTGGCGAACCAACATCTTCCAGCGCTTGACCGTTCAGACCGCGGTCGTTGCCGCGCTGATGGCGAAGACCGGGCTGCGCGAGGACCTGGACGCCGGCAGAGCGGCCGACATCCTGCTGGCGGTCCTCGCGCCCGAGACGTTCCTGCTGTTCGTCCAGGAGCGCGGATGGACGGCCGACGAGTGGGCGGCCTGGGCTGCGGACACCTTGATTCACTCGCTGTTGCCGGCCGACCTCTGGTAGAACCGAACGATCGGACGTCGGGCCGGCGGCAGCAACATGGCGACCAGCGCGGCCACCGACAAGGCAGCCGCGATCGCGATCATCGACGCGGTTGCCTCCACCTCGGGATAGACGGACTCGCCCACGTTGAGGCCGGCATGCGCACAGGACGCCAGGATCACCAGCCGTCCACCGGCGACGAAGATCCAGACGATCAGGACCCGGGCCGCCACGGTCGACACCGTCCAGGCGGCGATCCACGACCAGTCCCGGCCGGCCTGCACGAGCGGGACGATGTGCCATGCAGCCCAGATCGCACCGATCATGAGACCGCGGAACACCGGGCCGCGAGCGCTGCCGAAGCGTGGGTACAGGAATCCCATCCAACCGATCTCTTCCATCGAGGCGGCCACCAGGAAAACCACGACCAGGACCGGGACCGCCACCGCAGCGGATCCGGCCGGCCCGGCGGCCCCGTCAACGAGCCAGTTCGCGGCAGCGGCCGGCACGAGCAACGCCGGAACGCCGACGAGCCCGGCGAACAGCCATCGCCGACGGCCTCGCCGAGGGAGCCGGATCATCTCCCGCGCCAGGCGGCGCACCGCATCGGCCTCGCCGGTGAAGTGGGCGATCAGGAACGCGCAGATCATCGGTACGACGAACTGCGCGGCCGAGACCGGGAGGTCCATCGGCAGATCCTCGGGAGAGTCGACGAACGCCCCTACCAACCAGATCGGCGCCGACAGCAAGAAAACGGCGCCGACGAACCAGTTGCGCTGACTCCGGTGCGAGAGCATCGCCGTCGTCACCTGCTCTCCCTCAGACCGATGGCCCGATGGATCCGCGCCAAGGCGTTCGGCGCCCACCAGTTCCGCCGGCCGAACAACCTCATGACGGCCGGCAGCAGCAGGCCGCGGACGAGTGTGGCGTCCACCAGGACAGCCAGCGCGAGCCCGACCCCCAACAGCTTCAGCACACTCAGACCCGACGTGGCGACCGCGCCGAGCGCGACCGCCACGACGAGCGCCGCTGCTGTGATCAGCCGCCCGGAGACCCTGAGACCGAAGGCAACGGATCGAGCCGTGTCCCCACTGTCCAGGTAATGCTCACGAATACGCGACAGGACGAACACGCTGTAGTCCATCGACAGGCCGAACGCGACGCAGAACATCAGGATCGGCACGGTGACCTCGAGCCGGCCGGTATGGACGAAGTCACCGACGAGCCACTTCAGATGGCCTTCCTGGAAGACGTAGACCATCGCACCGAACGATGCGGTCAGACTCAGCGCATTGAGGACCAACTGCTGCAGCGGGATCACGATGCTGCCGGTGAACAGGAACAGCAGGACGATCATGCTGAGTGCGATGACCGCCGCGGCCCAACCGATGCGGTCGGTCAGCATGTCCTTGGTGTCCACCAGAGTCGCGGCGTCACCACCGACCAGGGCACCGGACGGCGCCGGCGTCGCACGGACGGCACGCACCAGTGTTTCGGCCGCGCGCGAGTTCGGGTCGAGATCCGCGGTGACCAGCAGGCGCGTTCCGTTGTCGAGAAGCATGCCGGCGGACGTTCGGGATCGGGCCACGGCCTGACCACCCACGAACGTACCTGCCGGTGAGTCGACCTGGGCGGCATGCGGCAGGACCGACAGGCGTCGGGCATAGTCCGCGACCGCGGTCGTCGTGACCCGATCGCCACCGCCGAGGACGACGACGATCGGCGCGGTCTGCGCTGACGGGAACTGGGTCCGGACGGCCTCGGCCGCCACCTGCGCCGACGCCCCTCGCGGAAGCACGCGATCATCCAGGAGGCCGAAGTCCGCCCGAAGGAACGGGACGGCGGTCGCGCCCAGCAGGATCACCACAGCGACAGCCACCACGAGTGGCCGGCGCATGGTCAACGCGGACAATCGCCCTGGCCGACCACCGGAACCCGCACGTCGTCGCCGCAGGAGCGCGGTCACGTCGAACCTGTCGATCCGCGGGCCGACCACCGCGAGCAGTGCGGGAAGCAGGATCACCGAGGTGATCGACGCCAGTGCCACGACCACGAAACCGGCGTACGCGAGGGAGCGCAGGAAGTAGATGGGAAAGACCAGCAGGGCGGCGAGCGAGAGCGTCACCGTCATGGCCGAGAACAGGACGGTCCGCCCGGCGGTTCGCACACTCGTCACGATCGCGGCCGCGGTGCCCCGGCCCGCGCCCAGTTCCTCGCGGTACCGATTGACGATGAACAAGCTGTAGTCGACGGCGAGCCCGAAGCCGAGCGCGGTGGTCAGATTCATCGCAAAGATCGACACCGGCGTCGCCTCCGCGAGCACGCGCAGGACAGCGAGCGTCCCGGCGACCGACACGGCACCGACGACAACCGGCAGCAACGCACCGATCAGCGACCTGAACACGATCACCAGCACGAGAACGGTGAGCGGTGCAGCGATCAACTCCGACCGCGTCAGATCTTCCGCACTCAGCCGGTCGGCCTCCGCGTTCACGACCCCGGCCCCGGTCGCCCGCACCTCCAGATCCCCCTGCCGGCCGACGAACTGAGGCACTACGTCGTGCACCAGTCGCGCCACCTCGTTCTCGTCGCCGAGGAGCCTGACGACGATCAGCGCGCTCCGGCCGTCGGCGGAACGCAGCCCGGGGTCGTTCGTGGTCCAGTACGACCGCGCGTACGACACCGAGTCCGAGCTGCGCTCGATGCGCCGCGTCAATTGCCGGCCCGCCTCCGCAGCCCCGGCGTCGTCGACGCCGGCGGCGGAGCTCGCAACGAGGACGACGTTCGGTGCGCCCGCTCCGAACTCGGAGGTGAGTACGACGTCGGCACGGACCGACTCGAAGCTCTCGGCGGTGTAGCCACCGGCGGACAGGTGATGCTCCGTCCCGGCGCCGAGCACCGCGGCGGCACCCGCGATCAGCGTGGTGATCATCAGCGTCAGCCAGCGACGGCGTACGACGCTTCCGGCGACCGTGGCCAACGCGCCGGCCGGGCGGCGCCGGGTCCGGCGCCCACGAGGCTTCATCCGCTCTTCAGTGCTCTTCGTCATTGTTCTACTCCGCTGTTTCACTACGCGTCGCCGTACGATCGGCAGCGACGTCCGGGGTGCTGGGCACTTCCCCGCCCGCTGATCGCCGGGCCAGCAGGACGAGGGTCAGGGCGGCGCCCACCGCGGCGAGCCCGGCCGCGGTGCTGAAACCGGCCCGAAGGCCATCGACGTAGGCCGCCATCGGGTCGGCCGAGGCCGAGCGCTCCGTCCAGGTAGTTGCGATCAGCAACAGCCCGGTGACGCCGAGGCCGGCCCCGATGCGTTGAGTGGTGTTCACGATTCCGGCGACGACCCCCGCATCCGCGGCCTCGACCGCGCTGACGGCGGGAACGGTGACGCCGACGAACGCCGCCGGCAGCCCGACGCCGAAGATCAGCGAGGGCGGAAGGACGTCCCGCACGAAGTCGGCGTCGACCGGCAGCCGCGCGTACCAAGCCAGGGCGACGGCCTGGAGGGCCAGCCCAAGGGCGAGGACGCGCGCAGCTCCGAGCCGCTTCAGAATGCTCGGCAGGACCGTGCGGGAGAACACGATCCCGGCGAGCGCGACGGGCATCACGGCCAGTCCGGAGCGGATCGGCTCGTAGCCCTGCGCGATCTGGAAGTACAGGGACAGCAGGACGAACGCCGGGACGTGGGCCGCCCCGACGAGTGCGTTCACGAGCGACGCGCCCGTCACTGCGCGGACCCTGAACAGTCGCAGCGGCATCAACGGGTGGCGCGCGCGATTCTCGAGGGTGAGGAAGCCGGCCAGCAACGCGGCGCCCACGGCGACCGTCGCCCACGCGGCCGTGCCCTGACCCGTCTCGCCGAGTCCGTAGCCGATCAACAGCAGAGCCGACGTACCGATCACCGCACCGGGGAGGTCGAGGCGGGCCGTGGCTCCGCGCACCTCCTGATGGTCGGCCGCCAGCAGCGGCCGGGCGACGATCAGCCCGGCGACGCCCACCGGGAGATTGAGCAAGAAGATCGCGGGCCAGCCGAGGCCCTGGGTCACCAGGCCACCGATCGCCGTCCCGAGCGCCGCACCGGAGGCTCCCATCGCGCTCCACACGGCGAAGGCCTTTCGCTGTGCCGCGGGGTCACTAAAGCTTGACTTCAGTAGAGCGATCTGAGCCGGCACCAGGACGGCAGCTCCCAGCCCCTGCAGTGCTCGCCCCGCGATCAGCAGCGTGGCCGTCGGCGCGAACCCGGCCGCCGCGGAGGCGATCGTGAAGACGGCGAGTCCGGCGACGAACATCCGGCGAGGTCCGAGCAGGTCCGTCGCACGGCCGCCGACCAGCATGAATCCACCGAATGTCAGCAGATACGCGTTGCTGACCCAGGCGAGCTGCGACTCGCTCAGCTGCAGTGTGGTGCCGATCGCCGGTAGGGCGATGTTCACCACGGTCGCGTCGAGGAAGACGATCAACTCGACGGCGGTGATCAGCAGCAGGGTGATCGCCTCACGGCGTCGACCGGTCATTACAAACCCCTTTCACTAGAGCGGGACTTTAGTTAGAATTCACTAAAGCGTTGCTCTAGTCAAATCTGTTCTGGAAGGTAGGTAGCGGCAATGAACGGCACAAGCAGGCCGGTGGCCCTGGTGACCGGGGTCGGGCGGCGGATCGGGATCGGCGCGACTCTCGCCGAAGGGCTCGCGGCGAGCGGGTACGACGTCGCCTTCAGCTACTTCGGGAAGTACGACGAGCGGATGCCGTGGGGCCGCGACACCGACGGCCCGACCGGGATCACCGCGGTCCTCGAGCGTCACGGCGCGCGGACACTGGCGGTCGATGCCGACCTGGAGGACGCACTCGCTCCAGCCGGCCTGTTCCGCACGGTGAACGACGCGCTCGGTCCTGTGCGAGCGCTGGTGATGGCACACTGCGAGGGCGTCGACAGCGGCATCCTCGACACCACGGTCGACAGCTTCGATCGGCACTTCGCCGTGAACGCGCGCGCCACCTGGCTACTGATCAAAGCCTTCGCCGAACAGTACGACGCGCCCTTCGGCTCCGGCCACATCGTGGCGTTGACCAGCGACCACACGGCGCACAACCTGCCGTACGGCGCCAGCAAAGGCGCATTGGACCGCATCACGCTGGCCGCCGCAGAGGAACTCCACCACCTGGGACTGACCGCCAACGTGATCAACCCGGGCCCGATCGACACCGGCTGGATGACCCCTGACCTGGTCCGGTGGGGAACCGTGGCCACGCCCCTCGGACGCCTCGGCACCCCCCGCGACACCGCCGACCTGGTCAGCTTCCTGTGCTCCGAACAGGGCGGCTGGATCAACGCGCAACTACTCCACAGCAACGGCGGCCTGAAGGGGTAGAGGCCGGCAGTTTCTCCGGGGATTGCCGGAGGAAGCCTGGTGACTGTCCGGTACGCGCGGCGCCCCGACGTACTCGGGAACGCGGTCCTCGTCGGCGGGCCGGCCGACGTCGGCGTACAGACGCTGGCGGACAGCACACTGTTCCGGATCGACGCCCAGTTCATTGACGGCTGCCGCGCGGAGCGACAGCCGTGTCGCCTGGGCGCTGGCGGAGGAGCTCAACCGCCGCCTGTACGAGAACCTGCGGCAGACCGCTGTGAACGCGTTCCGCACGGTGCGACTCGAGCGCACGACAAAAGTCACAGACACTCCGCCGCCGCGGACGAAGACTGATGCCTCGGCCCGAACCCGTCGGGCCGATCGGCACCTCAGGAGTTCACATGTCCACGGAAGCGACCAGATCGCCGGCCGGCAACGGCACTGCAGACCCGGTACGAGCGGTGTCGGTGATCAGCACCGGCGGCGTGGAAATCCATTCCGAACACGCCTACGGCACGAGGAAGCCGCTGTATTGGTGGCTGCTCACTTCTCGCCGGTGGCTTCCGCCCCGCACCGGGGTGGTCCTGCCTGCCCACGACCCGATCGCCGCCGATCGCCTGATCAAGAGTTCCCGGTGGTCCGCATGAGATTCACCAACACGATCACCGTCAACCGCCCGCCGGTCACGGTCTTCGCCTTCCTGGCGAATCTCGAGAACCTTCCCGAGTGGAACTACGCCCTCGCCGAAACCCGAAAGCTCACCCCTGGCCCGACCGGCGTCGGGACCCGGTACCTGCAGACCCGCACGATTCCCGTCCGGGCCGAGGAGACATTGGAGATCACCGAGCTGATTCAGAACGAGAAGCTCACCATCGACGGCACCCTCAACGCGTTCCCCGCGAAGGTGACCTACACGCTCCGTCCAACCGGCAACGGCACGACCCTCACCAACACCGTCGAGCTTCGCACTTCGGGCGCACGGAACCTGCTGGCACCCATCGCCCGCAACCGCATCAAGTCCGCGGTCGCGGACAACCTGGCCGAGCTGAAACGACTCCTCGACCATTCGTGATGGCGCCACACCTCGACAGTCGCCCAGCCCTTGTAAACAAGGTCACTTCAGCTCAGCTCAACGGCGGGCGGCACACCCACGGCTACTTCGTGAGGGGTTGGGTGGGGGTGATTCGTGTTGTGAAGGATTCGGTGCTGTAGACGACGTCGTTCGACGCCGCCCCCTTGCCGACGTCGACCAGGCGGGAGCCGATGCTCTGGCCGTTCGACGGAGAGATAATGATGTCGAGGCGCTGTCCCTCGTTGACGGCGAGGCCGATCGCGCGGCCGTGTCTGCCGTCGAGCGTTTCGACGTCGTCTGTGAGCCGCATTCCGGGGATCTTGCGCGCGGCTTCGTACAGCGCCGCTCGCAGGTCCGCCGGCGCGAAGCCCGAGTTCAGTGCGGAGGCGATGCGACCGAACGCCCGCTGGTCCGGCGACATCGCCCCGGCCCGGGCGAGCTCGAGTTGCCGCTCAGGAACACCGTCCCGCGGCAAGACCGGCGGGGTGTACTTGCGCAACGCAGTCAGCAACGGCTCCGGATCCCGGGGTTGGCCGGCGAGAAACGCCGGTGACGGGAACTCCCAACTCGGGGTACACGGCGCCGTTCGGGTGTCCGGCTCGATGAGGACGCCCCTGCAGGTCGCTCGGCCCAGACGCGGCTTCGGATGGCCGAGCAGGAACGGCGCGTACCGGCGCGCCGCGGCCTTGTCCTGAGGCGTTGCGAAGTCCACCTTGGCCAACTCCTGGATCCGCAGCGTGTACGGGCGGCTCGGATCGGCCGTGACCCAGCTGTCCTGCCGCAGGTGCTCCGTCGCCGTGAACTCCTTCTTCGGACCGAACTTGTAGAGGAACGTCCTCTCGGTCGTGACCTGGCGGAACTTCCCAGGCGGAATCGACACCTCCGGATCGGCCTTGGTCTTCGCCGCAGCGTCAGCCAGGAAGGTGCCGGCATCGGCCGTCGCCCCGGGCACCGCTGAGCTGCCATCGCGGCTCATCACGTCGGCAGCAAGGAACCCGCCGGCCAGGATCAGCGCAAGGCCACCCGCGACAACAAGCCGCGGCCGGACCACGCGACGGCGTACCGGCGGCGCGGTCAGCAGACGCTGACGGGCCCGAGCCAGGACGAGCGGGTCGGGTTCCGGTACGTCGTCGCGTACGCGCTTGAGCAGGTCGATCTCGGTCATGACAGGTTCTCCTCGAAGTCGGGACCGAGCGCGGAGCGGAGGGCTCGACGGGCTCGGTGAAGGCGGGAACGAACGGTTCCGATCGGCACATTCAGCGCCTCGGCGATCTCGGCGTACCCGAGGTCTTCCCAGGCGTACAGCAGCAGTACGTCGCGCTCCGCCTGCCGCAGGCCGGCGAGAACACCGGTCAGGATCCGTGCAGCCGAGGCAGCGTCGACACGCGCCGCGACGTCAGCGGCGAAGGGGGCGGTGTGCTGGTCGACGGCCGCCGGTTGCGACCGGGAGTAGGCCAGATACTGGCGGACCTCGTCGCGGCGCTTGCGGTGGATCAGGTTGGTTGCGATCCCGTACAGCAGCGGCAGCGCACCGACCGACGCGGCGGCGTACCGCTGTCTGCGCTCGAAGGCGATCAGAAAGGTCTGACCGACCAGATCGTCCGCTTCGCTGGTGCCGAGCCGACGTGTGACGTAGCGATGGATTCGGCGGGCGTAGAGGTCGAACAGGCGGGCGAAGCCCTCAGGAGTGTCGGGGATCGGATCGACCTCCGGCGCAGACGCGCGGTCGGGTCGAGACGGACCGGGGCCGGCGATGGCTGGTCCCGTCAGGGCGGCTTCGCCCGGCGCGACCTCAGGCGGGTCGTCCTCGGCAATGCCAACTTGGAATCGATACATGCGCCCTTATGCCCGATCGACCCGTTCCGGTTCCCGCCACACGTCCGGAGCCTAAGGCAGCGTCCGCGTCCTCACGGTCTCCCAGCCACTGATCCGCGGACGCGTTCAGGTTTCTGACATGCCGGATGCTGACAGCGGCTGGGCCGGCCTACCCGGTGAACTTCTCGTGCGCGGCCATCGCGGCGCCGACGATGCCGGCGTTGTTGAGCAGCTGGGCCGGCTTCACCGGGGTGGAGATGTCGAGCAGCGGCACCCACTTCTCGGCGTGCTTGCTGACCCCGCCGCCGACCACGAACAGATCGGGGCTGAACAGGCCCTCCACGTGCCGGAGGTAGCGCTGCACCCGCTTGGCCCACTGCTTGTACGACAGGCCCTCGTTGTCCTTCGCCGCCGAGGACGCCCTCTTCTCCGCGTCGTAGCCGTCCAGCTCGAGGTGACCGAGTTCGGTGTTGGGCACGAGCCGGCCGTCGACCAGGAGCGCGCTGCCGATGCCGGTGCCGAAGGTGAGCAGGATGACGACGCCGCCGACGCCCTTGGCCGCGCCGAACCGGGCCTCGGCGATGCCGGCCGCGTCGGCGTCGTTGAGCACGGTCACGGCGCAGTGGGTGATGTCGGTGAAGACCTTGTCGACGTCGGTCCCGATCCAGCTCTTGTCGACGTTCGCCGCGGTCTGGGCCACCCCGTGCCTGATCACGGCCGGGAACGTCGCGCCCAGCTCACCGGTCCACCCGGCCTCCTCGACCAGCCGGGCCACGACCTCGGCAACGGCCTTAGGAGTGGACGGGACGGGCGTCAGGTACTTCACCCGCTCCGCGGCCAGATCGCCCTTCTCCAGGTCGACGACCGCGCCCTTGATCCCGCTGCCGCCGATGTCGACCCCGAAAGCGGTGGACGTCTTCATCCTGGGCACCTGATCCCTCTCTCCGCGCCTGCAAGCTGCTGTCCAGACCTTTGTACCCCGCCGTCAGCACCTCAGCCTCGGGCATGACGAAGATCCACCGCAGCTGCTCAGCGCCAGTCGAGAACGAAGAGCTTGCCGATCATCCGCGCGAAGTCCGCGGGCGGCTCCACCTTCGTCGGTGTGGAGCCTGGCTTCACGTCGGACACGTAGTAGTCCCGCTTCTCTTCCTTCACGGACAGGAACGCGAACTTCTGCCCGTCCGGCGAGATCCCCAGGACGTAGTTGTTGCGATCGTTGCTCGGCAGGATCGGGCCGCTCGCCGCCGCGTTCGGGGTGAGGTCGAAGGTCGAGAACCGGTCGTCGGGTCCGCTGCACAGCACTGTGTCGTTGTCGATCCAGCCCAGCGCGTCACCGGAGGCCGACTCCCCGCACGACAACGACGTCGCCTGATCGATCGCAGCGGGGCCGATCACTGCGCGATCGGGCTTGACGTCCAGCAGCTTTCCCTCGGCCAGGACGCGTTTGCCGTCGGGCGACAGCCGAGCACTGCTGCCCACCACCGCCGTACCGGGTGTTCCGACGACGAACAGGTGGGACTCGCCGATATCCTCGATCGGCCGTTCGCCGACGGCCTTGTGATCTCCGTCGAGTGGCCTGCTCGCAATGTGGTCCTCGTCGTCGACCTCGCTGGTGAACCAGACCGCGTCCCCGTCCGGTGACATGGCGGCGTTGTCCTCCTGCGGGGTGTCGCCGAAGTCTTCTTCGCCGGTCAGGTCGGTGAACTTGCCCGAGCGGTCGACATAGCCCACGTGCGTCGCCATGCTCTGTGGGTCCTGGATCACCACGGCCAGCTTGGTGAAGTCCCGGTCGAACAGCGATCTGACCGCAAGGATGTCGTTGCTGTTCGTCAGATTCGTCGGTGCGCAGATCACTTCCAGCGCGGTGCCGGGCCGGACCTTCTCGGTCGCGGTCAGGACGTTGTCCGGTAACTGGAACTCCGCGTGCGCCATCTTCTGCAGGCTCTGCGGATCCCACCCGTCGACGGTGACCGTACCGCCTCCGCTGTCACCCGCCGGACTGCACTGCGCGGTGACGACCATGCCCGCTCGCGAGAAGTCGTCATCCGCCTTCGGCGTCGACGAGCTCCGGCTGTTTCCGGCTTCCGCTGCGGGGTCGGGCTGATCCTTGCCGGACGAACAAGCGCCAAGACCGACAGCAAGCCCCAGCGAGAGAAGAATCGCACGCCACTTCGGTGAACTGACCACGCAACTACCCCAGACATCTCAGAGCGGACAGGATTCGAGGATTCCGAACCATACCGGTTCGATCGGTCACAGCCAGTGACTCCGCGGAGCTCGGGGCGAGCTGGAATCCTGGCGACAGCGGAGCAGAAGTACGCCGTTCGCTAGCTTTGAGCGATGAGCCGGATCTTCACCGTCAGTTTCGCGTCTGTGTACCCGCTGTACGTGACGAAAGTCGAGAAGAAGGGACGGACGAAGGCAGAGCTGGACCAGGTCATCGAGTGGCTGACAGGGTTCGGGTCCGCCACGTTGGAGCGTCACCTGGAAGCCGGGACGACCTTCGAGGACTTCTTCGCCGGCGCGCAGCTCAATCCCCGCGCGTCGTCGATCACCGGGGTGGTCTGTGGCGTGCGCGTCGAAGGCATCGAGGATCCGCTGATGCAGAAGATCCGCTACCTGGACAAGCTGGTCGACGAACTCGCCAAGGGCAAGCCGATGGACAAGATCTTGCGAGCTTAGCGGCCCGTACGGCGCTGCGGTCAGCGTGTGCAGGATGCCTGCGACCGGAATCAGCCCCGCGGATGCGAGATGCGTTCGATGTGAGGTCTGAGAGTGCCGTCGTACGGGTTCGGGGGCAGGCCTGTGAGGAGGTCCGGCAGGTGGAAGGTCTGGAAGAGGGACAGGTCGAAGAAGGCGACCGCGTGCACGATCGCGGTGGCTGTCAGGGTGAGGACCTGGATCTGGAAGGCCCGGTGGATGTTGTCCTTCGGGTCTCGCATGTACACGGCGAAGGCGGGGTGGCCGTTGGCTTGCAGCGGCACTAGGTACTGGTCGCCGGGGCGTTCGGCGGGACAGTGGGTGCTGATCAGGCGGCCGATGTCGCGGGCGCCGCGGAACCAGGACGTGAACGGCGGCATCTCCCAGATCGCGTCGTCGATGAAGAGCGTGACGATCGCCGGGACGTCGTACTGCTCGAAGGCGGCGCGGTAGCGCGCCAGCAGGACGGTGTCGGGGACGAGTGCCGGAGCCGGAGTGAGCGGCGCGGGCCGAACGTCGCCCGACGGAGCCCTGCCTTCGAGCTGGAGCACGGTCGCGGCGCGCTTGGCCGGTGTCAGCCGTTGGAGTGCGGCGATCAGCCCGAGGTCGATCGGGTGATCGTCCATCAGGTGCGTGGGAATCGGCTCCAGCCAGACAATCTCCTGGCTCTCCGACAGCACGCCCTCGGGGTCGGCGCTCGGCCCGGCGAGATCCGACGGCAACGGGCGCCGACCGGAGCGCTGCAGACACGCGCGGGTGGCTTCGTCGTAGCTGTTCGCGACCGCCGCGATCTCGACGGCTTCGGTGATGGAGCCGAGCATCCGGTAACAGTGCGAGGTCAGACCGCGCTGCGTCGCGTCAGCGTGCGGCGTACCTCCGGAGCCGGCCATTCGTCACCTCGTCGGCCAGTCTCGCTGCTCCGGTCGCCGGCTGTCGAGGTACTGGGCCAAGGCGAGCGCCCGCAGGTCCTGGTGATGCGGTACGGCGAGCTGCGCGCCGATCGGCAGCCCCGTCGCGGACCAGCCGGCGTTGACCGTGGTCGCCGGGTGCTGCGACATGTTGTACGGGACCGTGAACGCGATGTGCTCGAACGGCTTGCCCGGGTCGTCCGTCGGGTACGCCAGCTCCGCGCGGAACGCCGTGATCGGGGCGACCGGCGACAGGATCACGTCGTACGTCCTGAACACCCGGCCGACCGCGGCCGCCATCGCGCCCATCTGGCTGTATCCGTGGAAGACGTCGGCCGCGGTGAGGTCGGACGCCGACGCGACCCAGGAGCGGATCTGCGGCAGGACCTTCGCGCGCCGCTCCTCGGGCAGGGCCGCGATATCGGTCGCGGAGCGGATCCGCCAGAAGCGGTCGAGGCCGTCGAGCATCTCGCGGGTGATGACCGGCCGGATCGGTTCGACGATCGCGCCGCCGCTCTCGAGCACGGCGGCCACGGCCGACACCGCGGCCGCGACCTCGGGGTCGACCGGCAGCCCGACGCCCGCGTCGAGGAGCAGGGCGACCCGCAGCCCTTCGACCTCGACGGCGAACTCGTCGGAGGCCGGCGGGATCGACGTGTGGTCGCGCGGGTCGTACCCGGACATCACCCGCAGCGCGAGCGCCGCGTCCGGCGCCGTGCGGGTCAGCGGCCCGATCGCACGCCCGGCGTACGGGCTGCCGACCGCGATCCGTCCGTGCGTCGGCTTCAGCCCGACCAGTCCGCACCACCCGGCCGGCAACCGGATCGATCCGCCGATGTCGGTGCCGACGTGGATCGGCCCGTAGCCGGCCGCCGCCGCGGCGGCCGCGCCCGCGCTCGAACCGCCGGCCGTCTTCGACAGGTCCCACGGGTTGCGCGTCAGCCGGTGGAAGGTCGAGACACCGGACGACAGCATCCCGTACTCCGGCATCGTCGTCTTGCTGAAGATCACCGCCCCGGCCGCGCGCAGCCGGGCCGCGGCCGGGTCGTCCGCGGCCGCCGGGACCAGCGCGGTCGCCGCGGTCCCTTGCGGTACGGGTGTTCCGCGGGTCGCGATGTTCTCCTTGACGGTCACGGGTACGCCGTCGAGCGCGCCCGCCGTACCGGCCCGCCAGCGCCGCTCGGACTCCTGCGCCGCCGCCCGCGCGCCCTCCGGATCCGGCGCGTAGAGCGCACACAGCTGCGGTTCCCACGCCGCGACGCGGGTCAGCACGTCCTCGACGACCTCGACCGGGGACACCGAGCCGTCGCCGTACCTCGCCAGGAGTTCGGTGGCGGTCAGGTCAGCGAGATTCATGCGGCACTCCTCAGTTCGGGGGATCGAAGCGGCCGTCGACCGCGGTCCAGCCGCCGTCGACCGCGAGCACGCTGCCTGTCACGAAGCTCGCCGCGTCGGAGGCGAGGTAGACGACCGCACCGGCGAGTTCTTGGGGCTGTGCCCAGCGGCCGAGCGCTCCTTTGCGCGCGTAGGCGTCGTACCAGCCCTGGTCGGCCTTGATCTGCGCGGTCAGCGGGGTCTCGACGACACCTGGGGCGATCGCGTTCGCGCGGACGCCGGACGGGCCGAACTCGGCGGCCGCGGTGCGCAGCAGCTGGACGAGGCCTGCCTTCGTGGCCGCGTACACCGACTGCCCAGGCTCGACCGTGGTCCCGCGGATCGAGCTGAAGCCGATGATGCTGCCGCTCCCCCGCTCCGCCATGCCCTTGCCGAACGCGCGCACGAGCTGGAACGACGCCCGCAGGTTCAGCGACACGACGCGGTCGAACTCCTCGCCGGTGTAGTCGAGGATCCGCTTCCGCACGTTCGTCGCCGCGGTGAAGACGAGCACATCCACCGGATCCAGCTCCGCAGCAGCCCGCTCGACCGCGGAGTCGTCCAGCACATCCAGCTCGTACGCCGCCAACTCGGCGCCGGCCGTCTCGCGCGCGGCGGCGAGGTCGCGGTCCGCACAGGTCACTCGCGCACCATGCGCCGCCAGCGCGAGCGCGCTCTCGCGCCCGATCCCGCTCCCCGCGCCGACCACCACCGCATGCTTGCCGTCGAGCCGAAACAACCTCGCGTAGTCCATCAGCGCGTCCCCTCGTGCTGGTGTGCCGACCTTGGGTCCGCACCAACCGTTTCCGGCGGCGCGATCTGGTTGGTGGGTGCACAAAGTGTGGTCATGGGCGCGGGCGGATGATCGCCATCCGGGTTGTGGTGAGTTCTTCGATCGCGAAGCGCGGGCCTTCGCGGCCGGTGCCGGAGTGCTTTACGCCGCCGTACGGCATCACGTCGGAGCGGAAGCCGGGGACCTCGTTGATCACCACTCCTCCGACGTCGAGCCGGTCGATCGCGGCGAAGGCGGTCTCCAGCGAGGACGTGAAGACGCTCGCGTGCAACCCGTACCGGGTCTCGTTGACTGCGCGCAGAGCAGTTTCGACGTCCGGCACCGACCGTACGGCGATCACCGGCCCGAAGATCTCCTCGTCCCAGGCCGGCAACCCGTCCGGTACGTCGGTCAGCACGATCGGGCCGAGGACGTCGCCGGGGGCCTCGTAGGCGATCGACGCGCCGGCGTGGACCGCGTCGCCGACCCACGCCCGAACGCGATCCGTCGACGCCGGGTTGATGAGCGCCGACACCCGCGTCTCCGGATCGCGCGGATCACCGACCACGACGCCCGGCATCCGGGCGCCGAGCTTGTCCAGCAACGCCGTACGCACGGATTCGACGACGATCACACGCTGGACCGAGATGCAGGCCTGCCCGGACGCGTAGTACCCGCCGCGCACGATCGCGTCGGCGGCCGCGTCCAGGTCGGCGTCCGCGGCGACGACCAGCGCGGAGTTCGACCCGAGCTCCAGCAGGACCTTCGTCGGCGCGGCGTCCCGCGCGATCCGATGCCCGACGGCGGCCGACCCGGTGAAGGAGACGGCGCCGATCCGATCGTCGGTCGTCAACGTCGCGCCGACGTCCGCTCCGCCGGTGATCACCTGGAGGGCGCTCTCCGGCGCGCCCGCGTCGGCGAGCGCCGAGCGCATCAGGTGAGCGAGCCAGAGCGTCGCGAGCGGCGTCTGCGGCGCCGGCTTCACGATGATCGGGCACCCGGCGGCGAACGCGGGCGCGATCTTGTGCACCGCGAGCAGCAACGGATAGTTGAAGCCGGTGATTCCGATGACCACGCCGATCGGCTTGCGAACCCAGAAGCCCTGCAAGCCCGTGCCGCTCGGCAACAGGTCGAGCGGCACGGTCTCGCCGTGCAGCCGGGCGACCTCCTCGGCCGACGTCTCCAGGGTGAGCAGCGTCCGGTCGATCTCCACCCGGCAGTCGACCAATGGCTTCCCGGTCTCCAGCACCAGCAGATCCACGAACTCGTCGCGGGCGGCGAGCACCGCGGAATGCACGCTCTGCAAGACGTTCCGGCGCACGTACGACGGCAGCCGGCCGACCGTCTCGCGGACGGCGAGCGCATTGTCGAGGGCTGCGCGCGCCAGCGGGACGTCCCCGACCGGCGCCTCCGCCACGGTGGACCCGTCGTACGGGAAGACGACCGGAGCCGTGGCCGGTGCCTCGACCCAGGACTCACCGATCGGCAGGCCGGCTGGAAACTTCATGCGGGATCTCCCTTCGCGAGCAGGTCGGACGTGGTTGCGCCGGAGAGCGCGCGCTGCAGTGTCGGGATGGCCGAGACCAGGCGCTGCGTGTAGGGATGCTGAGGGGCGGCGTACACGTCGCCGGTGGAGCCGGTCTCGACGATCTCGCCGGCGTTCATCACGGCCACGCGGTCGCAGACATGTTTGACCACGGACAGATCGTGCGAGACGAACACCAAGGTCAGGTTGAGCTCGTCGACCAGGTCGGAGATCAGGTTGAGCACCTGGGCCCGGACGGAGACATCGAGGGCGCTCACCGGTTCGTCCGCGACCAGGATCCGCGGACGCGGGGCGAGGGCGCGGGCGATCGAGATGCGCTGCCGCTGACCGCCGGAGAACTGGTGCGGGTACCGGTCGCCGGCATCCGCGGACAGGCCGACGGCCTCGAGCAACTCGCGGACGCGGGCTCCGGACGCCGGATGGCCTTGGACGACGAGCGGTTCGGCGATGATGTCGCGAACCCGCATCCGGGGGTCGAGGGAGCTCATCGGGTCCTGGAAGACGAGCTGGAGGTTCTCGCGCAGCGACCGCAGCCGGCGCTCCGGAAGCCTGGTGATGTCGGTGCCCTCGACGATCACCTGGCCGGAGGTCGCGCGGTCGAGGGCGGCGATCAGGCGCAGCAGCGTCGACTTGCCGCATCCGGATTCGCCGACGATGCCGAATCGCTCGCCCTGCTTCACCTCCAGGCTCACGCCGCGCAGCGCGTGCACGACAGGCGCGGGCTTGAGCAGCGAAGTCCGAGGGCGCGGGTAGTCACGCACCAGGTCGACGACCTGGATCGCGGCGGGGATCTGGTCAGCTAGGATCTGCTCAGGCATCGGCGTCTCCGGCTGGGTGGTGGCAGGCGAAGCCGCGCGTCTCCGACCCGGTCCATGCCGGCAGCTCCTCGCACAGAGCAGTGGCGTTTGCGCACCGCGTCCGGAAGACGCAGCCCGACGGGAACCGGCCGGCGGGCGGCACGTTGCCCGGGATCGTGGTGAGACGACGAGACGTGGTCTCGAGGTCGGACGCCGCGAGCAGACCCTCGGTGTAGCGGTGGCGCGGGCGCGTGAACACCTCGCTGACAGGGCCTGCCTCGACGACGCGTCCGCCGTACATGACCAGGACGCGTTCGCAGACCGTGGCGACGACGGCGAGGTCGTGGGTGATGAAGAGCAACGCCGACGACCGGTCCATGACACCGCGGACGATCAGGTCGAGGACGAGCGCCTGCACCGTGACGTCCAGCGCGGTGGTCGGCTCGTCGCAGATCAGGAGCGCCGGGTCGTTGGCCAGGGCGAGTGCCAGGACGACTCGTTGCCGTTGGCCGCCGGACAACTGGTGCGGGTACGCACGGAGCGTCTCGGCAGGCAGTTGCACGCGGTCGAGCAGGTCGGCCGCCGAGGCCCGGGCCGCGGGTTTCGCGAGCGTCTTGTGGATCAGCATCGCCTCGGTGAGCTGGTCGCCGATCCGCATGGTCGGGTTCAGCGCGGTCATCGGCTCCTGGAAGACCATCGCGATGTCGCGGCCGCGGACCCGGGACATCCGCCGCTCGTCCGCACCTACCAGCTCGTGGTCCACACCGTCGAGACGAACCGACCCGTCGGCCCGCACGTCCTCGGGCAGCAGACCGAGGATGCTCAGCGCGGTCAGCGACTTGCCCGACCCGGACTCCCCGATCAGCCCGACCCGCTCCCCCGCGCCAACGGTCAGGTCGACGCCGGACACCAGCGCCGTGTCCCGCACGGAAACGCTCAGCCCGCGCACCGTCAGTACGTCACTCATCGCCGGTCCTCCAGCTTCGGGTCGAACCGGTCGCGCAGGCCGTCGCCCAGCAGGTTGAAGCCGAGGACGGCGATCGCGATCGCCAGACCGGGGAAGATCGCCAGGCGCGGCGCGCTGAACAGGAACTCCTGGCTCTCCTGCAGCATCCGGCCCCAGGACGGGGTCGGCGGCGGCGTCCCGTACCCGAGGAACGACAGCGCCGCCTCGGCCAGCACCGCGATCGCGAACGACACCGAGGCCTGCACCGTGATCAGGCTGGTCACGTTCGGCAGCACGTGCCGGACCGCGATCGGGAACGGCTGCCGGCCGGCCGCGCGCGCGGCGAGCACGTACTCGGATCGCATCACCTGCAGCGCCCCGCTCCGGATCACCCGCGCGAAGCTCGGCACCGACGCGATACCGATCGCGATCATCGCGGTCAGGGTGCTGGCCCCGAACACGGCGCCGAACATGATCGCCAGCAGCAGCGCCGGGAACGCGAGCAGCAGGTCGTTGGCGCGCATGATCGCCTCGCCCGGCCAGCGCCGGACCATCGCGGCCAGGATCCCCAGCGGTACGCCGATGACCGCGGCCACGCCGACCGCGACGACGCCGACGAACAACGTGGTCCGCGAACCGACCATGATCTGGCTGAACACGTCCCGGCCGAACTTGTCCGTGCCGAACCAGTGCGACCACGACGGCTTCAGCAACCGGGACGACGGGGTGACGAGCGTGGCGTCGTACGGCGTCCAGACGAACGACACCAGCGCCATCGCGACGATCACCGCGACGATCACGCCGCCGGCGATCAGGCTCGGGTTCAGTCGTCTCATCTACGCCGTCCTCAGTCTCGGGTCGAGGGCGACGTACAGGACGTCGACGAGGAAGTTGACCAGCAGTACGGCGAGGACCAGGACCATCACGACGTCCTGCACCAGAAGCAGGTCGCGGTTCGACACGCCGTCGAGCAGGAGGCTCCCCAATCCCGGGATGACGAAGACGCGCTCGACGACGACGGCACCGATCAGGAGCGTCGCCAGCTGGAGGCCGAGGACGGTGACGACCGGCACGGCGGCGTTGCGTAGGCCGTGTTTCCAGAGGGCTTGGAAGGGGCGGAGACCTTTGGCGCGGGCGGTGCGGAGGTAGTCCTCGCGGAGTACGTCGAGGACCGCGCTGCGGACGTAGCGGGTGAGGACGGCGCCTTGGACGAGTCCGAGTGCGAGGGCGGGGAGGATCAGTTGCTGCAGGAACATCGCGGGATCCTGCGCCGGCGGCGTCCAGCCGTTCGCCGGAAGCCAGCCGAGCTTCACCGCGAACACGACGATCAGCAGGATGCCGGCGAGGAACGCGGGCACCGCGACGCCGACCTGGGAGACCGCCGACAGCGCCAGCCCGGACACCTTGCGGTGCCGGGCCGCCATCAGGGTCCCGGCCGGCACGGCGATGGCGAGCGCGATGACCATGCCGGCGACGACCAGCCACAGCGTGACCTGCAACCGGTCGAAGACCTGCGGGCCGATGGCCGCCTTCGACACGTACGACGTGCCGAGGTCACCGTGCAGCAGTCCGCCCAGCCAGTCGAAGTACTGCGTCGGCAGCGGGCGGTCGAGGCCGAACTGCCGGCGCAGTTCGGCCACCGCCTCGTCGGAGGCGTTCACGCCGAGCGCGACCCGGGCCGGATCGCCGGGCAGCACCGCCATGAACGCGAAGACCAGCACCGAGCTCACCGCGAGACTGACCAAGAACACGCCGGTGCGCTCGATCAGGCGGAGAATCATCGGGCGAGCTTGGAGAGATCGAAGTTCTCGGTGATCGCGTTGGTCGGCAGCCCCTTGATGTCCTTGTCCGCGACCATCAGGTTCGGCAGCAGGAACAGCCAGTCGCCCGCGGCCTGCTCGGACAGCCGGCGCGCCGCCTTCTTCAGGTTGTCGACCTGGGCGGCCTCGTCACCGGAGTCCGCCGCGGCCAGGTAGCCCTGCAGCGTCGGGTCGTCGTACCTCGTGTAGTACTTCGGGTTTCCGAAGACCGCCCCGAGGTCCCGCGGCTCGACGTGCGCGATGATCGACAGGTCGTAGTCGGCGTTCTTGAACACCGTCGTCAGCCACGCCGCCGGGAACTCCAGCTGGTCGATCCGCACCTTCAGGCCGGCCTGCTCCAGCTGGCTCTTCACCACCTGGCCGCAGGACGTCGCGTACGGCAACGTCGGGAGCCGGAGCCGGAGCGTCTTGCCGGCCGCGCCGGAGGCCTGCAGCAACGACTTCGCCTTGGCCAGGTCGTACGGCGCGACGCCGGTGAGGTCCTCGTACCACGGGTCGGTCGGCGGGACCATGCTGCCGATCAGCTTGCCGCGGCCGGCCCAGCAGGTGTCCAGCAGCGCCTTGTGGTCGATCGCCATCCGGATCGCCTGGCGGGTCCGGATGTCCTTGAACAGCGGCAGCGAGTTGTTGAAGGACAGCAGGACCTCGCCGTTCGTCGTACCCTCGATCACCTGGTACTTGTCGTTGCTGGTGAACTGGCTGAGCGCCTCCGGCGCCTGCACCGTGCTGATCACGTTGATCGTGCCGGTGAGCAGCGCGTTGTTCAGCGCGGTCGCGTCCTTGAAGTACTTCAGCGTGATCTGCTGGAAGAACGGCTTCGAACCCCAGTACTTGTCGTTGCGGACCAGGACGATCGAGTCGCCGCGGTTCCACTTCGAGAACGTGTACGGGCCGGAGCCGACCGGGGCCGTCGCCAGTTCGCTGACGCCGCTCTCGGAGAACATCGCGCCGATCCGGGTGGTCATCCGGAACAGCCAGTCGTTGCTCGGCTTCGCCAGCGTGACCTGCAGCTGGGTCGGCGACAGCGCCTTGGCCTGCGAGACCACGTCCATCGCGGCCTTCAGCGAGGTCGTCCAGGCGGTCTTCACCCGGTTGATGCTGAACACCGCGTCGCTGGCCGTGAACTGCTTGTCGTTGGTGAACTTCGCGTTGTCGACCAGATCGAACGTGTATGTCTTGCGGTCCGGCGACACCGTCCACGACTTCGCCAGCGAGGGCACGATCTTGCCGGAGTCGTCCTGCTTGACCAGGGTCTCGTAGACGTTCCCGAGCAGCACCTGCGGGATCGCGGCGCCGTCGGTGGTGGTGAAGTCGAGGCTGGCCGGCTCGGCGACCAGGCCGATCGACAGGTTCTGGTCACCGCCCGGCGAGCTGCCGGACGACGTACTCGACCCGGCCGAGCAGGCGCTCACCGCGAGCAGCGCGGCGGAGGCGAGGACTGCGACCGCTCGAGTGTAAATCGACGACTTCACGTCTACTCCTCCGGTGCGCCAACTGGTCTGACCAGTGGACTAGGTCTCAATGGGCCACTAGGTTTGTCCTCTGCTCAGGTGCCTGTCAAGCGACTGGGGGTGTGCCGGATGACAAAGAGTCCGCAGTTCCAGCCCGTGCAACCGGTGCGCGCCTACCAGCGGATCGTGGAACAGATCGAGGAGGCGCTGGCCCGCGGTGACCTGACCCCCGGACAGCGGCTGCCGAGCGAGCGGGAGCTGGTCGCGCAGTTCGCGGTCAGCCGGTCGACGGTCCGCGAGGCGCTGCGGGTGCTGGAGAGCAACGGCGTGGTCCGCTCCCGGCCCGGCGATCCGAACGGCCCGGAGATCCTGCCGTTCTCCTCGTCCGCGCTGCGCAAGCAGGTGGCCCGGCTGGCCAGGGTCGACGAGCTGAGCCTGAGCGAGCTGCTCGGGTTCCGGATGATCATGGACGGCGCCGCGATCCAGGTCGCCTCCCGGCTGCGGACGCCGGAGCAGCTGGACGAGCTCGAGGCGACCCTGGTCGCGATGCGGGACGCGATCGACGTCGACTTCGCCGCGTTCAGCGAGGCCGATCTCGCCTTCCACGAGCTGATCGCGCGGATCAGCCGGAACTCGCTGATCCAGACCTGCAACGACGTCGTCCGCGGCGTCGTCCTCGGACTGATCTCCGACAAGATCGCGCACGCGCCGAACAGCCGCGCGCTGATGCTCGAGTCGCTGCACCACCACGCCGAGGTGGTGGACGCGATCCGGGCCGGCAACGGCCACGCCGCCGCCCGGCTGGCCCGGCAGAACATGTTCGACTACTACGCGGGGTATGTGCCCGACTCCGAACAGGAAACGTTGCGGGCGCTCATAGAAGATTGACGGATTCCCGTGTCATTCTGGCGGAATCGGTTCACTGCTGTGGGGGCACGAGCGTGAGCAAACCTGCGATTCTCACCGTCGACGACGATCCGATGGTCTCGGCCGCCATCTCCCGGGACCTGCGCCGCAGGTACGGCGACGACTATCTGGTCGTCCGCGCGACCTCGGGCGACCAGGCACTCGCCGCGCTGACCAAGCTTGCGCTGCGCAACCAGCCGATCGCGTTGATCGCGACCGACCAGCGGATGCCCGGGATGACCGGGATCGAGCTGCTCGAACGCGCCCGCGAGTACGCGCGGAGCGCGAAGTACCTGCTGCTCACCGCCTACGCGGACACCGATGTGGCGATCCGCGCGATCAACGAGATCGGCCTCGACTACTACCTGCTGAAACCCTGGGATCCGCCCGAGGACCAGCTGTTCCCGGTCGTCGACGACCTGCTCGGCGACTGGCAGCACGCCAACCCCGAGCACACCTCCGACGTCCGCGTCGTCGGCAACCGCTGGTCGGACCGGGCTCACGACATCAAGACGTTCCTCGCCCGCAACCACGTCCCGTACCGCTGGTACGACGTCGAGCGCGATGCCGAAGGGCAGCGGCTGCGGGAGCTGGCCGACGCCGCCGACCACGAGCTCCCGCTGGTTCTGATCCCCGAGGGCGACACGCTACGCTGCCCCACCACCCTCGACCTCGCCTCGGCCCTCGGCCTGCGGACCCGCGCCGAGCAACCGCTGTACGACGTGTGCATCGTCGGCGGCGGCCCGGCCGGACTCGCGGCCGGCGTCTACGCGGCGTCCGAGGGCCTCAGCACGGTGATCGTCGAGCGCGAGGCGCCCGGCGGGCAGGCCGGGCTCAGTGCCGCGATCGAGAACTACCTCGGCTTCCCGCGCGGCCTCACCGGCTCGGACCTCGCCCAGCGGGCCGTCGCGCAGGCGTCTCGCTTCGGCGCCGAGATGGTGCTCGCCCGGTCCGTCGTCGGCCTGGAGTCCCGCGGCCCGGTGCACGCCGTCCTGCTCGAAGGGTCCGGTGAGATCGAGGCCCGCGCGCTGATCGTCGCGACCGGCGTCTCGTACCGCAGCCTCGACGTGGACGGCCTCGGCGACCTCACCGGCCGCGGCGTGTACTACGGCGCGACCGCGAGCGAGGCCAGTCAGGTCCAGGACGACGAGGTGTACATCGTCGGCGCGGCCAACTCCGCCGGGCAGGCGGCGCTGAACCTGGCCCGGTACGCGAAACGCGTCGTGCTCCTGGTCCGCGGCGAGACGCTCGAGACCTCGATGTCGCGGTACCTCGTCGACAAGATCAGCCAGGCCCCGACCATCGAGGTCCGGTGCCGGACCGAGGTCGTCGGCTGCCGCGGCGACGGCCACCTCGAGGCGCTGACGCTCGCCGATCGCCGGTCCGGCCGCGTCGAGGAGGTGCCCGCGAGCTGGCTGTTCATCTTCGTCGGCGCGATCCCGCGGACCGACTGGCTCGGCGATGCCGTCGTCCGCGACGCCAAGGGGTTCGTGGTGACCGGTCCGGACCTGATCGCGCTGGACCGCTGGGCGCTGCCGAGGCCGCCGTACGCGCTGGAGACGAGTGTGCCCGGTGTGTTCGCGGCCGGCGACGTCCGGCTCGACTCGATGAAACGCGTGGCGTCCGCGGTCGGCGAAGGCGCCATGTCGATCTATCTCGTCCACCGCTTCCTTGCGACCGTCTGATGGACGCGGCCGACCTGCGCGACGTCCCGCTCTTCGCGGGGCTGACCGACGCGCAACTCGAGGAGCTGATCGAGGGCAGCACCGAGGTGCCGATCGAACGCGGCGCCGACCTGTTCCACGAGGGCGAACCCGCCGACTACTGGTGGGTGCTCGTCGACGGCGCGATCACGCTGCACCGCAAGATCGGCCGCGAGGACACTGTGATGGGCAAGATGGACGTCCCGGGCCGCTGGGCCGGCGGGTTCCGGGCCTGGGACGAGCACGGCCTGTACCTCGCCAGCGGCCGCGGCTTGGCCGAAGGACGTGTCCTGCGGGTGCCCGCCGAGCTGCTGCGCGAGCGGATCGACGCGTGGTTCCCGCTCGCCGGGCATCTGATCAAAGGGGTGTACGGGACCGCTCGGGCGATCGAGTCGACCGCGCGGCAGCGGGAGTCGCTGATTACGCTCGGCACGCTGGCCGCCGGACTGGCGCACGAGATCAACAACCCCGCCGCGGCCGCGGCACGCTCGGTCAGCGCGCTCGACACCGCGTGCGTCACGCTGCTGTCGGCGCTGCGCGGTCTCGCGGAAGGCGAGGCCACTGCCGCCCAGTTCAGTGCGCTCGACGAACTGCGGCTCGAGCTCGGCACGGCGACGGCGGCACCGGATCCGGTGGATCTCGCCGACCACGAGAACACGATCGCGGACTGGCTCGACGACCGCGGCGTCGACCGGTCCTGGTTCATCGCGCCGCCGCTCGCCGCGGCCGGTGCGAGCGTGGACTGGTGCGAGCGCGCGGCCGGCGTCCTCGGCGACGCCCTGGGGCCCGGTCTCGAATGGGTCGCCAGCACGCTGGCGGCCACGACGCTCCTCGGCGAGGTCAAGGAGTCGACGCGGCGGATCAGCGAGCTGGTCGCCGCGGTCCGCTCGTACTCGCAGATGGACCGCGGCTCGATCCAGACGATCGACGTGACCGAGGGCATCGAGAGCACGCTGGTGATGCTCGGCCACAAGCTCCGCGACGGTGTCGAGGTGATCCGCGCGTACGGCGCCGACGTACCCCGGATCGACGCGTACGCCGGTGAGCTGAACCAGGTGTGGACCAACCTGATCGACAACGCCGTCGACGCGATGGAGGGCGCCGGCACGTTGCGGATCACGACCAGGACGGACGGCGACCGGGTCGTGGTGGAGTTCACCGACACCGGGCCCGGGATGCCGCCGGAGGTCGCGGCCCGCGCGTTCGAGCCGTTCTACACGACCAAGGACGTCGGCAAGGGCACCGGTCTGGGCCTCGATATCGCCCAGCGGATCGTCGCCGAACACCACGGCGGCACGATCGGCATCACCTCACGACCCGGCGAGACGACACTGCAGGTCAGACTGCCCAGACAACCGGCCGGCTGACCTGCCCGGACTTACGTGTCGTGCTCGAGGAGACGGACCCGGGGAACCTTCAGCAGTTTGCGGGCCTTCGTGATCCAGTCGGAGCACAGGAACGCCGCGGCGGTCTCGGGCCAGGCGACGACCACGACCTCTTGGCAGCCGGTGGCCTTCACCATCTGCATCAGCGCAAGCAGCACCTCGCCGTGCGTGATGGAGACGTGCACCGGGTAGCCGCTGGCCACCCGGAGTTGCCGGGAGCTGTGCTCGATCACCGAGGCGAGATCGACGGCCGGGTCCGCGAGCACCGCCGTCGGTGTTCGCCCCGGGCCCGGCGGCGCCGCCGGCGGACTGATCCGCGCAGACGGTCCGGTCGCCGAGCCGACCACGGACGCCGAGCCGGTCAGACCGGCCACGTCCGCGAACGACGAGCCCAGTAAGGCCATCGGACCGCCGAACCCGCGCTCGGGGTGGCTGGAGACGAGCAGGTGGTAGTCCACGGGTTCCTCACGCTTTGCGTGCAGGGCGGCAACGCGGCGCGCGTCGCCCTCGCTCATCTCCCGCTCGATGAGCACAACCACGTCGTACGTCATGCGTGGCTCCCTTCGCGTCAATTCCGTTGTACTCCTGCACGGGACCGGGCCAAAGCACCGGCCGCGCGTCCGTCACGGAATTGTCAAACTCCTCTCAGGCTCCTCTTAGGGAGTCGCTTCGAGGCCGGCGCGGGCGCGGGAGTCGGGGGCCAGGCCGGTCAGCAGGTGCGGCGCGTCGATGAGTGACAGGCTCGCGCCGTCGAGGAGACGCGGGTGCAAGGCATACACCTCCGCGCCCGCGCGCGGCGTGACGTCACCGGTCAGCACGGCCACGAAGTCGGCCCGTTTCGCGGCGTCCTCGTCCCAGCTCCGGTCCGGCTCCAGCCGTAGCGTGACCCGCCGGGCGAACGCCGCCGGCTCCTCGGCCGGGCTGCGGACGTAGCCGACGACCGTGCCGTCGGCGCACCGGACCGCGATCTCGTCGGTCCGCGCGGCCGCGTGCCAGCAGCAGATCTCCCACAGGCTGACCCGGTCGCCCGCGCCGTGCACCTCCTCCATCGTCGCCGCCATCAGCCCGAGATGGCCGCCGTACCGCGCGATGTTGTGGCCGTATCCGGCCGCGCCGAGGTTCACGTCGTACCAGCGGAGCTCTTTGGTGTGCAGGTCGACGCCGAACGGCAGCAGGATCTTCGCCGGCCCGGCCAGGTCGAACCGCTCCACGACCGCCGCCGGGTCGAACAGCGCGGTCGGCTGCCGGAGGACGCCGACGAACCCGCGCTCCAGCTCGTCGAACGGTACGTCGTTGTAGCTGAACACGACCGGCAACAGGTAGCGGCCGCCGACCCGGCGCACCGCGCGCAGGTCGATGTCGACGAACTCCGTCGAACCGTCCGGGCCGGGCGCCGACGTCAGGTCGCCGGAATGCACCAGGGCGTCCTCGTCGAACCGCAGCCGCGTGTAGTCGCACAGCCCGACGAACGCCCACTCCTCGTCGAAGACCGCCACCGACAGGTCGAGATCGACCCGCCGGCCGCGCGGCTCGACCCAGTGCAGGAACAACCGGAGCAGCTGGTCCTGCGGGATCGGCACCGCACTGCCCCGCGTCATCCGCAGCAGGCTCGACGACGCGCTCCGCTCCGAACCGGGCGCGGCCAGCCGGGCCAGCTCCTCGTCCAGGAACGCCCGCCGCCAGCGGGGCAAACCGGTTGCCCGGCGCAACATTTCGCCGACCAGCACCGCGGACAGCTCGCCGGCGAGCGCGCTCGGCAACGGCTCCCGGTCGTCGACCGCCGTCCAGATCCGGGCCGTCCCGCCGCGGGGGAAGAACAACCGCAGCTCTCCGGGCGGCGTCCGGACCTGGCCGAGGGCGGCTGTCAGAACGGCCGGCGACACGTCCGACACCGCGGTCGTGAGGGCGTCGACGAGGACCGAGTGATGCTGCTGCGGAAGTGCGCGCGCGAGGTGCAGCAGCCGGCGCACCAGCTCGCCGGGACGCTGCATCAGCAGATCGAGCGCCTGCTCCGGCCGCCCTTGGACGAAAGCACCCTCGACGCGTGCGGCGAAGGTGCTCATCACGAGCCGCCCGTCCTCCACGCGCACCAACGGATGCCGGGCGGCCGCACCCGCCACCGCCCGGCCGGCCGTGGTCCCGAGATCCAGGTCGGTCCGCCGCAGGACCGCGAAGGCCAGCGCGGCGACCGGGAACCGGGTCGCGAACTCGAACGGATGCAGGTTCTCCCCGATCCGCTTCCAGGCGCGCTCGTGACGGAGCATGTCCTCCACGAGCGTCTCGACGGGCATCCGGTCGAGACGCTGCAGCACGAGCCGTCGAGTTGCCCGCGGCAACGACCGGCGCCGGGCCGGCGGCGTCCGCAACCCGGGGTCGGCGTCCATCAGCGCGAACACCAGTCGCAGGACGTCGGTCGCGGTGCCGGCGCGATCGATCAACGCGGGCTCGTCCGCGAGGAAATGCGCGAGGACCAGCGCCCGGGTCTCGCGGACCGGGATGTCCGCGGGGACCCAAGCCGGGCCGGCGCCGTCGAGCAGCACCAGCAGATCGGCCCGGTCGGCGGCCGACAAGGGGGCTCGTCGTGCGAGCAGGACCTCGACGGTCTGGCGGACCGAGTCGGCCGTGGCCAGGGACAGCAGCCGCAGACGATCCGAACGGACATGCGCGGGCGGCTCCTCGGCGAGTGACGGCTTGAGGAACGGATCGCCGGGGTCGATGCGCCGGAGGCAGAGTGGACAGGCGCTGAGGTCGGTGCCGTCCCAGCAGGTGCGGCAGACCAGGTGCGCGCAGGGGGCGACCGCGTGCACGGAGGCCGTGTCACCGCAGAGCACGCACGGCTGCTCCGGCTCCTGCAGCAGCCGAGCGAAGACCCGGTTCACGTAGAAGGTCTCGGTGTTGCCGGGAACGGTCTCCGGGAAGCCACGGAACAGCGGTGTGTGGTCGGCGTCGGCGCCTGACTCGGCGTCGAGCAGCTCGAGCAGCGCGCTACCGAACCCGGCCAGTGCGGGCGCCGACAGCGAGGCGCAGTGCCGGTACAGTCCGACCGAGAGCAGGAGGCCGCGCTGGATCAGGTCGGCCTGGAGCGCGGACAGGCCCGCCTGGATCGTGAGCGGACGGCGCAACCACTGCCAGGCGGAGCGCCGGACCGGCGGGGTCAGGCCGGTGGCGTCGACGAGCCGGCGGCGGCGCAGCAGGACGGCCGCTCGCGGGTCTCCTGATGGCTCCGGCATGCGCGACTCCCCCGGTGAGCACGGTCTGTGCGTCTGTCAGGACGGCGCCAGGGGCGGAGAGCGGACGCGCTACTTGGCCTGGTGAAGGAGAAGGAAGCACGTCCAGGAGCCGCCCCTGGCACCGAGAACGCTACCGGGCGCCACCGACAGTTTCGGTGCGCTCGCCGGGCCCACAAAGAAGAGCTCCGGTAGCAGGGTCGGGGCCGCCCCGCCCAGACCCCGCTACCGGAGATCTCCAGAGTAGAACGTTCACCCAAATCGCGCGCCACCGGGTCCCCGATTCGGCGGTGAACTGGCACTGATGCGCCGCGCCGGTGACCGACGGCAGGCAGCAGGCCACGGAACGTGAACGCCGATATCCGCGCGAAAATCACGGGTAAGGTCAATTCACGAGGCGTCGGGGTTCAACTCGTGAATGCCTTCTCCGGAACGTAAGAAATGCGTTAAGAAATACCGCCGGTCACCAGTCGTTACCGCCACCGGAGAACCAGTCGTTACCCGCGCCGGAGAACCAGTCGTTACCGCCGGTGAACCAATCGTTGCCACCGTCGAACCAATCGTTGCCGCCGGTGAACCAGTCGTTGCCGCCGGTGAACCAGTCGTTGCCGGTACGGACGGTACGGACGGAGTGCGCTGGGATCTGCATGGTTTTCGACCCTTCTCGATGCTGACCAACTGGTGGAATGCCCGGGACACCGGGGTGACCTGACGTGAACAGGTCGTTACTATGAACACATAACCGCTCAGATCTACCGCTTGTGAGGCTGATGATGATTCTGATCGGTCGGAGCAACGGGTTGCCACCCAGGCAATGGAAGCTCTGGTCACTGCCCAGGACCGCATTGGCTTATGTGATCGCGATTGATGTGATTGCGGTGACGATAACCACACTCGCGGTCCGGAGCACGACCGTCGGGCCGAATTCCGGGGTCACGCATTCGGAGTGGGTGGCGTTCGTCGTCCTGGCGGTGGCCTCGACGCTGCACCTGGAGTGTGCCCGCGGAATCGAGCGCCGACGCGAGCTGGCCGCGAACACCTCGCCGCACACCAACCTGAAGTGCTTGTGGATCTTCGCGGCGCTGCTGCTGCTCCCGCTGTCGCTGGTCATCCCGCTGGTGGTGCTCTCGTACACGTACTCCTGGTTCCGGGTGTACGGACGAACCATCGCGCACCGCAAGGTCTTCTCGACGGCGACGTACATCCTGGCCAGCGCGGCGTCGGCCGCCGTGCTGCGGGCCGGCGGCCTGCTGGAGGCGCCGCGGGTGCCGACCGGTTTCTGGTCGCTGCTGGTGGTGCTGGCCGCCGCCGCGACCTGGTGGCTGGTGAACTACGCGCTGGTGATCGGCGCGATCCTGCTCTCCAGTCCGGAGGCCACCGCGCGTGAGGCGCTCGGGGACCTCTCCAACCAGTTGGTCGTGTGCGCCGGCCTGGGTCTCGGAATCGCGATCGCCGCGGTCCAGACGTCGTACCCGTGGGTCGTTCCGGTGCTGATGGTGACGGTGCTGGCGCTGCACAGGGACCTGCTGCTCCCGCAGTACCAGCGGGCCGCCGGCATCGACAACAAGACCGGCCTGGCCACCTCGTCGTACTGGGCCAGCGCGGTGCCCGCGGAGCTCGCCCGTGCGGACACACTGCGCAGCACGGTCGGTCTGCTGATGCTGGACCTGGACAAGTTCAAGGAGATCAACGACACCTACGGGCACCCTGCCGGCGACGAGGCGCTGCGCGCTGCTGGTGAAGCGATCCGTGCGGAGGTGCGGAACGGCGATCTGGTCGCGCGGGTGGGTGGAGACGAGCTGGCGGTGCTGCTGCCGGGTGCGTTCGAGTCCGAGGTGCTGGAGATCGCGGAGCGGATCAGGGAGCGCCTGGTGGGCCTCACGGTCGCGGTCAGCACGACGGACGGGGGCACGACGACGCTCGACGGCGTGCCGGCCTCGTTCGGCGCGGCCGTGTATCCGGAGGTCGCGAGCACGATGGACCAGCTGATCCTGGCCGCCGACGACGCCCTGCTCACGGCCAAGCGGTCCGGGCGGAACAAGATCGTCGTCGCCCGCCCGAACCAGCCTGCCGACCATCCCGCTCTCCAGGCGGACAAGGCTCCTGAGCAGGAGTCAGCGCCGGAGACTGATCAGCGCCTTACCCCGTAGCGTGCGGTTCTCGAGCGCCCGATGCGCGTCGGCCACGTGGTCGAGGTCGTACACCTGATCGATGACCGGCCGGAGCTCCCCGGCCGCCGCCCGGGCAATCACGTCGGCGCCCGTGACGGCCGTCGTCGTGGAGTCGGCGCGAAGGTCCATGATGCCCTTCACGGTGATGCCGCGGCGCTCGGCCTCGGCAGGGTCGTACGCCGCGAATCCGCCGCTCGGCGCGCCGTGGGCGGAGAACCAGCCGCCGTCGGTGACCACGCTGAACGCGGTCGCACCGAGTTCGCCGCCGGCGCCTTCGAACACGATGCCGGCGCCGCGTCCGTTCGTTGCTTCGAGCACTGACTTCTCCCAGCCCGGCCTGCTGTAGTCGAGCAGGACGTCGGCGCCTTGCGCCCGGCTGAGCTCGAGCTTCTCGTCGCCGCGGGCGGCCGCGACGACACGGGCTCCGGCCTGGTGGGCAAGCTGGATCAGGAGCAGACCCATTCCGCCGGCGGATGCGGTGATCAGGACGTCCTGGCCGGCCATCGGCGGCGCGAGTTCCTCGAGCATGAGAGCCGTGAAGCCGTCGCCGTACACCGCGACCGCGGTCGGCAGGTCGAGCTCCGGCGGCACCTCGACCAGGTCGGCCGCGGTCAGGGCGAGTTCGGCGTGCGCACCGAAGGCGACGCCGCGACCGACGACGGTCTTGCCGATCCAGTCCGCATCCACACCGGGACCGACTGCCCGCACCTGTCCGCCGAGATTGGTGCCCGGCACATACGGCGTTCGTACGTCGAAGAACTCGCCGTACGCGCCCCGCCGGATCGCGGTCTCGACGAAGATCACGTCCGCGATCGCGACCTCGACGAGCACCTGCCCGGCCGCTGGCTCGGGATCCGGGACCTCACGGGTCTCGATCACGTCCGGACCGCCGAACCTGGTCACCACTGCTGCACGCATATCCACACTCTCCGGTTTGTCGTCGGGAGCTTCCGAGCGTGCAACCTCAACCAGAGTTCAGGTCAAGTCGGACTTGTCGGTGGTCCGGCGTACTGTGCAGGGCATGTTCGACGCCGTCTTCGTGCCAGCCGACCCGCCGCGCGCGGGCCGGCTGGCGTTGTACGGCGACCTGGCCGGCTCGGGCGAGACGGCTGACGGCACCGTCGACCTCGTCCTCCCCCGCGGCACCACCGTCCGCCGCAGGACCGTCCCGGCCCGCTTGCTGTCGATGGAAGAGGTGCTGGCCCGGCTGACCGAGCCGGACTCCGACCGCGACGCGACGGGGAGCTGGGCGGCCTGGCGGGCGGCGGGGCTTGCGGGACTGGTGCTGATCGGGCGGGGGCGGCTGGTCCCGGACCACAGCCCGGAGGGGTACGGCGCGTGGCGGGTGGCTCCGCTGGACCCGATCGACCGCGCCTGGCTGCGGAACCTGGGCGCCGCCGTGCCGGCGTACGGTCATGCCCTGCCGATCGACGGCACCCGACCCTTGCGACTGCGAGAGCCGGAGCCGCTGATCCGTGCGTTCTGGGACGCGCTCGCGGACACGCTCGTCCGCACTCCCGCGGCGGCTGTCGCCACGCGTCCCGGCGCCGCGCCGTTCGCGGCCATCGAGCCGACAGCCCTGCCCGGAGCGACGAGTTGGCTGGACGAGACCGCCCTGGCGGAAGAGGCCGGCACCCGCTTGGTCCTCCGCATCGAGCCGCCCGACTCCGCCGACGCGCTCGACTTCCGGGCGGTTCTGCAATTGCGGAGCGGGGTCGACCCGAGCCTGCTCGTCGACGTCGCGGACATGTGGAACGCACCCGCCGCCGTCCTCACCGCCCTCGGCGAACGCGCCGAGACCGATCTCCTGCTCGCTCTGCGCCGCGGTGCGCGGGTCTGGCCGCCACTCGGCTCGGCGCTGCGCGACGCCGCGCCCGAAGAGGTTCCGATCGACGACGTCGCGCTCGAGGAACTCGCCGAAGGCAGCACGGCGCTGGAGGGCGCCGGCATCGAGGTGCTCTGGCCGACCGAGCTCTTCGCCGGCGAGCTGGCCGTCCGCGCCACCGTCGCAACGCCGTCCCCCGGCGCCGTCACCGGCCCCGATTTCAGCCTGACCGATCTGGTCGCGTTCCGCTGGCGTCCCACCCTCGACGGCGAGGACCTGACCGAGGCCGAGGTCGCCGCACTCGCCGAGGCCAAGCGCCCGATGATCCGGATGCGCGGCCGCTGGATCCGGGTCGACCACGACGTCGTCCGCCGGCTGCGCAACGGTTCCGGGCGCAAGCTCACCGGCGCCGAAGCGCTCGGCGCCGCGCTCACCGGGACCATCGACGTGGACGGCGAGCTCGTCCCGTTCGACGCCGACGGGTCGCTGGCCGCGATGCTCGGCCGGCTGCGCGCGACCGAGGAGCCGGCATCGCTCGCCGAGCCCGCCGGGCTGCGCGCGACACTTCGCGACTACCAGCGCCGCGGCGTCGCCTGGATGGCGCAGCTGGCCAACCTCGGCCTCGGCGGCTGCCTCGCCGACGACATGGGCCTCGGCAAGACCATCCAGGTGATCGCGCTGCACCTGCAGCTGGCAGGACGCGGACCGACCCTGGTCGTCTGCCCGTCGACACTGCTCGGCACCTGGGAGCGTGAGTTCGAGCGGTTCGCCCCCGACGTGCCCACGCGCCGCTACCACGGCGCCGGCCGAAACCTCAGCGATCTCGCCCCGGACGAGGTCGTGCTCACGACGTACGGCGTGGTGCGCCAGGATCACCGGGTGCTCGGTGAGATCGCGTGGGGCCTGGCCGTCGCCGACGAGGCACAACACGCGAAGAACCCGCTGTCCCGCACCGCCCGCGCTCTGCGAACGTTGCCGTCAGCAACCAGGATCGCGCTGACCGGGACGCCGGTGGAGAACCGGCTGTCCGAGCTGTGGTCGATCCTCGACTGGTCGGCGCCGGGCCTGCTCGGGACGCTCGACCGGTTCCGCCACGACGTCGCCGTACCGGTCGAGCGGTTCCACGACGAGGAGGCGACCGCCCGGCTCGCGCGGGTGACCCGCCCGTTCCTGCTCCGGCGGCGCAAGAGCGATCCGGGGATCGCTCCCGAGCTGCCGCAGAAGACCGAGCACGACGTCGTCGTCCCGCTGACCACCGAGCAGGCCACGCTGTACCAGGCCGTCGCGAAGGAGACGCTGGCGAAGATCGAGGAGGCGGAGGGCATCGCGCGGCGCGGGCTCGTGCTGAGTCTGCTCACGCAGTTGAAGCAGGTGTGCAACCATCCGGCGCAGTTCCTGCACGAGCCCGGCCCGCTCGAGCGCCGCTCCGGCAAGCTCGCGGCGCTGGACGAGTTGCTCGACGTGATCCTGGCCGAGGGCGAGTCGGTGCTGATCTTCAGTCAGTACGTTGAGATGTGCCGGCTGATCGAGGCGCATCTCGCGGCGCGGCAGGTCAAGACGCTGTTCCTGCACGGCGGCATCGGGGTGCGCAAGCGCGAGGAGATGGTCACGCAGTTCCAGTCCGGCGAGGCTCCGGTGTTCCTGCTGTCGTTGAAGGCCGGCGGGGTCGGGCTGACGCTGACACGGGCAACGCATGTCGTGCACTACGACCGATGGTGGAATCCGGCCGTCGAGGACCAGGCGACGGACCGGGCGTACCGGATCGGTCAGGACCAGCCGGTGCAGGTGCATCGCCTCGTCACCGAGAACACGCTCGAGGACCGGATCGCCACGGTGATCAACGCGAAGCGGGATCTCGCGGACGCCGTCGTCGGCTCGGGTGAGGCGTGGTTGAGCGAGCTGTCCGACACGGAGCTGACCGAGCTGGTCGAGTTGTCGACAGGGCCGGTTCGTTCCGGGGCGGCGAGTGCCTACAACCCTTCTGCCGTTGGGAAATCCGATGCCTGACGACGAGCGGAGGCCAGGCCGCGCCCGGCAGACCGACGGCACGCCGCAGCCGACTGCGGCGGGGCCGGCGTGGTGGCGGAGCCGCGAAGACGCGGGGTTGCCGGCTGCCAGGGGGCCGGGGAGCCGGCGGTCGTTCGGGGCGACGTGGTGGGGGCGCGCCTGGTTGGAGGCGCTGGAGCAGCGGGCCCGGCTCGATCCGGGCCGGCTGTCGCGCGGCCGGTCGTATGCGCGGCGTGGCAGTGTGCTCGAGCTGACCGTCAGCCCGGGCGAGGTCGAGGCCGTGGTGCAGGGCAGCCGCGTCACGCCGTACCAGGTGACCGTCCGGATCCGCGCCTTCTCCGCGGACGAGTGGGACGCCGTGCTCGAGATCGTCTCGGCGCAGATCGGGCGGGTCGCGGCACTGCTCGACGGCGAGTTGCCACCGGAGGTCGTGGACGACGTCCGGGCGGCCGGGCTGGATCTCCTGCCGGGCGCGGGCGAGGTCCTGACGAACTGCAGCTGCCCGGACTTCGCCGTACCGTGCAAGCATTCCGCGGCGGTCTGCTATCTGGTGGCCGATGCGCTCGACGACGACCCGTTCGCCTTGCTTCTGCTCCGCGGCCGACGCAAGGACGAGTTGCTGGAGACGCTCCGGACCCGTCGGGGTGGGAGTGCTGTGGTCGCGCCGCGCACTCCGGCGCCGGCCGGCATCCCAGCGATCGCTGCGTTCTCCGCCGCCGCTGGTGTGGTGCCGGTGCCCGCTCCGCCACGGCCGCTCAACGCGCCCGGCGTCCCTGTCGCGGTCAAGGTGCTGGATCCGCCACGGTCCTCCGGCGTCGACGTCCGCGACCTGGTCGCGCTGGCGACCGACGCCGCCCGTAGGGCCTGGGAGCTGGCCTCCGGCGACGCCGACCTCGACCTGACGTACGAGCAGGACCTCGCGCGGCGGGCCGCGGACCTTCTCGGTACGCCGGACCTCGCCGACCTCGCGCATCGCGCCGGCATCTCGGCCCGTCAACTCTCCGCGTGGGGCACTGCCTGGCGCCACGCCGGCCGCGGCGGCCTGGCCGTCACCGCCGACGCGCCGCACGATGTCGACCCCGACTCCCTGACCGATGCAGTGGCTGTCCTCCCGAACGCCACCGTCGAAGCCAACCGCGTCACCGCCGGCAAGCTCCAGCTCCGCCTCGGCAAGGACAACCTCTGGTACCGCTTCGACCAGAGCTTCAACGACTGGACCCTCACCCGCCCACCGACACCAGACCCTCAGGACCTCGTTTAGCCACGACTCCGCGGGTCTACCGCGCCTGGACGAAGGCCTTGGCGAGGCGGGAGATGAGGTTGTACGGGATGGGCTTGGCAAGCGGGAACTTCAGCGTGCCCTTGCCGGAGCGGTACGGATCGAGGGCTGCGCTCAGGTCGTCGTCGACCGGCGGGATCGGGTAGATCGCGATGTGCGCCTTCCAGCCGCTGAAGTAGAGCAGCGCCTTGCCGTCGACGGTGATCGTCGGGATCTGGTAGCTGATCTTCTCCCCAGCACCAGGCACCGCCGCGTGAACGGTGCGCCGTACCTCCTCCAGCGCCGCCCGCACGTCGGCCGGGAACGACGCGATGTACTCGTCCACACCCCCGAACCTCGTACCCATCCCACCATCGTGCCCCACACCCCCTCGCCCCTGTCCCGGCCTTGGTGGGCTGAGACCACAACTGGTGGGCTGGGACCAGAACTCGTGGGTTGATACCTGTTATTTCAGGTCTCCGGAGACCAGTTCCCGTCCCGGGACACCAACCCCCTCGGGAGGCTAGGCGGGGCGGCGGAGGGGCGTGTGTTCTTCGAGGGCCGTGACCAGGTGGCCGGCGATCTTCGCGTGGCCGGCGACCGTGGGGTGGACGAGGTCAGTGCAGTCGTCCTCGGTGATCCAGCCGGTGGAGTCGACACAGACCAGGTTCGGGTCGTCGACCGTCTTCACCGCGGCCTGGATCGTCTCCGCGTGCTTCCCGCTGAACGGGGTGAGCGCCACGATCGTCGCCGACGGGTACGCCGCGCGCACCCGGCGTACGTAGTCCGCGTACTCCTCGATCTCCAGCGTCGGGTCGTTCACGCCGAGGTTGACCACGATCACGTCGGACGGCTCGACCCGCTCGGCCGGCGAGCCGGCGAAGTTCCACCCGAACGAATCGACCCCGGCGGGCACCTCGCCGTTGCCCGGCTTGCTGATCCCCTGGCTGCCGAACCCGACCTGGTACGCCGTGGCGCCGAACGCCCGCGCGGTGAGATACGCGTACGACGTCGTACCGTCGGCGCCCTCCGACTCCGGGTGCTCGCTCAGCGACCGCACGCCCTGCGTGATCGAGTCGCCGTAGAACTCCAGCCGCGGGCCGCCCGGCCGGCCGCTGAGCCGCAGCCGCGACTTCACGTCCAGCACCAGACCGGCGAACACGACCGCACACTCGAACGGCGGGTTCCACCGGTTGACGTGCTCGTTCACGTCCTTGACCACGACCTCGACCCGGTGCCGGCCGTCGGGCGCCTCGACCTCGACGACCGGCTCCTCGATCACGTGCAGCCGGGGCTCGCCGTCGTCGACCGTGATCCACAGGTGCGGCGCGACCGTCAGCCCGTCGGTGTCGAACAGCAGCTGCAGCCGCTCACCGGCGTACGAGAACGAGATCCGCGACCCGGAGTTGACCGTGATCGCGACGCCGGGCTGGTGTCCCCACTGTCCCTCGAGGACGATACGCGGATCGGACGGGGCGACGACCTCACCTGGCTCGAACGGCACGGCACACTCCTGGTCTTCGGCTTCGACGGCGATGCCATTGTGCCCAATACGTCACCAGCCTTCCTTCCGGGCCCGCGCTTCGAACAGCAGGATCCCCGCCGACAACGCGACGTTCAGTGAGTCCGCCCGGCCGAGCATCGGGATCGACACCGCGTCGAACCCCTCGTCGTGCCACGCCCGCGACAGGCCCGACCCTTCCGAGCCGACGACGAACGCGGTCGGGCCGTCGTACCGCGGGACCCGGTAGGTGCCGGTCGCGGCCGGGTCCGCGAGGTGCACGCGGAACCGGTGGCTGCGCAGCCAGGCGGCCGCGGCCGGGATGTCGTCGAACTCGACGATCGGCGTCGAGAGGACGGTGCCGCGGCTCGCCGAGTACACGGCCGGATGCGTGGGGCGTGCGCGGCGGCTGGTGAGGACGAGGCAGTCCGCGTTGGCGGCGTCCGCCGTACGGATCAGGGTGCCGAGGTTGCCGGCGTACTCGACCCCGTCGGCCACCAGGACCAGCGACCGGCTGGTGAACCGGAACGTCTGCGGCCGCCACTGCGGAAGCCGCGCGATCGAGATCAGGCCGTCCGAGCGGGTCTTGCGGGACAGGCGGGTGAGCAGCTTCTCCGAGATGCGGTACACCTCGGTGGCGCGCCCGGCGATCCGGTCGACGTCGGTGGCCCCGGCCTCCGGGCACCAGAAGAAGGTCTCGATGGTGGCGGTCGTGGTCAGCAGGCGGTCGTGTTCCCAGGTGCCTTCGACCATGATCCGGCCGGGTGAACCGTCCTTGCGCAGCGTGAGCAGGTCACGGACACGGGGGTGTTGCGCGCCGATGGAACGCGCGTTGTGCACAGTCATGTGCAAGCTCCGAACGGAGAGAATCAGCAAGCGCGCCGGGGACACGACGGTCCGCTCCGGCGGGGCGACACCCGCGGGTGCCGTGGTACTGACGCGGCCTTCCCGACCGCGTCAGCCAAGGATTCTCATCACGTATCGGATGGTAGGCAGCCGCGGATCCGCCGTCATCCGGTTTTCCACAGGCCGCTGGCGGGTGAGTTTTGGTCTGTCGGTGCTGGTGGTTAGAGTCCTTTTCTCTGATAGCCGCGCTATCACACGGGAGGGAGTGCGGATGGACGCGACACTGCTCGACGCCGAGGCCGAGGCGGCTGTGCTGCGGGTCTACCGTCAGGTGTTCGCCGTGCTCGCCCGTGAGGCCGGCGCGATGATCGTCGACCCGGACCTGCTCGACGTGGACCAGGCGATCCTCGACGCGTTCGCCGAGGCCGGCAGCGACGGGCTGACCGTGGAGCAGGCCACCCTCGCCTGCCGGGCGTATCCGCACGAGGTGATCGTCCGCCGCTTCGACCTCCTCCGGCAGTACGGCGCGATCACCAAACTCGTCGACCGGCCGAACGAGTTGCGCCACCGCGCCGCCTTCGCGCCGTACGTGATGCTGATGTTCCTGCGCCGGATGTCGGTCCAGGGCGGCCAGGCCGAGCTGCACCAGCTGCTCACCCTCGAGGCGCACAGCGTCAGCGACCCGCAGGCGACCGCGGCCGACGGCCAGGCCTCCATCGGCCGGCTGACCAAGGTCTTCCGCCTGCTCGGCAACGAGCTCGCGATCCTGGTCTCGACCAGCACCACCGCCCAGCTCCGGGAGAACGCTCAGCTCGCCTGGGGCAACGAGCGACTGATCGAGCAGGCGGAGAAGGTGCACCGGCTGGTCCTGGACCGCTGGCCGTCGCTGCATCGGGACTGCACCTCGCTGCGCATGGCCCTGGCGGCGTATGCCGACGCCGTGCAACTCGCCGCCGGCCGCCTCGTCGAGCGAGCCGGCACGACGCGGGCGCTCGGCCTGCTGCCCATCGAGACCTGGCTGACGTTCACCCGCGGCAGCGAGCCCGATGTGCTGGCCGCCGTGCTCGACGGGTTGTTGTTCGACGCCGCGGCGCCGGACTTCTCCGCGCAGACGATGGTCGAGGCGGTGGAGACTGGCCGCCGCAGCGGCAGCGCACGGATGGCGCCGCCGCGCCCGACCGCGGACGCGGACGCACCGGAGTCCGCGGCCGCAACCGACCGCGAGGACCTCCGGGCCGAGGCGGAGCGAGTGCTCGCCGGCCGTCCGTCCGTCGACATCGTCGAGGTCATCGACGAGGCGGGCGACTGGATCACCGCCCGCCGGGTGCTCGCCGAGCTGACCGCGGCGCACCTGCACGACGAGCTCGACTACGAGCTCGTCTGGTCCGACGGCATGCGCATCGACCCGGCCGCCGGCACTCCCTGGGCCACCGAGGGCGTGTTCCGGAGGGTGTCCCGTTGAGCAGCGAAGCCGTCGAGCGGCGGCTGTACAACGCGCTGTGGTGGGCGAAGGTGCAGTCGGCAGGTCCGCTCGAGGTGGATCCGGACACGCCTGCCGTCGCGGGCCTCACCCGCGCGGCCTCGCCGGACGGGTCGACGGTCTGGCTGGTACCGACGCTGCCGTCGGGTGCTGGGCACGGTGTGCTCGAGGAGCTCGGCGCTCCCCCGGTCGCCGTCGAGCAGCCGAACGAGACGGCCCGCATCCTCGCGATCTGTGTCGCCTGCTGCTGGACCGATCGCAGCGCGCCCGCCTGGCCAGGTGACACCGGCACGCTCGCGCAGATCCGCGCCGTGTACGCCGGGATGCGCGGCCGCCCCGAGCAGTCGAGCGACCTCACCCTGATCATCGGTAGCCTCCGCCGCCTGCACGCCACCCACTGGCTGCTCTGGAACGACAAGGCCGGCGAGGTCCGCCTCGGCCCCCGCGTCATCACCTGGACCCCCGCCGACCTGGCAACCCTCCGAGACCTCTGCCGTCACCTCCCAGACCCAGCACCGGCAGTCCTCTCCCCCCACGCACCCACCACACCCCCGCCCGCCGAGTCCCTCCCGGATCCCGCCCCGGCACAGACCGACGCCGGCCAGGAATCGGAGGTGTCGGGTGACTGAGCAGCATGCGTTGTTCGATTCGTTGCTGCAGGATCTCAGTGATCGCTCCCGTGACGAGGTGCTCGCCGCGTTCAGTGCGGTGCAGTATGCGGCGCACCCGGTCGCCGAAGTCCAGCTCGCCGGGCTGCGTGACGTCACGTTGCGCCGCCAGGTGCAGCGCATGCTGAAGCTCATCGGCCGCACCCTCGTCCACGTCGACGGCACCCATTGGACCGCCGGGTACGACGACGACATCGCGGCCGGCCTGGCCGCACAGGGCTGGCAGCCGTTGTCCGTCGTCGACCGCGCGGTGCTGGTGCTCGTGCTGGTCCACTCCGTCGCGATCCCGCGCAGCGAAGGCATCCTGACCGGCGACAGCTGGAAGTCCGCGCGACCGACCACGGTCGACGAGCTGCGCACCAGCAGGATCAGCGGCGAGGAGCGGCGCCTCGCCCTGCAACGGTTGCGCGCCGCGGGCCTGATCCAGCTGTCCGGCGATCACTCCGGCGGCCCGGCGTACATCCCAGGACCGCAGCTGCAGCGCCTGACACCAGCGGCCCGCCGCCGCCTCCAGGACCAACTGATCCTGGCCGCCGCACCGGCCAGCCCGATCGCCGAAGCCATCCGTGCCCGCAACGGCGTCCCAGCAGAAGTCAGCACTACAACGGGAGATGATGCATGAGCGCCGCCGCTGGTGAGGACGGGCCGTTCGACATCTTGGGGTCGAAGGTGCTGCTGGGGGTCCAGGTCGTCGACCTGTCGCGCCTGTCGACGCACCCCATCCCGATGATCGGCCGCGGCCTGATCACCGTCGCCGGTCAGGGCCCGACCGACTCCAACGGCGCCGGCAAGTCGTCGTGGATCGCCGCGCTCAGCCTGCTGCACGCCGACGACCAGTGGCGCCTCACCAGCGGTGCTCCGGGCGCGGCCGAGCTGCTGTTCACCGCGGAGGCGGCCGGCCAGGAAGGCAACTGGTCGAACGTCGACCGCGGCTACATCGTCGGCGTCTTCTCCGACCCGGACCTGACCGACCTCGACGAGATCGAGGCGGCCGCCGTCACGATCTGGATCCGCATCAACCGCAAGGCGTCGTACATCGACCTGCGCTGGAAACAAGGCCTGCACATCCCGTACGGCGCGACCGAGGCGGAGCGTGCCGCCGGCGCCGACGCGCTGTGGGCCGCCCTCCCGCACTCGAACGGCCGCACCGACTTCCACGCCAACAAGCTCTCCCAGGTGCTGTACGGCGGACAGGTGCGCTGCGTCTCGTTCCTGTCGACGTCGGTCCGCTCCAGCCCCACGGCGAATCTGCTCGCCGAGCCGCTCAACGAGCTCGGCCCGGCCCGTATCTTCAACGCCATCGCGACGCTCACCGGGCTCGATCACGAGCTCGAGCAGGAGCAGGCGCACCGCTCCGCCGAGCACACCCAGCGTGAGGCGACCAAGCAGGCGACCGCCGACCTGCAGCGCTGGGAGCAGGAGATGGCGACCGTCGAGGCGGGCATCCTGCAGCGCGCCGCCGCCCGCGAAGCACTCGCCGCGGCGAAGGAGTCCTGGCAGGCGCGCTCGGCGCGACACCTGATCGACGGCTCGGCGCGCAACGACGAAATCCTGCAGGAGTTGGCGGTTCTGGACGAGCGGGTCGCCGAGCAGGAGGCCCGGCAGGAAGCGGTCGACGCCGAAATCGATGCCTTCGGCAACGAGGAGGGCCTGCTCCGCGACGTCCAGCTGACCCGCCAGGAGCGGGACAAGCTCGACGCCCGCGACCGGGAGCTCGACCTGGCGCAGCGTTCGGTGCGGGAGCAGCTGGAGCGTCTCGGCCAGGAGCATCGGCGGCTGCTGGAGGCGGGTCGTTCGGCGGACGGCCGCGACCTGGCCGCGGCCGGCGAGGAGCAGGCCGAGGCCCGCGAGATCCTCGAGGAGCACATCGGCCGCGACCACGCGGCACGCGTCGCGGTCGAGCACGCGACGGCCGATCTCCGCGAAGCCGAGAGCGGTCAGACGGTGTCGGCGCCGCAGCAACAGGTCCTGGAGAACGCGGGGATCGAGTGCGGCGCGCTGACCGACATCACCGAGCTGCCGGCGTCCGACCGCGCCGAGTGGGAGCCGCGCCTGGCGCCGTACCGCGAGGCAGTCGTCATCGACGCCGCCGACGCGCAGGTCGCATCGACTGCACTGGCCGACGCCGGGTATGCCGGATTCGTGCTGGTGCTGGCGAACCGGCCCGAGGCGAAGCCGTCCGGGAAACGCGGACCGAAGTCCGCGGACAAGCGATTCGTGCTGGACGCGTTCTTCGCCGCGATCGGCGACCGCGCGACCAAGGACCACATCGACGACGTCGCCGGTGTCGTCGCCGTCGGGCAGTTCGACGAGCCGATCACCGGCCGGACCGCGCGGATCGAGGCGGCCCGGCGCCGCGTCGAGACCGCGGTCGAGGCCCGCGCCGCAGCCTCCGCGGCGCTCGAGCAGGCCCGGGCCCGGGTCGAGCAGGCAGAGCGCCGTACGGCGGCCGCCCGCGCGCTCGCCGACGCGGAAGCGGTGCAGGAGCAGATCCTCGCGCTGCGCGAGACCGTCGACCGGCACGAGACCGATCGTGACTCGCTCGCACCGCAACTGCAGGCGGCGAAGGAGTCCGCCGAGACCGCCGCCGGCCAGCAGCTCGTCCGCGACGAGCGGCTGAAGAACCTCGAGGCGACCCGCCGCGACCAGGACCGGATCCTCGACGAGTTCACCGCCCGCCGGCTCGCGCTCCGCGAGGAGCAGACCGCGCTCGACCTCACCACCCGGACCACGGCGTGGGGCGGGACGCCCGCCGAAGCGGAGGAGTTCCTGCTCGGGCTGGCCGACGACGCGCAACGCCGCACGACCGCCGACTGGAACCACCAGGCCTGCACGCAGCTCGACGACGTCATCCGCCGCTGCTTCCCGAACGCCCGCTCCCGCGAGGAGATCCCCACCGAGCTGTGGGAGATCCTCAACGGCCCGGACGGCTGGACGAACGGCACGCTCGGCGACCGCGTCGGCCTGGTCCCGGCGCTGCACCGGACGCTGAGCAGCCATCTCGCCCAGCACGAGACGTTCGACAGCCTGCAGCAACAGCAGATCGCCAGCCAGCGCGCCGAGCGGAACGCAGCGCTCGAGCGCGCCCGCGAAGGCCTCGGCGAGGCCGAGAGCACGGCCCGCGCACACCGCGCGTCCCTTGCCGACGGCATCAAGGCGCGGCTCCGCCTGGTGTCGCAGGAGTTCGACCGCCTCGACCAGCAGTACGGCGGGTACGGCGCGAAGCTCGAGTTCCCCGAGCCCGATCCGCCGGCCGAGCCGGACAAGCCGTGGCGCTGGACCGTCACGCCGAAGTGGCGCCGGTCCGAGGGCGGCCCGTTCTCCGCGTTCAACGTCAAGGGCAACACCGCCCAGATGGACGAGAAGGCGGTGAAGCTGGTGTGCGCGGCCGCGCTCGCCGGCGGTTCGGACCGTCCGCTGCTGCTGATCCTCGACGAGCTCGGCCGCAACCTCGGCTCGCAGCACCGGCGCGAGGCGGTGGCGCTGTTCGAGCAGATCGGCCGCGACCGGAACATCACCGTCATCGGCGCGCTCCAGGACGACATGGAGCGGTACGCGCTCGCCTCCTCCCGGCTGTACGTGAAGCTCCGACGCAGCTCGGACACCATGCCGTACAACCAGGCGCCGGTGGTGAAGGGCAACGAGGACAACGCGGCCCGCGTCGAGCTGCTCCGCGAGTGGATGACGTCGTACCGCGGTTCGACGCCGACCCTCGAACTGGCCTCGCCGACGCTCACGTAGTCCGACAATTTCCGACAGAAACAATCACCCGAGGCCTTGACCTCGGGTCGTGGGTCCGCATACTCACCAGGTGAGAGCGCTCTCTTCCTACCGCCCCAGGGAGATCCACATGCTGCCGCGACTCCGCCTGCTCACGCTGCTGCTCGGCCTCATCGCCGTGCTCCTGACACCGCTCACCGCGAGCGCGTTCGCCCCGAAGCCGCCGCCGTTGACGACACCGTGGACCAATCAGGTGTCAGTGAGCGACCCGCTCCCGGAGTACCCGCGCCCGCAGCTGACGCGGACCGAGTGGCAGAGCCTCAACGGCGTCTGGCAGTTCGCACCGACCAGCGATCTGAACAATCCGCCGACCGGGACGCTGCCCGAAGAGGTGCTGGTCCCCTACCCCGTCGAGTCGGCGCTGTCCGGGATCCAGCGCCACGAGAACCGGATGCACTACAAGCGCACCTTCACCGTCCCGGCGAGCTGGTCGGGACGCCACGTGCAGCTCAACTTCGGTGCGGTGATGTGGCAGTCGAAGGTCTGGGTGAACGGCATGCTGCTCGGCACCCACGAGGGCGGGTACGACGCGTTCTCGTACGACATCACGTCGGCGTTGCGGGCCGGCAGCAACGACATCGTCGTCGGCGTCTGGGCACCGGTCGACACCGAGGACATCCCGCTCGGGAAGCAACGCGTGAACCGCGGCGGCATCTGGTACACGCCGTCGTCGGGGATCTGGCAGACCGTCTGGCTGGAGCCGACGCAATCCACCTGGATCACCCGGCTCGACACGATCCCGAACGTCGCGGCGGGCGGCCTGGATCTCACCGTGCAAGGCTCCTCGCCAGGACAATCCGTCCACGCGCAGGTGCTGTCCGGCGGTCAAGTCGTGGGCGAGGCCGACGGCGTCAGCGGCACGCAGTTCCGGATCGCCGTACCGAACGCGCGCCTGTGGTCGCCCGACGACCCGTTCCTGTACGACCTGCGCGTGACGATGGGCAACGACTCCGTCGGCGGGTATTTCGGGATGCGCTCCGTCAGCAAGGCGATGCTCGGCGGCTTCCTGCGGCCGACGCTCAACGGCAAGTTCGTCTACGCGCTCGGCACGCTCGACCAGGGGTTCTGGCCGGATGGTCTCTACACCGCGCCGACCGACGAGGCCTTGCGGTTCGACCTCGAGCAGCAGAAGGCGCTCGGCTTCAACATGGTCCGCAAGCACATCAAGGTCGAGTCGGCCCGCTGGTTCTACTGGGCGGACAAGCTCGGGCTGATGGTGTGGCAGGACATGCCGTCCCTGGTTGCCGGCCGCAACGCCTCGACGATCGGCGAGGCACGGTACGAGTCCGAGCTGCGGCGGATGGTCGACAACCACAAGCAGATCACGTCGATCGTGCAGTGGATCCCGTTCAACGAAGGCTGGGGCGAGTTCCAGGCCGGGCGGATCGCCGACCTCGTGAAGAGCCTCGACCCGAGCCGCCTGGTCAACCACAACTCCGGCTCGAACTGCTGCGACTCCGATCCGGATCCCGGCAACGGCGACATCATCGACGACCACCTGTACGTCGGGCCGGGCGTCGCGCGAGCACCGTCGACGACGCGCGTCCTGCAGCTCGGTGAGTACGGCGGGCTCGGCCTGCACGTGGCCGGGCACGAGTGGCCGAGCGGCAACAGCTTCGCGTACGAGATGCTGCCCACGAGCGACGCGCTGACCACCAGGTACGTGCAGATCATGAGCCAGCTGCCGGACCTGATCACCGGATCGGGTCTGTCCGGTTCGGTCTACACCGAGCCGACCGACGTCGAGGACGAGATCAACGGGTTCTACACCTACGACCGCCAGGTGCGGAAGATGGACTTCGCGCGCGTGCGGGCGGTCAACCAGCAGGTGTTTGCCGCCGCCAACGGCACGACGCTTCCGCTCGGCAAGCTGGTCTCGTTCCGGGTCACCACCCCGACGTACACGAACCGCTATCTGAGGCACATCGACGGCGTGGCGAACACCGAGGTGGTCGATGCCGGCAGCAACCAGACGCTCAAGCAGGACGCGACCTTCTGGGTCCGGCCCGGACTGTCCAACAGCAGCTGCTACTCCTTCGAGTCGCGTAACTATCCTGGCCAGTACCTGCGCCAGCGCGATCTGCGGATCTACAAGGAAGCCAATCCCGTCGCAGCCGACGCCACGTTCTGCACGCGCCCTGGCCTGAGCGGCGGCGGTACGTCGCTGGAGTCGGCCGCCCGGCCCGGGTACTACCTTCGCCACCGCAACGCCGAGGTCTGGCTGGACACCGACACCGGCGGCTCGTACCGCGACGACGCGACTTGGAATCTCGTCCCCGCCTGGTGGCGCAGCGGCGCGGACCTCGCGGTCGGCCAGGCCCGCACGTTCCGTGTGACGACGGCCGGGTACACCGATCGCGTACTCCGGCACCGCGACGGGCTGGCGCGGACCGACGTGATCACCGCCGGCTCGTCGCTCACGGACCGGCAGGACGCGAGCTTCGTGATCCGCGCCGGTCTGGCCGAGAGCAGTTGCTACTCGCTCGAGTCGGTCAACTTCCCCGGCCAGTACCTCCGGCACAGCAACTACCGGCTGCAGAAGGCGTCGAACGACGGGACGGACACCTTCCGCAAGGACGCCACGTTCTGTGCGCAGCCTCCACGCGCCGGCGGTGCAGGCAATGTGTCACTGCAGTCGATCAACTACCCGACGTACTACGTCCGGCACGCGAGCGAGCTGGTCTACATCGCCACCGTCGGCGGCGCGAACGCGTGGGACGGCGGCGGCTCGTACGACGCCGACACGACGTGGGCCGACCAGCCCGGACTCGGAGGCTGACTATGCGCATCCTGCTGACACTTGCCCTCGTGCTGACACCCGCTCTTCCGGCTGACGCGCAGCAACCACTGGCCGCGCAGGTCTGCTCGGTCTCCTGCGACACACTCGATCCGTCGAAGGCACAGGAGGAGACGTTCCCCGTACCGGAGAAGCTGATCAACGGGCGTCACGTCGTACTGCACGCGTCCGACAAGGACGCGATGGCGTGGGGCAGCATCGACGGCGGGACGACCAACGACGCGGTCTGGCTGGACCGCAGCTGGGACGGCGGCGCGACCTGGGACGGTCTGCTCGGCAAGGCCTCGATCCCGTCGGGGTGGACCGGCACGCGCACGCTCATGTACAACCTCGCCGATCCGGCCGGGCATCGGCGCGGCCTGATCCGCGCCTGCGGCGACGCGGCGGGCGTCGACTGCACCGCGTGGGTTCACACCGCGGTCTGCGCGGCGGCGTGTGACGGCAGCACCGGCCCGTCCGGCGACAACCAGCCGGTGCCGTCGACCACGCTGTCCAACCGGCGCATCTCGCTGCATATCGACAATCGCGGGATGGCGTGGGGCGTGATCGAGAACGGCGCCGCCGGCGACGAGATCTGGCTGGATCGCTCGTGGAACGAAGGCGCGTCCTGGCCCGGCGGCTCGTCACTCGGTCGCACGAGCGTCACGTCCGGCTCGTCCACCGCAACCCGCCTCTACGCCACTGCCGATCCACTCTCGAAGCTGTACGGCGGCGCGGTCCGCGCGTGCGGCCGAGCCGTCGAAGGCCAGAACGGCAGCTGTACGGCGTGGGCGCGGCCGGCGACCGATCGGCCCGGCGCGGCGGCCGACGCGTTGATGTACTCGTACCAGCCGCACACGGCGTGGTGGCTGTCGAGCTGGTGGAACTCCGCGGTGGCGTTCACCGCGCTGATGGATTACCAGCAGCGCACCCGTCGTACCGATCTGCGCTGGATCGTGAACGAGGTGTTCGAGAAGGACAAGGGCGTGTTTCCGGCGGGCGAGAAGAGCGGTGACGCCTTGGAGGGGAACTTCATCAGTCGCGCGATCGACGACACCGAATGGTGGGGCCTCGCGTGGATCGAGGCGTACGACCTGACCGGCGACCGTCGATATCTGGACATGGCTGTCACCATCGCCAACTACGTCGAAGGCTATTGGGACACGGGGACGTGCGGCGGCGGAGTCTGGTGGGACCGCGAGCGCACGTATAAGAACGCGGTGACGAACGGCCTGTACATCCGGCTGACCGCGGCACTGCACAACCGGCTGGCCGGCGACACGGTGTGGTTGCAGCGGGCCACCACCGCGTGGAACTGGTTCGTCGGCAGCGGGATGATCAACTCGTCGAACCTTGTCAACGACGGCATCACCGGTGCGTGCACGAACAACGGCCAGACCGTGTGGACGTACAACCAGGGCCTGGCGATCGGCGGTGCGCTCGAGCTCTGGCGGGCGACCGGCGACAGTGCCCTCCTCGCGACAGCCCGTCGGCTCGGGGACGCGGCCATGTCCTCGCTCAGCCCGGGCGGCATTCTCACGGAGAGCTGCGACCCCGGCGGCACCTGCGACGACAACCAGAAACAGTTCAAGGGCATCTTCATGCGGTACCTGATGGACCTGGCGGACTCGACCGGCGACGCGTCGTACCGGACCTATGCCCAGCGGCAGGCCGACTCCATCTGGCAGAACGACCGGGACTCGCTGAATCGTCTCGGTCAACGCTGGACGGGCGGCGGAGCGCGTGATTGGCGCACGCAGGCGAGCGCTCTCGGGGCGCTGGTGGCGGCGACTCCGGCGGGCTGAGCTTGACACTTGTCCAGATTTCGCTGTGAGGTTACCAAAATCGGACCCCGGTGCTGCCCCTGCACCAAGGGGTGCAGCAGACTGTTCCGGTGACTGTTCCGGAGAGGCGCCGCGTCTGCTCACACCGAGTAGGCGGAGCTCTGGTCAAGCGGTCGTATGGCGGCGTACCGTCACCTGCATCCGGCATTGTGTCACCGCCCGGCACTGTGTCACCGTTCGGCACCGCATCAGCATCCGGTACGGCCTCGCCTGCGCCGGGTCGGCCGCCTCACGATCGGAGGGCGTGAATGGCATCGTGGCTGTTGCGCGCCCAATGGCCGCATCGTGACGAGTCCGTCGAGCACCGCGCGCTCCGCGTCGGCCGCACCCTGACCGCGGTAGCGGTGGCGTTCCCCGACGTCCACAACTGGACGCAGGACGAGCGCTGGGGATACCACGTCCTCGAGGCCGACGGTTCGACGCCGTTGCAGGAGATGGTCGAGGCCACGACGAAGGTCCTCGCGAACGGTACGAGCACGACCCGGTTGCATCTGCAGAGCACCGGCGAGCTGCCGTGGCTGTTCGACCTGTCGATGGGCGGCACGATGACGACCGTCTCGGATCAGCTCACGCTGCACTGGAGCGACGAGGACGCGTTGCAGCAGTCGGAGCGTTTCGCCCAGGTGCTACGTGCGGTCGTCACGATCTGGGAGCCGCAGTGGGCGAGTATCGCCGACACCGAGCTCGCCGCGGCCGCCGGGGTGTTCCGGCGCGGCATCCCGATGATGGGCTGGCTCACGTACGTGCGCGGCATGGTGGCCGGCGCGCCGGGCATCGACATCACGCTCACGCCGTACGAGCGCGGCACCCTGCTGCAGGCGCCCGTCTCCCCCGACGACCTGACGCCGGTACACATCTGCGCCGCGGCCGCACTCGTCGGCATCGCCCCTGAGGAATAGCTACTCCGTCACCACGAGGTGCCGGTCCCAGTTCTTGAGCTCGTCGGCTGTCGGCAGCTCGAACCTGCCGCTCCACTCGGTGAGTTCCTCCCGGTTGATCGCGAACGTCCCGGCGCGCAGATTCGCGTTGCGCCGCTCGAGACGCTCCCACAGCACCTCGAACGGCAGATCGAGGACGATGATCTCCGCGCTCGCGCCGAGATCCTGCGCCCGGGTCCGGAACAGGTCCCGCTCCTCCCTCGACCAGCAGCCGTAGTCGAGGATCACGTTCGCCTCGAGCTCCAGCGCCCTCGCCGCGACGCCCCAGAACAGCTCGGACTCCAGCACCCAGCGCCGCCCTTCGAACTCGTTCGTGTGGAACAGCGCGTCCATCCACTCGTCCGGCGTCAACCGCAGAGCCTTCCGCTCCTCCTCGAGCCGTCGCGCCAACGACGTCTTGCCTGCGCCCGGCAATCCCACGATCAACACCATCCCAGCCATCTGCAGAGCCTATTCGGCCGCAGCGGGACTGCCCGCGCCACGATGTCGCAACGTCACCAGATCGTGCCGTGCTGCGGGCAACATCGACTCCTCCAGACCCAGGAAGATCGAGTTCGCCACATGCAACGCCAGCACCTGCATCCCGCGCAGATGAATCTCCCGCCCACCCGCCAGCCGGACCTCGACGTCGGGGAAGCAGAACCGCGCCAGGATCCGCAGGCACCGATCCGGCGTCAGCTCCCAGCGCCCCTCGAGCGGCGTCCCCGCGAACGGGATCAGGAAGTTCACCGGCACCGAGTCCGGATCCAGCTGCCGGAGCGCGAACGCCAGATCGACGATCTCCTCGTCCGTCTCGCCCATCCCGAGGATCGCGCCCGAACACGGCGACAGTCCGCCACGCGCCGCCCGCCGTACCGTGTCCACCCGGTCCGCAAAGGTGTGCGTCGTACAGATCTCGCCGTACCGCTCCTCGCTCGTGTTCAGGTTGTGGCTGTACGCGCTGGCGTCGCGGCAGCCGCTCGGCCTGCCCGTCCTTCAGCAGCCCGACGCACACGCAGACCTCTACCTGCGGAGGCTCGGCCTTGATCGCACCGATCGTGCTCTCCACCCGCCGCATGTCCCGGTCGCCCGGACCACGGCCACTCGCCACCAGACAGACCCGCTTCGCCCCGGCGCCGACCGCCTTCCCGGCGAGCTCCGCGGCCTCGGCCGACTCGATCCACGAGTACTTCATGATCTCGGCGGTCGACCCGAGCCGCTGCGAACAGCACGTGCAGTCGTCCCCTGCGAGCACCCGCAGCGTCCGAACCCTCCAAGGACCCCGCGGGCGATCTTGGCCTTTCGGGCCGGCGCGGCCGGTCAGTGGCGTACCGGATAGCGCAGGTGAAGCACCCGGCTGCCCTGAATCATCGCCTCAGGATCCTCCAACAGGTGCTGCCCCTGGACCGACCCGAAGTAGCGCTTGCCGGACCCGAACACCACGGGTACGACGTCCATGCGCACCTCGTCGACCAGACCGGCGGCAAGCGCCTGGCCACCGACCTCACCGGCGGCGACCTCGACGATGCGCTCACCCGCAAGCTCTTGAGCCTTGGCCACGGCCGCCTCGACGCCGTCGACAAAGTGGAACGGCGCGTTGGGGTCCCAGCCCTCGGGCGCCGGCCGGTGCGTCACGACCACCACATGGTCGATCCCGCTCGGAGGCTTCCCGTCCCAGCCGTCCGTTATGTCGAACACGTGGCGACCGGCGACTGTCACCCCGATCTGGTCCCAGTACGGCCGGACGTAGTCGTAGGACGCCTGCGACACCTTCACGACACCGCCGTCGTCCAACGGCACGTCACCGCTGAGCAACCAGTCGAACAGCGGGCCGGGCTGGTCGTTCTCGTCGGCTATGAAACCGTCGACCGATACCGAGGCATACATGACCACCTTGCCCATCGGGCCCTCCTCCGCTGTGGGGTGCCGCCCAAACTAGCGTCTCGCGAGCCGTCGCTCTTGTAAGAAATCAATCGGCCGGAAGCGGCCAGCCGTCCAGCGTGTGGCCGGGATGTTCGCGCAGGAACTGCCACCGGACTTCGATGTACCGGGTCGGCGTGAGCCCGGTGAATGCCTGAAACTCGTGACCGAAGTGGGCCTGGTCGAAGTAGCCCGCGCCGGCGGCGAGATCGCTCCAGTCGATCGGTTCGGCGGGGTTGATCGACAGCACCGCGGCCGCGAAGCGGTGGGTGCGGGCCAGCCGCTTCGGCGTGACCCCGATGACTTCCTTGAACCGCTGCGCCAGATGAGTACTACTGACACCAACTGCCTCACTCAGACCGCCAACAGCCCCCGCCCCGCCGGTCGCCGCGATCACGTTGCTCGTATGGCGAACCAGCCCCAGGCCGGCGGTCTCGCAAAACCGCCGCATCAACTCCTCTTCGAGCACCGTCAACATCTCGTCCGGTCGCCCCGCCGCGACCAGCCGGTCTCGCAGCTCAGCAACCGCGGACCGCCCCCAAACCTGTTCCACCGTCACCGGCCGATCACACAGCTCGGCCGCAGGCATCGCCAGAAACGGCGCCAGCCCCCAAGGCTTGAAATGCACCCCGACAGACCGCGTCTGCGGCGGGTACCCGAAGTCCCACGCCCGGGTAGGCACGGTAACCACGCACCCATCGGCGTACTCGCCCATCGCGACATCGCCCCCACCGCGGACGTGAAACGCCGCCCCAAGATTGACAACAAGCAGCCCCACCGGCGCCGCCGGCAACGTCAACCGAGCGTACGGCGCCGCCCCCTCCAGGTAGTAAAGGTCGTCAATCACCCCATCCAACGGCGACCGCGGCACCCTGGACACATACTCCACCCCCACAGCATCCCAGACCCCTCACCACCCCGAGCCCACCACACATCACAACCAGCCGATGACCGCGCCCCCGCACCACCCGGGAACAACTCGCGCCAGCCCGGCCGCGCTCCGCCCTCCGTACGCGCCCACGGCACGCACGAACGGACCACGCAGATCCGACCGCGCACCGCGCCCACTCCGGCAGTACACACTCCGGCCCCTCAAAGCCACCGCACACCGCGAACAGCCCACATACCCTTCAGCCACCCTCCGACCAGGAAGGCCAGCAACGCCGCCGACCACGCTCACCCCGCCAGCCGATTCCGCCGGGAACGACGCCGTCCACACACGACCAAGCCACCCCGCGAACGGATCGCGCAGATCCCATCGCCTGCCACACATGCCCGGCCGACTCGCCGTACGGCACCTGTTCTCCAGCCGCGCCTACTACGACCGCCCATGCTCCGGCCACGCGGGATCGGGCCCCGCACAGACAGGCCCCGCCACGCATACCCCGCCGGACGCGCCTCGCCGTACATAGCCGACATACCGAGCCCGCCATGGACGCTCTGGCCGTGCATGAACAGGGCCGTACACAGGCACTTCCGCCAAGCAGGCTCGCCATTCAACCTCCCACCGCGCAAGGAACAGGCCCGTAGGAGCATCTAGCCAACTGCGCTCGCGGGTCCGCGCGCAGCCCGCGAGCAGATCCGTATGAGTGGCCAACTCGACGCCATGCGAGCCAGCAAGGTCCAGCGGCCGCGCTGCAGCACGACGGGCGCCGCGTGGTCGACCCGCGAGCGCATGTGTACGAACCGCAGGCTAGACCGTCGCCCGAGGCAGGAAGGTCATGCGCCAGCAGGAAGGTCCCACTGCCGTGCTTGCCATGGACGACGGGCAACGACAGGCGCGGCCGCTGTGCGCCGTACGTCGTCGACGCGTGAACGCAGGCGTACGAGCCGCCGGGTCGACCGTCGTACGAGGCAGGTACGTGGTGCTGGCAGGTTGTGGCGCGACGGGCACGCCCGCGGCGGCGTACGTGGTCAGCGCGTGCGCGTGCGTACGAGCCGCTGGCTCGGGTGTGGGGCGAGGTAGGAACGTCGTGCTGGGGACGACGGGGCGGCCGCTGCGGCGTACCGGGTCCACGCGTGCGCGGCGTGTACGAGGCACCGGGTCGACGTCGTACGAGGCAGGTGCGTGGTGCTGCCGGGTTGTGGCGCGACGGGCACGGCGGCTGCGTCGTACCTGGGTCGGCGCGTGCGCGCGTGTGTACGAGGCGCTGGCTCGAGCGTGGAAGGCGAGGTAGGAACGTCGTGCTGTGTGACGACGGGCACGGCCGCTGTACGTCGACGACGCGTGAGCGCAGGCGTACGAGCCGCCGGGTCGACGTCGTACGAGGCAGGTGCGTGGGGTTGCCGGGTTGTGGCGCGACGGGCACGGCGGCTGCGTCGTACATGGTCGGCGCGTGAGCGCACCTGTACGAGGCGCGGGCTCGACCGTTACACAAGGCAGGAACGTGGTGCCGGCAGGCGGGTTGTGGCGCGGCGGGCCGGGGTGCTGTGTCGTGTCTGGTCAGTGCGCGAGCAGAATGCGCGTGAGCGGATGTGTGCGAGCGGCCGGCTCACCGGCGTGCGGAGCTGAGAGGTCATGCACCTGCAGCCAGATGCCGCGCGCTGATACCCGCGGCGGCACGTGCCGGCGCAGCCACGTGTCTGCACGGCCAACTCCCTGCACGGCCAACTCCCTGCACGGCCATCTGTCTGCACAGCCGACTGACTGCAAAAGGCCAACTGCCGTCTGTGCAAAATGTTAAGGGCCACCCCGGTGTGGGGTGGCCCTTAACAGTGTGAATGTCCGGCGGCGTCCTACTCTCCCACGACCTCCCGGTCGCAGTACCATCGGCGCTGGCGGGCTTAACTTCCAGGTTCGGAATGGAGACTGGGTGTTTCCCCGACGCTATGGCCACCGAAACTCTATAGAAATATCAATCAAACCACTCGAGCCACAAACCCCAGGTGGGGTTTGGTTGCTGGGTTTGACCGTATTCCGGGAACCGTACAGTGAACGCGAACATCGTTACTTTGCAGCGCAGGCTTGCGACCAACAAATCTTTGGACACTCCACACCCTAGGTGTGGTGTGTGTGACAAGCCCTCGGCCTATTAGTACCAGTCAGCTCCACACCTTACGGCGCTTCCAC